>CAVRDY010000004.1:0-141232 GCA_963719935.1 uncultured Actinomycetes bacterium | reverse complement strand
CCCCGAGACGAATCCGACCGCGCCCGTCTGGCACGCGAGGCCGAGGTCCTCTCATCCATGGCTCACCCCGGCCTCGTGTCGGTGGTGGGCTGCGACGGCTCGGGCCTGTCTACCCGCTGGGTGGGAAGCCATTCGCTGGCCACGCACCGCCCTCCGACCCTGGCTCATGCGGTGGCGGTGGCAGCGGCGGTGGCCACCACCCTGGCCGACCTGCACCAGGCCGGCGCCACCCATGGGGCCCTCAGCCCCGACCACGTGCTCCTGGCCACAGACGGCCGGCCGGTGCTCTGCGGTCTGGGGCAGGCCAGCACCGGGGCGCTGCCCGGAGACCCCCTCCACGAGGGACACGCCTCCGCTGACATCGCCGCCTTCGGCGCGCTCCTCGATCACCTCGTGGACCAAGCCGACATGGACGCCGAGCACGAAGGCGCCCGCTGGGCGGTGCGGGGTCGTAGGCACTGGCCCCGGCACCTGCACAAGGTGGTGGCCGGCCTGGCAGCGCCGCGCCTCCCACAACGACCCCACCCGCCGCCCTGGGGCCCGCGCCCTGGCCACCGCTCTGGCGGACCTGGTCCCCGAGGCCACCTTCGCCTCCCCGGAGAGGCTGCTTGCCACGCCCGCCGCCCAACACCGGGGGACAACCAGGCTTTCCGCGCCGGCCAGCACGCTCACCGCCTCAGGGCCATCCACCAATAGGGACTCCAGTCCCAGCGCTGCTTCCGGGTCGCCCGGGGTGCCAGGTGCCGACAGCTGTGACCTCTGGGAGGCCATGGACCGCCTGCGACCGATCGATGACGCTACTCCCCCACCCCCGAAGCACCGTCGGACCACGCTGGTCGCCGGGACGGTCGCTGGGGCCATGGTGGCCTTGGCTGTGGTGGCACTCACCGTGGGCAGATGGCCCACCTCAGCCTCTGCTCCGGCCCCCGGCAGTGACGCACCGGCGCCGATCGGACCCTTATCGACCGAACCGCCCTGCGACGAGACCGCCGGTCAGTTGGATCCCGCCGAGCGGGTCGGCCCCGTGGACACCGACGCCGACGGCTGCGCCGAGACCGTCGTCGTCAAAGGTCAGGTGATCGAGGTCGGGGCGCGACGCTTTGCAGCCGGCGTCGACGGCGACCAGGTGCTCGTCGGTGATTGGGACTGTGACGGGCAGGCCACGCCGGCACTACTGCGGCCGGCGAGTGGCGAAGTCTTCGTCTTCACCACCTGGGCCGAGCCCGGAACGCCCGCCATGGCGCCCCGGGTTGCCGTGGTACCCGGCGGGGCCACCCTGGCGGCCGAGCCAAGGGGAGACACGCCCTCGTCCTGCCCGCGTCTGTCGGTCCGCCGTCACAGCGGTCCGCCCGTACCGGTCGACCCGTCCCCCAGCCCCCCAGAGCCGTCCCTCATCCCCTCACAGGAGGTCCCATGACCACATCACGAACGAGCAGGCGGGCCCCTTCGCCATCCACGGCTCTTGCCCGGCTGGGCCCACTCGTAGCTTGGCTGGGGGTGCTCATGGGCGCTTTGGTCGCCATGGTCGCGCTCGGTCCGGCCCTGCCCGCTCCGCACCCCACTCCCGGCGGTTTGCACCAGGCCGTGGCCCACCACGGTCCCCTCCTGGTGGCCATGACCTTGCTGCGTGTGGGCTGCCTGGTAGCGGTCGTCCGCGAACTGCTCCTCACCGCCATCGCCACGTCTCGTGTGGCCCGTTCCCAGCCATCTGGCGCCCGGGCGCCCGAGGTGGCGCGCCTGCGCCACCGGCTGGCGGAACGCGCTCTGGGAAAGGGCATCGCCATCGGATTGCTGGGCACCTGCAGCCCGACCCTGGCGCTGGCCGCAGGTGCCAGCCCTGCCACCCCGCAAACGCCTCCGGCCAGCACCTCCACCTCGGTCCCATCCGCCCCCGTGACTGTCCCCAGTTCTGACCCGGCAGGCACCCCGGTTGCGGACGTGTCGGTGGCTCGCATGGTCCCCCTCGATTCGGGGACGACCCATTCCGTCCCTGCGTCAGATCGGGTACCGGCGGGCCCGGAGTTGAGCAACTCAGGCTCGGCCCAGCCGGAACCGGCCGGCCCAGAACCTGTCGACAGCGATGGCCCGGTAGCGGTGATGGTGGTTCTGGACGGGCCGGTCGGCACCCCGCCTCCGCCACAGGTGAGCGCTCCCGCCGCCGACCCGCCCGGCGTATCGCCCACTGCACCCCAGGCAGGGCCTTCCACCGGCCACTCGGCCCCCAGCACCTCCCCGATGATCGAGGATCCGCAGGCTGCCTCCGGGTCCGATGCCGCGTCCGACTCCGCGTCCGACCACCTCCCCGACAACACGGCCCAGCCCCCCGAGCTGTGGGAGGTGTCCGCCGGTGACCACCTCTGGTCGATCGCCGCCGAGACCCTCGCTGACCACCGGGGCCACGCCCCCGCTGACGAGGAGATCCTCACCTACTGGGTGTCGCTCATCGAGGCCAACCGGGGCGAGTTGGTCGATCCTGATGACGCTGATCTGCTCATCCCCGGGCAGGTGTTGCACCTGCCTCCGGTGCCGGCCAGCCTCAGCGGCTGACCAGGCTGTGCAGCGTCAGGCCCAGGGACTCCAGGTGGGAGCCCACCTGCTCCACCGGTGTGCCCAGGATGCAGGCGATGGCCCGCAGGTCGTCACGGCGAACGGTCAGGACCCGCCCGTTGAAGTCCTGACGCTGGCGTTGGATCGTACCCAGGTAGCGGGCCAGCAGTACCGCCTCGGGGCCTTCGACGGCCTCGAGGCGGGTGAGGTCGATCTTGACCGCGTCTGGGGTGGTCCGGTCCCGCAGGTCCAGATCGCTTGCGGCCGGTTCGGCAAGGACGGGCAACAGCTGGTCCACGGGTACGTGGTAAAGCTGAGCCAGTCGTTGCAGCCGTGGCACCGAGATCGAGCGCTCGCCACGCTCGTAGGCTCCCAGCACAGAGGCCTTGAACTCCTGGTCCGAGCGGCGCTCGACCTCCTGCAACGAAAGCCTCTGCTGCTTGCGGATGGTGCGCAGCCGCTCGCCGACCCGCCGGCGGTACCCGTCGGGCGCGTGATCGTGGTCCATGTCCTGCTCCCTCCGGGGCCGCTCTCCCCTGTTCGTTCCCCCGGACCGGGCACCGCCCTGGGTTCGGGTCACTGCGGTGGGTGTCGACTCCGCCCTGGCTTCGCCTTGCCCGGGCCAGTCCAGGATAACGCGGAGAGTGACCGTCGGTCGCACCCGGTGGCCAGGCACCGTGACCGACTGCCAGGGGACGTGACTCGGTTCGCTGGGAGTGTCCGGGTCAGTCCTCACTCCCTGCTCGAACCGGGCCTGCACACCGTGGACGGGGTCGCCTCGCTCGATCCCGAATCCGACCCTTCGCTGTCCTTGTCCTCGTGCAACGACGAAGAACGGTTGTTCCTCCTCGCGGTTCCGTGGGACGATGAGCCCGCTTCCCCGAGCACATCCGTTCGAACGAGGTGAGCCCCGTGGCCGTCGCGGAAGAGATCCATCGCATGACCGTCGACGAGTACGTCCGCATCGTTCGTGACTTCGGTTGGGAATCAACCGAGCTCGTCGAGGGAGTGGTCTACGACGTGACCCCCGAGTACAACCGGCATGCCGGGACCGTCGATGATGTGTTCCGAAAGATGGACGCCTGGTTCGATCAGCATTGGACCAGGTTCTCCGGCAGCGTTCGACTCTCGTCGCTCTCACTCGTCGAGCCTGACGTCTACGTCGTCGATCGATCCGTCGACCTCGACCCCGATGGCGTTGTCCCAGTGTCGGCTCTGCAGCTCGTCATCGAGGTGAGCGTCACGACGCAGCTGCACGATCGGGGTGCCAAGCTCATCGCCTACGCCAAGGCCGGCGTGCCCGAGGTGTGGCTGATCGATCCTCGACCGGGCATCGACGAGCTCGTCCGCTACCGCAACCCGACGGTGCCTCGTACCGCACGGTCGATCGCTTCGACGTCGGCGAGAACGCCAGGACGCTCGACGTCAGCGACGATCCTCGAGCGCTGAGCACGTACCGTCCGTGGGACGATGAGGTGCTTCCCCGAGCACATCCGTTCGAACGAGGTGAGCCCCGTGGCCGTCACACAAGAGATCCCTCGCATGACCGTCGACGAGTACGTCCGCATCGTTCGTGACTTCGGTTGGGAATCAACCGAGCTCGTCGAGGGAGTGGCGTACGACGTGACCCCCGAGTACAACCGGCATGCCGACACCGTGATGGACCTCTCACACAAGCTCCACGCAGCCTTGCCAGACGACGTCGTCCGCCACGCCGGCAGCGTGCATGTGAGCGACATGACCATTCGACCCCGACGTCTACGTGATCGACGGATCGGTCACCAGGGATCCGGACTCGGCTATCCCCGCGTCGGCGGTGAAGGATCGCGGTCGAAGTGAGCGTGACGACCCAGCTGCACGACCGTGGACCCGAGCTCATCGCGTACGCGAAGGCCGGCGTGCCCGAAGTCTGGCTGATCGATCCAAGGCCCGGCGTTGCCGAGCTCCTCCGGTACCGCGATCCCGAGGGTGCTTCCTACCGCACGGTCGACCGGCTCGATGTAGGCGAGAACGCACGCGAACTCGACGTCGTGGCGGTCTTCAAGCACTGACGCGGTCGCGGATCGACCTCACGAACCTCAGTCTGCTGTGTCTGGCCTCACCTCGGCCACCAGGCCTGCCCGCAGGGCGGTCAGGAGGGCACCGGCGGTCACCGCCGCTGTCTCGGCCCGAAGTACCTGGCTGCCCAACCCCACTCGAGTGGCGCCCGCGGCCAGCTCCTCAGGGCTCCACCCGCCCTCGGGACCCACCAGAACCGCAGGGGTGTCCAACGACACCGGTCCGCCATCCTGGTCGGCCAGCACCACATCCGGGCGGACCAGCACATCGCGGGGAGTCGCCAGGGGTTCCACGGAGGGCAACCAGACCCGCCTGCTCTGGGCCGCAGCTTCCCTTGCCACCACCCGGAGTCGGTCCAGGTGGCGCCCACCCCGCTCTCCTTCCCAGCGCACCACGCAGCGCTGCGCGGCTAACGGGATGATCACGTCGACCCCCAGCTCGGTGAGCTTCTGGACGATCCACTCCGGGCGGTCCCGCTTGACCAGCGAGAAGCCCACCGTCACCTCTGGTGCGACCCGCTGCTGGCGGCTGACCGGGCCATCGGGTTCGAGAACATCACGAGCCGCCCAGCGACACGCTCGCCACCCACCGCGACCGTCCGAGGCCCGTACTGCCTCCCCCGCCCGGAGGCGCAGCACCCGTCCCAGGTGATGGAAGTCGCCAGGTTCGAGGACCAGCGCCTCGAGATCTCCAACGAACACCTGAGCCGCGACGTCCTCTGCACCGAAGTCGACCGGCACCATCTCAGGAGAAGGCCGAGCGGATCCGGCGGAGCAGCCCCTCGCTGGGTGGCTGCACCTCCTCTCCACGCAACTCGGCCAACTGGCGCAGCAGTCTGCTCCTGCTCGGCATCGAGATCGTCCGGCACCTCCACGACCACGTGGACCAGCAGGTCCCCGCGCCGGCCCCCACGCCCGGTGGGCACGCCTCTACCCCGCAGGCGGAACACCTGACCGGTCTGGGTGCCCGGCGCCACCTCGAGCGTCTCTGTGCCGTCGAGGGTCTCGTAATCCAGGACAGCACCCAGCGTCGCCTGGGTCATCGGCAGGTTCAGCTCGTGAACCAGGTCGAGACCCGTGCCTCAAGAAGCGATCGTGGGGTCGCACCCGGACACCGACGAACAGTCCCCCGGAGGTCCGCCTCGGGGACCCACCGCACCCCGACCCGCCAGGCGCAGGACCTTCTCGGGATCGACGCCGGCAGGGACGTTCACGGTGTAGGACCGATCGGTCACGACCCGACCCTCACCCCTGCAGTCCCCGCAGGGGTCGGCCACGACCTCCCCCAGGCCGCCGCACTGGGGGCAAGCGCTGGTGGTGACCATCTGACCCAGGAAGGACTCGCGAACTCGCCGCACCTGGCCGGCCCCTCCACAGCCCCCGCACTGCGAGGACGAGGTGCCCGCAGCGGCCCCGCTGGCGGCACAGGTCTCACAGGCCACCGCAGTGCGTACGGTCACCTCGGGTTGGCAGCCGAACACCATCTCCTCGAAGTCGATGTCGACCACGACCTCGAGGTCGGCGCCCCGCGGCGGTCCCTGAGGCCCGCCGGACCCCCACCCTCCGAAGGGGCTACCCGAGCCGAAGAAGGCCTCGAAGATGTCACCCAGTCCGCCACCGAAGGGGTCGCCCCCTCCTCCACCAGTTCCGCCGACTTGGCCGAACATGTCGTATCTACGTCGGCGTTCGGGATCCGAGAGGGTCTCGTAGGCCAGGGCCACCTCCTTGAAGCGGGCCTCGGCCTCAGGATCGGGGTTCACATCGGGGTGGTACTGGCGGGCCAGGCGCTTGTAGGCCCGCTTCAGCTCGTCCTCGCTGGCGTCGCGGCCGACGCCGAGCGCCTCGTACAGGTCGCGCTCGGTCATGGGCTGCCCTCGGAGAGATGATCGCTGAGGCGCCGGCTCACGACAGCCACTGCAGCCAACGCCTCCGGGTAGTGCATCCGGGTGGGCCCCAGCACACCCACCGCACCCACCGGCTCGCCTTCCACCTCGTAGGGAGCCACCACCACCGAACACTCGCTCAGGTGTTGTAGACCCGTCTCGGACCCTATGGCCACGTTCAAGCCCCTGGACAGGACGTCGTGGACCAGCGACACCACCACCAGCTGCTCCTCGAGGATGCTCAACACCTGACGCAACGTCTCGACCGCTTCGAACGACCCCGCCATGCGGGCGGCACCCCCGACGAACACCTCCTCGGACTCCCCCACCGGGTGGGTGCCCAGCGCCGCCTGGCACCGGGCCAGCAGTTCATCCAGCAGTTCGTCGCCGCTGGCAAGAGGCGCCCAGCCGGCCACCGTCGAGGAACCCACCAGGGCCTCGCTGAGCTTCACTGTGGCCGCGGCCAAGCGGCCGTCGTCGAACCCCTCAGGCAGCTCGATGGTGTGCTTGTCCACGTGTCCGTCGGCGAGCACCAACACCAGGACGGCCAGACGCTCGGAGATCCCCACGAGCTGGACCGATCGCACCGCCGCCCCCTCGGTGTGGGGGGCCACCACCAGAGCGGCGTAGTCGGTGAGGTTCGCCAGCAGCCGGCTGGTGTCGTTGAGCATGGTCTGGAGCTCACCGTGGGTCCGGGCGAAGAACGATGTCACCTGCTGGCGCCGGGACCGGTCCAGGGCGGGTTCCACCTCGAGCTGGTTGACGAAGAAGCGGTACCCCTTGTCGGTGGGGATCCGACCCGCGCTGGTGTGGGGCTGCTCCAGGTAGCCCTCTTGTTCGAGAAGCGCCATCTCGTTGCGTACTGTCGCCGAGGAGACATCCACACCCTGGGCCCGTGCCACGTGGGACGACCCGACCGGTAGTGCAGTCTCGATGTACTCCTCGACCACCGCCCGCAGGATGGCCGCCTTTCGGTCGTCGAGCATGGGATCGGTCGCCATCTGGCACTCGATAGTACCGAGTGCCAGCACCGCAGCCGCAGTCATGGCAGCCGGCGGTGTGATGAGGGCTCAGTCGTCCAGGCGCAGAGCCTGGATGAAGGCCTCCTGGGGGACGTCCACCCGACCCACTGTGCGCATCCGCCGCTTGCCTTCCTTCTGCTTCTCCAGCAGCTTGCGCTTGCGGGTCACGTCGCCTCCGTAGAGCTTGGCGGTCACGTCCTTTCGGAAAGCCTTCACCGTCTCGCGGGCGATGACCTTGCCCCCGATGGCCGCCTGGATGGGGATGTCGAACTGCTGGCGGGGGATCAACTCCTTGAGCTTGGCGGTCATGCGCCGGCCGTAGTCGGAGGCCTTGGAGCGGTGCACGATCATCGAGAAGGCATCGACCTGCTCGCCATGCATGAGCAGGTCGACGCGCACCAGGTCGGCCTCGACGTAGCCCGCAGGCTCGTAGTCGAGGCTGGCGTAGCCCTGCGTGCGGCTCTTGAGTTGATCGAAGAAGTCGATGACCACTTCGGCCAGGGGGATCTGGTACACCAACTCGACCCGCTCAGGCGACAGGTACTCGAGGGTCCGCTGCTCGCCCCGCCGCCCTTGGCACAGGTCGATGAGGGTACCGACGTAGTCGGCGGGCGTGATGAGGGTGCACACCAGCTGAGGTTCCGCGATGGCGGCCACCTCGGCGGCCGGTGGAAGCTGCGAGGGGTTCTGGACCACCAGCTCGTCTCCGTTGCCGATGCGCACGTGGTACTCGACCGAAGGGGCGGTGGCGATGAGGCGCAGACCGAACTCGCGCTCGAGGCGCTCGCGGATGATCTCCATGTGCAGCAGCCCCAGGAAGCCGCACCGGAACCCGAATCCCAGAGCACCGGAGGTCTCGGGCTCGAAGGTGAACGACGAGTCGTTCAGCCGCAGCCTTTCGAGGGCCTCGCGCAGGTCTTCGAAGTCGTCGCCCTCGACGGGGTAGAGCCCGCAGAACACCATGCTCTTGGGTTCGCGGTAGCCCTCCAGGGGGCTGGTCGCCCTTCTCGTGGCCTCGGTGATGGTCTCGCCGGAGCGGGCCTCACCCACGTCCTTGATCCCCGCTACCAGGTAGCCGACCTCGCCGGGGCCCAGCACTGCCACAGGGGTGTTCTTCGGTGTGCGCACCCCGATCTCGTCGGCGGTGTGAACGGTGCCGGCCTGCATGAACACCAACCGCGAACCGCTGCGCAGCTGTCCGTCCATGACCCGTACCGAGCTGACCACCCCCCGGTACTGGTCGAAGAACGAGTCGAAGATCAGGGCCCGCAACGGAGCCTCGGGGTCGCCACAGGGTGCGGGAACCCTCTCGACGACGGCGTCGAGCAGCTCCGGCACCCCCTCGCCGGTCTTGGCCGAGATCCGCAGAACCTCGTGGGCCGGGATTCCCAGAACGTGCTCGATCTCGGACGCGCACCGGTCGGGATCGGCGGCGGGAAGATCGAGCTTGTTGAGCGCGGCCACGATCTCCAGGTCGTGCTCCATGGCGAGGTAGCAGTTGGCGAGGGTCTGGGCTTCGATTCCCTGGGAGGCATCGACGAGCAGGACGACGCCCTCGCAAGCCGCCAGGGACCGGCTGACCTCGTAGCCGAAGTCGACGTGTCCGGGTGTGTCGATGAGGTTGAGGATGTTGCCACCCCAGTCCAGGCGAACGGACTGGAGCTTGATCGTGATGCCCCGCTCACGCTCCAGCTCCATCGAGTCGAGGTACTGGTCGCGCATGTCGCGGGCCTCCACCGCTCCACACAACTCGAGCATGCGGTCGGCCAGGGTCGACTTCCCGTGGTCGATGTGGGCGATGATGGCCAGGCAACGGTTGTGCTGAGGGTCGGTCACGGCGGCTC
Source organism: uncultured Actinomycetes bacterium (assembly GCA_963719935.1). Classification (GTDB taxonomy): domain Bacteria; phylum Actinomycetota; class Acidimicrobiia; order Acidimicrobiales; family CAVRDY01; genus CAVRDY01. Next base: position 131,879 of record CAVRDY010000004.1, on the reverse strand, counting down.
GGTCGAGGTTGGTGGCTGATCAATCGCTAGCGTTCGCTGACCAGTCGGGGGCGATGGGTGGTGGGACCTGGGTCGATCTCGACCATGCGTGCCGCCCGCGTCCTGAGCGTAGCGGGCACCCCCGCGAAGCCAGCAGCCCGTGCCGGCTGGAGTGCCGGGCCTCCCGGACGGTATCCTCGACACTCCGCGTGCCGGCCACTGCCGGCCCACCCGCCAGCCCCCGGGCCCGTCCCACACCCAGCAGGTATCGCCGTGGCGAACATCAAGAGCCAGATCAAGCGCAACCGACAGAACGAGGTGCGCCGCCAGCGCAACCAGGCGACGCGCAGCGAGGTCAGGACCCGCACCAAGCAGGCTGTCGCCGCCGCCGAGGCCGGGGGCTCAGATGCCGCCGAGGTCACCCGGACTGCCATCCGAACGATCGACAAGGCCGCCCAGAAGGGTGTCATCCACAAGAACCAGGCAGCCCGACGCAAGTCCCGGCTCCTGGCACGCCTCCGGCGCATCGAAGCCGGCTCGGCCGGCTGAGACACAAGATCGAAGCCGGCTCGGCCGGCTGAGACACAAGATCGAAGCCGGCCCGGCTGAGAGGTCTCAGCGACTGCTGCCGGCCCGCCGGGCCAGGCGCGCCACCAGCACCTCCATCACCACCTGCGGTTCGAGACCCGAAGCACCCTTGACACCCAGGTCTGCGGCTGCCAGCAACCCGATGCACTCGGCAATCCCCGCCGAACCCAGCTTTCGGGCCTGCCGCAGCGCCTTTCGGGCCTGGAACGGGGCACAGCCCAGGATGGTGGCGGCCTCGGCTTCGTCGGTCACCTCGGTTCCGTCGAGGGCCAGCATTCGCATGAAATGGGGGCCCAGAATGCCCAGCACCGCAAGGGGGTGCCGCTGGCCCGAATCGGCCATACGGCCGAGCACCACCAGCGCATCGGTGATCTTGCCGGCGTCGATGGCATCGGTGAGATCCCAGGGTGGGACACTGCCCGCCTCCCCCAGGTACGAGGCGACATCGTCGACCCCCAGACGCGCGCCTGGTCCGTATGTGGCTTCGAGAGTCCGGATCAGGCCCAGGACCCGGCTGGACTCGTCCCCCAACCGCTGGGTGATCAGGCGGCGGGCGGCGGCATCCACGCTCACCTCCGACGCCGCCAAGTGATCGGCCAGCCACGCGTCCCGATCCGACTTCTTGCCCCCCGGCGAAGACTCGACGACCAGCCCACCACATGCGCCGACCGCCTTGGTCAGAGAGCGCGGCACCGGGCTCAGCTTGGTCTGATTCGGCCCCCGCTCCCACACCAACACGAGGGCGGTGGTCACCAGCGGATCCTGGAGGTAGGCCACGATGGGAGCCACTGCTTCTGCGTTGGTGAACAGACCGGCGTGGCGGGCGACCACGACCCGTCGACCGGTCAGGAACGGGGGGGTCTGCGCGGCGTTCACGATGGCGGTGGCGTCGGGGGGCCCGTCGCCGCTGCCGTAGGCGTCGGCCTCCAGCTCCTCGACCACCAGGGACCGGTCGTCGTCACCGACCAGCTCTCCCACCAGGGTGGTCACCCGCTCGCCCAAGGCCACCGGGTCGTCCCCGCGCACCAGGTGCACGGGGGCCACTCCACCCGAGTCGTTGCCCGACCGGGCTCGGGGAGGCGTCATCCTGCCTCCAGGATCGCGGCCACTACATCGGCGGTGCGCCGGGCCGCTCTGGCGTCATGGGACCTCAACACCCGGCAACCGAGAGCGATGCCCAGCGCGTGAGCGGCGACCGTTCCCTCGCCGACGTGGTGGCGGTCGACGTCCAGGAGGTCCCAGAGGAACCGCTTGTTGGACGCCGAGAGGAAGACCGGGTAGCCGAGCTCGGCCAGCCGGTCCGAGGAGCGCAACAATTCGAGTGACATGGCCTCGGTCTTGCCGAGATCGAGACCGGCATCGACCATGATGGCCTCGGGGTGGACGCCGGCAGCCTCGGCCTGCCGGGCGCGTTCGGCGAGGAATGCCACCACATCTGCGACCAGGTCGGAGTAGTGCGGCTCGGGATCGGGTACGCGGGCGCGAGACGTATGTGGGTCGCCACCACCGACGCTCCGTGGGCAGCGCACACCTCGAGATAGTCGGGGTCCGCGAACCCCGAGATGTCGTTGCCCACGACGGCCCCGGCCTCGAAGCAGGCCTTGGCCACCGAAGCCCTCCAGGTGTCCACCGACAGGGGCGCCCCGAAGCGGTCGTTGAGGGCAACCACCGCCGGCACGACCCGCTCGAGCTCCTCGGCTTCGGTCACCTCTTCTCCGGGACCTGCCTTCACTCCGCCTACGTCGAGCAGGTCGGCTCCGCCGGCCACGAGCTCGTCGGCCTTCCGCAGGAAGTCGTCGAAGGCGAAGTAGGTGCCCCCGTCGTAGAAGGAGTCGGGAGTGCGGTTCAAGATGCCCATGACCACCGCCCTCGTGGTGATGTCGAGGCGGACGTCGGGGCCCAGACGCAGGTGGCGGCGCGGCACGCGAGGAAGCTAACGCCCGCGCCCGGACCCCCCACTCGTGGACCGGCGACACCCGCACGGCCAGGGCCGCGCCCTGCGCAGGGGAGACCTCCAGCCACCACCGACCGGCGTGCCAGCTACCTGTTGGGGGGACCACCGCCCCCGGCACGAGACCCTCGCGGGGTGCCCAGACCCGGCCGGGCCGGTACCGCTCGACGAGGGCCGCGCCGGTCTCCCGTGCTGCAGGCATCGTGGTCGTCAGCACCACCAGTCCCAGATCACTGACGCGGTGGCGGCGGGTCTCTTCCAGGGCGGATCGGACGTGGGCGCCCGGACCCACCACCAGCACTCCCCCGCCGCCGGGCCACCAGCGGACCCCCGTTGCCAGGGTGTCGCCGGGCACCGGTGGCGGTCGGGGTGCCAACACCGGGGCAGCCAGGGCCAATGCCACCACCAACGCAGCCAATCGCCCGGCCCACCGGCATCCGTGCAGCCGGCTGTGCTGACGGCTGTGCTGACGGCTGTGCTGCCGAATGAGCAGGGTCATCGCGCCGCCGGCGACCGCGACGACCAGGTGGAGCGCCTTCCACTCCCCCAGTCCGGCTGCTGCGCTCAGGCGGGCCGTGGTGAGGATCCAACCGGCCAGCAGGCGGGTGGGCAGGTGCAGCGCCGCCACGAGCGGGCTGGGGACCACCGCCGCGACGATTCCCGCCGTCATACTCCACACGCTGAGGGGACCCACGGCTGGAGCGACGACGACGTTGGCCACCAGTGTGGCCACGGGGATGCCACCGGCCACCGGCAACAGCAGGGGGGCCACTCCCAGCTGTGCGGCGGCGGTGGTCCCGGCCACCTCTGCCAGGCCGCGGGGCCCCGGGCAGCGCACGACCAGGTGGGGGGCGAGGGCCAGGATGGAGGCCGAGGCCGCTACCGAGAGCTGAAAGCCCAGCCGGTGGGCCAGCAACGGGTCGACCGCCACGAGGCCCCCCACCGCCAGCGCCAGGGTTCGCCCGCCCCGCAGGGGCCGGCCCCGGGCCGCGGCGGTGACGGCCACCAATGCCATGGCCGTGGCACGCAGCACGGAGGGTTCGAATCGGGTCAGCACGGCCAGGCCGGCCAGCAGCGCGACGGTCAGCGCCCAACGTCCGGGCCAGGCCAGACGCCCCAGGACCGGGCTCGCTGCCACCACCAGGTAGCTGACGTTCTGGCCCGAGACCGCCAGTAGGTGGGTTAGACCGGCAGCCCTGAAGTCGTCGGCGACCAGTGGCCTCTGGGCCCGGTCGTCACCCAGGACCAGGCCGGCCACAAGTGAACGTTCGTCCTCACCGAGACCTGCGCTGCCCCGCTCCAGTGCCCGGTGCAGACGGTTGGCCACCACGAAGGGCCAGGCCCCGGCCGGCACCGACCCGGTCTCCCGCACCTCGAGGTGGCCGGCGACGTGGCGGACTGCAAGCCAGCGTTCGCTCGCTTCCCGGGGACGCACGCGACCGGTGACCTCGATGCGTTCTCCGGCCAGGAGGCTCTGGACGGTGCCCGCCGACGATCCCCGGAACCAGGCTTCGAGGTGGGCTTCACCGGCACGCACCTCGGCCCGCATCGCGGTGCCCGCAGGTCGAGGGTCGCTCACCAGCGTCACGGTTCCATCGAAGGTCCCTGCCGCCACGGGGCCGTTGTGGCGTGCGGCCCGGACGGCCAGACCCGAACCCACCGTGGCTGCCACCATGACCGCGACGACCACCACGAGCCAACCAGGACAAGCCCGGCGCGGACCGGTGTCTCCTCCCTCGGCGAGCCGGGCAAGCACAGCCAGGCCGGCGAGCCCGGCGACGGCCAAGCCCGCCAGGCCGGGAACGCCGACCGATGTGACCAGAGCGATCGGGCCGAAGGCCGACGGCGGGGACCCAACCTGTGGGACCGGGGGGCAGGACCAGGCACCGGCGACGAAGGCCGCCACGATCAGCACCAGGGCGCGGTCATCCAGGGGCTTCACGGTTGTCCCACCGTGACCAGCTCACGGACGGCGGCCAGCTTGGCATCGCCGATCCCCCGTACGGCCAACAGGTCGTCGACGCTGGCGAAGGGCCCCTGGCTGGTGCGATGGTCGACGATCGACGCAGCGAGGGTCGGGCCGATGCCGGGCAGCAACTCCAACTCGTCGGCGGTGGCCCGGTTCAGGTCGAGGGGGACACCCGCTCCCGCGGATTCCCCGCCGCCGCCACCGACTCCGGAACCACCACCGGCTCCGGGACCGCCACCGGGTGGGACGGCCACCAGACCCTCGGACACCTCCTCACCGACTGCAGGGACGTACACCCGGGAGCCGTCCACCAGTGGTTCGGCCAGGTTCAAGCGGTCCAGGTCGGCCTCGTCATCACCCCCACCGGCGGCTGCCACCAGGTCGGCAACTCGAGCACCGGGTTCCAGTTCGTACACGCCGGGGTGGACCACCGCGCCGGCCGCGTGCACCACCAGGCGTTGCTGGGCTCCGGCGGGCTCTCCAGCCGGGCCCGCAGGTGCCGACCCAGCGGGATCATCCGGCGATCCCGGCGCATCGGATGCGCCGATACCGGCAGGTACCGCCGGCCCCTCGACCTGGCCGGGGACAGTGCTGAGAGGAGCGGCGAGAGGGACGACATCTTCGGCTCGCGGCGGATCCGGGCGCAGGACCACCCAGGCGAGCGAGGCCGCAACCACCGCCGCCACGGCCAGCCCGAGGGAACGCACCCGGGCGTCCGCACTCCAGCCGTCGGTGAGGCTGCGCCACCAGGCGGGGGCTTCGATGGCCACCAGGTCCAGGGGATCCTGATGGAGTTCATGTGGGGGATCAGATCCGCTTCCGGCGGGCAGGCCAGGGCGGAGGGGTGTCTCTCGGGAACCCACGGGCCCTCCCGGGCGCGTCGTAGCAACAGCGACGGGGAAGGGCTGGCCAGCAGCGAGCGCCTACCACCGGCGAGGCCGACGGTGGACGTGGCCCCCACCTTAGCCGGATGGCTCTTCGCCCCAAGGGGCTCATCGCAATGCGTTCGGGCTGGCGTCAGAACAGGCGCATGGTCAGCTTGCGGCGGTACTCGACGGCGCGGGGGTCGGTGGCACCGAGCACTTCGAGGAGGTCGAGGTAGCGCTGCCGGGCCTCGTCGTCGTCCTTGACCACTCCGAGCAGGGCCTCGAGCTCCACCAGGATCTCGTCGTCGCCGGGCGCGGTCCCCCCCGTGCGGGCCAGAGCCGCCAGATGGCGCCGCTGTGCGCTGTCCGGTACCCGCTCGAGCATCTGCAGTGCGACGTCACCTCGACCGTCACCGATCATCAGCTCGGCCAGGGCGCAGATCGCCTCCTCATGAGCCGGGTCGAGGTCGAGGACCGCCTGGAGCGAGGCCTCGTCACCTGCTTCGAGCAACGCTGCGATCTCCAGATCGCGCTCGTCCGGGGCCAGCCGGGCCACGAACTCGCGCACGGCGGCCTCACCCTGGGCGCCCACGAACCCGTCGACCACGGCACCGTCCTTCAGGGCATACACCGCGGGGATACCCTGTACCCGGAACTGGGCCGACACCTCGGGGTTCTCGTCCACGTTGACCTTGGCCAACACGACGGCCCCGTCGGTCTCGTCCACGACCGTCTCCAGGATCGGCCCCAGCTGGCGGCAGGGCCCACACCATGGGGCCCAGAGGTCCACCACGACCGGTGTGGCCATGGACCGCTCCACGACCTCGGTGGCAAAGGTCGCATCGGTGACATCGAACTTCACGGTGGATCCTCCACGCTGTCGAAGGCGTTCGGTATTGAGATGTTGGCAGCCAGGTGTCTGATCTGGCGGGATCACCACACGCTACCGACCGCCTCGGGCCTCTCCCACTCCCGAGAGGGCCCACCTCTGTCGCAGGGGATAGCGTGAGGAATCCGGCCCAGCACCACGGAGGAGATGTGACCGAGCCGCACCAGACCGAGGACACCAGCGCGCGGGCGCAGGACGCGCCCGAAGGCACCAGCGCGCGGGCGCAGGACGCGCCCGAAGGCACCAGCGCGCGGGCGCAGGACGCGCCCGAAGGCACCAGAGCGCGGGCGCAGGACGCGCCCGAAGGCATAGACGTCAACGGCGTGACGGCGTGGTTCAGCGACCACGTACCACAAGTCGTGGCCCCCCTGTCCTTCGAGCTGATCACCGGCGGCCACTCCAACCTCACCTTCTCGGTCACCGACGCGACCGGCGAGCGGTGGGTGCTGCGCCGCCCGCCACTGGGACACGTCCTGGCCACGGCGCACGACATGAGTCGCGAGCACCGCATCCTGGCGGCGCTGGCAGGAACCGACGTACCTGTCCCCCCGGTCATCGGACTGTGCACCGACGAAGCCGTCAACGGCGCCCCCTTCTATGTCATGGACTTCCTCGAGGGCACCGTCGTGCGCAACGGCTTCGACGCCTCCCGCCTCGACCTCGAGACCCGGGGCCGTGCCAGCGAATCCCTGATCGACGTGTTGTGCGCCATCCACGCGGTGGACGTCGACGCGGTCGGGCTGGGTGACCTGGGTCGCCGCGAGGGCTACATCGAACGCCAGCTACGCCGGTGGCAGGGCCAGTGGGAGCAGTCCAAGACCCGAGAGCTCGCCACCCTCGAGGAGGTGCACCGCCGCCTCGCCGACAGCATCCCTCCCCAGGGCCCGGCCACGATCGTCCACGGCGACTACCGGCTCGACAACTGCATGCTCGCACCGGACGGCTCGGTGGCCGGGGTGCTGGACTGGGAGATATGCACCCTCGGCGACCCACTGGCCGACGTGGGCCTCCTGGTCGTCTACTGGGGTGAGAGCGAGGCGGCGGCTGGTGTGCCTGGCGCGGCCACCCTCATGGAGGGATTCGCCAAGGCGCCCGACCTCCTGGCTCGCTACGAGGCGACCACGGGCCGCGACCTGAGCGGCATCGGCTACTACGTGGCCTTCGGCTACTGGAAGCTGGCCTGCATCATCGAAGGCGTCTACGCCCGCTACCTGGCCGGTGCGATGGGCGACCACGATCGCGATGCCTTCGCGTTCTTCGCACTCCAGGTGGACCTGCTGGCCGACCTGGCCCTGGCCCGCCTCGACCGGAACAGCTCGTGAGCCAGCTCTTCGAGCTCGTGACCCGACCCGACCTGGGTGAGCCCGTGATGGTGATGGTGCTCGACGGGTGGATCGATGCGGGCCTGGGGGCCCAGCAGGCCCGCATGCGCATCGAGGAGCAGGTCACGAGCGAGCTCATCGCCACCTTCGACATCGACACCTTGCTCGACCACCGGGCACGCCGTCCCACCATGCAACTCGTGGACGGCGTGCACTCGGCGATGATGTGGCCCACCATCGAGCTTCGGGCCGCAACCGACACCGCCGGTCAGGACTTCCTCCTGCTGGTGGGCGTCGAACCCGACCACCTGTGGGCCGGCTTCGCACAGGCCGTCACCGACCTGGCCCTCGAGCTCGGGGTACGGATGGTCACGGGCCTGGGCGCCTACCCGGCTCCGGTGGCCCACACCCGGCCCGTAGACCTGGCGGCCACCGCCACCTCGGTCGAGTTGGCCCGCCAGGTCGGCTTCGTGGGCGGTTCCATCGTGGTTCCCGCCGGCATCCAGGCCGTCATCGAGGACCGTTGCGGAGACCTCGGCGTTCCTGCGGTAGGTCTCTGGGCCCAGGTCCCCCACTACGCCTCGGCGATGCCCTACCCCGCTGCAGCGGTGGCTCTGATAGAGGGCCTGGGTAGGCTCGGTGGCCCGGCCCTGGACCCGGGGGCCGAGCTGGCCGAGGCAGCCCAGTTGACGCACCGACGCATCGACGAGCTGGTCGGCCAGAACCCCGAGCACCAGGCCATGGTGGCCCAGCTCGAGGCCCAAGGTGGATCAGATGCTGTCCCCGGTTTGGGTGCGATCCCCTCAGGCGACGAGCTGGCCGCCGAGGTGGAGCGCTTCCTGCGCGACCAGGGTCGCGACTGAGCCTCTCGCCGACGTCGGTCGAGCTCAGCCCGCCGCCGGGGCACCCGGGGGCGGTGGGTAGTCCGGTGGGACGTCCTCGGCGGGGAGCTCCTCGAGGACGGTGAAAGTGGTCTCCGGTTCGTTGAAGGGGTTCGGGGGAAGGGCGTCGTTGGCCGTGAAGCGGGCACCCTCGTGGGAGCGTCGCCACACGCCCATGCCCATGGTGCCTCGTTCGTCCTCGACCTCGACGTCGGGATCCCACCAGATCTCCACCGAGTCGTCTATGCCCGCGAAGTCGGGCTCCGCGAACAGACCCCAGTTGCCGAAGCTGAGCTGTGGGGTGGTCGGACCTCCCCCCGAAGGCGGGATGCGGAACAGGCCCCGGGCGAAGGTCTCTACGGTCAGGTCGGGTCCCGCCATGTGGATGGCGTGGGCCAGGAACCTGGCCGAGGGAGCGATGAGGGCGTACTGGTTCTCTGCCGGGGGCAGGGAGTCGTCGCCGCCGAAGTACCACCGGTACAACACGATCGCTTCCTGGAGGTCCTGGATCAGGGGGACGGGCAGGTTGGACAGACCGAAGGCGTGGGCCATCTGGGTCTGGTCGTACTGGCGACCGAAGGTGTTGGAGTCCGTGAGCGTCGTCCCGGTGAAGATCCACTCGGGGAAGTACTCCTGCTCGGTGGCGGCGGAGGTCAGGTAGATGGGCATGATGGGATCACCGATGAACACGACGGTGGTGATCTCCTCCTGCTTGAACTTGGCAACCAACTCGGTGGCCTTCTCGGGCATGGAGGGCAGGTCGAACAGGTAGGACTCTCGCAGCACGTACGCGTTCTCGAAGTCGCCCCGGGTGGCGTCGGCGGTGTCGTCGAATATCGGGGGATCCTGTTCGAAGTGGATCACGCCTGTCTTGCGCTCCCTTTCGTGGTAGGCCTCGTCGCCGGCGAAGAGGGCGTTGGTGCCGGCCTCTGGCCGACCGGCCGCAGCCGCGGCCTCCTCTGACTGGTTGACCCAAGCCGCCAGGGTTTCCAGGAACTGGTTCACCGTGGCTGAGGCCCCCCACAGGTAGGGGGCGTTCTCCTGGATCAGCTTGTCGGGAACCGCCAGGCCACACCCGACGCAGAGCACGCCGCTGCGCGCCAACTCGGCCGCGAAGGTCCCGCGATCCAGGGCCGGCCCCCCGAGCACCGCGAAGGGTTCCAGCTCCGTCACGATGGTGACGGCGTCAGCCTTGGATGCCACCACGTCCTCGGCGGGCCCGGTGGCGTCGTAGTCGATCAGCTCTATCTGGCGCCCGTATGACTCGGTCGTGGAGGTGAACAGGGCCAGGTAGTCGTCCAGGGTCTGGCGCTGCTGTTCGGACGTGTCGTTGGCTCCCATGGCGGTCAGCAGCGCAGCCAGGTCGCTGTTCTCGTCGGCCACGTAGCGCACGATGCGGATGCTCTCGGCGGTGACCCCCGTCGCTGTGGCTCCACCGTTGTCACCCTGGAAGACCGGAACGCAGGGCGCGGCGTACACCGAGGGGATCCGCACGCGGCCGGTCTCGGGATCACAACGTTCGCCCCAGTCGTAGTCGTCCACCACTCCCTGTTCGGTGGCCTCCTCGTATGTGAGGGGCATCCCTTCGAGGGGCGGCGGTGCACCCACTGTGCCTTCTCCCGGTGCTGACGTGGGAGCCGTGTCGTCGGTGGCGGTGGGTTCGTCATCGCCACCTCCACCCAGGACCACGGCCAGACCCACACCCACCAGCAGGACCACGATCACCGCGAGGGGACCGTATCGCTTCAGGGGGCTGATCGGTTCGGGACCGGCGCTGGCGGGTTGCATGTTCAACGACCTCCGGTGGGAGTGGGAACGGACGGAACAGGCGTGGTGACCCGCCCGCTGCGGGCGATGGCTGCGTCACCGGTGCCCAGGTAGGACGCCACCACCTCGGGGTGGTGCAGCACCTCGTCCACGGGTCCTTCGGTGACCACCCGACCCTGTTCCAGGGCCACGAGGCGGTCCGACACGGACGAGATCAGTGGCATGTCGTGCTCGATGACCAGCACGGCTGCCCCCAGTTGGTCGCGGATGCGCAGGATCACCGGCCCCAACGCCTCGGTCTCGCGCTGGGCGATGCCACTGGAGGGCTCGTCGAGCAGCACGACCGTCGGCCGGTGTGCCACCAAGCAGGCCAGGTCGACGATCCGGCGGGACCCGGTGGACAGCTCGTAGACGAACTTGTCACGGAAGGCCGCCAGGCCCAGCAGGTCGATGAGCTCGTCCACACGGGCACGAACCGCTGACTCCGAGTCGATGGCAGCAGGTAGGCGTAGCGCCGCCTGGAAGGGATCGCGCACCTCGACCCATCGTTCCAGGGCGACCGCGATGGTCTGCTCGACGGTGAGTGCGGGGAAGAGCCGGGCGTCCTGGAAGGAACGACCCAGACCCATCCGGGCCCGTTGTGCGGGAGCAAGGTTGGTGACCTCCCGGCCTCCGATGCGAACACGACCGGTGTCGAGAGGCGTGAAGCCCGAGATGATGTCGAACAGGGTGGTCTTGCCGGCGCCGTTGGGCCCGATGAGCCCGAGGATCTCTCCGGGGGCGACGGTCAGGCTCACATCGTCGACGGCTCGGATCCCCCCGAAGCTGCGGGTGACCCCCACCAACTCCACCGCTGGCGTCGCATCTTCGGGTCCCGCCCCACCGGCAGCACGCGCCATGGTCGGCGCCGGGCCGAGGTCACGTCGCTTCGAGGCCTCTGCCCCGCCGGGAGAACCCGTGTCCCCGTCTCGCGAAGCCTGATCCAATCCGGCCTGTGCTCCCTCGAGGAACACCGAGCGCAACACGTCGGGACGTTCGAGCAACTCGGCGGTGGGCCCGTGGAATCGGATCTCGCCCTTCTCCATGAAGTAGGCCTCTTCGGCCAGAGTCAAAGCGACGTTCACCGACTGCTCCACGAGGATGACCGTGGTGCCCTGATCACGTATGCGCTTCACGATGTCGATGAGCTGGTCGACGACCACCGGCGCCAACCCGAGCGAGAGCTCGTCGATCATGATCAGGCGCGGCCGGGAGAGGAACGCCATGCCCAGGGCGAGCATCTGCTGCTGGCCGCCCGAGAGGTTGGCGGCCGGCTCGTGCAGTCGATCACGCAGGACCGGGAAGGTGTCGAGCACCTCTTCCACCCGGGAGCGTGTCACCGCTCGATCGCTGCGGTCGATCCACGCTGCCGCTCGGAGGTTCTCGGCCACGGTCAGCGACGGGAACACCCCCTGACCGCCGGGCACCATGACGACTCCCCGGGGTGCCACCTCGTGGGGAGGCGAGTAGGTGATGTCGCGCCCGTCGAAGATGACCGAACCCTTGCTGGCGGGCACGACACCACAGATCGCCTTGAGCAGCGTCGACTTGCCGGCGCCGTTGGTGCCGAGAAGGGCCACGATCTCACCCTCGTCGATCTCGAGATCGACGTCGAAGAGGATCTGGACGTCGCCGTAGCTGACGTTGAGCCCCCGAACCAGGAGCAGCTTGGAGCGGCCCTGGCTGCGCTCGTACAGCACCTCCGAGCGGGCTGCGGCCGCGGCCCACACCTGCTGGATGTCGCGAACGATGAGATCGCCGGCAGAAGCTATGACCAGGCCACCGATGAGGAACATGGGAGTCATCATGCTCATGCCCCAGCGGATGCCCCAGGTGTCGCCCACCCAGCCGATCAGGGGGACGGCGGCCATGCCGGGTAGGACGAACACCGCTCCCATCGAGAACCCCATGGCCCGGGCCCGCGGAGGGATGGCCAGGGACAGGGCGGCGAATATTCCCGGGACGACGAACGCCAGGCATGCCGCGCTGACCGCCTGGGCGGCGATGGCCACCGCGGGCACCGGAGCCCACGCGAACACGAGCGCAGATGCGGTCACCACGAAGATGACCTTGGACAGAAGGGCGAAGACCAGCTTGGGGTCTCGGGCGAAGAGCTTCATCCCGATGCGCGCCCCGACGGTGAGCCCGATGAGCGGAGCGGGCGACACGGCGGTCTCGATGAGGCCGCGCGCTCTCTCGTCCAGCCCGAAGGCCTCGTCGTAGAGGAACGAGGCGAACAGACCGAAGCCGACCAGGGCCGGTGCCAGAAACGGCAGGGTTCGGTAGATGCGACGCAGGGAGTCGATCTGCCAGCACATCCGCCAGGATTCGGCGAAGGTGGGCGGATCCTCCTCCATGTCGGCGGCGGCTCCGCTCTGTCCCATGAGGCGGCGCTCATGGCCACCCCGCACCGGCTCGGGCAGGCGCGCCCCGGCCAGGACGAGCACCAGGGTCGGGATGGCGAACAGGAAGAACGGCACCCGCCAACCGAAGGTGTAGCCCAGCCAGCCGGCCCCGACCCCGCCGATCATGGCGCCCACCGGGTTGGCGGCACGGTGGAACGAGTAGATGCGGGGTCGCAGCTCGACGGCGTAGTAGTCGGCAAGGAGCGAGGAGTGGGCCGGTTCGATGATGGACTTGCCGACCTGGCTCCCCGCGGCCATGAAACCCAGCATCCAAATGTTGACCGACAACCCCATCAATGCGGAGAAGATCGAGAACACGATCCCACCCAGCAGAGCCAGGCGGACCCGGTTGTTCTTGTCGGCGAGGGTGGCGATGGGGACGCTGAGGCCGATGGCCCCGATGAAGGCCAGGGCGAAGGGCACCGTGATGCCTGCCAGGCCGACCCCGAGACCCTCGGCGATCTCGGGGGCCAGCACGTTGAAGGTGGTCCGGGCCAACTCGTCCACGGCGTTCAGGCCGAAGAGGATGAGCAGGGCCGAAAGGGGCCCATCGCCGGTGAGGCCCTGCATCCAGGCGACGGGATGAGCCACGGCCGACCTGAACCGCTGCGGCCAGGGCCGCGGGTCGGTGGGAGGTGGGGTGAGCGCTATCACTGGCCTGCTCCCTCACCTACCGCAACCGCAGCGGAGTCGCCGGTAGAGGACTGTGGGTCGGAGGCGGACGGGGAGGCGGAGGGGGAGGGGGAGGCGGACGGGGAGGCGGAGGGGCCGGCGGACGGCACATCTACGGGAGGGCCATCGGGGCTCGTGCTCGAGGTGTCGGCGGGGCCCGAGGTCGTGTCCTCCCCGGTGGTCTCTGGGTCCCTGGGCACTGGGGCTGCGGCGGCCATGGCGTCGGCCCTCTCTTCGAAGGCCGCTTCGGCCTCGGCCTCGAGGGGGCGGGTGTCGGCCACCAGGCTCGGCACGAGGATGCCGTGGCGGGTCGCCACCCAACGCAACCAGAGGTCACGCAGGCGGAACACCAGACCACCGAGGCCGCCGGGGACGAGGAGAAGCACGAGCAGGACTCCCGCGGCGGAGGCCAGCAGGCGGAACTCGTCCTGGAGGAACCACTTGCCGCCGTAGAGGAACAACGCCCCGAGGAATGCTCCCGTGAGCGATCCCAACCCGCCGACCACCGCGGCCGTGAACACGACCAGGTTGTCACCTTCGGGGAACAGGGCCAGGGCGAACTGGCTGTTGTGGTGCACGAGCAGCGATCCCGCTGCTGCGGCCAGGAAGCCGCTCAGCGCGAACGCCGTCAGCTTGGCCCCCACCAGCGAGATGCCGTAGGCCTGAGCGGCTCGCTCGTTCTCGCGCAGCGCCACCATGGCCCGACCCGTCCGGCTGCGGCGGATTCCCACCACCAGGGTCGCCGCCACCACGAAGGAGCCCAGGCCCAGGTAGTAGAGACCGTCGGGAGAGGTGTAGTCCCAGCGGCCGAGGAGCCGGGGGGGCTCGAAGTGCTCGATGGGAACCCAGTCGAAGAACTGGGGGTTGAGCAGGTATCGGCTGACGGCCAGCGCGAAGGCCAGCGTGGTTACCCCCAGATACAGGCCGTGCAGGCGAAGGGCCGGTAGTCCGACCACGACGGCCGCGAGTGCACCGATGACGCCCGCTCCGACGACGGCCACGACGAGATCCACGTCCCAGGCGATGGTGAGCTTCGCGCCGACTGCGGCCCCAATGGCCACGAACCCCATCTGACCGAGCGACACCTGGCCGGCCCAGCCGGTGAGCACGACGACCGAGACGATGACGATGGCGAAGATCAGCACCGCCGCGGCCTTGCGCGTCTCTCCCGGGCCGAGCAACACCGGCAGTCCGAGGGCCACGACCGCACCGAGCCCGAGGCCGACCCAGCGCACCAGCGCCACCTCCCGCAGCTGGGCCAGCTCGCGGGGGACGGGTCGGATCTCCTCGGCTGCCCGCCAGGTCGAGGTGGTGTCGGACTCGGCCCGGGTGAACCCCCGCCGCTGAAGCACCAGGGTGATCAGGATGACGACGGCCAGGACGGGGGCGATCACGTAGTCGCTGCCGAGGTCGAGATGGACAGGACCGAGAGCGAGCTCGTCGTTCCAGCTGACGGCGGCTTCGAGCATGCCGAGCGCCACCGCCGAGCAGACGACTGCGGCCAGGTTCGTGAGCCGTCCCACCATCAGTGCGGCCAGGGCGCTCAGCAGGACCGTGAAGCCGATCGTGGTCAACCCCAGAGGGAGGCCTGCGATTCCGGCCCGCAGGAACAGGGCCACGAACGACAGCGTGCAGGCCAACGACCACACCACCGTGTGCACACGACCCACGGGGATGCCCAACAACGATGCCCGATCGGCGCGCTCGGCCGCGGCCCTGACGGCGATGCCCACGTCGGTGAAGCGCAGCGCCAGAGCTACCCCGACCATGACCGCGGGGGCCACCACCCACGCGGCCAGGTGGTCGGCGGAGAAGATGTAGGGCGACACCTCCCAACGCCATTCGATGGGGATGTCGATGCGCTGGGTGATGGGGTTCTCACCCCACAGGCCCGGGAGCAGGAACGCCAGGACGGCCAGCAGTTGAGAGAGGCCCAGGGTGGCCACGGTCAGTATCAGGCGGGGAGCACCGAAGAAGCGGCGGATGACCGCCAGTTCGATCACCCCGCCCACGATCACCGCGGCCACCAGGCCGAGCGCGGCAGCCAGGAAGTAGTTGAAGCCGGAGAACACCATCAGGTTGACGGCGAAGGAGACCGGGACGAGGCCCAGGTCGCCCTGGGCGAAGTTGAGGATGCGGTTGGCCCGGTAGATGAGGGCCATGCCCAGGGCCACCAGCGCCGTGAGCAACCCGTAGGTGAGGCCCTGGATGATGACGCCGGGATCCTGATAGGTCGGGAACAGGACCTGCTGGACGACGACGATGCAGAACGCCGGGCCGACGACGGTCCACGCCGATCCCAGCCGATCGGTCCACGATCCCGCCCCCGCCCGCACGGTCGGACTCATCGGCACCCGTTCCGGAACCGGCTCGCCTGGACCTGCGACACGTGGCTTTCCCCCTGCGCACACGCCGACCCGGGACTCGGGGAGACTCCCGACGTAGTGTGCTCCTCGTACAGCTGAACGAGTGTGACAGCTATCACAGTGATCGTATGCTCACCGTCTCGACGGTGCCCGCGATCACGGG
This sequence comes from uncultured Actinomycetes bacterium, assembly GCA_963719935.1. Classification (GTDB taxonomy): domain Bacteria; phylum Actinomycetota; class Acidimicrobiia; order Acidimicrobiales; family CAVRDY01; genus CAVRDY01. Next base: position 116,022 of record CAVRDY010000004.1, on the reverse strand, counting down.
TCAGCTCGAAGTCCACGAAACCAGGAGGGCCAGATGAAGGTCGACACGACGTTGGGCATGGGCGGCGGCGACGCCGCGGCCGCCGCTGCTCGCGAGGCAGAGGAGATCGGCTACGACGGGATCTGGTCGGTGGAGACCAGCCACGACCCCTTCTTCCCGCTCCTCCTGGCGGCGGGAGGCTCTTCTGAGATCGAGTTGGGCACCGGGATCGCGGTGGCCTTCGCCCGCAGCCCGATGGTGATGGCCCAGATCGCCAACGACCTCCAGTTCGCCAGCCAGGGCCGGTTCGTGCTCGGGCTCGGCTCCCAGATCAAGCCGCACATCACGAAGCGCTTCTCGATGCCCTGGAGCGACAAGCCGGCGGCCCAGATGCGTGAGTTCGTCCAGGCCATGCGAGCCATCTGGGACTGCTGGCACAACCAGGTACCCCTCGACTTCCGGGGCGACTACTACACCCACACGCTGATGACACCCTTCTTCGATCCCGGGCCGAACACCTACGGGGTGCCCAAGGTCATGCTGGCCGGCGTGGGACCCCACATGACCCAGGTGGCGGGTGAGGTCTGTGACGGGTTCCTCTGCCACGCCTTCACCACCGAGCCCTACTTCCGCGAGGTCACACTTCCCGCCCTCGAACGAGGTCTGGCCAAGGCGGGGCGCAGCCGCGCCGACTTCGAGATCTCGGGCCCCGCGTTCGTGGTGACCGGCACCACCGAAGAGGAGATGGCCGCCTCCAAGACCGGCGTGAAGGGCCAGATCGCCTTCTACGGGTCGACACCCGCCTACCGGGGGGTTCTCGAACTGCACGGGTGGGGCGACCTGCAGACCGAGCTGAACGCGCTGTCCAAGCAGGGCCGTTGGGTCGAGATGGGCGAGCTGATCGAGGACGAGGTGCTCGACGCCTTCGCCGTGGTGGCCGAACCCGAACAGATCGCCGCGGGTTGGAAGGCCCGCTGGGGTGGGTTGGTGGACCGCCTCAGCTTCTACGCCCCCTACGCGGCCGACCCGGAGCGTTGGCACCGGATCCTGGCCGACTTCAAGGCCCCCTGATCCAGACGCGCACATCAGGACAACATCCGGGGAGGTCACCCTCGTGACCCGGCCGCGGTCAATTCCGACCCATGGGGTGGGAAGCTGTCACCCGTGGCTGACCCGTGGTCGCCCGAGGCGTGGGAAGCCGACCGCCGCCGCGAGCGGGCTGCACGGCGGCTGGGATGCTTTGCGGGTTCGGCCTCCTGTGTGGGAGGCGGCGCGGCGATCCTGTTCTTGCTCACCGCGTTGTCGGCGTCGGTGTCCTCGTGCGAGTTCCACCTCGGGACCCCGGTCTGCACCGGCAACGACCTGCTGGAAGCCGCAGAGGACGGCGATGCGACCGCTGTGAGCCGCCTCGCCGATCCCGCCACGATCGACGACGTCGATGCCGGGGACACGGCCCTGACCTGTGCGGTACGCAGCGGCGATCCCCCCACGGTGCGCGCCGTCCTCAAGGCGGGTGCAGATCCGGACCTGTCCGGGGGTGACGGCCCGCCCCTCGAGCTGGCCGTGGAAACCGGCTCGGCGACCATCGCCGCCGACCTGCTCGAAGCCGGTGCCGACCCCGATGGCCGGGAAGGACGACGGCCGGTGGCCATGGCGTCCATGTCGGGCTACGAGACGACCGTGGCCATCCTGCTCGAGGCCGGTGCGGATCCTGACGGCGACGTGGACGACACCACCGCGCTGCTGGCGGCAGTCGATCAGAGCGACCCCACCCGTTCCGAACGCCTGACCCGGCTGCTCCTGGGCGCCGGGGCCGACCCAGACCGGGCCGCCCACCGAACCGCTCCGCTCACACTGACCAGCCCGGCCCTGCACACACCGTTGCTCCAGGCAACCCTCGCCGGGCACTCCGAGGTGGTGGCCCTGCTGTTGGACGCGGGCGCGGACCCCGACGACGGCGGAAGGGTGCGGTTCTCGGAGGTGAGCCTGTCGTCGCTCGACGTCCTGGCCGAGGCCGGGGTTGCCGTCGGTACTCCCGAAGCAGACGGTGTGCTCTTCCCCAACTCGCACCTCGCACCAGACGACCAGGGAGACGCTCCCCCCCTCGTGGCTGCCGCCATGTCAGGCGACGAGACCACAGCTCAGCTGCTGCTGGACGCGGGTGCCGAGCCCGACCTGCTCGCCTTCGAGGCCTACGAGCGCGCTGTACGTGGCCGCCTGGCGGGGGGACGCAGCCCTGGTGGACACGCTGCTGGCGACGGGCGCGGACCCGGCGCCGTTGCCGGCCAACATGAAGGAGACCCCGCTGGATGCCGCGACCCTGCGGGGCCACCACGACATCGTGGCCGCGCTACAGCAAGCGGGTGCGTCGTGACGGTGCGCTATCGCGCTTCGGCGCCGCTGGGGCACACCGGTACGCTGCCCAGCCATGAGCGAGATGACGGTGACTCTGCCCGACGGTTCGGCCCGCAAGGTGGCCGAGGGCACCACCGCGGCTGATCTCGCCGCCGGCATCGGCCGGCGCCTGGGCAAGGACGCGCTGATCGCGGTGGTCGACGGCGTGGAGCGCGACCTGGACGTGCCGCTGCACGACGGGGCCTCGGTGGAGATCGTGGTTCCCGACAGCGAGCGGGGGCTGCACACCCTGCGCCACTCCACCGCTCACGTGCTGGCCCAGGCGGTACTCGAGCTGTGGCCGGGCGCCACCTTCGCCATCGGGCCGCCCATCACCGACGGCTTCTACTACGACTTCGAACTCCCCGGCGGGCAGACCTTCTCCGACGACGACCTCGAGCGGATCGAGGCCAAGATGCGCGAGATCGTGGCTGCCGACCAGCCTTTCGTCCGCCAGGAGTTGAGCGCCGAGGAGGGCTTGGCCCTCTTCGCCGACCACCCCTACAAGCAGGCCATCATCGAAGCCGTCGGCGACCAGGACCTGGCCTCCGAGATCGGCACAGAGCCGAGAGGCGACATCGGCACAGAGCCGAGAGGCGACATCGGCACAGAGCCGAGAGGCGACATCGGCACAGAGCCGAGAGGCGACATCGGCACAGAGCCGAACAGCCAGCCCAGTGGCGAGGTGGGTAGCGACGCGGCCGCCGCCGCGGTTTCCGTCTACCGCAACTCCGACACCTTCGTCGACCTGTGCCGGGGGCCCCACGTACGCTCGACGGGTCGGCTGCGCCAGTTCAAGCTGATGCGCGTGGCGGGCGCCTACTGGCGCGGCGACGAGGCCAACCCGATGCTCCAGCGCATCTACGGCACGGCCTGGGCCACCAAGGACCAGTTGGCCGACCACCTCCACCGCCTGGAGGAGGCCCTCAAGCGCGACCACAGGCGACTGGCCGCCGAGTTGGACCTGATCTCCTGGGACGAGCGGGTGGGGGCGGGCCTGGCCCTGTGGCATCCGAAGGGGGCCACGGTGCGGCGGGTCATGGAGGACTACTCGCGGGCCCGCCACGAACGGGCCGGCTACCAGTTCGTGTTCACCCCCCACCTGGGACGCTCCGAGCTGTGGGAGACCAGCGGGCACCTCGACTACTACGCCGAGTCGATGTACCCGGCCATGGAGCTGGATGGGGCCACCTACTACCCCAAGCCCATGAACTGCCCCTTCCACATGACGATCTACCGTCACGACCTGCACTCCTACCGGGAGCTGCCGCTGCGCCTGTTCGAGCTGGGAGCGGTCTACCGGTACGAGCTGTCGGGGGTGGTGCACGGCCTGCTGCGCAGCCGCGGCTTCACCCAGGACGACAGCCACATCTTCTGCACGCCCGACCAGGCCCCCGACGAGATCGCCTCGCTGTTGGACTTCGTGCTCGACCTGCTGCGCGCCTTCGGCTTCGAGGACTTCCAGGCGAAGCTGTCGACCCGACCAGAGGGCAAGTCGGTGGGCGAGGACGCCGAGTGGGAGGCCGCCACCGACGCGCTCCGGGCCGCGCTCGAGCGGGCCGAGCTGGCCTACACCGTCGACGAGGGTGGCGGCGCGTTCTACGGGCCCAAGATCGACGTCGACGTGCGCGACGCCATCGGACGGGCCTGGCAGCTGTCCACCATCCAGGTCGACTTCCAGCTACCCCAGCGATTCGAGTTGGAGTACGTGGGCCCGGACGGCGACCGCCACCGCCCCGTGGTCATCCACCGGGCCCTGTTCGGTTCCATCGAGCGCTTCTTCGGTGTCCTGCTCGAGCACTACGCAGGCGCCTTCCCCACCTGGTTGGCCCCGGTCCAGGTCCGCGTCCTACCCGTGGCCGAGGACCATGCCGGCTACGCCGAGGCCGTCGTGGCCCGTCTGCGCACCGGACACCTGCGGGCCGATGTCGTACGGGCCGACGAGCCCCTGGGCAAGCGCATCCGCACCGCCAAGCTCGACAAGATCCCCTACGTGCTGGTCGTGGGCGACGACGACGTCAGCCACGCCACCGTCGGGGTGAACCCTCGCGGCGGCGAGGTCGAACGTGGCGTACCAATACCCGACTTCGTGACCCGCCTCGAAGCCGAGGTCGCCCCCTACCGCAACTGAGCGGGCGGCTGAGCGGGCCGATGCCCTCAGCGGGCCGATGCTCTCAGCGGGGCAGGGCGCCCAACAGGCGCGCCACGCGGCGGTCCCAACGGGCCAGCGCAACCTCGTCGACCTGGTCGGGATAGCGGGCTCCGGCACGGCCCAGCACCTGGCCCCGGGCCAGCAGGGGCAGCATCCGGGCAGCCACACCGGGCACTCTCGCCAGCCGGGCTGCCAACCCCGGGAGTTGGGCGGGGTCGGGAGGCGCCCAGCGCTGGTCCAGGCCGGCCCGGGTCATGGCCTCGCTCAACAGTCCTGCGCGAACCATGGCTGCCACACCGGAAGACCCCAGGGCGGTGCTCATCCGCCGGAAGGCGTCGAAGGCAGCCAGGACCCCGCCGAAGCTGTGATGGAAGTGCGCCTGGTATTCCCACAGGACCGCCTCGTCGCCGGGGTCGGGCACCGGACCCGAACCCTCGGGGGCCACGGTTTCGGCCAGCATCGTTCCCGCCATGAGACCGAGCCCGATGCCCGAGCCGTGGGCAGGGAAGACCTGGCCGGCGGCGTCGCCCACCAGGGCCAGGCCGGGTGCGGTGAAGCGGGCGTAGGGGCGGCGCAGTGGGATGAGCCCCGACCCACCCGAGATCGTCTCTCCCATCCAGGCCTCGTCACGTCGGGCTTCGTCCATCATCCGTGCGCCCGTGCTGTAGCGCCCGTTGGCCAGGCAGCCGCACAGGACCGAGGCATGGGAGAGGTCCTCGGCCACGGTGATGGCCCTGGTCGACCATCCTCCGGCCACTGCCACCGCGGTCACTCCCTCGCCGGGTCGGGCACCGTGACGCTCGAGGAACCGCCGGGCCCCGTCGGGGTCGGTGATCGCCAGGTGGTGGTCGGCGGCGGTGCACAACTCGTCGCCGCGTACCTCGGGACACCAGCGGGCCAGGGTCGTGCTGCGCCGGCGCAGGACCCCGCGCCGCCCGGAGGCGTCGACGAACAGAGCGGCCTCGAACCGGCGGCGCCCGGCGCGGGTGCCCTGGCCCGCCACGCTCGAGGCCCTCACCTCCACCTCCAGAGCTGCGAGCCGACCGCCACGTTCCTCTGCGTCGAGCGTGTCGGCCTCGTCCACCATCTCGACCCCCGCGTCGACGGCCAGGTCGCGGCAGTCGGGTTCCCAGCCGGGCCATGTCGGCTCGCACGACCGGTGAGTCGCTCACGGTGAGAGCGCGGCTTCCGTCGGGACCGCAGAGGTGGGTCACCCCGCTGGTGTCGTGGCGTTCGGGGGGTGCGGGAGGATCCAGGCCGGCGGTGACGAACTGCCAGTCGAGCACGCCGTTGTGCCACTGGGCACCGGCGGTCGCCGCCGGGCGACGTTCGACCACGACCACGTCCAGGCCCCGGCGGGCCAACTGGTAGGCGGCGTTGGCGCCTGCGGTGCCGGCTCCGACCACGACGACGTCACACCGGCGGGTACCCGCCGGGCTCACTCGCAGGGGCCGACCGTGAAGTCCTGGTGGCCCCGACCGACCTGGCACTGGTGGGTGCGTTCGGCCGAGAAGACCACCGGGATCAGGTGGGGAGGTCCATCCTCGGCGGCCACCGTGGTGTCGGTGGTCTCGGAGTCATCTGCCGCCTCAGTGGTGGTCGTGGTGGCCTCCTCGCCCTCACCGTCTTCGCCGTCAGCGTCTTCGCCGCCAGCAGAGGCGTCGGTCGTATCGGTCGTGCCGGTCGAGCCATCGTCGCCGGTCACGAGAGCGCCACCGGTTCCCTCCACCTGGGCGAGGTCCTGGAGCTGGATTCGGAACTGCCAGCGCAGTGCCCGGATCGAGTCATCCTCGACCAACTGGACCACCACGACATCGAAGGCCTCGGGGCCACCCGCCGGGCCGACAAGAAGCTGGACGTCGGGATCGTCGGGTTCCAGACCCAGGTAGAGGGCCGCCGCCCGGGCCGGGGCCTCGGCCAGGGCGATGGCCTCGGCCTCATCCAACTCGTCGTCCTCGAGGCCGTCGAAGGTTCCCTCGGGGGCCATGAGGTGGGGGGCGGGAGCGGCGATCAGGAATGAGGTGAACGGCCCGGTGGAGACCCGGCCGGTGGCCTCGTCCACGACGGGATCCTCCTCCCACACCAGGTCCAGTTCGCTCACGTCGGGGACGTCGCTGACCGTGAGGGGAAGGGTGGTGGTCGGAGCGGGGGCTTCGGTGGTGGTCGTGGTCGCCACTTCCTCTTCGGTGGGCGGTTCGCCTGACTGGCCCACCCGGACCTCGCCGGGAGCGTCGTCGTCGCCACAGGAGACGGCGACCACCGCCACGACGGCAACCAGGAGGGACAGGACCTTGCGCATGATGCTCCTTGGGGGACGAGATACGGGTTCGGGATCGGCGGGCAGGGTCATGGGACCACGTTGACCAGGTTGGGGGCCCGCACGATCACCGTGCGGGGCGGGGCGCCGTCGAGGTGTGAGGCGATCTTGGGCGAGGCCAGGGCAGCGGCCTCGGCGTCGGTGTCGGTGATGTCGGGGCTGACCTCGATGCGGTCGCGCACCTTGCCGTTCACCTGGACGACCATGGTGACGGTCTCCGCGGCCACCTTGGCCGGGTCGGCAACCGGCCAGGGCCGGGTGTGGACGTCTCCGCCGCCGCGTCGCTCCACCAGCTCGGCGGTGATGTGGGGGGTCATGGGGGCCATGAGGGTCAACAGCGTGTCCACCGCTCCGTCCAGGGTCTGGCGCCGGGCCCCCTCGGGGGCCTGCAGGTAGCGGTAGAGGTCGTTGACCAGCGCCATGCACCCGGCGACCGCCGTGTTGTACGACCACCGTTCGAACTCGTCGGTGATCCGGGCCACCAGGCGGTGGCTGGCCCGCTCGATGTCGGCGTCGGCGGGGGTGGTGTCGCGATCTGATACGGCGCCCTCCACCTCGCCCAGCGCCAGGCGCCAGACCCGCCCCAGGAAGCGGTGAGCGCCGGCGATCTTGACGCCCTCCCAGTCGACGTCGTCACCAGGGGGGCCCACGAACAGGTGGGCCAGGCGTAGCGCGTCGGCCCCCTCGCGGTCCAGGATGTCTTCGGGCGCGACCAGGTTGCCCTTGGACTTGGACATCTTCTCGCCGCCGAGGCGCACCATCCCCTGGGTGAACAGGCGGGCGAAGGGCTCGCGGAGGTCGGGAGCGATGACGCCCAGGTCAGCCAGGGCCTTGGTGAAGAACCGGGCGTACATGAGGTGCAGGATGGCGTGCTCGACGCCACCGATGTACTGGCCCACCGGCATCCACGCCCGGGCCGCCTCTGCGCCGACCGGAGCCGTCTGGTTCCAAGGGTCGCAGAAGCGCAGGAAGTACCAGGACGAGTCCACGAAGGTGTCCATGGTGTCGGTCTCACGGGTGGCCGCCCCCCCGCAGGTGGGACAGGTCGTGTGCAGGAAACCCTCGTGGAGCCGCAGTGGTGATTCGCCGGTGGGCAGGAACTCGACGTCGTCGGGAGCCAGCACCGGCAGCTCGGACTCGGGCACGGGCACCACCCCGCAGGCGGGGCAGTGCACCACCGGGATGGGACAGCCCCAGAACCGCTGACGCGACACCAGCCAGTCCCGCAGCCGGTAGTTGACCTTGCGCTCACCCACCCCCCGCGCCTCGAGCCAGTCGATCGCTGCGGCGATGGCGTGGCTCCTTGGTGAGCCCGTCCAGCCAGTCGCTGTTGATGTGGGGGCCCGTCGCCGGTGTAGGCCTCACCCTCCCAGCCCTCGGGCGGCTGGCCACGGTGCGCACGATGGGAAGACGGTGGGCCTGGGCGAAGTCCCAGTCGCGCTGGTCCTCGGCGGGTACCGCCATGATGGCGCCGGTGCCGTAGGTCAGCCAGCACGTAGTCGGCCAGGTACAAGGGGACCGGGCTGCCCGTGAACGGGTTGAGGCGTAGGCCCCGGTGAACGATGCCCCGCTTGTCACGATCCCTCCGAGGAGAGGCGGTCGATCTCGCTGGTGGTCGGGCCTGGTCGCACGAAGGCGTCCACCTCGGCGCGGCGGTCCTCGGTGGTGATGGCCCCCACCAGGGGGTGCTCGGGGGCCAGCACGGCATAGGTCATGCCGAAGCTGGTGTCGGGCCGGGTGGTGAACACCCGCAGCACGTGGCCGTCGGGACTGGGGCCGCCCGTCGGCGTCGCACACGATCAGGTCGAACTCGGCGCCCTCGCTGCGGCCGATCCAGTTGCGCTGCATGGTCACGACCCGTTCGGGCCAGTCCAGAGTCCCTCGAGGTCGTCGAGGAGCTGCTGGGCGTAGTCGGTGATCTTGAAGAACCACTGCTCGAGGTCGCGCTTCTCGACGGCGTCGCCGCACCGCTCGCAGATCCCGTCGGCCAGGACCTGCTCGTTGGCGAGCACGGTCTGGCAGCCGGGGCACCAGTTGACCGGCGCCTCCTTGCGGTAGGCCAGGCCGGCACTCGAGGAAGCGGCAGGAAGATCCACTGGGTCCACCGGATGTACTCGGGGTCGTGGCTGGTGACCTCCCGACGCCAGTCGTACACGGCGCCGATGCGCTGAATCGACGAGCGCAGCTGCTCGATCCGCTCGTCGGTGAACTCGCGTGGGTGGCGGCCGGTCTCGGATCGCGGCGTTCTCGGCGGGCAGACCGAAGGAGTCGAACCCCATGGGCGACAGCACGGCGTGGCCCGTCATGGTGCGGTAGCGCACGATGAGGTCACCGAAGGTGTAGTTGCGCACGTGGCCCATGTGGGCGGGCCCCGACGGGTAGGGGTACATGGACAGCACGTAGGTGTGGGGGCGCGGGTCGTCGTTGTCGACCTCGTAGGTGCTGCCTTCCCGCCAGACGGCCTGCCACTTGGCCTCGATCGCCTGGGGGTCGTACCCGTCTGCCATGCGCCCGCATCGTAGTGAGGGCCGGATTTCGCCCCCCAACTCGTTGGCAACGGCCGGGAGGCAACCGATTGCCGACGGGGGGTGCCTCGACGCTATCGTGTCCCCTCCTGACGGGGCTGTAGCTCAGTTGGCTAGAGCGCTTGCATGGCATGCAAGAGGTCGGGGGTTCGATTCCCCCCAGCTCCACCCCTCTGACCAGGGGAAATGCACTCGGCAAGAGGAGAATCGGCCGAGAAAGCACCCCTAGGTGGCCAAGCTTGCCCAGGTGGCAACTCCAGGACTACTCGCCACCCGCGGCAAACAGGCGCTCCATCGGTGCCACGGCCGCATTCACGGTCGGAGTGACGGCGTGCCGGTACACCGTGGCCACCATCCTCGTGCCGTCGTGGCCGAGCACGTCGCCGGCCACCTCCGCCTGCACCCCTGCCGCAGACAGGAGGGACGCGGCCGAGTGACGAAGCTCATAGGGCGTCCAGTACCGAGGCCGGCCCGCCGGGTCAGGGCCGAGAAGGTTCTCGGGAGGTTGGCCGGGTCGATCGGAGTCCCGACCTCGGTGGTGAAGACGAGACCGACCGGCCCCCACTCAGTCGACCAGTGCGGCCCGACGGCGAGCCGATCAGCCGCCTGGCGCCGATGATGCCGGCCCAAAGCCTCGGCAACGGGTGCCTGGAGGTCCAGAGATCGGCGCGACCGTGCCGTCTTGAGCTCGCCGAGACGGAGCGCATCGCCCCGACCATCGGCCCGTGGTTCCCGCTTGAGGGCCTATCTGACATGGAGGACCCCTCCTCGGAGGTCGACATCGTCCCAGCGAAGACCCGTCAGCTACCCAGGCCGGAGCCCCAGCATCAGCCCCGTCACGAAGAGGGCTTCTAGGCGATCACTCGTGACGCCTCCAGAAGCACCGACGATGTCGACCCAGGGTGACCCGATGTCGATGTCGATCCTCGGGGATGTTTGGTCCCGCCGTGGACTCCGTTGATGACTGCTGATCGGCGGGAGCAGTCCGCTGGATCTGTTCGTTCATACCGAGGAGTGCGTCCGTCGGGCCACGCCATGCGTCGCGCAGTCGAAGTGTGGGTCCGGTGTGGAGGATGGCACCGCCATACACCCGACCAGCAAGCCATAGCAGTCCAACCACGGTTGCGGCGGAGAGGAGCACGGCAAGTACTGGTTCCCACCATTCGACTGCGCCCATCGCGATCCGGTTGGGCATCGCCAGCGGCGCTGTCAGTGGGAACTGCGAAGCCAGTTGCGCGATGCCACTATCCGGTCGGCCCAATGCGATGAACGAGACAAAATAGCCCGTCGTCAGGACGACGATCACCGGACCCGAGACGCTCTGTGCGTCCTCGGTCCGCGACGCAAGCGAGCCGAGCGCGCCGTACACCATCGCGTACAGGGCGTAGCCAAGCACGAACCACACCAATACCCACGCGAGCACGCCACCGCTGACGGCCGGGAGATCGATGGAATCGACCGTTCTCATCGCGACGAGCGCGACCAGCGCAGTCGCACCGAACTGCGCCAACCCGAGCAACCCGATACCAACCACCTTGCCCGCCAACAAGCTGCGCGCCGGTATCCGGGCCAACAGCACCTCCACGACCCTGCTCGACTTCTCCTCCACCACCCCGGTCAACACCAGACTCCCGTACGTCGAGATCGCTAGGAACAACAGCACTGTCATGACCATTGCGGCCAACTCGTCGTCCGGGCTCCGCCCCGCGACGGAGCCGAGCTCGACGCTTTCCACCGGTACCGGCGCAACCAACTCCAGCAACACGTCCGGGCTGATGCCAGCCGTGGTCGCCCGTTCCTGTACCTCGACGCCCTGAATCGCGCTCGTGATGACCGCGCGCATCTGCTCGTCGGTCTGACGCCGCCACTCCAGACGACGCGCATCGACCACGAGCACGTCGATGTCACCGTCACGCACAGCTTCCTCGGCTGAGGCGACATCGTCGAAGCGATGCACCTCCACTGTTCCACCCGCCGCCTCGCTCTGGTCGCTGATGGCCCGCGGCAACCCTTCGGGAACGGCACCGGTCAGTCCGATATCGCGCGTGTCGCCGCTACTGCCGAACAGCGTCGGCACGACGATCACCGCCAGGACCACCACCAGCATTCCGACGAACGAGACCCGGAACGCACGCGATCGGCTCCGCTCGCGCATCTCTCGCACTGCCACCAGCCATCCCTGCTGCACGTGGTTCATGCCGACACCGCCTGGCGGAACAGTTCCGAGAGCGATGGAGGCTGATAGTCGAAAGAGATCGGCACACCACCAGCGCTGGCAGCTGCCAGGACCGCGGCCAGATCCGAATCGCGGTCGAGACGAAGCCGGACGTGACCGTCGTGCTGCTCGACTACTTCGACCGTCGCCAGACACGACCAGTCGCGAGGTGGCCCGTCGTAACCGATGTCGACGAATCGTTGTGCCACCGCAGATCGCAGATCCGCCAGCGGACCGGCGAGCACGATGCGGCCGTCATCGATGATCACGACGTCCTCACAGATGTCCTCGACCAGATCGAGCTGGTGGCTGGAGAACAACACCGTCGCACCCTCCGCAGCCAACTCAGCGAGCAGTCCGGCCATGACGCCGATGGCGATCGGATCGAGGCCAGAGAACGGTTCATCGAGCACGAGCAGTTCGGGCTCGTTGACCAAGGCCGCGATCAGCTGGACACGTTGCTGATTTCCATGCGACAAGCTGTCGACGGCGTCCCGGGCGCGACCGGCGAGGCCAACACGGTCGAGCCAGTCATCGACACTGCGTCCCACTTCCGCGGGGGTCCGTCCGCACAATCGGCCGAGATACACCAGTTGGTCCCGAACCCGCATCTTGGGGTACAACCCTCGCTCCTCGGGCATATACCCGAACCCGGCCCGCTCCAGAGCCGTAACCGGGGTGCCGCGCCAACGCACCGAACCGGCGTCCAACTCGACGAGCCCGAACACCGCACGCATAGCCGTGGTCTTGCCACCGCCGTTCGGACCGAGAAAGCCGGTGAGACGACCCGGCCGAGCAGCGAACGTGCACCCATCCAGCGCATCCACTGAACCGAAACGCTTCGCCGCTGCATCGAACTCCAGCATCGTCACCTCCACCGTGAGCTTGGCCGACCAGCTGTGCACGCGGCAGAGCACAAGGACACGCACATAGGGGCTCTTCGGAAGCTCCTATGTCAAGGGGCTCGTCCTACGAGGCCTTCTTGAGTTACCGATGCGAGGGTCGATCCTGGCCGTCGCTTCGATGACCTGTTCAACCTCGTCTATGACCCGGCGTTTCTCACCGTTGCGTGGCGTCGGGTGCGGGGCAACAAGGGCGCACGAACCGCCGGCGTCGACGGGACCGCACCGCGATCTGTTGGCTTCGGTGCCGAGAAGCTGCTGACCGGGCTGAGAGAGGATCTCAAGGCTCGCCGGTTCGTTCCTCAGCGGGTGCGGGAGAAGACGATCCCCAAAGCGTCAGGGAAGGTCCGACGCCTGGGGATCCCGACTGTCGCAGACCGGGTCGTGCAGGCCTCGCTGAAGTTGGTGCTCGAGCCGATCTTCGAGACGGAGTTCAAGCCGTGCAGCTACGGCTTCCAGCGCGCCGCCCCCACCGGCTTGCGATCCCAACTACACCCCCTGGGTTCCCATCGCATCGGACGTCGACTGCGCAGGAGGTTCGGGGAACGGCCCCGCCTACGTCAGCGGCCCGGTGCAGGTGGTCGGAACCGACATCTACGGCCTGGACCACGACAACGACGGCATCGGCTGCGAGTAGCCCACAGTCACACCCGGTCGGAGTTCTTTGAGTGAGTGCTCACTCAGTATGCTGCGGCCGTGCCCGCCCGCACCCGCGCCCCCGCCCTGCCTCCCGATGAGCGGCGCGCCGCGCTGGTGGGCACCACCCGGGCACTTCTCCGAGATCACGGCGGCGGGGTGACCACCCGCCAGATCGCCGAGGCCGCCGGCGTGGCCGAGGGAACGATCTTCCGCGCCTTCCCCGACAAGGAAGCCCTTCTGGCCGCCGTGCTCGAGGCGACCTTCGACACCACAGAGATCCACGCCGCAATCTCGGCCATCGACCACACCCTGCCCCTCGAGGACCGCCTGGCACGCGCCGTGGCCCTCATCCAGCGGCGCGTCAACGAGATCTGGCAGGTGATGAGCGCAATAGGTGTCACCGAACCCCCCGAGGCCCACCGGCCACCCGCCAGCCGCGACTCTCCCGAGATGCGGGCCCTGGCCGCCCTGTTCGCGCCCGACGCGGCGCGGCTGCGCGTCGACGCCGCCGAAGCCGCCCAACTGCTGCGCACCCTGACCTTCGCCTGCTCGTTCCCGCTGCTGGTGGCCGACCGTCCCCGACCGCCCGCCGACATCGTGGCCCTGCTCCTCGACGGGATCCGACAGCCGTGCTGACCCGCCTGCTCACCGGCCACCTGCGTGTATACCGGCGCCTTCTGGTCATCGTGGTGGCGCTCCAGTTCGTGCAGACCATGGCCACCCTGACCCTGCCCACCCTCAACGCCGACATCATCGACAAGGGCATCGCCCGCGGCGACACCGGCTACATCTGGCGGATGGGTGGCGTGATGCTGGCTGTGGCCCTGGTGCAGGTCGCCTTCGCCATCACCGCCACCTACTTCAGCGCCCGCACCGCCATGGGCTTCGGGCGCGATGTCCGCGCCAACCTGTTCCACCAGGTAACCGGGTTCTCCGCCCAGGAGGTCGCCCACCACGGCGCCCCCTCGCTCATCACGCGGGTCACCAACGACGTCACCCAGGTGCAGATGCTGGTGCTCATGGCCTGCACCCTGTTGGTGGCCGCCCCCATGATGATGATCGGCGGGATCATCATGGCCCTGCGCCAGGACGGCCCGCTGTCGGCCCTGCTGGCCGTCAGCGTTCCCGTGCTCGTGATCGCTGTCGTGGCCATCGTGGGCCGCCTGGTCCCCCTCTACCAGCGGGCCCAGGAGCTCATCGACCGCATCAACCAGGTGCTGCGCGAGCAGATCACCGGAATCCGGGTGATCCGCGCCTTCGTACGCGAACCCAGGGAACGGGCCCGCTTCGCTCAGGCCAACGACGACCTCACCGACGTGTCCCTGCGGGCCGGTCGTCTCATGGCCTTCATGTTCCCCGTCGTCATGCTGGTCATGAACGCATCCAGCGTGGCGAGCCATCTGGATCGGAGGTGGGCGCATCGACAGCCGCGAGATGCAGCGTCGGATCGCTCATCGCCTTCCTCTCCTATCTGGTCCAGATCCTCATGTCGGTGATGATGGCCACCTTCGTCGCCGTGCTGGTGCCCCGGGCCTCGGTGTCAGCCGAGCGCATCCAGGAGGTGCTGGACACACCGTCGTCGGTGCAGAGCCCCGAGTCGCCGGTGACCGAGTTGCCCTCCCGCTGTGCCGTCGAGTGGGACGGAGTCGAGCTGCGCTACCCCGGCGCCGAGGCCCCGGTGCTGATGGACATCTCCCTGGTGGCCCGGCCGGGCCAGACCACCGCCATCATCGGCAGCACCGGGTCGGGCAAGACGACCCTGCTCAACCTGGTGCCCCGCCTCTTCGACGCCACCGCCGGGGCGGTGCGCATAGACGGGGTAGACGTGCGCGAGCTCGACCTCGAGGTGCTCTGGAGCCGCATCGGCCTGGTGCCCCAGAAGCCCTACCTGTTCTCGGGGACGGTGGCCACCAACCTTCGCTTCGGGTGCCCCGACGCCACCGACGACCAGCTGTGGGAGGCGCTGCGCATCGCCCAGGCAGCCGACTTCGTGGCCGCCATGGCCGGAGGCCTCGACGCTCCCATCACCCAGGGAGGCACCAACGTCTCGGGAGGGCAGCGCCAGCGGCTGGCCATCGCCCGCGCCGTGGTACGCCGGCCCGCCGTCTACCTGTTCGACGACTCGTTCTCGGCACTGGACCTGGCCACCGATGCCCGCCTGCGGGCAGCCCTGGCGCCCGTGACCGGCGACGCCACCATGATCGTGGTCGCCCAGCGGGTGGCTTCGATCATGCGCGCCGACCAGATCCTGGTACTCGAAGACGGCCAGACCGTGGGTCTCGGCACCCACCACGAGCTGCTCTCCTCCTGCCCCACCTACGCCGAGATCGTGGACTCACAGCTGTCGGCCGAGGAGGCGGCATGAGCCCCGACGACCGACCGGTCGCCGGCGGCGGGTCGCGGGCCCCCGGCCCTCCGGTGAACGAGCCCCGCACCTCCATGACCTCACGCTTCCAGGCCATGGGCATGCCCACCGAGCACACCGAGGATCTCGCGCGGCTCGACCCGGCGACTGCTTTCCCGACTGGCCCCCGAACGCGTGTCGGTGGTGGCGGTGCTGGTGCTGGCAGTGGCCAGCGTCGGTCTCACCGTGCTGGGCCCCAAGATCCTGGGACGCGCCACCAACGTGATCGTGGCCGGCTTCTTCCGACCCGGCGGCATTGACTTCGCCGAGCTGCACCGCGTACTGCTCACCGTGCTGGCCATCTATGTGAGCGCCTCGATCCTGGCCGCCGGCCAGGGTTGGCTGCTGGCCAGCGTCGTGCAGCGCACCATGCACCGCCTGCGCGCCGACGTGGAGGACAAGCTGCACCGCCTGCCGCTGCGCTACGTCGACGGCCAGCCCCGCGGCGACCTGCTCAGCCGGGTGACCAACGACATCGACAACGTCGCCCAGAGCCTCCAGCAGACCCTCTGCCAGATCCTCACCTCGGTCCTCACCGTGATCGGGGTCGTGGTGATGATGTTCACCATCTCGTGGGTCCTGGCGCTGGTGGCGGTGATCACCATGCCGGTGTCGGTCGTCACGATGAAGGGGATCGCCCGCCACTCCAAGGCCAGGTTCCTGGCCCAGTGGACCCACACCGGAGCCCTCAACGCCCAGGTGGAGGAGACCTTCACCGGTCACGCCCTCGTCAAGGTGTTCGGACACCAGGGCGCCGGTGAAGAACGCTTCGGGGCCACCAACGAGGAGCTGTTCCAGGCCAGCTTCGGCGCGCAGTTCATCGTGGGCATCATCCAGCCGGCCATGATGTTCTTCGGCAACCTGAACTTCGTGGCCATCGCGGTGATCGGCGGGCTGCGGGTGTCCTCGGGGGCCATGACCCTGGGTGACGTGCAGGCCTTCATCCAGTACTCCCGCCAGTTCACCCAGCCCCTCACCCAGGTGGCGTCGATGTTCAACGTGCTGCAGTCCGGCGTGGCCTCCGCGGAGCGGGTCTTCGCCCTTCTCGACGCACCCGAGGAACGACCAGACGCGGCGGTCGAGACCGACGGCCGCACCCGCGCCCGGGCCGGCAGCGGTCGGGGGCGGGTCGACCTTCGAGCACGTGCGCTTCTCCTACCGCGAGGACCAGCCGCTGATCGAGGACCTGTCACTGGTGGCCGAACCGGGCCAGACGGTGGCCATCGTGGGACCGACCGGGGCGGGCAAGACCACCCTGGTCAACCTGCTGATGCGCTTCTACGAGCTCGACGGGGGCGCCATCCGCCTCGACGGGAACGACGTCGCCACCATGGGGCGCGACGAGCTGCGCTCGGCCATGGGCATGGTGCTCCAGGACACCTGGCTGTTCAGCGGGACGATCCACGACAACATCGCCTACGGCAACCTCGGCGCCGACCGCGAAGCCGTGATGGCCGCCGCCAAGGCCACCTACGTCGACCGTTTCGTGCACGCCCTGCCCGACGGCTACGACACCGTCATCGACGACGAGGGCGGCACCATCAGCGCCGGCCAGAAGCAGCTGTTGACCATCGCCCGGGCCTTCCTGGCCGACCCGACGATCCTCATCCTGGACGAGGCGACCAGCTCGGTCGACACCCGCACCGAGGTGCTCATCCAAGAGGCCATGGCAGCCCTGCGGGCCAACCGGACCAGCTTCGTGATCGCCCACCGGCTGTCCACCATCCGTGACGCCGACATCATCCTGGTCATGGAGCACGGCGCCATCGTGGAGCAGGGCAACCACCATGGTCTGCTGGCTGCCGGCGGCGCCTACGCCGACCTCTACAACGCCCAGTTCGCGGGTGCTGCGGTCGATATCGACAATGACATCGACATCGACATCGACATCGACATCGACAATGACATCGACGTAGACGGTGACGGCCACCCCTCCCCCACCGCCACGGGCACCCCAGAGGAGGTCCCCGCCGGAACCTCACCGGCGCGGGAATGACCCGTGGCGGGCGCTCGGTCAGCCGATGTCCGGGACTTCCCGGTGGTGCATACCGACGTCGCCATCGTGGGATCGGGCTTCGCCGGTCTCTGGGCGGCCATCACCGCCCGGGACGCGGGGGCCGATCGCGTCACGATCGTCGACAAGGCCGACATCGCACGCTCCAGCCAGTCCCGCCTGTCGGCCGGCGCCACCATCTACCTGCTCGAAGGTGACGACCTGGATCTCTGGGTCCATGACGTCACCGAAGCGCAGCGTTGGCTGTGCCACCAGGACATGGTCGAGGACATGTTGGCCACCAGCACGGGCCGCCTGCACCAGCTCGAAGCCTGGGGTCTGCGCTATGCCCGTATCGGTACCGAGCACCTACGCCTGCCCTCCCGGGGTTTCCGGCACCTCCAGATGCTGGTGCTGCCCACCTACCGGCGACGCACCGGGGGTCGGGCGGTGACGACGGTTCTGCGAGAGCAGGTCGTGCGCCGCCGCTGCCATCTGCTCCCCCGCCGGTTCGTGACCGACCTGTTGACCTGCGAAGGTGCCGTGCGGGGCCTGGTGACCCTCGATCGAACCGATGCCTCACCACTGGTGATCGAAGCCGACGCCGTGGTGTTGGCCACCGGAGACTGCTCCTTCCGCGGTCACTACGCCTGCGTCGACGCCGCCACCGGCGACGGCGCCGCGCTGGCCTTCGAGGCGGGGGCACGCCTGACCAACATGGAGTTCCTCTGCGTGAACACCGGTCCTCCCGGCTACGGCTTCGAGGGCACGGGCGTCGCCACCCGTTTCGGCGGGGTGTTCCGCAACTCGGACGGCGAGGCCTTCTTGGCGAACTACCACCCCGACGGCGACACCGCCGAGGTGGACCATGTGGTGGCGGCCATGGCTGCCGAAGCGGAGGCCGGTCGGGGCCCCTTCACCCTGGACCTGCGGGCGGCTGCCGACGAACACAGCGTGCTGCGTACGGCCCTGGCGCGCATGGGCGGGTTCATGCCCCTCAACCTCGAGCGCCTGGCCGCATCGGGAGTGGACGTGTTCGCCGACCCACAACCCTGGGAACCCGCCGTACAGACCCTCCGGGGTGGTGCTCGTACCGGCATCGATGGGGACACCGACCTGACCGGGCTGTTCGCCGCCGGAACAGCCCAGGCCTTCGATCCAGGCCTGTTCAACGGGTGGTCCAGTCAACGGGCGATGTGGTCCGGTCAGCGGGCCGGTCGGGCCGCAGCCGCCCATGCCGCCGGGAGCCGTGCCGCCCGAAGCCACGGAGTTGCCAGCCTGACCTCATCGGCCTCTGGTCGACGCCAGGTCGCGGCGCGTGTGACCCGCTCCCGGGAACCGCTGGACAACCCGGTGGTGAACGGCACCGACCCTCGCGAGGCCCAGGCAGAGCTCCACCGGCTGCTCTTCAGCCCTCACGTCTGCGTCGACAAGCGCTCGCCTGAACTCGAGTCGGCCCTCGACGATCTCCGGGTCCTGCGTGGCGAACTGGACAAGCTCCGCGCCGACGACCCCCACCAGCTGGTCCAGGCTCTCGAGGTGCGCAACCAGGTCCAGGTGGCCGAGTTGTACCTGGTCGCGTCCGCGACCCGTACCGAATCCCGCGGTGACCACCGACGGGCTGACCACCCAGGCACCGACCAGGAGCGTTGGCTCCGCTGGATAGCCCTATCGCGCCCGGCCCGAGAGGCGGCAGCGACCGTCGGCCCGCTCGTGGAGCTCGAACCCGTGCCTCTCGACCGCTACCGGTATCCCCGACCCGACAACGGTTCCGCTGGCCACCCCTCGGTCGTCACCGGCGCCTCAGACCGACCCGAGGCCTCACCGGAGGCGGCGCTGTGATCGTGGACATCGACCAGGTCCGCTGCGACCGCTGCGGCGTCTGCCTGCTGGTCTGCCCCCTGGACGTCATAGGGGTGGACAGCGAGGGCCGCTACCTCATCGCCTACGGCCAGGATTGCATGGCCTGCTTCGCTTGCGAGCTGGACTGCCGACCTGGGGCCATCCACGTCGATCCCGCCAGGCCCCGGCGCCCCAGCCTGCTGGCCCCACCACCACCTGCCTGACCGAATCCGCCCACCAAGGACTGGCAGCAGACCGAACCCGACCGAGCGGCATTCACTCCTGGGAGACAGCAAGGAATGAACCCGGAGCTCCCGCAGGGTCTGGCACCAGCACCTGCCAGCGGTTGCGACCTTCGACGAAGAGCTCGTCGGCCAACAAGGCGCTGAAGGAGAAGCCGCCACCCTCGGCAACAGACCAGCCACCGCCCACGCCCGCCACGGTCCCGTTGAGGACCACCAACACCTCCTCGGGTGGGGCCTCGACCCCGGGGGGCAGCCGCAGGGTGCCCGTCACCCGTAGGGGCACCAGACCTGCGGTGAGATCGATGCTCTCGAAGGCCTCGGCCTGATCGAGGTGCACCGACCAACCCGCACCCGCGGAGCCGTCTTCGGTTCCGCTCGCCGCCAGATCCCCCTGTGGTGTGCCCACCAGGGCACCAAACTCACCCACCGCCGCCACCCCCAGCCAGCCGCCGCGGGGGAAGTCGTCGGCGTGGGCGGCCACGACGGTCTCCAGGTAGCCGTCGAGGTCCGAGGGGATCGTCCGCGGTGACTTCCCGTCGCTCATCACCCGGATCTCTCCGGGTTCCTCCGGTGCCGGGTCCAGCAAAGAGCGGCCCATCAGCGCCCAGTCCGTGCGGATCCCCAACGCGTCCATCAACGTGGGGAGGAGGTCGAGGGTGCTGGCCGACTCGTCGTGCACCTCGCCCTGCCCCTGGCCCGGAAGCTTCACGAACAGGGGGACGCGGAAGACCTCGGGACCGTTGCGCTCGGTGGGGGTCCGCCCCACATCGGGCGGCAGAAGGCTGACGCCGTGGTCCGAGGTCACCACCACCAGGGCTTCCTCCCAGATCCCGAGATCTTCCATCTGGTCGATCAGCCCCGCGATCACCGCGTCGAGAGCGCCGACCTGGAGCAGGTGACGTTGACGCAACTGGCGGGTCTCCCAGGCCAGGCGAGCCTCGTCCATCGTGGTCTCGTCGATCTCGGGAGCGCTCACCGTGTTCTGGTGTCCGAGCGGGGTGAGGATCCAGGGAGCGTGGGGCAGGGCGACGTGGGCGAACCAGAGATGTCCTTCGGCGGGGTTGCTGAGGGCATCCCCCAGGGAAGCCAGGATGGCGGCCTGGTTGGGGGCCCGGCGCCCGTCCCCCACCTCGCGCCAGCGCTGATCGGCTCGTCGTTCCTCGCCCGAGCTCCCGCTGCTGTCGTCACCTGAGCCGTCCGGGTCACCCGAGCCGACCGAACCGCTGGTCGTCTCCGGAGCTTGCGGTGCGTCGGTCTCGATGTCGAGGTAGCCGCCCCATCCCTGGTCGAGGCGGGGCAGGTTGTCCCGCCAGGGCGGGGGAAGGACCTCGGCCCGGTAGGCCACCCAGGCGTCGGCCAGGAAGTGGGTCAGGCCCCGTGACGAGGCGGTGGAAGGCCCAGCCGTCTCGCCACAGACGTCGCCGGGACACAGCTCTGTGAACACCTCGTAGGCCCAGACCTTGTACTCGCGACCCAGAAGGGTGAAGAGGTTCTCGGGGTGGTCGGCCAGGATGGGCAGCCGGCCTCCTTCGGGCGTGTGGCTGGTGAGCATGGCCGGCACCGCGAACTGGGTGAGGTAGGCGGGCGAGGTGGCATTACGGAACCAGTGGGCGTCACCGGCCAGGCGGGCGAAGCCGGGGAAGCGCTCGGCGTCGATCTCGCCATTTCGGTCCATGAGAGTCGACACGGGGAACTCGTCGAGGACCAGCCACACCACCGGCGGCCTCTCGGGTTCGCTGAAGCGGACCGATCCCTCCGGGACCGCTTCGGCCTCGGCCATCAGCTTGGATGCACCGCTGCCCCACAGGAACAACCCGGCGAAGGCCACGGGGGCCAGGGCAAGCAGGTGCAGCATTCGGCGAGCAGTCTCGGAACGCACCTCGGCCACAGCCACGGCTACTCCCCCACCGGCGGCCACCGCCAGCACGAGCGGGGCTGCCTCCAACCCGAGTTGGGCCGTCCACCCCAGCACGAGCACCCCGGCGAGACCCGCCACCAGGACCAGGTGAGCGACCCGACCCGCCCGCGGGCTGACCAGGGTGGCCGCAACCTCGAGGAGAAGAGCCAGGACCGGCACGGCCAGGATCGCCACCAACACGAAGCCCACGATCTCGATGCGGCTCAGATCGGCGGCCACCAGGGCTTCGGGGTTGCGCCCGTAGAGGTCGAGGAGGGGCTGGGCCACACCGAGTCCCGCGAGGGCCACATACACGAGCGCGGCGTTCCCCAGGCGCCGGCTGTCGAGTCGGTGGCGGGTGCCGGCGGGCGGCCGCGACCGTTCAGTTGTCATGGGCGTGCGCACGTCCTTCGGCCTTGCAGCCTATGGGAGGCATGCTCCCCAACACCGACACCTACCCCGACACCTACCCCGTTGCCCGCACCCGCACCCGCACCCGCACCCGCACCCGGCGGGAGCGTGCCGAGGGCCGCCGCGTCTAACCGTCGCTCTTGGCGGTGGTCTCCGGCACCCCCGGGGCGAACCGTTCGCGGGCCCGGCCCAGGACGGCCACGAAGGTCTCCACTTCCTGGGCGCCTGGGATCAGGAGACGATCGGCCACCATGAAGGCCGGTACACCGCTGAGCTGGCGGTCCCGGGCGGCGTCCAGGTCGGCCAGCACCTCGGCGCCGTACTGCTCCGAGGCCAGGACCTGTCCGGCCTCGGCGGCGTCCAGGCCGACCCCCTCGGCAATGGCCCCCAGGGTGTCGTGGTCGGCCACGTTGGCACCTTCGGTGAAGTAGGCGGAGAACAAGGCCTCGACCAGGCTGCTCTGCGCGGATGCACCACCCTCCGCCCATGCCCAGGCACAGAGCCGGTGGGCGTCGGAGGTCGAGACCCGCAGCGCACGGTCGAAGCGGTACTCGATCCCCTCGGCCGCGCCGAGGGCTCCCAGGCGCTGGGCCATGGCAGAGAACGCGCCCGGCCCGTACTTGCGCTCGATGGCCTGCCGAAGATCTCCCGGCTGTGAACCGGCTCGTGGGTCGAGCTGGTAGGCCCGCCAACGGACAGTCACCTCGTCACCCCAGCCCAACTGATCCAGGGCGCGGGAGAGACGGCGGCTCCCCAGGTAGCACCAGGGGCAGATCACGTCTGACCAGATGTCGATCTTCACCCCACTGCCGTACCCGCCGGCCGGTCCCCGGTGGGCGCCGGCTCCCATTCGAGGCGGGGCACGTCCGCCCAGAGGCGCTCGAGGTCGTAGTAGGAGCGGGACTCTTCGTCGAAGACGTGCACCACCACGTCGCCGTAGTCCATGAGCACCCAGTGGCGCCCCTCGAGGCCCTCGACGCGCAGTGGCTTGGGACCCCCACCTGCAGACACGACCCGCTCCACCTCGTCCACGATGGTACGGACCTGTCTGGCGTTGGCCCCGTCGCAGATGACGAACCACTCCACCAGGGGCATCACGCCTCCGACCCGCAGGACCACCACACCGCGACCCTGCTTGGCCGAAGCGGCCTGTGCGGCCAGCACAGCCCAATGCTGCACGGCTTCTTCTGAGGGCTGGGTGTCTTCTGAGGGCTGGGGCCGGCGGGGAACCTCGGTCACTCCCGCACCATACCGGGCCCCGACCACAGGCCCGTTCCCGGCCCGAACTGCCCCCTGCTAACCGTCGAACGCGTCGACGACGTCGGTGCCCAGGATGACGGTCACGGTCACCACCTCGTCGGGGTTCTCCCTCAGCTCCAAGGTGCCCGCTCCCAGTGCCTCTCGCATGGCCAGGGCCGCGTCCTCCTGGTCGGGGTCGTAGTAGAGGATCTGGGTGCCCACGTAGTCGAAGGTCGGGCCGTTGCCGAGAGCCCGGATGACCGCGCCTGCCGCGGTCAGTTTGCCGGCCGCGGCCAGGGAGGCTCCCGGAGTGCCGGTACCGTCGAGCACCTCGACCAGGGGCCGGCTGCCCGGCTCGGGAGCGGTCGGGAACGGAACCATGGCCGGGACGAGTGACGCCAACCAGGCCTCGTCGGACAGGAACACCGATTCGCTGGCCCCTGGGATGTTGTAGGTGGAGGCCTGAAGGGGCAGGAAGGCAGCCTCGCCGGTGGCCAGGGTCCGCACGAAGAGACCGAGTCCCGAGTCCTGCTCGCCGGGCACGGCCGTTGCGGGGTCGCCGGCCGCCACCGCCTCCATCCAGCCCTCCCAGAAGCGCTGGTGGCGGAGCATGCGGTTGAGGTCGTTCTCCCCCGGCGCACGTGCCTCCAGGTAGGGTCCGACATCCCCGGCGGCCAGCGCCACCTCACCCCGGGCGAAGCTGGCCTCGACAGTGCCGTCGGACGCCAGAACGGTGACGTCGTCGGGGTTGTCGACGCCCAGGGGCGCGACGGGCGCCAGGAGCTGGGCCCACTGGTCGCGGTCCACCTCGACGATGGGTACACGGCTCGGGTCGAGAAGGGTGCCGTCCTCGGTGAACTCGGCGATACCGACGCGCAGCTCACCCTCCACGGCGGCCACCAGCGCCGGCAGGCCACCCTCGGCGAACAGGTCCCCCAAAGTGGCCGGTCCCGACCCGGTCTCCACCGCCAGGGCGGGAGGGAAGATCGAGCGCGGACCCGGTGCTGGCACTGGACAGCGCCATGAAGGTCACAGCCTCCAGGCGGTCCTGGTGGGTGTGGATCAGGAGCAGCGTCGGGGTGGGCTCCACGATGACCTGGTAGCCCGGTGCTGCGGGGTCCGTGACGACCCCCACCAGCCGGCCGGAATCAGAGTCGAGTGCGGCATCGCGCCCCATGAGGGCCAATGCCGGGACGGCCAGCACCCCACCCAGGACGACCACCACCAGCAGGGACTTCCAGGCCCAGGACCCGTGACCCAGTGCAGGTGCGGGCCGAGAGGTGGGGCGGGTCCGGCGCCGGCTGCTCCTGGGCGGTCGTTCAGCCACGGGCCACCGCAGCGCCACCGGTGTATAGGCCTCGGGCTTCGATGAGGTCGATGACCGGCGGTGGCAGCAGGAAGTCGAGGGGCCGGCAGTCACGCACCCGGGATCGCAGGTCGGTGCTGGAGACGTCCAGGCGGGGTGACTCGACCCGCACCCACCTGAATCCCGGAGCCAGGGCCTGCTCCCCTGACCCGGGTCGGTCCACCACGACCATGGTCACACGTTCGCGCAGCTCGGCCACCCGCTCCCAGCTGGGAACTCCCTCGGCCGCGTCGCGCCCCAGGATCACGAACAGCTCGGCGTCGGGCACGTCACGGGCGATCTCCGCGACCGTGTCAGCGGTGTAGGACGCGCCCGGGCGAAGCACCTCCAGCGCGCTGGCCTCCACGCCTTCCACTCCCTGCACCGCGGCTTCCACCATGCCCAGGCGTTCTGCAGCCGGGGTGATGGCCCGCGAGCCCACCTTCTGCCAGGGCTCACCCGCCACGACGAGGAGGACCCGGTCGAGTTCGAGCTCGAAGCGCACGTTCACGGCCACCACCAGGTGCCCCAGGTGGGGGGATCGAAGGTTCCACCGAAGAGCCCCAGGCGCGGTGACGGCACCGGGTGAGTCTAGGAGCGGCCCGGAGCCCGGTCGCGGTCGGCCCACTGGTCGCGGTAGCACGACGGCCGGCGCCCCCCAACCCGAAGTGACCAAGGTCACCCTCGCCGGGGAAGAACACCTGTCCGGGCAGGGTTGAAAGCTCTACGGAACGGGAGATACGCCCCGGACCGGCCAAGCACCTGGTGCCGGATTCCGGCAGGGATTCCGGCAGACACAGAATGGAAGCAGCCCCGACATGACTGACTCTGTTGGCCAGTACCTCAACGAGATCGGAGCCGTGCCCCTGCTCACCGCGCAGGAGGAGCGTGAGCTCTCCCAGGCCATCGAGCGGGGCCGCGAAGCCCAGGAACGAATCGATGCGGGCGAGAGCGCTCGCGAGCTTCACCGGGCCGTACGCAATGCCGCAGCCGCCAAGGACCGCTTCATCCGGTCCAACCTGCGCCTCGTCGTCAGCGTGGCCCGGCGCTACCCGATGCCCCCGGGCATGGAACTGCTCGACCTCATCCAGGAAGGCAACCTGGGGCTCGAGCATGCGGTCGACAAGTTCGACTGGCGCAAGGGATTCAAGTTCTCCACCTATGCCACCTTCTGGATCCGCCAGGCCATCGGCCGGGCCCTCGACCAGAAGGCCAGCCTGATCCGCCTTCCCGGCGACCGCTCCGCCGCGTTGCGGGCCGCACTGCGGCAGGTCGCCGGTGACGGTGACGAGCTCGACGACGACAACGCCCGACTCCACCGGCTGACCACCCCAACCTCTCTCGACCGCACCATCGGCGACGACGACTCCAACGAGCTGATGGACCTCATCCCCGACTCGTTGCCCGGCCCCGAGCAGGTCGTCATCGAACGCGAGGAAGAGGCCGAGGCGACAGGACTCCTCGACATCCTCGACGCCCGGGCCCGCTACGCCGTTGCGCAGCGCTTCGGTCTCAACGACGGTCGCCGCCGCAGCTATCGCGAGGTCGGTGAAGAGCTCGGGGTGACCGCGGAGGCAGCCCGACGGCTGGTGAAGCGGGCGGTGAACGCCGTGCGCGAAGAAGCCGGGCGGGTCACCGCAGCCTGATCAGCAGCCAATCGCATTGCACGAACGGGTGCGGTCGGCCACGCTGGAGCCCTCGTGAGAACCACCTGGACCCCGACGAGCTGGCGCGACCACCCTGCTTCCCAGCAGCCCACCTGGCCTGACGCGGCACGCCTCGACGAGGTCCTCAAGACACTCGCGTCCCATCCTCCGCTGGTCTTCGCCGGAGAAGCCCGCAGCCTCACCGCCGCGCTGGCCGAGGTGGTGGAGGGCCGGGCCTTCCTCCTCCAGGCCGGCGACTGCGCGGAGTCCTTCGACTCGTTCTCGGCCGACTCGATCCGCGACAAGCTCCGGGTGATACTCCAGATGGCGGTGGTGCTGACCTATTCCTCGGGGGTCCCCGTGGTGAAGGTGGGCCGCATCGCCGGCCAGTTCGCCAAGCCCCGCTCAGCGGACACAGAGATCGTGGACGACGTCGAGTTGCCGTCGTTCCGGGGCGACATGGTCAACGATGTCGCGTTCGCATCCCAGGCTCGCATCCCCGACCCTGCCCGCCTCCTCACCGCCTACAACCAGGCCGCCTCCACCTTGAACCTGTTGAGGTCCTTCACCAAGGGTGGCTTCGCCGACCTCAGCCGGGTGCACGCCTGGAACCAGGAGTTCGTGGCCACCTCCGGCGAGGGCCGGCGCTACGAACAGGTGGCCGACGGCATCGATCGCGCCCTTCGCTTCATGGGAGCCTGCGGCATCGACACCGAGGCCAACCCCCAGCTTCACCAGGTCGACTTCTACACCAGCCACGAGGCGCTGATCCTGGGCTACGAGGAGGCGCTCACCCGGCGCGACTCGCTCACCGGCAACTGGTACGACTGCTCGGCCCACATGGTGTGGATCGGCGAGCGCACCCGCCAACTCGACGGGGCACACCTCGAGTTCTTCCGGGGTATCGGCAACCCGGTGGGGTGCAAGGTCGGCCCCTCGGCCACGCCTGAAGAAGTGCTCGCCCTGTGCGGGGCCCTCAACCCGGCGAGGGTCCCGGGCCGGCTCACCCTCATCACCAGGATGGGCGCCGATCACGTCAGCACCACTCTCCCCCCGATCCTGGCGGCGGTGCGTGATGCCGGGCACCCGGTGGTGTGGGCCTGTGATCCGATGCACGCCAACACCTACCCGGTCAACGGCGTCAAGACCCGCCACCTCGAGGACATCCTGCGCGAGATCGCCGGCTTCTTCGAAGCGCACCGCCAAGAAGGCACCTGGCCGGGGGGCGTGCACGTCGAGCTGACCGGCGACAACGTCACCGAGTGCCTGGGAGGGGCCGAAGCAGTCGGCCACGACGACCTGGTGAACCGCTACGAAACCAAGTGCGACCCGCGCCTCAACGCCCGCCAGAGCCTCGACCTGGCGTTCCGCTTGGCTGAACTCCTCCAGGCCTGAGCTCCCTCCCACTCGGGTAGGTCTGTGACCGACGACCGCGGCACCCTGGGCTCCTGATTGTTGAGTTAACGGGTCAGGATTGCTACAAAGGGGGAATACCCGATCGGATTACTCAGTTATTCGACGGGACCAGCCACCGAAGATCACAGCTCACGACGGTACGTACGAGGGACGGATGCTCACACGGGAGATCAGCGCCGAAGCGGCCCAGGACATCGCCAAGTTCGAGGCGATGCTCCACGCGTACCTGGGCGGTGAGCTGGCCAACGACGTCTTCCGGGTGTTCCGTCTCAACAACGGCATCTACGGGCAGCGACAGGGTGGCCACAACCAGATGGTGCGCATCAAGGCGCCCTATGGGGCCATCCAGCCCGACCAGCTCGAGACCGTCGCCCACATCGCCGACACCTACTCGCGTGGCTGGGCCCACATCACCACCCGCCAGAACCTCCAGGTGCACTTCGTACAGCTCGAACAGGTTCCAGAGGTGATGCGCCGCCTGGCTGCGGTGGGCCTCACCACCCGGGAAGCCTGCGGTGACACCGTCCGCAACGTGCAGGGATGCCACCTAGCGGGTGCCTGCCCCTTCGAGGTGCTCGACATCAGTCCCTGGGCCGAGGCGGCCTTCCAGCACTTCCTGCGCAACCCCCTCGCCCAACGCCTGCCCCGCAAGTTCAAGATCAACTTCTCGGGTTGTGACACCGACTGCGGTCAGGCCATGTTCAACGACGTCGGGGTGATCGCGGTGACCCGGTCCACCCCCGAAGGCGTGGTCGAGGCCGGCTTCCGGGTGTTCCTCGCCGGCGGCCTGGGAGCCAACCCGCATCCCGCCCTGGCCCTGGAGGAGTTCACCTCCCGCGAAGACCTCCTCCCCACCATCGAAGCGGTGCTGCGTGTCTTCGACCAGGAGGGCAACCGCGACAACAAGCTCCGGGCCCGGATGAAGTGGCTGGTCGACACCCTGGGCTGGGAGGAGGTCCAGCGCCGGGTGCTGCGCACGCGTCACCTGCTACCGGCCTCGGCCACCTGGCCAGGAGGCCTTCCCGAACCGGTCCTCAAGTGGGGGGACGACCCCGCCGGCCAGGCTCTCGAGCCCACTCCCACGCCCATGGGCCAGGGCACCCCGGTCTCGATCGGGAATGGCGGCGCATTCGCCCGTTGGGAGGCCGCCAACGTCGTGCGCGGCGCGGCCAAGGGCACGGTGTCGGCCTACGCCTGGAGCCGTCTGGGTGACGTCACCGCCGACCAGTTGCGGGGACTGGCCGCCATCGCGCGCGAGACGGGCGCCGAGGTGCGCCTCACCAACCGCCAGAACCTCGTGTTCCGCAACCTGAGAGACGAGCAGCTTCCCACCCTGCACGCCCGCCTGGACGCCATCGGGATGGCTCAGCCCGGCGCCGAGCTGTCCCGCGACGTCGTGGCATGCCCCGGGGCCGACACCTGCAACCTGGCCGTCACCCAGAGCCGGGGCCTGGCCGCCGCCATCGGTGAGCGCCTGGAGGAGGAAGGTCTGGCCGAGGTCGGGGGTCTGCGCGTCAACATCTCGGGCTGCACCAACTCTTGTGGCCAGCACCACACCGCCGACATCGGCTTCTACGGGGCCGAGCGGCGGGCCCACGGAACCTCGGCGCCTGGCTACCAGATGCTGCTCGGAGGCTACGTCGGACAGGAGCAGATCCACTTCGGCGAGCGCGCGCTGCGCCTCCCTGCCCGCAACGCCCCCGAAGCTGTGGTGCGCGTCGCCCGCCGCTTCGTGGACGAACGCCAGGCCGGCGAGTCGTTCCGGCAGTGGCTCGGGCGTGCCGGAGGAGCCGAATCCCTGGCGGTCGAGCTCGCCGAGCTCGACCACTTCCCCACCCCCGCCGAGGGCCCCGACTACTACATCGACTACGGCGAGACCGGGCCCTACGAGGTCTCCCTGGGCGAGTCGGAGTGCGCCACGTGAGCGTCGCCGCCGAATCCGCGCTGGGTCTGCCCCGGGTGCAACCACGGGCCACCACCGTCGCCCCTGCGGGGCTGCCCACCTTCACCGATGCCGAGCTGGCCGAGTTGGACGACGAGTTCGAGTGCCTGCCGGCGTCCAAGATCGTCCAGTGGGCCGTCGACCACTTCGCTCCCCACCTGTGCCTGACCGCCTCGATGACCGACGCTGTGCTGATCGACCTGGCTGTCAAGATCGACCCTGCGGTGGAGGTGGTGTTCATCGACACCGGCTACCACTTCCCCGAGACGCTGGAGACGGTCGAGCGGGTGCGCCGCCGGTACGGGCTGAACCTGCGGATCATGACCGTGGCGCCCCACGCCGAGGAGTTGTGGAAGGTCGATCCGGAGAACTGCTGCTCTGCTGTCAAGGTCGGCCAACTCGACCGCGCCCTGGCAACCAAGGGGGCCTGGATGAGCGGGCTGCGGCGCACCGAGGCCGACACCCGGGCCACTGCCCCCATCGTGTCGCGCGACCTGCGGGGGCTGGTGAAGCTGAACCCGATCGCCACCTGGACCGACGAGGACGTGTGGGCCTACATCGACGAGCACGATGTGATCTACAACCCCCTGATCGACCGGGGCTACCTCTCCATCGGCTGCATGCCCTGCACCAAGCCGGTGGCCGATGGCGACGATGCCCGCTCCGGACGTTGGGCCGGCCGCGACAAGACCGAGTGCGGCCTGCACCTGTGAGTCGAATCGGCAGGCCGGATCACTCCCCGAGTTGACCCACTCCCGAGCGGTCGCCCACGATGGCGGTCGTGCCACAGACGACCGGTGAGATCCCGACCAGAACCCTGGTGCTGGGCATGGCCCACGGGGACGGCACCGTGCAGGCAGCCGAGACCTATGCCGTGGCCCGAGCCTGCGGACTGACCGACGACCAGCTGCGGTCCTGCCTGCGCCGCCTGGTGTCCCAGGGCCTGTTCACCCGCCATGGCCGGGGACGCAGCGCCCACTTCGAAGCCACACCCGCCGGCATGCGCGAGCTCAAGGGCACCGTGGAGCGCCTTCAACGGGCCTACCGCCAGGACCAGGAGGGTAGGGGCTGGGACCGCCGCTGGCATCTGGTGGGCTTCGGTGTTCCCGAGCGTCAACGGTCGGCACGCGACGGACTGCGGGACCGGCTGGTGACCCTGGGAGGAGCCCCCATCCAGCACGGCCTGTACGTGTCACCGCACCCCTGGGAAGAGGCGGTGGCCGCCGAGGCCGAAGAACTGGGGGTGGCAGCCCAGGTGACCACAGCGGTGACCGACGACCTGGTGGTCGGTGGCACCCGGGACCCTCGCGAGCTCGCCCGCAGGCTCTGGAACCTCGATGAGGTCGCCCGGCGCTACCAGAGCTTCGTCGAGAGCCACCGCGAGATTCCCGAGACACTCGAGGGGATGCGCCGGCGCCAGGAGCGTCTCACCGAAGCCGACTTCCTGCCCGCAGCCCTGCGCATCGGCCTGGCCTACAACGACTGCTTCGCCTCGGACCCACTGCTACCCCCCGAACTGCTCCCGCGGCCCTGGCCGGGGCGGGAGGCCCGGGAGCTGCTCATCCGCAGCCGCCGCCTCGGCGTGCTCATCCGTGAGGAGCGGGGACAGCCCGTGCTCTTCTCTCTCCTCGACGAGGTCTCCTGACCACAGCCGGGCCGCGCAGGAATGCCGTGCTCAGACCTCAGACCTCAGACCTCAGACCTCAGACCTCAGACCAGGTGGTCGACGAAGCGCTCGAGCTGGCGCAGGTTGCGACACTCGAACACGCCGTCGCAGTGGATCCCGTACTCGGTCACGATCGAGTCGCCCGTGTCCCAGTAGCGACCGCGGTTCGGGGTTGAGCCAGTAGACGTGGCGGGCCCGGTGCTGCATCTCCTTGACCACCCACGACTGGGACGAGTGGTAGTTGTTCCGGGCGTCTCCCAGGATGATGACGGTGGTCTTGGGTCCGACGTCCTTGCCGTAGCGACTCCAGAACACCTCGAAGGCGTGGCCGTAGTCGGAGTGGCCGTCGACCCAGACCACGTCGGCCTCGGTGTTCACACGGTGCAGGGCATCGGCGATGTCCTCCACCCCTTCGAAGAAGGGGGTCACCTCGTCGATACCGTCGATGAACACGAAGGACCGCACCTTGGAGAACTGGCCCGAGATGGCGTACACGAGGTGCAGGGTGAAGCGGGCGAAGGCCGCCACCGAGCCCGAGATGTCGGCCACGACGAAGATCTCGGGCTTGGCCGGCCGCGGGTAGCGGAAACTGCGGCTCGGCCGGCACGCCCCCGTATGACAGCGAGTGGCGCATCGTGGAACGGAAGTCCAACGGGCCCTTGCGCCCGTGACGGCGCATGCGCGCCAGCCGGACAGCCAGCTTGCGGGTCAGGGGATGGATCGCCTTGCGCAGGGAGGCCATCTCCTCGCGGCTGGCGTGCATGAAGTCGACGTCTTCGGGCAGGGGCTTGCGCAGAGTCTTGGCCATGGCTTCCACGCCCCTGTCGGCCACCAACCTCCTGCGGATCTCGGCCTCTATCTCCTGCTTGAGCGCCTCCACCCGGGTCTCGAACTCGTCGTGTTCGAGGCGCTCCTCCAGCTGGGTCATGGGCTCGGGCGCGTCCTGGCGGGCCTGGTCCATGAGGCGCTCGAGCACCGCGTCCAGATCGAGGTTCCGCAGCGTGCGGTACAGGTAGTAGGTGCCCCCCACCGGGCGGCCCGGCTCCATGCCCGCGAAGCGGGTCACGGCCTGGCGGGCAAGGGCCCGCATCAGTGCCTCGTCGCCCCGCAGCAAGGCCTGGAAGAGCATCTCGGCCAGCTCTTCGGGCGACAGCTGCTCGCCTCCCCCGCCGGCCATCCCCTGCATGCCCTCCATCGGCGGCAGCTCGGCGCCTTCGGGCAACTGCTCCAGCAACTCCGCGAGGGCTTCCTCGTCCAGGGCGTACTCGGGACCCCGCAGCGAGAAGTAGACCTCGAAGACCGTCTCGAACGCACGCCAGTGGGCGTTGTTCTTCACCAGGGTGGCACCCAGGGCGTACTTGAAGGCCTCGCGATCCTCGAGGGGGATGTGGGTCACCGCCTCCATGGCGTCGAGGTTCTCGGTGAGGCTGACCGGCAGACCGGCCTGGCGCAGCTCCACGATGAAGCCCGACAGCAGCTCCAGCATGGGCGAGGGTGCCGAGGGGGATGTGTGTGTCGAAGATGAGGTCAAGGGCACCGGCCTGCGCTCGTTCAGGCGCTGGAGGATACGGAACCCTTCTTGAAGGGCACGTTGTCGGATGAGAGCTCCTTGGCTGCCTTGGTGATGTCGCTCTGGTACTTCAAGAGGATGTGCAAGGTGTCCACCGCGTCCTTCTCCTCGACATGCTGGATGCCCAGCAACACCAAGGTCCGGGCCCAGTCCAGGGTCTCGGAGACCGACGGCGCCTTCTTGAGCTCGATCTGGCGGATGGAGCGAACGATGCGGGCC
The DNA here is from genome assembly GCA_963719935.1 of uncultured Actinomycetes bacterium. Classification (GTDB taxonomy): domain Bacteria; phylum Actinomycetota; class Acidimicrobiia; order Acidimicrobiales; family CAVRDY01; genus CAVRDY01. Next base: position 83,064 of record CAVRDY010000004.1, on the reverse strand, counting down.
ACCTGGTCGGCCAGCACGTCGGTCACCTCGGGCACCTTGGTGAGCACGATCTCCTTCTCGCGCTCCATGTCGGGGTAGTCGACGTGGAGGAAGAGGCAGCGCCGCTTGAGGGCCTCGGAGAGCTCACGGGTGTTGTTGGAGGTGAGGAAGACCAGGGGGATCTGGCGGGCCGCCAGGGTGCCCAGCTCGGGGATGGACACCTGGTAGTCCGACAGCACCTCCAAGAGCAGCGCCTCGGTCTCGACCTCGACGCGGTCGACCTCGTCGATCAGCAGGACTACGGGCTCGCTGGCCCGGATCGCCTCGAGCAGGGGCCGGGTCAAGAGGAAGTCGTCGGAGAAGATGTCGTCCTCGATCTCCTCCCAGCTGGCGTCACGGTTGCGTTCGGCCTGGATGCGCAGGAGCTGCTTCTTGTAGTTCCACTCGTAGAGCGCCTTGGCCTCGTCGAGCCCCTCGTAACACTGGAGCCGGATGAGCCGCGCCCCGGTGCTCTCGGCCACGGACTTCGCGAGTTGGGTCTTGCCGGTGCCCGCGGGACCTTCCACCAACACCGGCTTGCCAAGGCGATCGGCCAGGTAGACGACGCCGGCGATGCCCTCGTCGGCCAGGTAGTCAACGGAGCGCAGGCCTTGGCGTACGGCCTCGACGGACTCGAATCGGTACGACATGGCCCAACCATACCGGCATTCTTGACCGCTCGGTCAAGAATGATCGGACGGGCCGAAGGCATAGTCACCCAGTACCGGGAGGCCGGCCACCCCAGCCGCCAGCCGAGCCGTCGTGGCCGCCGGCCACTCCACCTGTTCACGGGTCAGGGTGGGAGCGGGTGCCACCAGGGCCGTGCACGCCTCCAGGTACCCGGTACCTGCTCCCACTCCCAGAGCTGAGCACAACCGGGTCAGCTCAGCGCGGGAGTCGGTGATCAGATCCTCCAGGCGCACATCGACCCAGACCGCCACCCCGGGGTCGCGCCGGGCGGCGACCACCGCTTCGGCGAAGCCGAGGAACTGGTCGACCGCCGCGTCCAGAGGACGGTTCCGGGCGAGCGCCATGCGGGTGACGACATCGAGAGGATGGCGAGTCACGTGGACCACCACCACGGGCATGCCCACGACGCCGGCCAACTCGCCCAGGAGACCCGGCCGCTGTTGGAGCCGGAACGAGGACCGTCCCGCTTCCTTGTCACCGATTACCCGCATGCCGGCCCACACACCCTGCCATTGGCCCGGAACCCGGTAGTCGTAGCCCGTCCAGCGCCGGCCCGCCCGCTCGAAGGCGCGGTCGCGGGCCACCAGCGAACCCAATAGCGCCGGCCGTGAAACCCCGCGGGCCACAAAGCCCAGGGCGTCCAGTTCGTTGGCCACGACCACCTCTGGATGCGCGTTGAGGAGCGAGCCCACCAGGGTGTGGCCGCTGCGCGGGTAGCCGACGAACACCACGAAGCGTTCCACGCCCTCCAGCTCGCGGCGGTACCAGGCGTGCACGGCTCTTCCCTGCATCGCCCGCAGACCCAACGTCACCCTGGGGTGGTGCTTGCCGAATCGCCGGAAGGCCCGCCGGGCTCGCACCACGGGTGTGCCGCGACGGCGAACCCGACCGGGCGTGGATGTGCTCACCCGCGGATCTGGCCGGTGCCCTCGACCACGAACTTGGCGGTGGTGAGCTGCTCGAGGCCCATCGGGCCGCGAGCGTGCAACTTCTGGGTGGAGATGCCGATCTCGGCGCCGAAGCCGAACTCCTCACCGTCCACGAAGCGTGTCGAGGCGTTCACCAGGACAGCCGCGGCATCGACCTCGTTGGTGAAGCGCCGGCCGACCTCGAGGTCGCCGGTGACGATAGCTTCGGAATGGCCCGAACCGGTAGCGTTGATGTGGTCGATGGCTTCGTCGAGGTCGTCGACCACCCGAACCGACATCTTCAGGTCGAGGTACTCGGTGGAGAAGTCCTCCTCGCTGGCCGCTCCCATGGGCACCAGGGCGCGGGCCGAGTCGTCGCCCACCAGCTCGACCCCTTCCAGGGCCCGGGCCAGGCGGGGCAGCAGGTCGGCGGCCACCGCCCGGTGCACCACCAGGGACTCGGCCGCGTTGCACACCGAAGGGCGCTGCGTCTTGGCGTTCACCACGATGCGCTCGGCCATGTCGAGGTCGGCGTGCTCGTCGACGTAGACGTGGCAGTTGCCGTCCCCGTCGATCACGTACGGAACGGTGGCGTTCTCGAGGATCGTGGCGATGAGCGACGGGCCTCCTCGGGGGATGAGACAGTCGACCAGAGCCCCGCTGGCGCATGAACTCGACTGCCGCCTCACGGCTCGTGTCCTCGACCAGCACCAGGGCAGTCGGCGGGGAGGCCGACCTTGGCGATGCCCTCCCGCAGCACCCCGGCGATGGCCACGTTCGAGGAGATCGCGCCCGAAGAGCCCCGCAGGAAGGCGGCGTTGCCCGACTTGATGCACAGGCCGGCGGCATCGCTGGTCACGTTGGGGCGGTTCTCGTAGATGATGGCCACGACCCCCAGTGGCACCCGCACGCGCCGGATGCTCAGCCCGTTCGGCCGCACCCAGCCGTCGACCACCGAGCCCACGGGATCGGTGAGGCCGGCCACCTGGCGCAGCCCGGCGGCCATCGCCTCGATCCGCGGCTCGCTGAGGCGGAGCCGGTCGACCAGCCCGGCGGCCATCCCCTCCTCCTCGGCGCGGGACACGTCGCCGACGTTGGCGGCCAGCACCTCGTCGCTGCGGGCCCCGAGCAGGTCAGCCGCCGCCCGGAGCGCATCGTCCTTGGCTGCCGAGGAGGCGGTGGCCATCACCCGTGACGCCACCTTGGCCCGGCTGGCCAGGTCGGCCACGGGTACCTGTGCGGGAGGTGCGACCATGGACGCACACACTACCGGGACCCGAGGTTGGCCTGGCTGCCGACGCCCATCGCCCACCAGGCCAACCTCGCCGAGGCCGCGGCTCGCCACTAGCCTCACGACGTGCAGGTGGACCAGGCACTGGCCGGGGCCGTGACCCGGTTCGTCGACGAGGTGACCCTCGTCCTGGAGGTGGTAGCCAACCATCTCCCCCAGGTGGCCCGCGACCGCCTGCACGAGGACGTCACCCAAGAGGCGTTCAACCTTGCCGCCGGCTTCATCGACAGCGACGGGCTGGAGACCGACGACGAGCTCTGGGCCTTCGTCGCCGCCTTCGGACCCCGCTACGGCGGCAACCTGGTCCGGGCCAACCCCCAGGACCTGCGCAAGGCCGGGGTGGTCACCGGCAAGGCCGCCCACCTGACCCACACCTCCACCCTCTTCGACATCCTCGTCGGAGCCGACGCCCGCCACCGCACCCGCCACGCAGTCACCTACTACGAGCGGGCCATGGAGATCGCCCACGTGGTCGCCTCCCTCGACGCTCACGTCTCCAGGACCGAGCTTCTGGCCATCGAGCGCTACCGCACCATCCTGCTGGAGGCCATGACCCGACCGGCCGCCCCTGGTTCGGACCCGATGACCGGTGAGGGTCCCCCCGGCTCGACGGACCCACAGTCGGCGGACCCCTCCCCCACGCCGGCCACCACAGGGGGTGCCGGCGGCGAGAGCGCCGCGAGCCCGGGGGCAGCCGACCTCGCTCCAGCCGGAGGGGATGCCGGGGCGACACAGGAGGCCCCCCGACCACTTCACGAGTTGCTCGCCGACCTCGACTCGCTCATCGGACTCGAGGACGTGAAGCGTGAGATCAAGCTGGTGGCCGACCTCATCTGGGTGCAGAACCTGCGCCGGGACAGGGGGCTGCCCACCCCCGAGACGAGCCGACATCTGGTCTTCGCCGGCAACCCGGGCACAGGCAAGACCACCGTGGCACGCCTCCTGGCCGAGATCTACCGGACCCTCGAGGTGGTGGCCGCCGGGCACCTGGTGGAGACCGACCGGTCCGGGCTGGTGGCGGGCTTCGTGGGTCAGACCGCCACCAGGGTTGCCGACGTGTTCGACCGCGCCAGTGGCGGGGTCCTACTGATCGACGAGGCCTACGCCCTGGTGCGGGGAAGCGAGCAGGACTTCGGCCGCGAGGCGATCGACACGATCGTGAAGGAGATGGAGGACCGCCGGGAGGAGTTGGTCGTGATCGTCGCCGGCTACCCCGACGAGATGGACCGGCTTCCTCGACGCCAACCCGGGCCTGCGGTCGCGCTTCCCCAAGACCATCGAGTTCCCCGACTACACCACCGACGAGCTGGTCGGCCATCTTCGAGAAGGTCTGGACCGACAAGCACTACGGTATGCCCGACGAAGGCAGCGCCAGGCCGTAGGTCCGAGTGGCTGGAGTCATTTCCCCGCGGCAAGGGGTTCGGCAACGGACGCCTGTCCCGCAACCTGTTCGAGGACACGGTCAGCCCGCCATGCAACCGCGGGTCGTCGAGCCTGGAGGAACCCAGCGACGACGACCTGGTCGAGTTGTTGGCGGCCGACATCCCCGAACCGGGAGATGGCCCCCGCCACCGACCCAACGGGACTTCGGGAGCCGCCGGTGACGGGTTCCCGGCCCCGCCGGCAAGCCAGTGAAGCGTGGGTCTGGCGTTGCTGGCCGTCCTCTGGCGATGGTCGTGATCGCGATCCTCGCCCGCCACGCCCTCGACAGCGACGACTCCGGGAGCGGGGGCGGCGGGGGTGGAGGCACTGGACCGGCCACCCTGGCGTGCGATCCGGCACTGGGCGAAGTGTGCCGCAACCTCGCCGACGACGTCGCGAACCTCGAGGTGGTGGTCGAGCCCGCTGCCACCACCGCCGCCCGCTTCGCCGACGCTGCCCGCTTCGCCGATGTCGGCCTGGACGGCTGGCTCACGATCGAACCCCAGGCGGCCCTGGTCGCAGAGGAGCGTGACCGGGCCGGTAGACCGCCCCTTCTGGGTGACCCCCACGGCCCCGTGGGGCGTTCACCGCTGGTTCTGGTCGCCTGGACGGATCGGGGCGAGGCCCTGCGAGGCCGCCTGCGGGCAACTGGACTGGCTGTGCCTGGGAGACCGCGCAGGCCAGCTGTGGGCGGAAGCGGGCGGCGACGCGGCCTGGGGCCGGGTGGAGCCGGGTCTGCCCGACCCCTCAGACGACGCCGTGGGCCTCGTGGTGGGCGGCCAGGCCGCATCCAGCTGGTTCGGCGGCTCGGGCTTCGCCTCCAACGACTTCGACGCCACCTTCCGCACCTGGTGGAGCGAACTGCTCGACGCCGTACCGTCCTTCCCGGCCTCCCGGGGCACGCTCCTGGCCCAGATGCTGGCCGCGGGGCCGTCCTCATACGACGCGGTCGGCACCACCGAGGCCGAGGCGGTTCCTGCGGTCACCCGCTCTCGCGATGTAGACCGGCTCACCGTCTCCTACCCTGCCCCTGTGGTCACCGCGGATGTGGTCCTCGCCGCCATCCTGGGATCCCCCGCCGAGGGGCGGATGGGCGACCTCGCCACGAGTGACGACCTGGCCTCGGCCCTGGCCGATGCGGGGTGGCGGGTCGATGGCCGTCCGCTCCCGGACGGAGCCGATACCACCCTGTCGCTGCCCGAGGACAACGGGTTGCCCCGCACCGGTGTGCTCGACGCCCTGAGCTCGTTGTGATGACCACTACCTGTTTCGCTCGCGGCACTAGGGGCCCCGCCCACATGGAGGACAGATGACCCGTTTGCCCCGGCGCGTGCCGGCCCTGCTCGTGACTCTCGGCCTGATCCTCGCCGCCTGCAGCGACTCCGGCGGGGGCGACGACGACGCCGAGGGATCCTTCGACGATCCCGGAGACTGCATCGTGGTGGACCTGGCCGTCTCCTCCGAGAAGATCGCCCTGCTCTCCGACCTGGCCCGCCAGTTCAACGACGACGACAACGAGGTGGACGGCACCTGTGTGTTCGCCCGCCCTCTGAAGAAGGCGTCGGGTGGGGCCATGCAGCTGCTGGTCCAGGGCTGGGGAGAGGACGAGCGCATCCAGGAGAGCGAAGGACCTCCACCGGTGGTGTGGTCGCCCGCCTCCAGCAGCTGGGGGGCCATCCTCGACCAGCTCCTGGCCGAAGACGGCGAGCCGGCGATGGCCGGGCAGGGCGAGCCGTTCATGCTGACCCCTCTCGTGATCGCCATGCCCCAACCCATGGCCGAGGCCCTTGGGTGGCCCGACGCCGACCTGGGTTGGGCCGACATCGTCGACCTCGCCCGCAACCAGGAAGGCTGGGCCGCCTTCGACCATCCCGAATGGGGCGCGTTCCGATTGGGCAAGACGAACCCCAACTTCTCCACCAGCGGACTCTCCGCGCTCGATAGCCCAGCTGTACGCCTCGACCGGCAAGACCGCGCGGCCTCAGCCTGGAGGACCTGGCCGACCCCACCGTCATCGACACCGCCCGCGACGTCGAAGCCTCGGTGGTCCACTACGGCGACACCACCCTGACCTTCCTCAACAACTGGTACGCCGCCGACCGGCGAGGCACGGCTCTGACCTACGCGTCGGCAGCCGCCGTCGAGGAGAAGTCCATCATCGACTACAACCTGGGCAACCCCGACGGTGAGCTGGACCCCGGCGAAGAACCCCGGCCTCCCCGGATCCCCCTGGTGGCCATCTACCCGACCGAAGGAACCCTGTTCTCGGACAACCCCTTCTACATTCTGGACGCCCCCTGGGTGGACGCCGACGAGAGAGCCGGTGCCCGGCTGTTCCAGGATTTCGTGCAGCGTCCCGAGAACCAGGAACGGGTGCTCGAGTTCGGGTTCCGCCCGGCCAACCCCGAAGTCGCCATCGGCGCACCCGTCGAAGGGGCCAACAAGGTCGACCCTGACCAACCCCAGACCCTGCTGGAGGTGCCCGCCCCCGAAGTCATGGCCGCAAGTGCTCGACTTCTGGGCCACCAACCGCAAGGGGGCGCGTGTGCTGCTGCTCATCGACGTGTCCGGTTCCATGGGCGAGTTGGCCGACGACGCCACCGGTGACACCAAGCTCGATCTGGCCACCCGGGCCGCGGTCGAATCGCTGGAGCAGTTCAAGTCCGACGACCTGGTGGGCCTCCGGGTGTTCACCACCGAGCTCGACGGCGGCAACGGATGGCTGGACGTGGTGCCCGTAGGTCCGGTGGCCGACCAGCGCGACCTTTTGACCCAGGAGATCCAGGCCTTGACCCCGCTCAACGGCACGCCGCTCTACGAAGCCACAGCCGATGCGTTCGAAGACGCGCTGGAGGGCTACGACCCGGATCGGATCAACGCCGTCGTGCTGCTCACCGATGGCCGCAACGACGACCTGGACCCCTCCGACGACCGGGACGACCTCGACGCGTTGCTGGAGGAGATGGCCGCCGAAGCCGAGTCCGAGGTCGGTAGACCCGTTCGCGTGTTCCCCATCGCCTACGGGCGCGACGCCGACCTGGACACGCTGCGCCGCATCGCCGAAGCCACCAACGCTGCGGCCTACGACGCCAGCGACCCCGCCAGCATCACCAAGGTGTTCACCGCCGTCGTCTCCAACTTCTGAGCAGACACCCAGCCACGTGCCCGGCCGCGTGTGCTCAGCGGGTGTCGGTGGGGTCGGGGTCGGTTGCCAGAGGTGGGGCGCACAGCCCCCGAGTCGTCGTTTCACAGCCCGGTCCAGACGCCGGGGCCGCGAAACCAACCGGGTGCCGGTGGGACCCCAGAACACGACCTCTGCATCACCGGTGCCGGCCACACCCGCGCCGCCCGCCCGACACCCAAGACCACCCCACCGCCACCCTCGATCCTCCACTCGACACGAGTATCACAACAACGACGCAACGTCTCCGCAGCCAGAGGCGTACCGTCAGCCAACGACGCGTGACCCGACAACCCCTCGCCGGTCAACAACCCGACATCGGCGTGCAACACCACCGTGGACCGCTCGACATCAGCGTCGGCACCCAACCACCGCCGAGCCAGACACACCAGAGCATCAGCACGCTGTTGGACACCAGTGGCACGCCTCCCACTGTCAGCATCGACAGCACCCAGAGCCTCTTGTTCACGGATCCGGTCGAGAGCCACCCGGACCGCTTCGAGCTCGTCTACGGGTAACAGCCCACTGATACGCCCCAGACCCCCACCAGCATCGGGTCGCAACACCAGCTTGCGGGCCAGATCGCCCGGGTCGCCGAGGTCATCCACGACCTGCCGGCTCTGGCCGAGGCGGGCGGTACCCAACGCCACACCACACTGCAACGCCACCCAGTTCGCCATACACGTCTGCCCCTCGGCCCGCCACACCCCACGACGGCCCAACCGGGCCACCAGACGCACCAGAGCCGACCGCACCGCCGACTCCAAACACCCGACCGCCACCAACGCCTCGACCAACTCGTCATCCGAATCGACAGGATCATCCCAACCCACCACACCGTCACCGGCTACCACACCCTCCACGGCCGCCGGGCCCGACACGTCGTCACCGGACACGCCATCACCGGACACGTCGTCGCCGGACACGCCATCGCCAGAGAGACTGCCGCCACAGAGGCTGTCGGCGGCCCACTCCGGCTCGGCGAACCCGTGCTCTTCCATACCCCCATTCTCCCCACCCCCTGTGACACTCATCCGGACCGTCTCGGTCCGGGCAACGGGCCCACACGAACGCCGATCCCGTCCACGATCGGAGCCCTCCCCTACGCTGGCGAGATGGCCCGGCTGCGCTTTCGCGACCGCTTCTTCACCCCGCCGGTGGCGCGGGCCATGACTTCGCCCGCAGGCATCCTGGCCGCAGGTGCGGGGGTGTCGGCCGGTGTGCTGATGTCCCTACCGATAGCGGGCATCGCCGCGCTGGGGGCGGGTGCCTGGGCAGTCCGTGTGGCCCTGGCAGTCCCACGCGACCCCCGAGCCCGGCGCATCGACCCTTTCACCCTGCAGGACCCGTGGCGCCGCTACACCCAGGAGGCCGTGGGGGCTCAGCAGCGCTTCGCGGAGGCTGTACGCCAGGCGAAGGGCGGCCCGTTGCGGGATCGGCTGGCGACGATCGGAGAACGCCTGGACGACGGTGTCCAGGAGTGCTGGCGCATCGCCCGCCACGCGCAGGCCCTCTACGACGCCCGGCGCCAGATCGACGTGGCTCGGATCACCACCGAGCTCCAACAGGTCGGCGATCAGGCACGCGAGTCGTGGGCCGCGGGAAGCCCGCTGGCACGAACTGCTGAAGCCCTCGATGCCCAGCTGGCAACCGCGGCCCGCATGGACGCGACGCTCGCCGATGCCGAGACACGCCTGCGCCTGCTCGACGCCCGGATGGACGAGACGGTCACCCGGGCCATCGAGCTGTCGGTCCAGGCCCACGACATCGATGACCTGGTGGGCCTCCAGGGCGACGTGGACGGCATGGTGCAGGACATGGAAGCCCTGCGCCTGGCGCTCGACGAAGCCGAGAGCGCCGGGAGATCCGGGCTGCAGCCCAGCCTGGGGAACGATCAAGGTCCCGCAGGGCTACCCGGGCCACGACCCGACGGGCTGCCCGGCCAACAGCCCGGCCAACAGCCCGGCCAGCAGCCCGGCCAGCAGGGCGACCAGCAGGGCGGAAGACAGGGCGGAAGACAGGGCGGCGAGGGACCCACCGGCCGGCCGCAGGCCCAGCCCGGGTGACACCACCGTGACCGCGGAGCCGCCTGCCCCGGCCGGGCCCGGGCGGGACACGGCGCGATCGTCGGTGGCCGTCGCCGCCGGGATCCTGGTGAGCCGACTCGGGGGCCTCGCCCGTGAGGTCGCGCTGGCCGCCACGCTGGGAACGTCGGCGGCCGCCGACGCATTCCGTGGAGCCCTGCGCATCCCCCAGCTGCTCCAGAACCTGCTGGGTGAGGGAGCGTTGTCGGCAGCGTTCATTCCCGCCTACAGCGGGCTGTTGTCCGAGGGCCGACACCGCGAGGCGGGACGGCTGGCCGGAGCCATCGGCGGTCTCATCGCGGCAGCCACCGCCGCGCTCGTCCTGGTGGGGGCCCTGGCCGCGAGGCCGCTGACTGCGCTCCTCGCTCCCGGCTTCGAGGGTGCGACAGAGGAGCTCACCGTCACCTTGGTGCGGATCATGACCGCAGGGATCGGCTTCGTCGTCCTGGCCGCATGGTGCCTGGGGGTCCTCAACGCCCACCGGCGGTTCTTCCTGCCCTACGCCGCTCCCCTGGTGTGGAACCTGGCCCAGATGGCGGCACTGGTGGCCGCAGCCTCGCTCGGGTGGGCCGACGAAGGGATCGCCGAAGCCGCCGCCTGGGGCGTCCTGGCCGGTGGGGTCCTCCAGTTCGCCATCCAGGTGCCCACCCTGGTGCGCCTCGTACCCGATCTTGCGCTCTCGCTACGCCTCGACCTCCCCGAGACCCGCCTGGTCCTCCGGCGTTTCGGTCCCGCGGTGGCCGGCCGGGGCGTGGTCCAGATCGGTGCCTACCTCGACCTGGTGCTGGCTTCACTCCTGGCGGTCGGTTCGGTGGCGGTGATGGACTTCGCCCAGATCCTGTACCTGCTACCCCTGAGCCTGTTCGCCATCTCCGTGGCCGCCGCCGAACTACCCGAGTTGAGCAGCACGACCTCTGACGACGGGCTGGCGGAGCGGTTGCGCACAGCCACGAGCCGGGTGACCTTCCTGGTGATGGGAGCCACGGTCAGCTACGTCGTGGCCGGAGCGACGGTCGTGGCGGCGGTCTACGAACACGGGGCCTTCGACGGCGACGACACGTTGCTGGTGTGGTTGGTGCTGGCCGCCTACTCGCTGGGTCTGGTTCCCAGCGGCGCCTCCCGGGTCGTCCAGAACGGGCTGTTCGCCCGGGGTGACACCGCCGGTCCCGCTCGCATCGCCCTGGTCCGGGTCCTGGTCGCCGCGGGAATAGGGGCGGTGCTCATGTTCCAGGCCGAACGCCTGGTGCTGACCCCGCCCGCCCACCTCGACCCGAGCGCTGTGGAGGTGGCCGGCCTGCTCGACGACCTGAGCGGCGCCGCTGACCTTCCCGCCCGGCTCTCGCCCGTGCCCGCCGGTGAACGCACCGGAGACGGAGACGGCCTCCGGTTGGGAGTCGTCGGCCTCGCTCTGGGATCGGCCGTCGGGGCCTGGGTAGAGCTCGGTCTGCTGTCGGCCCGCTTGCGCCGCCGGGTGGGCCGTGGCGCCGGCCTGGGCCCCGCGGTCATGCGGGTGCTACCCGCGGCCACCGTGGCTGGCCTGGTCCTGGTGGCCGGCCAGCACCTGACCGCCTCCTGGCCGGTCGTGGCGGCGGCCGTCGTGGTACTGGGCACCGGCGGCGCGTCCTACCTGGCCATGGCCTGGTTCACCGGTGGCGCAGAGGTCCGTGGCTTCGTGGCAGGCCTGGCGCGTGGCGCCGGACCCGTCCGCCGATGACAGGTAGGCTGAACGCCATGATGAAGACCCTGCGTCGCTGGTGGAAGTACCTCGGAGCCAAGCTCAACTCGTCGTTCAACGAAAAGGCTGATCCCAAGGTCCAGCTCGAACAGGCCATCACTGAAGCTCATGACCAACACCGCCGGCTCAAGGAGCAGGCGGCAAACGTGATCGCCAACCAGAAGCAGACCGAGATGCGCCTCAACCGCGTGCTCGAGGAGTACGAGAAGGTATCCGGCAACGCCCGCCAGGCCGTTCTCATGGCCGACGAGGCCACCAAGGCGACCGACCAGGCCAAGGCCACCGAGTTCACATCCGCAGCGGAGGCATTCGCCACCCGGCTGATCAGCCTCGAGAAGGAGATCGAGGATCTGAAGGCCCTTCACCTCCAGGCCACGCAGGCCTCTGATCAGGCCAAGGCCGCTGTCCAGCAGAACAGCACGGTGCTGCAACAGAAGCTGGCCGAACGCCAGAAGCTGCTGGGCCAGCTCGACCAGGCCAAGATGCAGGAGCAGATGAACACCGCCATGGCCTCGCTCACCGAGACCGTGGGCGAGGACGTGCCCACCTTCGAAGAGGTGCGCGACAAGATCGAATCCCGCTTCGCCAAGGCCAAGGGGATGTCCGAGCTGACCGGAGCCAGCGTCGAGTCCCGCATGCTCGAGATCGAACAGGCTGCCCGCAACACCGAAGCCCAGGCCCGCCTGGCCGAGATCCGCACCCAACTGGGCATCTCCACTCCCCAGGCCGCACCGGCTCCCACCCCCGAAGAGCTGCTGGCCGACGCTGCCGCTGAAGCCGGCGGCGCCGGGGCTGCTGCCGAGACCGGTGGCGAAGGCACCTCCCAGCCTTCCCCTCAGGCCCAGCCCGGCACCGCCTGACCCTGGTCCTGACCACCTGCACCTGCGGACCTGCGGACCTGCGTGCTCCTGTTCTGTTTCTTTGACCGATACTGAGCGATTATCGCTCAGTATCGGTCAAAGAAACCCGGGGGCCACGGGGCCGGGGTTGCCGGAAGGCCGGGGAGCCACCGGCTCGGAAGCAGGCAGCATGACCAGGTCGTCGCGGTGGATCAGTTCGGGATCGGTACCCTCGGGCAGCTGCGACGTCCGCTGGCCCGCCACCGCCCCCGCCTGGACAGCGTCCAATCGCACCAGGCCCTTGGCGAACACCTGACCGTCCGGCCCGGCCACCTCCACCGCGTCGCCGGCCGAGAAGCCTCCGGTAACGCTCACCACCCCCGCCGGCAGGAGTGACCGGCCGCCCGCGACGAGGGCCGCCCGGGCACCGGCGTCGACGATGACGGTCCCAGACGATCCCACGGCGAAGGCGATCCACAGCTTGCGGGCCGGCAGACGCTGGACGCGGGGATGCACCACCGTTCCCACGCCGGCGGTGCCGGCCAGCGCGCCGGCCAGTACCCCGTCACGTTCGGCTGCGGCGATCACCGTACGGACCCCCGACCAGGCGGCGATCTTGGCCGCCGCCACCTTGGAGGCCATCCCCCCACTGCCCCGATCGGTGCCGGCACCACCGGCCACCGCTTCCAGCTGGTGGTCGACCTCCACGATCTCCTCGATCAGCGAGGCCGACGTGTCCAGGCGGGGGTCGGCGGTGAGCACGCCGGGCGCGTCGGTGAGCAGCACCAGCAGCTTCGCGCCGACCAGGTGGGCCACCAGGGCCGCCAGGCGGTCGTTGTCGCCGAAGCGGATCTCGTCGTCGGCGATGGCGTCGTTCTCGTTGACCACCGGAACGACACCCAGTTCGAGGAGGCGACCCAGGGTGCGGCGGGCGTGCAGGTACTGCTGGCGGACCATGAAGTCGAGGGGGGCCAACAGCACCTGGCCCGCCACCAGGCCGTCGGTGGCCAGAGCGTCGCCGTAGACCTGCATGAGACGGCTCTGACCCACCGCCGACACCGCCTGGAGCGTGACGGCGTCGCGGGGACGCGCTCCCCTCAACCCCAGCACGGGCAGCCCGGCGCCGATGGCCCCCGAGGTGACCACCACCACACGGTGCCCCTCCCGGCGTGCGGCTGCCACCTCGCGGCACAGCTTGGCCACCGCCTCCCCGCGGATCTGCCCCTCGTCGTCGGTGATGGACGACGTCCCGATCTTGACCACGACCACCACTTCTGGGGACTCCATTCGTTCAGGGGTTCTCGGTTGGGACAGCTCGCGCTCAGAACCCGTCGGGTTCGTAGTCGAAGGACAGGTCACCGATCCAGACCACGTCACCGGCCACAGCTCCCGCCCGGGCCAGGGCCCGTCCCACCCCGAGGCTCTTGAGTCGACCCTGGGCGTAGGCCATGGCGTCAGCCTGCGTGAGGTCGGACAGGGCCACGGCTCGCTCCGCGGGGCGACCCACCACCCGCCACGCCCCCGACCCGGCCGCCTCGACGTTCACACCCTCGGGGGCGGGCCGGTGCACCACCACCGAAGCCGGCTGACCACCGGCCTCGCGTGCCTCGGCGGACCACCCCTACCATGCGGCCGACCAGCTCGTCCACACCAGCGCCGCTGACTGCGGAGATGTTGGCGTCAGCACCCAGTTCCTCTGTGCCGGGCGCATCGCTCCCGCCGAAGAGGTCTGCCTTGGTGACCGCCACCACCCGGGGCCGGTCCAGCAGGCTCGGGCCGGTACCGGGCCGAGCTCGTCGAGCAGAATCCGGCGCTGATCGACGAGGCTCCGCGCGTCGGTGGCAACCGGGTCGAGCAACAGGACCAGAACCCGGGCCCGCTCGATGTGGCGCAGGAACCGATGCCCGAGGCCGTGCCCCTCGGCGGCCCCTTCGATGAGTCCGGGGACGTCGGCCACCACCATCTCGGTGCCGTCAGAGGTGCGGACCACACCCAGGTTGGGTTCGAGGGTGGTGAAGGGGTAGTCGGCGATCTTGGGGCGGGCCGCGGAGATGCGGGCGATGAGCGTGCGACTTGCCCGCGTTGGGGAACCCCACCAGGGCCACGTCCGCCAACAGCTTCAACTCCAGACGCAACCAGTGCTCCTCGGCAGTGCTCGCCCTGCTCGGCGAAGGCGGGGGCGCGGCGTGCATTGGACAGGAACCGGGCGTTGCCCCGCCCGCCTTGGCCGCCGGGAGCGGCCAAGTAGCGGTCTCCGTGGTCGGTCAGGTCGGCCAGCACGGTGCCGTCACGGTCACGCACCACCGTTCCCTCGGGAACCCGCACCTCCAGGTCGGTACCGGAGCCTCCGTGCTTGCGCTGGCCCCGGCCGTGGGCGCCCGAGGGGGCCCGGCGGTGCGGATGGTCGCGGAAAGCCAGCAGCGAGGCGACGTTGCGATCGGCCACCAGCCACACCGAGCCGCCATCGCCGCCGTCGCCGCCGTCGGGGCCGCCCCGGGCCACGTGGGCTTCACGCCGGAACGAGACACAGCCCGCGCCACCGTCACCTCCCTGCACGCACAGGGCACACTCGTCGACGAAGTTGGAGCCACGACCCGACACGCCGCCAGCCTAGGGTGCCCCGGACCGGGGGCCGGTGCCGCTATTCGATCAGGCGGATGGGGTCGCCGGTGACGTTGACCGTCCAGGTGGTGCGGTCGGTGATGTTGCCCGACACTGGGGAGAGCGTGTAGCGGACCCGCCACCACTCTTCTCCGGAGTACTCGCCGGCGATGTCGTCGGGGAGCTCCACCTCGATGTGCACGGCGCGGTCGCTGTACTTGGATCGGCTGCCCCGGTACGGACCCGGCTGGGGATTCCAGCCTCTGTAGTAGCCGCTGTCACTGGTGGTGTAGTTCGTTTGGGGATTGCCAAGCACGTCGAGCTCGGAGCAGTTGGGCCAAGCCAGGGTGCAATAGGGATTGGCGCCTGGCTGGTCGACGGTACCCGTCCACCCGCCGGTGGGAGCGGTGTCGCCGCCGGTGTCGTCGATGATCTCCCAGTCGAAGTCGACCGAACGGCCGAGGGGATCGATGATCTCCATGGCCACGGTGCCCTCGCCCGGGTCCCACAGGTCGATCTCGAGCACCTTGCCGTTGTGCTCGGAACCAACCTCGGCCAGGAAGAAGCTGGGGCTGGTACCACCCAGATTGGCGTAGACACCCATGTAGTCGATGGCGTAGACCTGTGGGCAGTTGGCGCTGAAGCCTGCCTCGGAAGCCCGGGTGCTGCACGGCGAGGTGGCCTCGGTCCACGAAGAGGTGTAGGAGGCACGCAACGAGAACTGGTTGGTCTGGTGGTAGTCGTCGCTGCCCGTGGCGCTGGGAGCGTTGGCGTCGCTGGTGTCGCTGTCGGACTGCACCTGCACGAAATAGATGCCCGCTTGGGCGCTACCGGTGCTGTAGAGGGTCCTCCAGCGGTTCTGCCAGTCGCTGCCACCGCTGCCGCAGTAGGTGTCGCTGTTGTGCAGCATGTTGTATGTGGTGCCCACCACGGGGTTGTCCTCAGGCCGGTAGGGGTTCAGATCGGGCCCTCGGACCCGGTAGCGGGTGTAATGGGCCGACGACCCACCCGTTCCCAAGTTGGAGTTCTGACCGTCATAGGCCTGGCTGGAGGGGTAACCACCGTCTCCGTCGTTGCACTGCGGGGCGTCGAAGACCTGGATGTACAGCGGGCTGCCGGCCGCGCTTGCCGGCACCTCCACGGCGTAGAAGTAACCCTCCTGGCGGTAGGTGTCCTGCGATCCGGTCATGTCGGCCGTGTAACCGCCGGTGCACGAGCTCCAGGAAATCGACTGCCCGACCGGACCCGGGTTGAGAGCAGGGTCAGCGCCGTTGGTGTAGTAGTTCTGGTCGGTGATCGCCTGGATGGCCTCGCCGTTCTCTCTACTGGCACAAGGCCCGCTGATGGCCAGCCAGAAGTTCTCGTGCATTCCCCCGGGGATGGCGCCACCCGGGTCGTTGCCGGTGCCCAGGAAGTTGCGGGGGCTGCCCATGGCGACGGGCAGGATGTACTCGGCGACGGCCTGGCGCTGGATGTCTACCTCGTCGAGGATCACTGAGGAGAAGAACAGGTTGGCGGTGGGATCGACCAGGCGCACCCCGAACTGCTGGGCCTCCGGGTACTGGAAGACGATCTGCACGTCGGTGCCGTCGACGAGGTTGTCGGCGTTGGTGTCGGGGAAGCCGTTGCGACCGAGCACCGTGCGGGCGGCGCTCTCGGCCGCGGTCTGGTCGGGCATCCACACCACCCCACCCAGGGAGGCGGCGTCGGACACCTTCTGGAGTTGGCCGGCCCGTGAGTACCAGGCGCCGACGTCGACGGCGAAGCCGACGGCGATCATGAGGGGCACGATCAGTAAGCCGCCGAGGGCCAGCACGTAGCCGGCGTCCTCCCGGAGGTGGCGGAGGTGACGGTGGAGGGCGGTGCGCATGGCGGTCCTCTCAGTCGAGATCCGGCTCGAGGCGGAAGGTGACCCGTTCGGAGATGGCGAGCGAGGTACCGAAGAGCCCGGTGATGTAGGGGTGGTCGAGCTCGACCCAGACCCCGATGTGGTCGGCGGAGTTATCGCTCACGTCGCGGCTGGCCGGGTTCCAGCCGTTGTCCCACACGGGGTTCCAGCCGGCGTAGGTGGCGGGCAGGGCATCCAGGAAGGCCCCCGTGTACACGTTGCAGTTCGACCCCGGGTGCCCGTAGAGGCCGTTGACAGGATCGTGGGTGCTGCACGCGACTGGCGCGTCGCCCTCGGTGCCGGTGGCCTCGTAGATGACCACCCTGGTCACGTCGCTGTCGACGTTGCCCAACCCTGCTGCCAGGGACGACAGCGTGTTCCAGTCGGCCTCGTTGGAGTTGCCTCCACCGGCGAAGGTGTTGGAGCCGACGCGGGCCGCGGCCCGCGTGGCGGTGTGCAGGGCGTTGTCCTCCTTCAGGACCATCCCGTACTCGAGAAGACCCATGGCCACCAGCACGAGGAACGGACCGAAGAGCGCGAACTCGACGATCACCGCTCCACCGTCGCCGATCAACCGCGCCCGTCGGGCGTGGCAGCAGCCTTCCACCGATTCGCTGGTCATGGAGCGTTCCTCCCCTGGGGCTCGAGACGGAGGATCGTGGTGTCAGAGAGCGTCCACCCGTCACCGAACAGCCCTGTGACCGCGCCGTGGTCGTACTCGACGTAGATGCCCACGTGGTCGATCTGCTGGGCCGCACCGGTGTTGTCGAAGGGGTAGGCGAGCCTGGTGTTGGGGCACCAGTACTGGTCGTTGGCGAATCCGGGCGAGGCTCCGGTCTTGCAGTTGAAGTCGGCGGCCACCAGACCCAGGTCGTTCGGGAAGTAGACGTTGCACTCCTGGCCTGCTGCGCTGCTGCCCGTCGTGCCCGAAAGGCAGGCGGCGGGCACGCTGTCACCGGGGCCGTCGGCGTGGAAGATCACGATCCGGTTCAACCTGAGCCGGTTGAGGGCGGCGCCGCCGCGATCGACGGCGGTCAGGATCTGGTAGTCGGCATCCAGCGCGTCGCCCGCCGCTGTGGCAGTACGGGCCCCGTTGGCTGTCATGTTCGACACCGTCAGGTAGGACTTGAACATCAGACCGAACTCGAAGACCCCGAAGATCAGCATGAAGAAGGGGGCCGCGACGAAGGCCCCCTCGACCAGCGCCGCTCCTCGGTCTCCCCGCATGCGGGTCCCCTCGGTCATGTCCTCTCCCGGTGGTCTTCGTCGTGCATGAGTCCCAAGGCCCGGATGTTGGCCTGGATGCTGGCCGGGCTTGGGTCTGATGGCCTACGAAGCTATCAACGACGCTGCCACACTGGGAGTTCCGGGATGGAGCCCAAAATGGGCTGGGCGACCCATATCCCTGACCCCTGGGAGCGGGCCGGGGCGGTCGCGGCGGGATGCCGCTCAGGCGCCGTCGGGGAGGACGGCCACGAGCTTGCGGCCCCGGCGGGAGCCGAACTTGACCTGGCCGTCGGCGAGGGCGAAGAGGGTGTCGTCGCCGCCCCGGCCCACGTTGGGGCCCGGGTGGATGTGGGTACCGCGCTGGCGGACCAGGATGGCCCCGGCGCGCACCACGCCCCCGTCGTACACCTTGACCCCGAGGCGCTTGGCCTGTGAGTCGCGTCCGTTGCGGGTGGACCCGCCGCCCTTGGTCTTCGACATGGCTCAGCCCTTGGTGATCCCGGTGATCTCGATGGTGGCGAGGTTCTGGCGGTGCCCCCAGCGGCGCCGGTGACGGGTCTTGGGCCGGTAGGTGAAACCCACCACCTTGGGACCCCTGTGCTCGTCGACAACCCGGGCGGTGACCCGGGCCCCGGCCAGATCGTGGGGGGTGGCCAGCACGGTGGACCCGTCGACGAGGAGCACCGGGCGCAACTCGACCTCTGTGTCGGGGGCACCCACCCGCTCGACAGCCAGGCGTTGGCCTTCTTCGACCCGGTACTGCTTGCCACCGGTGGCGATCACGGCGTACATAGGGGCGCCAGCCTAGCCCAGGGCCTTCGCCGGGCAACAGTCGGCCTGGGGACGGCATGGGGACGGCATGGCGACGGGCATGGCGACGGGCATGGCGACGGGCTGCCGCAGGGCTCACAGACCGTCGAGAACGTCGCGGTCGAGCCGCACCCCGCGGCCCTCGCACTCGGGGCACAGTCGGCTGTAGGACTCCAGGAGCCCTTCGCCGATGCGCTTGCGGGTCATCTCGACCAGGCCCAGCTCGGAGATGTCGAACACCTGGGTGCGTGTCTTGTCCCGTGCCAGGGCATCGCGGAACGCCCCGATCACCCCTTGGCGGTTCTCCTTGATCTCCATGTCGATGAAGTCCACGACGATGATCCCGCCGATGTCCCGCAGCCGCAACTGGCGGGCGATCTCGGTGGCCGCCTCCAGGTTGTTGCGGAAGACGGTCTCTTCCAGGCTGGAGCTGCCCACGTTCTTGCCGGTGTTCACGTCGATCACAGTGAGCGCCTCGGTGTGCTCGATGATGAGCGACCCCCCCGAGGGCAGCCACACCTTGCGATCCAGGGCCTTGTGCAGCTGCTCGTGGACGTGGTGGCGTTCGAAGAGGGGCAGGGTCTCTTCCTGCGCGTCGAAGTACTCGACCCGCTCGGCCAGTGCCGGCGAGATGACGCTCACGTAGCCGTGCACCTCCTCGTAGAGCTCGCGGCCGTCGATGACCACGCCCCGGTAGTCGCGGTTGAACTCCTCCCGGATCACCCGCACCGCCATGTCGGGTTCGCGGTAGAGAAGGGCCGGGGCGGGGGCGGTCGCGGCCAGTTCGGCGATGCGTTCCCACTGGCCGGCCAGGCGGACCACGTCGGCCTCGATCTCCTCCTCGGTGATCTGCTCGGCCGCGGTCCTCACGATCAGTCCGTGACCCACTGGTCGGACCCGCTCCAGGATGCGCCGCAGGCGCTTACGCTCGTCGTCGGCCAGGCGCTTGGAGATCCCCACCGTCGTGCTGTTGGGGATCAGCACGACGAAACGCCCGGGCAGGGACACCTCGGTGGTCAGCCGCGCCCCCTTGTGCCCGATGGGGTTCTTGGTCACCTGGCACAGGATGGGTTGGCGGGCCGAGAGGAGTTGTTCGATCCGAGGTTCGCCCTTCTCCTCGATGTCCTCCTGCTCGTACTGGACGTCGCCCCGGTACAAGACGGCGTTCTTCGGGGTGCCGATGTCGACGAAGGCGGCCTCCATGCCGGGAAGCACGTTCTGGACTCGTCCCAGATAGATGTTGCCGTGAATCTGGCCCACGTCGTCGGAGGGGCGCGACACGTAGTGCTCGATCAGGTTTCGCCCCTCGAGTACGGCGATGTGTGTCCCCTCGGGGCGCACGCTCACGCACATCAGGTACCGACCCACCGGGCGTCCCTTGCGCTGGCGACCCCGCCGCTTCTCCAGGACGGCTTCGTCCAGGTCGGGGGTCACACCGCTGGTGATCGCCTCCACCGGCTTGGCGCCGCCTCTCCCCCGGCCCTGGCCATCCCGGCCCTGGCCATCCCGGCCCTGGCCATCCCGGCCCTGGCCATCCCGGCCCTGGCCATCCCGGCCCTGGCCATCCCGGCCCTGGCCATCCCGGCCCTGGCCATCCCGGCCCTTCCCCCCACCCTTGCCCCGACCTCTGCCCTTGCCATCGCCCCGACCCTTGCCCTCGGCTTTGCCCTTGCCGTCGGTCCTACCTGTGCCGTCGGTCTGGGAGTCGCCGGCGCCCCCGCCCTTCCCTCCGCCGCGGCGGCGGTCGCCGCCGCCGCCCGTGGCCGGCTTGTCTCCAGCCGGGGACGCCTCCCGCAGGGCTTCTGGGGGTATCGAATCCCCGATCTGTGGCTTCTTGGGTACCAGCGCCTTCTCCGCAGCACGCACCGACCGCGGCCGGCCCTCGGTCAGGCGATCCGGCAACTCGTCGGGTCGGCGATCCCCGCCGTCATCCACCTGATCGGCGCCGGAGCCACTCTGACTGCCCACGCCTGGAGCGTCAGCCCTGTCGGGGTCGGCTGACGCGGCATTGGAGGCAGACCGGCCTCGTCCTCCCCGTGAACCTCTCCGGCGCCGGCTACCACCGCCGGAGCCGCTCCCTTCCTTGGTGGGCGTGCCCGAGGGGGCTGCGCCATCGGGAGCGGGTTCGGATGCTTGGTCGGCCATGGTGGTCCCTTCTCATGACGCACGCTCCCAGGCGTGCGGGGCCTGCGTCGCGCCGGGTGCCAGGGGCTCTTCCCGGGGTGCGCCGGCAGGCGTGATCCACTGGTGGAGCCGTACGACCCGCCGGGCGGACCAGGCGGGATCGATGACGGCCAGGAGTTCGTTGGGCCTGACGGCCCGCGTGGCGGTGGCCAGGTCGGTCACCAGGGTGGTTCCGCCCCGGCCGTCGGGGCCGGACACGGTGAGCGCCTCTATGGAGGGGCGCAGGTCGTCGGTGAAGGCTCTGCCCTTTCGCTGGCGTTCGA
Source organism: uncultured Actinomycetes bacterium (assembly GCA_963719935.1). Classification (GTDB taxonomy): domain Bacteria; phylum Actinomycetota; class Acidimicrobiia; order Acidimicrobiales; family CAVRDY01; genus CAVRDY01. The sequence continues at coordinate 61,923 of CAVRDY010000004.1, read as the reverse complement.
GGGGCAGAGAGGGTGCGGCCAGGCAGCCTGCCACCGCCCGCGAAACCGCGGCGAGATCGGCTTCCACGTCCATCTGCCAGGTGCAACAGCCCACCGCCTGCTGGAGCGACGGCTCCCGAGGGTCGACCTCGGCCGCGGCGACGCAGTCGATCCCCAGAGGCAGCAGTGCCGACAGGAGGGCCGGCAACAGCGCCGGCAAGGCTTCGAGGTCGGGGCAGACGCCCTCTCCCGCAGCGGGCTCTGCCCTCAGATCGACGTCGAGGTACTCGGCCTGGGACTCACAGCCTGTTGGCAGGGCCAGGCCGAAGTGCAGCTTGGGACGTGGTGTGAAGCCCTCTGTCCTGGCCACCGGCAGGCCGCTGCGACGCAGAGCGCGTTCCCATATGCGGGCGCTGTCGCGGTGGCTGGTGAAGCGGACCTTGCCGACCTTGGTCCAGCGCAGGCGTAGCCGGGTCATGTCCGCACCGGCGCCAACCCGACGGGGACCTCAAAGACCTCCGGGGCCGCCTGAACAACTGTCGGTGAATCGGGCGCGACACCCGCATCGTCCTGGCCGGTGCCCTGACTGCCTCCCGCCGGGGGGACGACCGAGGCCACGATGTGTTCCACCCCCGCACCGGTGCAGGCTCCGCAGTCATAGCACGGTGTCCAACGGCAATCCGGTAGACCCACCTGGTCGAGGGCGTCGCGCCAGTCCTGAGCGAGGAAGTCGCGGTGCAGGCCGGCGGAGAGGTGATCCCAGGCCAGCACCTCGTCCTCGGGACGGTGACGGGTCACGTACCAGTCCATCGAGAGCCCGTTGCGGGCCATGGCTTCTTCCCAGCGGTCCAGGCGGAAGTGCTCGGACCACTCCTGGAAGGTGCCTCCGGCCCGCCACACGTCTTCGATGACCGCCCCCAGGCGCCGGTCGCCGCGGCTGGCCAGACCCTCTACCAGAGTGGCCCGGGGGTCGTGCCAGCGCAGCTGGACGCCCTTGGCCCGCCGGCCGGCATCGCGCAACAGACCGATCTTGCGAGACAGCTCAGCCACGCTGTTCTGACCGAACCACTGGAACGGGGTGTGGGGCTTGGGCACGAAGCCACCGATCGATGCGGTGACCGAGGCACCGTTGTGGTGGCGGCGGCCGATGGCCACACAGGCCCTTGCCAGGTCCATGATCCCCAGCGTGTCCTCGTCGGTCTCGGTGGGTAGACCGACGAGGAAGTACAGCTTCACCCGGCGCCACCCCTGGGAGAACGCGCTCTCGACGGCTGCGGTGAGGTCCTCGTCGTCGATGCGCTTGTTGATGACCTGGCGCATCCGCCACGTGCCGGCCTCGGGGGCGAAGGTCAGTCCGGTGCGCCGGGCGCGTCTGCACCTGGGCGGCGATCCCCACCGTGAAGGCGTCGACCCGAAGGCTGGGGAGGGACACCGACGCCTGCCCGCATTCAGCCGACCCGTCCACGACCGAACGCACCACCTCTTCGATGCCCGAGAAGTCGGCGGTGGACAGCGAGGTGAGAGCGACCTCGTCGTAGCCGGTGCGGCCCAGCCCCTCGGCCACCATGGTGCGCACCTGGTCGGCGGGGCGCTCCCGGACGGGACGGGTGACCATCCCCGCCTGGCAGAACCGGCACCCCCGGGTGCAACCCCGGAACACCTCGACGTTGAGCCGGTCGTGGACGACCTCGGTGAGTGGCACGAGCTGGCGTCGGGGGTAGGGCCAGTCGGCCAGGTCTGCCAACGCCCGGCGTTCCACCACCGGGGGCACACCGGCGGCGCGTGGTTCGACGGACACCAGGCGGGGCCCGTCGTAGACGACCTCGTAGAGGGAAGGGACATAGACCCCCGGGATCTGGGCCAGCTGCACCAGCAGCTCCGTGCGACCCGACCCCCAACGGTCGGCGCCGTGCTTGGCGGCCGCCAGCACCTCGGTGATCTCACCCACGACCTCCTCTCCGTCGCCCAGGACGGCGGCGTCGATGAAGTCGGCCACCGGTTCGGGGTTGAGAGCACAGTGGCCGCCCACGATCACCAGAGGATGACTGCCGTCACGGCGGGCGGAGCGGACAGGCATCCCCGCCAGGTCGATGAGGTTGACCAGGTTCGTGTAGTTGAGCTCGGTGGAGAGGTTCACCGCGAAGACGTCGAAGTCGGTGGCCGGCCGGTGGCCCTCCACCGAGAACAGGGGAAGCCCCGCGGCCCGCAGCTCGGCCTCGAGGTCGACCCAGGGGGCGTAGGCCCGCTCGGCCAAGGCATCGGGCCGTTCGTTCAGGATCTCGTAGAGGATCTGGAGGCCCTGGTTGGGCAGGCCGATCTCGTAGGCGTCGGGGTAGCAGACCAGCCACGCCACCTTGTCGGGATGGTGCTCGACCGTGGCGCTGCCCTCCTCGCCGCCGATGTAGCGGGCCGGCTTGGCGACCCGCGACAGCAACGGTTCGAGTTGGGGCCACAGCGTGCTCATCTCCATGCAGCGTACCGCCCGCACCCTGTGAGGTCCCTGTCCGACACGGCGGGTGGTCTGCGGGAGGTCCTCCTGCGTGCCGGCGGATCACACGAAGCGGTGCATGTGCACGCTCTGGACCAGGCCCAGGGCCACGAAGGTGGCGATGGTCGAAGAACCGCCGTGGGAGAGCAACGGGAGCGGGATGCCCGTGACGGGCATGATCCCGGTGGTCATGCCCACCGACTGGAACACCTGGAACAACACCATCGCCAACACACCGGTGCACACCAGGGTGCCGAACAGGTCGCGTGAGAGGTGCGCCACCCTCCAGACCCGCCACAGGACGAAACCGAACAGGCCCAGGGTGCCCGCGGCCCCGACGAAGCCCAGCTCTTCACCCACCACCGTGAAGATGAAGTCGGTCTGCTGCTCGGGGACCAGGCCGCTGCGGGTCTGGCGGCCCTGGAAGAGGCCCTGGCCGCCCACCCCTCCAGCACCGATCGCGGTCTGGGACTGGTCGACGTTGTAGGTGGTTCCCTGAACGTCGGCCTGGGGATCCAGGAAGCTGGTCAGCCGGTCGCTGCTGGTATTCGGCCAGCACGTCGCTGTTGAGAATCCCTAACACGCCGGCGATTCCCAGCGCGCTGAGCACCAGCACGTGAAGGGGCCGGGCGCCGCCCACCAGCAGGATTCCCAGGGTGATGGCGACGAAGACCAACGCCGTGCCCAGGTCGGGCTGCAGGAGGATCAAACCCATGGGCATGGCTGCCAGCACGCCGGCCACCACCAGGTGGCGGAACTGGGGCTGGCCGCCCTGGCGGGCCACATAGGCACCCAGCACGACGACCAGGGCCACCTTGCCCAGCTCCGATGGCTGGAACTGGGTGGAGCCGACCTGGAACCAGGCCTGGGCTCCCTTGCTCTCCTGGCCCAGTGGGCTGAGCACCAGGGCCAGGGCACCCAGGCTGGCCACATGCACCAGCGGTGCGGCCCGGGCCCAGCGCCGGTAGTCGACCACGGACACGACCACCATGGCCACGAACCCGAGTGCGACGAACAGGCCCTGGCGGGCCAGGTAGGAGCGGTCCACGGGATCATCGGGTCCCCCCGGCCCCCGGGTGGCGCTGTACACCATCACGACCCCGACGAGGGCCAGGACCAACGTGGCGGCCAGCAGGCTCATGTCGACGTGGCGATGCGGTGCGGCCGCCGCCCGTTCCCGGCGGGTGGATCCCACCCCGGCCCGACCCAGGGTCATGGTGGTCATCGCCCGCCCCCGACCTCGGCTGGCACGCACGGCGTGGTGACCAGGGGGTTCAGGGGTTCGGTGGTGGTCGTTGTCGCCGTCGGGTCGACAGGACCGCTGGGCTCGTCCTCTTCGCCGGCGGGGCAATCGGGCACCGGCAGGCTGTCGGCAACGGGGGCCACCTCGGGCAGGGGCACCTGGCCCGACAGGGCCTCCAGCACCCAACGGGCTACGGGAGCGGCCGCGTCCCCACCGAACCCGGACTCCTCCAGGATCACCGCCACGGTGTAGCGGGGGTCGTCGGCGGGACCCCAGCCCACGAAAAGCGCCGTGTCGGCCTTGCCGTCCACCTGGGCGGTACCGGTCTTGCCGGCTACGGGCCAGGCGGCGTTGTCCCAGCCCGAGAAGGCCCGAACGGCGGTCCCTCCAGACCCGCCGGTCACTCCCACCAGGCCCCTCAGCATCGGCTCTCTCCAGGCGGCGGGGAAGTCGAGGCTGGCCGCGGCCCGGGGAGCGAACTCGTGGACCACGTCGGCGGGATCGGAGGGGTCGGAGGGGTCGGAGGGGTCGGTGAGCGGTTCGAGGATCCGCAGGGCCAGGTTGGGCTGGTAGCGGGTGCCGCCGTTGGCGAGGGTGGCGTAGACGTTGGCCAACTGCAGCGGCGTCACCAGCACGTCGCCCTGGCCTATGGCCGTGATGATGTTGTCGCCCGAGTACCACTCGCCGAAGGGGAAGGCCTCGGGGTTCTCGTCGTGGCGCTGCTGGCGCCGTTCGGGGGTGGGGATGTAGCCGCTCTGCTCGAAAGGCAGGGGGACACCGGTCTCGTGGTGAAGGCCCAGGTCTTCGGCGGCGTCCTGGATGCCCGTGCGGTTGCGGCCGTCCTCGATCCAGTAGCGGTCGCCCAGCCAGTAGAAGAACGTGTCGCTGGAGACGGTGAGGGCCCTCTCGACGTTCACGGACTGGGCGGCGGCCCCGTCGGGGCTGCGGAACGAACATCCGGAGCCGCCCGTACAGCCCTGGGCTTCGTAGACGGTGTCGTCGTAGTACCAGGTGCCCGGCTCTATCAGCCCGTCGCGCAGCGCGGCGTAGGCCGTGACCACCTTGAAGGTCGATCCGGGTGCGTACTGGCCGGCGATGGCCCGGTTGGTGAAGGGGTCATCGGCGGTGTCGTCGCCGAGGAGCTGGGCGTAGCGCTCGGCCGAGATGCCTCCCACGAACTCGGCGGGGTCGTAAGCGGGATAGGAGGCCATCGCGACCACGCCACCGGTGCGGGGGTCGAGAACCACCACCGAACCAGCCGGCGAACGGTGGGCGGGCCCAGAGCGGGGGATGCGTGCCCGGGCGTCGTCCAGGCCCCGGCGCAGGGCGGCCTCGGCCAGGGCCTGGGCGTCCAGGTCGATGGTGAGCTGCACGTCGTTGCCGGGTACCGGGGCCTGGTAGTCGAGGGTGCGGATCGGTTCTCCCCTGGCGTCCACCTCGACGGTCCGCACACCGGGACGTCCGCGCAACTGGTCCTCGTAGACGCGTTCCACGCCCGTCTTGCCGATCGTGTCGTCGCGCTCGTAGGGCTTGTCGGTCTCGACCGGATCGGTCTCGGGGCCCATCTTGTCGGCGAACTCCTCCTCGGTGATGCGACCCACGTAGCCCAGGACGTGGGCGGCCACGGTGCCGTAGGGGTAGACGCGCACCGCTTCACGACGGACGTCGACCGCGGGAAACTCGTCGTGGCGCTCGATCAGGTAGATCTCGAGGGCCTCGTCCACGTCGACGGCCACCGGCCGGGCCTCGATGGGGTTGTAGCGGGGGTCGACCAACCGTTCGGAGAGGTCGGCCACCTTGGTGGGGTGGCCGTGGCGGGTGAGCACCTCGGCCAGGCGCAGCAGCAGGTCGTCGGCCTCGTCGCCACCCAGGGCATCGACCTCCTGGGGGTCGATGGTGACGATCACCGCCACACGGTTGTCGACGATCACCCGCCCCCAGGCATCGAGGATGCGGCCCCGGGGGGCCTCCACGGTGACCTGGCGGGTCACCTGAACCTCGGCGGCGAGCTGGTACTCCTCGGTACCGATCACCTGCAGGTACCAAAGGCGGGCCAGGAGCGACGCGAACATCGACACGGCGACGATGCCCAGGATGCTGAGGCGCAGGCGGGGGTTGTCGGCGGCCATCAGCGCACCAGAAGGCGATCTTCGAGGGGAGTGCGCCACACCAGGCGCCAGAGGCCGGCCAGCACCGGAACCGCCAACGCGCCGAACACCGTCTGGACGGCCACGATGCGCAACAGGTCCGGGCTGGAGAGCATAGGACGGCCCACCAGCTCTCCGATGGCGGCGAAGGCCAAGGTCGCCACCGCCGCTCCCGCGGCGCCCACGGCCACCGACCAGGGGCCCGGCCGGCGGGCCCTGTCAGCGGTCATCGCTCCCACCGCGTAACCGACCAGGGCCGCTACGAGGGCGGACAGGCCGAAGGGAGTGGTCGTCACCAGGTCGGCCAGCGAGCCGGCACAGAAGCCGACCAGGGCTCCCCGCTGGGGTCCTCCCACCAGGCCCGCGGCCACGGACAGGGCCATCAACAGGCCCACCTCGACCAAGGCGACCCGCAGGTGGGCCAGCACGCTGGCCTGGAGCGCCAAGGCGCTCACCAGTACGGCCGCGCTACGGATCAAGATCGTGAGCGTCGGGGTCACGGTTCGGGCTCCCAGACCATGATGTTCACGAAGTCGAGGGCGTCGAGGTCGGCCAGGGGGTCGACCAGGAGGTCCTGGTCGAGCTCTCCAGCCGAGGTCACCACGGCCCGCACCCGGCCCACCGGCACGTCGCCGGGGAACAGCGTGCCGGCCAGCCCGCTGGTGGTGACCAGCTCTCCCTCGGCCACATCCAGACCCACGTCGATGCCGGTGAACACCAGCAGAGGCTGGTCGCGGCCCTGACCACGGGCGACGCCCACATCGGCGTGCTCGGAGAGGCGGACCCCGACCCGCATGGCCTGGTCGGTGATCAGGCGCACGACGGAGCGCCGCTCGGCCACCCGGTCGACCACTCCGACCAGCCCCGCCGCGGTCACCACCGGCATGCCCTCCTCGATGCCGTCAGCGCTACCCCGGTCGACTTCGATTGTCTGGTCGAAGGCGGCCGCCGGTCCTGTCACGACGGTGGCCACCACGGTGGGGATGTCTCCCACGTAGTCGATGTCGAGCTCGCGGTAGAGACGCTCGAGGGTCTCCTTGGCGTCGGCGCCCAGGGCGGTCTCACCCTCGAGTTCGGCGACACGTTCCTCGAGCGCTTCGTTGCGGGCCTCCAGTTCGTCGTAGTCGAGGATGCCGTGCCAGGTGTCGCGGGCGGGGGCCAGGGCCGAGTCGGCTGCGTCGCCGACGGGGCCGAACAGGTCGAGGGCGGCGTCGCGGGCACCGTCGAGGGGCGGAAACCCGCGTAGGTCCAAGGTGATGAGGGTGATCGAGGTGAGCACCAGCAGGGCCAGCGTGAAGCGGGAGCGGCTGGCCTGGCGAGCGACGGCCACGGCGGACCCGGTGAATCAGTCGTTGCTCGACGAGAACAGCACGCCCTTGAGCGCCTCGAACTCCTCGAGCGACTGGCCTGAGCCGATGGCCACCGCGTGCAGCGGGTTGGGAGAGATCACGATGGGCATGCCCGTCTCGGATTCGAGGCGAGTGTCGACGCCGTTGAGGAGAGCCCCTCCGCCGGCCAGCACGATGCCCTGCTCCATGATGTCGGCGGCCAGCTCGGGTGGGGTGCGGTCGAGGGTGATCTTCACGGCATCCACGATGGCAGAAACAGGCTCGTCGATGGCATCGCGGATCTCCTCGGTGGACACCACGATCGTGCGGGGAAGGCCTGTGACCAGGTCACGGCCCCGGATCTCGGCGTAGAGCTCTTCTTCGAGGGGCCAGGCCGAACCCAGGGCCATCTTGACCTCTTCGGCGGTGCGCTCACCGAGGGCGACGGAGTACTCCTTCTTGACGTACTGGATGATGGAGTTGTCGAGCTCGTCGCCGCCGACGCGCACCGACTGGCTGGCCACCACCCCGCCCAGGGAGATGACTGCCACCTCGGTGGTGCCCCCGCCGATATCCACGATCATGTTGCCGGTGGGTTCCTGGACGGGCAGACCGGCGCCGATGGCCGCGGCCATGGGTTCTTCGATGATGTAGGCGGGTTTGCGGGCCCCGGCGAACTCGGCGGCCTCCCGCACGGCGCGCTGTTCGACGCCGGTGATGCCCGAGGGCACGCAGATCACCATCCGGGGCTTGGACCAGCGGCGCTGGTGCACCTTCTGGATGAAGTAGCGCAGCATCTTCTCGCAGATCTCGAAGTCGGCGATGACGCCGTCTTTGAGGGGGCGGATGGCCTTGATGTGCGCGGGGGTGCGCCCGATCATGCGCTTGGCTTCGATGCCGACGGCCAGGGGGCGGCCGTCCTTGACGTTGACGGCGACCACCGAGGGCTCGTTCAACACGATGCCCTCGCCCCGCAGGTAGATGAGGGTGTTGGCGGTGCCGAGATCGACCGCCATGTCGCGGCCCATGATGGCTGGTCGGAACGCCATGGGTTGCGTGGCCTCGAAGGGTTGGGGACCGGGTGGGTGGACGGTGGGTGGGTGCTCGCCGCCCGCTCCGGCGCTGCCCGTCGGGGCCTGAGTCTAGATCCTCGTAACGAGAATGCAATCCGGCCGGCGGGGCATCACAGCCGGGGCGTCACAGGCCCGGGAACCAGATGCCGATCTCTCGGGCGGCCGATTCGGCCGAGTCCGAGCCGTGAACGAGGTTCTCGGTCATCTCGACGGCCAGATCACCCCGGATGGTGCCGGGGGCGGCCTCGCGGGGATTGGTGGTGCCCATCAGGGTACGGACCACCGCGTAGGTGTCTTCTGGGCCTTCGAGGACCATGGCCACCACCGGGCTGCGGGTGATGAAGGCCAGCAGGTCGGAGAAGAACCCCTTGTCGACGTGTTCGGCGTAGTGGGCCCGCGCCGTGGCCTCGTCGACCGGGCGCAGCTCCATGGCGACCAGACCCAGGCCCTTGGCTTCGAAGCGGGCCACGATCTCGCCGACCAGGCCGCGCTCGACCGCGTCGGGTTTGCAGAGAACCAGGGTGCGATCCATGAGCGGGGCACCCTAGCCAGAGCGGTAGAGCCCGGGCGAACCGGTCCACTTCGGCTTCAGGGCCAGTTGGAGGTGGCAGACCCCGTCAACCCGTCCCAGGTGAGGCTGCCGCTGGCGCTCTGGAGGTACCAGGTGACCCACTCGACCGAGTACTCCATGCGGGTGCTACGCCGGCAGATGCCCGAGGCATTGGTGGTGCAGCTACCCGAGTCCGTGCCGCCGCCTTCCTTCAGGTAGCTCCAGTTGATGGTTGCACCCGAGATCGGCGCACCGGTGCCCGAGTTGGTGGCGGTGTAGGTGACCCGGGAGCACCACCGGTTGATCGCACCATCTTGGCTACACCAGGTGGCACCGCCCTCGTTGACCTTTTCCGCCGAGACACTGACGTGCATCACGTCGGGCACCTCGCAGGCGTCGCCAGCCGGTCCGCCGAAGGTGTCGGCCTGGTCCTCATTGGTCACCGTCGGGCAGTTGTCGCAGCCGTCGGGGATCGTGTCGCCGTCACTGTTGACGTCGTCGTCGGAGCCGGCGCATACATCACAGGCATCCCCATAGGCATCACCGTCATCGTTGAGCTGGTCTTCGTTGGCCACCGCTACACAGTTGTCGGACGCGTTGTCCACCCCGTCGCTGTCGTCGTCGCCGGTGGGCGTGGGGTCGCACACGTCACCTTCTCCGTCGCCGTCAGCATCGGCCTGGTCGGCGTTGGCGTCGAAGGGGCAGTTGTCGCTGCCGTTGTTGATGCCGTCCCCGTCGCCATCGAGGAGCGGGTCGATGGTGGTGGTGGTGGTGGTGGTCACCTCGCAATCGGGGGCGCTGTCGGAGGGCAGCTTGCCGATGCAGTCGGCGGTCGAGGTCAGTTCGTCCTCGGCTTCGTCTTCGATGACCTGCATCGTGCCCAGGGAGATCACCGCGAAGGCACTCAACATGAGGGCGTACTCGGGGATGGTGGCCCCCCGGTCGCGCCGTACCCGCCGCCGCCGGTCCATCCACGCCCGCAGGAGTGCCATGTGGTGTCCTTCCCGTTCCTCGGGGGATGTGGCCGGGCCGACCCCCCGATGGTTGCCTCCCGGTAGTGTCGGGCACTCCCGGGGGGGGAGGAAATGAGCCGGTCGACCCATATCTCCCACCTTGTCCTGGATAGTGAACGTCAGCGGGTGGCGAGGAGTTCCCGGACGGGACCCACGACATAGACAGAACCGGTCACCACCACCAGGTCGTCCTCGTCCGCCAGGGCCAGGGCCCGCACCGTGGCGGTCTCCACGTCGGGCGCCGCCTCGGCTTGCGCACCCCTGGCCGTTGCCGCCGCCGCCAGCGCTTCGGCGGGTTGGGTGCGGGGGCTGGGTGCGGGGCAGGCCACCACCACGTCACCGGGACCCACCCCCGCCGCGGCCAGGAACACCTCTGGATCACGGCCCTCCAACAGGCCGACCACCCACACCCGCCGCCCGGGCACCGACACCTCGGCCAGCACCTCGGCCAGGGCAGCGGCTCCGTCGGGGTTGTGGGCCGCGTCGACCAGCACCACGGGCCGTCGCCCCACGATCTCGGCCCGGCCCGGCACCGCCACCTCGGCCCAGGCTGCCTGCACCGTCTCGGTGGGCACGGCCCGGGCGAAGAAGGCCTCTGTGGCCGCCAGGGCCACGGCCGCGTTGCGGGCCTGGTGGGGGCCCAGCAGGGGCACGAACACCTCGGAGTGGGTGCCGTAGGGCGTCCAGGTGTCGATGAGCCGGCCCGCCACCGCCGGGCGGTCACGGTTCAGGCCGAACTCGGCTCCGAAACGCCAGCGTTCTCGCGCCGGGGGTTCGCAGAACACGTCGACCACGTCGTCGCCGACCGGGCCCAGCACCAGGTGCGAGTCCGGGTCGATGATGCCCGCCTTCTCGGCGGCCACCGCCCGGCGCCAGTCCCCCACCCCGTCGGTGTGGTCTCGGCCCACAGAGGTCACCACCGCCACATCGGCTGACACCACGTTGGTGGCGTCAAAGCGGCCCAACAGGCCCACCTCGACCACGGCCACGTCGACGGCCACCTCGGCGAACCATCCCAGGGCCGCCGCGGTGAGGATCTCGAAGTAGGAGGGGACGACACCGGCCACCTGTTCGGCGGCGGCCACGGCCTCGAGCGCGCGGGCGAATGCTTCGTCGTCGATGGGCTGGCGGTCACGGGCGATGCGTTCGGTCACCGAGGTGAGGTGGGGGCTGGTGTAAAGGCCCACCGACAGCCCCTGGGCTTCGAGCAGGGCGCTGACGAGCCGGCACACCGAGCCCTTGCCGTTGGTGCCGGTCACGTGGACGACCGGGTACGCCCGGTGGGGGTCGCCCAGCACGTCGAGCAGGGCGGTGACGCTGTCCAGACCGAGGCCTTCGACCCGGCCGGCGACGGCTTCGCGGTTGATGTGGGCGTCGAGGTAGGCCAGGGCCGCTTCGAGGCCCACCCCGGTCAGGATGCGGCGCGGCGGGGCCGCTCGTCGGCGGTGGCGGTACGGGGCACCAGGGTGGGGTTGACCCGTTCCAGCACGGTGTCCTCGTCGATGACGCAGCGTCCGATGTCGTCGCGACCGGGCAGGTCGTACATGACGTGGAGGAGTACCTCTTCCAGGATGGCTCGCAGACCCCGGGCGCCCGTGCCCCTGAGGATCGCCTGGTCGGCTATCGCGGCCAGCGCGTCGTCGCTGAACTCGAGCTCGACGTCTTCCATCTCGAAGAACTTGCGGTACTGGCGCACCAGGGCGTTGCGGGGCTCGACGAGGATCTGGATGAGGGCCTCGCGGTCGAGGTTGGTCACCGCACCGACCACCGGGAGCCGGCCGATGAACTCGGGGATGAGACCGAACTTGAGCAGGTCCTCGGGCAACACCTGGCCGTAGAGCTCGCCCAGATCCTTGTCGGCGGGCTTGCGGATGTCGGCGGAGAAGCCCACCCCGTTGTGGCCGATGCGCGACTCGATGATCCGCTCGATGCCGGCGAAGGCCCCACCGCAGATGAACAGGATGTTGGTGGTGTCGATCTGGATGAACTCCTGGTGGGGGTGCTTGCGGCCCCCCTGGGGCGGCACCGAGGCGGTGGTGCCCTCCAGGATCTTCAGCAGTGCCTGCTGGACGCCCTCACCCGAGACGTCGCGGGTGATGGAGGGGTTCTCGCTCTTGCGGGCGATCTTGTCGATCTCGTCGATGTAGATGATCCCGGTCTCGGCCTTCTTGACGTCGTAGTCGGCGGCCTGGATCAACTTGAGCAGGATGTTCTCGACGTCCTCGCCGACGTAGCCGGCCTCGGTGAGGGCGGTGGCGTCCGCGATGGCGAAAGGCACGTTGAGCATGCGGGCCAGGGTCTGGGCCAGGAGGGTCTTGCCGCAGCCGGTGGGTCCGATGAGCAGGATGTTGGACTTGGCCAGCTCGACGTCGCTGTCGTTGCCCGCTTCGAACTGCACCCGCTTGTAGTGGTTGTAGACCGCCACCGACAGGATCTTCTTGGCCGACTCCTGGCCGACGATGTAGTCGTTGAGGAAGTCGTAGATCTCGCGGGGCTTCGGGAGGTCGTCGAAGCGCAGCTCGGAGGTCTCGGCCAGCTCCTCCTCGATGATCTCGTTGCACAGGTCGATGCACTCGTCGCAGATGTAGACACCGGGACCGGCGATGAGCTTCTTGACCTGCTTCTGGGACTTCCCGCAGAACGAGCACTTGAGGAGCTCGCCTCCGTCGCCGAACTTGGCCACCTTCGTCCTCCCCCTGGGAGTCGTCTCCGGCCTAGGGCCGGACCGCTGTGATGGATGCGTTGCTGTCGGCGGCGTCCCGGGAGGAGATCACCTCGTCGATGACGCCGTAGTCCTTGGCTTCTTCCGCTGACATTACAAAGTCGCGGTCGGTGTCCACGTGGATCTTGTCCACTGACTGGCCGGTGTGGCGGGCCAGCATCTCTTCCAGCATGCCCCTCATGCGCAGCACCTCGGCGGCCACCAGCTCGATGTCGGTGACCTGGCCGGAGGCGCCTCCGTAGGGCTGGTGCAACAGGATCCGGCTGTGGGGCAGGGCCAGGCGCTTGCCGGGAGTGCCCGCGCCGAGCAGCACGGCTGCGGCCGACGCGGCCTGCCCGTAGCAGATCGTGACCACGTCGGGCTTGATGAACTGCATCGTGTCGTAGATGGCGAACAGGGACGTGATGTCGCCCCCGGGGCTGTTGATGTAGAGGTTGATGTCCTTGTCGGGGTTCTCGGATTCGAGGAACAGCAACTGGGCGCACACCAGGTTGGCGACCGTGTCGTCGATGGGGAAGCCGAGGAAGACGATGTGCTCTCGAAGCAGGCGGGAGAAGAGGTCCGAGCCCCGCTCTCCTCGCGCCGTCTGCTCGATGACGTTGGGGATGATCAGGTTGCGGATGGGATCGGCGTGGGTCACTCGGAGGCTCCGTCGCTGGGGTTCTCGGTGTCGGTCTCGGTGCCGGTGTCGCTGGGGTCTTGGGTGTCGGTCTCGGGTTCGGCTGTGCTGTCGGTCGTGCTGTCAGTCTCGGTGTCGGCTGTGCTGTCGGTGTCGGCTGTGCTGTCGGCCTCGGCGGTGCTGTCGGCCTCGGTGTCGGGGATCTCCAAGAGCTGCCGGTCGATGGGTGCGCCGTCCTCGTCGACGATCTCCACCCGCTCCACCAACCACTCCAGCGCGGCGCGCTTGGCCAGATCCGAGCGTACCGCTCCCAACCGCCCGTCACGCTCCAAGTCGGCCCGCAAGGTCTCGGCGTCACCCTCACCACGTTCCGCCACGGCGGCCAGCTCGGAGTCGATCGCCTCGTCGCCCACCTCGATCTGCTCGTCACGGGCGACCGCCCGGAGGGCCAGATCGACCCGGGCCGCCACCCCAGCAGCCTCTTTGATGTCGTCGCCCACCTGCTGGGGAGCCTGGCCGCTCATGGCGAGGTACTGCTCGAGGCTCAGGCCCTGGGCTCGGGCCCGCATCGCCATGTCCTGGAGGCGGTGCTCGGCGTGCACGGCCACCAGAGCGTCGGGCAGGTCGATGTCGACCAGGTCGGCCAGGGCCCGGGCGGTGGCGTCGCGCAGCTGCATCTGGGCCTGGGCGGCCTTGACGACACGGATCGACCGTTCGATCTCGGCCCGCAGATCCGCCAGGGTGGCGTGCTCGGAGGCCTCGGTGGCGAAGGCATCGTCCAGGTCGGGCAGGACGCGGGCCTGCACCTCTTTGACCAGGATCCGGAAGTGCAGCGCTTCGGCCTCGTCACCCGCAGGGTGGGCGGCGTCGAACTCGAGGATGTCGCCCGCTTTGGCGCCGGCGAGGTGCTCGTCGACCTCGGGGACCACGCTGCCCGACCCCACCTCGTAGTCGTAGTCCTGGGCGGTGAGCCCTCCCAGGGGTTCGCCTCCTTGGGAGCCCTCGATGTCGATGGTGGCCTGGTCACCGGGCCGGGCCGGCGAGCTGGAGGGCTCGTAGGTGGCGAAGCGGTCGCGTAGGCGCTCGAGTTGGGCGTCCACCTCGGTGTCGGCGGGGCGGGGGTCGGCGATCGTGACCCGCAGGCTCTCATAGCCGGCCACCTGAACCTCGGGACGGATCTCGACGACGGCGTCGAAGGAGACCGCGCCAGCCTCTTGGCCGGCAGTGACATCGATGTCGGGGGGAGCGATGACGTCCACCTCGTGTTCGACCACTGCCTGCTCGTAGTAGTCGGGCAGTGCGGTGCGCAGTGCTTCTTGCCGGGCCACCCCCTTGCCGAGCCTGGCCTCGAGCACCTTGCGTGGGGCCTTCCCGGGACGGAAGCCGGGGATGCGCACCTCGCGGGCCATCGTGGCGAAGACCTGCTCCAGCACAGTATCGAACTCGTCCTCATCCACATCGATGGACAGGCGGACCTTGTTGCCCTCTAGGGCTTCGAGCGTCGATCTCACAGGGGGCGCAGTGTACCGGCCCCCCCTGGCCGGCCCTGAAACCCACAAATGGCGTGTCCGCCGAGCCCAGGGCGCGGGCCTGGCGCGGTCGAGCCTGGCGGGGCTTCCAAGGTGGCCGAAGCCGGTGCCACCCGAACCTCTGGGCCAGGTGACCCAGAGGTTCCCCTCACGAACCGGTAACCGCAGCCGATGGATAGCTCACCGGCAACACCGGTGACATGCCACGCCCTACCCCCTCCGACTGCCAGAATGACCAGGTGACCACGACGGTGGACCCCGATTTCGACACCGTTGCCGCCATCGTCGTCGGCTTCATGCGCGAGCACGGCTTCGGCGACGCTGCGCTGACTCCCGACGCCGGCGCAGGGACCCACGACGTGGAGTCCGCAACGGCCATCGCAGAGATCAACACCGCCGCGCCCCCCAGCCGGCCAAACGTCCAGCGCCTCGACACCGTGTCGCGCCAGACCGGCAAGCGGGCGCTGTACTTCTCGGTGCGTGGGTTCACGACCGCCGCCGAGGAGTGGGCCAACAACGTGAACATCGCGTTGTTCGCCTTCGACAAGGACAAGGAGACCATCGTCCCGGCCAACCCCTTGGCCGAGGAGATCGCCCGGAAGCCCCCATCGCGGGAGGAGCAGCTCCTGGCCGCGGCGGCACGGGCGGTGGCGGTGGTGAAGGAGGAGCTGCACGACGAGCAGATTCTCAACGGTGTCGACGACGAGACCAGGAGTCGCATCCAGGCGGCGCGCGAGACCAAGCGGATGCGGCGCAACCTGTTGGGCTGAGTTGAGCTGTACGGCCGGGGCGGTCTGTCAGCGGCCTGTCCGTCGTCTCGTCGGGGAGGCGGGATTTGAACCCACGACCCCCTGCTCCCAAAGCAGGTGCGCTACCAAGCTGCGCTACTCCCCGGACCGGCTGAGGCTAGCGCCCCCAGATGGAGGGACCTGCAGCGGTTGCCGTCAGCCCGGGCCGCCAGCTTCTCGGCCGACGGGTCCGTCTCCGGCGGCGGCGGCCTCGAGACGCTCCAGGGTTCGGACCATGCCGGGCAGGTGCTTGTCGGGATAGCCCATCCACTCGATGCCTTTGGGGAACCGGGAGGTGGACCAGTCGAAGGTCTCGGTGACCTCGGTGCCGCCTTCGACGGGCTCGAGGCGGTAGCGCCACCGGTGACCACCGAGGTGCCGCCAGGCGATGAGGCGGTCCTGTTCGTACTCGACCACGGTGTTCTTGATCACGTAGGGCACGCCGATGCGCATGGACATGCTGAACCGGCTGCCCATCTCGAGGCGCTCGGGGTTGCCGGTGCGGCTCTGGCGTACCGAACCCGAGCCGTCGATGACCGCGTGCATGGCGGGGTCGGCCAGCACTGCGAATATGGCCTCGGCCGGGGCGGCGATTGTGCGGGTGACGGAGACCGTCCGGTTCTCGCTCATGGCGCCACGCTAGGAGCCCCTGCGGGTTTCCGCTACGGCCACCTGGGGGGATCCCGCTACGATGAGCCCGTTCGCGGGTGTAGCTCAATGGCTAGAGTCCCAGCCTTCCAAGCTGGTCATGCGGGTTCGATTCCCGTCACCCGCTCTCAGGAGAACCACCAGGTCAGAGCGTCAGCAGGCCGCACCAACAGTTCAGTCCGCTGGGGCGCATCCCGCGGGTGTCCCGCGAAGTCGGTCACCAGTCGGCGTACCAGTCGCCCAGCATGTGCCCGTGCGTGAAGTCCGTGCCGTCTGGCGAGTACGTCAGCGTGCAGTCGTTGAACCACCCGCAGTCACCGGAGACAACGACCTGCAACATCGGATCACCGCCAGGAGCGTTGATCCTGACGGCGCGCACCTGGTAGAGGCCCACGCTTGACGGGATGCCGTCTGTCACCTCCACCACGGCGCCGCGTTCCTCCCCGTCTGCGGGAGAGGGCGGAGTGCTGGCCAGGGCATCGAGCGCACTCTCGCTGGCGGCGAAGCGCGCCTCCTCGGGCAGCCCCAACTTGATCGCGCCGATGACGAACAGGCCGAGGGCCGGAGCCACCAGCAACGGTCGCAAGGACCGGCCGTGCTCGTCGCCGAGCCGGTTGTTGAGGAGCACGATCCAGGTCAAACCACCAACTACGCAGGCTCCACCGAGCACCAGGTACCCACCGAAGTCGCCGCCACCAGGGAGGCTTGCCAGGCCGAGGACGCTGAGGGCCAGTGCTCCGAGCATCACGTTGCACATCGTCAGTCCGCTGATGCGACGCATGCCCCATGCCAAGGCCACCGGGGAAGCCAGCAGTACGAGGACGGGACCTAGCGGAACACCCCCGGTGTGGATGAACCCCGAAAGCAACAGGGCGGCCATCAGGGCCTCGGCGATCGCGAACCGAAGGGCGACCTCAACAACGCGGCGAGCGGCGTTTCCGCCGTCGGCTTCTCGGGGGTCTGTCTCGATCTCGCTCATACCGTCTGGATCATCGACATCAACGGGACTCAGCCCAAGGCGGCCGACGGCAATACGCCGACGGGTGACCACTCTGGCGCCGTGTACGGGGGCAGGCTTGCGAAGGGCAACTCCGAGCAATCGAGCGTGGCGACATCACAGACCGAGATTCCGCCCCCACCATCCTTCGGTGTCGCGTCGATGACCACCCACTGCCCGTCAGTCGTTGGGTAGATCGCATCCATCAGGTGAACGGCCACCGCGCTGGCGCGGTCGGACTCGGGCGACGGACCAGCGAGCGCACCCGCCCGCAGGAGATCGAAGCGACCCTGGTGGTCCTCCAAGTCGTCCTCGTCCATCCAGTAGATGACCTCATCGCCGACCTTCTTCGACACCCACACGTCCTGATCCGTGAATAGGTACTCGCCGGTGTCCGAAACCGTCGGCTCGGGGTTCTCGGGCAGTGGCCGAGTCTGCCCCGTCGCGGGGTCGAGGATGCGCGTCGAGGCGCAGGACGGCCCGCTCCCCGCATCGAACTCCTTCTCCTCACAGAGTCCGATCTCGCCACCAACCACGAACGTCGGCACGACCGACATCGTGAGTCCCTGAACGTCGATGTCCCGAACGGTGCGCCCTTCGAGGTCGATCTCCTTCGCCTCGCCGTAGGTGTAGTCCTCCTCCGATCCGAACGCGACGATCCGGTGGTCATCGAGGAACGTGAACCCGTGGGCAGCGATCTCCCCCACCACGAGCCGATCGCGCAGACGGATGATCTCCTGATGTCCGGTCACCTTGTTGTATGCGACCGCGTAGTGGCCACTGGGACTGACCCTGTGAGCATTCAGGTCGAGAACCTTCGCGGGTTCACCGGCCACTCGGCCCTCCATGGGCATGGCCCAGGTGCCGTCGTCCGTGATCGTGTAGTCGCCGCTGCGCTCGTACAGGGTGCGGCTCAGGAGGACAACGTCACCGCTTGGGAGGCGCGGGACCTCGTCGGGCGCCGCGGCGGCGCGACTGACGAACTCGAACTCGACCGGCTGGGCGTCGGCGCCGCCGATGGACATGAAGTCATCCAGAGAGCGGAGCGCCGCTGAACACCCCCACGCGAGCAGGATCACGACGCCGCAGACGACGGCCAGTTTCCGTCCGACCTTGAGGCCAGTGCCTCTCGTTGCTGGCTCCGCCACGGCACGACAGTAGGTCCCTCCTCGCGATGAGAGGCGGCGACCTCGGGCCTCACCCCATCCGTCGGTCCTCAGCATCGCCATTCCGCGCCTTGGCGATCGCCTCGTCCATGGTGGTGACGATGAAGCGCTGTCGATTGTCGGTGGCGTGCATATACCGGAGTGCTGCCCGAACCGACGAGTGGCCGAGGCGGGCCATCAGGTCGGCGAGCGGTGCGCCGCTCCAAGCGGCCAACGTCATCTGCGTGTGCCTCAGGTCGTGCTGGACGAACTCCTTCGGCAGGCCGACCGCATCGGCTGCGGCTCGAAACTTCGGTGCGAAGTTGGCGCGCCGCATCCAGCCGCCCTTCGGGCCGGTGAACACCATCGCTTCGGGGTCGGCGGCGACGTAGGTATCCAGGTGTGCCTCGAAGGCGGCCACCAGGTAGCCGGGCATCAAGACCGTCCGGCGACCAGCCTTCGACTTGGGTTCCGTGAACACGAACCGACCCGGCAACTCACTGAGGCTGCGCTCGATGTGCAGGCTGCCGTGGAGCAAGTTGACGTGGCGCCGCGCAAGACCCGCCAACTCGCCGAACCGACAGCCGCTAAACGCCCCCGCCAGGACGAAGGTGCTCAGTCGCGGCTCGATCGCATCGGCGAGCATGAGCACCTGCTCGAAGGTTGCGACGGGTCGCTCGGGGCTGGACTCGATCCCTCCACCATCGACCTGCGCCGGGTTCTCGGCGATGAGGCGATCGCTGACCGCCGTGTTCAAGATGGTCCGCAGGAGTCGGTACGCCTTCGCAACCGTCACGGCGCCGGTGACGGTGAGCGCCTCCGCGTGCCAGGCCCGAACCATCGCCGGGGTGATGCGCCGGATCGGTACGCAGCCGAAGGGCGGGGCCAGGTGGTTGCGCCACAAGCCCAGGTAGAGCACGCGAGTGCGCTCCGACAGTTTCCGTGTCCTGATCCACTCCTCGGCGAACTCGCCGAACGGCTGACGACCGAGCCGGGGATCGATCCAACGCCCCTCGGCCACCTCGACCTCGATGGTGGCGCCGGAACTGCCGAGCCGCTTCGATCCGCTTGAAGGTGCGTTCCTTGGCCACGCCGTCCGGGCTGCGGTAGCGCACGTCCCACCGCGGCTCACCCGACTTGGTCATGCGCTTGTGGATCGACGCCATCAGAGGCCCACCTTCGCGACGGGGTTGTCCTCCCAGCGATCGACCTCTGCCATGTAACCCATCAGCGCCCGGCTCCCGTCGACCCAGCCCCCGTGACGACCGATCGTCAGGAAGTCGGCGCCCGCCCGACGGGCCTCAGTTGCAAGACCCCGACGCAAGGAGTGGCCTGACAAGTCCTCGGCGCCCTCGATGCCAGCGGCCGCGGCTGCCCGCTTGAGGATGATGCTCACCGCCTGGCGGGTGAGACGGCCGTCATCGCTTCCGCGACCACTCGGTGCCCGCCCGATCACTCCATGACGATCGATCCCCGGGAACAGCGGGCCGGACTCGATGCCGCTCGCAGCGATCCACTCCTGCACCGCTCGGATGGGGCACGTCAAGTGGTGGCTGCCATACGGCACCGCCACATCGCGGCCCTCAGCCATCCGGTCGGTCTTGCTACGACGGACGACGATGCAGAGGCCCTCAGGGCACTCCTGCACGTCGGTGACATCCAGGCCGACCAACTCCGACCGGCGAAGGCAGGCAGCGAAACCCAAGACGAGGAGCGCCCGGTCACGAAGGCCGACCAGAGTGCCGGTGTCGAGTGCTGCGACGATCCGGCGGAGGTCTGCCACGCTGAGCGCCGGGGCCTTGTCCACCCGTCGTCCGGCGTCGGCCGCGTCTTGCCGGGCCGTCTTGAGGATCGCCCGCGCCGCCTCAGTAGAGGGCGGCTCCATCTCGGCGACACGGTGGGCCTTGCGGATGGCAGCCATGGCCCGCTCGAGCTGCTTGGCGTACAGCTCGCGGACCCGCTGGCGTAGCGGCTCGCCCTTCGAGGTGAGTCGGGTCTCGACCCATCGAGGTGCGTACTCCCCCAGCGTCGTGCCGCGTCGACGCGGCGCGACGACCTTGCCGTCGGACTGCTCAGTGAGCGTGCGGGCGTAGCAGGCCTCGGCCGCACGCTTCGTCGGGAACGTGCCGAGGCTGACCCGTCGACCGTCGGTGGTGACGATGCGGACCCGGTATCGGCCGGACGGGAGCTGATCGACTCCGCCTCCGGCTCTGCGTTGACGCGCCATGGGGCCTCCTGAGAACGACAGGAGCAGCGATTGCTGCAAGGAGGACCGATTGCGCATCGGACGAGGCGTGACCGCCGTTGGTGACCAGCGATCAATCAGGGGACGCCGTGCTGAGCACAGCCGTCTTCACCACTATGCCGCGGTAGCGGCGAGATCTCGCGGACGAGCCCGCGGCATAGTGGTCGCATGGCGATCTCCGAAGAAGAACTGCGACTCATCGAGGCTCGGGCGGAGCGGGCCACGGCCGGGCCGTGGGAGTCCTTCGTCGAGGCTCGCGATCACCAAGGCGGCGACGACTTCATTCGGACGGGCGGGTTGGATGACGCATCGCCGGACATGTACGTCACTCTCTCCTTCTGGCAGAGCGGACCACCGCGACCTGCGGGCGCGGACGACCTCGACTTCATCGCGTCTGCACGGCAGGACGTCCCCCGCCTTGTGGCAGAGATTCGACGGCTCCATGAGATCGCAACCACCGATTGAGCTGGCCAACGGAGCCGTCCCGGATGACGACGCCGGGTACCATTGTCGGCGTGTCCGTTCGCCCCTCGACCCCCGCTGCGCCTGATGTGAGCGCCGACGAGGCGGTCGAGGAAGCGTTGGCATCTGCCCGACTCGAAGGTCTGGAACCGAGTGCCGAGGTCGTCGCGGATGCCCGGCAGGTCGCCGCCGGCGACATCGAGCCCGACGAGCTGATCGCCCGGACGCTCGCACGCCACAAGCGGTGAGCGGCGATCCCTACGTCGATCCCGACACCGGCGTCCTCGTCAACCTGCTCAGGCTGTCCGACGCCGACCAGCTTCAAGCGGCTGAGGCCGACCTCGTCTTCGCCCGCGGCGAGCTGCTGGAGCTTCACCCACTCCGCGGCGCTTACGACGTGGCGCACCTCCAGGCGTTCCACCCGGCACCTGTTCGGCGACGTCTACCCGTGGGCCGGTGACTTCCGCACGGTCAACATCACCCGCTCGGCGTCGTTCGGCGACTGGCGCCACATCCGCACCTACCTCGACCAGGTCTTCGCCGACCTCGCCGCGGAGAACCACCTCGCGGGCCTCGGCCGCGAGGAGTTCGTCCGTCGGCTGGCTCACTACTTCGGCGAGGTCAACGCAGCGCACCCGTTCCGCGAGGGCAACGGGCGCACGCAGCGTGCCTTCTTCCGCCAGCTCGCCCGCGACGCGGGATGGAGCCTTCGCTGGGTGAACGTGAGCGCCGAGGAGAACGCGGCGGCCAGCGAGGCGAGCCTGATGGGCGACAACGGTCCGCTCCAAGCGCTGCTGGATCGTGCGCTGGAGCAACGGACCGGCACCTGAGCCGCGCCCGATCCGGATCACAGGCCGAGCCCCCTGCCGGCGCGCGGCGCTTGGAGGGCGTCGAGGCGCTGCTGGATGGCTCGCACCTTCGCCGCCTGGTCGTCCTCGATCGGCGTGACGCTCGGCGGGTCGAGCGGAGGCTCGGGGACGCCGGCCTCTTCGTGGAGTCGCTTCCTGACCCCGAGTGCCGACTCGTGTCGGGGCGTGCGGGCGATCATCTCGGTGAGCGCCTCGGCCGGGTCCAGCGTGCCGGTGGCGTCGGGGATCACCGCGACGTTCGTGCGGCGCCCTCGAGTCATGGCGACGTAGGCGTGGTTCCGGTTGGTGCCGGGTTCGAGGACGGCGATGCCGACATCGACGGTGTCGCCCTGGTTGCCGTAGCCGGTCACGGCCCAGCCGAGCTCGACGTGCTGGGCGACGTAGCGAGCCGGTAGGACCACCTGCCCGCGTTCCGGGTGCGTGGCTGTGAGCGAGCCGTCGTCGTGGGCGGCGGTCACGGCCCACGTGTGCCGGTTGCGGACCTTCTCGCCAAGGTCGGTGCGCAGCCTCGGGTCGTTGCGGCGGGTGGCGATCTGGTCGCCGACTCCTGCCGTGGTGCCGTCGGCGAGGCGCACGGTGGGGCCGCCCGTGCCGGCGCGTTGGATGGCGAGGTTGATGGCCCGTGCGGTCTCTGCGCTGTTGGTCGTGATGGCGACCGAGCGGCCGGCGGCGACGTGGCGTCGGTGCGTTCGGGAGCCCGACGGGGTCGAGGGCTTGATCTTCCTCATCACCGGGCCCCGCTTCGACACCGCAGCCGGCCAGATCCGCCGAGCGTCGGCGTACGAACCTGGATGGACCACGGGTGAAGGAATCGGTGTCGGCTCGACGGTCGATGATGTCCGCCGTGCCTACCCCGCGGCGGAGGAGAGATCTGACGAGGGGGGCCGGGCGATCCGGGTTGAAGGGCCCTCAGGCGATGACGGCGTGCTCCGATTCGACATCGGCCAGGACGGAACCGTGGCGTCCGTGGACGCTGGCCTCGAGCCCGAGGTCGACTACTACGAGTCGTGCGTGTGATCGGACAGCGCGCGACAACGCGTGCTGCCCTCTGCCAAGGGTCGCCGGGCTCACAACAGTCGCCCGGGTCTACTGGGAGGAACCCCAGGCAGATCTGAGGGAAGTCCCCTCGTGTCGGGGCGCGGGGCATGGTCGATAGTCCAACAATGCGGAGAGACCATCTCATTCGGCTCGTCGGGCCCAGGCTTCGGTTCTCCCATCGAGCCTTGGTCGCCTGCATCGGCGCAGCGATTGCAGCCCTGCTGGGCGAGGTTCTGACGGCCCTGAATGGTGACGGCCATGGATTGATGATCCTGGCGCTGGTTCTCGGGCTCCCGGTCGGTGGACTACTGCTCACGATCCGGCACCAGAACCTCCTACTGGTCGGCGTCGTGCTGACCGGAGCACTGTTCCCATTCAGTGCCGCGGCCTATCACGCCGCTGGAACCTCGTCCACAGCCGGGCTCACCATTGTCTGGGTGCCCTACGTCGGCGTGCCCATTGCCCTGACGATCGCCCTGGTGGATCGATTCATCGTTCGAGACAGCGCCCTCGTGCGAGGACTTGATCCATGACACCTTGCCGGGCGAGGAAGGCGTGGCTGAGTCGAGATCAGAGTGCTGGGCTGAGGCCCTGCGCCCGAAGAACAATCGGCACGCCACACTGGTCGACATGGTGAGGCGGGGGCGGGATCTCGAACAGCTGACCGAGATCATCGAGGGGATCCTCGGTGCCGATCCGTCGCTCGTGGTGACCTCGCCCGACTACGTCGTGGGACAGCTGTCGGGCAGTCGGCGGGAGTGTGACGTGACGATCCGTCGCGAGGACGAGCCGTCCGAGCTACTCCTCCTGCTCGAGTGCCGGGACAGGAGACGGCCCCAGGACCTGACCTGGTTGGAGCAGCTCGTGTCCAAGGCCGAGGATGTCGCGGCGCGAAGGGTCGTTGCGGTCTCGTCGAGCGGGTTCTCCCGGCCAGCGAAGCGCTATGCGGCAACGAAGGGGCTTGAGCTGCGCACAGTCGATGAGGTGACGCCCGAAGCGCTCTCGTTGTGGACGGACTTGCAGACGCTCGACACCTACCTCCGACGCTTCGAGTTGAGATCCGTGTACGCCGACTTGGACGCGCCCCCAGGAACTGATCTGAGCGGTGTGACGCTCCGGGCCAACGAACGCGTGCTGCGGTCAACGACGACAGGAACGCTCCACACCCTCGAGGAGATCTGGCAGGCGAACGCTGAGCAGATCTACTCGGATGTTCCTAACGACGGCACGCCAGTCTCGGGGGCTGTCCGACTCAACTTCGACGACCCGGAGTCTCGATTCGAAGTCGCCGCTGGCGAGGAGTGGTACGCCGTGACCATGCTCCTCGTGGACGGCGAGCGATGGGTTGACGTCGAACGAACGCCGCTGTCCCGCCGCTACGAGTACCGAGCCGATGGTGATTCGCTCATCGACGGGGTCGAGGCGCTCGTTCCCGACAACGCCGGCGGAAACGTGGTGATGGGGCTACATGCTCTGCCCCCGGAAGCGGATGGAAGCCGGCAGATCGTCGCGAGCTGGCGGCGATCTGACGCCGAGCAGCCGAACGCGGACTGACTGAGCCCCACTCGCCGATCTGAGACGCTCGGGCTTTCGGGGTCGTCACGGTCCCTGAATCAGAAGGCTTGTTTGGCCGTGTGCTCGAAGAGCTCGTTGGTGGCAAGCAGGTCGCGAACCTCGTCCTCGCTGAAGTCGAGGAGACGAAGCAGAGCGGCGTCGATGACGAAGTTCAGAGCCATCGTCAGGTGATGAAGGTTCTCTCCGCTGCTGGACGGCGCTTCCGGGTCCCAATGCGTCAGCGCATTGCGGTGGGTGACGACCTTCTGGATGAACTTCCCCCCCGATCCCACCAACGGCTCGAGCCCGCCGCCGATGAGAGCCAGTACCTCGCGCATCCGCGTTCGCAGCGAGGGTTCGTGGGAGTACTGGAGCGCGCGCGTGAGCCACTCGCGATGCTCGGGCGGGCAAGCGGCGATCGCGGCATCCCTCGCGACAACGATCTCTGTTGCTGGCGCCGACGCCAGCAAACGACGGTGAAGTGCCTCCATTGCCTGCACGGCGCTGAGGAACCGACTCTCCGCGTACGTGAACGAGGCGTACTCGGCTGCGAACCGCAGAGCGAGGACCTGATCGAGCTTCTAGTAGAGCTCGAACCACTTCTGAACAAGCCGACTGAAGTGGTGCTCATCGTCGGGAATGCTGATCAGCGCGTACCGAAGGGGCTTCACCTCCGATTCGGGTACCGGCTCGGGCAGGTAGGCCGACAGGAACTCGACCGGCATCGGCCGACTCGGGCCATCGCCCCGAGAAGCGTGCCGAAGTCGGTGTCGGCCGAGACCAGGACCCTTTCCCGATGGAGCGCCGCAGCCATCACCGCCTCGTCGTCGGCGCCGAGCAACCCGAGGTCGCCGACGTGGACGGCGTCGTGACCGGCGTCGGTGAGTCTCGCGGCGACGGTGTGGGAAACGCTCTCGTCGATCAGGAACTTCACGCGCCGAGGTGGAGCTCGACCTCGCGATCCTCGACGCGAGCGGAGGCGTAGCGCAGTGCCTCGCGGATGTCGTCCTCGATGAGTTGGGGGTACTCGGTGAGGATCTCCTCGACAGGCATGCCCTCGGCGACCATGCCGACCACGGTGGCGACGGGGATGCGCGTGCCCCTGATGCAGGGGACGCCCGCCATCACCTTCGGATCGATGCTGATGCGCTCGAACGCCACGTCGCCAAGGGTACGACCCTCGGCGTGAGATGGCGAGGAGGTTGGTGTGGACCTACGGGGAGCCATTGCTGTTCCTTCCTTCGTCGTCGGACCGGAAGACCCGGACCTCGATGTGCTCGTTCATCGCTTCAGCGATGGCGATGTCGCGTTCTCGCGTTGCGTGCTGGTAGATCAACGCGGCTCTCGGGCTGGCGTGACCGAGGCGGTGCATCAGCTCCTTGGTGCCTGCGCCGGTCGCGGCGGCGAGGGTGCCGGCAAGGTGGCGAAGGTCGTGCTTATGCCGACGTCGGCATAACCACGATTATGCCGACATCCGCGTTATGCCGACACGAGCGCGTGTCCGCTGGTCAGCGGGGGTGGCGCGGCATCTTGTGTCGGCATAATCAGAGGGCCTCGAGGAACGCGAGGAGCGCGTCGGGGGGCCGATAGCGGCCGGGCTTTGCGTCCAGCGGCTTGGTCCTGTCGATGGCTCGTTGTTTGTGGCTCATGTCGGCGTGGAGGTAGATGTTCGTTGTCGCGATCTGCTCGTGTCCGAGCCATAGCGCGATGACGGTGATGTCGTTGCCGGCGAGCAGGAGCCGCATGGCGGCGGTGTGACGCAGCGTGTGCATGGTCACGTGCTTGTCGGCGATCGACGGGCAGCTCGCGGACGAAAGGGCCAGATGGTGGGTGAGGCGTCGCTCGATGGCGTCGCGGCTCATGCGTTTGCCGGTCGTGGTCGGGAACAGCGGGTCGGTTGGTGTGCCGCCGCGTTCGGCCTGCCAGGCCTTGAGGACGGCCCGGGTCGGGTGGATGAGTGGTGTGCGTCGTTCCTTGCGGCCCTTGCCGATGGTGTGCACGTGGGCGCCGGTGCCCAGGGTGATGTCACCGCAGTCGAGGCCGGCGAGCTCGGAGATGCGCAGCCCGGTCTGGATCGTGAGGGCGAACATGGTGTGGTCGCGTCGTCCGGTCCAGCGACCCAGATCGCAGGAGCCGAGCAGGGCGTCGATCTCGTTCTCGGCGAGGTAGGTGACGAGGTTGCGTTGGGCGCGCTTGGTGGGGATGGCCAGCACCCGTTGGATGGATGCCGCGTGCTCGGGGTGGTGTAGCGCCAGGTAGCCGAACAGGGAGTGGATGGCTGCGAGACGGCTGTTGCGGGTGGTCACGCTGTTGTGGCGGTCGCGCTCGAGATGGTCGAGGAACACGGCGACGAGCGGCGCGTCCATCTCGGCGATGTCGAGCGCGCTGGGGCTTGTGCCGGTGCGTTCGGCGGCGAAGGCCACCAGGAGACGGAGGCCGGTCTTGTAGGCGGCGACGGTGTTGGGGCTGGCGTCGCGTTGGCTGATGAGGCGGTCGGTGAAGAAGGCCTGGAGTCCGGGGGCGAGCGCGCTCATCGTCGGCCTCCGATGTGGGTGTCGAGCCGTTCGGCGGCGAGTGCCATCAGCTCCGGCGAGGCTGACAGATACCAGTAGGTGTCGGCCGGGCTGACGTGTCCCAGGTAGGTCGACAGGACGGCGATGTGGTCTTGGACGCGGACGCCGTTGCGGTGCCAGTCGACGAGGGTGCGGACAGCGAAGCTGTGCCGCAACTGGTGCGGGGTGGGACGGACCGTTTCGCTGCGGAGACCCATGGCGGTCGTGATCTGTCTGAGCACCATGGCCACCGCGCTGCGGTTGAGCCTGGTGCCGGCACCTGAGACGAAGAACGCTGTCGAGCGGGCCGGGCTGAGACGGTCGCGTTCGGTGGCGTAGGCGCGCAGCGCCACGGTGGTTGTGTCATGGAGGGGCACCAGGCGTGGCCGATCGAACTTGGCGTGGCGGATGGTGATGACGCCGGTGCCGAAGTCGACGTCGGCCCCGTCGAGGCCGCATGCCTCACCAACGCGCATGCCCGACACCGCGAGGAGCCCGAACAGCGCCTCGTAGGTGGCGGCCCGCAACGGTGGGTGCAGCACCCGGGCGGCCTCGAGGAGCCTGCCGATCTCCTCCTGGGACCACAGGTAGGGGACCCGACGATGGCGCCGGGCAGGGAACACCGCTGGGGGCGGGACTTCGGTCGCTGGTTCGATGGTCCGGAGATAGCGGGCGAAGCCGCGCACAACGCTCAGGCGAGCCGCCCAGTGCGCGGGACGGGCGTTCTCGGGAAGGCGTGCGAACGAGATCGCCAGTTCGGCGGTAAGCGTCGCAGAGCCGGCGGCTTCCAGGTATGTGACCAGCTGCGGCAAGAGATGACCGGCCCGCTCCAGCTTGTAGCCCAGGGAGCGGCGCAACCGGAGGTAGTCCTCGACGTGATCGCACAGCGCGCTCATCGCGAACCCTCCCCAGGCCAGGGCAGGGCCAGCTCTCGGAGCCGGTCGAGATCGACCCGGGCGTAAATGGCGGTGGACTGCAAGCTCCGGTGGCGTAGCACCTGAGCGATCTCGGGCAGCGGGACCTGCGCTGCGGCCATCTCACAGGCCGCGGTGTGGCGCAAGCGGTGCGCGCCGACTTCGGGCACACCCGCCCGTCGACACGCCGCGCCGCACCGTCGATGCGACGGTCCCCGCCGCCATCGGGCCGAACGGTGCTCTGGCCCGCAGGAACACCTCGCGACGGTCGCTGGCCGGGCGGCCGCGCCGCAGGTAAGAGGCAATGGCAGCGCCGACGTCGGTGGGTAGCGGCAGCCGGTCCCTCCGGCCGCCTTTGCCCACCACCACCAGCTCGCCGGCCCGCCAGTCGATGTCGTCGATCCGCAGGCCGGCGGCCTCACCCCTGCGCAGACCCAGACGCAGCAGCGTGATGATCACCGCGTAATCGCGCCGACCGATCGCGGTGCGTCGGTCGCAGGACAGCGAGCAGCGCCTCGGCCTCGTGCTTGGCGATTCCCCTGGGAAGCGGCGAACGCCTCCGACCAGTGATCGACAGTGCCGCCTCCGACAGGTCCGCCTCGACGAGACCCTCGACGAAGCAAAAGCGCAGGAACGCCCGCAGACCGGCGACGTAGTTCTGCGCAGCGCTCACCGACACCGACGCCGACTCCCCGAGCACCGCGTCCGTGACCTGCGCCGCCGTCACCGCTGCGAGCCCGCCGGGACCGAGCCCAGCCACGAACCGGCGCGCCCGGTCCACATATCCGCGAACGGTGCCCGGCACCAGACCACGCTCGGTCAGCAGGAAACGACCGAAGGACTCCATCAGCTCCTCCGTCGGCGACAGCTCGAATGGCACCGCCACGCTCACGGCGCCCAGGTCACGCAACAGCTTCAGGAGGCACGACAGACCGGGCCGCGACACCCCGGCCACACGACCCCTCTCCCGCTGCTCCGCAACGAACGCCTCGATGCACGCCTCGTCCAACTGCTCCACACCCAGGCCCCGCGCGTCGAGCCAACGGCTCACACAGGCCACCTGCCGCTGGAGGTAGACCACCGACAAACGCGTGTACCCCACGCCCTCCAACTCTTCGCGGTATGCGTCGGCGAACGGGGCCAGCGGCCCCGCGACCAACACCCTGCTCACCCTGCTCTGCCCTGCCATGTTCGTCTCCTTCTCCTCGATGATGAAGAAGACGATCGCGGCAGCCGCTCGCGTTATGCCGACCTGAACACTCGGCTCACCTCACGCAGCCAGGACTCCGACGAGAAGGGTCGGCATAACGCGGATGTCGGCATAATCGTGCAGGCGGATGTGCTCGACGCCGACCTTCCCTCGGGCCTCGTCCCACTTCGTCGTCCAGACCGCGGGACTGAGCCGGCCGCCCTTAATGCCGGTGAAGAAGTAGCCGTCGTCGCCCGGCTGGGCGAAGTGGTCGAGGTGGTGCTGGAGCTCGTCGACGAGCGCGGAGGGGATGGCGATGCTGCGGCGGCCGGCATCGGTCTTGGGTGGACCGACGAGCTGCTGGCCGCTCCACGCCGACTGACGTTGCTCGCGGACGGTGAGCGCCTTGGCGGCCAAGTCGACATCGGCGCGACGCAGGCCGAGCAGCTCGCCCTTGCGAAGTCCCATGAAGGCGGCAAGCAGGACCATGCAGTGGAGTCGCTCGTCGAGGCAGTCGGCGAGCTTGTGGACCTCGGCCACCGTCGGGATCTCGGTCTCGGGCTTCGGCTCGGTGCCCGCGCCCTTGATCGTGCAGGGGTTGGTGAGCGCCAGGCCGTCCTCGACCGCGGTGGCCATGATCGAACGCAGGAGCCGGTAGCACTTCGCCGCCGTGCTCACGCCCGGACCGCTCGGCCCTCGGACGTGGACCACCCACCGCCGGACCGTCGCCGTGTCGAGCCGATCGAGGGCGACATCGCCCAGCGTCGGGAGGATGTGATGCTCGAGCTGCTTGGCGTACAGCTCGCGGACGCGCTGGCGCAGCGGCTCGCCCTTCGAAGTGAGTCGGGTCTCGACCCATCGGGGTGCGTACTCCCCCAGCGTCGTGCCCCGCTGGCGAGGCGCGACGACCTTGCCGTCGGACTGCTCGGTGAGCGAGCGGGCGTACGCCGCCTCGGCCGCTCGCTTCGTCGAGTGCGTACCGAGGCTGATTCGCCTCCCGTCGGTGGTGACGATGCGGACTCGGTATCGCCCGGACGGGAGCTGGTCGACTCCACCTCCGGCTCTGCGCTGGCGCGCCATGGGACCCTCCTGAGAACGAGCAGGAGTAGCGATTGCTGCAAGGAGGACCGATTGCGCATCGGACGAGGCGTGACCGCAGACGGTGTCCGGCGGTCAATCCGGGTCGGGCGTGCCTTGCACGCCAACGACCTCCTCCACTATGCCGCGCCGACGGCCGGTTCTCGCGCACGAATCCACCGGGAGAACGCCGACCGATGCTCGCTACCTTGGGGCCTGAACCCGCCCAAGGCACACCTACCCGGTAAGGGTGCGTCCAGCCCGCAGTCGTTGAGGGTGGCAGCCCGTTCGAGCCGGGCCGGGTCCGGGACGACCTCGCGCTGCGGGCGTGATGGAAGTCCACCCAGCCGCGGCGCTCACCCGACCCGCAGCGAGCCCGGGCTCGGAGCGCTTGCGCGGGTACGATGGCAACCGTGTCAGCTCGTCCCACCACTCCCACTGCGAATGCCGTGAGCCCGGCTGAGGCGGTCGAAGAAGCGCTGGCATCGGCCCGACTCGAGGGCCTGGAGCCCAGCCCCGAGGCGCTCGATGACTTCCAGCGGGCCGCAGAGGGCGAGATCGACGGCGACGAGCTCGTCGAGCGCACGCTCGCCCGATACAAGCGTTGACCGACGACCCGTACCTCAACCCTGAGTCCGGCGCGCTCGTCAACCTCCTGGGGATATCGGACCCGGCAGCGCTCGCGGTTGCGGAGGCGACCATCGTGGCGGCGCGCACACGACAGCTTGAGACGCGTCCACTCCCCGGTGACTACGACGTCGCCCACCTCCAGGCGTTCCAGAGGCACCTGTTCGACGACGTCTACCCGTGGGCCGGCGACTTCCGAACAGTCAACATCGCCCGCTCGGCGTCGTTCGGCGACTGGCGCCACATCCGCACCTACCTCGACCAGGTCTTCACCGACCCGTGGTGTCCAGCACGGTGACCCCCGCCGCTCACCCCGTCGTCCTGGGCGGATCACGTGGGCCTGTCGCCACCCCGTCCGCTCTCGTCGACCGAGGACGTGTGCGGTGACAGCGCATGGGTGGAGGAAGGTCGATGTGGTCGGGCTCGGCGGTCGAGTCGTACCCGCCACGCTGCTCCCGGTCTTCACTGTCTGGACGAATCTGCGCCAGCGCCTCGGGACGCCAGAACCGCCGGACGTCGAGGACTGGCGCGTGATGTCAGCGGGTGGCTGGTGGTTGATCGCACTCGGACCGGAGTCGTCGACTTGGCCGTTCGAGTCCGGGTCGGCGGTCGAGCTTCACTGGCCTGACGGCTCGTCGAATCGAGTGTTTCTCGAACAACCAAGTGACGATGACTGGCCCCACTGGGTCGAGCCGCGCCGCCTCGCACGAGGCAGGGGCGCGCTTCCGCCCGCGGTCGGGTCGGTGTTCGGTGCTGACGCCCCGCGACCTGGAGGACCCGCTGGCGTTCGGGAGCCTCGTGTACCGATTCGCCCAATGGGTTCCTGTGGGGTTCCCGCCGGTGGCACTTGAGCATCGTTCTGCTCAGAATTCTGTATAGTTTGTCCCATGACCGTCCTTCCGTTCCCTGAAACCGTCTCGGTCACCGAGGCGGCCGAGCGGGGCGTGAGCGCCATCGTGCGGGCCGCCGGCGAAGGCCACGACATCGTGGTGGAACGCCACGGCCAGGCCGTCGCCGCGGTCGTCGGCATGCAGCGGCTGAACGAGCTCACCGAACTCGAAGCCGACCTGCGCAGTGCAGCGCTCGTCCTTGCTCGCCTCGCCACCGACGACGGCCGACGCACCGACCTCGACGACGTCATTAGCGCTTTCGGCTTCGACCGAGCCGAGCTCGAGGCCGAGCTGGACGCCGACCTCGCCGCCGGTCGCAGCTGACACCTCGCATCCGTGCCCGACGCCGACCAGCCGCGCGCCTACGTCCGCCTCACCGAGCCAGCGGTCGAAGACCTCGCCCGACTCGTCCGCCTCGACCCGCAGGTCGCGCGCCAGGCGCTCAAGAAGATGATCCTGCTGGAGCGCGACCCCGAAGCCGGCGAACCACTCCTGGGCGCGCTCATCGGCTTCCGCAAGCTCATCGTCGGCGATCGGCACTGGCGCATCGTGTGGCGGGTCGACGGCCGACGACAGTGGACATGACGTCGTCGAGATCGCCGAGGTGTGGGCCGCCGGTGCCCGATCCGACGGCGACGTCTACGCGGAGATGACCGAACGCGTCGAGCAGCTCCCCGACACGCCCCAGACCCAGGCGCTCGCCGACGTCATCCACGCACTCGGACGCTCCGCCGGCGACATCAGCGCCACTCGTCAGCCCACGAGCGAGGTCGTGCCCGAGTGGCTCGTCGATCGCCTGGTGCACACCGCAGGTATGACGAGAGTCGACGTCGAGGCGATGTCTCCCGAAGCGGCCATGCAGACATGGGAAGCGTTCATCACTCGAAGCGTCGTACGGGATGCGCTCCCCAGTCTGCGTGTCGAGCACGTAGACGACGTAGTCGTCAGGCGCGTTGACCTCTCCCGAGCCCGATGACTGCGATGGCTTGAAGACCGACCAGGCGAGGTACCGGCCGTCCGAGGACCAAGCGGCACGCCCCTCGTCGCCGACTTCCACTGGTTCACCATCTTGAGCGAGGACGACCAGTGACTCACCGTTGCCAAACGCCAGTCGGGGCCGGCCAGCAGGGACCCCATCGATCGAAGTCGGACCCCCGACCTCCTGAGCCACGGTCGTCGAGGCCGCAGTCCGCTCAGGGCTCTCTGCGTTGGTGCCCTCACCTGCGCACCCGACCACCACGAGGAGCGCCATGAGCGGCAGGACGTGCCAAGCAACCATTCCAGGAGCCTGCCACAGCACCGAATTCGAGGTCGACGGCCGGCGGGAGCTCGCCGCACTCGTTGCCCGCGGTGGCCAGTAAGTTGCGAGCTTGGCGGCGTGGCCAATGGCGGGGCGCTCGCGCTCAGGGCGGGGGCTACGTGGGTAAGGTGCCGAGCCGATGAGGTCTCGAGCATGTGCGTGGGCCATGGCAGCGCTTCTCGTGCCAGCGGCGAGCTGTGGTGCGTCACATTCGGCTTACGTGGCCACAACAACGTCGACCTCTCCGCCCACCACCGAGGTGCCCTGTGAGAGCCCTGGATTCGAGCCGGGGATCGACTTGGTCGTGTTCATGGAGCCCGATGTCCGACCCGAACAGATCGAGTCGGTGCGGACGATGCTCGAAGCTGACGATCGAGTCCTCGATTCTCGCTTCGTCGACCAAGAGGAGGCGCTTGCCGAGTTCGCGGATCTCTTCGCTGATCAAGAGCACCTCGTCGACGCCGTTACTGCGGAGACGCTCCCGACCTCCTTCCGGCTCGACGTCACCTCCGCAGACGTGTCGATGCTCGCCGAGGAGCTTCGGCCGGTCGATGGAGTGCGGGAGGTCGTGGAAGCCC
Source organism: uncultured Actinomycetes bacterium (assembly GCA_963719935.1). Taxonomy (GTDB): domain Bacteria; phylum Actinomycetota; class Acidimicrobiia; order Acidimicrobiales; family CAVRDY01; genus CAVRDY01. The sequence goes on along the minus strand of CAVRDY010000004.1, from coordinate 28,359 downwards.
AGAGTGGGTGTTGGCGAGACCGGGTGACCGGCATCGAGGGCTCTCTCGAGGACTACGCGGAGCTTCCACGGCTGGTGATCGTCTACGTCCAGCCCGGGCGCGGCGACGCTCGGGCCGAGATCGGTGAGCGGGTCGCGGCCCTCGCCTCGGGCCCCGTGGCGTGGGTGGATCAGGCAGACGCCCTCGTGGAGTTCGAGTGCCTCTTCGCCGGCGAGCCGGACCGAAAGGTAGCAGCAGATGAGCTCCCACCGTCGTTTCGGTTCTCCACGGAGCCCGGCGAACCGACGACGGCACTCATGAACGAGTTGGCGGCCCTCGATGGCGTGAAGGACGTTGTGCTCGAGCCATTGCCCGAGTCCGTTCCACCCGACTTCGAGAACCCCGAAGACGTGCCGTTCCTCGACCCTCGATGTCGTGTGGCGGGTGAGCCGTACGAGCCATAGCGGCGGCTGGATCCTCGTTCCGCTCTTCACTGGAAGGCCCGGTCCACATGGGCCTTGCCTCGATGAGTGTCCCGATTGCGGTTGACCCGCGAGTCCCGATGGCGTCCAGGGCACTCTCGCTGGCAGCGAAGCGCACACCATCGGGTGGACCCACAATGACGACGCCCACGCGTGTCGGCGCTGTGCGCCGGCCCGCACCGATTCCAGCGTCCGATCTGGCTGATCACGCGGGCCTTGATTCCCGCCATCCGCCCTCCCTCACCGCCGACTACGCCCCTCACCTCAGGGTCGGTACCTTTGCCAGTCATGGAATCCGCCCTGGCCGTTCGGCGCCGTTACCATCCCGCCTCGCGCTCCAGGCGCGGGACCCCCGCGCGCACCGACCAGCGCAGGACCCCTTCGGCGGCTGCTGTACGCTCCGACCCCGGCGGCCACCGGATCGCAGCGCCCCGCACAGGTGAGCGGACATGAAACACGCAGACAGCAAGCGCGGGCACAGCACCAGAGCATCGACGCGCTGGAGACGGCGGTGAGCGACCGCGAGAAGGATCGCCGTGCGGGCCTCGTAACCGAGCTACGCCCGGCCAGCGAACTACTGGGGCTCGCAACACTCGCCATAACCCAGCCGGTACTCGATGTCTTCGGGCGCGACCTCGGCACCTTCCTCATCCGCGACGTCGGCACCGTCCAGATCGTTGTCTTCGCACTGGTCGTAGCGCTGCTACCCGCGGCGCTACTGCTGGGCCTCGAGGTCGCGATCGGCGCCTTCGGTGGCACTCGGGCACGCCGGCTGGTTCACCTCCTCACCTGCTCCTCGCTCGGTGCGCTCGGCGTCTACGGCATCGTGCGCCAGGCCGTCGACGGGTCCCCCGAGGCATACCTCGTGTTGCTGCTGGTATGCGAAGTCCTGGTGGCGCTCCTGTGGCTGTCGGTCCCACAGGTGCGCGAGGGAGCTCGCTACCTGTCGCTGGCGGCCCCCGTCTTCGTGGCCATGTTCCTGCTCGTGTCCGACGTCTCGGCCCTCGTCCTCCCCGGCGGCGACGGAGTATCCGTATCCAGCGACGGTTCCGGTGGCGGTGCACCCGTCGTCTTCATCGTGTTCGACGAGTTACCGACCTACTCGCTGCTCGACGGCGAGGGGCGCATCGACGCCTCGAACTACCCGGCCTTCGCCCGCCTCGCCGCGGACAGCACGTGGTTCCGGAACCACACAACCGTGGCACCCGACACCCTGCAGGCGGTACCGGCCGTCACGACCGGCCAGTATCCGGGGACGGCGCGCTGACGCAATCGCGGCCACCTATCCGGAGACGGTGTTCACCGCCCTCGGCACCGAGTACCGCCAGCAGGCCTTCGAGGTCATAACGAAGCTCTGCCCGGGAAGCCTGTGCCGGGGCGCGGCCGCCCTCGAGGGGGGCGGTGGGCTCTCGAGCCTGCTCGGCGAAGCCGTCGACGTGTGGCTGCAGCGCGCCTCGTTCGACCCCGCAGACCGGGTGGTGAAGCTCGAGGTCGTCGGCGACGACCCCGACGACGTGCCCGGGCCCATCGCCGAGCGCTTCATCGACTCGCTGGCGGGATCGGCCGCTGCGTCACGCAGCGAGGGCTACGGCGAGGCCCGCCTGGACTACCTCCACCTCCTCCTCCCGCACCGCCCCTTCCAGTACCTGCCGAGCGGGGCACACTACAGCGGGGACGACCCCAGTCGGTCGTTCAGCGACAACAGCTACCCCGACGAGGCGGCCGCCGAGTTGGCTCGGGACCGGCACCTGCTCCAACTGCAGTACGCGGACTCGCTCCTCGGCGAGCTACTTGACGAGCTCGAACGGCTCGGCACCTACGACGAGACCGCGATCGTGGTCACCGCCGACCACGGAGCGTCCTTCACACCCGGCTCGCATCGCCGGGGTGTCACCGAAGACAACTGGTGGGAGATCCTCTGGACCCCGTTTCTGCTGAAGGCGCCGGGCCAGGTCGAGGGGGCGGTCGTAGACGAGCCGACACGAAGCATCGACGTGCTGCCAACCCTCCTCGACGTGCTCGACACGAAGCCGCCCTTCCAGATGGACGGGGTCAGCGGGTTCGAACCCCGCCCCGACGACTACCGGGAGGAGGTAGTGCTCCAGGACTGGAAGGAGAACATCCTCCACCCGGCTGAGGACGAGGACTATCTCTCCTTCGACCCGTCCGGCATCGAGCAGGTGCTGGAGCAGGGGCCCTGGGGTCGCGGTGACGACTACGAGCTGCGGGTACTTCGGCGGGGGCTCTACGGCGAGCTCGTCGGCACCTCGGTAGCCGAGGCGACCGTGGGTGACGACGCCGACTTCGGGGGCCGCCTCGACGGCACCGAAGAGCTCGCATCGATCGACCCGGCCTCGAACGAGCGCCCGCTGTACCGCACGGGGACACTGCAGACCGAGGGGGAGGTACGGGTGGCGGTGGCGCTCGATGGCACCATCGCCAACGTCGTCGACAACCAGGCGCGCGGCGACGGCAAGTCGGAGCTCTGGGTCGTGCTCTCGGACCGCGTCCTCGTTACCGGCGCCGAGTCGGTTGACCTCTACCTGGTCGAGGGCGAGAGTGGCGATCCGGTGCTGCGCCCGATCCCGTCCGGCTGAGGTCATGGCCTGAAGCAGTCCTCGAGCGGCAGGTCTCACCTTGCACCTGGCGCGACACGAGCTCGCCGCCTGTCCCCGACGCTCGTGCCCCTGCCGCAGGCCCCGAAGGGATCTGCACGGCATCTTCACATCTCGCGGGGACTTCTTGACCGCTGGTTTCCTATGGTCTCGCCATGGCCCGCACGATCCTGGTGGTCGAGGACGACACCGCCATCGCCCATGCCCTCGCCGCCCGGTTGCAGAGCGAGGGATTCGAGGTCCTGGAGGCCCACGACGGCCCCAGCGCCGTCGAGATGTGGGAGGCCGGCGATCCCGACCTGGTGGTCCTCGATCTGCTGCTACCCGGCTTCGATGGGCTCGAGGTGTGCCGCCGGATCCAGCGGGAACACCACGTGCCCGTCTTGATGCTCACCGCACTCGACGACGAGACCGACGTCCTCGTCGGGCTGCGGGTCGGAGCCGACGACTACATGACCAAGCCGTTCAGCCCCCGCGAGCTCGTGGCCCGCGTCCAGGCGATCCTGCGGCGGGTCGACTCGTCGGCCACGCACCCCGACCGCCCTGTGGCCCTCGGTCGGGTGCTGATCGAGATCCCGCAACGCATCGTGCGGTGCCAAGGTGAAGCGGTCCACCTGACCGCCACCGAGTTCGACCTTCTGGCCTGCCTCGCCCAAGCGCAAGGCGCCGTGTTGACCCGCGACCGCTTGCTGGCCGGGGTCTGGGGATACCGGGACGGATTCGGGGCCCGCACGGTCGACTCCCACGTGCGGTCCCTCCGGCGCAAGCTCGGTGACAGCATCGTGCGGACCGTCCACGGAGTGGGCTACGCGATCGGGGACGGTCGGTGAGACCCCTGGACCGCATCGACTCGATCAAGCTCAAGCTGTCCCTGGTCATCGTCGTTGCGGTGACCATCAGCGCACTGGTGAGCACCATCGGCTTGAGAACCGGGATCCCGGTGTGGATCAGGCCCTTCATCGCCACGGCAATCGGATTGGTGTTCGTCTACCCCTTCGCCCGCGGCATCACCTCTCCGGTCCGCGAGATGGCCGAGGCCTCCAAGGCGATGGTCGAAGGCGACTACAGCCGCCCGGTCACGACAAGCTCGAGGGACGAGGTCGGTGAGCTGGCCCGGGCCTTCGACGCCATGCGAGCCCAGCTCGCCCAGGTGGACCGGCAGCGCCGCGAGCTGATCGCCAACGTGTCACACGAGCTGCGGACACCGCTCGCAGGACTGCGGGCACGCTTCGAGAACATCGCCGACGGGGTCGAGATGGCCGATCCGGACAATGTCCGCTCGACGCTGGCCGAGATCGAACGCCTCAGCTCGGTCGTCGACCAACTCCTCGATCTGAGCCGGATCGAGTCGGGCACCTCACCACTCGAGGTCGATGAGTTCGAAGTCGCCACGGTGCTTCGCCACGCCGCCGACAGCGCCCGACTCCGCCGACCAGGTCTGGCCCTCGACGTGCTGGCCACCGATGGGATCATCTGCCGGGGCGACGAGGCACGGGTCCTCCAGGTCGTCAGCAACCTGCTCGACAACGCCGCCCGGTACTCGCCCGACAGAGAAGCGATCGAGCTGTCCGCCCGTCCCACCCCGTCAGGCATCGAGCTCGCCGTCAGCGACCACGGACCCGGGATCCCCCCAGAGGAACGCCACCGGGTGTTCGAGCGCTTCTACCGCTCGGACCATGCCCGGTCCTCAGACGGGGCGGGCAGCGGTCTGGGGTTGTCGATCGCCCGCAGCATCGTCGAACTGCACCAGGGCTCGATCGAGATCCAGGCCAACGAGCCGGCGGGCTGTCGCGTCGTCGTCTCTCTGCCCAACCAGCCGGAGGTGACCAGGTGACCGGCACGCTCACCGACCAGCGCCCACCCGCCGCCGACGAGTCACCTCGTGTTCAGACCCGGCATCGACTCATCCTCCTGGTCCTGGTGCTGGCCGGCCTGCTCGTCGACGTTGCCGCCCAGACCCCCGCCGACGGCTTCGCGCTCTTCGCCGCAACGCTGGTGGTCGCGGTCGGTCTCGTCACGGTGGGAGACCTGCGATCGGCCACCGGTCGGGCTCTCGTCATCACCGCCATCGTCCCCGCCTACTTCCTGTTCGTGAGGACGAGCCCCTGGGTCGTCAGCCTCGACGTGCTCGCCGTTGGCCTGCTCCTGGCCCTCGGAGCCTCCCTGTCGTCGGACGAGCGGCTCTTCCACCTCGGCTTCGGGCAGAGCGCACGGCTGCTGGTCGGCGCTGCCGGCGCAGTCCTCATGGCACCGGCCCAGATCTCAGCGACCGTGGCGGCCGCTCTTCCGACTCCCGACGAGCGGCGCCGGGACCAGTACGCCGCCATCGGGCGCGGTGTCGGCCTGGCACTCCCCGTCGTGGCGATCGTCGGACTGCTGCTTGCTTCGGCCGATGCCGTCTTCGCCTCCCTCCTCGACCCAGATCTCGACTTCTCCGACCTACCGGCGCACGCGATCCTCGTCGGGTTGGGCATGTGTCTGACCGCCGCCCTCTTCGTGCAGTCGGGCAGCCCCCAACCGGTCTCGCCCGGCCGGCCCTCGTTCACGGTCGGGCCCGTCGAGGGCGCGCTGGTCCTGGGCGGGCTCATCGCCGTGTACTCGCTCTTCGCGGTTGCCCGCCTGCTCGTCACCCTTCGGGGCAACGACTACGTGTTGGAGACCACCGGCCTCACCTACGCCGAATACGCCCGCTCGGGCTTCTTCCAGCTCCTCTGGGCCGCCGGAATCACCCTGGTCGTACTCGTCGGCCTGCGGTCCATCGTCATCTTGCCGACGCGACGCAGCCACCGGACCTACGCCACCTTGTCACTCGGAGCAGTTGCGCTCACCCTCGTCGTCGTGTGGGCCGCCATCGAACGCCTGGGCCTCTACGACGACGCGTTCGGACTCACCATGTTGCGGCTCTACAGCACCACCTTCGCCTGGTGGATCGGTGCCGTGTTGGTCCTCACTGGCCTCGCCCTCGTCGGGTTCGGTAGCGGTCACCAGTGGTTGCCAGGTGCCGTGCTGTGCTCAGCCCTTGTCGCGCTGGCCTTCGTGAACATCGCCAACCCCGAGCAGATGGTGGTCGAGCGCAACGTCGACCGGGTCGCCCTGGGCGCCGACTTCGACCTCGACTACGCGCTCAGCCTCTCCGATGACTCGGTCCCAGCGCTCATCGACGCCCTACCCCTCCTCGATCCCGACCAGCAACGCCTCGCCCTACGGGCCTTGTGCCCAGCTGAGACCGACGGCGAGACGACATCCTGGAACCTCTCGAGCCGGGCCGCCACCCGATCTCTCACAGCAGCCTGCGCCGGCCAGTAGCCGACTCCACTGCCCCCGCCGACCCGCCGAGGGGGACTTCGCGGACATGTCGGCCAGCGGGCGACTCGATGGAGTCCCCGGGAGAAGCGACGGATCCGCCGTTCTACTATCCGTCAGAGAGCAGCCCCGAGGAGGCCCTATGTCCGATCCCAGCGAGCCGATCCGCCAGGCAGGCGAGGACATGGCACTCCGTGAGATCGAGAGGACCTCACCGGAAGCCGCTGACGAGTTGCGCAAGCTCCCGAAGGAAAGCAGGCGCAAGTGGCTGCGCTACCTGATGTCGGCCGGCGCCATCGGACTGATCGGCTTCGCGATGTGGCTCAGACTTCGCGGAGACGAGACCGACCCGCCAGCCGCACTGCTCGACGACGTGGGAACCGCCACAACAGTCCCACGGGTGGTCGTCCCGATCGAAGGTCAGGCCATACCCAAGGTCACCACCGAGCAGGGCATCGACCCCGACCTTCTCAGGCAGGCCAGGGAGTACCTCCGTGAACTCGGAGATCTCGACTCCTCTGATGACTCGGGCATCGACCGCGAGGTCTTGGAGCGGGCCAGAGAGATGATCGACGAGCTCGAGAAGGTCGGTACCGCCAGCGACCCGGTAGCCGTGTCCGACCTACTGGAAGAGGCCGACAAGATCATCAAGGATGCGACTGCCACCAGTCCCGATGATCCCCACGTCGACCCCCTCGAAGAGGTCGGAGTGGATCCCACGCCTCCGACCTCGTCGACCCGGGACCCGGCCCCCACGCCGACCACTGAGCCCACGCCGGTTCCGACACCCCCCGATGTCGGCGTGATGCAACCTGGACGCTGACACCAGACTCGATCCCGGCATTGCTCGGGATTGCTCCCGGTCACAACTACCGCTCGAAGCAGGTCACGGTCACCTCGCCCGAGAACGCCACACGATCCACGCCAGCCAGCAGGTGAAACCGCACACCGGCACCATCACAGCCAAGCCCACCCCACCCGACCCTGTGACCGCCACCCACCACGCCAGGTACAGGGTTGGATACGCCACCGCCCCGGCCGTGAAGGCGCTGGCGGGCACCGCCCACCGGGCCCCGCCCACCAGCGCCCACGAGCTCAGGGCCGATCCGACCACGATCAGGCCCAGGTCGCCAAGGGCGAAGGCCTCGGTGACCTCCGGGTGCTCGGGCACCAGCTCCACCCAGGAGCGCACCGACCGCGACAGGGCGAAAGCTCCCCAGAGCAGGACGCCGAAGACGGCCTGGGCGGCAAAGAAGAGCGTGTACACCCGGTCGGCAACCCGGTCGGTGGCCGTGCGCTCAGAGATGTTCCTCGCCCCGATGGGGGCGCAGTCTGGCAGACGACGCGCCAGGGACCGCGGCCGAAAGCGTGCTGGGTCATCTGGGGAACATGAGGTCCAACGCCGATGGCACAGGGACCGATGGCACCTCCCCCAGAGGTGACCGTGCGGTAGCTTCTGGGCATGGAGACGTACCCCTTGCATCATGCCACCATCCACGGCCACGAGGTCGGCTACCGGCGTGGTGGTGAGGGGCCGCCCATCCTGTTGATCCACGGCATGGCCGGCAGCTCTCGCACCTGGCGGGACACGATGCCGCTGCTGGCCCGCCATCACGATGTCATCGCCCCCGACCTGCTCGGCCACGGCGAGTCGGCCAAACCCCAGGGCGACTACTCCCTGGGCGCCTTCGCTTCGGGGTTGCGCGACCTGCTGGGGGTCCTGGGAGTCCCCCGGGCCACTGTGGTCGGTCAGTCTCTGGGCGGCGGAGTGGCCATGCAGCTCGCATACCAGCATCCCGAGTTGGTCGAGCGCCTCGTCCTGGTTTCCGCGGGAGGCCTGGGTCGGGAGGTGTCGTGGATGCTGCGCCTCCTCACCCTCCCGGGTGCCGAGCTGGTCATGCCTGTCCTGTTCCCTTCCCTGGTGCGAGACCGGGGCAACGACATCAACGAGTACATGGTCGAGCGCGGGCTGGCGCATCCCCCACGCCGCGGAGATCTGGCGGGCCTACTCGTCTCTGTGCGAACCCGAGAACCGCTCGGCGTTCATCCGGACGCTACGGGCGGTGGTCGACCCCGGTGGACAGTCGGTCAGCGCCACCGACCGCCTGTACCTGGCAGCCGCCATGCCGACCCTCATCGTGTGGGGTTCCGCCGACACGATCATCCCCGCGTCCCACGCCCACTCCGCCCACGAGGCGATCCCCGGCAGCCGCCTCGAGCTCTTCACCGGGTGCGGGCACTTCCCCCATGTCCAGGAGCCGATCCGCTTCGCCGACCTCCTCCACGAGTTCATCACCACGACCGAACCGTCGCCGACATCGGCCGACGACTACCGCGAGATCCTCGTCGAGCACGCCGTCACCGACGACTCCTGAGATCCCAAACGGCTCAACGCAACGGGAACACCACCGGCACCAGCAGGACGGTGACCGCGAGCGTGGTGAGGGTGAGGGGGATCCCCACCCGAGTGAAGTCGGTGAAGCGGTAACCGCCCATGCTCCACACCATGGTGTTGGTCTGATAGCCGATGGGGGTCAGGAACGAGCACGACGCCATGATCAGGATCACCACGGCCAGAGGCCGGAGCTCCATTCCGGCCTCTGCCGCGGCCGCCGCTGCCACCGGGAACATGAGAGCCGCTGCCGCGTTGTTGGACAACACCTCGGTGGCCACCAGGGTGGCCACCGCGATACCGAGCACCAGACCCCAGTCACCCAGCCCGTCGGTCGCCGACACGAGGCGGGTCGCCAGCTCCGAGGCCAGGCCTGACTCGGCTGCGGCCGCGCCCAGCCCGAAGCTGAAGGCGATCATGGCGATGATGTCCAGGTTGATCGACCGGCGGGCCTCGGCGGCGCTGATCACCCGGAAGGCCACCAGTGCCAGGGCCACGCCCATGGCCGCCTTGGTGAGATCGACCGCACCCGAGCCCGCCAGCACGATCAACGCCAGCGTGGCCACCTCCACCAACCGGGCGCTGCGTCGGCGCAGGGGCGCCGCTCCCTCGTAGGGCGCCACCACCGAGAACTCGGCACGACCGCGCATGGCCTCGGCGAATCCCTCGGGTCCCACCAGCAACAACACGTCGCCGGCTCGCAGCGGCAGGTCACCGAGCTTGCCTCCCAGGCGATGCCCGGTGCGGTGCACGGCCATGACCGCGGCCCCGAACGCCGATCTGAAGCTCACCGCCTTGAGGGTGGAGCCGTTGAGCAGCGAGCCTTCGGCCACCACCGCTTCGAAGAACTGGTGGCCGATGGAGCGCCCCACGGCGAAGTGGTGCTCTTCGGCCATTACCAGCCCGGGGATGGCCTGGAGGTCGACGACCCGATCAACCGCCCCGGCGAACACCAGCCGGTCGCCCGCCTCGAGCTCGTCGTCGGGCCCTACGGGGGTGACGGTACGCTCCCTTCGCAGGATCTCGACCAGGTACACGCCCTGAAGGTTGCGCAGGTTGGCCTCGCTCACCGACCGGCCGGCGAGTGGCCCGTCCGGATCCACCACCATCTCCATCGTGAACTCGCGCACCTCGGCGAAATCCTCGTCGGGAGCGCGCCGCACGGGCAGCAGCAGGGGTGCAACCACCAGGAGCACCACCGCTCCGACCAACGCAACGGGAAGGCCCGCTCTGGTGACCTCGAAAACGCCCAGGGGTTCTTCGCCCACCTGGTCGAGGAGGCCCGACACCACCAGGTTGGTGGACGTGCCCAACACCGTGATCACCCCCCCGAGAATCGCTGCGTAGGACAGCGGGATCAGGAACCTCGAGGGGGACAGGCCGGCCCGGCGGGCCCAGGCGCTGAGACGGGGTGCCATCATCGCCACCAGCGGCGTGTTGGCGATGAACCCCGAGGCCAGCGCCGAGGGAACGACGATGCGCGCCAGGGCAGACCGGGGACGGATGCCGGTGCCTGCGCCCAGAGTCCGGGTCGTGATGCCGCTCAGTGCCCCGGTGATGTCTGCCGCGCCGGCCAGCACGTAGAGGGCAGCCACCGTGAGGGGTGCGATGTTGGAGAACCCGCTGAAGGCCTGTGGGGCGTCGATCACCCCGACCAGGTACAACAGGACCACGCCGCCTCCCATGGCCGCGGTGGGAGGAAGGCGCTCGGTGACGAACACCACCCCGAGGCCCACGATCACGGCCAGCGTGATCCACGCGTCGGCACCCATGCAACGCGAAACGCTACCGGGCGTCGCCGTCCCCCTGGGGTACCTTGCGGTCCGCGCCGCCTCGACGCTGGTGGGCAGCGCTCGTCTTCGTCATGGTCAGCCGGCGCCGGTCAGCCACTGCCGGGGCTGTGCCCACTGCCATGGCTGTGCCCGCCGCCATGGCTGTGCCCGCCGCCATGGCTGTGCCCGCCGCGATGAGCAGGGCCCCCGCCCAGACGAGTCGCACCAGGGGCAGACGGTGGACTTCGAGGATGGCGCTTGCGCCGTGGCTCTGGCGCAGAACGACGACGACCTCGGTTGCTCCACTCGACAGGGTGGACGGCTCGGCCACGGTTCCGGCGCGGCCGAGGTCGGTATCGATACGAGGCTCGGCCACCCCGGCCACCGCTCCGCGTACCCGCACCGTAGCCATCACCGACGCACCCCCGGACCCGGTTCCCCATCCGGACACCGAGCCTTCCCTCGGCCCTGAAGCCGAACCAGGCGTAGTCGTGTCGAGGGCTTCCAGGGTGATGTCGACGCCCCCCAGGCGCACCTGGTCGCCGACGTGGAGACCTGCCACCCCCCCCGTCGCGGTCGTCATCCCCGCCACTCCCAGGAACAGGACGGCGCTGCCCAGGTGAGCCAGGTGAGCCCCGGTCCTCCGCCGGTCGGGGCCCGAGCCACTCCCCATCGATGCCACCGCCCCCAGGGCGGTTGAGGCCGCGGCCCCGGCCAGCACGATTGCCAATGGTTCACGCCAACCTGCGATCAGGGCACCAGCGGCGACCAGCCCGGCCAGCGCCAGGCCTGCAGCGGCCAGCGGCCCAGCTGTGCGTGTGAAGAACGAGCCGTCCAGCACACGGCCGTCACTTGCCACCGCTGGCCAGCAACTACCCACCGTCACGACCGCCGCGGCCGCCAGCCCGCACCACACGGGCACGGCCAGCAGCCCATCGGTCCTGGCCCACGTGCCGGTCTTCCCGCCCCCACCAACGCGACCGACACCCCCACGGCGACTGCCACCGCCGGCCGACGCGATTCGCCTTCGTTCCGACACCAGGGCCGCAACCACGACCAATGCCAGGACTGCCAGAGTGAGGCCCAGCAACTGGCCGACGCCAGCTGCCGCGCCGAAGGCATGCACCGAGTCGACAGCACCCGAGCGGGTCAGCACCCCGGCGCCCACTGCCACCAACAGCGGGGTCACGGCGGCCAGGGTGGTCCTCAAGGGCAGGATACCGACCCCCTCGGCACGACGAAGGTCGTGGACAACGGCGCCCAGGAGGAGCCAGGGCACCAGCCCCGAGTTCTCCACGGGATCCCAGGCCCAGTAGCCACCCCAGCCCATCTCGCCCGCGGCCCACCGGGCTCCCACCGCCAGGGCCACGGTGAGGACCGACCAGGCCATGAGCGCCACGCGGCGCAGCACCGCCGGTGGCACCGAGTGGGGGGAACGTTGGGCTGCCAAGCCCAGCAGCGCCAGCGGAACCAGAAGCGCCTGACCCAGATACACGAGGGGTGGGTGGATCACCATGCCGGGATGGCGCAGGATCGGTGCCATCCCCTGGCCATCCAGCGCCGGCAGATCTAGCCGTGCGAAGGGGTCCGCCGCGAGAAGCATGGTGGCCACGGTCCCACCGACGAGGACGGACAACACAACCACCGCCGTGGCCGTGTCTGCACCCAGCGACCGCGCCCGTCGTAGCCCCCAAACGCCGGCGGCGGCCACCATCGCGCACCAGCACAGCAGCGAACCGGACAGGCCTGCCCACAGCCCGGTCAGGCGTTCGGGTGCCGGTGCCCCCCGCCGGGTGTGCTCGGCGACCACTGCGAGGGAGAGGTCCGATGAGACCATGGCCCAGCCCAGCACGACCATCGCCCCCACCAGAGCGATCGCCGCCACCTCGAGTGCCCGCTCGGCAATGTGCGACCCGCTCCTCCAGTGGCCGACCCCGACCCAGGAGGCCAGAGCCACGCCCGACGCCAGCACGGCACCGGCCAGCGCCAGCCACAGTGCCCCCGTCCCCAGGGTCGCGTTCCAAGGTCCCTCCCGGCGCTGGCGCTTTCGTTCCAGCAATCGACCGACCGTCTCGGGTGGTGCGGCGTCGGCCCGTCCAGGGCGATCCTCACGGGGGGTCGGCGCGACCCGGCGGTAGCTCGGTTCTACCGGCACTTCACCGGCGCCACCCGACGCCTGCGATTCGGGTCCGGCCCCGCGCGCTCCGGCCGGCCCGGCCTCACCGGGCTCTTCTGTGGCGGCCCTTGCAGCCCGGGAGGGGCTGGCCGGCAGCCAGTCCCGGACCCGGCGGGCCGAGGTGGTGACTATTCGGCGAGCGCCGGCGGTGACGGTCCGGGTGGCGGTGCGCGTGGAGCCGACCGTCGCTCCGCTCAGCGCCAACCGGCTGAGCGCCACGGCTGCGGGCCACAGAAGAGCGGCGGCCACCAGCAGCCATCCGGCCAGGGACAGGGAGTGCCGGCCAGGCTCCAACTCAGCGGCATCGAACGCGGCTTCGGGACCGATCTCTCCCCGCCCCCCCGACAGCTCCGACACCCGAGTCAGCGCGGCCCGGTCAGGGCCGCCTGGTTGGTACTCGGCCGAATAGGACAGGGTGGTCATTGCCCGGTCGGCCAACAGCAGGCCGCCCGGCCCGGTCACCTCGGCGCCCGCCGCGTAGCTCCCGGCCTGGTCGACGGCCAACTCACCGGCGAAGGTGGAACCGTTGACCCGGTCCAGCGGAACCTCGACGCTGGTGCCGTCGGGAGCGGCCACCCGGGCCGTGGCCTGACTGCCGTCAGGCCACGGCCCGACCCCTTCGGCAGTCACCCTCAACACGCCGTCCTCCACCCGGGCTCTCACAGCACCCGAACCACCCCCCGTCGGGAAGGAGTCCCGCACGACGCGCTGACCAGAACTCGGCCTCGCCTTCCCAACCTGTCCACGACGCTGCCCACCGGGAGCCGGGATCGGAGGTCCAGGCGGTCGCCCGACCCAGACCCACCCGCCAGGAAGCCAGCAACGGGTCGGCGTAGTCACCCACCCGCAGGTGCACCGTGGCAGTGGGTCGCGGGGTGGTGGCGAGGTATCCGGCCAGCGCCGGCGCTTCCCGCAGGTCTTCGACGACATCTGCCCCTGAGGTGACCACGGGGAGGAACTCGCCTTCGTTCACGAAGTTGCGGGAGGCGATGAAGGTCTCCTCCAACATGATCTGGGGGATCTCCTGGAGGTCACGACCCGGGTAGAAGCGGCCCTGGCCGGCCTCGGCTATCGGTTCGAGTTGGTCGGCGGCACCTTCTCCGGTGGCGATCACCGACACCGTGATCCCCTCTTCGGCCAGGTCGGCCGCGTCTGCGGCCAGGCTCTCCAGGTCACCCGTGTCGGTGAAGCCGTCGGAGAACAAGATGATGTGACGCAACGAGGCCTTGGAAGAGCGCAACGCCTCAGCGGCGGTGGCCAGCGAGTCGCTCACGTCCGTGCCGCCGCGGGGTTGCAGGGAACGCAGCCCGTCGAGCACGACGTCCTCGGCGGGCAACTGCTGGAGGGGCACCACCCAGTGCTCGGAGACGTTGAAGGCCAGGATGCCCACCTCGTCGTTCTCGTTGAGCGCCTCGATGGCCCGAGCTGCCGCCGAGCGGGCGATGTCGGTCTTGTTCACACCACCTTCAGGTCCCCGCTGACCTCCGAGGGGCCCGGCGTCTTCGGCGCAGTGGCAGGCACCCATCGACCCGCTGGTGTCGATGGCCATCACCTCGGCCACGGTTCTACGGCGCTCAGGATCCTGGATCTCGCTGATGACGGGCAGGAGTGCCTCGAGGTCGGATTCGAAGTAGCCACCGAGGGCGTAGGACCGCTCACCTCCCACCACGACCAGGCCCCGTCCGAGATCGCGGACCGCGCCGGCCAACGCGTCCACCTGGGCTCCTGCCAGGGACCGGGCGTCCAGGTCCACCAGCACCGTTGCGGCATACGTGGAGAGCTCGTCGAGGGGTGGCAGCGCTTCGGGTGGCACCACGTCGAGGTCCAGACCGGCCTCTTCCAGTACGGCGGCCAGGTGGTCGGCGGCCCCGTCGTGACCGGCCACGACCAGCACCCGGTCCGCGCCGGTCACCTCGACCGCGGCGTAGCCGACGTCGTTCTCGGTCACGGTGTTGGCCGGACCTGCGGCCCTCACCTGATAGCGCTCCAGGCCCGCTGCGGTGGCCTCCACAGAGAAGCTGACCTCGGTTCGGTCCCCACCCACCTCTACCGACCGCTCCTCGATGACCTCGCCGTCGCGCAGCAGGGTCACGGTCACCGGCCCGGGCGTGGTGGCCTCGACGGTCGCAGTCACCTCGACTGTCTCGCCGACGTTGACCCGACCGGGAACGTCCACGCCGCTCACCGCCACGTCGGCACCCGTGTCGCGCTCCACCACGAACACATCCACGGCGATGCCCCTGTCCCGCAACCGTTGTGCTTCGGCGGCGGCATCGCCTCGGGTGGCGCGACCGTCGGAGACCAGCACGACCCGCCGACGGGCGTCCTCGGGTAGGACGGCCCCACCCAGACGGAGCGCGGTGGCCAGGTCGGTGTGGGAGGGATCCACCGACACGGTCAAGTCGGCCAGGCTGTCGTGACGACCCAGAATGCGTTCGAGGCGGGAGTCGCCACCGAATAGCACCACCGCCGAACGCGCCCCGTCGGGTGCATCGCGCAGAGCCTGGTCCGCGAAGGCCACCGCGTCGGCCCTGCCCGCCGCACCGACGCTGGCCGACCCGTCGACCAGGAAGACCGTGGCCACCCCCGAAGAGGAGCGGTCCTCGACCCGAAGGCCGCGAGACCCTGTGGCCGTCCGTCACAGCCGGCCGAACGCCTGGGCCGTGGCGATGAGCTGAGCGCGGCAGCCCGCCTCGTCGTCCCGAAGATCGACGTAGCCGAACCGCACCGGGACGATTCCGAGGCGAAGTGCCTCGTGGTCTCGGCGCCGGTCGTTCTCCAGTGCTGCCAACCGTGCGTGCCAGTGTCGCCCGTCGGCCTCGACGATCATCGCCCACGCCTCGATCAGCGAGTCGACCAGCTCGCGTTGAGGTGCCCAGGGAGCGGGTGCCTCCCGCTGTGCCGGAGGCAGCGACGGGTGATCCAACGCCCGGTCGAGGTAGCGCTCGAGCACGCTGCGTGGCGGCTGATGGTTGGCCCCGACCTGGCCGAGCATGTCACGCAGCACGCCCGCGCCACGCAGGCGACCCGACGACGCCTTGACCGCGACGTCGGCCACCTGGTCGAAGCGCACCTGGCGTCGCAGGACGGCGCTCTCGTAGAGGGACCGCAGCACAGCCGGCACATCAGCAGCCACCTCCCGCAGGACATAGGCCAACGCGTTCGCCCGGTACCCCTCCACGGTCCGGGGACTGATCAGCGACGACCGGCGAACCTGGGCCAGGGCCCCCGAGCGGAACGCACCCGCGGGGACCACGATCAGCGGACGCCCCGTCCGCGGCACGTCCGGAAGCCCGTACACCCGTGCCGCGCTCACCCCGGCCAGCACTCCCCGTGGGTTCGCGAGCAAGGCAGCATGACACTGCTGGTGCCACCCCCACGGATGCGACGCCATCACGTAGACGCCGCCGGAGCCAACACGTCGCCAGTCGCCTCGCCTGATGTGCGCCCGAGCCTGACTGTCGGTCAGCCCGGCCCCGAGGTACTGGCGCCGCGAGAACACGCCCGCCTGCCGCCTCGCGATCCTGTTGAGCACGCGGATGCTCTCGGGAACAGACATGTATCGAAATATACTGAGATCTCACCTTTGGCGGTACCTCCGCCGTTTTCGGGGAGGTTTGCTGCTCCCACGAACAACAAAGCTCCCGGAAAGCGCCCTGACGGCCCCGCAGCAGCGACACATCCGAGTACGCGGGCAGCGTCACCGGAGGTGACCGGAGGTCACCCGAGGTCAGCGGTGCGCCCCCGGCAGGATTCGAACCTGCGGCCTTGGGATTAGAAGTCCCCTGCTCTGTCCAGCTGAGCTACGAGGGCGGGCGGCCCCAGTATCGCCGCTGGAGACGCCCAGAACCTGCTTCGAAACACCGCTGCGGGCTGGCCTATGCTGACCCTTCCCTTGGTGGCCGTAGCTCAGTCCGGTTAGAGCGCCAGGTTGTGGCCCTGGAGGTCGGGGGTTCAAGTCCCCTCGGTCACCCCAACGACAGTTGAGCCGGAAGGCTCTCAGAAGATCCCCCCGGTCCGGGTTCGCGCTTGTCGAGTCCACCGGGGGATCCGGTACGATCGCCCCGCGCCACTAGCTCAATTGGCAGAGCAACGGACTCTTAATCCGCAGGTTCAGGGTTCAAGTCCCTGGTGGCGTACCAACTGCCAACCGTTCAGCGCCGGTCGAAGACCGCCACCACCTCCACGTGGCTGGTCATCGGGAACTGATCGACCAGGGTGACCGAACCCAGGTCGTAGCCGGCCTCTCCAAGCAGGCCGGCGTCCCGGCCGGCCGAAGCGGCGTCACAGCTCACGAGCACCACCCGTTCCGCCCCGGTACGAGCCACGACCTGCACCCCCTTGGCACCCAGGCCCGTCCGGGCCGGATCGGCCACGACCAACTCGGCCGGTCCGGGTCGCCAGCGTTCGACGGGAGCATTCACCACCTCCACGCCGAGATCCTTCAAGTTGGCGCGGGCGTCACCGGCAGCGGACCGGCCCCGTTCCACCACCGCCACGGCCATGTCAGTGACCCCCCGTGTGGCCGCCGCGTCGACGAGCGCCCCTGCGAACAAGCCCACCCCTCCGTAGAGGTCCACCACCCGGGCGCCCGAAACCAGGAAGGGGCGGGCGGCTTCTGTGACCAGGGCAACCAGGGCCTCGGCCCCCTCCGGCGATGGCTGGAAGAACGAGGGGCCCGACACCCGGTAGCGCCGCCCGGCGACCACCTCGTGGAACGCGCCGGCTCGGGGCCGGCGTGCGAGGTCGTCGGCGCCGACCACACCCACCCCGGCCGGCACCTCCCAACGTCGGGCCGTCGGCTCAGCGATCACCAGCCGCTCACCCGTGCGGGCACCGCAGCGGAGCGTGACCTCCCGGGCCCCGCGGAACCCTCCGGCGCGCACGAGCTCGTCCACCAGAGGGTGGGCAACCGGGCAGGAGGCGACCGCCACGGGCTCGTGGCTGCGGCGGTGGCGGAAGCCCAGGCGCTCCCCCACCACCACACAGCGCAAGGTTGTGCGGTAGCCCAGCGCCGGCAACTCCGGCCCGAGGGCGACCTCCGCCCCCTCGATGCCACCCAGGCGGCGCAAGGCGTCGGTCACCACCTCGGCCTTGAGGTGGCGCTGGGAGTCTGCCCGGGCGTGCTGGAGGTCACAACCACCACACCCGGCGGCCACCGCCGGACAGGGTGGCACCTGGCGGTCCGGGCCAGGGGTGAGGACCTCGACCACAGACGCCTCGACGTGGCCGGGATGCTCGGCTCCCGCGGCGACGACCAGGTGGTCACCAGGGAGACCTCCCTCCACCAACACCACCTTGCCCGACGCCAGGCGAGCCAGGCCCCAGCCTCCCGAGACCAGACGCTCCACGGTGACCTCGGCGGTCTCAGCGGGTACCACGCTGTCAGGTTAGGGCCCGGAACCCGTCCACCTCCGCGGACCGGTCGTCCCCTAGGGTGCGCAGCGGAGGCACCCCCGCACATGGCCAGCACCGACCGCCGCATCGAGATCGTCCCTTCGGTCCTGCCCGCCGACTTCGCCCGGCTCGGCGAGGCGTGCGCCGCGCTCGAACAGGCCGGAGTGGATCGCATCCAGTGGGACGTGATGGACGGCCAGTTCGTCCCCAACCTGACCTTCGGTCCCGCCGTTATCGCCGCGGCCCGACCCTACGTCGAGGTCCCCTTCGAGGCACACCTGATGGTGCTCACACCCGATGCCATGCTGGGCGCCTACGTCGAGGCAGGCTGTGACCTGGTGATGGTGCACGCAGAGGCCTGCACCCACCTGCACCGCACCCTGGAGGCCATCCGTGCTCTGGGGGCTCGGGCCGCGGTGGCCATCAACCCGGCCACGCCCGCCAGCGCGGTGGCCCACGTACTCGACCTGGTAGACGAGGTGTTGGTCATGACCGTCAACCCGGGCTTCGGGGGCCAGGCCTACCTGGCGTCGATGGAACCCAAGATCGCCGAGGTGCGCCGCATGGCCGACGCCACCGGCCACGACATCGATGTGGAGGTCGACGGCGGGATCGCCCCCTCAACGGTGGCGGGCGCGGCCGCAGCCGGCGCCAACGTCCTGGTGGCCGGCTCGGCCCTGTTCGCCGACCCTGACGGCCTCGAACACGCGGTGGCCGACCTGCGCCGCCGGGCCGAGGAGGCCCGCCAACCCGACTAGCGCAGCGCCGGTGGCGGTGGCGGGGGCGGGGGAGACGACGGCAGCAACGTCGGCGACGATGTCGAGGTGGGTGAGGTTCCGGGCGGGCCCGGCACCGACGTCGAGGCGACCAGGGGCTGGCTCAGTGGGCGCCCGGTACAGGCGGTGACCGCGGCATCCAACCGGGCCCGCTCCCTGTCCGAAAGCGTTATCCGCTCCGAACCGAACCCGAGCGTGACCTTTCCGACATCGAGGATGGGCTGGCCCGACACGAGGTTCACCACGGGGTATCGGGCCAGCACCCTGTCGGGTCGGCCGGACCAGAGGCTCTTGCCGAAGATGACCGTCTCGGAGCGGGTGATGCCCAGCAGTCGCGGGGGACGAATGGTGTTCCACAATGCCGCCAGGACCAGCAGTCCCGGAACCACCATGGTGCCCCCGAGGGCGGCCAACACGAACACCCCCCCGAAGAGAGCGAGCGTCACGATGGCGCCGGTGGACAAACGGGCGTTTCCGGTACCGGTCACCAACTCGGTGAGGACTGTCCCGGATTCCAGTAGAGCAGCGGCCCGGGCCAACACTCGGGCACGCCTGCGAGCGCTCGGTTCGAAGGCCACGATGCCAACAGTACCGGCGCGCAGCCGCCCCCTCGGGCTACTGCATCTCGCCGCGGCGGACGATCACGTGGTCGATGATGCCGTAGTCCTTGGCCTGGTCGGCGGTGAACCACCGGTCGCGCTCGGAGTCGGCCCGGATGGTGTCCACGTCCTGACCTGTGTGGTGGGAGATGCGCTCGGCCATCAGACGCTTGGTGTAGGCCATCTGCTCGGCCTGGATGGCGATGTCGGCGGCCTGGCCCTGGACCCCGCCCAGGGGCTGGTGCATGAGGATCCGGGCGTGCTTGAGGGCATAGCGCTTCTCGGGTGCCCCGGCACACAGCAGGAACTGGCCCATCGAGGCACCCAGGCCCATGCAGATGGTGGCCACGTCAGGTGTGACGAACTGCATGGTGTCGTATATGGCCATACCCGAGGTGACCGAACCACCTGGCGAGTTGATGTACAACCAGATGTCGCGATTGGGGTCCTCGCCCTCCAGGTAGAGCATCTGGGCGCAGATGAAGTTGGCCACCTCGTCGTTGACGTCGGTGCCCAGGAACACGATGCGCTCCTTCAGCAGGCGGTTGTAGATCTCCTGGCGGCTGTCGAATGCACCGCCGGCCATGACGGGCGGGACGACGATGTCGGGCGGGGTCATGGGGCTCCTCGTGTCGGACGGACCGGACCGCAGAGTCGATCCGGGAATGTGCAGGCTAGCGGGCCGGGGACACACCACCGCCCCCCGGCCTTCCCGGGCAGGTTCTGTGCATCCCCGGGGCTTGCTCTCGGCGCACTGCCAGGATCGTGTCCCATGATCGACCCCAGACGGACCGTCTTGGCAACTACCTCCCAGAGCCACGACAGCTCCGCCGCCGGAAGTCCCGGATCCCGGGGCCCGGCCCCACCCGTACCCGGCCAGGTCTCCTCCGGCCGGGTACGGGCGCGCCGGGCCGCCAGGTAGCGTCTGAGACCACCGTGCACTCCAGCGGGCGTGGCGGAACTGGCAGACGCGCAGGGTTTAGGTCCCTGTGGGGCAACCCGTGGGGGTTCGAGTCCCCCCGCCCGCACCGCACGTTGGGCCCGCTCCTCATGCCGGGCGGGCCCCAGCCGTTGGGGGACGCCAGTCACTCGGCGCATGATCAGCCGGGGAGGGCCCTGCCCGCCTTCCAGTAGCCGCGGATGACCGTGTGGGCCCGGGGGATCCCCACCCGGGCCACCACCTGGCGGACACGTTGCACCGCCGCCGCCTCTCCGGCGGCCCACACCCAGAGATGACCGGGGTCGAGATCGGATCCACCCAGCGCCGTGGTCACGTGAGCCACCATGGCCGAACCCGCAGGATCCTCGCCGGCCCCGAGAACCCAGTGGACGGTGGCTCCCCGATGATCCGGGAGGGTGATGGCGGCGTCGCGATCGACGCACCTCCACCACGACCTCGGCGGTGGCCTCGGGGACCAGCGCCTCGAGGATCGTGGCGATGGCGGGCATGGCCGACTCGTCACCCGCCAGCAGCCACCGGTGAGCCTCCGGCGCCAGGTCCGTGCCCCGCCCCGGACCCGAGAGCCCCACCCGTTGGCCTGGGACGACCGTGCTCGCCCATGCCGACAGCAGGCCCCCGCCGTGGATCACGACGTCGAGGGCCAGCGCGTCGTCGTGCCCGGGTACCTGCAGCGGAGTCAGGGTCCGGATGGCGGGACGGATGCCGTCGGCGGCCAGGAACTCGTTCCCGACCCAGGTGGGGATGGTGACCAGCCCTGTGGCGTCGGGAAGCAGCAGGCGCACGCTGGCCGCCGGTCGATTGCCGACCATGGCAGCGAGACCGTCGGCTTCACACACGACCCGCGTCAGATGGGGCGACCGCCGCTCGACTCCGACCACCGCCGCCTCGCGGAATGGCGGAGGTCGGCGCCGCACCCGTGCCAGGGTTCCTGCGCCGGGCTCATCGCCGGGGGACCGGTCGGCCAAGGTGGTGGCCAGCGCCCGCAGGGCCCGACCCCGGTGCGACACGGCGTGCTTGTCGGCAGCTTCCATCTGGGCGAAGGTGCGCCCGTCGCCCTCGCCGGGAACGAAGACCGGGTCGTAACCGAAGCCGCCCTCTCCACGCGCCTCGGGCGCGATCACGCCCTCCACGACTCCCTGCGCCTTCACCTCGGACCCGTCGGGGAACACCACCAGGGCCACGGTACGGAACCGCGCCGTGCGCGCTCGGGCGTCGGTGGCCCCCGCCGACGCCAGTTCGTCGAGCAGCAGGGCGACGTTGGCGGCGTCGCCGGCGAATCGGGCGGCGTCGCCGGCGAATCGGGCGGCGTCGCCGGCGGCGTCGCCGGCGAATCGGGCGCTGTGCACCCCAGGGGCACCGTCGAGGGCGTCGACCTCCAGGCCGGTGTCGTCGGCGACTGCGGCCAGACCGGTGGCCGCGCACAGGGCACGGGCCTTGAGGCGAGCGTTGTCCTCGAGGGTGGTGCCGTCCTCGACGACCTCGGAGACATCGGGGGGCCGCGGATGTATCACGATCGGCTCGCCGCCACCTCCCCGGGGGCCTGCCGCCCAGGCCTCGGACAGGATCTGGATGATCTCCCGGGCCTTGCCGGGGTTGGCGCTGGCCAGCACCAGCTCCACGTCAGCGCCCGATGGTACGGGGGGCCGGAGGCGTGGCCAGCACGTCGCGCTGGAAGCCCACGATCGTGGAGATTCCTCCCTGGGCCAGATCCAACAGCGCGTCGAGCTCGTCGCGGGCGAAAGCCTGGCCCTCGGCGGTGCCCTGCACCTCCACGAAGCTTCCGGCGCCGGTCATGACGACGTTCATGTCCACCTCGGCCCGGCTGTCCTCCTCGTAGGGCAGGTCGAGGCGAGCCTCGCCGTCGATGACCCCCACCGACACCGCGGCACAGGCGTCGGTGAGCGGGTTGGTGGCCAGGGCGCCCGACTGGACGACGCGGGTCAGAGCATCGTGGAGGGCCACGTAGCCGCCGCAGATCGACGCGGTGCGGGTCCCTCCGTCGGCCTGCAGGACGTCGCAGTCCACGATCACCTGGCGTTCGCCCAACGCCTGCATGTCGCACACTGCCCGCAGGGCGCGGGCGATCAGGCGCTGGATCTCGAGGGTGCGTCCCCCCTGACGCCCCCGGGCGGCTTCACGGCCCACCCGTTCGGGCGAGGAGCCGGGCAGCATGGAGTACTCGGCGGTCACCCAGCCCTTGCCAGTGCCCCGCATCCAGCGGGGCACGTCCTCGTCGATCGACGCTGTGCACAGCACCTTGGTCTGCCCGAAGCCGACGAGCACCGACCCGGCGGCGGCGTCGGTGAAGTCACGCTGGAAGGTGATGGGGCGCAGCTCGTCGATGGCACGGCCGTCGGGACGCACAGGACCTCCTGGGGGTCGGTGGGGTGGGGCAATCCCCCGGGGACACTACCGGCCGGCACTCTCACACGGTGTAGGTGGCATGTGGCCGAACCAGCTCGACGGAGGATCCGAACGCCGCTTCGGCTTCTAGCCGGTAGGCCTCGCGGTCCGCCCCGGGAGGCTGGTGGGTCAACAGCAGCCGGCGGCAACCCGCCGCAAGGGCCATCTCGCCGGCCTCGGAGGCGCTCAGGTGCAACAGGTCGGCATCGAGACCCTGGCGCTGTTCGGCCAGCAGCGTCGCTTCGACCAGGGCCACCTCCGGCGCGGGACCCAGCTCGGACAGCGACCAACCCGGACCGGTGTCCGCGGAGTAGACCAGGCTGCGCCCCTCCAGCTCGACGCGGACCGCCACCGTCGGAACGTAGTGGTCGGTGGCGGCGAAGCGGATCTTTACCGGTCCCTGGCTGACCTGGTCGCCGCCGCCCACCACCACCCAGTCGAGGGTGGGAGCCAGGTCGTGGCCCACCAGGTGGGCCGCTATGTCGAGGGTCTCGGCAGTGCCGTAGACCCGCAGACCTTCCACCCCCAGGCCGTAGCGCAACGCCACCCGCAGCACGCCCAGGTCGCTCCAGTGGTCGGGATGGTGGTGGCTGATGACCATGGCGGTCAGCTCGCCCAGTCCGACGTGGTGCTGGAGGGCGGCCACGGTTCCGGGCCCGGAGTCGACCATGATCACCTCGCCGCCTCCTCGCACCAGGTAGCCCGAACAAGCCTGATCCGGTCCTGGGTAGCTTCCGGTGCAGCCCAACACGGTGAGCCGAAGCCCGCCGCCCCCCGAGCCGGCGCCCCCGGACTCACGGGCTACGCCCCCGGACTCACGGCCGGCGCTCACGGCCAGCGCACCGCCTCCACCTGATCCACCTCGGGACCCAGGAGCCGACGACCCAGGACACGGAACCACTCCACGTCACCTGAGGAAAGGAAGCGGTGGCGTCCCGGCCCCGCCGGAGCGGCCCTGTCCGAGCCGTACAGCGTCGCCCGGAGCTCGAAGGCCAGTTCGTCGGCCGAGGACACCAGCACCACCTCGCGACCCATGACGTCACCGATGGTGCGGGCCAGGAACGGGTAGTGGGTGCAACCCAGCAACAAGGTGTCCACCTCTGCGTCGCGCAAGGGAGCCAGCAGCCGTTCTGCCAGCACGTGGACCTGGTCGCTTTCGGTTTCGTCCCGCTCGACGAACTCGACGAAGCCCGGGCAGGCCGCGATAGCAGAGCTGCACTCCCGTGCCGGTTCTGGCCACGGCCCGCTGGTAGGCACCCGAGGCCACGGTTCCCACTGTGCCGATCACCCCGACCCGGCCGTTGGCGGTGGCGGCCACCAGGGCTCGTACCCCGGGGTCGATGACCCCCAGCACCGGAACCCCCACGGCCTGTTGGAGGTCTTCGAGCGCGGCAGCCGACGCTGTGTTGCAGGCCACGATGACTGCCTTGGAGCCGTGATCGTCGACCAGCACCTTGGTGATCTGATGGGCGTAGCCACGCACCTCGTCGAGGGGTCGGGGCCCGTAGGGGTAGCGACCGGTATCTCCCACATAGACGAGGTCCTCGTCGGGCAGCAGGTCGATCACCGAACGGGCCACGGTGAGTCCCCCGAACCCGCTGTCGAACATGCCCAGCGGCCGGGGATCCATCTGGGGGAGGCTAACGGCCCGACCCCTAGAAGTAGATGATGGACTCGGCGCGCTTCTCGGCCTCGTCCAGGTCGTCGGTGAAGGCACCGGTTGACAGGTACTTCCAACCGCCGTCACAGATGATGAACACGATCACGCCTTCGTCGATGCGCTCGGCCACCTTGACGGCGCCGGCCAGAGCAGCCCCCGAGGAGATCCCCGCGAAGACCCCGATGTCAGCCAGACGCCGGGTCCACTCGATGGACTCGCGCGGTCGCACGATCCGCTTGCCGTCGAGGAGGTCCTGGCCGCCCCACTTGTCGAAGACCGGCGGGATGTAGCCGTCGTCGAGGCTGCGCAGCCCTTCGACCAGTTCTCCGGATGGAGGCTCGATGGCCATGACCTTGATGCCGGGGTCGTGCTCCTTCAGGTAGGTGCCCACCCCCATGAGGGTGCCGCGAGGTGCCGAGCCCGGCAACGAAGTGGGTGATGTCGGGCACGTCGCGCAGGATCTCGGGGCCGGTGGTCTCGTAGTGGGCCCGCGGGTCGGCCTCGTTGCCGTACTGGTAGAGGAAGACCCACTCGGGGTGTTCCTCGGCCAGGCCCTGGGCGCGGCGCACCGCCCCGTTGGAGCCTTCGGCGCCGGGTGACAGGATGATCTCCGCGCCGAAGACCTCGAGGAGTTGGCGTCGTTCGATGGACACGTTCTCGGGCAGGACGATCTTGAGCTGGTAGCCCTTGAGCCGGCAGATCATCGCCAGGGCGATGCCCGTGTTGCCCGACGACGGTTCGATGATGGTGCGCCCGGGGACCAGGGTGCCGTCGGCCTCGGCCTCCTCGATCATCTTCTTCGCGATGCGGTCCTTGACCGACCCGGCAGGGTTCATGCCCTCGTGCTTGCCCAGGATCCGAACCGCAGGGTTGGGGCTGAGGCTGGACACGTCGATGACCGGCGTGTTGCCGATCATGTCGAGGACGGAACGGTGCACGGTCATGGGAGAAGAGGGCGGGCTCGGCAAAGTCGACCCGGATGATCGGGATTCTAGCTGGCAGGGTCGAGTATCACCCGCTCCTCGCTGATGGCGCCGTCCACGATGCGATACGAGCGGAGCACGGGAGCGGTTTCACGCAGCGAGACGATGACGTAGTGCCAGGACGGGTCGGGGGCCTGCTCGACGTCGGTGGGAGAGGGGTAGGCCTCGGTGTGGGTGTGGGAATGCATGACCCCCACGACCGCGAGCCCGGCAGCCTCGGCCTCGCGGTCGGTGCGCAGATGGTCGCGGGGATCGATGGCGTACAGGCGGCTGGAGCCCGCCGTGTTCCGGCAGGGTGCGAAGGTCGGGATCCGGCCGGTGCGGGGATCACCGACAAGCAACCCGCAGGCCTCCTCGGGCAGGCCCGTGTAGGCATGGCCGACCATGGCGGCGGCGGCATCAGGGGCCAGGCGGAGCACGCCCTGACGCTAGCGGCCCGTGGCCGAACCGCGGGGATGGGCAAGAAGGAAGGCGACCGCCTCGGTGGTGGCGTCGAGAGCCTGGGTGGGAGGGCCGGTGCGCTCCTCGGTGAGAGGGTTGGGCTCGCCACCCGGCCACGGGTGGCCGGCATCGGCGATCACGGTGAGGATCACCTCGGTGCCGTCGTCGCATCCGCTCCAGCGGGTGACGGTCAGGGCCCCGTCGTCGGTGAGGGCGGGGGCCGGGTCGCAGTTGTCGAGCTCGGCCCACGTCTCCACGGCGTCGGTGGCCGGTCGGAAGGAGAACTCACCGGGGATGATGGACTTGGGGCCGACACCGCCCTCCAAGGGGTGGTTCTGGTCGGAGTCCCCGTGGATGTGCAGGACGGCGACAGCGTCGTCGGGGTCGCAGTCGTCGACACCGAGGGATCCTGCGACTGCCACGACTGCGGCGAAGGTGCTCGAGGCCTCACATGCCAGGCGGTAGGCCATGATCGCCCCGTTGGAGTGACCCATCGCCCCCACCCGTGCGGGATCCACCGGGTACTCGTCGCTCACCTGGCCGACCACAGCTTCGATGAAGGCGACGTCATCGACGTCGCTGGCCTGGGCGAACCCGCAGCAGTAGCCCCCGTTCCAGGTGCGTCCTCCCCCCTCGGCCCGGCGTGACAGCCCGTCGGGGAAGACCGTGATGATCCCTTCGACGTCGGCCAGGGTGTCCAGGTCGCTGGAGCGGGCGAACTGCTCGCCGCTGCCCAGCCCACCGTGCAGGGCGATGATGAGGGGGACTTCTTCTCCTGCCGGGAGGCCGTCGGGGACGTGCAGCCGATACGTGCGCTCCTGGCCGTCGACGGTGAGGGTCCGCGATCCCGTCGTCGCCTCGGGTGCCACCTGCGGGTCGGCCGATGTCCCAGCCGTAGTGGTGGTGTCGGCGGTCGTTGGGATCTCCACCGTCGTGGGGGTCTCGGCGGTCGTGGTGAGACCGGATCCACCCTCGACCTCGGGCCCGTCGGCGCCACACGCCGACCCGAGGACCGGGACCACGACTGACACCAGCACCGCCAGCCGCGTCCCGAACTTGCGTCGAATCCTGGCCAGCGATGTCGAGGCGCTCATCGCAGGCGCCAGATCCGGCGCCTGCGGGGCGGACGCAGAGGGCGCAGCGGACGCAGAGGGCGGCGGCGAACACGCAACGGTCGGAACACGAACATCGGGCCTCCTCGATCCCAGGTGCAGGGCCGATCGTGACACAGCAGTCTGTGGGGACCGTGAGATCCAGCCAATCAACCCCCGCGTGGGTCACACCGCCGGGCCGGTAGCCTCGGCAGGCCATGGCGAAATCGCAGCACAAGGGCGGGGCCCGACCCGGAGAGAAGACGGTGGCCTCCAACCGCCAGGCTCGCCGCGACTACGAGATCCTCGACACCGTCGAGTGCGGGATCGTGCTGCGCGGAGCCGAGGTCAAGTCGCTGCGCGAGGCCAAAGTCCGCCTGTCCGACAGCTACGGCCGGATCCGTGACGGAGAGGTGTGGCTGGTGGGGTTGCACATCAACCCCTACACGAGTGCGTCCACCCACGTCGTGATGGATCCCGACCGTGACCGCAAGCTGTTGTTGCGGCGCGACGAGATCGAGCGGCTGCGACCCCGGGTGGACCAGGAGCACCTCGCCCTTGTGCCATTGCGCCTGTACTTCCGAGAGGGGCGGGCCAAGGTGGAGATGGCCCTGGCCCGTGGCCGTTCCCGGGTGGACAAGCGTCAGGCCATCGCCAAACGAGATGCCCAACGTGAGGCCGCCCGGGCCATGAGTCAGCGCCACCGCAACTGAACAGGCCGAATCGGTGAGGCACCGGTTCCCCGGTCCGGTACCATGGCAAGGCTCCGGGTACGCCCGGAATGCACCTTGGCAAATCACGGGGCTGACCGGTTTCGACGTCGAGATCGTGAGCCGCACCGTGCGACCGGAGTTGCTCAGACTCGTTAAACGGGGCACCAACAGAAGCGCCGATACCGACGCTGAGTTCGCCCTCGCCGCCTGATCTTCAGGTGACTTGAGAGAAACATCGCGACCAGCAATGGCACGCGGGGCCGATCCACCGCAGCCCGGCAACAGAAGCGGAGGATGACGGCGGGAAAGACCGCTGACGGCGGGAAAGACCGCTGGCACCGGGGAAAGACCCGGTGGCGGGGGCTTAGGCCCCACCCGACCCGGCGGGCCCGCAGCCAACGAGCGGGGACCTCGGGAACGGTCGTAGCGCGGACGGTGACCGCTCGGCGGACGAGGGTTCGATTCCCTCCAGCTCCACTCTCCGTGGTCAGAGTCGATCCCCCCAGATCGGCTCTGACCAGCACTTTCTCTGACCGTTGGTGACCGAGAGTGACCGTCGGAGACCGGGAAAATGTGTCCTCCGCGTGTCCGCGTGTCCTTTTGGTGTCCTGCGAGG
>CAVRDY010000003.1:0-267698 GCA_963719935.1 uncultured Actinomycetes bacterium | reverse complement strand
CACACTTGACAGGCTCAGCCAACGGCGTCCACAACAGGTGATGACCTTTGGAGCTCGACGCCAAATCGCAGTTCCTTAACCTCCGCCTGACAACGCATTGACAAATCCTGTTATATCCAGGTTGTCGAATGACCCGTCCCCGTTGAAGTCGCCTGCAACAATCGGGTCAACGTCGGGGTACTCCTTGGCGAAGTTCCCGGGATCAGTCACCGCCATCACGAAGGGGTTGATGTCGAGATTATTGAATTCTCCGTTACCATTCATGTCTCCCAAGACTCCGCCAACCACATTAATCATCGCTATTAAGGTAATGCCGTCAGCGGACTGACCGGGAAGATCCTCGTCCGAGAGATTGAAATGGAACATCGCCGTAAACATTCCCGGTTCATCAGCGACTACAGCGAGAGTGAACGATTGGCTCTGTCCGGCGGCCAAATGATCGAACAAAGGCCCGGAAACTGAAAACTTGCCGTTGGTGTCGGTTTCGGTTATTGAATCGAGATCCAAATTTGCGGTCAATGCGGCACCGAACTCCGAAACAAGATTGTGAATCGAAAACTCGGCTCCTTCCGGCACGGCACCGAGTGGCACGTCGCCGAAGTCAATCAACAGTTTGTTTTCGTCTTCCAGATTCGAAAATGATGGATTTGCATAGTCAAGCACAATAAAGTTCACGTCGCTGACCGACAGCGGATCCGATGTCTGCTGACTCAAGCCGTCGACGGTCAATGTGCCCGATTTAACGCCCACGGTGGACGCATCCAAATCGAACGACTCGGTCTCCACAGCACCCGCGGCAGGATCGGTCCCGGCACCAGAACCCATCAGGTCTCCAGATGTCGAGAAGGAGTAATCCAGTTCGTCCGCGGCAACCTCCAGCTCAACGGGAGCGGTATTGGCGACCTCAAAATCGACCGAAGCGATCGCCCCCACAATCAGTGCCGGGGGAACCGGATCGACGGTGACGGTCATTCTCGCCGGGAACTGATAGTCCGCCACGACCGGCAGGTGATCGGAAAAATCATGCAGCGCATTAGCTACGTTGGCTGGTCGTTCACGACCGACGAAGGTTGCGTTGATCGCAGCATTGTAGACCATTCCATCATTGCCAAAGGCAATATAGGAATGCTCAACACCAATGAATCCGGCTGAACTGGGTCCCAGGTAGCTCATTCCATCGCCATCCAACAGTTCATCGGTCACCAACTGCAAATCAAACCGGTCGTCAATTCCGCCAGGGCTGCCCCCATCGGGAAGCGAGACGGCTCGAGTGGACTGAGTAAGGTGCCTCCGAGAGGAAGAAGACCAGGCCAGCTGGACAATTGAATCGGGTCGAACGCCTGGCCGTTACCCGCCCCCCGCAGCGTCGCCACACTCGCTTCCGTGTGTCCCGAAAAATTAAAGTCCCCCAGGTAGATAATTGGCGTGCCTTCACCCAGCGCATCGGCATTGAGTCGCAAATTCGCCGACTCCATATCCCTTAAGAAACGGTCACTGGTACTGTCGCCGACTTTGTAATGGACACAGTAAGTGTAAAATCTCGAATTGGCGTCATAACCGACCAGCTGCCATTGGGACCAGAGACTTGAGTAATTTGGCAAACGGCCAATCAAACCGGCGATGCAAGCCAGTACATATTTGAGAGGCAGCACAGAAATAGAAAAAGGGGATGCCCGAATCAGGCATCCCCCAAAAATTTTCATTCATGCTTCAATGGCAAGAATCAGGTAACTTAAATTAAGCGCGACGACGGCGAAGGAATGTTCCGCCGCAAATTGCACCTAGAAAGGCCAATGCGGATGGCTCTGGAATTGCTCCACCACCACTTACGTTAACGGTGGCGGATCCGAAGCTGATACTTGCAGGGGCGCTACCACCTACCGCTATTCCAAAATTTCCCTCTGCCAAAGTCAATTGGCTACTTCCTACACCATTCGCAGTAAACTCTAGGGTAGCATGCCACACCGGACCAGTACCATTCGGGATACCAGCTAGTGCGCTCGGGCTGAGAGTAACTGAATTGGAATTGTCAACCAAAATACCTGGGCTGCTTCCGAGAGTTCCGGAACCTGTACCATCCCAACGAACCCTCGATCCGCCCCGAAGAGTTCGGGGTTTTCAACCGCAAACTGATTTGCGGTCAACGTGTGGCTGCCGCACCTAGAATATCCAAATCAATACCTTCAATCTTGCTTCCACTCACGTCAGTGTTGTCAACCCAGACGAAGAGCGAGCCGGAATCACCATCCATCAATTCCAACACAGTCCCGGCGAACGGATCGTCCGAGCTAGTGCTGAAGAACACATCTAACCTGTGCGCTGGCTGTGCTAACAGCAAAGCAACAAATCGCCAACGCAACAAACAATACCTTTTTCATAAAAAACTCCTAGTCAAGAACGGATTAATACGCTTCAGCGTATGGTCAAAAGATGTAAAATCAAAATCTTGAACCAAAACACCTAACACAGATGCCATATTTCATATTTTAACAGAAACTATGAAATGAAAAAGTGTTAAAATGTTTTCAATCCAAGACAAATATAAATATACTTACAACTACGGTAATTCCGGTTGAATCAAGGAAAGCTCTGCTACTTTCCACCTACTGTGAGAGACTCTTTACTTACTGTGAGAGAACTTTTCACCTCTTGCGAGAGACTTTTCACCTCTTGCGAGAGACTTTCCACCTCTTGCGAGAGACTTTCCACCTCCTGCGAGAGACTTTCCACCTCCTGTGAGAGACCTTGAACCTCCTGTGAGAGCTGTCACAAAGGCCGAAATATCTTCGTTATTGAAGACTCCATCGCACTTCATGTCCAGCACACCATTGACATCTACTTCCGGAAACGCTGTCTGGTATGCACCAGGATCAGTCAGGCCAGTACGAACGACCCGATATCAAAGTTGTTGAACTCTCCATTATTATCAGCGTCGCCCAGCACGGCAAAACACACATTGTCGTAGTAAACACCCGTCGGCTCAAAGCCGGCGGCCGTGTTGGTGAAGCCAAACTGGATAATACCGCCATCCTCCCAGAGTGGATCCAGCGTCAGCGAAACCTTCCCAAGCTCAAACACCAGTTCGGTGGCTGAGGAAGTGTCAAAGGTCGCTTCGTCTAATAGGTTGAAAGCACCATCAAAAACACGGATAAACGCGGCGGCGGTTGAGTCGGGGTCATCGGCAACACCATTTGGTGACTCAGCCCCTGCATAGTCGAAGCTAAAGGTATACGTTTGTCCCTTCGCTGCGTCCGCAGCCGAGAACGTTTGCTCCTGAAACACATTATTTTCAAAAACAAAAGCTCCCGCACCGCTCCGGAAACCGTCAGTATCATCGTATTGCTGGAAAACACTGAGGTACTGGTTACCACCTCCGGGCGGATCTTGCAACGCTATTCAATCCCGGATCGCCGTCAGCGTCCGCCAAATTGGAAATTTGTTGACCTTGGGGGGCATCTCCGAAGAAAAAACCAGGAGCGGCTGGCTGGGTGTGAAAGTACTGCCAGCCATCACCGATATTGGAAAAGAATACATCGGGAACGAGGTCTTCGAAATCAGAACAGAAGGTAGATAGCGGTGTCGCAAAACCACCTTCCACGAACGACAGGCTGTCGAAGTCGGCAAACGCCGGTTGAACCAGGGAAAGTCCCTGAAAGTTGTCACTACCAAGAATCACCTCTTCGACAGTAGTTCCAGACCAAACTACACCCGTGTAGATCAACGAACCGCCGTAAAAATAGCGAATGGCACCAGCAACCGGGTCAAATTCGACGCGAAGTTCCACATAGTCGCCTACCCGATTAAATGCCACGCCGGTGTCTACAAAGACCGGTCCTGCTCCAATATCATCGACGACGAAAATGTTTCCCAGAAAATTGAATTGCACCCGGTAGGTCGCTGCCATTTCCATTGGCGATTGCCCAATAACAAAATAATCTGCTCCCTCTTCATCCGTAATTGAAACTTGAACTGAAGTCGTCGACGGAGAATTCGCGGCATAGGGGACAGGTGGACTGAAACCACCAGTGTTAGTTCCATCAGCGAAGGCCGGCTCATCTGCAATTCGCAAGGCAGCGTCGCCGGCAAATGGGTTGTCCGACGAGACGATAGGCTGCGTGAATGATGGCGGATCGGTATCAAACTGGGTCCAACCGTTTTGACCGCCGATGACCGCACCAACGGTGAAGCCTTCCGAGGTATCAAACCCCGTGCTGATCTGTGCGTTTAACGAAACTGTCGTCAAGGAGCAAAAAATCAGCGTAAATAGTGTCTTTTGTAGCGTTTTGTTCATTGCTTGCTTTCTCCAGAAGTAAAAACCAGTGTTGATTTGAACGATCATAGTCTCAATCACGGAGGTGCCAACTTGCCGACACCAACTGTAATGTCACCACGGGTGGCTGATGACGGGTCTCCGTGAGTTAACGAGACTTGATTCTTATTGACTTCCCGACCGCCGTCAACCAGCTTTTAAAAACGCTTCGAGAATTGCTGATAACCGTTTAAAACCCAACAAAGCGGGGGCTGCTATCGAGCCACCCGCGCCAGCATCCGACCCAAGACAGAAAATCCTATCCTCCAAGGAGTTAGGAAAGCCTCCGCACTTGAATAATCCGGGTCCGCTGGTTTTGTTGAATATTTTTCAGCATTCTTTGGCCGGTCGACAAAGTCGCGGCCGACCGTCAGGCTACCGACTGCCAACACGCGAAAGGCCGCAGCCCTCATGTATCGGCAGTTGGGTTTGCCCTATTTGCCGCCACCACCGGTCAAGGCTGCCACAAACGCCGCGATATCGTTGTTGTTAAACTCTCCATCGCAATTCATGTCGAGGTTGGGGTTAGCGGGGTCCAATGGATCTGAACTGGTCAGTGCCGTTACGAAACCGGCAATGTCAGAGTTATTGAATACACCATCATTGTTGGCATCGCCGAGCACGCCAAAACAGACGTTGTCATAATAGACACCCGTTGGCAAAAACAGAGTCGACGTGGTGGTGAAGCCAAACTGGATGATACCACCATCCTCCCAGGCTGGATCCATGGTCACGGAAACCTTTCCGTGTTCAAACACAATGGTCGGAGACGCGCCCATCGGAGTACTTGGCGCATTCGAGGTATCGAACTCTGCTTCGTCCAACAGATTGAAAGCACCATCAAAAACACGGATGAATGCCGCCGCTGTTGTCGTCGGGTCATTAGCGACGCCAAATGGATCCTGACCACCTGCATAGTCGAAACTGAAGGTATAGGTCTGCCCCTCGCGGCGTCCTCGGCCGTGAAGGTTTGTTGCTGGAAAACATTGTTGCCAAACTCGCCTCCGCCTGGCCGCAGTGGATTGTCGTAATCCGAATAAATATTCAGATATTGATTACTGTCGTCGTCCGTACCGTTTTCCTGGAATAGAGTATTCCCAGGATCGCCTGAGGCATCCGCCAGATTGGAAATTTGTGGACCTTGGGGAGCAGGACCATCGTACGTTCCCACTGGGTCGGTGGCAAAGAAAGTCCAGCCATCACCAATCGGCAAAAACTGCGAGTCCGGAACAAGGTCTTCAAAATCAGAACAGAATGTCGCCAGCGGGTTGAGCTCGGGCGGCGTGCCCATCTCAGAGGCGATTTCAACGGTTCCGAACGGGGCCACATCTGTTACCCAAACGTTTTGGCCATTCATCGAGAACCCGAACTGGAAGTTACCCGTGGTATCGCCGGTCAAGGTTTGACTGAAGCTGAATGGCCCGGGGGTTAATGGAACTGTCGTCTCAAGAACTAGCGATGAGAAGTCCGCGTTAAATTCTCTAATAAACGCAACAGCCGTATGGGCGGGTGTCAAAGTGTTGCTCAACACTTCTCCCGAGAAAGTAACGGTCGCACCAGCATTCGCACCGATAACTTGCGTCTGAAATAGATTGGCATCCATCCACTTGTTTCCCTGAGCTCCGGGACCGCCACCACCGACGTACCAAAACGGATCAGGGTCGCCTACTGAATTGGGTCCCAGTGTCAACACACCTGCTACATCATCAAATGTCGCAGTCAGGTCTGAAACTCCCCATCCGGAACCGAAAACAAACGGGCCTTGGGCCTGCGCACCTTCGGGTTGAATGAGGTCGAACACATTCATAAAGCCTTCCCAAGGAGCCAAACTGGAACCAACTTCGAATAAAAGTGCGGGCGCGCCTCCTCTCGCTCCTGGTTGACCATCCTTAACGTCCGCTCGGACGTCCGCCCGGAGTTGGGCATAGGTGGCAGATGACGATACGAGCAGTGCAAACACTGCAGCGGAAGTCATCAAAAATTTCTGTAAACTGGTGGACATGTAGATCTCCTTGGGTCAATGGGGGAATGTTCAGCTTGATTCCGCAAAACATGGGATGCGAAGTCAGTTTTTTCGAGCGCAATCCTTGCGAAACCGATTCCGTGGCGAGACCCGATTATCATTGGGTTCTCAGCCGCCGTC
The DNA here is from genome assembly GCA_963719935.1 of uncultured Actinomycetes bacterium. Lineage (GTDB taxonomy): Bacteria > Actinomycetota > Acidimicrobiia > Acidimicrobiales > CAVRDY01 > CAVRDY01. The sequence continues at coordinate 261,246 of CAVRDY010000003.1, read as the reverse complement.
AAGGAACTTCTGAAAGCGTTTTCAGGAATTCTGCTGGCCCGTGCGAGAAATCCAACAAAGCGGGGGCTGCTATCGAGCCACCCGCGCCAGCAACCGACCAAGGGACGAAAATCCTTTCACTGAAGGAGTTAGGATTGACCCCGCACTTGTTACAACCGTGGTCGACTGGATTTGTTGAATATTTTCCTCATTCGTTGGCAAGCAGCGAAATACGCCATCGAATGTCAGGCTGCCAAAACGCGAATGGCCGCGGCACGAAAGGCCGCGGCCCTCATCTATCGGCAGTTAGATTCTTCCTATTTGCCGCCACCACCGGTCAGGGCTGCCACAAAACCGGCAATGTCAACGTTACTGAACATGCCATCGCAGTTCATGTCGAGCACGACATCGGGATCGACACCTGGAAACGCCTTCGCGTAAGCTCCTGGGTTCGTTAACGCCATAACAAACGAGGCGATGTCGAAGTTGTTAACTACTCCATTGCCGTCGGCGTCCCCTTTGGCGGGCAACAAGATGGTCATGACTTGATCACCGTCGTAGGCACTGAAATCAATCGTTGAAGGACCGGCAAGGTTGCCGAACCCCGCGGGCAATCCCCCGAGTGACTGGTTGGACATGAAATTGTGGTCGCCATTTCCGATGATCGCGGTAACTCGAATCGTGTTGGCCACCGTCGGATCCAAACCCAAATCCGCGAAGTCGATCGAAAACTCAAAACCAGTCGTTACGGCAAGGGCGGCCGTTTGATCGGCGGCCTCGGTTCCACCAAGAACGCCGGCCATGTTTGAGTTATCAAAAAAGAACGGAATGTCGTTCGCTAACGCGTCGCCAATCATCCCCTTTGGGCCATTGGTAAGCGAACCGGGTGACACGAAACCAAGTCCAACGGCCGCTCCTGCGTTGCCATTTACGGCAGCCGAAGTTCCGCCCAGTCGATCGACGAAATCAACTTCGAAGTTGCTTCCGCCTCCACTGCGCACAAACATGTGGTATTGGGCGGTGAAACCAGTATCAAATACGAGGCCAGCGTAGTTCTGGCTAATCCATCCGGGTCCGCCAGGAAAATCGTATTCCGGCAAACCACTCATTACATTTTCGCCAAACCCCGGTATGGTGTCGAAAAAGATATTAATCTTGTTAAAGCTCCCTTCCTCAATATTGCCGGTAAAAATCATGTACAGCCGGCCATCACAAACGGCCGCGTACGCGGCATTTAGCTCGCTTTGATTGTCGCCAAACTGGGTTTGAACCGTCTGCACGCCAACCGCGTCGCCGTAGACGGCGTCTTTTGTGCCATCGATCATAGGCTGGGCAGCGACAATGCCTCCAAACGTGGCGACGGCGGCAAAAGCTGCCAAAGCAGCAAGTTTTTTCATCTTCATTGGGTCCTCACAAAATTTAAAAATTCAATGCTGTAAATCCGCTTAGAAAACTGCTCCGACAAGTCAGCTTGCCTTCAAAAAAACAGCTCCCTAATATCGTAATTAGCCTTCCATTCCATAAAAGGCGCTTAGTCCAGAAAATTGGTACCGAAAAACCAGAAATACGCCCTAATAATCCAGCAACAGGACCTTCAGCCCCCTAAAAGGTCGGCCTTTCGACTGACATCCATTGGGATGCCATCTCCACCGAGAAAATTCCAGCCTTTAAAGCAAAATTTGGGTTATTCAACCGTCGTCAGCGTCGGCGAATTGAAAGACTGAAATTGGCTTGACGGTTCTGCCACTGCTGGAAGTCGTGGATGCGGTGAGCTAAACCGGACTAAAAAAACTGGCGAAATGACTACGCCCACCGGGTTCAAAACGCCGCGGTCGTGACTCTGGATAACGAAGACAGACGAAACGCTGTTCAATTCGCTGGTCTATGGAAAACCAACTGCGCAAGCAGGTCAAAGTGCCGACACTCCTCGCAGCGTCCGCTGTTAATCCAAAAACCCAAATTCCGGCGGCAGATCCGCAGCAATTCGGTCCACATACGTTAAATGACACCCCGGCTTGGCAAGAAAGCCTGGCACTAAGGTGGTTTTCATTTCGACTTCAACCGCCCGCAAGTGACGGTTGAAATCAAATGAAGCCAGATCAGATTCTTGCTCCGAGAGTCAAACGTTGTCAACTCCGCAGCAAGCGAGACTATTTGCCTGTGAGGGCTGTCACAAAGTCGGCAATATCAGAGTTATTGAAAATTCCATCGCAGTTCATGTCGAGCACGAAGTCAACGTCCACATCATTAAACTTCTCGTACAAGGTTGGATTGGTCAGGGCCAAGACGAACAGCGCGATGTCAGAGTTATTTAACGCCCCATCGCCGTTAGCGTCACCGAGTACGGCCGATTCTAACAGGATGTTATCGATGGCGATAACTTCCTTTCCGCCATTCTGAGCGGCACCATTTCAGCGTGAAGGTGTCACCCGATTCTTTGATAACTTTCGTAAATGTCCTCTTACTCTTGTCCAACTGGTGCTAGAGCCCTGCTCAAACAGAGGATCTCGGTACCAAGGAGATAAGTTGTCCTCAAATGTTCCGTTTTCGGGGTTACCGTAAATCCTGGTAAGCCGCCGTGGTCGCCGCCGGATTGCTAAACGTTGGTCGCAGAATGATACCGTTCCGGGCGATACCGTCGTCAGTGGTCCCACCATCGTCAGCAGGAGCCAATAAACCAAACCTCCCGGGCAGTTTGCTGTTTGTCCGTCTCCAGGGTCTTCTGCATCAAACAATCCCAGTCTGCCGGGCTCATAAAATGTGTTGAAATACGTGTCGTAGTGGCCCCACTTTCCATGACGACTTAATACGGTAATGATTTGCTCGTCCTGCTTCTCGGTCAGTGCAAAAGCGAAGAGGGGACTGTCGGAGTGCCAACTCCATCGGTGTAACTCCACCATGAACCCAACATCGTCCGCAACTCGTCGTCGTCTGGGCCTTCAAAGTCCCCGTAGGCAACCATGTCGAGGCTGATGCGGTGAATGTTGTAACCACCGACACGTCAAACGTCCAAACCGCGGTGACGACACCGCTGGGATTGCCATCGTTTTGTGCATCCGCTATACGATGAAATTGCCACAGTCATTGGGAGTCGCCTGTGTAACCGGCAAATCCAAAGTCGTCGAACTGCGAAAAAGCTCCGGTCCCGTTCGGATCCGTATCATCGGCCACGTCAACGGATGTTTCGATTGGTAATGCCGAAGTACTTCAAAACCATCGCCCCCGCTCTGATTGGTTCGCAAAAATACCCGGTGCATTTCCAAAGCCTGGGTTACCTTCGTTGTCGGGGTCAGAATCCGCGTTGAAAACAAGTGGTTCCACCCGTTGGATTTGCCGGATGACACCATCAAACCCTGTCTGAGTCCCCGAAGTCATCCTGTCCTGTGATGGTTTGTGCCGAAACCGGGCTGGTCATCAGTCCAGCCAACAATAATCCGGAAAGCATTCCGGAAAGAACGAAACGAAATCTCATGGTGTTCTCCAATTTAGAAACGTGGGTGTGTGGAAAAGAATTGCAAATTTGATTGCCAGGTAGTCACAGCCGAAGCCGTCCTAATCTGTTCTAACCGATTTCAATTTTGCCGAAAACGGGTTGGGCCGACCGATTATCGTTGACGAGTTAGCTGCAGTCAAACTCCGGAAAACCATTACGGAATGACTAAGAAGACTCGTCATTAACGCGAGCGAACAGCGATGTGACCCGATTTGCAGCCACGGCAGGGGCCTGATCGAATAGCCCACGACGTCACGATACAGCATCGTCAATCCACAGCCCCGGTAGGGGCGACAGCGAATAGCCGACGGCGTCAGCCGTGGGATAATAAGAATACAATTTCCAAAAGCCCCGGTAGGGGCGACAGCGAGGCCAGCCATGGGAAGAACCTATACGTCGCTCACCTACCATCTCGTGTTCAGCACAAAATACCGCCGCAAAACAATCTCCTCCGAATGGTCGGAGCAACTTTACCAATACATCGGTGGGATCATCCGCAACAAAAATGGTGTGCTGTTGGAGATTGGTGGAATCGAAGACCACGTTCATCTCCTGGCGGGAATTCCTCCCACGATCGCGGTATCTGACTTGTTAAGATACATCAAATCAAATTCCTCGGGTTGGGTGAACGAAACAATCAAGCCGAAAGAAAAATTCGGCTGGCAACCCGGCTTTGGAGCGTTCACCGTTAGCCATTCGCAGGAACCAGTGGTTCGCACTTATATTCAAAATCAACAGCAGCATCACCAGCAGAAAACATTCCAAGACGAGTTTTTGGCAATCCTTGCGGCTCATGAAATCTCGTTTGATCCCACATTCGTGTTTGAACGAGAACACGTGGGGTAACCTCGCTGTCGCCCCTACCGGGGCTATCGAATACGGCGTTCCGATAACCCACGGCTCACGCCGTGGGCTATTCGATCAGGCCCCTACCGGGGCCATGACGGGGGACAGATAACTCACGCCGTGGGATATTCGATCAGGCCCCTACCGGGGCCAAGACGCGGGACAGATAACTCACGCCGTGGGATATTCGATCAGGCCCCTACCGGGGCCATGACGGGGGACAGATAACTCACGCCGTGGGCTATTCGATCAGGCCCCTACCGGGGCTAAGACGCGGGACAGATAAGTCACGCCGTGGGATATTCGATCAGGACCCTACCGGGGCCAGGACGCGGGACAGATAACTCACGCCGTGGGATATTCGATCAGGACCCTACCGGGGCCAGGACGCGGGACAGATAACTCACGCCGTGGGATATTCGATCAGGCCCCACCGGGGCCATGACGGGGAGGAAGCCTTGCGGCCCAAAGCCTGCATCCAATTGTTCGTTTTGGACCGGCTAGGTCGGTGATTCGTATCCAATGGAGTACAATCGTTCAACTCTCGTCAGTAACTAACGACTCAATTTCGAAAAGGAACATTGTGCAACAATCACAACGTTCGATTCATCATCTATTACTGGCATCATCTTTGGTTGCCGTTATTGGATTTGGAATTCCTGGCTGCAAACAGCAGCCTTCCGCCGAAGTTCGTCCGAATCAAACAAGCACCACGGAGCTTTCCGATTCGGCAGGCGTGACGACGTTACCCGCGACGACGACGAATGCCGCGTCGACAACTGAGAATCCGGCTGGAAATCCATCAAACAAAGATTCACAACTCGTCAGTAGCGGGTCATTCTCCTACGCAATTTTGCATTGGAACGTGGAATCCGGTGGCAGTGATCCTGCGACAGTCGCCGCGCAACTGGTTGAACTTGGAAAATACGATGTCATTGGGCTTTCGGAAGTCGACCAGCTCGCGGCCTTTGAGCAAGCGATGGAACAAAAGTGGCCAAGCCGATACCGATTCATTCGCGGCCTGACCGGGATTAACGAAGACCGGGAGGATGACCATCTCTGGATGGCGTTTGACAACGAAAAATTCGCATTAGTCAACAGTGAGGAAATGACCGAACTGGATGGCTTCGTCTTTGACGATGGGCATCACCGCGTGCCGCTGTACGTGCGACTGCGGGACAGAACAAACGGGCAAGAAGTCGTGTTTGTCATGAACCATTTCGCTCGCGGCGACAAACTATTTCGTCAGGCTCAAGCGCGGACATTGCGCGAATGGGCCCGGACCAAATCGATTCCGATCGTCGCCATCGGCGACTACAATCTCGATTTCGTGTTCGCGACTGAGCGCGGTAACCCCGCTTTCGACGAGATGATGCGCGACAATGTCTGGAAGTGGGTTCGCCCCGAACCGTTAGTGGATACAAACTGGTCGGACCGAGATGGAGATGGCGTCGACAATTATATCGATTCGTTACTCGATTTCAGTTTCCTGGCCGGCGCAGCCAAGACCTGGCAGGCAACCAGCCGCGTCATCGTCCGCGAAAATGACTTTCCCGATGACGACAAGACCAGCGACCATCGACCGGTCGAGCTGATTCTGAAGAATTTCTGATCCAGCCGGGCTTGGTAAGGCTGAGCGGTTTCAACGATTGAAGCAGGCGCAACTGTTTTCACTGGGACAGCGCTACCGTGTCAGCATGCCTGTCTACCAGCATCGGTCCGAAAGTCCTAAGAACTATTTGTATCACCGTGCGCCTTACTTGTTGGTGGAGCGAGTTGTTTCTATTGAACCTAACAAAATCATCACCGAAAAGACGTTTAGCGACGACGAGTAGTTTGTTCAGGGTCACTTTCCTGACGCACCGATATTCCCCGGTGCAATGATGCAGGAACTGACTACTCAGCCTGTCGGCATTTGATTGCCGCCGAGTACAATCCGATGCAGGAATACAACACGGCAGACCCTTTCCTTAACGAGTACGCCTTGGGGGTGTTGGTGAAGGTGAATCAACCCCGCAGTAAGGGCTTTTGCCGGCCAGGTGACGTGCTGACAGTTACAGTTGTCCTGAACGAAATTGTAAGTGAGGAATTCGATTTCAGCGCAAAAATCGAGGTCGAGGGCAAAACGATCATGCGCGATTCTTTTCAGTCGATGAATATCCAGTCAAACGTTTTTGCTGCAAGGTTCGTTGCCACGAAAGAAATCAGGGCTTACAATCTTCCGTTGAAATCGGCCCTTTGTTAGACCTGCCAGAGCAGAATTCCTGCACCCAATCCCTCCAGCTGAAAAAACAGACCCAGATACGAGTCCAATGGCCGATTCTATTGCGGTCACGGGTCTGACAGTACAAAACCGCAGCTTTGGCGGAGTTTTTACCAGCGTGTTGGGCGGCCCCGGATGATTTCGTTCCTTGCTCGCAATTACCCTGCAAGGAAAAGTTTCGAATTGCATCCACCTAATCGGGGGGGGTAAGAATTTCTGAGTTTTTTCTGAAACCGGTTTCGATATTGCTTGACGACGTTAATCGCCGTTACATAATGAAGGTCGTTTGAAATTCGTATTTTCAACCTCGACTAGACCCCCAGAGATTAGGAAACACCGATGAAACATCAACTTAAGCGTTTAGCACTTGGCGCCGTACTCGTTGCCACCTGCATTTTTACAACGGCGGCAAACGCCGACACATTTGTATCGCCATCATTGGATGGTACTACCAATGGCTGGATTGCATTCATGAATGTATCTGACCTTCCTGCCGATGGCGGTGGTTTCCAATTCGGAAGCGGTTGGGGTCTCGATTACGTCAACAATCCAAACCCTAACGAAATTGGTGGATTCGGCCCCGACTCCATCGAAATGCGTAGTGCATCAATCGACGTTGGTGATGATTTTTGGTTCCAAGATAACGGGGACGGTACTTTTGGCGGACCGGGCGGTCTTGGTAACAAGGTCATGGAAGCGAACCTGTTTCAAGAGTTCGGCGAAGGTTCAACAGGCTCGCTCGGCGGCATGGACTTGATTTTTGATTTCAGCATTACTCAATTCGATTTTGATAACGACGTAGAAGTATTTGCGTTTATCAGAGAGTTCAATCCTGGATTTGCAGGTCTTGCTAACGAAACTTTGTTTCAAATCACAGGTACTGGTGATTTTTCACTTTCTCAATCGACGGCAGTCTAGTGCCGTTCAGTACGGCTTCCAAACCACTAACACCGTTGTTTGGTCTCCAGATGACGTATATGTTAACGGTCGAATGACAATCGGAAATTCTGGTGGTGCTATTCCCGAGCCCACGAGCGTTGCCTTCCTCGGTTTGGCTGCAGTTGGTTTGGTAGCTCGCCGCCGTCGTTAAGTCGGCCCGGCAATTTGTTGATATAAAAGGCTTGGTGTTACCAAGCCTTTTTTTTTTATAATTCGGATATCATTCAATTCCAGTAGCTGGACCAGTCGTTATGAGAAAAACGGGACTCGTGTTGCTTTTCATTTTGGCTGGGGTTGCCTGCTGGTACGTCGCGTCGAAGAACTGGCAAGACGATGCTGTTGAGATTGGTCGCCAACAATCAGGTTCTGTCGTTGAACACGACGCTTCTGTCGAGTCAATCGTCAGTTCTGAAGAACTGATACTTGCGCTCACACCTGAGCTACGACGTCTCAACAAAAGTCTTGCCAATCTTCAGATTCCTGACGAAGTTTCCAGGGACCTGTTTGCGGACACCGTAATGGTCGCCAGTCGCGTAACAGATCCGTTACCGGCAGCAGAAATTGTGGAGGGCATCTCAAGGGAAACGTGGGATATCAAAGATGTAGCTGAATCTGTTGGCAGGAATGAATTGGTACTCTGGGAAAAGCTATTTTCCAGCGTCAAATACATCGAGCACGGCAAGTTCTATTTCGTTCGCGGTTCGTTTATCGGCCCAGATCGCACCCAATATCAGTCAGATCTCGGGTCGACCGGTAGCGCCCTCCTGGACGACGCCAGGATCCTTGGTTGGACAGCCAAAGTCGAGGTGACATGGTCACGTGCCCCGAAAGATGACCGGTGGACCATCAGTAGCTGGAAGACCAAGTCACTGGAAACAACGGTCGCACGTGCTTCAATCTTCACTGATGTGCTGGCCGATGTCATCGAGGATGACGCCATTTATTCTCTGGCAACCACTTCGTTACAGGAACAGAAAACGTCAGATCTTTATTTGGGTATTCAACCCAACCGCCTCGAAGGTGACAAATATCCGTATTTCTTCTCCGAAGTAACACTCGAACATCCAGCCGTGGCGGTTGTTGATATTGATTCCGATGGCTACGACGATGTTTTTGTCGCAATGCAGCACAGCACGAATCTGTTATTGCGAAATAAACAGAACGGACGTTTTGAGGAATGTGCCAGTCGATATGCGTCGACGAGACCGCCAATTGTTCTGCGGCTTTGTTCGCGGATTTTGATAATGACGGCGACCCGGACCTGTTTCTTGGTCGCCCACGCCATCGCGGGCAATATCTTGTCAACAATTCTGGCACCTTTGAAGACCGAACCGATGACTTGATTGGTCCTGAAATGCCATTCATGATTTCTTCGATCTCCGCAGCCGACTACAACGGTGATGGCTTGCTGGATGTTCACCTTTCTACCTACGGTCCGTTAGAAAACATCCATTTCTTCTCAGCCACAAACTCTCCCATTTGGGCCAGGCAATATTTGTCCGCAGACGAGTTTTCAGCATTTAGAAAAGAACTCGCCGAAACACACGTCTATCTTCGTCGTCCAGGCCCTCCCAACCTGTTGCTGGTCAACGTTGGAGGTGGAGCGTTTGAAGTTGCCAAGGAAAACGAACAACTGCAACTTTGGCGTCAATCATTCCAGGCGACCTGGAATGACTTTGATCGTGACGGCGATCCCGATCTGTACATCGCGAACGACTATGGACCAGACAACCTTCTGCGAAACGACTTTCCCGACGGCTTCACCGACATCACCCAGGAATCCGGAATCGCAATCGGTTTTGGCATGGGTGTCTCCTGGAACGATTACGACAATGATGGTTTCATTGATCTGTACGTTTCCAACATGTTCAGCAAAGCAGGACGACGAATTACCGCTGAAGTTTCGGAAATTGACCCACAGTTCAAGACACTGGCCACGGGCAATTATCTCTACCGTGGTGACGGAGAAAAATTCAGTTTGGTATCAGGAACTGACAAAACAACCATGCAAGTAGCCAAAGCTGGTTGGGCCTGGGGCAGCCAGTTCATCGACTTCAACAACGATGGCTTCAGTGACATTTACTCCCCGAACGGCTATTACACCGCGCCGGCTGATATCGCTGTCGACATTGACTTATGAAGTAACTTTGGCGCACGGTCGTGCGTTCTGACACCAAGCTGGACAAAAGCCTTCGTGAGTCAGAATCCTGGAAACGGGATCCGGTCAGTGGAAAGAAAGACACGGAAGTTGCCAGGTATCGACTTTCAGACCATAAACGCGTTCCTATGTCGTTAAGCGGAAAAGAACGAAACCATTTGTTTATTAGCCAGGGCGTGACTCTTTCACCGACGTTTCAAATGTGTCCGGAGCTGATTCCATCAAGGACGGGCGTCATTTGCCATTTGGGATTTCGACCGCGACGGATGGCAGGACATGATTTTGGCGAATGCCAATGGTCCCATCATTCAGCTGTTCAAGAACCAGGCAGGAAAACTGGCCAACAATGACGCAACCGGAAATTTCGTCGCTTTGCGGTTTGTAGGTGGCAACAAGAGCGACCAGCCATCTGCCTCATTCAGTAACCGCGACGGCATCGGCGCCAAAATCATGATCGAATTGGCCGACAAGAATCTGACGAGCGAATATGCCTGCGGCGAGGGGTTGGCCGCTCAAAACTCACGCACAAAAATATTTGGCCTGGGTACAGCTTCAACCGCAAGATCCATCGTGATCACCTGGCCCAGTGGATTGATTCAACGAGTAGAGAACATTGAAGCTGGCGAACTCCTGACCTTTTACGAAAATGCAGCGGAAACCGAGAGTCATTCAGGAGTTGAGCGAAGCGAATACGTATTGAGTCAACCGACAGCACAAGCCAAAAGCGACGGCAAGGATCGTAAGCTAAAAGGAGTCCAGTTTAAACCCGGTGACAATACTTCCGCGAAGTTGAATATGTATACGTCAATGGCAACATGGTGCCCTTGTTGCAAGAAACACTTGCCTGAATTGAAACAACTGCGGTCAAGGTTTGATGAATCCGAGCTTAGGATGATCGGCGTACCGGTCAGCGACAGCGATAGTGCTGACAAACTCAAACAGTACGTCTCAGAGAATGAGCCGCCATACCAGCTGTCGTACACCTGGACAGATGACCAGCAATTCCAGTTTCGCAAAATTGCGGTGTCCAAAACACGAAGACACATCTTACCGACAACGATTATTGCCAACGCCAACGGCGACGTTTTGGAAATCATCGTGGGCATCCCTTCCGTTTCCGACATCATTCGATTGATGTCAGAATAGGCTAAGGGTTAGCAATTCATTCGCGGCCTGACCGGAGTCAACGAAGATCGGGAAGACGATCACCTGTGGCTCGGATTTGACAAGGAAAAATTTACGCTGGTCGAAAGTGCCGAGATGACCGAGATCGGTGACTTTGTGTTTGACGACGGGCACCACCGCGTCCCCCTGTACGTTCGGCTGCGCGACAACGCGAATGAGCAGGAAGTCGTCTTTGTCATGAACCATCTGGCTCGCGGGGACAAGCTGTTTCGCCAGGCGCAGGCTCGCACACTACGCGAATGGGCCCGAACGAAATCGATTCCAATCGTCGCCATCGGTGATTACAATCTGGATTTCGTTTTCGAGACCGAGCGCGGCAACCCGGCTTTCGACGAGATGATGCGCGACAATGTCTGGAAATGGGTCCGCCCGGAACCGCTGATCGACACGAACTGGTCAGACCGGGATGGAGATGGAATTGACAACTATATCGATTCGCTACTTGATTTCAGTTTCCTGGCCGGCGCGGCCAAAACGTGGCGGGCATCCAGCCGGGTAATTGTCCGCGAAAATGACTTTCCCGATGACGAAACAACCAGCGACCATCGGCCCGTCGAGCTGATTCTGAAGAACAACTGACGGCTCGACTCAACGCACGCGGCACGAAAGCGAGTCACGAGTGTTTGACGGAAAGCCACAGGCTGTAGGGAATCCTCAAATTCAATTCTTGGAAAGAACGAGTGCAAGTCAGGATTTCAAGCCCTGCAGGAACATGGCTTGTTTGGGCGATCGAAACCGATGCTCAGGTCCACCCAGGCGTTCAAACGACTCTTTCACCTCGGGCCGGCGAACGTCCGACTCGCTGTAAAGCGAGTTGAAAGAGCGGCCAGCGATCTGGCTGGCAAAATCGTCCCACGAATCGTACTTGGCCCAATTGTGGTAAGTGACGACCTGCAACGAATCAAAAGCAGGTGCCGCCAGCTCGAATACAGCTCGCTGGGCAGCCTCGCGTTCCCGGTCTTCATCATGAAACAACTTCATGACTTCATTGAACGGGCAATTCAACGGCTCGATCACAAACAGAAATCCATCCGGTTTGAGAACCCGTATGACTTCCTGGAAAACCTCGGTGTAGATATCGGCCGGAATATGATGCAGCGAGTAGGCAAAAAAGACGCCGTCCGCACTGTCCGACTCGACCGGCAGTCGGTCCGCGCCTGTCTCGACAAATTCCAGATTGTCGATCGGCTCGGCATCCCGATTAAGCCCGGCCTGCACCGAATCGGGGTCGATCGCCAGCACACGGGCGCCCTGTTCGACCAGCTGTCTTGAAAATCCGAGGTTGCCGCAGCCGGCGTCGATCACGAATCGACCAGTCAAAGAAACAAAATAATCGATCACTTCCGTGTTGGTCTGGCAGCCAAGCTCTCTGCTCTCGGTCAATTTGCACCTCAGTCGCTCATACTCAGTCGCTCAAATCTTGCGTTCGTCGACTTCGTATCTTGGCATTAAGAACGTCAGATTGCAAGACCTGAAACTGCATCCCTTCGCTAAGAGACAAAGCTGGATGTCAGCTGATTCGGGACATTTCGATAGTAGATGTAAGAAGGGTAGCTCGTCCGCAGCATCCTGACCCCCGCTGCCTCTGCCTGTTCAAAAAAAAGTGTATCCTCTGCATACCCCACGTTGTCAAAACCATCCACCTCGTCGAACACATCCCGTCTCACAAAGAAAGTACCGCCCAACACGCACTTGTCGATGTGGATCGTGTTCGTCGTATTGTCTTTATCGATCACAAACGGATCACCAATAACCTGGACGCCACCATGCAGAAATCGCACCGACTGGTCGGCCGACAACAAAGACTTGCGATTGGCCAAGTGGTCTGGCGTGTACTCGTCATCGGAATCGAGGAAAGTGATAAAGCGACCGCGCGATGCCTCAACGCCACTATTTCTGGCTGCACTCAATCCGCGGTTGCGGCGGTGTCTCAAAAATCGGATGCGAGGTTCTCGAGTCGTGAATGACTCGACAACTTCGGACGTTGAGTCTATAGAACCGTCATCGACAATGATCGCCTCCCAGTCCATTTCCGTTTGGCGGCAAAGCGATTGCAAGGCCCGAGGCAGAAGGCTGCGCGGTTGTAGGTACAGATGACGACGGTAAAAAATGGAGTCATGACGATGATTGAATCTGGAAACCCGTGAGATGAGCAAATTTGCCTGCGGTCGTCAACCGCGCGGGATGGCACAGACGTTCCTGTTAAACCGCGGGCAGACATTTTTCGTAACCCCGGAGATCGGCGTACGAGGTACGAAAACCGCGTTTTCCCCGATGAATTCACGTCCCCGCTAATTGAAAGATCGGTCTTCGTGAGCTTTTCCCATGTAAACGTCCGACCTTCAACGATTAGCGCCGGTGCTCCTGACCCGCGTTCATTTCCTGACTCATCGGTTAGAATGGATCCGGTGAATTTTCAACTGCCTCTCACTCACTGATTCATCATGGAGATAAAATCCCCGCATGTCAACAGAAACCTCTTTTGATTTTGAACGTCAGATCGAATTCGATTTTATGCGGGCAACCGAAATCGCCGCCCTCAACACGCTGCAATGGCTGGGAAAAGGGGAAAAGGAGAAGGCAGACGAGGCCGCCTGCGACGCGATTCGCGGAATGTTTGATTTGATGGACATTTGCGGCGAGGTCGTGATCGGCGAAGGGATTAAGGACGAGGCGCCCGGGCTGTTTACGGGAGAGAAGGTCGGTACCTGGAAAAAAGGGTCGCCGCGATTTGAAATTGCCCTCGACCCGATCGATGGTACAACCAACGTAGGCAAAGGCATGCCGAACTCATTGAGTTGCATTGCGACCGCGGCGCCGACAGCGAGCGGCGAACCATGCCTGCAGGATATTCCGGCGTTCTACATGAACAAGCTGGCTTATCCGTTGGCCGTGCGTCGAGCCTGGATGGAAGACCCCAAGCTGCCCATTCACATCGACGCGCCCATCGCCGACGTGATCGACGTAACAGCCAAGGTGCTGGGCAAGGATGTGCGTGACGTCGTGGTCTGTGTGCTCGACCGCCCACGAAACCAGGATTTGATTGATTCCGTTCGTCGCAAAGGGGCGGCTTTACGAATGATGATGGACGGGGATATCGCGGCCGCTCTGGCCCCCGCCATGCATACTTCGAATATTGATTTGTACGCGGGTATCGGCGGAACCCCGGAAGCCATTCTCTCCGCTGCCGGTCTTCGTTGCCTGGGCGGGGGGATGCGGGCCAAGATCTGGCCGCGCGACGAGGCGGAACGAAATAAGCTCATTGCCGAGGGTTGGGGAGACCGCTTGGACCAAGAATACATGTCCAAAGATCTGGCTCGCGGTGATAACCTGCTGTTTACCGCAACGGGAATCAGCGACAGTCCGTTGCTAAAAGGAGTCGAAGTCCGAGGCTCGATCGCGACGACCTACTCCGTGATCATGCGTGCCCGTAGCGGAACGATTCGATTCATCCAGGCTCAGCACAACCTCGACCGCAAGACCATTCACCTGCGTTCCACAGGTGTTGAGCGGCAGGTCTGACCGGCTGTCGGCGCAGCCAAATCTGCCCACGTCAATCTCGGTTAACCAATCCAGAAAAAGCGGATAGACGCCCGGAACGATCGACACCGCCTGCTGGTTTGCAGGCCACTTCAACGGTACATTCCGCAGAGAACTCTCGAATCCCAACAATCGTTACAATCCGCAAACTTTAACATGCCGGAAATCTACCGGTACCGTCGGTTGAAAACCGCGGTACCTGACGGTCCATTGCCAGCCTCTCAGACCTTTCCGTTCGTGTTAAACAAGCTGCGCAATTTGCCGCGCTGATTGTCCGCCCTGTAGCTTTTTTTTTCGAAATAATGAGCGTAACGCAAGTCAACGTTACCCATCCGCGACGAGCGCCCTGGCCGCCCACTCCAACAGGCCGTTCCAGTAGGCCGATCCGAACAACACGACCGGGAAGTCCCGTACCTTTCGGGTCTGGATGAGGGTCAGGGCCTCGAAGAGCTCGTCGAGGGTCCCGAAACCGCCGGGGAACACCACGAACGCACTCGCGTAGCGCACGAACATCACCTTGCGGACGAAGAAGTAGCGGAAGTCGAGCCTCACGTCGAGGAACTCGTTCGGTTGCTGCTCGTGCGGCAGTTCGATGTTCAGCCCGATCGACAGCCCGCCGCCATCTCGGGCGCCCCGATTCGCAGCCTCCATCGTGCCGGGCCCGCCGCCCGTGATGACCGCGAACCCCATCGATGCCAGACGCTCGGCCACGTGGCGAGCCGTCTGGTACACGACGCTGTCCCGGGTGGTACGGGCAGAGCCGAACACGGTGACCGCCTTGGTCACCGTGGCCAACTGGTCGAAGCCCTCGACGAGCTCCAGGTCGATTCGACGAATTCGGTCCGACTCGGACTCGCCGAGCGTTCGGAGCGTCGCGCCCGGTACCAGAAGCAGGTCCTCGTCGCAGGTCTGTGGATCGGACTCGCTCGCATCATGGGCGCAGGGAACGCACGCGTCGTCGGTTGTCATGACGGGAGCCCGCTCACGAATCCGGAGCGAACTGCACGGCGACAGCGAGCCAGCCGACAGTTCAGCAGTGGTGTGCCCGGCGTGTCGCGGCAAGGTGCTTGGTGAGCCCGATGGTCGCCAGACCGAGCGCGGCCACGACGAAGATGGCAATGAATGCGGGCCGGGAGTCGACGAGCGACGTGCCGGTCAGCGCGAGGACGACCAGGGCGAGGGGCAGCGACAGGCAGCACCCGCCCATCATGAGCCACATGCCGGTTCGAGTGAACTCGCCGCCTTCGACTGGCAGGAGTGTGAAGGTTCGACGGGCGGGAGAGTCGCCGGCGGAGGCTGCCTCGGTGGACGATGGAAGCGGGTTCGACACTCGTGTTTCCTCCTGGACGATGCCGGGCTTCGGCGGTCCGAACCGGCAGCCTTGGCCCATCGTGCACCTCGTGAACCCTCGGCGCCATCGGGGAGGGGTACGGAATCTGGTTGCGGGTCACTACGCAGTCCGAACCGACACTCGTCTCTTCTCATCGGTAGTCTGCTACACCGTGTCGTACTCACCGCCCGGGGACGGCGCCCAGATCCCCGTCGACCGTCTCCCGGCTCTCCTCTCCACCGCGTTGGAGCTCGCGTACGAACACGATCTCGGGGCGTTGCTTTCGGTGATCGTCGCACGCGCCCGCGACGCCGTCGGTGCCCGGTATGGCGCCCTCGGGGTATACGACCAGCACGGCACCTTGACCCAGTTCGTGCACGATGGCCTCGATGCCGACACCCTCGCCTCGATCGGGGCCTATCCGGAGGGACGTGGGCTTCTCGGCGAGGTCGTCGTCGCCGACGGGCCCATCAGGCTTGCCGATCTCTCGGCGGACCCGAGGTCCGGTGGATTCCCGGCCAACCATCCGCCGATGCGGACGTTTCTGGGTGTGCCGGTCAGGTCGGGTGGTCGCCGGCACGGCAACCTCTATCTCACCGACAAGCGGGCTGGCATCTTCGATGAGGTCGATGAGCAACTGGTGGTCGTACTGGCCCGGTTCGCGGCCGCGGCCATTGACAATGCTCTTCTGGTCGACGCGGATCGGGAGCGTGTCGAATCCCTGACGCTCGTCGCTGCGGCAGATCGAAGGGCGCGGGCGCAGCGCGAGATGTTGGAGCGGGTGATCGGCGCCCAGGAGGCCGAACGGGCCCGGGTCGCGGTGATCTCCACGACCAGGTCGGCCAGTCGCTCACTGCCATATTGCTCGCGCTCGAGATCCTGGGTCAGGCGGAACCCGGAAGCGATGAGTCTCGGCATCGCCAGGACGAGCTGCGCGAGCTGGTCACCGGAGCCCTTGACGAGGTGCGCGAGCTGGCATTCGAGCTTCGACCCACGATTCTCGACGACATCGGACTCGTCGCCGCGCTCGAACGGCTGGTGGAGAGCCAGCGCAACCAACGCGGTGGCAATCTCGAATTTCGCGTGGCCGGTGTCGACGACGGCGCCCGGATGACCGGTGATGCTGAGACCGCGATCTACCGGATCGTGCAGGAATCCCTGACCAACGTCGCTCGCCACGCCGATGCCGAAGTCGTCACGGTGGATCTCCACCGGGAGGGTGCGCAGCTCCACGTGCGCATCTCCGACGACGGACGCGGGTTCGAGCCCGATCGGGTCCGAGGGTCGCTCGGGCTCACCGGGATGGTCGAGCGAGCCGCACTCATCGGAGCTTCGTTGACCATCGCGTCCGAGCCCGGCGAGGGGACGAGCGTGCAACTGGCGGTGCCCGTTGACTGAGCCGATCCGTGTCGCGATATGTGACGATCACGCCGTCGTGCGCAGTGGCCTCCAAACGATCCTCTCCGCCGAGGACGGTATCGAGGTGGTTGCCGATGCTCCGACGGTCGCCGCGGCTGAAGCCGCGGCGCGGGATCTTCACCCTGACGTGGTCGTCATGGACATCAGCCTGCCTGACGGCGACGGATTCGATGGCACTCGACGGGTCCTCGAAGCCAGCCCTACGACCCGGGTGGTGATCCTCACCGTCCACGAGGACGTCGCCTACCTTCGCCGGGCGTTCGATGCAGGCGCCATCGGCTACCTCAACAAGGAGGCCGCCGACCTCGAGCTCGTCCAGGCAGTCCGGCAGGCCGCCATCGGCGTCCGTTACGTCGATCCGCGCCTCGGTGCCGAGCCGTCGAGCGAGGTCGCTGGGACCCCGACGCGTCTCGTAGGCCCGGGCGGTCGAGCTCAGCGAACGCGAGGAGGATGTCCTTCGCCTCATCGCCCGGGGTTACACGAACGCGCAGATGGCAGATGAGCTGTTCCTCTCGGTTCGCACGATCGAGACCCACCGCGCCCACGTCCAACAGAAACTTGGGCTCCGCAACCGGGCCGACCTCGTGCGCGCCGCGACCCAAGCGGGCCTGATCGACACCTGAACCGAGGTGGTGCCTGGCTCCGGCAGGCCAGCCCCGGCGACCAGCGTGCTCATCTGCCATGAACCGCCGATGGGGCGATCAGAAGCCGCGATCGCCCGCTTTCGCCCGCTCGCTCCGTACCTGTCCGCAACCCGACGCGTAGTCCGACACGATGCGCCGGGACCACAAGGGTGGTCACTGTGTTCACATTGGAGGTGTTCCGTGCCTGATCCCCATCGAACTCTGACGGGCCGAAGCGCCGTCATCTCAACGGCAACGACCTCTGACAAACACCAAACCGACGTGCCGCGGATCGTCGTGGCCATGAACCACCCGACGATGCGCCGCTACGTGTGCGATCTGATCGAACGAGGGTGCAGGTGCTGGCTCGCCACCACCACCCCCGAACCGTCATCGCTCCACGAAGCCATCGCCAACCTCCACCCCGACGCCATCGTTCTCGAAGCATCACGATTCCCGCAGTGCTGCCCCGACATCGGCGACTTGATCCCGGTCAGCCACATCATCGTCATCGGCCCCTACCCCGACGACGCCTACCGAGACGCCGCCCACGCTGCCGGTGCCGGTGCCTGGATCTCCCGAGACCGCCTGCCCGCCGAGCTCGTGCACGAAGTGCACCGCATCACCGGAGTCGCGGGCTGCAACTGCGGATGCCAAGAACCATGACCACCCCACGTCACCACATCACTTTCTCGCGGTGAACTCCGAGGCGGACATGAGTTGGCCCGGTGTCTAGGACTCCCGCCGGCCCGTGCACCCCTGCCCTGGCGGGGACGCCGCCGTAGCCATTGGCAAACGGTCGAGGAGGGTGGTCCCACCCCTTCCGTCGCCATCCCAAGTGCTTGCGTCCTTCGCCATTCGTCGACGGGCAGTTGGACGTGCCCGTTCAGGCTGACCGGGTCGGGTTCCCACCGTGGCGGAACCGGGTGAGTTGGGCCCATTGGTTTGGGCACTTGGAGGGAGGCTGGGGGGCGGCGGTGACCTCAACTTGGATCTGCAATGACGCTCTCCGCCCCTCGCCGGGCCTCTCCGAGCACGTGGGCGAACGCTGCCGGCGAGGGTCCGGATTCATTCGAACTATTGGACGTCACCTGCCGACGGGAATGCTCACAGCCCGATGCCACGATCTATCGGGTCGGCGGCTTGTTGGCGTTGGGCGAGTTCCCAGGCGGTGAGCTCGCCGGTGGATCGGTGGAGGCGTTCGGCGACGGCGAGGTCGGCGGGTGGCGGGGGGACGCTTGGGGAGGGCTTCGCCGTCGAGTGGGTCGGTGGTGGCGGTGAGGTAGAGGTGGTTCTCGTGGCGGCCGCGGGTGATGTCGACGTAGGTCTCGGCGCGGGTGGCGGTGGCGTCGACACGGCTGGTGGAGATGTCGCGGGTGGAGCCTTGGACGGCGTAGCTGGTGAGCGCGTAGGCGTGGTCGATGCCGACCTCGGTGTCGCCCGCCGGCGGTGCGGTGGTGGTCGAAGAAGCTGCGGGGGATGTCGATGGGGCCGATCCCGTCGAAGTCGACGGTGATGCGTGTCGTCTCGTCGGTGGTCGGGCCGCGGTGGACGGCGATGATGGTGCCGAGCGCGCCGTTGCGGACGTAGGCCTGGCGGTCGCCGTCGACGTGGAGGTCGCGGTTCGGGGCGCGGGCGGTGACGCGGTCGCCGACGCGAGAACGCTCGGTCGCCGCTGGCGGCGATCTCGTCGGTGCCGAGCTCGCCGTTGACTTGTCGGAGGAGGTGGGCGAGCCGGTTGAGTTGGCGGCGGGTGCTGTTGCGTCGGTCGACCATCGGGTGGTCGATGCCCGTCTCGGTGGGCGTCCCACCATCGGCCGAGGACATGCGCGGTACATGGTGAGGTCGTCGTCGACGACGTGGAGGTGCCCGGCGGCTGCGAGCTGGTCGAAGGCTTCGTCGATACGGCCTTCGCGAAGCGCTTGGGCGGCGGCGCGGTCGTGGGGGTCCTGGAGCCGGTGGGTGGTGGTCAGCTCGGGGGTGTGCGAGCGGGTGGCGTTCGCACAGCACCCGGAACATGCCGCCGGCGGCGATGGCGCCGTGTTGGGCGGGGTCGCCGATGAGCCGCAGCGTCGCCCCGGTGGTGGCGGCCATGGTCATGAGCGCGTCGAGGTCGCGATCCGAGAGCGTGGACGCCTCGTCGACGACCAGGATCGTGCGGGAGTCGAGGGGGTTGGCTTGGGGGTCGGTGTGGGCGAGGTACCAGGCGACGGTCTCGCACTCGATCCCGGTCGCGGCGGCGAGGGTGCGGGTGGCTTCGCCTTTCACGGCCGCGCCGACGACCCGGTAGCCCGCAGCGCTTCCCATGCGTCGGCGCAGGCGGCGACGGTGGTGGTCTTGCCGGCGCCGGCCCGGCCGATCGCGGCCTGGAAGACGGTGGCCGCGTCGGCACCACGAGCTCGACGAGGTCTCGCTGTTCGTCGGTCAGGTGTGGGTGGTTGTGCGAGGGCGGCGTCGACGTGACGTGGGTGACGAGGTGCGCGCCTTGGTGGAGTCCCTTGGTGAACCGTGCGGACGATCCGGTCTTGTACGTCGAGCATCTCGACGGTCGTGAACAACGGCTCATCGTCGCGTCGGTCGAGTGCAACGACGTGCGATGACGCGAGGAACTCGTCGGTCAGCTCCTCGAGACGAGCGGCGCCGCACAGCAACGGCTGGGCGCCACCGTCGGGCCGGGGACGGGGTGGTTGGCGAGGGCGGCGAGGGCGTCGGCTCGGGAGAAGACCGATCCCCCCGCACAGATGCCATCGGCGGCAGCGACGGACGCGAACAACACGGCGGGGTCGTGGCTCGGCCTCGAGCGTTGGCCGTCGGCGGCATGTGTCGAGGGCGTCGCGGTCGAGACCGAGGGCCGCGGCCCGCCGACGCCAGTTGTCCACGAGCTCGTCGGCAGGGGTGTGGTTCTTGGCTGGTCGGGTGCGCAAGACGATGTGCTCGATCTCGTTGGGGTGGCTCCTCGACCGATCTCGTCTTCGAGTTCGGGAGGGCGTCGTCGATCTCGTTGCGTCGCTGGGAGAACTCGCCGACGACCGCGTCGTTGATGCCGTCGATCTCCCAGCCGCCCTTGCGGCCGGGTCGCCACCGCACCCCGAGCTGCGTGGAGAGCTGGTGGCGCATCTCGGCGGTGGCGAGCGCCGAGGCGGCGTGGGCGTGCCGGTAGAGGCCGCGGGCGTCGAGCGCTCGATGGGTGCCGTCCGGGAGGCGTGACGGTGTTGGCGATCACGTTGTGGTGATGGGGGAACGGGTCCAACGCCCGGGAGGTGAGGTGCCGGAACGACGCCGCCATCCACCCCTCAGCCTGAGACCGGCTTGCCGTTCACCCGGCCGACCGCCGCGTGGGTTCTCCAGCCAGGCGATGGCCCAGTCGTTGCCGGCCTGGATCGAACCCAGCACCGCCGCGCCGGCTTCGGGTCCTCCCGAGCAGGGCGAGCACGCCAAGCGACTTCTCGGTGGTCAACGTGAGGTCGTAGCCGACCCGCACCGCTGGTGGTCGACGACGTTCGAGGAACTCGGCGAGCTCGCCTCGGGTGACGAGCCAGCGGCTGCGGGTTCCTCGGTGGGCGACGAGGTACGCCTTGCGGGGTCGCCGTCCCGCGGACAGGGAGCCGTCGATCTCGTCGCGGTGGTCGTCGTGGTACTTGGCGACCTTGCGCAGGTACCGGTCAGTGACCCCCGCCAGGCGTGCGGCCTCACCGATGGGAATGAGGTCGTCGGCGGGCCCGGTGACCCGGACGGTCTCGGGATCGGTTCCCTCGTCGCGGGCAGCGACGCATCGGAGGAGTTCCTGTTCGTCAACGCAGCGGGTTCCGTCGGTCCCGACGACCGGGACGAGGAAACTGGCTCTGGGCTGGGCAAACGTGCTGGTGGGCACTGATCCGGGATACTGATCCGGGATGCTGTTCGGGAACGGATGTGGGAGGTGGTCCGAGGCGGGTGAGGGCGATCCCGGTGCCGACGTCGAGCATTCGGGACAGTTCGGTCTTGGTGACTCCGAGGGCGGCTGCCGCGTCGGATTCGTCGTACCAGCGCTCCCCGTTGGGGCCGTCGGCGGTGTGGTTCCCGACGCCGAGCTTGGCGCGGCGCCCGGCGGAGCCCTGGGCGGTGATGAGCCGTTCGCCTGTGTGGGGATCGCGCCCTGCCAGCACTCGGGCGAAGTCCTGGCGCTCCACGGAGCCCACCAGCCCAGAGTGGGCGGCTGCGGTGCCGAGCCAGCGGCCGGGTTCTTCGCCGCTGTCCGCGTAGTACTGCGAGGGTCCGTCTGGTCCGCCCGCACCTGGCGGCGGGGGTGTCGGCGGCTGCGGTTGGAGGTAGGCCACGATCCCGCCGACGACCTTGTCGATGTTGCGGCTGGCGCCGCCCAACGGGGTGATCGTGAACCTCATTCCGGGACCGCCGAAGGAGGGCCCGCAGGTTCCCCGTAGGGGAACCTGCAAGGGTGTGCTTCTCGGATCTGCTGGTTGGCGAGGTCGTGAGTTGAGGGCCGTGGTCGGTGCTGCGGGCGTCGCTGGGGTGGCTGGCGGGTCATAGTCCGAGGCCTCTGGCAGGGGTCGAGCTGGTCGAGTGCTGGAGGCGTTCGAGGCGGTCGGTGAGCGAGAGTCGGGTCTGGGGGGCTGCGAGCTCGTTGAGGTGAACGTTGAGGAGCTCGTGATGGGCTCGGTGGGTCCACGCGGGAAGCCGGTCGAGTTGCCGGTCGGTCAATGGCGGCAGCTGCGTGTAGACGGCGATGGAGCGGTCTGGGTCGATCCAGTGGGCGACTCTGAAGTCCTCGAGGCGGTCCAGGGCACGGGCGAAGCGCCCACCGCCCGATGTCGCCGATCCGAGGCCGAGCGATCGGGCCAGCTCAGTGGCAGGGAGGCGGGCCGGCTCCTCGTGTTCCCAAAGGATCGGGAGGCGGCGCAGGATCGTGACGCCCGATGGTCCGAGCAGCGCGCCCCAGCACTGCTCGACGTAGGGGTGGGCCAGGTCGAAGCCGACACGGCGGATCTTCGGATCGGGATGAGGTTGAGCGACGAGCTCGAGTTGGTTGTCCATACCCACTAGGCCCGAAAGCGGGGTCGCTCACCGCGGACCTCCCGAAGGAATCCGCGTCCGGGATGCCATCCGGGATGCCATCCGGGAACTGATCCGGGAACCCGGTTTCGGATCCTCCGAGCGTCCACCCGACACGAGGAGGCCCACGATGGGACCCGTACCGCACAACTCGACAACCAGAGCCCAATGAACCGGACGCCACCCCACATCGCCTCAGCGTGCAACTCGCGACGCGAGATGAGGGGTACTGATCGGGCCTAGTAGGTAGCCCCCCACCACCAGGAGTCAGCATGGCTACCCCGCAACCGGATCTGCCCACTCTGATCGACATCGTCGCTCTCGCCGACCATCTCGGCGTCGAAGTCCGACACGTCCGGCGCCTGGTGGCCGAGCGTCGCATCCCCTTCATCAAGTGGGGCCACCTGCTCCGCTTCGACCCCGCCGAGATCGTCGGCTGGCTGGCCGAGAACCGCCACGAGCCCCCGGGCCACCGACGATCCGCCTGAGGCGCTCGACGCCTCGCACTCGCTCTACGATCTGCACCACGCCCCCGGCGCCTCGCCGATCGCTCGGCCTCCATGACCACTCGCATCTGGAGGAGACGTCGTGGCACGTCGACGGCGCTTCGGAACCGTCCGCAAGCTCCCGTCGGGTCGCTGGCAGGCCCGCTACCGCGACGCCCTCGGTGAGCGACTCACCGCGCCCAACACGTTCGCCACCAAGGCCGACGCGCAACGCTGGCTCTCGGCCGCCGAGACCGACATGCGCCGCGGGGAATGGCACGACCCACGCCTCGGCAGACGTCGCCTTCGCCGAGTGGTCCGAGCGCTGGCTCGCCACCAAGACGCCCGCACCTCGCAGCCGTCGACCGTCGACCTCTACCGGTACCTGCTCCGCCGCCACGTCATGCCCCACTTCGGCCGATGCCCGTCGGCCGATCACCGCCGTCGAGGTGCAGGCCTGGCTGGCCGACCTCCACGACACCGACCTCAGCCCCAACACCGTTGCCAAGGCCTACCGCCTGCTCAAGGGCATCCTCGACGGCGCCGTCGACGCCGGGCTCATCGCTCGTTCGCCCTGCACGCTCAAGGGCGCCGGCACCGAACGCCACGCCGAGATGCGCGTCGCCACCCCCGAGCAGGTCGCCGCCCTCGCCGCCGCCGTCGGGCCACGCTGGGAGGCGCTCGTCTACGTCGCCGCCTACTCCGGTCTCCGCTGGGGCGAGCTCGCCGCGCTGCGACGCCGCGACGTCGACCTCGGCCGGCCGACGATCACCGTCGCCCGCAAGCTCAGCGAGGTGAACGGGCGCCTCTCCTTCGGCCCGCCCAAGACGGCCGCCGGCCTGCGCACCGTCGGGATTCCGTCGTTCGTCGCCCGACGCGCTCGCAGTCCACATCGACGCTCTACGCCGAGCCCGGCGACGACGGACTCGTCTTCCCCGCCCTCGACGGCGGGCCCATGCGCCGCAGCAACTTCCGCCGCCGCGTCTGGGAGCCCGCCACCGACCGAGCGCCGGCCTGAGCGGCCTGCGCTTCCACGACCTCCGGCACACCGCGGCCACCCTCGCCGCCGCCAGCGGCACCAGCCTCAAGGCCCTCATGGCCCGCATCGGGCACGCCTCAGCGGCCGCGGCCGCGCTGCGCTACCAGCACGTCGTCGACGGCCAGGACGCCGAGATCGTCCGCTACCTCGAACGCTTCGGCCAGGAGCCTCCCGTGACCGCCAGTGACCGCGACGAACCGCCGTTGGTGGGCACGCAGTGGGCACGACACGACGAAGAGGCGGCACCCGATCGACCGGGCACCGCCTCTGACCAGGGATTTTCCGGTGGAGACGATGGGACTCGAACCCACGACCCCCTGCTTGCAAAGCAGGTGCTCTAGCCAGCTGAGCTACGGCCCCGTAGAGCCCGAGCCTATCGCCGGGGCCGTGCTGGATTCAGACCCGGGCACCGACAGGACGCTCTTCACCGCCGAGCGCACTCAGATGCTGGTCGCCGGCGCGGGGAATGCCAGCGGGGCGGTCACCGGCCCGCTGGCTGTGGTGCAGACCGCTCTCCTGGGTGGCCCGCGATCAGGGTGTCGAGCTGTTCCTTGAGGTGATCGGGAAGGAGGTCGGTGTCGGGCCAGTGGTCCGGGTCGCAGACCACGGTGATCCCCAGGCGTCCGGCGTAGGAGAGCACTGCGAAGGCCACGCTCACGTTGCCGGCCACCACGGTGAGGGGGACGATGCGGCCCACAGGCGCACCGGCCAGGAAGAGTTGCTCGGTGGGTCCTCTCAGGTTGGTCACGAAGGTGTGCACCAGCCGCTGGCGTTCGATGAACCAGCGGAACAGGCCCAGGGCTGCCAGGCACCGGAAGGCCGGGGTGAGCAGCGCAGCCGACCCGCCACGGGGCAGGCCCCGGGCGACCGCCGTGGCGCCAGCCGTGGTCGCCAACCGTTCATCGACGGGGCCCGTCACCGGCACCGCCACCGGCACAGCGCCGACCTGGTTGCCCAACTGGTGGCCACCGTCGACCGCCGCGCCGAGACCGGCATCGAGATCACCAGCTCATCCAGCGTCTCTCCCCGGGACCGGAGCACCGCTCCGCAGCGCACCGGCCACCGTGACCAGCACCACGTCGTTGACGGTGGCGCCCCCGGCGTGGGCGGTGTCCACGACGTCCTCCAGGTCGGTGTCGACCACACCGAACCGGCGGTGCGGCCCGGTGGGGGCCAGGACCGAGCACGGGCGCGACGCGCCGCGCGGCGCGGCGCGGAGCTCACGCCCTGCCGTGACGACGTTCGCGGATCGCCTGCCGGGTACGCCCGAGGGCGACCACCCGGGTCCGCCAGGCGTCGGCGCAGCAGCGCGACGGTCGACGGGACGGGGTGGGGGTCCTCCACGGGCGACACTTCGGCGCCGTCCACCAGGTTGGCCAGCACGGCGAGGCCTCCGATCCCGTCGGCCAGGACGTGGTGGAACACGACCACCAGGCCGGTCCGGCCCTCTGTGGCGCCGGTGACCCAGCGGGCGCACCAGAGGGGACGGTCCCGGGGCAGCGGCGTGGTGACCACCTCGGCGGCCACGTCCAGGAGGGAGTCGAGGTCGCCGGGGTCGGGACAGGCCAGCACTCCGAAGTGGTTGTCGAAACGAAAAGCCGGGTCGTCTACCCACACCGGTCGCCCGCAACCCGCCGGTGCGGGGGCCAGGCGCTGGCGGAGGCGGGGACCGAACGGATCCGGTCACCGACGAGCGCTCGGATCCGGTCCACCTCGAGGCCGGCTCCCCCTTCGACCACGATGCAGGCCCCCACCTGCATCGGTGCCGGGCCGACGTCGGTGGCCAGGGCCATCACGTCGTCAGCGCTGGCCCGGTCGATCCTCGTCGTTGCCATCACACGATCCAGGGCAGGCCCGGTGCTGGGTGTGCCGGCGGGGCTAGCGCACGCACACGACGCTGGAGCCGTGGCCGAAGAGGCCCTGGTTGGCGGTGACGCCGACGCTGGCGCCCTCGACCTGGCGGTCCCGGCCTGGCCCCGCAGCTGCCAGGTCAGCTCGCACACCTGGGCGATGGCCTGGGCGGGGATGGCCTCGCCGAAGCAGGACAGACCGCCGCTCGGGTTCACCGGCACGCGGCCGCCGAGCGCCGTGTCGCCGTCGTGGAGGAGCTCGCTCGGCCTCGCCCTCCTTGCAGAGCCCGATGTTCTCGTACCAGTCGAGCTCGAGCGCCGAGGACAGGTCGTACACCTCGGCGACGTCGACGTCGTCGGGGCCGACGCCGGCCTGCTCGTAGGCGGCGTGGGCGATGGAGTCGCGGAACGTCCGCTCCGGCCGGGCGCGATCCCGGCGGCGGAGTCGGTGGCGAAGTTGGGCATCTCGATGACGGTGTTCGGGAACGTCGGCGTCACCAGCGAGATGCCCGCGACCCGCACCGGGTCGAGTGCCATGGCGGCGGGCGTAGTCCATCGACGTGAGCACGACCGCCGCGCCGCCGTCGCTGGTGGCGCAGATCTCGAGCAGCCGCAGCGGCTCGGCCACGAAGGGCGACGCCAGCACCTCCTCGACCGGTGACCTCCTTGCGGTACCGGGCGTTGGGGTTGGCCAGGCCGTGCCGGGCGTTCTTCACCTTGACCTGGGCGAAGTCCTCCTCGGTCGCGCCGTAGCAGGTCCATGCGGCGACGGGCGTAGAGTCCGAAGTAGGTGGGGTTGGTGGCGCCCAGGAGCCGGAAGCGCAGCCAGTCGGGATCCTGCTGCCGGTCGCCGCCCCCGGTGGGTGCGAAGAACCCCTTGGGAGTCGTGTCGGCGCCGACCACGAGGGCCACGTCGCACAGGCCGGCGAGGATCCGGGTGCGGGCGATGTCCATGGCCGTCGCGCCCGAGGCGCAGGCGGCGTAGCACGACGTGACGGGGATGCCCGTCCAGCCCATGGCCTGGGCGAAGGTGGCGCCCGCCACGTAGCCCGGGTAGCCGTTGCGGATGGTGTCGGCCCCGGCGACGAACTCGACGTCGCGCCAGTCCAACTCGGCGTCGGCCAGCGCGGCACCGATGGCGTGCACGCCGTACTCGACGAAGTTGCGTCCCCACTTGCCCCACGGGTGCATGCCCACCCCGAGCGACGGCGACCTCGTTCTCGCTCATCTCACACCTCCCCGGCGGGCGCCCAACGCCAGACCGTGTACTCGTGGTCGTCGTCGGACGAACAGGACCTCTTCGACCAGGCTCATCTCCTGGCCGACCTGCAGGTCGGCCGGGTCGGCGGCTTCGCTGAGCTGGCCGAGAACCACCATCTGCTCGTCGCGCAACTCGACCGCGCACACGGTGTAGGGCACGAAAGGGTCCGCGGACACGTAGGGCTCGGGCGGCTCGTAGTGGTTCGTCGTGTAGGACCACAGCTTTCCGGTGGGGGAGAGCTCGACCTCGTCCAGAGTCGCGCTCTGGGCCTGGTGGGGGCCGGCTGATCGCCCGCTCGCGGGGGAAGAACGTGGTGCCGCTGTTCGGGTCTCGCAGACCGAGCAAGCGGGGCTCGTCACCGCCGGTGAACCACCCGTCGATGGCAGGGACACGGGTCTTGGCCATGAGCCATGTTCGCAGACATCTGACGGGTCGTCATATCTCTCCTGGACGGTGGCGGTGGCCCGGGCAACGGTCATCCAGGAGGTCTGTTGTTCGTAGGAGCGACGATCCTCCCCGAAAGCGCTGCCGGTCAGGGGGTGGGACGGAAGCCGGGCGCGGTACCGGTGGCTTCCGTGGCCCCGGAATCGGGGGGGTCGCCGATGGCGTAGAACTGGCCGCCCCGGGCCCCCACGAAGATCCGGCCGTTCCACACCGCGGGGGTCGACTCGATGCAGCCGGTGAGCTGCACGGTCCACAGCTCCGGC
Source organism: uncultured Actinomycetes bacterium (assembly GCA_963719935.1). Classification (GTDB taxonomy): domain Bacteria; phylum Actinomycetota; class Acidimicrobiia; order Acidimicrobiales; family CAVRDY01; genus CAVRDY01. The sequence goes on along the minus strand of CAVRDY010000003.1, from coordinate 233,080 downwards.
GGGTCGACGGTGGGATCGCTGACGTCGTAGGCGTGCAGCACCCCGTTGCAGTCGCCCTTCGATGAGCACGTCGTCGACCACCACCGGCGACTGCCAGGTCTGGGAGCCCAGGTTCTTCTCCCACACGATCTCGCCGGTGTAGCGGTCGACGCCGACCACCCGGCCACCGTTGAAGGCGGCGTAGATCATGTCGCCGTACAACGCCGGGGTGGCCCACACCCCCGACTTGATCACGAACCCGTCGTCGATCGACCACACCAGCGGGTCGTCGGGCTCGGCTCGGATCGAGCTTGATCGAGCTGGCCCACCTCCTGGGCCCGGCTGCGTCCCTTCTCGTACTCGACCCCGACGTAGAGCATCCCCTCGTCGTCGACCACGACCGAGGCGTCGGTGTCCTCACCGGCCCAGTAGCGGAACACCCGCGTCGGGGGTCTGGCCTTCGGCCAGGCCACCGATGTCCCACCCCTGGATCAGCCCACCCGAGTTGCCGAAGTACACGGTGTCGCCCGAGATGGCCACCGAGTTCTCGATCGACACCTCGTCATCGCCGAGCGAGGCCAGCTGCTCGTCGTCCCAGCCCGGGGTGTTGAACACCAGCTCGGGGGCGACGGTCACCTTGCCCTCGGCGTCGTAGCCCCGGTTGAGCTTCACGATGTGGAACTGGCTGTTCTCGCCCCCCTCGAACAGGTGGTCGTCGATCACCAGGGCCGAACCGTCCCAGTCGTTGTTCCACAGAGTCGGGGCCACCGCCTCGGCCGACCAGCGCCACAGCTCCACCGGCTCCTCGCGGTCCAAGGCGATGATCCGGAAGTAGTAGTCGCGCGACCCCGTGTAGAGCAGCGGGAACCCGTCGGGGTCGACTGTCACCGAGCCCTTGATGATGTCGCCCACCGCGAAGTCGGGGAGCAACCGCTCGCCGGTGTCGTAGTCGAGGAAGTGCACGGCGGCGTCGTAGGCCCCGAAGGCCACCCATCGCCGCCCGTCGGCCTCGTTCTCCCAGACGGCAGGCTGGCCCGTCCAACCCGACCCGCACCACGTCTCACCAGAGGAGACCGAGCACATTCCCCCGCCCTCGGGGAAGGTCCACAGGACCTCGGGGTTCTCGGGCACCGGACCATGGCCGTAGTAGGTGCGGGTCGGGTTGCCCCGGAAGGTGAGCAGGCCCTGCACCTCGTCCCCCCACGGTCGGCCGGCCGAAGCGGGGTTCACCCAACCGTCGAACGGCGGCAGCGGGGTCGTGTCGGTGGTGCTCCCCGGACCACCGTCGCCTCCCGCTGCGGTCGTCGTGGAGGTGGGATCGGGCAGGTCGTCGGTGCCCAGACCCGGTTCGGCTCCCGCCGTGGGGTCGCGCTCGGTGCGATCCCGATCCACGGCCACTGCGGCGGCCACCAGGCTCATCGACACGACGATCAGAGCGATCCCGGTCAGCAGGTAGAAGCGGTTCGAGCGCACGACTTCAGGAGCTCTCGGCCACGAGGCGCTCCAGGGTCAATTCGGGCTGGTCGTGCTCCACCCGCTCCAACCAGTACCTGCTCTCGAAGAGCGCCCACAGCGTTCCGTCAGAGCGGGCCAGCACGTCCACCCCCGACATGGCCCGCAGCGCCTCGGTGCTGGCCTCATCGGTGCGCCGGGCCACGCTGTGGCGTGTGGCGTTCAGCTCGGTGGGGGCCCCGAACTCCTCTTCCAGCCGGTACAGGGCGACCTCGAACTGCATGGGCCCCACCGCGGCCAGCACCGGGGCCTGATCGCCCAGCGCCGGGTCTCGCAGCACCTGCACCACTCCTTCCTCGTCCAGTTGGGTGATCCCGCGACGGAACTGCTTGAACCGGCTCACGTCACGGGCCCGTGCGGTGCGGAAGTGCTCGGGAGCGAAGGAGGGCAGTTCGGGCCAGGCCACGGGGTCGTCGACGTAGAGGGCGTCACCCACCCGCACCTCTGTGGCGTTGACCAGGCCGACCACGTCTCCGGGGTACGCCTCGTCCAGGGTCTCGCGTTCCTGGCCGAACAGCTGGTGTGCGTACTTGGTGGCCAGTGTGCGCCCCGTGCGGTCATGGGTGACCACCATGCCCCGTTCGAAGCGTCCCGAGCACACCCGGAAGAAGGCGATGCGGTCCCGGTGGGCTGGGTCCATGTTGGCCTGCACCTTGAACACGAACCCCGAGAACGGCGCGTCCAGGCCCCGGGGCGTGCCGGCGGCGTCCAGTCGGGGAGCGGGGGCGGGAACCGTCTCCACCACCGCGTCGAGCAGGTGGCGTACACCGAAGTTGGTCAGCGCCGATCCGAAGAACACCGGGGTCGTCTCGCCCGCCAGGAACGACTTGTGGTCGAAACCGGCCCCGGCCCCCTCGACCAGCTCCAGGCCGTGGCGGGCTTCCTCCCATTCGGCGGGGAACCGGTGGGCGGCCTCGTCGGGGTCGAGGTCTTCCTCGGGTGCGATGGTGGCACCGTGGGCGGTACGCGTGAAGTGGACGAAGCCCCCAGTGGCCCGGTCCAACACACCGCAGAAGTCACCCGCCGCCCCGACGGGCCAGGTCACCGGCGCGGGGGCCAGGTCGAGGGTGGACTCGATCTCGTCCAGCAGTTCTAGAGGGTCGCGGCCGGGACGGTCCCACTTGTTGAGGAACGTGAGGATCGGGACGTTTCGGGCCCGGCACACCTCGAACAGCTTGAGGGTCTGGGGTTCGATTCCCTTGGCCGAGTCCAGCACCATGACCGCGGCGTCGGCCACGGCCAGCACCCGGTAGGTGTCCTCGGAGAAGTCGCGGTGCCCCGGTGTGTCCAGGAGGTTGACCACCCGGTCGCGGTAGGGGAACTGCAAGGCACGTGGACGTGATCGAGATGCCCCGCTGCTGTTCGAGGGCCATCCAGTCCGACGCCGCCCCCCGCCGTCCGCCCTTGCCCTTCACCGAGCCCGCCTCGCGACCCAGGGCTCCCCCGTAGAGGAGGAACTTCTCGGTCAGGGTGGTCTTGCCCGCGTCGGGGTGGGAGATGATGGCGAAGGTGCGCCGCCGGGAGGCTTCGGCCAGGATGTCCGCTCCGGTCACCCCGACAGTCAAGCCTGGGGTGCGGGGAACTGGCAACGCGCGCCACACTGGTCGGGTGCGCCTGGGGATCCCCCGTGCCTTGCACCGACTCAGCGATCGGGCGCTGGTGGCGGCCGTGGTGGTGGTGGTGGCCGCCCTGTCGCTCACCACCTGCGGGGCCACCGGCGGCGGTGAGCTGGCCTCGGGTGCGCCGCTCGGACTGGCCGGAACCGTTGTCTCCGATGACCCTGCCGTCCTGGCCCCGGAGGCGGGAACCTCAGTTCGTACCCGGGCCATGGCCCGGTCCGATTCCGACGGGGACGGCAAGGTCGACCCGGCCGAGCTCGAACGCCTTCTTCGCCGCCCTGGCCGCCGAGGCTGCTGCCACCGAGGCCGCGGACTCGGCAGCCTCCGCACCATCGGTTCCCAAGGTGGTGCCGGCCCGCTCGGTGGTGCTCCCCGCGGTGGACACCGAGGATCCTCGCCTGTTCCTGGTGGGCGACTCGGTGCTTGAGGCCAGCGCTCCCACCATCGAGGCCATGCTCCCCTCCTGGGATGTCACCGCCGACACCCGGATAGGTCGCAGGGTGCCCGAGGGGGCCGAGGTCATCGAGGAGCGGCGCGACGAGATCGGTGACGTCGCCGTGATCGTCCTGGGTCACAACTACTCCCTGGGTGAGGGCTTCGCCGGCCAGTACAGCCGGATCATGCGCCAGCTCTGGAGCCTGGACCGGGTGGTTTGGGTGACGGTGGCCGAGTGGTCGCCGGGCCAGCGCGAGGTCAACGCCCTGATCCGCCAGAACGCGCAGATCTGGCCCAACGTCGTGGTGGCCGACTGGGCGCAGTTGGCCGCGGCCAACCCTGGATACCTGGCCCGGGATGGGGTTCACCTGACTGGGGCAGGTGTGGTGGCATTGGCCGATCTGGCCGCCCGGGCGGTGGGTTCGGGGCCTCGACCGGGCGGTGTGGTCTCCGTGGAGGTCCCCGTCGCCCCCGACGGCTCGCCCGCCACCGGATCGGGATCGGTGCCCACGACCCGACCGTCAACTTCGGTTCCGGCCATCGGTGCCTCCACCTCCACGACCGCGCCGGATCAGAGTGGATCGACCACCACCTCGACCACGGCGGTGACCACCTCGACGGTGCCGACCTCGACTGTGCCGACCACCGCGGTGCCGACCTCGACTGTTCCGACGACCGCGGTGCCCACCTCGACGGTGCCGACCTCTAGCGTGCCGACCTCCAGCGTGCCCGAAGGATCCGAGTCCGAATCCGCTGCGCTCGAGTTGACGGTGCGGGAGGCGGCCACGTCCGGCTGACCGGGACCGTTCCGGTGGATGGCTCAGGCCGGGTCGCGCAGCAGCAGACCGGCGAGGGAGAGCCGCCAGGTCATGTCCACCACGGCAGCTGCCCTTCCCGGTCCCTCGACGTCGGTGCCGACGCCCATCAGCGCCTGCGCCATCAGCACGTCCACGAGGTGGCGGGCCAGCGTTGCGCACGTGACCGGGAACGTGAGCTGGTCCCCGTTGCGCGCCTGGCGCAACAACACCTCCAAGGGGTGGGCAAGCTCTTCGACCAGGTGTGCCGCGGCGCTGTTGTGGCGGGCCGAGGGGCTGACGGCCAGGACATACAGGTACTCGGCCAGAGCCGGGTACTCCAGGGCCAGCCCTGCGAGCGCCTCGAGGTGGCTGCGCAGGCGGGTGAGGGGCGGCTCGTCGGGATCCTGGGCTTCGGCGAGGCACGCGAGCTGGGCCACCAGGCGTTTCCCCGCAGAGCGGGCAAGCGCGTCGTGTCCCTCGAAGGTGGCCTGCAGCCGCGTCACGGGCAGCCCGGCCCGTTCCGCTATGTCGCTGAGCGACGGCAGCTCCCGGTGTCCGCGCGCCGCGTCCAGGGTCACCGCCACGACGTGGGTCAGCTCTGCCGGATCGAGGGGGTCGGAGTTCCCGCCCGTCCAACCGGGAAGGGTGGCATGGTCGGACGATCCGGTTGAGGTCCGGTTGGGTCGGACCACCGCCCCGACGAAGGCGACCACGGCGTCGGCGTACAACTCGGCATCGACTTCGTCCCCCAGGATGGCGGCCCGACAGGTCATCCCCTCTTCCAGGCTGCCGAGGACGTGGACCAGTCGCCGTGTGGTCCAGGGGGGTGCCAGGGTGCTGCCCCAGGCTTCCAGGAGCGCTTGGTAGACCCCTTCGATCTGGTCGTTCAGCCAACCCCAGGTCTCCTCCAGCGCCTCGCTCACCTCGGCCCTGTGACGGGCCAGGGCCCACAGGGCCAGCCAGGGTGGCCAGTACTCGTCGCCGGCCAGCTCGCAGAAGTGTCCACGCGCAAGCTCCCGCAGCACCCACTCGGTATCGACGGGCTGCTCTTCGATGTAAGAACGGATCCAGGCGGCCAGGTCGTCCACCGACCAGGCGGAGTGGATGGGTGACAGGACCTCGGATGCCAGGGCTTCCAGGAGCGACCCGTCGTCGGGGAAGTGCCGGTGGATCGTCTGGCGGCTGAGCCCGGTGATGGCGCACAGGCGTTTGCGGGACAGTCCCCCCATGACCACCTCGTCACCGTGGTCGACGAGGAGCCGTACCGTCCCTGTCACGATCCTCTCCCGCACAGCCAGGTTCTGGTCCCGGGGGTCGTGAAGTGGATGGGATACCCTCGATCGCACCATCTGTGTCCTAGATGCTCGCTCGACCTGCTACCGCCGACAAGGTTAGTCCGGTGGCAACAGCTGGTGAGACATCTGTGTCTCGACCTTGACAGGGCCGTTCTTGTCGATGCGTGAGGATGCCTCTACGTTGCCCTTACCAGGTCGAGGAGCGAAGCTCCCAGGCGATCTCCTGGTGTCGGCGGCTCGCAGCCAGTGCACCCTCGTGGGTCGTCGGCACCAGGGGGCAATCCCGGCTCAGCCCAGGGAAACCCCCGGCTCAGCCCAGGGCGGCGTAGCAGGCGTTGACCAGGTTGAAGCTGCGCAGGTCCCCGGCCAGGCCCAGATCCATACGGTTCATCACGTAGCCGACGGCCAACTCGGCGTCGGGATCGGCCCAACCCACCGACCCCCCGGCGCCGAAGTGTCCGAAGCTGGCCGGGCCACCCAGAGCGATCAGGCTCGAGTGCAACATGAAGCCCAGACCGAACTGGATGTCCATGTCCATGAGCACCCGGTTGGGTCCCTCGGTGCGCTGCACTGTGGCCGCGGCCACCTGCTCGGGGGTGAGGATGCGGACTCCGTCGACCTCGCTCACGCAGGCCGAGTAGAGCCTGGCCAGCGAGCGGGCGTCGCACACCGCGTTGGCAGCCGGGACCTCGGCGGCCCGCATGGCCCGGGAGTTCCAGATCTCCTGGTCGCTGAGCGCCCCGCCAGGAGCGGACAGGGCCTTGCCCAGGTGGGTGTCGGGGCCCAGGAACTGAGAGATGAGCTGGGCCAGGGGATCGTCGCCGGGGTCGGCGAGGGTCTCGACGCTCATCGAGGGCGGGATCATCGAGATCAGCTGTGCCACCCGGGGTTCATGCTGTTCGGGCAGGCCGATCCACAAGTCGAGCTCGAGGGGGTCGGCGATCTCGTTCTGCAGGTAGGTGCCCACGCTGCACCCCGCCACCCGGCGGATGATCTCGCCCACCAACCACCCGTAGGTGGTGGCGTGGTAGCCGTGTTGGGAGCCCGGCTCCCAGTGGGGATGCTGGTTCTCGAGTGCCTCGATCACCGGTTCCCACGACAGCGCCTCCTCGGCGGTGAGCTCGCCGTCCACCCACGCCAAGCCGGCCTGGTGGGACAGCAGGTAGGAGACGGGGATGGTGTCCTTGCCGTTGCGCCCGAACTCGGGCCAGTAGGTCACCACGGGCGCCTCGGGATCGAGCCTGCCCTCCTGGGCCAGCTTGTTGGCGCAGATCGCCGTGGCCCCCTTGGTGGTGGAGAACACCAGGATGATCGTGTCCTCCTCCCAGCGGCGGCCGGCTTCCTGGTCGGCGATCCCCCCCACAGGTCGACCACCTTGTTCCCCCGGTGGTAGGCGCTGAAAGCTGCGCCCACCTCCGATCCGTTGTCGAAGTTGGCGGCGAAGGCGTCCCGGACGCCCTCGAACCCCGGTGCGGTCCAACCCGATATTTCAGCCATGGCCGGCGAGTGTAGGGCCCGCCCGAACTGCGACTCACCTCTGGACGCACCACTAGCCTTCGCCGGATGCCCACCAGCGTGCCCACCGTCAGCTACCCCCGGGCGCAGCCACCCGAACGCACCCGCACCGTCGACGCCAGCGGACTCGCGATCACCGTCTACGAGTGGGGTGACCCCGACGACCCGCCGCTGCTGCTGGCCCACGGTGGATTCGACTTCGCCCGCACCTACGACGTGTTCGCCCCGCTGCTGGCCGCCGGAGGCTGGCGTGTCGTGTCCTGGGATCAGCGGGGCCACGGCGACTCGACGCACGCCGTGCTCTACAGCTGGTCGGCCGACGTGCGCGACGCCGTCTGCGGTGCTCGACTCGGTGACCGCCGATGCCGGTGCCCGTCGTCGGGCCACTCCAAGGGCGGCAGCCTGATGCTGGAGCTGGCCGACGCCCTGCCCCACCGGGTCGAGCCACCTCGTCAACCTCGACGGGCTGCCGTCGACCCGCAACATGCCCGACGTCGCCGACCACGAGCGCACCCGGATGCGCCACGCCGAGCTGCTCGGCCTGGCTCGATCACCGCGCGGCGGTGGCCGACAAGCTGCGCCGGCCGGGCACCATCGACGAGCTGGCCGAACGCCGGCGCGCGCATGAACACCCGCCTCCCGATCGAATGGCTGCGCTACCTCGTCACGGTCGGCGCCGAACGGAGCCGACGACGGCTGGCGCTGGAAGCTCGATCCGGCGCTGCGCTTCGGTGGGTTCGGTCCGTGGAGCCCCGAGTGGTCGATGGGGCGCCTTCCCGGCATCGCGGTGCCCGTTCATGGGCGTGCTCGGCCCTCGAGACCGAGGCCATGGGCTGGGGCACCCTGCCCGAGGACGTCGAGCCCTACCTGCCCGCCGGGCGCCCGGTTCGAGGTGCTCGACGACGCCGGCCACTTCGTCCACATCGAGCAGCCGCGAGCGCGTCGCCGACCTCGTCCTGGAGTTCCTGGCGTGACGGCACGTCGTACCGACGCCGGCTCACGCCACGGACGGATCGAGCTGGCCCTGCACCGCCTGCGCTGGCACGGCGACGGGCCGGCCGCTGCTGCTGCTGCACGGGCTGGGCGAGCGCACCCCCACGACGCTTCCCGGCCACCTCGAGGCCTGGCCGGGAGCCGATCGTGGGGCTCGACTTCACCGGCCACGGCGGCTCGACCATTCCCGTCGGGGGGCGGCTACACCGCCGAGATCCTGATGGCCGACGTCGACACGGCGCTGCGCCACCTCGGTGAGGTCACCGCTCTTCGGCCGCGGCCTCGGCGCCTACGTCGCCCTGCTGGCCGCGGGGGCCCGCGCCGACCTGGTGCGGGGAGCGATCCTGGCCGACGGGCCTGGCCTGGTCGGCGGCGGCATCCGCCCGGGCTCACCTTCGTGGTGACACTCGACGCCGACCCACCCGGTGGCCCGCCCGACCCCTACGCCCTGGCCGAGCTGTCCCGCGACGTGCGTCCCGCCCGACTACGCGGCCACCTGGGTCCGCCACGCCAACGAGTACGGCCCGCTCGACACCCCATCGCCGTGACCACCGTGGTGCGGCCCGAGTGGGTCGATGCGGTGGTGGCCGAGCCGGGCGTCGTGCAGTGCAGCGATCGCCGAGGCGTTGACGCTGTACGCCTACGCCTGAACCAGGATCGTCGCAACCTCTGTGGGATCGGCCGCCAGGCCTCTCAGTACCACGGTGAGAGCCTCGTCGACCAACGCCCGCCGGTAGTCCTCGTCGAAGTCGAAACCCATGAGCAGCACCTCGGCCACACCGTGCATTGCCATCCAGGTGGCGAAGGTGGCCAGGAGGGGATCGGCGGGGCGGAATCGGCCCGACTGGATCCCGTCCACGATCGCCTCGGAGGACACGAAGAAGGCCTGCGTCGCGGTCTGGGACGCCCAACCAGGTGGTTCCCCGAGCCCCAGACCCGGAGGGAACAGGAACATCGTGCGAAAGAGCTGAGGGTTCTCCAGGGCGTGGTCGACGTAGGCCCGGCAGTAGGCCGCGGTGCGGGCCAGAGGGTCGAGCACTTCGACCCGACCGAAGCGCTCGGAGAGCTCGGCCAGCTCGGCGTCGGCCACGGCCCGCAGCAGGTCGCGCTTGGATTGGACGTGGGCGTACAGCGCCGGAGCGGTCACCTCCAGACCCCGGGCCACCCGGCGCAGCGAGAACTCCTCCAGGCCGTCCAGGCGGATCAGCTCGCGCGCTGCCGCCACCACCGACTCACGGGTGAGCGGCTCAACCATGCTGCCAGCTTCGCGCGCCCCGCCAGCTTCGCGCGCCCCGCCCGCTTCGCGCGCCCCGCCCGTCGTTCAGAACCTCGGGTCGGAACCCAAGAACTCGACGAGGGCCTCGGGGGGAACCGGCCTGCTGATGTGGAAGCCCTGAGCGAAGTCACAGCCGAGAGTGCGCAACGCCGTGAGCTGTTCCAGGGTCTCGACCCCCTCGCCGATGGCCGACAGCCCCAGGGTGTGGGCCAGGTTGACGATGGCCGCCACGATTGCCGAGTCACCCTGGTCGACGCCCAGGCCGGCCACGAAGGAGCGGTCCACCTTCATGCCGTCGACGGGGAACTGGCGGAGGTAGGACAGCGACGAGTAGCCGGTTCCGAAGTCGTCCACCAGGAGGCGCACACCCAGATCCTTCAGCCGGCTCAGCGTCTGGGCCGACATGTCCACGTCGTCCATCAGGACGCTCTCGGTGATTTCCAGGTGCACCCTTGTGGGGTCAATGCCGGTCTCGTCCAGCACCCCTTCCACCTCCGACAACAGGCGAGGGTGGCTGAGCTGGCGACCCGAGAGGTTCACGGTCACCACCAGGCCCGAAGTGCTGTCCGTCTCGACCTGCCAACGCTGGATCTGGCGGCAGGCCTGAGCGAGGACCCACCCCCCGATGGGCACGATCAGGCCGGTCTCCTCGGCGATCGTGATGAAGTCGCCGGGTTGCAGCAGGCCCCGCTCGGGATGCTCCCAGCGCAACAGGGCCTCCACCCCCGTGACTGCCCCCGTCGTCAGGTCCACGATGGGCTGGTAGTGGACCCGCAGCTCGCGCCGGTCGATGGAGCGGCGCAGGGCGTTCTCGGTGACCAGGCGGTCCACAGCGCTGTCGCGCATGGCCGAGTCGAACACCTCGTAGCGGGCCCGCCCCTTCTCCTTGGCGCGGTACATGGCCGCGTCGGCATCACGGATGAGGGTCTCGGGTTCGGCCCCGGGGTAGTCGGCCAGGGCGATGCCGATGCTCACCCCCACGTAGATCTCCGATTCGTCGACGGTGAAGGGGTCGGCCAGTGCCGCCTCCACCCGGCGGGCGATGGCGACTACATCGTCGGCGTCGGTGAGATCCTCGCAGAGCAGGACGAACTCGTCGCCGCCGAAGCGGGCGATGGTGTCACCGGGCCTCAGGGCGGTGCGGAGGCGGTCTGCGGTGGCCACCAGCAGGCGGTCACCCAGGCTGTGCCCAAGGCTGTCGTTGACCACCTTGAAGTGGTCCAGGTCCAAGAACAGCACTGCCACCAGCCGGCCGTGACGCCGGCCCCTATGCAGGGCGCCGGTGAGCTGGTCCAGCAGCATCACCCGGTTGGGAAGCCCGGTCAGGGGGTCGTGGGTGGCCTGGTGGGCCAACTGGTGTTCGAAGGCCTTCCGTTCGGAGATGTCGCGCAGCACCATCGAGTAGAACTCGACGTTCCCCTCTGCGTCGTGGTGCACCAGGACCTGGCTGGACACCGGCACCTCGCGACCGTCCGTGGCCACCAGACCCAGCTCGCCGTTCCAGATCCCTTCGCGGCGTAGGCGGATACCCATCTCGTTGGCCATGACCTCCAGGCTCCAGGGGGCGAGGATGGTGCTGGGATCGAAATCCGCGATGGGTCCGGCGGCGGGGAGCCCGAAGAACCGCCGGGCGGCCCGGTTCAGGTAGAAGAACCTGGCGTCGCTGTCGGCCATGCCGATGAGGTCCTGGGTGGCCTCGAAGATGTCGATGAGCCGTTGGGTGTCCCGCTCGGCCCCGATGCGGTCCGTGATGTCCTCCATCACACCCACCGACAGCTTGGGACCGTCCTCGCCGGAGCGCAGAGGCGAGGTGTGAACGCTCACCCAGCGGATGTGGCCGTCGGGTCGCACCACCCGGTAGGTGAGGTCGTTCTCGGCGGTGAAGGCCTCGTGGCCCATGTCGGACAGCAACCACTCGAGGTCGTCAGGGTGCACCATCGGCATCCACCCCTGGCCAGCGGCCTCCTCGGCGTTCACACCGGTTATCTCCTGCCAACGGTCGTTCACCCAGAGGCAGTTTCCGTGCCTGTCGACGGTGTAGAGGCCCAGCGGTGAGGACTGGGCCACAGAGCGGAACATGGCCTGGGACTCGGCCCGGGCCCGCTCGGCCTCCACGCGGTCGGTGACATCTCGGATGTTGAACACCAGACCCTGTACAGCAGGGTCCTCGAGAAGGTTGGTGAGGGTCGCTTCGGCGTTGCGCCAGTGTCCTGCGGCATCGAGCACGCGGTAGCCCACGGTGACAGTGGCACCGGGCCGATCGGCCACGCTCATGGACTGGTGGGCCACCAGGTCGAAGTCGTCGGGATGGGCCAGATCACCGCCGCGAGTGCCGACAACGTCTTCGGGAGATCGCCCGAACACCCGCCTCACCGAGGGACTCACGTAGGAGACGATGCCGTCGGCGCCGACCACCACCACCACGTCGCTGCTGTTCTGCACCAGGGCCCGGAAGCGTTCCTCGCTCTTGCGGAGCGCCTGTTCGGCCTCGATCCGCCACGCCACCTCCCGCAGGTTGACGATGGTGCCCTCCAGATCACCCCCGGGACCGCGCAGGGAGCTTCCGGCCGCCTCCACCGGAATCCAACCGTCGTCGCGGTGGCGGAGGCGAACCACCACGGGATTGACCCGGTCGGGGGCCACCACCACCTGGGCCAGGGCCGCACCAGCCATATCCCGGTCCTCGGGGTGCACGAGGTCCAGGGCGGGAGTGCCGATGAGCGCGTCGGGGTCGAAACCCAACATCTCACCGGCGTTGGGACTCGACCATACGACGCGCCACTCCGGGTCCAGCAGGGTGGTGACATCTCGGCTGTTCTGCACCACCGCACGGAAGCGGGCTTCGCTCTCGGTCAGAGCCATCTCGGTCTGCCGACGTTCCGTGACATCGCGGAACGAAGCCACGATGGCAGCCACATCGGGGTCTTCGAGGAGGTTCACGTTCACCGACTCGACCCAGCGCCAGGTGCCATCGGCGTGGCGGACCCGCCAGGTGGTGGTGCGGGGCTGGCCGGGGTGCTGGTTCAGCCACTCCAGGTGCCGGCCGGCCCCGGCCAGGTCGTCGGGGTGCACGAACTCCATGGCGGACAGGCCGATCAACTGGTCCGGCCGGTACCCGAACACGTGCTCGAGGGTGGGGCTGGCCCACACCAGCCGGGCCCGGCCGTCGAGCAGGAACAGCACGTCGGTGCTGGCCCGGGCCAGCGTGTCCAGCAGGTGCGCGGTGTGCCGTAGCTCATCGCGGGCCGCCCGCTCTTCGGTGCGGTCAACTGCTGCCACCACCAGGGCGGCGATAGCGGGGTCGTGGAGCTGGTTCACGAGCGTGACCTCGACGACCCGCCACCCGCCCGAGGCGGTGAGCAGACGTAGCTCGCCCCGGGCCTCGCCGTCCTCGTCCGAGGACTTGGTCACGAGCTCGTCCCAGTTGGTCCGGTCGTCACCGTGCACGAGGTCACGCAGGAACGACCCCACGAGCTCGTCATCGCTGCGCCCGAGTCGCTCGGCCACTGTCGCCCCGGTCTGCACCACCTGGCCCTGGGCATCCAGGACCAGGAGCAGCTCGGTGAGCCGGTTGGTCAGGTGCAGCGGGTCGGGGGGGCTCACGTGGCGCCGATGGTAGTTGGCCGGTGGGCACCGGTGACCTGCCCGGGCACCCTCGGTCCGGCGGGCACCGGCGGCTACCGTGGCCGCGGTGCGCAACCGTCGCCGGGCTTCTGGCCCCGGTCTGAGCCCTGCTGGCCCGTCGCCTGCTGGCGTGTCGCCTGCTGGACGGTTGCCCGCGGGTTTGTCACCTGCGGGAGAGGCCGGCCTGCTGGTGCAGCTCCTCGAGCACAGCGACGAGGCGGTCGTGGTCTACCGCACCGGCCGAGATCAGATCCCCGGGCTGGCGTGGGCCAACGCGGCCTTCTGCCGCCTGGCGGGTCGCGAGTTGGACGACCTCGTCGGATCCGCTCCGGGCCACCTGCTGGCTCCGGAGACCGATCCCGAGGTCGTCACCCGGGTCTTCGCGTCGCTTGCCCGGGGAGACGACGTGCGCGAAGAGCTGACCCTGCGCCGGCACGACGGAACCCACTTGTGGACCGAGGTGGCGGCCTTCGTCACGCGCGGAGCGGACGGGCAGAACTGGTTCTGTGCCACCTACCGCGACGTGTCCGAGCGCCGGCGCGAGCAGAGCCTCTTCCAAGCACTCATCGAGAACGTGCACGACGTGGTCGTCGTGGTCGACGCCCAGTTCCGGGTGACCTACGTGAGCCCGGCTGTCCGGGCGCTACTGGGCTTCGAGCCCGAAGACCTCGTGGGGCTTGCCGCCTTCGACATCATCACCGTCGAAGGGGCCGACCGCTACCGCGACCTCTTCTCGGCCGGCCAGGTCACCGGTACCGCCGGTGAGACCTTGGAGGTGAGGGCCCAGCGTCGCGACGGAACGCCCGTTGTGCTGGAGATAACCATCACTGATCGGCTGGCTGATCCTGCGATCGAGGGTCTGGTCGTGACCGCCCGGGACATCACCGACCGGGCCGAAGCGATCGAGCAGCTGCGCAGGTCCGAAGAGTGGGCCCATGCGCTCCTCGAGGGTGGTGCCGACGCCGTTCTGGTCACCGACGCCGACGGCATCATCTACTACACGAGTCCCGCAATCGAGGCCTTGGTGGGTCGCCGCCCCGACGAGCTCGCCGGCACCAATTGCCTGGACCTCGTGGACCCTGCCGAGCGGGATCGCCTCACCGCCGAGTGGGGCGACCTGCTGGACGAGACCGAGGACTATCTGCCCGCCCAGTTCCCCCTGGTTCACCGGGACGGCAGCTTTCGCCGGGCGGAGATCTCGGCCCGGAACCTCCTGCACCACCCCGCCGTGCGGGGCATGGTGATCCACGTCCGCGACATCACCGAACGCTGGCGTTCCGAGACGGCGTTGCGCCGGTCCGAGGAGTGGGCTCAGGCACTCGTGCAGCGAGGCTCTGACCTGGTGGTGGTCACCGACGCTTCGGGACGTGTGCTCTATGCGAGCCCAGCAGCCGAGCCGGTGCTGGGCTGCCCGCCCGAGGATCTGGTGGCCTCGGACCTGTTCGAGATGTTCCACCCCGACGACCGCAGTATGGCACGGGAGGTCTTCGAGGCCGAGATGGCCGGCGAGGAGTCACCGATCCCCACCCGTGTCCGGGCACGGCGGACCGATGGGCCCTGGATGCAACTGTCCATGACTTTCACCGACATGCTCGGCCTCGACGCGGTGGGCGGGGTGGTCATCAACATCCGTGACATCACCGCGCGCTGGGAGGCCGAGAAGCTCCTGGCCCAGCAGGCCCAGATCCTCGAGGCGGTGGCTCGGGGGGCGCCCTTGGACACCACCTTGTACCGGGTCGCCCAGATGCTCGAGGATCGCCTGTCCGGCACTCACGTGGCGGTGGGGGTGCCCGACGAGGAGGGCACCATCTTGATGAGGGCGGCGCCGACCCTGGACCGCCAGACCGTCGTCGCCCTCGACGAGGTGCGCCCCGACAGTTCCCTTGGGGTTGCCGTGAGGGGAGCGGGCAGGAGGCTTGTCGCCTTCACCGACCTGGGCCGACGACCCGCGTTGGGCGCCCCTTCTCGAACGGGTCCCCAAGCTGGCACGCTTCGCGTGCTGGAGCATCCTCGTGACCCACCCCGGGAGGCGTGAGTCCCTGGGATGCGTGCTGGTGTTCCACCCCGACCAGCGGCCGCCCACCTCCGAGGAGCACGAACTGCTGGACCGGCTCACGTCCGTGGCCGCCATCGCCATAGAGCGCCGCAGCTTCGAGGCCGCTCTCGAGCACCAGGCCCTCCACGATGACCTCACGGGCCTGCCCAACCGGACCCTGCTCCTGGACCGCATCGCTCAGGCCCTGGCGCGCAGTCCTCGCCATCACACCCAGGTGGCGGTGCTGTTCATCGACCTGGACCGCTTCAAGGTCATCAACGACAGCCTGGGCCACTCGATGGGCGACGAGCTGCTGCGCCAGGCCGCGTCCCGGCTGCGTCAGCCCCTGAGGCTGGGTGACACGCTGGGCCGCTTGGGTGGCGACGAGTTCCTGGTGGTCTGCGAGCGCATCGAGGGCGAGGTCGGTGCCATGGAGGTGGCCGAGCGACTCCTGGACACCATGAACGCCCCTTTCCTGCTGGGCGAGACCGAGGTCTTCGTCTCGGCGTCGGT
Source organism: uncultured Actinomycetes bacterium (assembly GCA_963719935.1). Lineage (GTDB taxonomy): Bacteria > Actinomycetota > Acidimicrobiia > Acidimicrobiales > CAVRDY01 > CAVRDY01. The sequence goes on along the minus strand of CAVRDY010000003.1, from coordinate 217,487 downwards.
GGGGGTGGCCGTATCTGCCGAGCAGCCGGTCTCCGCCGAGGCACTGGTGCGCAATGCCGACATGGCCATGTACCGGGCCAAGGAACAGGGCCGCAGCCGGGCCGCGGTATTCGAAGAGGACCTCGCCTTGAGGGCCACGCAGCGCCACGAGTTGGAGCAGGCTCTGCGTTCCGCTCTGGAGGCGGCCCAGTTCGAGTTGTACTACCAGCCCCTGGTCCGCCTCGCTGACGGTGCGGTCACCGGCGTGGAAGCCCTGGTGCGCTGGAAGCGCCCGGGACATGGGCTGGTCGAGCCGGGAGAGTTCATCCCGGTGGCCGAAGAGGCCGGCCTCATCCTGCCTCTGGGTGCCTGGGTGATCGCCCAGGCCTGCGCCCAGGCGGCCAACTGGCCCCTGCTGCCCGACGGGTCGAGCGTCCGGGTCACCGTGAACCTCTCGGCCCGCCAGCTCGCCGATCCGGGGCTCATCGACTTCATCGCCGCTCACGTGGAAGAAGCAGGACTGGCCCCCGAGCGCCTGTGCCTGGAGATCACCGAGAGCGTCCTGGTGGACGACGTGGATTCGGCCGTGGCCACCGTGGAGAAGCTGAAGGCCCTGGGGGTGCTCATCGCCATCGACGACTTCGGCACCGGCTATGCCACCCTCGAGTACCTGCGCCGTTTCTCCATGGCCGACTACCTCAAGATCGACCGTTCCTTCGTCGAGGGCGTGGACACGGGCGGCTCCAAGGAGACCGCCATCGTTGCCGGGGCCATCGCCCTGGCCAAGTCCCTCGACTTCACCGTGGTCGCTGAGGGCGTGCAGACCGAGGCCCAGGTGGCCACTCTCCGGGGCCTGGACTGCGACCTGGCCCAGGGGTACTTCTTCTCGCGGCCGTTGCCCGCCGCAGCTGCGGTGGCCCTGCTCGAATCATCTCCGACGATGGCGGTGCCCTCGGGCCCCTGAGGATCTAGCCCAGTGCGCCGAACACCGAGTAGTCGGACCAGGCCTGGGCAGGGATCGTCGCGTGGAAGGCCAGGACGTAGTCGATCAGGGGTTCCCAGCCGGCATCGTCCTCGTCGAGCATGGTCACATGTCCCAGCAGCGCTCCGCCTTCCAGGGTCAGGCGCACGTCGTCGCGCCCGGCCATGAGCCAGTGCAGGACCTCGTCGGAGAGAAGGGTTCGTGCCGTTTCGTTGTCGGGGGCCTGCACGTTGAAGCGCTGGCGGAAGTCCTCGGGGGCGAAGTCCATCCAGCGCCGCTGCGAGCCCAACCGTAGGCGGGTCATCCGGGTGTGGGGGCCGATGGAGACCCGGGGGAACCCGGCGCTGAAGGTGACCTCCACGCATGAGCGATCCGGCCGCCCGGGATCGTCGGGGAAGCTGCCCAGGCGGATGTTGAAGATCTGCACGTTGCGCCCGTCGAGCCGGCCGTAGATCACGTCGGTCAGCCGTTCGGGCGGCTCCTGGGCGAGGGCGCCGATCAGGGCGGGGCCCCCGACCTCGTCCTGGTAGCCACGGTCGCCTACGTTGCCGCAGTAGCGCAGGTCGAGACGGCCCGCCAGGCCTCGCATTCCGGTGGTGATGCCGGCGTCCCAGAGTGCCAAGTCGGTCCCCCTTCGGTGGCTCAGGTCACGGGTCAGCTGATCGTAGGTCGGCAGGTCGTGGATCGATCAGACGTCACCCGCCCCCGGCGGGCGGGGTCATGGTACGCCTCCCGGGGGCGACTGTCCTGCGCGAGCCCCCTGCCGTCACGCGCCGAGGGCGGTGGGCTGGTCGCGCACGAGGCTCCGGTACAGGTCGGCGTACAGGCCTCCGGCGGCCATCAACTCGCCATGTCTGCCCCGCTGGACGATGCACCCGGCGTCCAGCACCAGGATCTGGTCGGCGGCGGCGATGGTCGAGAGCCGGTGGGCGATCACGAGCGAGGTTCGCCCGGCCAGGGCCGTGGCCAGGGCCTGTTGCACCAGAGCCTCGTTCTCCGCGTCCAGATGGCTTGTGGCCTCGTCCAGGATGACGACCGCCGGGTCCTTCAACAGCATCCGGGCGATGGCCAGGCGCTGCTTCTCGCCACCCGAGAGCCGGTAGCCCCGCTCGCCGACCACGGTGTCCAGGCCCTGGGGCAGTCGGGCCACCACCTCGGCGATCCGGGCGGCTTCGCACGCGGTCCACAGATCGGCCTCGCTGGCCGTCGGCCGGGCGTAGCGCAGGTTCTCGGCGACGGTCTCGTGGAAGAGGTGGGGGTCCTGGTTGACGACACCGATGGCTCGCCGCAGGCTCGTCTGGGTGAGCTCGCGGACGTCGTGGCCGTCGATGCGCACGGCGCCCTCGTCGACGTCGTAGAGGCGGGGCACCGAGCGCGGCCAGTGTGGACTTGCCCGCGCCCGACGGACCGACCAGGGCCACCATGGTTCCTGCCTCGATGGACACACTGACGTCGTGGAGCACCGGTGTCGAGGAGGCCGGTGCCGGTGCTGGCCACACCCTCGAGGGAGGCGATGGCGTGCTCGCCGGATGCGGGGTAGGCGAAGCCGACATGGTCGAGTTCGATGCGACCCACCGGATCGACGAGGTCCACCGCCCCGGGGTGGTCCCCGATGGGGTTGGGGGCGTCCAGCACCTCGAAGACCCGCTCGAAGGACACCAAGGTGGTCATGAGGTCGACCCGGGCGTTGGTGAGCGACGTGAGGGGTTGGTAGATGCGGGTCACATAGGCGGCCAGGGCGACCAGGGTTCCCAGTGAGACCGCTCCTGAGATGACCAGGTTGCCTCCCAGCCAGTAGATGGCGGCGGTGCCGGTGGCCCCGACGAGCCCCAGGGCGATGAAGAAGGTCCTGCCGTAGAGCGCCGAGCGCACCCCGATGTCACGCACCTGGCCGGCCTGGTCGGCGAAGCGGAGCCGTTCGTCGTCGTGGCGGCCGAAGAGCTTCACGAGCAGGGCCCCGGACACCCCGAAGCGCTCGGTCATGGTGGTGTTCATGGAGGCGTTGAGATCCATCTGCTGGCGGGTCATGGCCTGGAGGCGACGCCCCACCCGCTTGGCGGGCAGGATGAACACCGGCAGAAGGGCCAGGGAGAGCAGGGTGAGCTGCCACTCGAGCCAGAACATGGCGGTCAGGGTGGTGACCAGCACGATGGCGTTGCTGACCACCTGACCCAGCGTGCCGGTCAGGGCCCGCTGGGCGCCGATGACGTCGTTGTTGAGTCGGCTGATCAGAGCGCCGGTCTGGGTGCGCGTGAAGAAGTCCAGGGGCATGTGCTGCACGTGGTCGAACAGCGCCACCCGAAGGTCGAAGATGACCCCCTCGCCGATTCGGGCCGACCACCAGCGCTCGGCCACCGCGAGCACGGCCTCGGCGAGGGCGGCACCCACGGCGAGGCCGGCGAGGAGCGCCAGTCGGGAGCGGTTCCCATCGGGGATGGCGTCATCGATAATGGCGCGGAAGGCCAGCGGTGGGGCGAGGTTCAAGATCGCGGCGGCCACGATGGTCCCGAGGAACCCCGCGATCATCTTCCGGTAGGGCCGGGCGACGGCCAGGACCCGTCGTAGCGTCCTGCGGCCAAGGGTCACACCGGCCAGCCCCGCGGGATCGGCTCCCAACATGGCGTGGGGGTTCATGCGCATGCTCAGCTGTCCAGGCCGCCCAGCATCACGTACTTGGACTCGAGGAACTCTTCGAGTCCCTCGTGGGACCCTTCCCGACCCAGGCCTGACTCCTTGATGCCGCCGAAGGGGACCACCTCCGATGAGATGACACCCTCGTTGACGCCGACCATGCCGTACTCCAGCGCATCGGCGACGCGCATCACCCTTCCCAGGTCGCGGGCGTAGAAATAGGCGGCCAGGCCGTAGGGGGTGTCGTTGGCCAGGGCCACGCCCTCGGCCTCGGTGGCGAACCGGTAGAGGGGGGCGACGGGCCCGAAGATCTCTTCGCTGGCGATGGTCATGGCGACGGTGGCACCGGTGAGCACCGTGGGCTCGAAGAAGGTTCCACCGAGGGAGTGGCGGGCACCCCCGACCAGCACCTCGGCACCTGCACTCACGGCGTCGGCTACGAGGCGTTCCACCTTGACCACGCCTTCTTCGTTGATGAGCGGACCGATGGCCACACCGTCGTCGGTTCCCGGCCCGACCCGCAGTGCGCGTACGGCCTCCACCAGGCGCTCGGCGAACGCTTCGTACACGCCGTCCTGGACCAGGATGCGGTTGGCGCAAACGCAGGTCTGCCCGCCGTTGCGGTACTTGGAGGCCAGGGCCCCGGCCACCGCCGCGTCGAGGTCGGCGTCGTCGAAGACCAGGAAGGGTGCGTTGCCGCCGAGCTCGAGGCCCACCTTCTTGACCGTCGAGGCGGCTTGAGCCATGAGGAGCTTGCCCACCTCCGTGCTGCCGGTGAAGGACACCTTGCGCACCGCGGGGTGGGTGGTCAACTCGTGTCCCACCGCCGCGGGGTCGGCGGTGGGCACGATGTTGCAGACACCGGGTGGGAGCCCGGCGCGCGCGCCCAGCTCGGCCAGGGCCAGGGCGCACAGCGGCGTGTCCTCGGCCGGTTTGGCGACCACGGTGCAGCCGGCGGCCAGGGCGGGGCCGACCTTGCGGGTGAGCATGGCGATGGGGAAGTTCCAGGGGGTGATGGCGGCCACCACGCCGATCGGTTGCTTGAGTACCAGCACCCGGCCGTGCGCCCAGGGTGAGGGGATGATGCGCCCGTCGGCCCGCTTGGCCTCTTCGCCGAACCACTCCAGGAAGGAGGCCCCGTAGGCGACCTCGCCTCGGGCCTCCGACAGTGGTTTGCCCTGCTCGGCGGTCATGAGCCGGGCCAGGTCTTCTGTGTGGTCCACGACGAGCTGACCCCAACGGTGCAGGACTGCCGCCCGTTCCTTGGCGGTACGGGCCCGCCATCCCCCCAGGGCGTCGGCGGCTGCGGCGATGGCGGCCCGGGCCTCCTCGCGACTGCAGTCGGCCACTTCGGCCAGGGTAGTTCCGGTGGCGGGATCGGTCACCGCGAAGGTGGCGCCCGAGCGAGCCGGCGTCCAGTTGCCCGCGATGTGGGCGTGCGTTCGGAGGAGGCCGGGATCGGACAGCGCCGGTGTCATTCCTGCACCCTACGTGGACCCCGTACCGATTGCGCCGGCCCGCCAGCTCTCTCGACAGTTGAGTCCCGGGGAGTGGTGTACGAGCTGAGGTGAGCCGGGCTCCAGGTGGGGATGCGCGGCGAAGGGTGCACGGTCGGCGGGCCGCTGGCGCCGCACCATCCGTGCGGTGCGCAGGGTCGGACAATGGTCCATGGGACGATGATGTCAGTCTCGGGTACCTTGGTCTCGTGAGCGATGTCGTGGTGCTTTGCGTAGACGGATCCGAGCTGTCGGTTCACGCGGTGCGGGCCGGGGCGGCTCTGATGCGTGCGGGAGTGTCACCGGTCGTGGTCACGGTGGTGGAGCCCGCGGACCCCACCCTGGTCACCGGCACCGGGATGGCCGGCGGGACGATGTCGGCAACTGAGTACGAGACGTTGAACGAGGCCCGGCGGGCCGAGGGTCAGGCCGTGCTCGACGAAGCTGTGGAGTCCCTCCGCCTGCCCGAGGCCGAGACGGTTGTGCTCGAAGGGGCGGCGGGTCCCGCCATCTGCCACCTGGCCGAGGAGCGCGAGGCTGCTGCGGTGGTTCTGGGTTCCAGGGGCCGGTCGGGGTTCAAGAGGGCCCTGCTTGGATCGGTCTCCGATCACGTCGTGCGCCACGCCCCCTGCCCGGTGGTCGTGACCCACGCCGCCGACGACTGAGGTCGGTCTACCCGGCGCCGTCGCGGCCGCGGCGGGCGGCGAAGAAGTCCTCCAGCAGAGCGGCTGCCTCTCCGCGACGCACTCCTGCTGTCACGTCCAGCTCGTGGTTGAGTCGGGGATCGGCGCCGAGGTGGTAGAGCGAACCCAGCGCTCCGGATCGGGGGTCCTCGGTGGCGAACACCACCCGGGCCACGCGTGCCTGCACCAGGGCGCCCGCGCACATCGGGCAGGGTTCGAGGGTGACGTAGACGGTGGCGCCGTCCAGGCGCCAACCGCGCCCGAGGACCTTCGCTGCTCTACCGAGAGCCAGCACCTCGGCATGTGCGGTGGGGTCTCCCGACTGCTCGCGTTGGTTGTGCGCGTGGGCCACGACGGTGCCGTCGGCGACCACCACGGCGCCCACGGGCACGTCGCCGGCCGCCGCGGCCGAACGGGCTTCGCCCAGAGCCAGGTCCATGAAGGCGGTGTCGGCTTCAGGGAGAGTGCTCGATTCAGGGAGAGTGCTGGCTTCAGGGAGAGTGGTGTGCGCGGGTTCCACGGTGGGCAGCGTAGGGGTACCCGGAGTCCTTCCCGTGGCCGAGAGCTGTGGTTCCGGCGCGGCGCCCCCGGTGACACAAGCGACGAACCCCGGCACCGTCGCCGGTGGCCGGGGTTCGAAGCACGACATCACAGTGGCGGAGGGTGTGGGATTTGAACCCACGGTGGCCTTGCGACCACAACGGTTTTCGAGACCGTCCCATTCGTCCGCTCTGGCAACCCTCCGGGGTTCACGCTAGCGGCGGTCCTGCACCGGCGAGAAGCCGGATCTCACCGGTCGCCTGCGCGGCACCGGCCGCCGGGAGGCCCGGCGGCCGGCTACGAGCGGAGGGGGTGGGATTTGAACCCACGGTGGGTTGCCCCACACACGCTTTCCAAGCGTGCCGATTCGGCCGCTCTCGCACCCCTCCGGGATTCGCGCCACGCTAGTTGCGCCACCCCGGCTCCCACCATCTGTGAATCCGGGGCTAGGGTCTGTGTGCGCCCGCTTCCGCGTGTGGCGGCCGGGTCCTGTGCAATCGGGGCTCGTGAACCGAGTCAGGGCCGGGAGGCAGCAGCTCTCAGCGGTGCCCCCGGTGTGCCGCAGACCGCCTGGCCGTCACACGGGGCAGCGGGCGCTCCCATGTGTAGGAGGCTCCCGTCTCGGGCACCAGCCAGGGTGGGTAGGCTCCGAGGCGATGGCCTACCAGTCCCTCTACCGTCGGTACCGGCCTCAGCGCTTCGCCGAAGTCCGGGGCCAGGAACATCTGGTGACCGCTCTGCGCAGGGCCGTGGCCGACGACCGCGTCGGTCACGCCTATCTGCTCAGCGGGCCCCGGGGGACAGGCAAGACCACCACGGCTCGCATCCTGGCCAAGGCCCTCAACTGCGAGCACGTGACCGACGGGGAGCCGTGTGGGGCCTGCGACTCCTGCCGGGCCATAGAGGCGGGACGCTCCTTCGACCTCCAGGAACTCGACGCCGCCTCCAACCGGGGCATCGGCGAGATGAAGGACCTGCTGGAGGGCATCGCGCTCGGCACTCCGGGGCGGCGCAAGGTGTACATCCTCGACGAGGTGCACATGCTCACGCCCCAGGCGTCGGCTGCGCTGCTCAAGTCGCTGGAGGAGCCCCCCGAACACGTGGTGTTCGTCCTGGCCACCACCGACCCCCAGAAGGTGCTGGCCACGATCCGCAGCCGCACCCAGCACTTCCGCCTCAACCTCCTTCCCGCCACCGAGCTTCGGGCGCTGGTCGACGAGGTGGTGGCCGACGCCGGCCTGGAGGTCAGCGACGAACAGGTCGACTACGCCCTGAACGCCGGAGCGGGCTCGGCCCGCGACACGCTGTCGATGCTGGACCAGGTGGCCGCAGCGGGCGGTACGCCCCGCGCAAGTGACCCGGTGAGTGCCGTGGTGGACGGGATCGCCGACACCGACGCCGGTGCCTGCCTGGCCGCCGTGCAGGCGGCACTGGCCGAGGGTTGGGAACCCCGTCTGGTGGGGGAGGCCCTGCTGGAGGCCCTGCGGGATGGCTTCCTGGTGGCCATGGGTGTGGCACTGCCCCAGCACTCAGAAGCAGCCCAGGCCCGGGCCCGTGAGATGGCGGGTCGCCTCGGCCCGCGCTCGTTGACCCGTTCGCTGGAGGTTCTGGGCGAGTCCCTGTTGGAGATGCGTCAGGCCGCCGACCCCCGTATCCCCCTCGAGGTCGCCTTGTTACGTCTGGCCCGCCCGGAGCTCGACGACACCTTGTCCGCGGTCCACGACCGCCTGGACCGGCTGGAGCGAATGCTGGGGTCGGGGACAGCGGCGATTCCCGGCTCCGGGGTTCCCGCGCGCGGCCGCGACAGCCGTTCCCGCGGATGACGCTGGGAGCCCGGATGGTGCTGGGAGCACCGCTGGCGCCGAGAGCCCGGCTGGTGCTGAGGGTCCGGCTGGTGCTGAGGGTCCGGCTGGTGCTGAGGGTCCGGCTGGTGCTGAGGGTCCGGCTGGTGCTGAGGGTCCGGCTGGTGCTGCCCGTCGAGCCCTGAGCGAGAGGCTGGCCGCCCCGTCCGCCGTCCCGTCCGCCGTCCCGTCCGCCGCCCCGCCCGCCGCCCCGCCAGACACCGCCGGTTCTCCAGCGCCGGGCGGCGCGGGTACAGGGACGTCTCGCCCCGCCCTCGGAGCACACCGACGCAGCCGCGGGGTCTCTGCCCCCGGCGCGTCCACCTCCGCTGCGACGCCGACCCCTGGCGACACGCCGACCCCTGGCGACACGCCGACCCCTGGCGACACGCCGACCCCTGGCGACACGCCGACCCCCCAGCAACCGCCGCCAACGGTCCCTGGGCCGGCCGGCACGAGCGGGCCCTTGCCCAGTCGCGACGAGTTGACCCTGGTCTGGGGCGACGAGATCCTGCCGGGCCTGAGTCAACGGATCCGTTCTCGCTGGGCGCCGGGTCGGTTCCTGTCCGTGGACGGCGACGGTGCACGCTACGGGTTGCCCAACCAGATCACCTGCGATCGTTGTGCAGAGCATGTGGGCGAGGTCGAGGGCGCGCTGGTGGCTCACTTCGGCGTGGCGGTGCCCGTGATGCTGGTAGTGGACGACCAGAGCAGCCCTCCGGCCGACGCCTTGTCAGTGGCGGCCGTCGACCGTGCCGCCTCCGAGGCCGAGGCCCTCGACCCCGAAGCGGCGTTGGCCGAGGTGGGTCCGGTCGACCAACTCCCCGACGCCGGTGGAGCAGCGGACGGCGCGGCCCAGATCGCAGACGCCTTCCCGGGTGCCGAGATGGTGGAACTGGGTGATCCATGATCGGAGTCCACACACACCGAGGCCCAGGGGCAGGGTCCGCAAACCTCACGGGGGTGCACCATGAGCGATGAGGCAATGAGCGATGAGGCAGACGAGGGCTCCGAGCCGGTGGGAGGTTTCGACCTGGGCGGGCTCCTGGCCCAGGCCCAGGACCTCCTGGCCATACAGACCCAGGCCGCGGCTCAGGTCGTCGAGGGTCAGGCCGGTGGCGGTGTCGTGCGCGTCAGAGTCACGGGAGGCATGGATTTCCAGGCTGTGACCATCGCGCCCGAGGCGGTCGCAGAGGGTGACGCCGACCTGCTGGCCGACCTGGTGCTCGCAGCCCTCCACGACGCGATGGCCCAGGTGGCCTCGCTCTCCCAGGCCTCCCTGGGATCCCTGGAGGGCTTCGACCTGGGTGCGCTGCTGGGCGGTGCGGACGACATCTACGCAGACGACGGGCTCGACACCGGATCAGACGACACCGACGGAGGCGACACCGGCGGGGACGACACCGACGAGGCTCGTCCCGGGTGAGCATGTACGCGGGTCCGGTCCAGGACCTCATCGACGAGTTGGGCCGACTTCCCGGAGTGGGACCGAAATCCGCCCAGCGCATCGCCTTCCATCTCCTTTCCGGCGAGGTGGCCGACGCCGTGCGCCTGGCCCGGGCCATCACCGACGCCAAGGAGAAGATGGCCTTCTGCCAGCGGTGCTACAACCTGGCCGAGGGCGACACCTGCCCGGTGTGCGCCGACCCTCGTCGGGATCCAACCGTCGTGTGCGTCGTCGAGGAACCGCGTGACCTGGTGGCGGTGGAGCGGACCCGCGAGTTCCACGGTCGCTACCACGTACTCGGTGGGGCCATCAGCCCCATCGACGGTGTGGGCCCCGATCGGCTGAGGGTGAAGGAACTGCTGACCCGCCTGGCCGACGAGCCCGTCGACGAGCTCATCTTGTGCACCAACCCCACCATCGAGGGAGAGGCCACCGCCACGCTCCTGGCCCGACTGGTTCAACCCCTCGGTGTGAAGGTCACCCGGATCGCGAGCGGCCTGCCCGTGGGTGGAGATCTGGAGTATGCCGACGAGCTCACCCTGAGCCGGGCCTTGGAGGGCCGTCGGACCCTGGACCAGGAGTCGCTCTGATTCGTTGCGGTCGGCCGCGTTCGCAGCGCGATGGGCTGTGACGCACAACGGCCGGACCCGACGGCTGGACAAGCGGTTGGGCCCAAGGGGAGTTGGCAGGTGCCGGCGATCCGGTCGACGGCGTGTGGGCGGTGGGACCGCCGACCGGACCTCCGGCTGCGACGGGGGTTGCTGAGTGGGAGGAGACAACCCCCCGTCGATGCAGCTAAGGCTACGACCAGGGCCCTGACAACACAACCACCACCGAGGACCTGTCGGGCACTTGCCCAGTGGCGGGGAGCGAGGCTGGACTGAGCTGGTGCAACGGGGGTCAGCGGTCGGGGAGAGCACCGGCCTGAGGGGTTCGGCTGAGGTGGGCCTGGTGGTGGGCGCCGTCGTGGTGGTGGTCGGTACTTTCCTTCCCTGGCTGCGCAGCGGAGAGGTGTGGCGTTCCAGCTATGCGCTGTGGCGGTCGGCAGAGCGGCTCGGGGTGGTCGACGGGGGAGGTGCCGCGTTGATGCGGGCGATCTGGTACCTGCTTCCTTCGGCGGCCGCCGGCACGCTCCTCTCCGTAGTCACCGGACGGGTCCGGCTGGCGAGGCTTCTGTGCGTTCCCCTCGCGGTGGTACCAGCGGTCGGCGCTGCATGGTGTGGCGCTCGCCCTTCCCGGCCGGGGTGGGGGTTGTGGTGACCCTGACCGGCACCGTGTTGGTCCTGGCCACTAGCTTCTGGTTCCTGCGGCCGCGCCCTCGACCTGTGGACGCTCGAGCGGGGAGGAAGACCTCATGAGCGAGTTCGGTCAGTCCGGGGAGGGCTGGGATCAGCTCCCGCCTTACCCCACCGCCGGCGGACCCCATGCTGCGCCACCTGGACCGTTCGGGCCCCCCGGCTCGCCCGGGGAGGCGCCGCCGGCCGGGGGCGAGGAGGTCTCCTCTGCGGCGACTGGAGGGCGGGGGCTCCTGGCGGTGGCGGTGCTGGCCGTCGTTGGCAGCCTGGGCTTCGCCGTGGTCAGCTTCACCGGGGGTGGAGGTGCAGACAGCCCCGAGGCCGCCGTCGACGGACTTCTCTCCGCCCTGAGCGGCGAGGACGTCATCGGGATGCTCGAGGCGCTGCGCCCAGCCGAACGGGATGCGCTCCAGGGACCGCTGGAGGAATCGGTATCGGAGTTGGAGCGGCTGGGCCTGTTGGCCGACGTCGACCTGCGTGACCTCCAGGGCATCGATCTGGAGCTCGAGGGCTACTCGTTGGCCAGCACCGACCTGACCGACGGCATCGCCACGGTGACGGTCTCGGGTGGCACCGTCACCGGTGCTGCCACACCGGCCGAGCTGCCCCTGGGTCCGACCATGAGGGACATCCTGGAGGAGGACTTCGACGTCGAGTTGTCGACGCAGGCCGAAGAAGGAACCGACGACCTGGGTGAGTTCTGGCTGGTCGCGGTGCGCGAGGACAGCGGATGGTATGTGAGCCCCACCTATTCCATCGCCGAGTGGGCCCGCCAGGAGGCCGGCGCCCCGCTGCCCGCCTTCGACGGTGAGCTGGCGCCCGTCGGCGGGGCGACTCCCGAGGAAGCGGTGTCGGCGATGGCCCAGGCCGTGTCGGACCTCGACGTGCGCGGGGCCATCACCCAGCTCGACCCTGGCGAGATGGCAGCCCTGTACGACTACGCCCCCCTCTTCCTCGACGATCTCGAGGACGAGATCGACGATGCGATGGAAGAGTCCGACACCTCCGTCGACCTCCAGCTGACCTCGCTGCGCACCGAGGACGGTCCCGGTGACACCACCAAGGTGGTGGTGGACGGCTTCACCATCGAGGCGACCATGGAGAACGAGTGGTCGCGCGACGAGATGGCGGCCACCTATGACGGCGACTGCTTCAGCTTCGACGTGACCTCCACCTACGACTCGTTCACGTCGCTCGACGGCTACGAGGACTACGACGACGTGGAGGAGGATCACGAGTCAGGCGAGTGGTGCCGGGACGGCACCGGCGAGTGGGACGGTGACGACGACCTCGGTGTCGGAGCGCCTCTCGAGGCATTCGGCCCCGGAGCAGAGCTCGCCATGCTGACGGTCGAACGGGACGGTCGCTGGTATCTCGCGCCGACCCGGAGCATGTTGGAGCTGATCCCCACCGGCCTTCGAGCCATCGATACCGAGGACATCGAGATGCTGCGGTCCTGGATGCGGGACTGGGTCGGGCCCTGGGACGGAGAACCCATCACACGTTTCGAGACGGTCGGTGAGGCCATCGAGCCCGCTGAGGACTTCGAGATCCTCGATGACGAGTTCCTCGGTAACGAGGAGTTCGTCGACGAAGGGTTCGTTGACGAAGGGTTCGTCGACGAGGGGTTCGGTGACGAGGGTTCGAGCGATGGGCCAGTGCCGATCGATCCGATCGAGAAGGCCGTCGATGTCTGCTTCCAGCGCGTGTATGAGGGCGGGCAGGATCCGTGGGAGAGCGACGGTGGCGATGTGTCACCGTGGCGCACCGAGTACCTCTTGCAGAAGGCACTCGAGGACTGCCTGCATGAACAGGTCGAGGCCGGGCGCATCACCGAAGCCGACGCCTCGATGTACATGTGGGACGAGCCGTGCCTGGCCGCCTACGACGAGGTGGCCACCGACACTGAGGAGGAGTGGGCCGCGGCCGACGAGGTCGTCGAAGCCTGCTTCGCGGACATGAACGCGAGCACGGACTCGAGCACAGACGCGGACGGGGACGGCATCCCCGACCTCGAGGACCCTGATCCCTTCGGTGCTGGCCCCGAAGCCGGTGGATCCCAGCAGACCGAGGAACCCGCGACCTCACAGGGCCCGACGAGCACAGCCCAGGGCTGACAGCCGGGTGGCCCCTCGGGCGGGCGGCCCTTTCGTCAGCTGGAGCGCACCACAGCAGCGTCGCCCTGGCCACCACCACCACACAGGGCAGCAGCCCCGAGCCCCCCACCGCGGCGGGCCAGTTCGTGCAGCAGGGTCAGCACCAGGCGGTTGCCCGACACCCCGATGGGGTGCCCAAGGGCGATGGCGCCGCCGTTCACGTTGACCACGTCGGCGCCCACCCCCAGGTCGGCCATCGAGGCCACGCTGACCGCGGCGAACGCCTCGTTGAGTTCGAACAGGTCGATGTCGGAGATGGCGATCCCGGCCCGTTCGGCCGCGGCCTTGATTGCCCCCGACGGCTGGGTGAGCAGCGACGCGTCGGGCCCGGCCACCATGCCGTAGCCCACCAACTCGCCCAGGGGCTTGACGCCCAGGGCCTCGGCCGTTGCCTTCGAGGTCATCACCAGGGCGCAGGCCCCGTCGCTGATCTGGGAGGCGTTGCCGGCGGTGATGTTGCCGGCCTTGTCGAAGGCGGGTCGCAGCGCGGCCAGCGACTCGACGGTGGTCCCGGGCCGGATGCCCTCGTCTGCGGACACCACGACCGGATCGCCCTTTCGTTGGGGGATCTCGACCGGGGTGATCTCGTCGTCGAAGCGGCCGGATTTCTGGGCTTCGGCGGCACGTTCGTGGGAGGCGGCGGCGACCTCGTCCTGGGGCTCGCGGGCCAGGCCGGCCGAGGCGGCGTAGCGCTCGGTGCCCGCGCCCATGGCGCACTGGTCGAAAGCGCAGTACAGGCCGTCGTACATCATGGCGTCGACCACGGTCTTGTCTCCCATGCGGTAGCCCGCCCGGGCACCAGGCATCAGGTACGGGGCGTTGGTCATCGACTCCATCCCCCCGGCAACCACGATGTCCGCGTCACCCGCCTGGATCATCTGGTCGGCCAGGTAGATGGTGTTGATGCCAGAAAGGCAGACCTTGTTGACCGTGGTGGCCGGAACGGTCATCGGGACACCTCCGTTGACCGCGGCCTGGCGGGCGGTGATCTGGCCGGCGCCGGCCTGGAGCACCTGGCCCATGAGGACGTAGTCGACCCGGTCGGCGGCCACACCCGCCCTTTCCAGAGCGGCACGGATCGCCACGCCTCCCAGGTCGGTGGCCGAAAGCGAGGCGTAGGCGCCCTGCAACTTGCCGATCGGTGTGCGGGCACCGGCGAGGATGACGGATCCGGCCATGGGTGGAGTCCCCCGATTGTCGGCCCGGGCGGACCCGGGGCTGGAAACGGACGCCCGTCAGTGTAGGAACCACCCCGGAGCCCACCAAATGGGGCTCTCGGGACAGGTGCCCGGTGTCAGGATGCCGGAATCGCTCCCGGAGGCGGCGAGTCCCGGCGCCGGGAGTGTGCCAGGGCGCGGTCGACCGCACCGCGCACGAGGGCGGCCTGAGGATCGGCCTGCTCGAGCGCGCTCGGCGTCCCCACCGCCCGTGGGAGCCGCTGCGATCCGGATACTGGGCGCAGCGTCGGTGAGGTCGATCAGCGTCGAGGGATCGCCCAGACGGTCCACGACCTTGGCCAGGTCGGTGTGCGCAGCCAGGAGTCGATCCCGGGCCTTCTGCTCGTCGGCGGTCAGGCGGTCCACCCGGGCCTGGGCCACGGTCATCAGGGCGTCGATGCGTTCCCGGGCCTGCCGTTCGGCGTCGTTGACCCGGGCGGCCGCCAACTGGTCGGCCTCGGCCAGCAGGGCGTCGGCTTGCCGGCGGACCCGGACCAGCAACCGCTTGGCCTCGTCGCGCTCTGCCTGGATCTCACCGCGAGCCACCTCGCTGTCGATCCGGGCCTGGGTACGGAGGGCGTCGGCCTCTTCCTGGGCCTCGGCCACCACACGGGAGGCTTCGGCCAGAGCCTGGGCCCGGGTGCCCTGCGCCTCGACCGCGGCGGCCCTCAGCACGGCGGCGACCCGGGCGCCTGCCTCCTCGAACGGGTCGGGGCACGGCGCGTTCGGCCGACTCCTCGGCCGGGGCGTGCCGCTGTCCTGCTGGCTCGGGCCCTCGGGCACCGCCATCCCTCTCCGTCACTGTCCGCCCCGTCGAGCCCGGTCTCACGGTGCTCGCGGTGCTCGTTCGTGCCGGGTCGTGTCGGATCAGGCCGGGCGGGAGTGCTGCTGAGCGTTGCCGACCGCAGCCGACACCATCTCAGCGAGCACCTCACCGCCGGCCTCTTCCCCCTTGACCCCCTCGTCGTAGCTGCCGTCGAGGAGCGCGATTGGCTCGTCGACGGTGAGATCGATGGTGGCGCCCCCCTGCCCCAAGAGGCGCTCGACGACCTGCTGGAACTCGCGTTGGGCGGCGACGATGCGTCGCTGGAGCTGGTGTTCGTGGCGCTCCAGCGCTTCGCGGCGTTGCTGACCCTCGGCGAGGACGGCGGCCACCCGGACCCGGGCCTCTTCCTCGGCCGTGCGGGTCATAGTCGCGGCCTGCTCCTGGATCTGCTGGACGCGGCTGCGGGCCTCTCGCTCGGCGAGCTGCTTGATGGCGGTGGCCTGCTCTTCGGCCTGGTGCAGGACGGCGCGGACCTGTTCGTCGGCCCGCTCGTGGAGGAGCCGGGCCGCCTCGCGATCGCTGGCGGCCGACCTGTGCAGCTCGGCGGTCTCGGTCTCGCTGTCGAGGCGCAGCTGGGTGGCACGAGCCTGGGCTTCGGCCAGGACGGCGCCGGCCGCGTCGGTGGCCTCCTGGTAGCGGGCAGCGGCTTCGACGTGGAGCCGGTCGATCTCGGCGGCGCGGTGGGCCAGGTGTTCCGAGTCGCGGTTCTCGACCTCGAGCCGGGCGGCGCGCTCTTCGGCCTGGGTCAGCACGCGACCCGCC
Organism: uncultured Actinomycetes bacterium; assembly: GCA_963719935.1. Lineage (GTDB taxonomy): Bacteria > Actinomycetota > Acidimicrobiia > Acidimicrobiales > CAVRDY01 > CAVRDY01. Next base: position 201,632 of record CAVRDY010000003.1, on the reverse strand, counting down.
TGCATGCGGGCCTCCTCCAGCAGCAGGCGGGCCTCGGTTGCGTCGGCGGCGACCGTGTCGGCACGGGCCCGGGCTCGCTTGAGGACCTCCACGGCCCGGGCAGCGTCGGCGTCGGCTTCTACCCGCACCCTCTGGGCGTGCTGTTCGGCCTCACCTCGCCGGGCCTCGGCTTCGAGGTGGGCTGATGCTCGCAGCTCTGCTGCTTCGGTCTCTGCCTGGCGCAGCACCTTCTCGGCGGTGTCGTGGGCGGCCCGGAGAACAGCGGCCAGGTCGTCGCTGATGTTGGCCAGGGCCCATTGGGCCCCCTGGTCGCGAATGCAGGCCCGGTAGGCGTCTGCCACCTCGGCCAGGAAGGACCGCACCGCAGCGGTGTCGTAGCCCTTGACCCGCACCGGGAACTCCTGATTCCGCACGTGCTCGGGGGTGATCGCCACCTTGTGCTCCTCTTGCCCGGCTTCGCCTCTGCCCGGCTCGTGTCCCGCCAAGACCAACTAGGTCATCATACCTATGCCGTTGGTCACAGTGTGGAGGAAGGTGTGGGCGTGGTCAAGCGCGACGTCGGAGCGGGTCTGGTCCGAGCGGGTCTGGTCCGAGCGGGTCTGGTCCGAGCGGGTCTGGTCCGAGCGGGTCTGGTCCGAGCGGGTATGGTCCGACGATGCAGCAGATCCTCGAAGCCATCCAGGCCGGCGCATCCGGCGAAGACATCGCCAACCTCGCGATCCCCGAGTCCTACCGGGCCGCCTTCGTTCGCCGCGAGGACGATCGAGATGTTCGAGGGGATGGCGTCCGAGGACAAGGATCCCCGCACAGTCGCTCCACGTCGACGAGGTGGCCACCCCCGAGCTGGCCCCCGACGAGGTCTACGTCGCGGTCATGGCCAGTGCCATCAACTTCAACACCGTCTGGACCTCGATCTTCGAGCCGCTCCCCACCTTCGGCTTCCTCGACCGGCTGGGCCGCGAGGGTGTCTGGGGCGCCCGCCACGCCCTGACGAGCACATCGTCGGCTCCGACGCCTCCGGCGTGGTGCTCCGGGTCGGCTCCGCGGTCCGCAACTGGAAGCCGGGCGATCGGGTCACCGTCCACTGCAACCACGTCGACGACCAGGACCCCTCCGCCCACGACGACTCGATGCTGGCGGCCAACCAGCGCATCTGGGGCTTCGAGACCAACTTCGGCGGGCCTGGCCGACCTGGCCGTGGTCAAGGCCAACCAGCTCATGCCCAAGCCGGCCCACCTCACCTGGGAGGAGGCGGCCTGCAACGCGCTGTGCAACTCCACCAGCTACCGCATGATCGTCTCGCCGTCACGCGGGCGACCTCCGGCAGGGTGAGGCGGTCCTGATCTGGGGCGCCACCGGCGGCATCGGCGGCTACGCGGTGCAGTACGTGCTCAACGGCGGCGGCACCCCCGTCGGGGTGGTGTCCTCGCCCGAGCGGGCCGAGCTGCTGCGGGCCATGGGCTGCGAGCACGTCATCGACCGCGCGAGCAGGGCTACCAGTTCTGGGCCGACGAGCACACCCAGGACGAGCGGGAGTGGCGCCGCCTCGGCAAGGACATCCGCGCCCTGATCGGTCGCGACGTCGACATCGTGTTCGAGCACCCCGGCCGCCAGACCTTCGGGGCCTCGGTGTTCGTCGCCGCCCGGGGCGGGCGCATCGTCACCTGCGCCGCCACCTGCGGCTACATGATCGAGTACGACAACCGTCACCTCTGGATGAAGCTCAAGAGCATCATCTCGTCGCACTTCGCCAACTACCAGGAGGCCTGGCAGGCCAACCAGCTCATCTGCGAGGGCAAGATCCAGCCGATCCTGCTCGCGGGTGCACCCCCTCGAGGAGGCCGGCGAGGCCGCGCTGGCCGTCCACCACAACCAGGCCGAGGGCAAGCTCGGCGTGCTCTGCCTGGCCCCCGAGGAGGGCCTGGGCATCGACGACCCCGAGTTCCGCGCAGAAGGTCGGCGAGGACAAGATCACGCTGTTCCGCCGGATGGCGGGCTAGGCGACAGGAGGCACCCGTGCTGTTGACCGAGATCGACCACGTCGCCATCGCCGTGCGCGACCTCGAAGCCGCCATCGACTACTACCGGCGGGCTTTCGGGGCCGAAGTCCACCATCGGGAGATCGTCGACAGCGACGGTGTCGAGGAGGCGCTGATCAAGGTGGCCGACAGCTACATCCAGCTCACCGCCGCGACCGGGACGATTCGCCGATCGCCCGCTCCATCGAGAAGCGGGGCGAGGGCCTGCACCACATCGGCTACCGGGTGGACGACTGCGCCGCGGCTCTCCAGGCCATGGTCGAGGCGGGGGCCACGCCCATCGACGCCGCCCCTCGCCCCGGTTCGCGGGGCACGACGGTTGCCTTCGTCCACCCCAAGGGCAGCTTCGGCACCCTCATCGAGTTGGTACAGGAGTAGCTCCCCGCCTGCGCAGCCGTTTCCACAGGGATCCGGCGGCACCGGTGATGCCGTTGGGGTAGAGGATGGCCACCACCACCAAGGCGACGCCGTTGAGGGCGAACTGGTACCTCGACGACTCGTCCCCCATGGCCACGGTGAGGATGCCACCCTTGGCGAACGCTCCGGCCAGCAGCGCGCCGGCCAGCCCGGCGATACCTGCCAGGTAGGTCATGGCCAACAGCGACAGCGACTCGAAGATGGCGAACGAGGATGCCGAAAGGGCCTGGCGCTGGTAGGCGAGCAGGCACCCGCCCATCCCGGCGAGGAAGGACGAGAGGGCGAAGGCCCCCAACTTCACTCGTCGCACGTCGATTCCGGCGGCCGCAGCGGCCCGTTCGTTGGATCGGACCGCCAGGAACCACAGCCCGGTCGATCCGCGCCGGAGGTTGGCCACCGCCACCGCGCACACCGCCAGGGTGGCCACGCAGACCAGCCCGAAGACGGACCGGGGGAAGTCGGCCCCGGTGGCGGCGATACCCAGGTCGATGCCGGCGAGCTCTGGGGCGGGGACCTTCCTGCCGAGACCGCCGCCGCTGAACCACTCCCAGCGCAACACGACCTCTTCGATCGCCACCGCCGCGGCGACGGTGGCGATCGCCAGGTTCATGCCGCGGACCCGGACTGCGGGCAGGGCGAGGGCAAGGCCCAGCGCAGTGGCCACCAGTGCTCCGCCCAGAGGTGCGAGGGGGAAGCCCAGGCCCCAGTCGGTGAGCTTGACCATCGAGAAGGCGGCCACACCCGAGAAGGCCACCGGGGCCAGGGAGATCTGCCCCACATAGCCGGTGAGCACCACCACCGAGAGCGCCAGCAGGGCGAAGATGGTGGACAGGATCACGGCCTGGCGCCACTCGCTGCCTGCGGTCAAGAGAACCAGGGAGGCCAGGGCGCAGAGCATGGCGGTGGCCGGGCCGACATGGGTGGGGCGTGGGGACCGCGGGTACTGGGATTCCCGTAGTTCGCCCCGTGTGGGGATGAGCTCACCCCGCACCCCCATGATGGCGATGATGACGATGAGCGGGAAGGCCACCTGGATCCCCGCGGGCATCCAGTCGTTGTGGGCCTGAGCCTGGAGCAGCCACGACTGGGCCATGCCGATTCCCAGGCCTGCCGCGGTGGTCAGAGCAAAGGACGTGAAGCGACCCAGCAGGGCCGCAGCCAACGCCGGCACTATGAGCAGGGAGGTCGTGGAGGGCGCCAGCCCGGCGATCGGTTCGAACAGCACCACGGCGGCACCGGCCAGCACTGTGGCCAGCATCCAGTTCACCGACGCCAGCCGGTCGGGGGAGAGGCCCAGAAGCACCGCCCCCTTCTCGCTCTCTGCCGCCGCCCGGGTTGCCAGCCCGAAGCGTGTGAATCGGAACACGGTGGTCAGGATCACCGTGGCGAGCACCACCAGGCCGGCGAGCCAGAGGCGGTCCTGGGGTATCACCACGCCGGCCAGCTCGACGCTGTCGTTGGGAAGGATGGCGGTGGCCACGCGGTTGGAGGCGGCGCCCGAACCGGCGAACTGGAGGTCGGCAACGGAGAACAGGTACAGGAACACACCGAGTGATGCCACCACCCGGGCCAGTGTGGGAGCCTGACGCAGGGGCCGGAACACCAACACGTAGAGCAACAGTCCGAACAGGGCCGCGTAGGCGAGGGTGATGGCGAAGGCCACCCCCGTCGTGGGCACGCCACAGCAGACGGCGGCGCGCCGGCCCGGGACTCCTGCGGTGAACAGCGGGAGCCTCATCGACTCGCCGGGAACGGGCAACACCAGGTCGCCGGTACCTCGCAGGGCACGGTAGATGTAGGCGAGCCACATGCCGACTGCGGCGTGCGCGAAGTTGACGACCCCGCTGGCCCGGTAGGTCAGTACGACACCGATGGCCAGCGCCGCGACCACCGAGCCTGCACCCAGGCCCAGGACGAGGTCGGCCAGGGTGTCCACGGCGACTCAGTCCTGTGCGGAGAGGATGGCTGCCACGTCCACCCAGCCGTCGCTGTGGGGGACGAACTGGCCGCCCTCGATCCGTGCCAGCACCTGCTGGGGTGCGCACAGTGCCGGCAGGTCGGGTACCTGCTTGCCGTCACATGTGTAGGGGTGGCCGTCGTAGCTGGGTTGGTCGACGGTCCCCTGGAACCAGGTGATGAGAGCGTCGGGGCTGAGGTTGTCCACGCCCACCTCGTTCATCGCCACCCAGAGGTTCATCGTTCCCCGGAAGCTCACCGTGCCCACGCTCAGCCAGGCGAATCCTTCGGGCCCGTAGCGCGGCCCGATCTCCTGGTACATGGCGTTGTCGTTACCGACGTTGTCACCCGACACCAGGGTCTCGATCCCGAACACGAGTCCCTCAGCGGCGTCCCCGGCTTCTTCGATGATGGCGGGCGCCGCGCAGGAGCCCACCATGTACAGCGTGGACCCCATGTCGAGGTCATGGTGGATCTGCATGGCCGGGGCGCATGCCGCGTCGGCGGCGAACATGACGATGCCCTGAGGATCAGAGCTGGCCGCCTCGGTCATGACCGGCAACATGTCGGTGGACAGGATGGGGTAGGACACCTCGTGAACGTCGATTCCGGCCCCGCGCATCAGGTCGATGCCGTAGCGGGCCGAGGCCTCGACCGGGCCGAACTCGGCGTACACGACGGCCACGTCCACGTAGCCCCGGTCGATGGCGTCCTGGCCGAAGGCGACCATGGGGCCCGGTGACCCGCCGCTGAACTGGAACGAGATGGGACTGCGCATCTCGTCGTAGTTGATCGGTATCCCCCCGATGTAGGGGATGTTGTTCTGTTCGAGGACGGGTATCGACCCGTTGCTGGTGATGTCGATACCTCCGAGGACCGCGACCACCCCGGCCGAGACCATCTCCTGGGCGCAGGCCTGGGACCGCTCGACGGAGAAGTTGGTGATGCAGGTCACCAGCTCGATCGGTCGGCCGCCCACGCCACCGAGCTCGGCGTTGATGAACGACACGGCGGTCTCCGCTCCCTCGCGCACCTCCGGATACGACCCCGCCGGGGTGTCCTCCTGGTTCATCAGCCCCACTTTGATCGGCTCGCCCTCGGCGACCACCGCTTCGTCGGGGACGGTGCCGGCGAACCACTCCTCGCCCGCGTACCGGCCCACGATGCTGTCGGCCTCGGGGTGGGGGACGTCACCCGTGTTCACCGTGGATGCCGTTCCGGCGGAGCCTCCTGCGGGCGTGGATGTGCCGGTGGCGGTGGTGGGCTCTTCGGTGCACGCGGCGGCCGCCAGGCCGACCAGGGCCAACAGGGCGTACCCGAAGAGCCGTGGTCGGTTGGTGCTCCGCGTTGGGCGATAGTCCCCCATGCTGTCCCCTCTCGTGTCCCTGGGCTGCTTCTTTCAGATACGGCCCGCCATCTGAACACTGTTCACCTGGCTGGTCAACCGCGCCCTCCCGCTCCGGAGGTGCCTGATCGCCGGCGCCCCCACCAGATGCCTCCCACGATGCAGCCCGCGGCCGCCGCCGTGGCCAGCGTCCCGACCACCAGGCGGGCCACCATGGTGCTGTCGCCACCGTCGCCGGCGGGAACGACCCTGGTGGGCACGACCCCGGCAGGCACGACCGTGTCGGGATCCGCCGTGTCGGGATCAGCCGTGTCGGGATCAGCCTTGGCGTCGGTATCCGCGGTGGGTGCGTCGCCGGGCGCGTTTGTGGGCGGTGCGGTGGAGGGTGTCGGAGCAGCGACGGTGGTCTCCACCCGAGCGCTGGGCCGGGTGGAATCCACCACCACTGTCCAGGGTCCGGGGCCGGCGGGCACCAGAGCGGCTGCGTAGCGGGCATCCTCGAGACGGGGGAGTGGTTCCGGTCCCACCTGCTCGCCCGCCGCGCCGGTGACGGTGACGGTGACGGCGGCGTCGGTGGCCAGGTCCTCGTCGTTGCTGTAGAGGACCCCGACCTCGACATAGAGCCGGCCGTCATCGCGCACCTCGGCGACCAGCACCTCGGCCACGCCCTCCTCGCCGTGGGCCTCGGCGGGAGCTGCCGTCACCACCGATGTCGCGGCGCAGGCGGCCACCCATGCCAAGGTCATCGCCCCCGACCATCGCCAGGGCCCGTGGGGGGCATTGGGTCCCTTGGGGGACCGGGCAAGCCTGTGGGGAGTGGGCCTGTTCCCAGTGTGCACGGATCCTCCTCGGGTGCAGCCGTCGATGCTACGGCAACTGCCCGGGCCCGGTCGGGCAGGCCTGCGTCTACTCTGCGGAGGTGGAACCGGTCTCTCTGGTCTCCGGGTGGGGCCGCACGGCTCCGTCCGCAGCGCAGGTCCTGGCCGCCGAGGACGTCCGCTCCGACGCGGCGTTGGCCCGAGCCGTGGCAGATGCCGGCCGAGGTGCCACCCCACGGGGTCTCGTGGCCCGGGGCCTGGGCCGTTCCTACGGTGACCCGGCCCAGAACGCAGGCGGAGTCCTGGTCGACATGCGCGCCCGCAACCGGATCCACTCGATCGACTCCACCACGGCCACCGCACACGTCGACGCCGGTGTGAGCCTCGACCAGCTCCTCAGAGCCCTTCTGCCCCTCGGGTTGTGGATCCCGGTAATGCCCGGCACCCGCCAGGTCACCGTTGGGGGCGCCATCGCCTGCGACATCCACGGAAAGAACCACCACCGGGCCGGGACGTTCGGCAGCCATGTGGTGTCCCTGGATCTGCTCACCGCCGACGGCGAGATCCGCACCCTCGCACCCGAGGGTCCCGACTCCGAGCAGTTCTGGGCCACGGTGGGCGGGATCGGGCTGACCGGTCTCATCATGTCGGCCCGGTTGCGCCTCGTGCCCACCGAGACCGCCTGGTTCGTCGTCGACACCGACCGCACCGCATCCCTGGACGAGACCCTCGCCCTTTTCCTGGACGGCTCCGATGACACCTACGAGTACTCCATGGCCTGGTTCGACTCGATGTCGCGCGGTGATCGCCTGGGCCGGGCCGTGTTCTCCCGGGGGTCGCGGGCGACCCTCGATGACCTGCCTCCCAAGCAACGAGACCGGGCTCTGCGCCTGGAGGCACCCCAGATCGTCACCCTGCCCGACGTCTTCCCCCCCGGCCTCGCCTGCCGGCCGGCGTTCGCCGCCCTGGGTGAGTTGTGGTTCCGCAAGGCACCACGGCAGGGTCGGGGCCAGATCCAGCACCTCACCGCCTTCTACCACCCCCTCGACCTGATCGGTGAGTGGAACCGTGCCTACGGCCCCCGGGGTCTGTTGCAGTACTCCTTCGTGCTGCCCTTCGGCGCCGAGGACGAGCTGGGAGCCATCATCGGTCGCGTGGCCGACTCGGGCCACATCTCCTTCCTCAACGTCCTGAAGCGCTTCGGGCCGGCCAACCCGGCCCCTCTGTCGTTCCCCACGCCCGGCTGGAACGTGTGCCTGGACTTCCCCCTGCGCGAGGGACTGGGCCGGATGTGCGACGAGTTGGACGAGCGCATCGTGGGCCTCGGCGGCCGCCTCTACACGGCCAAGGACTCACGCACCCGCCCCGAGACCTTCGCGGCCATGTACCCGCGCCTGGACGAGTGGCGGGATGTACGAGAAGCCATGGATCCCAACCGGACCTTCGTCTCGGACATGGCCCGCCGCCTCGGTCTCTAGGCTTCACCCATGGAGGTGCACCTGGTCGACGGTACCTACGAGCTGTTCCGCCACTACTTCGCCCTGCCCCCCCACCGCAGCGCCGACGGCCGTGAGGTGGCCGCGCTGCGTGGAGTCGTCGGTTCGGTGCTCCAGCTCGTCGAGGCGGGGGCCACCCACGTCGGGATTGCCACCGACCACGTGATCGAGTCGTTCCGCAACGACCTCTGGCCCGGCTACAAGACCGGAGAGGGCATCGACGCCGGAGCTGGTCGACCAGTTCGTTCCCCTCGAGGACGCGCTGGTCGAGGCGGGGTTCTGCGTGTGGCCGATGGTGGCCCACGAGGCCGACGACGCCCTGGCCGCCGCCGCTGCGCGTGCCGTCGCCGACCCGGCAGTGACCCGCGTGGTGATCTGCACGCCCGACAAGGACCTGGCCCAGTGCGTCACCGAGGACGGCCGGGTGGTGCAGTGGGATCGGCGCCGGGACACCGTCTACGACGCCGATGGCGTGCGCGCCAAGTTCGGGGTTTCGCCGGCGTCGATCCCCGACTACCTGGCCCTGGTGGGCGACAGCGCGGACGGCTTCCCCGGTCTGCGGGGCTGGGGTGCCAAGTCGGCGGCGACGGTCCTGGCGCGCTGGGAGCACCTGGAGGCCATCCCAGCCGACCCCGCCGACTGGGAAGTCCCGGTGCGGGGGGCGGCCGGTCTCGCCCGGACCCTGGCCGCCGAGATCGACCAAGCCGTGCTGTTCCGCCGCCTCGCCACCCTGGAGCGCGACGCGCCCACCATGGACCAGGTGGACGAGCTGGCCTGGTCGGGACCACTCCCCGGCTTCGCCGACCTCTGCTCCCTCCTGGACGCCCCCGCACTCGCCGGGCGGGCCGAGCAGGGCGCGGCCAGCCGCTGACTGGCCGACTACGGACGGGTCAGTCGCGATCGGAGCCGGCGGATAGGACCACTTCCACCGGTACGGATTCGGGGGCCTCGAACTGCTCGAAGGTGCAGCTCTTTGCGTCGCGGTCGGGACGCCATGCCCGGAATCGGGACGAGTGGCGGAATCGCCCGTTGAGCAGGCTCTCGTAGGCGACCTCGGCCACCCGATCGGGTCGTAGTGCCTCGAAGGACAGGTCCTTTCCGGCGTTCCACCGGCTGGTGCCTCCCGGCTGGCGCGCACTGCCCGCGATGGCCTTCGGCGCGTTGCCACCCGGCCCAGGGATGCAGGGCGAGTTCGGCATCCCCGAGTCGCAGTGGGGCCAGCTCGCCTATCAGCTCGGCCCGGCGGTGCGCTGTGAACGAGGTCGCCACCCCGACGTGGTGGAGGCGACCTGAGCTGTCGAAGATCCCGAGCAGCAGCGAACCGATTCCGGCGCCGTCCTTGTGCACCCGGTAGCCGGCGACCACGCAGTCGGCGGTTCGCGTGTGCTTGACCTTGAACTGGGCCCGCTTTCCGGGCTGGTAACGGCCGTCTGCGGGTTTGGCGATGAGTCCGTCCAGGCCGGCTCCCTCGAAGCGGACGAACCAATCCCGGGCGATGGAGCGGTCGGTGGTGGCTGGGGTCAGGTGCAGCGGGGGCCGGGCGTCGTCCAGCATCCTGGCCAGGAGGGCGCGGCGGCGGGCGAAGGGCTCTTGGCGCAGGTCGTCGTCACCCAGGGCCAGCGCGTCGAAGGCGACGTAGGAGGCGGGGTTGGACCCTGCCAGCAGCTGGACCCGTGACGCGGCGGGGTGGATGCGTTGCTGGAGCGCGTCGAAGTCGAGCGCCCCATCGGTGATGACCACCAGCTCGCCGTCCAGCACGCAGCGATCGGGGAGCTGGTCCCGCAGGTGGGAGACCAGCTCGGGCACGTAGCGCTCGAAGGGACGTAGGTTGCGGGACTGGAGGCGAACCTGGTCGCCGTCCTTGAACACCAGCAGGCGGAAGCCGTCCCACTTGGGCTCGAAGACGAGGCCCTCGCCCACGGGAAGCTCGTCGCCGACGGCCTTGGCGAGCATGGGCTCGACACCGAAGGCCACCGGAAGTGCCACGCTTCGAAGGGTAGTGCCGGCTTCCCGCTGCTCCTCCGCCCCCGGCATCCGCTGTCTCGCAAGGTGGGTGGCGGACGGGTCGTCCCTGGCGTGGCACGCTGTCGCAGTTGGCCGAGGACATCCAGCAGAGGCATCCAACAGAGAGGTGACAGGATGAGCAGGACACGCCAGATGGTGGTCGCGGTGGCGGTTGCGGCCGCGCTGGGTAGCGCGGTGGGCGGCGTCGCGACCTACGCGGCGGTGCGGGCCGGTTTCTCCGATGTCCCACCCACCCACCCCTTCTACGACGAGATCCAGTGGGCTTCCGACACCGGAGTGGTGGGCGGGTTCCCCAACGGAACCTTCAAGCCCTCCCGCGACGTGACCCGACAGGCCGCCGTGGCGTTCCTGGCCAACTACAACGAGGGCTTCCGTATCGTGAGCTCGCCCCAGGACTGGTTCAACGACGACAATGTCCGGGAGTTGGTCGTGTCCTGCGGTCCCAACGAGAGGGCGCTGGCTGGCGGTGGGTTCGAGGCGACCACCGGAATGGTGATGGAATCCTCCTACCCGAGCAACAATGCGGGGGCGGTGGCCTCCACAGGATCCAACTCCTGGACGGTGCGGTGGGCCGCAACCAACGGCTTCGCAACTGGATGGATCCAGACCTATGCCCTGTGCGCCCCCATGCGCATCCCGGTCGGGTGAGCCCGGCTGCCGAGCTCAGAGCTGACCGAGGAGGACAAGACCGGACACCTGAGTGAGCCCGCCCATCCGCGAGCTGTCTCAGCTCAGGTGAGGTTGTCCCCCTGCCAGGTGCTCCCACCGGGGGGAACGCCGGCTGCCAGGTGGTCGAGAAGGCGGTCCACGTCGTCGTCGGCGTGCAGCAGGAGACGGTTATTGGGCCTGAGGAAGCCCTCGGTCACCGCGGTGTCCAGGAAGGCCAGCAGGTCGTCGTAGAAGCCCCTCACATCGAGGAGACCCACCGGCTTGTCGTGCAGGCCGAGCTGGGCCCAGGTGATCACCTCGAAGAGCTCTTCGAGGGTACCCCACCCTCCGGGCAGGGCGACGAAGGCGCCTGCCAGGTCGGACATCCGGGCCTTGCGCTCGTGCATGGAGCCGACCACCTCCAGATGGGTGAGCCCTTCGTGGGCGACCTCGGGGCCGGCCATGAACTCGGGGATGACCCCGATGACCTCGCCCCCCGCCCCGAGGGCGGCGTTGGCCACTTCGCCCATGAGGCCCACGTCGCCACCTCCGTAGACCAGGCCCAGGCCCCGTTCGGCCAGGGTGCGGCCCAGCTTGCGGGCGGCCATCGTGTACACGGCGGCCGCACCGTGCTTGGAGCCACAGAACACGCACACCCGGCTCAGGCCCTCGCTCACCCCACGAGTATGGCCGCCCGGCCAGCCGGGCGGCCTGGGCACGCTGCCCGGGGGACCCCGGCGCCCACGGGCCATTCGATCGCCTCCGCGGGCCACGGCTAACGTCGGCCCCGCTATGTCTGACCATCCGATGACCGAGCGAATCGCCGAGCTTCAGAAGCGCAAGGAAGAGGCCTACCACGCTGGCTCCGAGCGGTCGGTGCAACGTCAGCGCGAGAAGGGCAAGATGCTGGCCCGCGAGCGCATCGAGTACCTCCTCGACGACGACTCCTTCAACGAGCTCGACCTGCTGGCCCGGCACCGGGCGCTCGACTGGGGCATCGCCGAGCGGCCCTACACCGACGGTGTCATCACCGGATGGGGCACCATCGACGGCCGCAAGGTGTTCGTGTTCAGCCAGGACTTCACCGTCTTCGGAGGCGCCCTCGGCGAGGTGTTCGCCGAGAAGATCCACAAGCTGATGGACATGGCCCTCAAGGTCGGTGCCCCGCTCATCGGCCTCAACGACGGTGCCGGCGCCCGCATCCAGGAGGGCGTCGTCTCCCTCGCCTCCTACGGCGGCATCTTCTACCGCAACGTGCAGGCCTCGGGGGTCACCCCCCAGATCAGCGTGATCCTGGGCCCGTGCGCCGGTGGCGCCGTCTACAGCCCGGCCATGACCGACTTCATCTTCATGGTCCGCGAGACCTCGCACATGTTCATCACCGGCCCCGACGTGGTGAAGACCGTGACCGGTGAGGAGGTCACCCTCGAAGAGCTGGGCGGGGCCATGAGCCACGCCTCCAAGTCGGGCGTGGCCACCTTCGTGGGCGACGACGAGAAGCAGGTGCTCGACGACGTGCGCTACCTGATGTCGTTCCTGCCGTCGAACAACCTCGAAGAACCCCCGGTTTGGGCTACCGGCGACGACCCCGATCGCCTGTGCCCCGAACTGCGTCGACATCCTGCCCGCCAGCTCGAACCTGCCCTACGACATGAAGAAGGTCATCGCATCGGTGGTCGACGACGGTGACTTCTTCGAGTACTACCCGCACTGGGCCCAGAGCATCGTGTGCGGCTTCTCCCGCCTCAATGGCCGCCCCGTGGGCATCGTGGGCAACCAGCCCCAGGTTCTCGCCGGCGTGCTCGACATCGAGTCCTCCGAGAAGGCCGCCCGCTTCGTGCGCACCTGCGATGCCTTCAACGTCCCGCTGCTCACCTTCGTGGACGTGCCCGGCTTCCTCCCCGGCGTCGACCAGGAGTACGGCGGGATCATCCGCCACGGCGCCAAGCTCCTCTACTGCCTACTGCGAGTCCACCGTTCCCCGCATCCAGGTCATCACCCGCAAGGCCTACGGCGGCGCCTACGTGGTGATGAACTCCAAGTCGATCGGCGCCGACCTGGCCTTCGCCTGGCCCTCGGCCGAGCTGGCCGTCATGGGGCCGCAGGGAGCGGTCGAGATCCTGTACCGCCGCGAGCTGCAGACCGCGGCTGATCCCGACGCCCGTCGGGCCGAGCTGGTCGACGAGTACACCGAGCGATTCGCCAACCCCTTCGTGGCCGCCGAGAGGGGCTACGTCGACGACGTGATCGACCCGGCCGACACCCGCCGCAAGGTCATCGCCGGCTTCGACATGCTGCGCTCCAAGCGTGAGGAGCTTCCGAAGCGCAAGCACGGCAACATGCCCCTGTGAGGGCGCTGGCCATGGACGACACGCCGACGCCGACCGCCCGGATCGCAGGGATCCACCCCCCGCCACCTCCCGAGGAGGTGGCGGCCATCGTGGCGGCGATCGAGGCGGTCTGGCCCCGGCCCGAGGTTGGGGTCCCTCCCGAACCGCCGTTGCGCTGGCGGTTCTCGGGGCGCTGGTGGACCAAGCCCGTGCCGGCCCGGCGGGACAGGCCCTTCTGAGGGGCCTCCCATGGACCTCACGACCTTGGCCGACGATCTGGCGGTGCTGCACGACGGCCCGGTCGTGCACCGCTACGAAGGGCTGGAACCGGGCACCGTGTACGAGTTGGACGGGCACGAGCTACGCACCTTCGACCGCCCCGGCCAGTTGCTGTGCCGGTTCGCCACCGTCAACGACGTCCACTTCGGTGAGACCGAGTGCGGGGTGATGGCCGGCTTCGAGATGGGCCCCGTGTTCGGATCCGAGCCGGACGCCGCGCCCTACCCGGTGGTGATGAACCGGGCCGCCATCGCCGAGATGGTCGCCATCGATCCTGTCGCAGTGGTGGTCAAGGGCGACCTCACCTCCCATGGCACCCGGGACGAATACCAGGCCTTCCTGGATGCCTACGGCCCCGCCTTCGGGCCTCGCCTGCACCACGTGCGGGGCAACCACGACGCCTACCAGGGCGAGGAGTTCGCCGCCCGGGCCCCCTTCCGGGTCGACCTGCCCGGTGTGCGCCTGGCGGTCATCGACACGACGATCCCCCTGGCCACCACCGGTCGGGTCACCGCCGCCACCCTGGAGTGGCTGGCCGACACAGCGGCCGCCTCGGACCGCCCGGTGCTGGTCTTCGGCCACCACCACGCCTGGAACCCGGATTCCGCCGAACGCCCTGCGGGCTATTTCGGGATCAATCCCGACGACAGCGAGGCCCTGGCCCAGGTGGTGGCCGCCCAGCCCACCATCCGCGGCTACTTCGCCGGCCACACCCACCGCAACCGGGTCCGGCGCTTCAGCCTGACCCGGGAGGTCCCCTGGGCCGAGGTCGCCTGCGTGAAGGACTACCCCGGTGCCTGGGCTGAGTATCGGGTCTTCGAGGGAGGAATCCTCCAGGTCTTCCACCGCATCGCGGCACCCGAGGCCCTGGCCTGGACCGAGCAGACCCGGGGAATGTACGGCGGCATGTATCACGATTACGCCTTCGGGTCCCTGAGTGACCGCAACCTGATGGTGGCTCTGGACTGAGCGTCCTCGACGGTTGGCCCGGGCAGGTCCGCTACCGTTCCTGCGATGAGCGACGTTCCGCCGCCCCCGGCTGGTCCTCCTCCCGCTGGACCTCCTCCCGCTGGTCCTCCTCCCGCTGGTCCTCCTCCCGCTGGACCTCCTCCGGCTGGGCCTCCTCCGGCTGGGCCTCCAGGGGGCTACCCCCCCGGAGTTGATGCCACACCCACCGCGGTGGCTCCCCTGCCCGGCGGCGCCGGCGGTGGGGCTGGCTCCTACCCTCCCTCGCCGGTCCCCGCACCGTCGGGCGGCGGTGGTGGGTCCAAGGCGCTCATCTGGTTGCTGGTGGCCGTCATCGTGGGTGGCCTGGCGATCCTGGTCTACCTGCTGGTGGGCGACGGCGACGATGAACAGGCAGGTCCCACCACCTCCACCACCGAGTCCGATCCTCCCGAGTCCGATCCTCCCGACACCGATCCTCCCGACACCGATCCTCCCGACACCGATCCTCCCGACACCGATCCTCCCGACACCGATCCACCCGACACCGATCCACCCGACACCGATCCACCCATCGACACCGAGGGCGAGTCGATCAACGTCAACGACCTCGGCGTCGGTGACTGTTGGGACGATCCGACCGACACGTCTTCGGGCATCCTCGAGGTCGAGCTCGTCGACTGCGACGATCCCCACGACAACGAGGTCTACCTGTTGGTGAACCTGAACGACGGGCCCTATGACGCGGAGCGTGTCGACATCGAAGCCGACGCGGCCTGCCTCGATGCCTTCTTCGGCTACGTCGGTCAGGTGTACGAGGACTCCGCGCTCGGCTACTTCACCCTCACACCCACCGAGGCTGGCTGGGCCGAGGGCGATCGCGAGGTGATCTGCTCGTTGTACGACTTCGCGCTGAAGAAGCTGGTGGGGTCGATGGAGGGTTCAGGGGTCTGAGCTCGCCAGGCCCGTTGGCCGACCTGCGGGTCGTCGACCTCTCGACCGTCCTGGCCGGTCCGGGCTGCGCCCGCTATCTCGCCGACTTCGGAGCGGACGTCGTCAAGGTGGAACGACCGGGGCACCCCGACTCCACCCGTGACATGGGGTGGCGGGATCCTGCCGATGGCGTGACCTTCCTGTGGAAGATCGCCAACCGGGGCAAGCGCACGATCGAGCTGGACCTCAACGAACCCACCGATCGCGCCAGCTTCGTGGCTCTGGTCGAGCAGGCCGATGTGCTGGTCGAGAACCTCCGTCCCGGCAAGCTCGAGGCGCTGGGTCTGGATCCGGGTTCGCTCATCGACTCCAACCCCCGACTGGTGGTGGTGCGGGTGTCGGGTTTCGGCCAGGATGGCCCCTACGCCCACCGCCCGGGGTTCGCCACTCTCGCCGAGGCCATGTCGGGCTTCGCGGCGATCAACGGTGAGCCGGACGGGGGTCCGCTGCTTCCCCCGATCGCACTCACCGACGAGGTGACCGCCCTGGTGGCGGCCTTCGCCACGTTGGTTGCGGTCCACTCGGGGGTCGGCCAGGTCGTGGACGTGAGCCTCCTGGAGTCCCTGTTCCAGCTGATGGGTCCTCTCATCTCGGCCTGGGAGGCCGAGGGCTACCTGCAACCGCGCCTCGGCTCGGGCATCCCCTACAGCGTTCCTCGCAACACCTACCGAACGGCGGATGACCGGTGGGTGGCAGTCTCCAGTTCGGCCGGTTCGGTGGCGGAGCGCCTCATGGTCCTGGTGGGCTTGGGTGCCGACGAGCGGTTCGCTTCCTTCGAGGGCCGCGTCCGGCACCGCCAGGAGCTCGACGAGCACATGGCCGCCTGGATCGGGGCTCGCACTCTTGCCCAGGTGGTGACCACCTTCGACGAAGCCCAGGCTGCGGTGGCCCCCGTCTACACCATGGCCGACATCGCCGCCGACCCGCACTACCGGGCCCGGGGCGCCATCGCCACTGTCGACGGGGTGGCCATGCCGGGCCTGGTGGCCCACCTGTCGGCCACACCCGGCGCCATCCGTTGGGCGGGCCGGGCCCCTGGTGCCGACACCAAGTCGGTACTCGCCGAGCTTGCCGCCTCCTTGTCGCCCCGACGCGGGCCCCGGCGCAGCTGAACCTTCGCCTGCTCAGCCTTCGGCGGTGGCCACCTCGATGCGGTCCTGGCGCCATTCCTTGGCCTGGGCCAGGGCCACCTCGGCACGGTCGAGCAGCTCGTCGGTGCTGAAGCCGTGGGCCGGGTAGCAGGCCACCCCGGCCCACACGGAAAGGCCGGGCTGGTGGGCCACCATGTGGCGACGCAGGCGCTCGACGGTCCAGATGGCACCGTCCTCGGGCGTGTCCTCCAGCAACAGAGCGAAGCCCCGGCCTTCGAGACGGCAGGCGGTATCTGATTCCCTCAAGGTTTCGCCGATCCACCGGGCCACCTGGCAGGGCTCCGCAGGTTGTGGGTGTTCGGTCCCCAGGCCCTCCACCACTTCGAGCAGTACCACGGCAACGGGCCTCAAGTGTCGTCGGGCGGCCGCCACCCTCCCCTCGGTGGCCACCAGGAAGTAGGACTCCGAGAACAGCCCCGTTGTCTCGTCGGTGAGGGCATCGGGATCAGGGTCCCGCCGCACCGCCGTACGCTCGATGGAGGCAGTGAAGGCCGCGGCCTCCAGTTCGGCCTGTGCCCTGACCCGGGCCTGGCTCTCGCGCTCGACCGACTCGGACAGCTCGCTGACCTGGGAGTTCAGCGCCGATATCCGCTCGCGGCTCTCGACCACGAGACCCACCAGGCGGTGGGCGGCCACGCCCGCCACCAGGGCGCAGGCCCCGGCCACCACGGCCAGGCTTACCGCGTCCCAGACCGCTGCGGCCGCGCCGAGGCAAAGGCCCAGCACTCCCGCGGCGAGCCAGAGGTGTGCCCTCCGCTCAGTCACGAGTGCACCCATCGGACGAACCGGTGGCGATTCAAGCGCGCTGAGTGGTGAAATCCCGCCCGTGGGCGAAGATCGGGCCACTCCTGGTGGCGGGCCCGAGCCGTTCCGTCCGGTCCGTCCGGTCCGGCTGTTTCCTCAGCTCTGGGGCGTTACCAGCTCGGCGATCTCGGCCATGATCCGGGCCAGGTCGAAGTCCTTTGGTGTGTAGACGGCGGCCACACCGAGCCCCAGAAGGGGTCCCCGGTCCTCCTCGGGGATGATCCCACCCACGACCACCGGGGCCTCCACCCCGGCGCCACGCAGCTGGTCGATCACCTCGGGCACGATCTCGAGATGGCTGCCCGACAGCAGGGAGAGGCCCACCACGTCGGGGTCCTCGTCGCGGGCCACTGCCGCGATCTGGGCGGGGGTGAGGCGGATCCCCTGGTAGATCACCTCCATGCCCGCGTCGCGGGCAGCAACGGCGATCTGCTCGGCCCCGTTGGAGTGCCCGTCGAGGCCCGGCTTGGCTACCAGCAGCCGGGGAGGGCCTCCCGGCCGGGCCCTCAGGCCTTCGGCCACCTGGGCCAGGGCATCGGTGCTGGCCGCCCCCACCGCAGCGGCCACCCCTGTGGGGGCCCGGTACTCACCCCACAGGTCGCGTAGCAGATCGGCCCACTCGCCCACCGTGCCCCCGGCCCGGGCCAGGGCGATGGTGGCGGGCATCAGGTTCTCGTCCGAGCCGGCCGCTCTCCGGAGGTCTTCTAGGGCCCCGGCCACTGCGGCCTGGTCGCGCTCGGCTCGCCAGCGGACGATGGCTTCACGTTCTTGCTCTTCCACCCGGGGATCGACCCGCACGATCGACTCGGCCCCACCGAGGGGGGAGGCGGTCGTCTCTGTGAAGGTGTTGACGCCAACGACCGTCAGCTCGCCCGAGGCGATCTGCCGCATGCGTGCCGCGTGGCTCCGCACCAGGCGACCCTTGAGCTCGTCGATGGCTTCGAAGGCGCCGCCCAGGGCCAGGACCTCGTCCAACTCGGCCCGGGCCGCCTCGGCCAGCTCGTCGGTTCGCTTCTCGATCACGTGGGAGCCGTCGAAGATGTCCTCGTACTCCAACAGGTCGGTCTCGTAGGCCATGACCTGCTGGATACGCAGCGACCACTGCTGGTCCCAGGGGCGGGGCAGGCCGAGGGCCTCGTTCCAGGCGGGGAGCTGGATGGACCGGGCCCGACCGCGCTTGGAGAGCGTCACCCCCAACATCTCGAGCACTATGCGTTGCACATTGTTCTCGGGCTGGGCCTCGGTCAGGCCGAGCGAGTTCACCTGAACCCCGTAGCGGAAGCGGCGTGCCTTGGGATCGGCTACTCCATAGCGCTCCAGACCGATCTCGTCCCACAGGCGGGTGAAGGCACGCATCTTGCACGTCTCCTCCACGAAGCGGATGCCCGCGTTCACGAAGAACGAGATCGAGGCGAACACCTGCGGGAAGTCGTCGGGGGCCACCTGGCCCGATTCGCGCACCGCGTCGAGGACGCCGACGGCTGTCGCCAGCGAGTAGGCCAGCTCCTGAACGGGGGTCGCCCCGGCCTCCTGGAGGTGGTAGCTGCACACGTTCATCGGGTTCCACGCGGGGATCTCACGGGTGCAGAAGGCGATCATGTCCACGATGAGCCGGCGGCTGGGCTCGGGCGGGAAGATGTAGGTGCCCCGGGACAGGTACTCCTTGACGATGTCGTTCTGGGTGGTGCCGCGCAGCAGGCGCCTGTCGGCGCCCTGGGTTTCGGCGTGGGCCACGTACAGCCCCAGCAACCACGCCGCCGGGGCGTTGATGGTCATCGAGGTGTTCATATCCGCGGGGGGGATGCCGTCCAGGAGGGTGGCCATGGCCCCCAGGTGCGGGACGGGCACACCGACCTTGCCGACCTCACCCCGGGCCCGGGGGCTGTCGGGGTCGTAGCCGCACTGGGTGGGCAGGTCGAAGGCGATCGACAGGCCGGTCTGGCCCTTGGCCAGGTTGGTGCGGTACAGCTCGTTGGAGGCCCGGGCCGTCGAATGACCCGAGTAGGTGCGCATCATCCAGGGGCGGTCCCGGACCGCATCGGGGGTACCGGTGGGCTCAGCCATGGCTCCATCGTGGCCGACGGAGCAGCCCGATGTCCTACCGGTGGGCGAAGACGCCGGGCAGTGGAGCGGTCACCGCGACCGCGAGCCGGGTGAGGTACTCGGTCCTGGGGATCTCCACCACCCCCAACGACTCCAGGTGCGGTGTCGCCCATTGCACGTCGATGAGGGTGGCCGGCCCAGGATCGAGGAGTCCGACGAGAGCCATGAGCGCCACCTTGGAGGCGTCGCGCCGGTGGTGGAACATCGACTCGCCGGCGAACAGGGCGCCGATGGCCACCCCGTAGAGCCCCCCGGCAAGCTCACCTTCGGGGGTCCAGGCCTCGACGCTGTGAGCCCAACCCAGTTCGTGCATGCGGGTGTAGGCGTCGACGACCGCCGGCGTGATCCACCCGTGGGGGCGGGCCGGGTCGGCGCAGGCGGTGACCACCCGGGAGAAGGCGGTGTCGACGCGGATCTCGAAGCGATGGGCCGCTTGGCGCATGGAGCGGGTGACCCGCAGCCCTCCGGTGGGCAGCACACCCCGCGGGTCGGGTGACCACCAGGCGAGGGTCGCGCGTCGCCGCAGTGGCATGGGGAACAGGCCCGAACGGTAGGCGGCCACCAGCGTGGCCGGTTCCAGGTCGGCACCCAAGGCCACCACGCCCTGCTCGTCGGCGGTCTCGGGTGCGGGCAGGTTCCACACACAGGGCCCGGGGTCGACGGGCATGCCCGGTTCTCTCCTCACCCTCGGTTCCACCCGGCTGGGTTGGTCGGGGGACTGGGGTGGTCGGGGATCAGTACTCGTAGAAGCCCCGGCCCGACTTCCTCCCCAGCATGCCGGCCGCGAGCATGCGGCGCAGCAGCGGCACGGGGGCGTAGTTGTGGTCGCGGGTCTCCTGGTAGAGGGCGTCCATGATGGCCACCGAGGTGTCGAGGCCCACCAGGTCCAACAGGGCGAAGGGCCCCATCGGGAAGTTGCATCCGCCACGCATGGCGGTGTCGATGTCCTCCTTGGAGGCCACACCTTCCTCGTACATCCGCACGGCGTTGTTCAGGTAGGGGAAGAGCAGCTTGTTCACGATGAATCCGGCCCGGTCGGCCACCTCGACGGGGTCCTTCCCGCAGGTCTCGGCGAAGGCCTTGACAGCGCCGATCGTGGCGTCATCGGCCGTGATGGGCCGGATGATCTCAACCAGGGCCATCATGGGAGCAGGGTTGAAGAAGTGCACGCCGCACACGTGCTGGGGCCGGTGGGTCTCGACGGCCATCTCGACCACCGGCAGCGTGGAGGTGTTGGTGGCCAGGATGGCCCCCTCCTTGGCCACGTGGTCGAGGTCGCGGAACAGGTCCTTCTTGATCTCGAGGTCCTCGACCACCGACTCGATGATCAGATCGCAGTCGGCCAACGCGTGCAGATCCGAGGTGGCGGTGACCCGGCCCAGGGCCGCGTCGCGTTCCTCCTCGCTGATCCGGCCCTTGTCCACCTGGCGTGCCAGGGACTTCTCCATTCCGGCCAGGGTGGCATCAGCGGTGGCCTGGGCCCGGGACCGCAGCACCACCTCGAAGCCCGAGCGGGCCGCCACCTCGACGATGCCCGAACCCATGATGCCCGAGCCCACAACTCCTACCCGTTCGATGGTCATGGCCAGCGACGATACCGAGGACGGCGTCGGGAACGGAAATGGGGCCCGGCCGGGAGATACCGTGCCCCTGTGACGGCAACCGATCAGGTGCCCGGTCGCGCCGGGGCTCCGGCGCCGCACCTCGAGGGGGCCGTGGTGCCCTCGTGGCCGGTCTCCTTCACCCGCTTCGTGCGCGCCCAGGCCGAGGTGGTGTGTGCCGAAGCCCGGGGGCTCGTGGTCGACCTGGGTTCGGATCTGGAGCACCTCGAGGCCTACCTCGGCGCCCGGGCCGTGACCGGGCTGGTTCTGGTCGACACCGACGTCGTCCGGGCCGGGGTGCGGGTTGGGAGGGCCCGGGCCCTGGGTTTGCCCGAACCGCGTCCCTTGGTGATCGGGACCGGGGCCCCTATCCCCGAGGGTGCGCTCACCGGTGTCGACACGGTGGTCTCGGTTGCCCATCTGGCTCACCGTGCCCATCTGGCTCACCGGTACCCGCGCCCGCACCGATCGCAGCACCTCCCGCACCAGGCTGACCTCCCGACGGCCCTGGCAGGACTGGCCGGGGCCCTGACGTCGGGCGCCCGGCTCCTGGCGGTCGAACCCGTGGCGGACTACCGGCGCTGGGCGCGCCGGCTGGGGGAGATCCCCATGGCCTGGCGAGCCCCGGGCTGGGGACGCTCGGGCGCCGCGCTACCCTCCACCATCCGCGCCGCGGGCTTCACCATCACCGACCTCGAGAGGATCACGTTGCCCCTCACGCTCTGGCCACTGCACCAACTGGTGCGCCTGGTGGCCATCCCCACCCCGCTCCTACCCCAGGTCGGAGCGTGACCGGCGCCCTCGCCCTGGTGGGCGGCGACGAGTTCTCCGATGGCTGCAGCTTCGACGCTGGGCTCCTGGCGGCATCGGGTGCCGGGGATGTGGTGGTCCTGCCCACCGCGGCAGCCTACGAGCGACCCGAACGCCTGGCCCTCCAGGCCCAGCAGTGGTTCTCCTCCCTGGGGGCCGATGCAGCCGTCGTCGACGTGCTGGCTCGCCGGGACGCCTTCGTCACCGACCATGTCGCCCGGGTGCGCAACGCGCGGCTGTTGTACCTGGCCGGGGGATCTCCCATGCACCTTCGCTCGGTCCTCAAGGACACGCCGCTGTGGGATGCGCTGGTGGCTGCCTGGAAGGAAGGTGCCGTGCTGGCCGGGTCGGGAGCGGGAGCCGACGTGCTCGGTGACCCCATGGTGGATCCCCGGGGCGGGGCCTACACCGTCGGGCTGGCCCTGGTGCCGCGCTTCGCGGTGATCCCCCGAGCCGACACCTGGTCGCCGGAGAAGATGCACCGCACCGTGGCCATCTGCCCCCCCGGTGTCCAGGTTGTGGGGGTTCCGCTGCGCACGGCGCTGATCCACGAACCCGGCACCGGATGGCGGGTAGAAGGCGTTGGCGAGGTCGACGTGTGGATCGACCGTCAGCCAGCCGCCGTGACCGATCTGGCCCCGCTGTCCTGACCCGTCAGGATTCGATGATCTCGACCGACACGATGGTGTGGACCACCGCCGGAGTGCCCTCGGGGGTGCCGTCGGCCTCGATGGCCCGTAGCACGTCGAGGCCTTCGGTCACGGTGCCGAACAGCGAGTATGCAGGGCTGGGCAGCGGGTCGGGTCCGAGCCAGACGAAGAACTGGCTTCCGTTGGTGCCGGGCCCGCTGTTGGCCATGGCCAGGCTTCCTTCGACGTAGTCCTCGACCGCACCGGGAAGCTCGTCGGCGAAGGAGTACCCGGGACCGCCCTGACCGGGGCTGGGGCCGACGGGATCGCCACCCTGGACGACGAAGCCCGGGATGACCCGGTGGAAGGCGACGCCATCGAAGTAGTGGTAGCGGGACAGGACCACGAAGTTGTTGACGGTCAGGGGTGCGGCCTCCGCGGTCGAGGTCGACGGTGAAGGCACCGACGTCGGTGGTGACGACCGCCTGGTAGGAGGCGCCGTCGGTCAGACAGTCGGGCGGTGCCTGCTCAAAGCCGGTCGTGCGGGCGGCGAGCCGTCGGCGGCCGGGCAGGGTGTCTCGCCCGTGATCACCTCACCGGGGGGGGAAGGTGACCTGGGGATGGTGGCGGTCGGCGGCACCGAGGATCGATGCCAGGGTGGTGTCGCCGGACGCCGCGGTGGTCGTCGTCGTCGTTGGTGAGCACGAGGGCGCACCGACTCCCAGGGCCACCACAACAGTGCGACGAGCAGCCCCGTGAGCAGGCGTCGGTTGCGCCGTCGTTCCGCCAGGCCACTGCCTCGGCCTCGAGGCGCAGCCGGCGGTTCTCCTTCTGACGATCACGCTTGTCGGGGTTCACGACGCAGGGACGCTAGCCGCTGGTGGGCGGTTCGCTGGTGGCGGGGTCGCTGGTCACGGGGTCGCTGGTCGCAGCCGTCGCCTCGGTGGTGGTGGCGGTGGTGGCGGTCGGCTCCGGGGGCCGGGGCGCGGACTCGATGGTGATCGAGACGATGCCGGCTTCGCCGATCGGCGCCCCCGACAGGGGGTCGCCGTGGAACTGGATGGCGTTGAGGGCGTCCATCCCGTCGAGCACGAGGCCGAAGGGCGTGTATCGCGGTGGGAGGGCGGTGGCCTGTTCCGCCGGTGGCGATGAGGAAGCGGCTTCCGTTGTCACCGGCGCACGTCGTTCCACATGGCGAGCGTGCCGACCGGGTAGATGACCCCGACCTCGGGGATCTCGTCGGGAATGGTGTAACCGGGCCCGCCCTGACCCAGCTTGGGCTCTCCGGTGGCGTCACCGGTGAGCAGCATCTGACGGGGCCAGATCTCATAGAAGGGCAGCCCGTCGTAGAAGTGGTACCGGGACAGCACGACGAAGTTGTTGACCGTGACCGTGAGCGTTGGGTGTCGAGGAGGACGGGATGTCGCCTTCGGTGGTGGGATCACCGCCCGGTAGCCATCTCGGGATCGAGGCAGTCGGGTGGGGGGCCGGCGAACGGTGGTCACGCGTTGGGAGGATCCGTCCTCGGCGGGGCAAGGCGTCTCGCCGGTGATGGTGGCACCGGGTGGAGGCACGGTGACCGGCGACCGGAGGGGCGACGCTGAGTCGGTGTTTCGTGCCATCGGTTCGCGGGTGGAGGTCCGGTCGTCGGCGTTGGGGTGCCGACGAAGCCGCCGAACAGCCGGCCAGGAGCATGGCGGCCACGCCACCACCATCACCCACCGAGAGGCGGCGGCGGCGATCGGTGGTGGCGTGCTTGGCCTGGGATCGCGGCGATGGGTTGGCCCGCTGGGCCTGCTTGTGCCGCTCGGATGGGGGCTTTCCCACGGCGGGGCACGGTAGTCGCGGGCCGGCCGCCGATCCCGTGCAACCCGCCGGGCGGCATCCGGGTTGGTCACTGAACGCCGTCGTCGGATTGACTGTTCCGCCATGGCGCTCGTCGTGCAGAAGTTCGGTGGCACCTCGGTGGCCGACGCCGAGCGGATCCGCGCCGTCGCCGACCACGTCGCCCGCACCCGTCGCCGGGGCGACGCAGGTGGTCGTGGTCATCTGCGCCATGGGCAAGGAGACCGACGAGCTGCTCCGCCTGGCCGACCGAGGTGTCCTCGACCCGGCCCGGCCGGGAGATGGACATGCTGATCACCGCCGGCGAGCGCAAGGCCATGGCCCTGCTGTGCATGGCGCTGCACGACCTGGGTGTCGACGCCGAGTCCTTCACCGGCAGCCAGGCCGGCTTCATCACCGACACCGACCCACACCAACGCCAAGATCCTCGAGGTGCGGCCCGAGCGGGTGCGCCAGGCCCTCGAGGCGGGCCAGGTCCCGGTGGTCGGTGGCGCCCAGGGCGTGTCGACCGAGCGACGACGTCACCTTCCTCGGGCGGGGCGGCTCCGACACCACCGCCGTGGCGCTCGCCGAGGCGCTCGGCGCGGACGTGTGCGAGCTGTACACCGACGTCTCGGGCGTCTTCACCAGCGACCCCCGGCTCGTGCCCGACGCCCGCAGGATGGAGCGCATCTCCTTCGACGAGATGCTGGAGATGACCGCCACCGGATGCCCCAAGCCGGCCATGCGCTCGGTCGAGTACGCCCGCACCCACGGGGTGCGCCTGCACGTGCGCTCGGCCTTCACCTGGGAGCCGGGCACCTGGGTCACCGAGGAGGACGACACCATGGAGCAGGCCATCGTCTCGCGCGGTCACCCACGACACGTCCGAGGCCAAGGTGACCGTCACGGCGGTGCCCGACCGGCCCGGCATCGCGGCCCGGCTGTTCCGGGCCCTGGCCGAGCGGCCGTGAACGTCGACATGATCGTGCAGAACGTGTCCGAGCCAGGGCGTCACCGACATCTCGTTCACCGTGCCCCAGCGAGGACCTCGACGACGCCGTCGAGGTGGCCGAGGCGCTGGCCGCCGAGCTGGGGGCCGACGCGGGGTGGCGCGCGACGACGCCATCGCCCGGGTCAGCCTGGTCGGCGCCGGCATGAAGTCGACATCCCGGGGTGGCCGCGACCGATGTTCGAGACGCTGGCCGCCGACGGCATCAACATCGAGATGATCTCGACCTCGGCCATCCGTATCAGTCTGCGTCATTCGCGAGGCCGATGTGGACGGGCCGTGGTCGGTGCTTGCACGACGCCTTCGACCTCGACGACTCCCGGGTAGCAGATGCGAGCTTCTGTCGCCGGAGCGGACCCGGCCTGCCGCCAATGGTCCGTGCCGAGGCCGGGTCCCGTAGCCTCGGGCCATGCACGTCGGGCATCGTTGGCGCGACCGGTCAGGTCGGCGGCGTCATGCGCGCCGTCCTGGCCGAGCGCCAGTTCCCGGTCGACAGCATCCGGTACTTCGCCTCGGCGCGCTCGGCCGGCCGCAACCCTCCCCTGGGCGGTGAGATGAGATCGCCGTGGAGGACGCCGACGACCGGCCGACTACGTCAGGCCTCGACATCGCTCTGTTCTCGGCCGGCAAGGCCACGTCGGTCGCTCTGGCCCCGCGGGTGGCCGAGGCGGGCGCCGATCGTCATCGACAACTCCTCGGCCTGGCGGATGGATCCCGACGTGCCCCTCGTGGTGCCCGAGGTCAACGCCCACGCTCTGGCGAGTCTCCCCAAGGGCATCGTGGCCAACCCCAACTGCACGACCATGGTCGCCATGCCGGTGCTCCAGCCGCTCCACCGACGAGGTCGGGCTGCGATCCGCTTGGTGATCAGCACCTACCAGGCGGTCTCCGGCGCGGGTCTGGCCGGGACCGCCGAACTGGACGAGCAGGTGCAGAAGATCGGCGATTCAGCTGCCGCCCTCGCCTTCTCGGGTCACGCCCTGGAGGTGCCTCGATCGGCCAACGTTCCCTGCCACCGATCGCCTACAACGTGATCCCCTTGGCCGGGTCGCTCGTCGACGACGGCAGCGAAGAGACCGACGAAGAGCAGAAGCTGCGCAACGAGACCCGCAAGATCCTGGGCTTCGCCGATCTCGCGGTGTCCGCCACCTGTGTGCGGGTCCCGGTGTTCACCGGTCACAGCCTGTCGATCAAGGCCGCCTTCGATCAGCGCCCTCGATCGCCGACGCAGGCCCGGCGCCTGTTGCTCACCGCCCCCGGCGTCGAGCTGGCCGACGTGCCGACCCGCTGGCTGCCGCGGGTGGGACCCCACCCTCGTGGGCCGCATCCGGCCGAGCCCCACGGTCGAGCACGGCCTGGCGTTGTTCGTGTCGGGTGACAACCTGCGCAAGGGAGCGGCCCTCAACGCGGTGCAGATCGCAGAGGCGCTGCTCTAGTCTCAGGTGCGCCGCACGTTGGCTTCGCGCTCGAGCAGGCGGCCGGCTCCATGTATGGCCAGGGCCGCCCATCCCACGCCCGCCAGAGCTGTCACCCCAGCCAGGGTGGGGTCCAATGTCCCTCCCATCGCGTCTCGCACCACGAGCGCCGCGCCCACCCCGGGGGTCAGGGCGGACAGTCCGGTGAAGCTCAGGTCGGGGACCACCACCAGGGTCACACCCACAGCAGCCACGGGCATGGCCAGCAGGTCACCGAAGCTCATGGCGTCGTCACTGCCGCCACCCAGCGCCCCGCTCACCGCCCCGATCCCCGCCCCCAGACCCACCAGCAGCGCGGCTCCGAGGATCACGCCGGGTACTGCGCCCAGCACGGCCCCGGCGGGTATGGCCAGGGTGGGGAGGGGTACCATCGCCGCTCCCAGCAGGAGCAACAGGCCCGTGCCCACGTAGACCAGTCCCATGGGGACTGCACCCAGCGCGGCTCCCGCAGCGATGGCGGTGCGTGATACGGGAAGCACCAGGAGTGCCTCGGCGCCCCGCCGTTCACGGGTGCCACCCAGCACCGAGGCCACCGAGGTGACCACACCCAGAACCAGGAAGGCGCTGAAGCCGGCCAGGGTTCCGGCGTATCGGGCGCGGTTGGCCCCGGCGTCGTCGGACACGTCGAGGGCTACAACGCTCAGATTCGCTGGGCCGGTGGCCAGCTCGTGGATCGCCACCTCCAGCCAAGCTCGGGCACTGCGGGTGGTGTCGCCTTCTGGTCGCTGGTAGATGACCAAGGTGGCAACCGTCCCGTCCGCCAGGGCACCGTCCAGGTCTTGGGGGAAGCGAAGCCCCGTGGCCGTCTCGGAGCGTGACACGGACTCAACGGCGTCGGGACGGATGACCAGGGACAGGCGTTCTGAGCCTGCCAGTCCGGCAGCGCTGACCCTGGCCCCCTCCACGTCGCCGTCCAGCGCGGTGAGGTAGCGCATGTCCTCGGCTCGGGCCTGGAAGGCTGCGGTGATCGCGGCACTTCCCACGAAGAGCAGTGCGAACAGCGCGGCGGACACTGCCGGAAGTCGCCAGGCACCTCTGTTGCGCTTCAGGTCACGCAGCGTGATGCTGGCCACCACCGTGGTGCCGTCGCGGACGCCTGGCGCGCGGCGTGGATCTATCACGAGTCCCTCAGCACGAGGTGTTCGCTGTCGAAGGCACGCGCTGCGATCCGCGCAGCCGCGGAGGTTGCCACCAGGGTGGCCACCCCAGCCAACGCCACTGCGAGTGGATCCGCACCCCAGGCGACGGTCCGACGGACCGCCACAGCCGGTCCCACCAGGGGGACCCCGGCCAGCCACGCCGGGGGTACACCGGGGGACAGCGCCACCCACCGGGCCGACACAGCCACCGCCACGAGTCCCAGCGAGGTCAGGAGAGACACCTGCTGGGGTGAGCGGCGCGCGCCCCGATGATCAGACCGACGGAAACCAGGGGCAGAGCGACGGCGGCGGCGGCGGCCGGCACCACCACCGCAGCCCAGGCCGCACCAAGCGGATCGCCCTCGTGCAGGCGGACACCGACCCCCGCCAACAAGGCCAGGGCCACCAGTGGAGCGCCGGCCACCAGACCCAGCGCCGTGTCGGTCAGGGCCCGTGCGGTAACGAGCCTTGACCGGGGGATGGCCAGGACCAGCATGGGGGCCAGCTGGCCTGTTCCCCGCCGCCGCGCGAGGCGGGCGGCGGCCGAGCCGATGAGGACCCCACCCTGTACCAGCACGAGAGCGGCAGCGCCCTGGGCAAGCACCTGGGAGCCACCTCCGGTGCTTCTGCCGGAGGTTGGCTGCACCAGGATCCGCTCGATCGTGACCCCGTCGGGAAGGGGAGCGGACAGCTCGACCAACACCAGGCGGGTCTCGACCGCAGCGGCGCGTGAGCGGAGGTTGGTGGCATCAGAGACCAGGGTCACCGCCAGGGGTTCGCCGTCGGCCAGGGCGTCGTCGGTGTCGGGTGGCAGCACCAGAGCGGCGTCGGCCGAGCCGGCGACTGCCAGCGCTGCGTCGGGTGCGGTCTCGACCCGTAGGTCTGCGGCGGCCAGGGAGGCCACCAGGTTCACGCCTCCGTCCACGTCGCCGGCCACCGCCACCCGGTACTTGCCCGGTTCGGGATTCAGGACCTCACCGGTGAGCAGCCCGAGGGCCGCGATGGCGACCAGCAGGACCACGGGGGCCAGGGCTCGGGCCACGAGCTGACGGCGGTTGCGGAGGCCGTCGAGGAGCTCGGGGCGGGCCAGGTCGACGAGCCGTACCGACTCCAGGGTCAGGTCTCCGTCTCGCATGGGGCCGCCGTCGAGTGGGTCACGGCAGCCCCGGCAGGTGGGGTACCCAGGCTGGCCCCGCCCATCACGCTCACCACGGCCTGGCGGAACGACCCGTCCCCGCTGCGGGCGGCCAGCTCGGCAGGCGTGCCCTCGACCACCACACGTCCATCCACGATTCCCACCACCCGGGCGGCCAGGCGCTCTGCCTCGTCCAGGCGATGGGTGGACAGCAGCACCGTCTTGTCGCCGGTGATCTCCTCGGCTGCGATCAGGTCCTCGAGACCCGCCGTGGCCACTACGTCGAGTCCCGAGGTCGGCTCGTCGAGGAGCAGAACGGGTGGGTCGTGCACCAACGCCCGACCCAGCGACACCTTCTGTCGGTTGCCCTTGGACAGCGCTCCGGCCCGGGTGTGCAGGTCGGGACCCAGGCGCAAGGCCTCCACGACGAGCAGGACCCGCCGGGCCAGCCGCTCTGCGCTCAGGCCCTGGGCCCGCCCGAAGAGGTCGAGGTGCTCGGCCACGGTCAGGCGGTCGTAGAGGCCGGGCTCCTCGGTGACCAGCCCGATGACCCGCCGGACCCCGTGCGGGTCGGTGGCCACGTCGATTCCGGCCACGCGGGCACGGCCTTCGGTCGGGCGCAGCAGTGTGGCCAGGACCCGCATGGTCGTCGACTTCCCCGCTCCGTTCGGTCCCAGCAGCCCGGTCACCTGCCCGGTGGGGGCCACGAAGCTCAACCCGTCGAGGGCCCTGCGCTCGCCCAGGACCTTCACCAGCCCCTCGACCTCGATCACGGGTGCAGACTAGGGCCACCCAGCCCCGCCCCTGCGCCCGCAGCCCGCCGGGCACGGACGCGCAAGACCTGGCGAGAGGGGTCGATTGGTCGGGCAGGCGGGATTTGAACCCACGACCTCTTCGTCCCGAACGAAGCGCGCTACCAACCTGCGCCACTGCCCGTCGGAAGATGCGATGGTAGCCGGGACGCCCCCGGGGCCATCGACCAGCTTGGTGGCGCCGGCTCCTCGCAGGTCTCGCCGGCTCTGACGGCGTCGGTGGCCGTCGCAGTCGGAAGGCATCCAGGGGCTTGACGAGCCAACCGTCGGCTTCACAGCGCCGGGCCAGGAAGACGTCAGCCGGGCGGTCCAGCAGCATGATCACCGGGACATCCTCGAGGCGGCCCGCGCCTTGTTCGAGGCGGATGTCCAGGCAGGTGGCCATGCCACCCATGGCACCGATCTGCAGGTCCAGGACCACGAGATCGGGGTGGTGTTGCCGCGCGCTGCCGGTACCACCTCACGGCCCGCGGTGACGCGAACCACGCTGGTGTCGTTGCTCCCCCAGGGCAGCCTCGACGTCGTCGGCGATCCAGATCGGCGTCGGTGGCGAGAGGATGGTGGCCACCCCGGCAGGCTACCGGCGGGCGTCGCCGCGCTCGCAATCCCGAATCGGTCGGGGCCCCCTCCCAGGCGGTAGAGCTTCGGGCCGATCGCGACCCAGGAGGAGCCGTGCTGGACATCCACGTGGAGGACAAGGGCGACTACGTGCTCTGCCGGCCCGTAGGAGAACTCGACGCCTACACGGTGGGCCAGTTCCGGGAGGCGCTCGGTGACGTCTCGGCCAACCCCCGCCTGCTGATCGACCTGTCCGAGGTTCCGTTCATGGACTCCGCCGGTCTGGGAGCGCTCATCGGGGGGATCCGGCGGGCTCGTGAGGCCGAAGGCGACGTGGCCGTGGCATGCAGCCGGCCCACACTCACCCGCCTCCTGCACACCACCGGCTTCGACCGGATCGTGCCGGTGACCGAGACCGTGGAGCAGGCGGCCACGGCCCTGCGTGAGGGAACCGGCCCCGACGTCGACTGATCCGGATGTGATCCGGATGTGATCCGGGGTCAGAAGAGGTGGCGAGCGACCTGGGCCATGCCGTTGAGGTCGTGCACGTCGGAGCGCAGGAAGGGGACGCGCACGATGGGAGCACCGGTGACCGAGCGCACCAGCTCTTCCAGATGCTCTTCTTCGCTGACGGCCACCTGCTGGAAGTCGGCCAGGTTGGCGTAGTGGCTCGACAGTGCCCGGCCCCCGGGACCCCGTTCCGCCAGGGTTTCGGCCCGCGCCCGGGCGGCCTGGGGTTGGCCCGTGCCGAAGCGGGGATGCATGCGGTTCACGATCACCGCCTTCACCGCCAGTTGCGACTCTGCGAGCTTGCGTGCGAAGAAGGTGGCCTCGTTCACCGTGTCACCCCGGGGTGAGGCCACCAGCACGAATGCGGTGCCCTCCGAGTCGAGCAACGCCTGGGTGTGGCGTGCCCGTTCGATGAAGCCCTGCTCCATCCCCTCGAAGGCCTGGAAGAAGGCGAGCGCTTCCTTCACCGGTTCACCCCCGACGACCTTGGAGGTGCTGCGCAGGAAGGCCTGGGCGGCGACGTTGACTGCCCGCAGCGCTCCCCGGGTGGGGGCGGTCAGCATCCGGTACAGGCGGTGGTCCAGGAAGCGGGTCAGCGTGCGGGGCGCCTCCAGGAAGTCCAGGGCGTTGCGGGTGGGAGGGGTGTCCACCACGATGAGGTCGAAGGTCCCGGCCTCGTGCAGCTCGTAGAGCTTCTCCATCGCCATGTACTCCTGGGTGCCCGACAGCGCTCCCGAGATGTTGCGGTAGAACCGGTTGGCCAGGATCCCCTCTGCCTGCTCGGGGCTGGGGGCGTAGCGGGCAACAAGGTTGTCGAAGGTCGACTTGGTGTCGAGCATGAGAGCCCACAGCTCGCCCTCCCAGTCGCCGTCGATCTGGTGGGGTGCGTTGGACAGGCTTTCCAGACCCAGGGCATCGGCCAGGCGTTTGGCCGGATCGATGGTGACGACGACCGCCCGCCGGTCTCGGCGGGCCCCTTCCAGGGCGATCACGGCCGCTGTGGTGGTCTTGCCCACGCCGCCGGAACCGCAGCACACCACGATGGCGTGGTCGTCCACGACCGCCCCGAGCGGGGTGTCGCCGGTGCGGGGCAGGACCCGGGGCCCTGACTGCGAGCTCATGTGCCGGCTCCCGGTGTGCTCTCGGTGGCCATGGCCGGCAGCGAGCCGAGGCTGTCGGCCAGTGTTCCGGCCAGCTTCTCGACGTCGTCGCGACCCAGTTCTGAGGAGAACACGAAGGGCAGGTGCAGTTGAGGCAGGGGCAGCTCGTCGGCCAGCCGGGCCAGTTGGGCTTCTTGGAGCGCGATGCGGTGGCTGCGGAAGTCTGCGGCCGCTCGCAGCGTGTCGGCCTCGCCCGCCTGGAGGTGGGCACCGGCGTCTCTGGCGGCGTCTTCGGGATCCTGGTCGAGTCCCTCGAGGGGCGGGTACAGGCCGTTCACCACAACGGGTCCCAGCGCGATGCCCACGTCCTCTTCCAGGCTGTAGGCCGTCTCGATCAACTCGTTGACCGGGGTCTCCTCGGGCAAGGTGACCAGCATCACCTGGCAGCGGGCGCCGTCGTGGAGCATCTCGAGGACGTCGCGCGCCTGGGCGTTGATGGGGCCCATCCGGACGGCGTCCACCATGCCGCGGGCGGAGCGGAGGAAGGAGATGGCATGACCGGCCGCGGGGGCGTCCAGGATGACGAGGTCGACGCCCTCTCCTCTCTCGAGTTGCTTGACCTTGCCCAGGATGAGGATGTCCTTGATGCCCGGGGCGGCCGTGGCGATCATGTCCAGGGCGCCGGTGTTCATGAGGCGCTTGGACACCCGGTTGAGGCCGTGGTCCTGGAGGTACTCCAGTAGAGCTTCGTCAGGGGTGAGGGTGCGGGCTCTCACGTCGGCGTCACCGCCCGGCCCGCCCCCGGGCGCCAGGACCACCTCCTCGTAGCTGAGGGTGGGGCGGCCGAACAGCTCGGGCAGACCGCTCTTGCCCTCGACCTCCACCACGAGGGTGGTCTGGCCGCACCGGGCCGCGGCGCGCGCCAGAGCGGCGCTGACGGTCGTTTTGCCGACGCCGCCCTTCCCGGCCACGATGATCAGCCGGGAATCTGCGAAGAACTGGGCAGGTCCCATGGTTCCCTTCGGAGGTCTCGTGGGCAGGATATCCACCACACCCGGGCCCGCTGGTCCATCCGGCGCTCGCGCCGGTGCCACCGTGTGGGTGCTGGTGCTGGTCGCGGTGCTCACGATGGTCGCGATCATGATGCCCAGCCCACCCGCGGCGGGTACGTCCTCGACGGGAACGTCGGCCGTCGGTGCCGGAGCCGGCACGCAGGAGAGTGACCCGGGTCAGGTGCTCGTGGTGAACGTGACCGGGCTCATCGACCCGGTGTTGGCCGACTTCATCGAGAGCTCCATCGCGGGGGCCCAGGAGGCCGACACCCGGGCGGTCGTCCTGCAGCTCAACAGCTCGGGTGCGGTGGTCAGCGACGAGCGCCTCGTGACCTTGGCTCGGCACATGCGGGACAGCTCGGTTCCGGTCACGGTCTGGGTGGGGACCAGTGGGGCCCAGGCCACGGCCGCGGCTGCCGAGCTGGTGGCCGTGGCGACGGATTCGGGGATGGCGCCCGGTACCCGCCTGGGGCGCGTCGGTGAGCAGCGACTTCCCGAGGACGAGTTCGGTGTGCTCTTCGGCGAGCACGCCGATCGGTTGGCGGGCGACACCGTGGACGAGGAGACCGCCCTCGAGTTGGGGTTGATCACCACCTTCCCGCCGGTGTCGGTTGCCGGGGACGCAGACGATCCCGTGGTGATCGCCGGTGCTCCAACTGTGGGCGACTTCATCGTGAACCTCCAAGGTGTCGAGACCCGCGAGGTGACCCAGGGCGATCAGGTAAGACGAGAGCCGGTGACGGTGGTGCGTTTCACCCGCCTCTCGCTGCTCGACCAGCTCGCCCACACCGTGGCCAGCCCCGCGGTGGCCTACCTGCTGATCTCCGTGGGGCTGGCGCTCCTCGTCTTCGAGCTCTACACAGCCGGGGTGGGGATCGCTGGCGTGGTGGGTGCTGGCTGCGTGGTGGCCGGTTGCTACGGATGGTGGGTGCTGCCCACCAACCTCTGGGCGGCGGCACTGCTGATCCTGGCCTTTCCCGCCATGGCCGTCGACGTGCAGACCGGGGTACCTCGCGTGCTGGACGGGTATCGGCCTGGTCTGCTTCATCGTGGGCTCCTTCGGCCTGTACGACGGGCTCCCGCTTCCCTGGATCACCCTTCTGGTCGCGGTGGCGGCGGTCGCGCTGACCTTCCTGGCGGGAATGCCCGCGATGGTGCGCTCCCGCTTCTCCACCCCCACGATCGGCAGGGAATGGATCGTGGGAGAGGTCGGCGAGGCGCTCACCGATCTGGCACCCCGGGGGATCGTGCGAATCCGGGAGGCGCCGTGGCGGGCCGAGACCAATCGCGCCACTCCCATCGCTGCTGGGGCGCCCGTCCGGGTGGTGGCGATAGACCGGCTCCTGCTCGAGGTCGAACCCGGCTCGTCACCTGAGAAGGGCGGCTCTCCGGAGCCGTAGATAGAACCCGATCCGGCTTCTCTTCATACCGCCGTCCAGAGATTGACCACACCGGTGTCATTTGTACGATGGCACGCGGCCAGGTGCTGACTTGTGAGTTCATGACCCTGTCAGGGTTAGGTTGGATTCCCCCGCCTCCATGGCCCTTGACCTGGGACTGTTCGCGAAAGTAAGCACTCCGAAGTAGATATTTCACCCCTTGTCTGGGGCGTTGAGCGAGAGGTAACGTCGGCGTGCGGACCAACAAGGGGGACAGCGTTGAGCGCACTCCACATCGAAGAGTGGCAGATGAAGGCAGCCTGCCGAGGACCACATTCCTCGGTGTTCTTCCCGCCACCCAGCTTCGAGCGCAAAGAGGAGAAGCTCCAGCGTGAAGAGAGAGCCAGGGAGATCTGCTCCTTGTGCTCTGTGCAGCGCGACTGCCTCGAATACGCGCTTCGTATCCGTGAGCCCCACGGGATCTGGGGTGGTCGCAACGAAGCCGAGCGCAAGGTGTTGATGACCGAGCGGTGAGCATCGGGGCCTCGGAGACTGCGTGACCCACCAACGCGGAGTGGCCTCCCTCCAGCGGACGCTCGCCTGACGGAGTCGGTCACGACACACTCAGCTGTCTGACGGTCATCCCGACCTGGTCACCTGCTGTTCCGGGTCGTCAGAGGGCACGGGCCGGTAGCATTGAGACGATGTTCGCCCTGCTCCTGCTGCTCCTGCTGGTGGTGCCCTTCGTCGAGCTGTGGGTGATCGTCGAGGTGTGGCGGACCATCGGTGGACCCGAGACCCTCCTGGTGCTGGTTGCCATCTCGGTGGTCGGCGCTTGGATGGTCAAGCGCGAGGGTCTGGGCGTATGGGTCCGGCTCAACGCGCAGCTGGCCCAGGGCCGGCTTCCCACTGACGAGATCATCGACGGGGCGTTGGTGGTCCTCGCCGGGGCGCTGCTCCTCACGCCGGGATTCGTCACCGACGGTGTGGGCCTCATCCTGCTTGTTCCCCCGTCGCGTGCGGGGTTGCGGGCTCTGGCCCGGCGGCAGGTCCGGCGGCGGGTCGAGCAAGGTGGTGGGGCCTTCCGGGTCGTTTCCACCCAGGTGATCACCGGCCGGGCCACGACCGACCGGGTCGGCTTCGTCGACGTTGACGGCACCGTTGTCGAGCAGCCGTCCGAGAGCCGGCACGGCACGGGACCGGGCGGACAGCTCAGGTCGGGACAGCTCAGGTCGGGGCAGGTCCGGTGATCCGGGCCCGCGTAGCCAATGGGCCTGTGTCCTCACCCATCTCGCCCAGTCCGGCCGCGACGGTCCTGGTGGTGCGGGGCGGGACCGATGCTCTCGAGGTGCTCCTGTTGCGCCGGCGGCCCGATTCGGGTTTCGTGCCCGGCGCGTACGTGTTTCCCGGAGGGGCTGTCGACCCCGCCGACCACCAGAGCGATGTGCACGGTTGCACCGACGGACCCGACGACCGCACAGCTTCCTGGCAGCTGGGCCTGGCCTCCGGAGGTCTGGGGCACAGGGTGGCGGCGGTGCGCGAGTGCTTCGAGGAGGCTGGCATCCTCTTCGCCGCCACTCCTCGGGGACCGGTGGAAGCCGAGGTTGTCTCGGGTCTACAGGATCAGCGCCATGCTCTGGATTCGGGCCACACCGATATCGCTGTGTTGTGCAGTAGCAACCAGCTGACCCTGTCCACGGCTCAGCTCCGCCCCTTCGCCCACTGGGTCACACCCGCCGGGCCTCCCCGCCGCTACGACACCCGCTTCTTCTTGGCGCTGGCGCCCGAGGGCCAGGTGGCAACACCCGACGGCACCGAGGTGGTGGACGCCTGCTGGCTCGCACCCTCGGATGCTCTGGCGCGCTCTTCTGGGGGCAAGCTGCCCCTGATCCAACCCACACGCCGCAGCCTGGAGGCTCTGGCCTGCTTCGACTCGGCTGGGGCCCTGTTGGCAGCCATGGACGCCACCCTCGAAGTCGGGGTGCAGGCCGTGGACGATCGGGGCGGGCGGCGTCTGGCGCTGACCGAGAGCGAGCGGGCCCGGGCGGTGGCCCTGGAGGGCAGCGCGGCGTGAGCGGATCCGAGCCAGAGGAAGACACCGGCCCCCGTCCTGAAGAGCTGGCCCCCGGTGTGGCGCGGGCGCTCAGCCCGATGGTGCGCCGTATCGTCGCCCCCAACCCCGGGTTCATGACCGGCCCGGGCACCAACACCTACCTGGTGGGTATCGACGAGATCGCGGTGGTGGACCCGGGTCCCGCCGACGACACCCACCTGGACGCCATCGTCGGCTGCGGCGGCGACCGCATCCGCTGGATCGTGCTCACCCACAGCCACTTCGACCACGCCGATGGCGCGTCGGGGCTGCAGGAGCGCACGGGAGCACCGGTGCTGGGCTTCGCCACCAGTGACAGAGCACGGGTGGACGAGCGGCTCGGCGAGGGGGACACCATCGAGGCCACCGAGTTCCGCCTGCGGGCGCTGCACACGCCAGGCCACGCCTCCGACCACCTCTGCTACCACCTGGTCGAAGAGCAGCTGCTGTTCTCCGGCGACCACATCAACGAGGGCCAGACCACCGTCATCAACCCGCCCGACGGCGATCTCCGCGCGTACCTGAAGTCACTGGAGGTGCTGAAGAAGCTCCGGCTGCGGGCCATCGCCCCAGGCCACGGCCACCGCATCGAGACTCCGCGTGCGGTCATAGAGGAGTACCTGACGCACCGGGCTGAGCGCCACGAGGCGATCCTGGCCGCGGTGACCTCCGCACCCTCGGGGATCACCGCAGAGGGGATAGTTGCCCAGGTCTACGGCGACACCATCGTGGAGGTGCTGTACCCGGTGGCCGCCCGCAGCGTCCTGGCCCACCTGCTCATGGCCAAGGCCGACAAGGTCGTCCGCGGTCGCGACGAGCGCAGCCGCTGGAAGCCCGCCTGACCCTGATCCCGACCTCGACCCTGCCCTCCGTCGGGTTTGGTGTGCACCAGTCGACCGTTTCGGTCAGGTCGTGCGCCCGATGGCGCCCGACGGCGACCGGTCCCGGCCGTCACCGGGTTTGGTGTGCACCAGTCGACCGTTTCGGTCAGGTGCTGCGCCCTACGCAGGGGAGGGGAAGGCGACCTGGCGGTAGTAGCGGAGTTCGGCGACGCTCTCGCGGATGTCGTCCATGGCCCGGTGCCCTTGGGCTTTGGGGGGTGCCGCCTCCAGGGCCTTGGGATTCCAGCGCCGCAGCAGCTCCTTCACCGAGCTGACGTCCACCGACCGGTAGTGCAGGTACTCCTCGATCTCGGGCAGGTATGCCGCCAGGAACCGGCGGTCCGTTCCGATCGAGTTCCCGCACAGCGGAACGGCGCGAGCTTCGGGGATGTGCTCGCGGAGGAAGGACAGCGTGGCCGTTCCCGCCTCTGCCAGGCTCGTCGTCGAGGCTCGCACCGCCTCGACGAGCCCGCTGCGGGTGTGCATCTCTCGCACGATGTCGGCCATCGTGGCCAGGACGGCCTCGGGCTGGTGGATCACCAGGTCGGGACCCTCGGCCACCACCTCGAGGTCGTCGTCGGTGATGAGGGTGGCGATCTCGACGATCACGTCGCGTGTGGGATCGAGTCCCGTCATCTCCAGGTCCATCCATGCGAGCACGAGGGGCGAGCCTACTGCCAGGTACGCTGCCGTCCCGGTGCTCGAGCTTCCCGTCCTCCGCCTCGACCTCGACCTGGGCCTGCCCGAGTACGCGCGGCCGGGCGACGCCGGCCTCGACCTTCTGGCTCGTATCGACGTCGACCTGGCCCCCGCCGGCGGAAGGGCGGTGGTGCCGACGGGTATCGCCGTGGCCATCCCAGAGGGCTACGCCGGGTTCATCCAACCACGCAGCGGCCTGGCCCGAGACCACGGCGTCACATGCCTCAACACCCCCGGGCTGATCGACTCGGGCTATCGCGGCGAGCTCCAGGTGCTGCTGGTCAACACCGACGCGGCCGAGGCTCACCACATCTGCCGCGGCGAGCGCATCGCCCAACTCGTGGTTCAGCGGGTCGAACACGTCCTGCTCCGCCCCGTCGAGCACCTGCCCGACACCGAGCGCGGTGCCGGCGGATGGGGTCACAGCGGTCGCTGATGTCCACCGCTCATCCGTTGCGCCGCTTCACCAGGTGAACCCGGCAGCCGTTCCTGCCCACCTCCCAGTCGTCCACCGTGGGGCCGACGAGCTGAGCGAAGCGGTCTCGGGCAGCGGTGAGAGCGTCGGTGTCGCCGGGACCCTCGTCTCGCTCCTCTGAGGTGGTGATGTCGATGACGAGGGTGGTGT
Source organism: uncultured Actinomycetes bacterium (assembly GCA_963719935.1). GTDB lineage: Bacteria > Actinomycetota > Acidimicrobiia > Acidimicrobiales > CAVRDY01 > CAVRDY01. Next base: position 162,950 of record CAVRDY010000003.1, on the reverse strand, counting down.
CATCGGGCTGCATGCGAACCTCGACCCGGCCATCGGCCTCGGGGTCCGACCCCGCCCCTCCCCGAGGGTGCAGCAGCAGGATCAGGGCCTCGTCGATGGCCAGGCGCAGGTCCTCGATCTGGGGGTAGGAGAAGCCGAGCCGCAGGGCGAGGCCGGCAACGGCGGTTCGGGCGACACGGCCCCAGGCGTGGTCGGCGGGCAGTACCAGGCGGATGGTGCGCGCTTCGCCCGGCTCGCCTTCCGGATGGCCTTCCGGATCGCCACCACCTGCATCCACCACCACAGCATTCCACGGACCGCGCCCGGCGGCGGGTCTCAGTCCTCCCGAACTACTTCGCCGGGGTCCTTGTCGAACCGCTCCCCGACGTAGGAAGGGTGGCGTAGGTGTGCTTGGGCGGTCCAGCCGGCGAATGCGACCTCCACCACCACCTCGGGCTCCACCCATCGGGCGTCTCGTGTTCGGGCGCTGCGAGGGGGCGGATCGAAGGGGCAGGTGGCACGGGCAAGGGGAGCCAGACGGTTCACGAGGCGCGCCGCCTCCCCGGGCCCGATCCCCGAACCCACCCTGCCCGCCTCCCGGAGGGACCCTCCGTCCTGGACCCCGACCACCAGCGCCCCCAGCGTTCCCGTTCGGGTGCCTCGCCCGGGAGTCCAGCCACCGACCACCACCTCCTGGCGGTGCCGGACCTTGGTCTTGCGCCAGGTGTTGCCACGCCGTCCCGGCCGGTAGTGGCTGTCCACCTTCTTTGCCACCACCCCCTCCAGGCCCAGCTCGGTCACTGCCGCCCAGAGCGCGGCCCCGTCGGTCTCTATGGGCGACAACGCCCAGGCCGGCCCGGCGCCGATCACCTGCTCCAGGTGCGCCCGACGCTGCTCGAGGGCACTGGCCATCAGGCTCCGGCCATCCAGGGCCAGCAGATCGAAGATCTCATAGACGACGGGGACCTGGTGCTGAAGCCTGGCCGCCCGGTCGGCGCCGTTCTGATGGATGCGTCGGGTCAGCAACCCGAAATCCGGTCGACCGTCGGGCCCGAGGGCCACCACTTCGCCATCGAGAACCACCTCGTGCCCGTCGGTGGCCCCGGCGAGGCCAGCAAGCTCGGGGAAGGAGTCCGTCACCTCGCGCCCGTTCGAGCTGAAGAGCACCACACCAGCCGGACCCGCTCGGGCCAGCACCCGCATCCCGTCCCACTTGGGCTCGAACCACCACCCGTCGCCCTCGGGGAGTCCGCCGGCGGTCGCCTTCATGGGGAGAGGTACCGGAAACGGGCTCCCGGGCTCTCGGGGCACGGCCATCACCCCACCCTGCCACGGGACCGCGTCGGGCGGGGACTTTCGACCCTGTACCGCCGGGGAAGATGGCGGCGACGATGGCGGCAATGCTGGTGGACCACGACCCCAACGCACCTGTCGATCGCAACGGGCTTCGCTCGCTGTCGCGTGACGAGTGCATGCACCTGCTCGCCCAGCACGCCATGGGCCGGGTCGGGGTCACCTGGGACGTCCTGCCCGTCGTCCTGCCGGTCAACTACGTGCTCGACGGCGACCAGATCGTCTTGCGCACCGCGCCCGGCACCAAGCTGTGCGCCGCGCTCAGCCACACCGTCGTGGCTTTCGAGATCGACGGCTTCGACCCTGTGGACCACTCCGGGTGGAGCGTCCTGGTTCGGGGACCGGCCGTGGAGGTCACCGATGAGTCCGAACTCGCCCGGATGAGCCATCTCCCGCTGCGTCCGTGGGCCAACGACGGCGCCGACCATTTCGTGACGATCGCCATCGAGTTGATGAGCGGGCGCCATGTGCCCCGCGGGCCCTTCCCCGGCCCGTCCCTCCCCACCTGGACCACGACTGCTCACTGAGCAGACCTAGGAGGCCAGGGGAACGCTCCAGTGGACGAGGGTCCCGCCCGTGTCGCGCCGGCTGATCTCGCAACTTCCTCCCCGCTGCTCGGCTCGGGCCCGCAGGTTGGGCAGCCCATAGCCCGCCTTGACCTGGTCTGGAAGGCCGACCCCCTCGTCGAGCACCTGGAGTGTCACTTCGTGGTCGCGAGCCGTGAGGGACACCTCGACCCGTGGGGAGCGGGCGTGCTTGACGACGTTGGACAGCGCTTCTCGTGTGACGGCCAGCAACTCGTCGGCCACGTCGGCGGGGACCAGCGAATCGATGGGCCCGTCGAAGTTCACCAGGGGGTCGGTTCCCAGCTGCTCGGCTGCTTCGGCAACCAGGTCGAGCAGTTCCTGTCGGATGCTGCGCCCGGGGAGACGCCGGCGTTGCAGCTCGAAGATGGTGGAGCGGATGTGGCGCACCGTGTCATCCAGGTCTTCCACCGCCTGGCGCAACCGCTCGGCCACGGCCTCGTCCCCCACCATGGTGGCCACACCCTGGAGGGTGAGCCCCGTCGCGAACAGCCGCTGGATCACGGTGTCGTGCAGGTCACGGGCTATTCGCTCCCGGTCCTCCAGGATCGAAAGCTCGGCGACGCGAGCGTGGAGGCGGGCGTTCTCGATGGCCGCTCCCGCGGCGGCGGCCAGGCCGACGACCAGTTCCTCGTCGTCGGCGGTGAAGGCCTCGCCGTCGCGCTTCTCGGTCAGGTAGAGGTTGCCGAACACCTCGCCGCGTACCCTCACAGGAGCACCGATGAACGAGTGCATCTCGGGATGGTGGGCGGGGAAGCCGTGGCGGTCGGGATGGGTCGTGAGGTCGGTCAATCGCAGGGCGTGGGGTTCGACGATCAGCAGGCCCAGGATCCCGTGGCCCTTGGGTGGCTCTCCGATGGCGTGCACATCCTCATCGGACAGGCCGACCGAGATGAACTGGGTCAGTGACGACCCACTGGGGTCGAGCACTCCGAGGGCACCGTAACGAGCATCGACCAGCTCGGTGGCCACCTCCACGATGCGCCGCAGGACGAGCGGGAGGCTCAGCTCCGAGGAGATGGACAGCACGCCGTCCAGGAGCCGCTGGATCGAGGTTCGATCGCGCGGGGTCACGCCCGACGAGTCTAGGGACCAGTTCGGCCAGAGCCACATCTGAGCAGAGCTACAGCCGAGCCCCACCGGGCCCGCTGTAGGCTCCCGCCTGTGATCAAGGTATTCCTGCTCGACGACCACGAGATCGTGCGACGGGGTCTGCGCGATCTCCTGGAGGCCACCGACGACATCACCGTCGTCAGCGAGGCGGGCACGGCCGAGGAGGCCCTGGCCCGCATCCCTGCCACCGAACCCGACGTGGCGGTGCTGGACGTTCGGCTGCCCGACGGCGACGGCGTCAGCGTGTGCCGAGAGATCCGCTCCAAGCTGCCGGAGGTGCAGTGCCTGATGCTCACCTCCTACTCCGACGACGAGGCCCTCTTCGACGCCATCATGGCGGGCGCTGCGGGCTATGTCCTGAAGCAGATCCGCTCCGACGAGTTGGTGGAGGCCATCCGCAAGGTGGCTCGCGGCGAGTCCCTCCTCGATCCCCGGGTCACCGCCCAGGTGCTGGACCGCCTGCGCAATCCCGAGCCGGCCGATGAGCGCCTGGCTTCCCTCACCGAGCAGGAGCATCGGATCCTCGATCTCCTGGCCGAGGGGCTCACCAACCGTGAGATTGCCGAGCGCATGTACCTGGCGGAGAAGACCGTCAAGAACTACGTGTCCAACCTTCTGGCCAAGATGGGCATGCAGCGGCGTACCGAGGCGGCGGTGTACGCGGCCCGCCTGGCCGAGCGCCGCGACAGCGGCCGATCGCTCTAGCGGCGACGGAGCCGGGCCCGGAGCCGGACCAGCGGGCGGGTGAGTGTCGGGGGCAGGGTGTCGCCGTCGATCAGCTCGAAGAGGGGGAAGCGTTCGCCGGACACGTCCATCTCGTCGGCGGCCAGCCCCAGGTCCGGTAGGCCGGGTCGGCGGTCCACCCAACCAGCGGCCCGCCACATGACCTCCAGCAGGCCACAGGCGATCGCCGCCACACCCACCGAGGCCAACAGCATCACCAGCGGTGGCGGTGTCAACTCGAAGAAGTCCCGCAGGCCCGGGAGGAGCAGCACCACCAGGAAGGCTCCGCACATCGAGGTGACCAGCCATAGCCGCCACGCGTTGAACGGCCGGGCCAGGATCGAAAGGACCCACAGGGCCACGGTGAACAGCACGACCGTGGCCGTCGTCCGTGACTCCTCCAGGGTCAGCCCCTGGCTCTCGCTGGCGAGCCAGTAGGCGAAGAACGTGGCGCCTGCGGCGGTTCCCCCGGCGGGGAGGGCGAAGCGCAACACCCGGCCCAGGAAGCCCGGCCGGTACCGGCGCGCATTGGGGGCCAGAGCCAGGAAGAAGGCCGGGATCCCGATCGTGAGCGACGAGATGATCGTGAGGTGGCGTGGAAAGAACGGGAAGGGCAGTCCCGCGACCCCCACGCCCACGGCCAGCAGCGCGGCGTAGACGGTCTTGGTCAGGAAGAGGTTGGCGACCCGCTCCACGTTGGCGATGACGCGGCGACCTTCGGCCACCACCGAGGGGAACACGGCGAACGAGTTGTCGAGGAGCACGAAGCGGGCCACGGTGCGGCTGGCCGCTGAGCCCGCGCCCATGGCCACGCCGATGTCGGCGTCCTTGAGGGCCAGCACGTCGTTGACACCGTCGCCGGTCATGGCCACGGTGTGCCCTCCGGCCTGCAGTGCGTGGACCATGGCGCGCTTCTGCTCGGGGGTGACCCGGCCGAACACCGAGTGCTGGTCCAGCACTCCGGCCAGCTCGTCCCCGCCGGAGGGCAGGGTGCGGGCATCCACGGGGTCGCCGGCTCCCACGACCCACGCGTTCGGCAACCGCGCCGACGGTACGGGGATGGTCTCCGGAGATGACCTTCACCGCCACATCCTGGGCGGCGAAGAAACCGATGGTGTCGGGGGCTTCGGGGCGGATCCGCTCCTGCAACAGCACCAGGGCTGCGGGCTCGAGGGACCCGGGCAGTTGCTCGTCGCCGTCTGCTGCGCTGCCCTCTGGCGACCCGCCGGCTGCTGAGGCACCGTCCATAGCGGTACCGTCGGGGCTGTCGCCGCCTGTCCCGTGCCTTGCCGGGCTCTCGCGGGAAGGCAGAGGCGTTTCGGAGCGTGCCAGCATGATCACCCGGTCGCCGCGTGCAGCGTGCTCGTCCACCCGGGCCCGCACCGGTTCGGGGTCACCGGCCCGTTCCACCAGGATGTCGGGGGCGCCCAGGTACCAGCAGCCCTGGTCGCCGAAATCGGCTGCACTCCACTTGCGGGCCGAGGAGAAGGGGACCGTGGCGCTGGCCTGCCATCCCTCGGGAGGCGGGAAGGCCGAGGCTATTGCCGACAGGCTGGCGTTGGGATCGGGATCGCTGGCTGCCAGCGCACCCAGCGCCAGGGCCGAATGATTCCCCAGGGGTTCGACCCCGATGACGTCGAGGGTACCCTCGGTGAGCGTGCCGGTCTTGTCCAGGCACACCACGTCCACCCGGGCCAGGCCTTCGATGGCGGCCAGCTCCTGGGTGAGCACCTGTTGGGCTCCGAGGCGGATTACCCCGATGGCGAAGGCCAGGCTGGTGAGAAGGACCAATCCCTCCGGGACCATGGCGGCCAGCCCCGCCACCGACCCCTGGACAGCCTCCACCAGGGAGTCCGAGCTGGTGAGTTGCGAGCTGATGAGCAGCACCGCCATTGGCACGAGCAGCCACTGCACGATCTGCAGGATCCGGTCGATCCCGTCGCGCAGCTCTGAGCGCACCAGGGAGAACTGGCGAGCCTCGTCGGCCAGTCGAGATGCGTAGGCCTGGGCGCCGACGGCCGTGGCCTGTAGGTGCCCGGAGCCCGACACCACGAAGCTGCCGGACAGCACCTCGTCACCGGGTGCCTTGCGCACCGGTTCGGACTCGCCGGTCAAGAGCGACTCGTCGACGTCAAGACCAACGGCCTCGATCACCTCGCCGTCCACGACGATCTGGTCGCCGGAGCTGATGTGCACCACGTCATCGAGCACCAACTCTTCGGCAGCCACCTCCTGCTCGTGACCCGATCGGACCACGCGGGCCCGGGGAGCCGACACCACCGCCAACTCGTCGAGGGTGCGCTTCGCCCGCAGTTCCTGGAGGATTCCGATTCCTGCGTTGAGCACGAGGACCACGCCGAAGAGGGCGTCGCGGTACTCGCCGACAGCCAGGATCACCACCAGCAGCGTGCCCAGGATGGCGTTGAAGCGGGTCAGGACGTTGGCCCGTACTATCTCCTCCACCGAGCGGCTGGTCGTGCGCTCGGTCCGGTTGTGCTGGCCCCGGGCGATCCGGGCGGCCACCTCCCCGGCGTCGAGGCCGCGCAGGAGGGCCTCGGTGTCTTCGCTGGCCCCCGTGACCACGGGCGTCCCGCTGCCTGCGACGGATCCGGTGCCTGCGGTGCCCTCGGTGGCGGGCGGGTCCGGCGGGTGGGCGGCGGGTGGCGCCATCCGGTGAGTCTCCCACCTGGCCCGTGCCAGGGGGTGCAGCTGGGCAGGGCCCTGGTTCTGTGCCGCGTGGGCCATCATGGAGGAGTGGGTCGGTCACCAGAGCGCCCTTGCGCGCCGGGTCATGCACCGCCGTGGCTTCCGGTCGGTTCCGTTGTGACTCAGGTCCGTGTAGGGACCACCACCACGGGTCGGTCGGCACCGCGGAGAAGAGCGTCCGTTGTGGAGCCGACCAGCAGGCGCCGAAGCGCGCCGTGACCATGGGAACCCACCACCACCAGCTCGGATCCGAGCCGCCGGGCCTCGTCCCCGATGACCTCGGCGGTCGAGCCCATCACCAGCAGGGGCGTCACCTCCAGGCCAGCGACCGCGGCGGCCAACTGCGCCAGTTGTTCGTGCTCGGCCCGCAGTTCACCTGCCCGGTCGCTTCTGTCGCCGCGGTCCTCCCGGGGTGTCGTAGCCGACCAGGTCGGGTTCGGGCGCGGCGACGTGGAGCAGGTGCATGCCTGTGCCGAGCGCCCTTGCCAGCCGGGCCCCGGCGTCGACCACCTCGGCGCTGGCCGCCGAGAAGTCGACGCACACCAACACATCTCCCACGGTGGTCGCAGCCATGCCTCAGCTCCTCGGTCCGGGCCTGCCGCAGGCTATCGGACTCCTCCCGGGACTTTGGACCCGGATCAGGGGGTCGGCGGTCCCTGGGGACTTGGCCGCAACGCACCCCAGGATGGCGGCCATGGGTCTACTGCCAGAGCCGTCGAGATCGACGTGACCTACCACCGGTGTCGGGTCTGAGGGCGCCATGAACCCCTTTGGCGTGTCCGGGTGAGCACCGACACCGTCGCCACGTTCTTCTCGTTGCTGGCCGGCCTGGCCGTCTGCTTCGGGGTGGCCGGTCTGGTCGCGGCACTCACCCTCGAGGCCGGTGCGTTCGCCCGATGGTGGACAGCCCTGGTGGACCTGGCCCTGCCGCTGGCGGCCGCCGTGGCCGTGGTGGCCACGCTGGGCAGCCTGTACTTCAGCGAGGTGGCGCACTACGAGCCATGCCGGTACTGCTGGTTCCAGCGCATCGCCATGTACCCCCTGGCCGTCATCCTTCCCATTGCCGCCTGGCGCCGAGACCTGGAGGTGTGGCGCTACGGGCTTCCCATCGCACTGGGCGGACTGGCGGTGTCGATCTACCACCTCCAGCTCCAGTGGCGCCCCGACGCCGGTGAAGGTGCGTGCGGCACCGGTCCTCCCTGCACCCTCAAGTACGTGGAGGTGTTCGGGTTCGTGACCATCCCTGCCATGGCGGCAGCCGGTTTCGTCGCCATCACCGGGCTGCTGGTGCTGGCCCGTCGAGCCGAGGTGATGCTCCCCGACGAGAGCACACCCGCTGACCTGTCCCCGAACGTCGAGGAGTCCTCGTGAGCAATCGCCCCAACACCCGCCGCCGTCCAGGGATCCCCGCCGGGGGTTCGGCTGGCGCTGGCCCTCCTCGATGGCTGCGGTACGCGGTTGGCGGTCTGGTGCTGTTGGCCGCGGTCGTGGCCATCGTCCTCACCGCCGGTCAGAGCGACGCCTTCGAGTACGGGACGGTGACCGTCGAGGGCGCGGACCTACCCGAACTGGGCGAGGCCGGGCCCGACCCCGCGGTGGGAATGGCCGCTCCCACGGTGGTGTCCGTGACCGCTGCGGGCACCACCCGCATCGAGCCGGGCCGGCCCACCGTCCTCGTCTTCCTGGCCCACTGGTGCCCTCACTGCCAGCGTGAGCTTCCCGTGGTGCAGGGGTGGCTCGACGCCGGCGGCCTTCCCGAGGGCACCGACCTGGTCTCGGTGCTGACCCTGAGCGAGCGGACTCGGGGCAACTGGCCACCCGACGAATGGCTCGAAGAGGCGGGATGGACCCCCGAGGTGGTGGTCGACGACGAGGACGACCGGGTGGCCCGGGCCTTCGGGCTGGCCGGCACGCCTCACTGGGTTGCCATCACCGCCGATGGGACGGTTGCCGCTCGCGCCTCGGGTGAGTTGTCGACCTTGGCCATCGACGGGCTGGTCGCCGCCGCCCGCGGCGAGGGTGAGTCGGTCGAGGCCCCCGAGGCCCCCGAGGCCCCCGAGGCCGAGCCTGCTGGGTAGGGTCTGGGTCCGACGAGGAGGTAACGCGATGGTCAAGAGAATCGTGGTGGGGGTCGACGGGTCTGAGGGCGCCATGGGGGCGTTGCGGTGGGCGGCGGCCGAGGCCGAGCGCTGGGACGCATCGGTGGTGGCCGTGCAGGCCTGGGAGTTCACGCCGCTGATCGTGGCCACCGAGGCCCCCATCGACCTGGCCGAGTTGCGCCGCGAGACCGACCTACTCCTCGACGAGCACGTGCGCGCCGCCTTCGGTGACCGCGAGGCCACGGTGGAGCGCCGCGTTGTTGAGGAGCTACCCGCCCGGGCCATTCTCGACGCGGCCAGCGAGGGCGCCGATCTCATCGTGATGGGATCCCGGGGCCGGGGAGGTCTCAAGGGCCTCCTGCTTGGCTCGGTGAGCCAGAAGGTCGTGCACCACGCCCCGTGCCCGGTGGTCGTCGTTCCGGGAGCCCCCGAGGACTGAGCGGGGCTACGCGCGCCACCCGGTTCAACAGCCGGTCGCCACCACCGGGAGCTGTCCCGCCCGCAGCGAGGTGACGACCTCGGCCTCGACGGTGAAGATGATCCGGGTTCCGGCGTCGCCGGCGTCCTGGGGAACGTAGGTCAGCACGGTTCCGCTGCCGTCAGGGTCCGGCCCTTCTTCCAGGCGTTCTCCGAACAGCTCGCGGAGCTGGTCGGCCGTGTCGCCGATGCCCGCCCCCGACACGGTGGACAGCGGGCCGTCGTCCACGTCGAGGCGCTGCACCACCCCGTCGACCACCGTGAAGGTCAACCCGGGTGGCCCCGACTCCAGGGCGCCCCCCCAGCAGGTGCCCGCGGGATCCTGTCCCTCCTGGGCCACCAGGCGGCTCCCGGCGGCACGCTCGGCCTCCGCTGCGGTCATGCCGAAGTCGACTTCCCCCACCCCCGCGGTGGACACCGGTGAGGACTCGTCCAGGGTGGGTGGTCCGAGGCTGGTCGTGGTGGTGTCCCCGGGTGGACCTGTCGTCGCCGGGCCGGTGGCTGGGGGCTCGGTGGTCGTCTGGGGAAGGGTGCCCTCCACGATCTCCACCCGGTCGGGCTCGGGGTCGGTGCAGCCCGGTGCCGCGGCCACCGCCAGCGCCACCAGCACCCCGGCCACCGGTCTGGAGCGGAGCCGGGGGGTCCGTATCACGGGAAGCCGGTCAGCGGGCCGGGGTGATGAGCCCGTAGTGGCCGTCGTACCGGTGGTAGAGGACGTGGCCACGTCCAGAGTCGTCGTCGACGAAGAACACCCAGCGCTCACCGCCGTCCTCGAGGCGCCCCAGGGCATCGCCTTGGGTGAGGCGGGGGGCGGGAGCAGAGACCGAGACGGGGGTGACGGTCTCGGCCAGCACCGTGGCGGTGTCGACCCCCTCGGGCACCTGGAGTGCCAGCTGCCCGTCTTCACCCCAGGCCACGACTGCCTCGCTCTCGGATCCCAGCTCGGTGAACAGGAAGAAGTCGTGGGCCAGTGAATCGAGGTCGAGTGCCGCCTCGTCCACGGTCAGGGGTTGGAGAGCGAAGGTCTTGTGACGGATCACCTCGCGCTCGTCCGCGGAGCGCTCGTACCACTCGGGGCGGTGGGTGGGTAGGTCGCCGTGGCGCCACTCGTGGTCGTCGGGACCGCGACGAACCTGACGCTTGCGCTCCTTGCCCTCGTGATGGAGCCGTTCGGTGTGGCGGACGATGCGCCGGCGGAGGCGATCCTCGAGTAGGTCCACGGCGGCGTCGATGTCACTGGCGGCGACGTGTGCCCGGATCGGAGTGCCGTTGACCACCAGGGTGGCCTCGGCCACTGCGGGACGTTCCCGCACGGCGTTGCCCTCCGAACTGAGGCGAACCTCGGCGTGCAGCACAGGCTCGCGGACCTGTTCAGCCAGGGCGGCCAGCTTCTCCTCGACGCGCGCCTGCACGGGGGCGGGCACCTCGCCGTTGGTGGAGACGGACAGCTGCAGGTCGGTGGTCCCCACAGATCCTCCTGGGAGTGTCAGCGGTCGGGTGGGCAGCTCCCATTGTCGCCCACCCGGGCGGTGCGGGCCAGGCGAGGGGTGCCGAGGGGGCGCTGCCGGGCCAGGATTTCGTTGAGGACGGCCCGTTTGCTGAGCGTTTGCCCCTACGAGAGCCAGTCGCAATCCCCGTCGGAGTGCCACATCGCGAGCTGCACCCCAAGGGGTTCCGGCCCTCCCGGTGCCTGGTAGTCGTACTGGTCGCCGATCGAGAGCTCCCACTCCCCGGCGACGAGCTCGACGGTGTAGCCATCGTCCGAGGCCAATTCCCATCCCTGGCTCAGGTAGTGCTCGGCCGCGCTGCGCTCCAGCTCGTTGGGGGGCTGGGTTGGCGAGTCGATCTCGACCACGAACCACCCGGAGCCTCGAAGGGTGCTCTGTCCACGATGGATCACGTCGGTGCCGGGGGGCAGCGGTTCGAGCATGTCGCCGCGAGGGAACTGGCTTGGGCAGGCGGCCTTCCGCACTGCGGGGAACAGGCCGAGCATGAAGAGGCCCGGTACCGCGCAGAGCAGCAGCGGAGCCTCCAGGCTCGTCCCCCGATACCGGACAGCGGCCACCACCAGCACGACGAGGCTCCACGCGATGGCGCTGATCACGACCCAGAAGACGAGGTCTTCGAAGGAAACGAGGTCCCAGCGGGTCCATGGTCCGCTGGACGGCGGCTGGCGCATGAAGACGAAGGTGAGGGAGAGTCCTACGACGGGAGTGGCGGGCAAGCCGGCTGCCAACACCCAGCGGAGCTTCCTCTTGCCCTCGATCGGCTGAGCAGGCGGGTCCTCCCGAGGGAACTCGCCCTTGCCGATGGCGACGACAGCGGCGCTCCCAGCCAGCGCGAGGGCCGCCATGACCACGAGCAAGACCAAGAAGATCGCCCCGCCAGTGCTCGCACCCTCTAGTGCAAACGCGACGATCACGAGCATGAAGGCAGTGAACAGGCCTACAGCGATCTGTAGGCCCAGACGGCGTCCTGACCCGCCGGGCCGTGCCTTCTCGGTGGCCGTTTCCCCGGTGTCCTCCTCCATCACCCCGAAGGTACCTGCAGTCCTGTTCGCCGGTAGACGAAATGGACGCCACCTCTTCCCACGCACCGCGGTTGAACGCCAGGATGCTGTCGGGGTTCCCGGCCCGGCACGCCGCCGCTCACGTCTCCCAGTTGCAGGGCATCGACAGGTCATGTCATCTCACCCGAGGGGGTTGTAAGCCCCGTCGAACCACCAACCGCGCACCTTTCGCCCGTACCGCAGGGGCCACTCCTCGATCACCTCGGACCACTTCCTGGTGAACTCCTGAGTGGCCGGGTACAGCTGCTCATCACATGGCTCGAAGACTGCGCGGCTGCGCTCGTTCTACCGGCGCGCCGTGCATTGTGTCTTGCCGTTCTGCCTCGTGCTGGGCGGTGCGTACTTCCTCCTCGGCGTCCGTGCCCTCCTCGACTCGTGAGGCGTGGTCCCCGCCTGCCCGGAGCGATTGCCGCCGACCCTGGTCGATCGTGCCGGTACGCTCGGACCGTCGACCAGGAGGTGACCTGACGAAGGCTCAAGATCCGCTGCGGTTCGAAACCCCGCTCTACACCGTCGCCGAGGCGGCCCGGTACCTCGATGTCCCGACCTCCACCCTCAGCACCTGGGCTCGCGGCTACGAGGCTCACCCGAAGGGTCGTCCCGCCGTCAAGAGTGGGCCCATCCTCACCGCGAGCCGGACACCGTCGACGCCACCCCGAGGTCCCGTTCGTCGGCCTGGTCGAGGGCATGGTTGCAGCCGCGTTCCGCCGTGCCGGAGTGTCGATGCAGCACATCCGGCGCTCGCTGACAGTCCTCCGTGACGAGATCGGCATCGAGCACGCCCTCGCCTCTCGCAAGCTCTACACCGATGGCGCCTCGATCCTGTTCGACTACGCCATCGCCGAGAACGACGACGATGTGCTGACCGTCGTGGTCAGCGGCCAGCGGGTGTTCCACGACGTCATTCGTGACTACCTCGAACGGATCACGTACGCCAGCGACGACTGGGCCGAGCGACTCGTGCTCCCCATAACCGAGCGAGCTGTCGTCGAGTGCGACCCGAGCCGGGGACTTGGGCGCCCGCTGTTCATCGTGGGCGGCGCTCCGATGGACGACGTGCTCGATCGATTTCGGGCTGGCGAGCCTCTGAAGGACGTGGCCAAGGACTTCGACTTGCGCCCTGAGGACGTCGAAGACGTGATCCGTGCCTCGCTCCCGCACGCAGCCTGAGCCAGCAGAGTTCTTCGTCGACCGCAGCCTGGGGCGACACCTCCTGCCTGACGCGCTGCAGCAGGCCGGGTACACGGCCCACACGCTGGCGTCGGTCTAAGGCGAGGTCGAGGCACAGAAGGTCAAGGACGAGGTCTGGCTCCAGCTCGCTGGCGAGCGCGAGTGGGTCGTGCTCACCAAGGACGACGCCATCTGCCGCCGCCCGGTCGAGCTGGCCGCCGTCGAGGAGCACGCCGTGAAGGTGTTCTGCCTCACCAACGCCAACCTCCGCGGCGAGGAGCAGCGCGAGCGATTCCTCACCAACATCCACCGCATCGTCCAGCGATCGAGAAGGCCCGGCCCGTGGATCTGCGGTGTCTACGAGCGTGCTCGCCGAAGCCCAACGCCCAGAGCGGTCCCTCTCATCGGGGAGGAACCTACCGGTCGGGAGCCAGTCGGGTGTCAACCCCGGTGTCTCTTCGCCGATCGGACGTCTGAGACGGCGGACGAACCCACAAGACACCAGGTCAAACCACGTGGACCTCACGGGACGGCTTTCAAACCCTTCAGTTCGGCCGGATCTATAGATTCGGCAGGCCGGGCACCCGATTCGGGAGCGCCCACGGTCCGGCAGAGGTGGGCCGGGCCGACCTCCATTGCTGGTCACCGCGAGCGTCTTCCTCAGCAGGGTTCGCTCTCGGCGACCAGATCTCAGCAATCAAGAGCGGTGTACGCCGAGTGTGCGTACACTCGTGCCATGGCAACGAAGGCAGAGATACGGGACGAACGGCTGCACCTGCGCCTCTCACCGACTGATGACGGCCTCATCCGGGCGGCGGCCGAAGCGTCGCACCTGTCGATCACCGAGTTCGTCGTCCAGGCCGCACGTGCATCCGCCGCCGAGACGCTCGCCGACCGCGACCACGTCGTCCTTGATGCCAAGACGTGGGACACCCTGGAGCGCCGTATGTCCCGGAAGGGTCGGCGCAACGCCAAGACCGCCGAGCTGTTCGAGCGCGCGTCGCCTTTCAAGAAGTGAGCAGCGGCTTCACGCAAATCGAGCCGCTGACCGCCGATCATCGGCTCGACGACTTCAAATCCGGCGAACCGGAGCTCGACGAGTGGCTGACGCGTCGAGCGTTGCGCAACCAGCTGGCCGGATTCTCCCGCGCCTATGTCACGACTGACGATGTCCGGGTCGTGGGCTACCACTCAGTCTCGGCCTTCGCCGTGCTCCGCGCTGACGCGACGGGTCGTGCTCGGCGTCAGGCGCCAAGGCAGATCCCTGCCATCCTGCTCGGCCGCCTCGCCGTCGATCGGCACGCTCAAGGCCACGGCCTCGGTGCTGGGCTTCTCCGCCATGCGATGGAACTGACCGTCGCCGCAAGCGAGACGATCGGTGTGCGGATGCTTGTCGTCACGGCGCTGCACCCGGGGGCGGCGGAGTTCTATGAGCGGTTCGGCCTCTCCCGCTCTCCGACGAACCCGCTGGATCTGATGATCACCGTCGCCGACATCGAGGCGTCGATGTGAACGGCGACCTGACCTGCAACTGAGCGGGTTCGCCGAGTAGCCGGGCAAGGTCAGCAGATCGGTTCGGCGATGATCGCCGTGAAGCCGGGCGGTGTTTCCCACTCTTGGATGTGGACGCGCACGGAGGCGGGCGAGCTCTCCAGGTCTAGGTCGGTCCCTGTGACGCCGGTCGCCGTTCCGGAGACAGATGCCCGAGCAGGAGTCGAGCACGCGTTCGGCGCTCAGCCGAAGAGGCGCCGTGTCGTCTACCCGGGCCTGATCGGTCAGACGCCGCGAGTCCGCTCGTCCAACCAGGCTGCGATCGTCCGGATCGCCAGCGCGGCGTTTCCGACCTGGCAGTGGGTGCCGGCGTGTTCCGCGGCGGTGAAGATACGGCTCGTCACCGAGCGGGCGCGGGTCAAGGCCGAGACTTGACTGTCTAGGTGGTCGAGCGGGACGTAGTGATCGTCGGACCCGGCGAGGAGCAGCACGTCCTGGGTGACGTCCGCGGAGATGTCCCGAGTGGTGAGTCTCCGCATGGCCTGAAAGTACTGGGATGGGCGGCTGACGCCGGTGACATAGGTGCCGTGGTCGATCGCCCACTGAGCGATCAGGCTGGTGCGCATCTCCCGCTCGACGACCCGATCGAGGATGCGACCGGCCCGCATGCGGACGAGTCCCTCGAAGCCGAAGCGCTTCGGGAGCGGCATCTGGGCGGCGATGACGGCGAACATGTCCCACATCACGTCCCAGGCGACCACCCGCGTCACCCGCGCTTCGACCGCCGCGGCACGGAGCGCGAGGCAACCGCCGAGGGAGAGGCCGATCAGGGATACGTCGTCGAGCTGGAGGTCATCGAGGACCGCCGCCACGGGGCGGTGCCAGTCCTGGGTGAAGGGCAGGCCCTGTTCCCGAATGACCGCGCCCTGGCCGGGGCCCTCGAAAAGGACGGTCTCATGGCCGAGTCGGGCGAGGGCCCGAGCGGCCGGGTAGAGCTCCTCACCGTACGAGTCGAACCCGCCATGCAGGACGACCGGGCCGCTGGTCCGTCCGGCGCTCGGAGGGGACGGAAAGCGCCAGTACGGCAGCTCGTCATCGCCAAAGGGGGCAGAACCCGTCGAGACGACCCCCGACTCGTAGTCCTCGGCGTAGGCCCTGCGGTGCATCTGGACCTGGCGTCGGTAGGCCTCGGGCTTGTCCGGGTCCGACGCGGCCATGTTGAACTCGGCCGCTCGGCAGTAGGCCGCGGCGTTACCAAACCGCTCTTCGTCGACCGCGGTCTCGGCCAGGGCGAGGAACTCCCGCTTCCAGTCGTCGAGGTCGGCGATCCGGGACGCGACCTCTCGAACTTCTCGGAGCCGGCCGCCGCCGACGCCGACCAACCGGTTGAGCTGGAAGTCGAGGCTGGCGTCGGGGTGGAAGTCGTGGACCCCGATCGGAAACTCATCGGCTTCGGGGGTCATCGGGGTGCCCTTTCGGGAATCGAAGAAAGATGATTCGAGAGCCTACGGGCCGCTACTCGCCCGAGCGCCGATGACACGGAGTTCGTCGGATTCGAATCGAGCCAACCGAGATCTCGGTCCCGGCGCGACCAGCTGGCCTGACAAGGAGCATCTCGGTAGCACACCACGAGACCAAGTGCTTCAGCTCAAACTCACCCTGCTGACCTGCGGCCACGCGGGCGACCGTTGTCATTTCGACAACAACATACGTGGACCTTTGGGGACGGTCCGCAAGCTCACCGATGCCGACGTGGCTCGTGCGGCGAAGGCCTATCAGCGTGGAGCGTCCCTCAAAGACGTCGCAGCGGACTACGCAGTCGACGCCGCGACAATTGCCCGAGAGTTTCGGCGTGCTGGAGTGCCGATTCGCCCTCGCCGCGGATGGCCACCGTTGAGCTGAGCACTCCAGCGTTGCTTCCGCCCCCGATCGGCACCTATGGGACAGTGAGAGTGGGCGTCGCGGTTGGTCTTGACGTTGCCCGGCGCACCTCAGCCGTCGAAGTCGGAGATGGCAGCGGTGATGATCTCGGTCCTGTCGGAGTGGGCCTCGGTCGGGATCGTCGCGACGACGGTGCGGTGTTCGAGGTCGATGATCTGTGCGATCTGCCCCATCTCTCGGTCGATCCACGAGACCAGGTACACCTCGGGCCGGAGTTGGCGGATCTGCACCGGTTCGCGCAAGACGCCGCGGCGTGGCGTGTCGGTGACGCGGATGTTGCCCTCGAACGTGTTCGTGAATGCCCAGCCGTTGTCGTAGGTGTAGCTGATGGTCTTCCCGTCGAAGCGAGCGATTGGGTCTATGAGGTTTCATGTCAGTCTCCATGCATCGGTGGGGTCGTTCCGGGTCCGGGGCTCAGAAGAGCCCGTTGTCGTTCTCGGAGTGCTCCGGGACCAGTTGCAGGACGTCCCAGTGCTCGACGATCTTGCCGTCGTCGTCGAGACGGAAGATGTCGATGCCGGCGTAGACCTCATCGCCGGGCCAGGTTTGGCGACAGTGCAGGACGACCATGTCGTCCTCTGCGATGGCGCGGACGAACTCGACGTGCTTGCCCGGGTACTCGGCTGCCATGCGATCGAAGTAGTCGATGAACGCTTGCTTGCCGTCCCCAACGTGAGGGTTGTGCTGCCGGTAGTCCGCTCCTGCGAAGCGGTCGATCGCCTCCGACGGACGGTTCTGGTTGAACATCAGGTCGTAGAACGCCATGACATTGCGCTTGTTCTCATCGAGACTCGGCATGCCTGGATGAACATGCCTGGGCCCGCGACCATTCCGAACGCAAAGCCGAGCATCCGGCCGTCCCCGAACGCCGGGTCACTGGCCGTCGGGTCGTCGTACAGCTTCGTTGTGGCCGGGCGGCGACTGTTCCTCTCGGACCGCGGCCTGGCCATCGGACCGAGCCATAGCGGAGCTTCGGATCTGAGCGGGGTGTAAGGGTGTAGGGCCTGGCGGGGAGGGGTCCGCGTGCGCGGTACAGGGGCTCACCAGAATCGGCGTGTTCAACTACGTCGAGGACTGGAGAGCCCCTGTGGAGATAGACCCTACGCGCATGTGCGAGCTGTTGGTGGGCTTGCCCGAAGTGAACGTCTTGGGGGTGCAGGAGTGGCTGCAGGTCCGGGTCACGATCGAGTCTCGGTCCGATCAGGGCTGGTGCCCACGCTGTGGGGTGCGGGCCACGGTGAAGGACCGTCCGGTGGTGGAACTGGTGGATCTGCCTTGCTTTGGTCGTCCCACACGGCTGTTGTGGCGCAAGCATCGCTGGGTGTGTCCCGAACCCGAGTGCCCGATGGGGTCCTGGACGATCGTCGACGAACGCATCGCGTTGCCCGGGCCGCGCTCACTGATCGGGCAGCGCGGTGGGCGACACGCCAGGTCGGTCAGCTGACCCGACCGGTGCAACACGTCGCCGACGAGTTGGGATGCGACTGGCACACCGTGAACGACGCCGTGGTCGCCTACGGTGAAGCGCTGCTGGCCGCCGACACCGAACGTGTCGGCACGGTTGATGCGCTGGGACTCGATGAGACCCTGTTCTGTCGGTGCGGGCCGTGGCGGGTCCAGTGCTGGTGCACCTCGGTGGTCGACGTCGGCGGTTGCGGGCACCCCGCGAAACTGATCGAGGTCATCGATGGCCGCACCGCCACAGCAGTGTGCGAGTGGCTCGACGAACAACCCGCTGTGTGGCGATCGGCGATCCGCTACGGCGTCATGGACATGTCGGGTCCGTACCGCAAGGTGTTCAACGACAGTCTCGGCCATGTCACCCAGATCGCGGATCCGTTCCACGTGGTCCGACACGCCAACACGGCCCTGGACCAGTGCCGGCGTCGCGTGCAGAACGACACCCTCGGGCACCGCGGCCGCAAAGACGACCCGCTGTATCGGAGCCGCCGGCTGTTGACCAAGGGCCACGAAGGACTCGACGAGGCTGGCCAAGCGAAGCTGTTGAGCCTGCTCGAAGCCGGCGACCCCCACGGCGAGGTGCGCATGACCTGGCACGCCAAGGAGACCCTGCGGGGCCTGTACGACATCGCCGACCCGGCTACCGCTGCCGTGTTCCTCGATGAGATCACCGAAGACATGGCTGACGAGTCGATGCCCGAGGAAGTGCGCTCGCTCGCTGGGACGCTGCGACGCTGGCGAAACCAGATCCTCGCCTGGCACCAGGCCCGCGTGACGAACGGGCCGACCGAGGCGATCAACAACCTGATCAAGCTGGTCAAGCGTGTCGGCTTCGGGTTCAGATGCTTCCGGCACTATCGCATCCGCGTCCTTCTCTACGCCGGTCGACCCAACTGGGACCTACTCGCCACCGTCACACCCCGCTGAAATCCGAAGAGCCGCCATAGCCTTGTGGGGTGGGCCTCGACGTCACGTTCACCGCAGAGCTGGCAATCGTCGACGGCAATCCGTTCGTGTTTCTGCCGCCGGGCCGGGCTGAATGACATCTTCGCGGAGGCCGGCCGTTCGAATGGCCCGATCCCTGTGCGAGGCACGATCAACCAGAGGCCCTACCAGCAGACGCTGGTGAAGTACAGCGGCGAGTGGCGGCTGTACGTGAACATGAAGATGCTCGACGATTCACCGCGCCGGATCGGTGAGGTGATCGAGGTGACGGTCGGCTTCGATCCGAGCGACCGTGAAATCAAGCCTCATCCGGCCTTGCTCGCCATGCTCGAGGCGAACCCGACAGCGAGGGCGGTCTTCGATGGCATGGCGCCGTCGCGACAGAACGAGATCATCCGCTACATCGACGGCCTGAAGACCGAGGAGAGTGTCGATCGCAATGTTCAGCGAGCGCTCGACTTCTTGTCGGGCAAGGGGCGATTCGTCGGCCGCGAAAGCCCGTAGACGAGATGGGGCTGCCTGAGGCACCTCGCGCACCTTGTATTCCTCTCTAAGAATATATAATGTCTTGGCGTGGCCGACCCGGAGCTCGTGCTCGACGCCGTGGGCGAACCCAACCGGCGACACCTGCTCCGGCTCTTGCACCAACGCCGGGAGTTCACGGTGACTGAGCTTGTGAATGCATCCGGCCTCCGGCAACCGCAGGTGTCGAAGCACCTCCGTGTTCTGTCCGAGGCGTCCCTCGTAACGTGTCGCAGGGACGGACGCTTCCGCCGTTATCGCCTTGACGGAGGCGGCCTGGAGGCCGCCCACGACTGGTTCGCCTCCTTCGAGGATGTCTGGCAGGCACGTTTCGACGTCCTCGACGACCTCGTCTCGACCGACCCCCATCCCCGATCCCCACTGGAGACCCCGCTGTGAGCGACCCCACCTTCCCCGTCGACCTCTCGACGCTCGACGCGCGCCGCGACTCGGCGCACTTCGAGATCAGCGACGACGGCACTACCTACCGTTGCGTGCGGATGTTCGGCGCCTCACCCGAGCGCGTGTTCCGCGCCTTCACCGACCCAGCTGACCTGCGAGTCTGGTTTGCCGCGGGTGCCCCTGAGGGCTCGGAGATGACGGTGTGTGAGTCCGACCCGATTGAGGGCGGGCGCTACCACTACGTCCTGGTCATCCCCGAGCACGGGCCGATGTCATGGCACGGCACCTACACGCTCATCGACCGACCGGAGCGCCTCGGCGCCGACGAGTGGTTCGTGATGGGCGAGGCGGATCCCAGCGGTCCGGCGACGACACAGATCCTGACCTTCGAGGCCACCGCCGGCGGACTCACTCGCATGACGATGCACGTCGAGATGCCCGAACCCGAAGACCCCGAGACCTTCATGGAGCAGTCGGGCCTCGGGCTCGGCACCTCCCTGGCCGCGATGGACGCGCTCGTCTCCGGCTGACCTGTCGCGCTCGCGGTCCGGGCGCCCGGAACGCCGGCTCGGGTTGCCCGGAAGTGGTCTTCTGACCCTTGGTCCCTCTTTCAAACCCCAGTCGTGACCAGGGGAAACACGGCCAAGCGTTGTCGTTTCGACAACGACTCGTGGGCGCTGAGGGACTCGAACCCCCGACCCCCTCCTTGTAAGCGGGTCAAGTTCGAGCAACAATGGCTCTACCAGCACATACGGCTCAGTGATGAGCCACCAGAGCGGGGAATCGACGCCAGAACCGCCAAGTCCGGTGTCAATCCGGTGTCAACGTCCGTCGGTCCGTAGGCCAGGAGGTCAGCCCACGTCGAGATCCTCGCCGCAGCGACACGCGACCTCCGCAAGGATCCGCTGAACACGTGTCAGGTCGGGACCTCCGTGGAAGCCCTCGACACGAATCCGCTCACGGGTCTCCTCCCACACCGCGTGGACAGCCAGGCCTCCGTCTCCATCGGCTCGACGCACGAGCGCCGAGACAGCGTCCTCCTCGGTGCAACCCGCACTCAGCTCACGCGCCCAAGCCAGGAGTTCGATCGCGTCCACAGTGCGTCGTCCGTGGGACTACTCGTGCGACTTCATGAGCGTCGGCGGGACCCTCACCACGATCACCGCGCAAGCGCCCACCGCACGGTGGGCTCGAGCTCGGGGTCACTGTCGAGGATCTTCTGGACGACAGCCTCGGAAGGTGATCGCTTGCAGACAGCCGGGATGAAGGCTCGGCGCACGGAGTAGTGACCACCATCGAGTGCGCCGTCGATCGCGTCGTGGATTCGTGCGCGGTCGGATCCTTCCCACGCCAGCGCTGCACGTGCAGCGACGGGAGGCGCCATGTCGGTCCGCATCGCCAAGTCGTACAGCGCGTCCCCCGTCGCCTTGTCGCACCGCGACCGCTGGACGGCCGGCAGGAAGACCAGGCGCTCCGCATCGAAAAACTTCGATCGAGTCGTGAGCGCCGACTCCCGGATCCAGTCCCATTCGATCTCGCGATTCTTCGTCTGCGTCACGTGGGCATCGAGCAGGCGTGACCAATAGTCGGGAGCGAGCCCGAGCAGGTTGGGATCGTCCTGCAGTGCCTGCAGCGGCCTGAAGTCTCCGCGCTTGCGATGCAGCGTGATCGCGCGGCGTAGCTCTCGCTTGCGCTGGACGGGCTCCTCCAACGTGTAGTCCAGGAGCTCTCGGTCGTAGTCGCGGAACTCATCGAAGAACTCTGCTTCGTCCTCGTTCTGCGGGCCCTGCAGGTACTCGATCGCCTCGCTCTTGACCTTGTCGCGGGCCTCGTCGAGATCGAGCAGCGCGCTCTTGCTGCCGTTGAGGCGCAGTCTTAACCGATCCGTCACGGCCCGATCGTGTGCTTGCCAGCTGGCGATGCCCTGGTCCTCCGACTCGGCGAAGATCCAGGTGTCATCCATGTACCGCAGCCAGCGAGCGCCGTGCTCGAGCGCCTCGTCGGCCACCACCAGCAGATGATTGGCGAGCACCTTCGAAGCGTCGTGCCCAACTGGCAGCCCAGGAACGCCAGAGTGGCGTGCGACCCGAACGAGCCAGCGATAGAGGTACTGCTTCGTCACCTCAGGTGCGACGACGGGGTCGAGGCTGGCGGCGACGATCGCCGCCTTGACCGTGTAGAAGAAGTCTTCGACGTCGAGGGCCACCATGCACGCGACGTCGCCGCTGTCGAGCCATCCCATCGACATCTCGGTACGTCGGCGGATGGCGCTTCCATGTCCTTTAAGGGTCCAGAACGGACGCGTCCGTCGCGGCTTCACCGCGAGCACTCGATTCGGGTGCAACCGTGCCTGCATCTGGCGAAGGAACCGGCCGGTCAGCGCTCGATAGAGATGCTCGTCGAGGGGGTCGAGGTGGGTCATGGCCCGCAGGCTCAGATCGTCCTTCGGCCACGAGTACCCGACGGGTTGCCTCGGAGTGGTCTCCTGCTCGACTCGCCCGAGGATCAGATCGATGGTCAGGCTGCGCTGGTCCACGAAGTCCGCGTGAGCGAGGGGGTCGCCCGCCAGCGGGTTGCCCGCGCCGTGACCAGATGCCTCGATGGCCGTGGCCAGCTCGCCTCGGGTGATCGTCGATCGGGCCACCTGGGACCCTCAATTTCGTGAGTCGCGAATTACAGCGTTGAAGTTCCCCAGGCTCCCACACCGACCCGACGTGACTCAACGGGTATCGGCGGGCCGCCGACGGGCCGGGGGCTGATGCCGACGACCCGTTCAGCCGAGGCGACAGGATCGCGCTCGCGCTCCAGTCAGTTGTCGTTTCATCACATCTCACGTCTCTGGAGTACGTGATTCAAGACTAGGTGACAAGTTTGTGTTGTCATCTGGCACCAAATTGCGTACTATCCATACGTGGAACATGCGCAGACGACAACTTTCCGAACGGTCGGAGCGATCCTCGCCCCGTTCGTCGCGGAGCTGGAGCTGCGCCAGCCCGCCGTGGTCACGAAGGTCATGTTGGGCGAGATCGCGTCGGAGGTGGGCTCAGATCTCGACCCCACGGTGATCGCCGAGCGACTCGTCCGAACGGGCTGGCTCCTCCCCCTGCGCACCCGTGACGCATGGGAGTTCGCGCCGGGGCGCGAGCGGGCCGCTACCCGGGCGGCGATCCGTGGATCGAGCTGCGCGCATTCCTCGGTCACCGGCCAGAGGCGCCGGTCGCGATCGCCTTCGAGTCGGCGATCTGGGAGTACGGCTACACGTCGCACCAGCCGGACACACCGGTCCTCGGGCATCGACCTGGCTGGCGGGCGCCGGCTTCCTTGGCGGCCCGGACAGCCTCGTTCGACTGGCGCCTGCCAGCCGGCGAAGCGAACGGGCTGCCGGTGTGGCAGCCCGCGACCACGCTCGCCGCGATCGCGCATCGCCCGTCGGCGCAGGGCGATTGGGGAAACGCCGACGAGTGGCTGCCCGAGACGTTTCGAGCGACGACGCCGGACGACGTGCTGCTCGAAGCGTCTGGACGCGGCCGCGCGACCTTGGCACGACTCGGCCACCTCGCCGAGTGGTCTGGACGACGTGACATCGCCGACAAGACCGAGGCACTGCTCGAGGGCCAGTCCGCGAGCGTGACCTACCTCGGCCCACGAGACCGGCGGGGCGCGTGGATCAACCGCTGGCATCTCTACGACTCACTGCTACCGCCACGATGATCACCGAGGGCTACCTGGCCCGCCACGCGGGAGCTCGGCGCGGGGGCGCTGATGCGGCGCTCCTCGATGTCGCCCAGGACTACGCGCTAAAGCACCTCCACGACGAGGGCGCGTTCGAGCTCGGCTTGGTGCTCAAGGGCGGGACCTCGCTCCGGAAGTTCCGGGCTGGCAGCGCCGGCAGGTTCTCGACCGACCTCGACTTCGCTGCGCCTGATGTCGACGCAGGCGAGCTGCTGATCGACATGCTCGACGGCGCGACGCTGTGGGATGTCGAGTTCCGCGTCGTCGATCGTGAGGCGCTGCGGGGCCGGTTGGAGGTCAACACCCCGGTGGGGAGCCCCCGGATACCAGCGAAAGTGGAGGTGTCTCCCCGGCCGCTCTGGCTGCCGACCTCGGTGCAGGCACCGGTGCCGCTGCCAGTCCACAAGGGCTACGAGTTCGAGCTCCCCGGCCTCCCTGTCCCCGCGCTCGAGGAGTCGCTCGCCGAGAAGCTCGCCGCCTGGCGACGACGCCGCAAGATCCGCGACCTGTACGACCTGTACTTGTTCGGGCAAGGTGCGCTCGACGAGGCGCTGATCCGGCGGTTGTTCGTGCTCAAGGTGTGGCACGACGTCGTCGAGGACGGACTCGGCCACGGCCCACTCGTCGTCGACGAGGCGGTCCGCGGCGTCGAGATCGCGCGCTTGCCACCCGAGGACATCGGTCTGCTCACCCAACCTGTCGAGCCCGAGCGATGGTTCGAGTTCATCGCCGATCGCTACGCGTTCCTCGACAGCCTGGATGCGGACGAGAAGCGAGTCGCTCGCTGCAACCCCGGCGACTCCTACTTCGTCAGCGAGCTGGTTCGAACGCTCGGGCATTCACCTTACGGTCGAGGCTAGGTCGAGGTTAGGCCTGGGCGCCGGGGTCGAGGCTCAGCAACCACGGCTCGAAATGTGGTTTGCCACCCGCCCCGATCGGACTCCCTGCGCCGTAGGCGGAGACGGTGTAGTCGAAGTACTCCGCCAGCCACCGGTACTTAGACCCGGCAAGGTAGTGGTCGAGGCCCGCCACGATGAATGACCGAAACCTCGCGAGGATCGCGTCCTTCGTGAGGGGGTCACCGTTGCGATCTCTCACGTTCAGGTTGGGTTCGGTGTCCTGCATGACGTAGCCGAGGTGATCAACGAAGACCTCGCCGTCCGATGTGTCGCGAAGAAGGCAGGGGCGTGGAATCCACCAGAACTCGCTCGTCTCCTGAGTGTGGCACTCCTCGATGCGCGCAAGAGCTCGATCGCCGACAACTACACGCGGCACCTTGGCCCGATCCTGCTCGATCTTGATTGCGCGGATCAGACCGTCGCCGTGGGCAACGTTGAAGCGAGCGACCGCATCCTTCCCCTGCGGACTTGGATCTAGGCAGGCCGCACCACGGGAGAAGCCACCCCGCACAAGGTGCCCGACGTCGATCGCCATGCCGATGGAGTACACGGCTGCGCCCCACAGCAGGTCGCTGAACCCCCGAACGGAATCCTCGAGCGATACGTCGTCCGGCCTTGCCACCACGACGTCATCCGTGAAGTACAGGGACTCCTGTACACGTTCCATGTTCTGGTGGTGGATGAATCGCCTGTACCACGCCTCGGCCTGCACCAGGTCGAAGAGGTCCTCGTTGGTTATCCGCTCTGCAGCTTCCTTGGTTCCGAGTGCGTCGAGATACAGCACCCAGGAGTCGCGGAGGATCGGCCACCCGTTGTCGTTCCTGAAGGGATGTGTGGGCACATCAGACAACTCCGCTTCCGCCTTTCGATCTTCAGCCGAACAGCCGTCGGCCAACCCTACTGACGTCAGTCCTCAGCTGGAGGCGGCCCGGCTCGTAGTTCACCGTCCGACCCCTCGACCAACTCTGCGACGGCCGGAAGCACTTGGCCGAGGAGGATCGCCTGGACCTGCTCGCGCGTCGAGGGGTCGAGTTCCGAGAGATTGACCTCGATCCCCAGGCTCTGCAGCTCACCTCGAAGGCTTGCGAGGGTCACGGTCACAAGTTCATCCCAATCCAGGCCGGCGAGAACGCGTCGCCGTTCCTGCTCCCAACGCAAGGCATCGGCTCGATCCTCCTCTGCCTTCTCAATCTGTCGGCGCGCCCACTCGACCTGAAGCTCGCTGAGGTCGGCATCGGCCGAGGCGTGACGGCGCCGCTCGTCGGCTGCTTCGGCATCAGCTGACGCTTCGCGCGCCCGAGCCTCGGCTTCGTCGATCCCGATCTCCGCGGAACGAGCCCTGCTGCCCGCAGCGCGCGCGTCCTCACGGGCTTCTGTCCCGCGCCACCATGAGTCCCGCGCTTGGCTGGTCCGCTTCACGACTTCGGCTAGGAAGAACAGGATCGGTCCCGCAGCGAGGATGGCGGCCTCGAGCGGGCTCGCGACTCTCAAGCTGCGGACAACTGCGGGCGACAACCGAACGCGCCCTTCGCCGTCGACCTCGTTCAGTAGCTCAGCAACGAGCAGCCGCGACGACTCCACCGCCTGGAAGAGCCAGTACAGGTCCTGCGTCGCGTCACCGACGACCGCTCCCATACCTTGGCCCGCACCCCGGCGACGGCTTCCCACAACCCTTCCACGGTTGCCGGCTTGAGGTCACGAAAGGTCCGATACGTCGTGGAGTCCGACGCGACCGAACCGAACAAGCGGTGTTCGACACGCAGATGCTCGACGTCCGCGCAAGACTCGCCCCCCCCCGGCGAGCATCAACATCGCGTGGGTCAACACCTTGCCGCGGTCATGCAGCGGCGCCCGCTCACCGGTCGGGAGAATCCGATCCGACAAGGCTGCCCCCAACCCCAACCGGTCCGCGAACGCGCCCAACGCGTGCAACCCGACATGACCGACCGCGCCCTTCCCGCCGCCCTCGATCCCGACCTTCAACGCGCTGGTAGTCTCCACCTGTCAGGTGCCCTCCTCGTTGGCCTTCTTGTTGCTTCACAACACCAAGAAAAGCCCATGATCAGGGCACTTGTCGCGTCTCAGGTACCTCGCGTCATCTCACCCCGTGAACGATCGGGGCTAGCGAACGGTCCCCGCGTCTGCTCGTCGACGAACCGGGACGGCCGCTCGTACTCCGTGATCTTTGACGTCATGCGGAATGGGATGCCGAAGTGCCAGGCCTTCCACGTCACATCGTCGCCGAGCTTCATCCGACCGGAGCGAACACCCCCGACGATCTCCTCCCGCGCGCCGGTCGACTGCGTGTGAACATCGACGTCGAGACTGAGGTCGAAGCACACATCGGGCAGCGCCTCGATCTCCGTCGTCAGCTCAAGGCGGGGCACGGCTCGCACCGTACAGCGAGCGGCCTCATTCGGGTCTCGACCGACCCCTGCGACGTGCACCCGAGTGGATCACACGGAGGAGGCCCAACGAGACCCCGACGATCACAACGCTCACAGCGACGGTGATCTCGCGATCACCCGACTCGCAGGCGGGCATGCTCCAACCATTCAGCCTTGCTGCGGCGGCGTCATCCTCGGGCCCGCCACCAAAGATCAGCGGCTCGCAGGCATACCCGCGATCGACCTCGGGGCCAACGAGCGCGTACAGGCCGACAAGTCCAACGAGGGTCGCCAAGATGACGAGACCGAAACACGACCAGCGTTCTGCCCGGTTCAGCTCCGTCGACCTGGCAGGCGCCGCCGTCTCCACCCGACCATCGTCGCGCCTCAGATCCTCCGATGCCGGGGACCAGAGACTCAGCAAGCCGTCGGGCCGGTTCCGTCGAGGAGGTCGTCGAGGAAGTCGGCCGCCGCGCGGTCCTTCTCGGGGAGGAAGTGGCCGTAGACGGTCATGGTGACGTTGGGGTTGGCATGGCCGAGGCGGCCAGCGACCGTCCGAGGGTCGACGCCGGCGCCGAGCAGCTGGGTAGCCACGTAGTGCCGCAGGTCGTGGTTATGCCGACGTCGGCATAAGCACGATTATGCCGACATCCGCGTTATGCCGACCCTTCTCGTCGGAGTCCTGGCTGCGTGAGGTGAGCCGAGTGTTCAGGTCGGCATAACGCGAGCGGCTGCCGCGATCGTCTTCTTCATCATCGAGGAGAAGGAGACGAACATGGCAGGGCAGAGCAGGGTGAGCAGGGTGTTGGTCGCGGGGCCGCTGGCCCCGTTCGCCGACGCATACCGCGAAGAGTTGGAGGGCGTGGGGTACACGCGTTTGTCGGTGGTCTACCTCCAGCGGCAGGTGGCCTGTGTGAGCCGTTGGCTCGACGCGCGGGGCCTGGGTGTGGAGCAGTTGGACGAGGCGTGCATCGAGGCGTTCGTTGCGGAGCAGCGGGAGAGGGGTCGTGTGGCCGGGGTGTCGCGGCCCGGTCTGTCGTGCCTCCTGAAGCTGTTGCGTGACCTGGGCGCCGTGAGCGTGGCGGTGCCATTCGAGCTGTCGCCGACGGAGGAGCTGATGGAGTCCTTCGGTCGTTTCCTGCTGACCGAGCGTGGTCTGGTGCCGGGCACCGTTCGCGGATATGTGGACCGGGCGCGCCGGTTCGTGGCTGGGCTCGGTCCCGGCGGGCTCGCAGCGGTGACGGCGGCGCAGGTCACGGACGCGGTGCTCGGGGAGTCGGCGTCGGTGTCGGTGAGCGCTGCGCAGAACTACGTCGCCGGTCTGCGGGCGTTCCTGCGCTTTTGCTTCGTCGAGGGTCTCGTCGAGGCGGACCTGTCGGAGGCGGCACTGTCGATCACTGGTCGGAGGCGTTCGCCGCTTCCCAGGGGAATCGCCAAGCACGAGGCCGAGGCGCTGCTCGCGTCCTGCGACCGACGCACCGCGATCGGTCGGCGCGATTACGCGGTGATCATCACGCTGCTGCGTCTGGGTCTGCGCAGGGGTGAGGCCGCCGGCCTGCGGATCGACGACATCGACTGGCGGGCCGGCGAGCTGGTGGTGGTGGGCAAAGGCGGCCGGAGGGACCGGCTGCCGCTACCCACCGACGTCGGCGCTGCCATTGCCTCTTACCTGCGGCGCGGCCGCCCGGCCAGCGACCGTCGCGAGGTGTTCCTGCGGGCCAGAGCACCGTTCGGCCCGATGGCGGCGGGGACCGTCGCATCGACGGTGCGGCGCGCGTGTCGACGGGCGGGTGTGCCCGAAGTCGGCGCGCACCGCTTGCGCCACACCGCGGCCTGTGAGATGGCCGCAGCGCAGGTCCCGCTGCCCGAGATCGCTCAGGTGCTACGCCACCGGAGCTTGCAGTCCACCGCCATTTACGCCCGGGTCGATCTCGACCGGCTCCGAGAGCTGGCCCTGCCCTGGCCTGGGGAGGGTTCGCGATGAGCGCGCTGTGCGATCACGTCGAGGACTACCTCCGGTTGCGCCGCTCCCTGGGCTACAAGCTGGAGCGGGCCGGTCATCTCTTGCCGCAGCTGGTCACATACCTGGAAGCCGCCGGCTCTGCGACGCTTACCGCCGAACTGGCGATCTCGTTCGCACGCCTTCCCGAGAACGCCCGTCCCGCGCACTGGGCGGCTCGCCTGAGCGTTGTGCGCGGCTTCGCCCGCTATCTCCGGACCATCGAACCAGCGACCGAAGTCCCGCCCCCAGCGGTGTTCCCTGCCCGGCGCCATCGTCGGGTCCCCTACCTGTGGTCCCAGGAGGAGATCGGCAGGCTCCTCGAGGCCGCCCGGGTGCTGCACCCACCGTTGCGGGCCGCCACCTACGAGGCGCTGTTCGGGCTCCTCGCGGTGTCGGGCATGCGCGTTGGTGAGGCATGCGGCCTCGACGGGGCCGACGTCGACTTCGGCACCGGCGTCATCACCATCCGCCACGCCAAGTTCGATCGGCCACGCCTGGTGCCCCTCCATGACACAACCACCGCGGCGCTCCGCGCCTACGCCACCGAACGCGACCGTCTCAGCCCGGCCCGCTCGACAGCGTTCTTCGTCTCAGGTGCCGGCACCAGGCTCAACCGCAGCGCGGTGGCCATGGTGCTCAGACAGATCACGACCGCCATGGGTCTCCGCAGCGAAACGGTCCGTCCCACCCCGCACCAGTTGCGGCACAGCTTCGCTGTCCGCACCCTCGTCGACTGGCACCGCAACGGCGTCCGCGTCCAAGACCACATCGCCGTCCTGTCGACCTACCTGGGACACGTCAGCCCGGCCGACACCTACTGGTATCTGTCAGCCTCGCCGGAGCTGATGGCACTCGCCGCCGAACGGCTCGACACCCACATCGGAGGCCGACGATGAGCGCGCTCGCCCCCGGACTCCAGGCCTTCTTCACCGACCGCCTCATCAGCCAACGCGACGCCAGCCCCAACACCGTCGCCGCCTACAAGACCGGCCTCCGTCTCCTGGTGGCCTTCGCCGCCGAACGCACCGGCACAAGCCCCAGCGCGCTCGACATCGCCGAGATGGACGCGCCGCTCGTCGCCGCGTTCCTCGACCATCTCGAGCGCGACCGCCACAACAGCGTGACCACCCGCAACAGCCGTCTCGCAGCCATCCACTCCCTGTTCGGCTACCTGGCGCTACACCACCCCGAGCACGCGGCATCCATCCAACGGGTGCTGGCCATCCCCACCAAGCGCGCCCAACGCAACCTCGTCACCTACCTCGCCGAGAACGAGATCGACGCCCTGCTCGGCTCCTGCGATCTGGGTCGCTGGACCGGACGACGCGACCACACCATGTTCGCCCTCACGATCCAGACCGGGCTGCGCATCTCCGAGCTCGCCGGCCTCGACTGCGGTGACATCACCCTGGGCACCGGCGCCCACGTGCACACCATCGGCAAGGGCCGCAAGGAACGACGCACACCACTCATCCACCCGACCCGGGCCGTCCTCAAGGCCTGGCAGGCCGAACGCGGCGGCACACCAACCGACCCGCTGTTCCCGACCACGACCGGCAAACGCATGAGCCGCGACGCCATCGAGCGACGCCTCACCCACCATCTGGCCCTTTCGTCCGCGAGCTGCCCGTCGATCGCCGACAAGCACGTGACCATGCACACGCTGCGTCACACCGCCGCCATGCGGCTCCTGCTCGCCGGCAACGACATCACCGTCATCGCGCTATGGCTCGGACACGAGCAGATCGCGACAACGAACATCTACCTCCACGCCGACATGAGCCACAAACAACGAGCCATCGACAGGACCAAGCCGCTGGACGCAAAGCCCGGCCGCTATCGGCCCCCCGACGCGCTCCTCGCGTTCCTCGAGGCCCTCTGATTATGCCGACACAAGATGCCGCGCCACCCCCGCTGACCAGCGGACACGCGCTCGTGTCGGCATAACGCGGATGTCGGCATAATCGTGCAGGCGGCAGCCGTCGAGGCCGACCTTCGTCCGCAGCCTGCGCCAGCGTGCGGTCACGTTGTCGGGACGCCACGGGCGGCTGCCGTCGGCGGGCACGGCGAACACGAACGCGTCGGCCGGCAGCTCGACGCGCACGGCCTCAGCACGCTCCTCGCACACCGAGCGGAACTCCTCGAGTCGCTTCGCCGTGCCGGGCGCCAGCGCCACCTTCCAGATCTGGCCGGTCTTCGTCGGCTTCTCGACCAGGCCGACGCCGGGCCCGCCATCGACCACACCGCGAGCGAACGTCACGGTCGCACCCGACGAGGTCGACGTCGCTCCACCGCAGTGCGCACAGCTGCGACCGGCGAGCGCCCGGTCGTCGCCGCCAGCCGGATGAACATGCCGAAGTCGGGGTCGAGCTCTTCGATCCGGCCGAGCGCACCGGCGAGCGCGTCGGGTGCGGGTGGCGTGATCTGGCTCGGCGGCGCCGAGGGCGCGGTCGCCGCATCGGCCGGGTTCGACGCGATCAGGCCCCACTTGATCGCCTGGGCGAACGCGGCGTGCAGGATCACGTGCACCTTGCGCACCGACGCTGGGGCGAGCGGCTGACCCTTCGCTCCCCCACCCTTGCGCAGCTCGGCGTAGAACGCGTCGAGGTGCATCGCCCGGACCTTCGACACGCGCATCTTGCCGAGCTTGGGCCGGATCTTCAGCTCGATGTTGCGCCGGTTCTCCATCACCGTCTTGGGCGACCACTCGGGCGAGCGTGCGGCCATCCAGCGATCGAGCAGCTCGGCCAGCGTCGGGTCCTCACCGAGGTTGATGCGGCCGGTCTCGACCTCGACGATCAGCGCGGCGAGCGCCTGGTCGACGACCTTCTTGCCGGCCCGCGTGTGCGGTGCGGCGACCGTGCGCGTGCACCCGGATGTCCCGACCGGTCGTCTCGTCGACGACCGGCGTACACCTGGATCTGCCACTTGCCCGGACCACGCTGGCGCGCCGTACCTCTCACGTCGCCGACCGTACCCGTCCGAGCGGGCTACGGTGTCAAACACGGTGTCAACTCGCCTGACTGACCCGCGAGAAGGCCCAGCAGAACCACAAAACACCAGGTCAACCTGCGTGGGCGCTGAGGGACTCGAACCCCCGACCCCCTCCTTGTAAGGGAGGTGTCCTCGATGGCACTCCCTCAGTGGGGGTCGCATGGGAGGGCCTGGCTCGTTCGGCGTGAGCTGTACCCCTGGTGGGGATCGAACCCACGATCTTCGGATTAAAAGTCCGCTGCCCTACCACTGGGCTACAGGGGCGGTACCGAGGCTAACGCCCCCACCCGGGCGGAACTGCGTGTTCAGGTCCAGGAGGGAGATGCGAGCTGGGGGAGTAGGTCGACCAGGGGGGCGGGCCGGCCCAGGTACCACCCCTGGGCCAGGTCGCAGCCGTCGGCGGTGAGGGCGTGCAGCTGGGACGCGGTCTCGACCCCTTCGGCCACGACGGTGTAGCCCAGTGCCTTGGCCAGGCTCACGATTCCCCGCACCAGGGCGGCGCCCCGCTCGCCGTCCATCTCGGCGACGAAGCTCCGGTCGATCTTCAGCTCGTCGATGGGAAGGCGGCCGATGTAGGCGAGAGACGAGTAGCCGGTTCCGAAGTCGTCCACCGAGATGCGAACGCCGGTGGCCTTCAGGGCCTCCAGGTTCTCGACGGCCGCGGCGACGGCTTCCAGCAGGATGCTCTCGGTGATCTCGATGCACAGCCCCGCGCCCTCGACTCCGGCCCGGTCAAGGGCAGCCACGGCATCGGCCACCATCGAACCTCTCACCAGCTGAGGGGTGGACACATTGACTGACATCGTCAGGGTGGGGTCGCCCAGAGCGACTCGCAGCTCGCGCAGCTCGCCGCAGGCACGCTCGAGAACCCAGCGGCCCAGGGAATCGATCAGGCCTGACTCCTCGGCCACCCCGATGAAGTCCACGGGGAGCACCAGACCCAGCTCGGGGTGACGCCAGCGCACCAGAGCCTCTACTCCCACCAGGGCCCGGGTGCGCAGCGACACCTGGGGTTGGTAGTGCAGCTCGAGTTGACCAGCGTCGATGGCGTCGCGCAGGCCCGTCTCGATGTCCAGGCGTGCCCGGGCTCGGGCCCGGATGGCGTCGTCCACCACGAGTACGGTGCTGCGCCCCGCCGACTTTGCCTGGTGCATGGCGGCGTCGGCGTCGCGCAGAACGGAGTCGGCGTTCGTGTAGCCCCTCAGGTCGGCGACTATGCCCGCCGCTGGCAGTGCAGTGCAGTGCCCGGCCCTCGACGTGGTGCGGTTGGGCCAGCGTGGCCACCAGGCGCTCGGCCCGCTCGGCCGCCGGCAGACCTTGGCGGGTGTCGACCAGCAACAGGGCGAAGGTGTCGCCCCCGAATCGGGCCGCCAGATCGGCCTCGCCCAACTCGTCGGTCAGCACGCGGGCCACCGACTTGAGCACGGCATCACCCACCTCGTGGCCCAGGGAGTCGTTGATCACCTTGAACTGGTCGATGTCCAAGAAGACCACCGCGGGCACGGCGTCGTCTTGGGCGCTCAACATCAGAGACAGGCGCCGGGCTAGATGCGGGCGGTTGGCCAGACCGGTGAGCAGGTCGAAGTTGGCCTGGAGCTCGACCAGCTCCTCCAGGGTCTCGCGGTGTCTGCGGTTCTCGAGGCTGAGCGATCGCCGGTTCAAGGCGTTGGCCACGTTGATGAGCAGTTCGTTGCGTTCGAAGGGCTTGACCACATAGCCCACGGCACCAAGGTGCAGAGCTTCCTCGGCCGTGTCGGTGTCGTCGAGCCCCGAGATCATGACGGTGGTGGTGTCCGGGTGGACCTCCGCCAGGTAGCGCAGCAGGTCCAGGCCCGATTCGCCGGGCATGCGGACGTCGCAGAGCACCACCTCGATCTCATGGGAGGCCAGGAGTTGGCGGGCGGTGGCAGCGTCGGAGGCTTCCTGGCAGTCGTAGCCGGCACGCTCGAGCAGTCGCCGGGTCAGGCGGCGCAGGGCGTCCTCGTCGTCGACAACCAGAACGCAGGCTCCCCGGGAGCCGGCGGCGGTGGTTCCGGGAGTCCCGCCACCTGCACCACCATCGGCTCCGCTCTGGGCTCCGCAGATCGTCCCGCCGTCCATCTCGCTCACTTGTCCACCCGGTCGGGGACCTGCGCCAGGGCCAGACGGAGGGCCCGTAGGAGCTCCTGCTCGGTGAAGGGCTTGCGCACCACCAGGGCCTCCTCTGTGTCGTCGTCGATGCCGATGTTGTCGAGCACGTCGTCGGAGTGGCCCGTCATGTAGAGGACAGCGCAGTCCGGGAAGCGCTGCCGGACTGCCGATGCCACCTCCCGGCCGTTCATGCCGCCCGGCATGAGGACGTCGGAGAGGACGAGGTCGGTGTCGGCGCAGACCTGCTCGAGGGCGTGGGGGCCGTCCGGTGCCACCGTCACCTGGTAGCCGTGCTTCTGGAGGAGGCGGCAGACCGTGTCGCGCACCCCGTCTTCGTCCTCGACCACGAGTATTCGCTCGTCCCCCCCCGCAACCCGGACCGTGCCCTCGGTGGCATCGACCACCCCACCGACGGGAACCACTCGGGTACGGGGCAGCAGGATCCGGAAGGTGGTGCCCCGACCCAGCTCGCTGTCGATGGCGATGTGTCCCTGGGCGCCCTGCACGACCCCGTAGACGGTGGCCAGACCCAGCCCGGTGCCCTTGCCCACCTTCTTGGTCGAGAAGAACGGTTCGAAGGCGTGGGCCCGGACCTCCTCGGGCATCCCCTCGCCGGTGTCGCTCACTTCCAGGCACAGGTGCGGCCCGGGCTGCAGACCGGGGAGCGTCGCCACCGCGTCTTCGTCGAGGTCGACGGTGCTGGTGGTCACGGTGATGGTGCCGCCGTGGGGCATGGCGTCACGCGCGTTGATCGTGAGGTTCATGAGCACCCGTTCGATCTGTGTGGGGTCGATGTGGATGGGGGGGACCTCCTCGGCCGTCTCGAAGCGCAGTTCGACCGACTCGTCGAGGGTGCGGGTGAGCATGGTGGAGATGTCGGAGATGACCTCGTTCACATCCACGACCTCGGGCGCCGAGCCCCGGTCGCGGCGGCTGAACAACAGGAGCTGGCGGGCCAGGTCCGAGCCTCGGCGTGCGGTCCGGCGGATCTCGACGACGTCCTCGCGGACCTGGCCGTCCACCTCGTCGAGCACCAGCTCGGCCCCGCTCACGATGGCTGCCAGGATGTTGTTGAAGTCGTGGGCCACCCCTCCAGCCAGCTGTCCCACGGCCTCCAGGCGCTGTGCCTGGACGAGCTGGCCCTCGAGCTGGGCTCGGCGGGATTCCTCCTCCTTCTGGCCGGTGATCACCGAAACCACTGCCAGGACCGGTCCTGCGGGCCCTTCTCGCTGCACCCGGGCGCCCCGCCAACGCAGCCAGTCCCAGCCGCCGGCTCCGTTGCGCACGCGACACTCGAACTCGGCGGGGGAGTCGGTTGCGGCTCCGCGCACCTCATCCAATCCCCGGCGGAGCACGTCGCGGTCGTCGTCGTGGACCAGGTCGGCCAGCCGAGCCAGGTTCAGGTCGCTGGCGTCGTGAGCCAGGAAGTCGTCGCGGTTCAGGACCTGGAGCGCGGCGGAGGCCGTGTCGATCCACAACACGATGTCGGGCGACGACTGGAGGACGCTGCGGAACCGCTGCTCCGAAGAGCGCAGCTCGCCTTCGATTCGGCGTGAAACCGCCAGGGCCGTGTCCAACTCGTCGCGCTGGTCCGACAGGACGCGCACCTCCTCACGCCGGCTGGCCAGACGGCCCACGAGCGGTGTCAGAACCGATGTGAGCAGCAGTCCGGCGAGCAGGACCGTCAAGGGGGACAGCTGCTCTCCGGCCTCCAGCACCCCGGTGGTCGGCGCGATCGTGACGGTCAGCTGGTTGTCGCCGAGTGGGGCCTGTCCGGCGGCCACTGCCTCCTCGGGTGCATCCTGGGTGGTGGCGAAGAGGAGCCTGTCGGGGTCGACGCCCGATCCCAGGTAGGTGGCGAAGGCAGGCCTACCGGGAAGTCCGGCTGAGATCGGGTTGGTGATGCCGCGCGTGAACAGTGTTTCGATGGCCACCACCCAGGTGGCAGCAGGGAACTCGTCACCGGCGGGGGTGGTGAAGACGATGACCATGGCGGCGTGGGTCCCGTCGTTCTCGACCTCGGACACCAAGAGCCCCGCTTCGCCCGGGCGGACCTCGGCCATGGAGGCCAGGCGCTGGTCGAGCAGGTCCAGGTCTGCGGCCAGGGCGTCCAGGTCGAGGTATCGCGACGGGCCTGTCTGGGCGAACAGGTCGAGGCGTGAACCCTCGGCCGCGGCCAGGAGAGTTGCGCTGGTGATCAGGTCGGTCTCTTCGAGGCGCAGCGCCATGTAGCGCTCGAGGTCGGTCTGGGTGACCCGGGGGTTGGCGATCAGCGCGCCCTGGAGGCCGTCCACGAGGTCGTCGACGTCGGTGAGGCGATCGCCGACGCGGTTGGCCACCACTTGGGCCACCTCGGCTTCCCTGGCCTGCTCCTGGTCGCCGGTTTCGCGGTAGGAGACGAGATAGGCCGCCACGGAGAGCCCAAGGCCCACCCCGGCAACGATGAGGGCCGTGGGATGCAGCGTGCTGCGGCGCCAGCCGCGGGTGTGGTTCCCGTTCTCGGCCTGTGTCACCGCACCTCCGATCCCTTGACCGGCGGCCGTCCCCGGGGTCGACCGGCGACCACCGGGGCGGGGTCGCCGGACCAGCGTACCGAAGGTGCGGTCCTCGGGCCGGTGGCCCGCTGGTGAGGACGAGCGGGTAGCGTCCCCTCGATGTCGCGGCTGCTGGTCGTGCGCCACGGTGAGAGCACCTGGAACGCCGAGGGGCGCTGGCAGGGCCAGGCCGACCCTCCGCTGTCAGTGCGTGGATGTGAGCAGGCGGCGGCCGCCGCCGAGCGGCTCGAGGATGTGGGTTTGGCGATGGCGGCTTCCTCGGACCTGGCTCGCGCCAGCGCGACTGCCCGAATTCTGGCGGACTGCCTCGGAATCCCCTTGGTCGGCGCTCACGTAGCGTTGCGTGAGCGCCGAGCGGGCCCCTGGCAGGGCCTGACCCGGGCCCAGATAGAGGAGGGCTGGCCCGGGTTCCTGGTCGACGGCCACCGACCCGCCGGCTACGAGGTGGACACCCCGGTGGCGGCCCGGGCCCGGGAGGCGCTGATGGCTCTGGCCCTCCGCACCAGTGGGGCGGTGCTGGTGGTGACCCATGGGGGGCTGCTGCGAGCTCTGGAGCGCGCACACGGGATCGACGGTCCCCGAATTCCCAACCTGGGGGGTCGATGGTGGTCGGTGGCCGGCGGGCCCGCGGAGGTTCGGCAACTGGTCCCGGGGGGGTCGGTGCGCCTGCTGCCCGACGTCTAACGATGGGGAGCATCCCGAGCGCCGGCAAGGGTGCGTGGGGGCGAAGCGTTCCAGGCGACCGAGTCCCCGCGCGTTCGTAGCGCAGCACGAGTTCGTGCCTGTGGGCGCGGGCGACTCGGGGATGAGAGACTGGGCCATGGCCCGATTGCTGCTCTTCGCCGGGGCGCGTGACGCGGCCGGCGTGAACTCCGACGAGGTGGAAGGGGCCACCGTCGACGACGTCCTCGCCGAGGCCCGTATGCGCTACGGCGAAGGCTTCGCCAGGCTGTTGACCACCTGCCGGGTGTGGGTGAACGGTGAACCTGCCGAAGGTGGCCAGGCGGTCGCTCCAGGTGACGAGGTGGCGGTCTTGCCGCCCGTGTCGGGTGGGGCGGGATGATGGCGGCGCCCACGGCGTGAGGGTTCGTTCGGATGCGGGCACCATCCCGCAGTAGCAGTCCGGCGCCCGAGCGTCGCTGGAGACCCGAGAGCGGTGACTGGTACCGGGTGCCCGCCCGCAGGCTGTTCCCGGCGCACGACCCCGCCCGGCCCCACGTCCGGCTGGGCTTGGCCTGGTTCGCCCTGGTGGTGGCCTCCCTGTGGGGTGGTCCGGCGGCGCTTGCTGTTCCCTACGGCGCAGCGGCCGGCCTGGGTGCGGCACAGGCTGCGCGGGCGTGGCGGCGCGTCGGCGCTCTTCCCGTCACCCGGGTGGCCGTTGGAGGCGCGGTCCTGGCCCCGGCCGGCGCAGCGGTGGCGGGTCGCGGCTTGGGGGCGGCGGTGTTGCTGGCCACGGCTGCGTCGGTGGCAATGTCCCCCGGGGACGCGCGCGCCGTGGTCATGCGGGGTGGGCTTAGCGTGCGGTGCTGGCTTCCCGTGGGGTTGGCTGCCGCCTCCCCGGTGGCCCTGGCCCGCAGCGACCTGGGGGTGGCCGTTGCCCTCGTGGTGCTGGTTTCAGCCTACGACGCGGGCGATTACCTCTTCGCCGCAGAGGCCTCCCGGGGTTGGGTCGGCATCGTAGGGGGGGCTCTCGCGGTGGGGGTGCTGGCCTTTGCCCTCTACGTGGTGGCCCTGCCTCCCTTCGGGGGCGCACCGGTGGCTCCCTTCGCCCTGGCGGTGGCGGTTTCCGCACCGCTGGGCCAGCTCGTCGCCACCTGGGTGCTCCCTGATGGCAGGGCGCTGGCCTCGGGCCTGCGCCGGCTCGACTCGCTCATCGTCACCGGTCCCACATGGTTGGTGCTGGTGCACCTCGTGCCCCTCGACGGCTGATTGACCGCTCGGCTCCCTGAGGCGTGGCACGATATGGAGTCAGCAGATCGGGCCCAGTGGGGGAGGCCGCATGGAGATCGTCACCGACTGGTTCGGCCCCCAGGGCGCCGGGCAGTTGTTCGCCCGGTGGGGCCACTACCTGGCCGGCGCGGCCTGGATCGGGCTGCTCGTCTACTTCAACGCAGTCCAGGCGGCCGCGTTCCCCGTGATGGACGACCCGGTGCGCGCCGACGTCCTGCGCCTGATCTCGGCGAAGGCCATGGCCTGGCGGTGCTGGAGCGCTGCGGCCACCGCCTTCACGGGTGTGTTGATCTTGTGGTTCCAGGATCCCCTCGACGGCGACTACCTCGAGTACCTGTCGAGCCCCCGGGGGACGGCGGTGGGTTTCGGGTCGGTGTTGGGCATCGTGATGCTGGTCAACGTGTGGGCGGTCATCGCCCCCGCGGAGAAGGTCCTGGTGCTGTCCGCCGAGCAGCGCCAGGCCGGTCGGTCAGCCACGCCAGAGGCCCCCCGTGCGGCCAAGCGCCTGGCCCGCTGCGAGCGGGCCAACGCCCTGTTCTCCATTCCCATGCTCTGGTTCATGGCGGTAGCTCCTCACTTCGCCGACGGCGTGTTCCGGTTCGTCACGCGACCCGGCCGCGACGACATAGGTTCCGCATGGGTGGTGTTCATCATCATCGTGGGTTTCGTCGAGCTGTCGGCCCTGGGTCAGATCGGTGGCTACGACTCCAGCGCCAACCGCAGGATGCTGGACTCGTTGAGCCGCACCGTGGTCTGGGGCCTGGTGGTCTGGGCCATCCTGTGGATCGGTGCCTTCGAGCTGATCATGGGCCAGGCATCGTGAGACCGGGGTGGGCGCTAGCCTGGCCGTCCCCGGGGCGAGACCTGTCCTCCCCGGAGCAAGAGAGGAACCCGTGACCGAACTGGAGACGGTGATCGCCGACGGCTATCTGGGAGAGCTGGCGGCTCGCCCGGTAGCTGAGATCCGGTCGATGCGGGCCGACTGCACCCGAATCGAGACCGGGCTCTCCTACCTGCGCCGCCTGGTGCAGGGCCGCGTCGACATCGTCACCGCTGAACTGCAGCGCCGGCACCGGGGCGATCCCCCCTCCGGGTTGCCGGAGCTGATCGGCCAACTGCCCGAGATATTCAGCGAACAGCGTCGCCCCGGCGGAGTGGGACGGCTTCCGGCGACACTCGACGTCCCCGAGGTGGATCCCATGCTGGGTGGTCGCCTGGAGGAGCTGGCCGGCCCTCGGCGTCTCGCCTCCCTCCTCGAGCTGTCCGATTCCGAGCTGGCAGCCCTGCGAATTGCTCTGGAAGACCTCGAACAGGACGTCTCCGATCGCCGGCGCACCCTGTTCGATCGCATCGACCGGCTCCAGGCCGAGCTCACTGAGCGCTACCGGACCGGAGAGGCGACGGTCGACTCCCTGCTGGCCGAGCCCTGAACTGAAGACCGGAGGGGGCCGTTCCTGGCGGCGATGGGGTCTGCGCCTCGTGCCTGCAGGCTGCGCTGTTGTGCCACCGGGGAGGTCGGCCGCCTAACGTTGGTTTCATGGTCGCCGGAGAGGTCGAGCAACGTTGGCTGGATCTGGGTGCCTACATCCGCGAGCAGCGCCGGGTGGGCCAGATCTCGCTGCGACGGCTCTCCGAGCTCGCGGGGGTCTCGAACCCGTACTTGTCCCAGATCGAGCGGGGGCTTCGAAAGCCATCCGCTGAGATCCTCCAGCAGATCGCCGGTGCTCTGCAGATCTCGGCCGAGACGCTCTACGTGCAGGCAGGGATCCTGGATGATCGCACCCACCAGGTGGATCTGGTGGTCGAGATCCGGCGCGACCCCGACCTGTCCGACGATCAGAAGCGCACCCTGGTCCACATCTACGAGTCCTTCCGCGCCGAGAGGCGTCGGCTGGCCCGGGCCGACACGATCGCACCCGTCGACACGATCGCACCCGTCGACACGATCGCAGCTGTGGGCACAGTCGCAGCTGTCGGCACAGTCCCACTTCCCGACTCCGCTACCGAGGCGCGCCCGGCGGCGGGGCGGAAATAGACCTGGCTGCGCCGAGGTTCTCTCACCGTGGTGACCCGTCTCGCTGTCCTCTCGCTGCACAGCTCCCCGTTGGTTCAGCCCGGCACGGGCGACAGCGGGGGGATGAACGTATACGTGCGAGAGCTCACCTCCGCGCTCGCCCAGGCGGGCGTGCACACGGACGTGTTCGTGCGGCGATGGCACGCCGATCTGCCCGCCGAGGTGGAGGTCGAGCCCGGGGTGCGGGTGGTCCACGTCGACGCCGGCCCACCCGAACTTGCCAAGGAGGCCCTTCCCGACGTGGTGGACGACTTCGCCTCCGGGGTTCGGCGGCACATCGATTCCGGTCCCGGAGTGGACGCGATCCACGCCAACTACTGGTTGTCGGCGGTGGCCGGCCACAGGCTCAAGCACGACCTCGAACTGCCGCTGGTCGCCACGTTCCACACCCTGGCCCGAGTGAAGGCCGAGAACGGCGATCCCGAACCCGCCCGTCGTGACCGGGCCGAAGCCGAGGTGCTGGGGTGCTGTGACGTCGTCCTGGCTTCCTGCGTGGCCGAGGCCGAGCAGCTCCAGCGGCTGTACGGCACTCCTCCCGAACGAATCGAGATCGTGGCTCCCGGTGTCGACCATGCCTTCTTCGCTCCGGGAGACCGGCGGGGGGCCCGTGCCGCCCTGGGGCTTGGCCATGAACCCGTGGCCCTGTTCGTGGGTCGCATCCAGCCTCTGAAGGGCTTGGCGGTTGCCGTGGCCGCAGTTGCGGCCCTCGAGCGGGATGACGTGAAGCTGGTGGCTGTGGGCGGCGCCAGTGGGATGGACGGGCCCGCCGAGGTCGAGCGCATCCGCCAACTGGCCACGGACCTGGGAGTGTCCGATCGGGTTCAGCTGGTACCTCCAGTTCCCCACCATCTGCTCTCCACCTACTACCGGGCGGCCGATGTGGTCCTGGTTCCTAGCCGCTCCGAATCGTTCGGTCTGGTGGCCTTGGAGGCGGCTGCCTGTGGGCGGCCGGTGGTCGCGGCTGCCGTGGGGGGTCTCACCACCCTCGTACTGCCCGGGATCACAGGTGAGTTGGTCGAGGGCCACGACCCGGCGGAATTCGCAGCGGCGGCGGCTCGGGTTCTGGACGACCCCGAGCGGGCCCACGCGCTGGGCTCAGCCGCACACCTCCACGCCCGCGACTACCGGTGGTCCACCACCGCAGCCCGCCTGCGTCGAGCCTACGCCGACACCATCATCCGCACGCCGACGATGTGTCCGGTGTGAGTTCCGAACCTGCCGACATCCCTACCCTGGCCCGACTCGGGGCACTGATAGAGCAGTGGCTGGTCCAGCAGGTGGCCACCAACCCGGTGGCCGCGGGTACCGAGGTGGTCGAGGCGGGGCGGGTCTGGTACCTGCGCCTCCTGGGAGAGCAGAAGGAGGCCTTCGGAGTGCTGTTCACCCTGGGCCAGCGCACGCTGTCCTATGAGACCTACTTCATGCCCGCACCCCCTCCGTCCACGGCCGCCGCCGTGTACCAGCACCTGCTGCGGCGAAACGCCACGCTGCGGGGCTGCCACTTGGCCATCGGGGAAGAGGATGCCGTCTACCTGATCGGCCGGATCGACCTGGCCGGACTGACCGGCACAGCGCAGGATCTATCTGCGCAAGGTGACACAGCGCAGGGCGGCGCAGCCTCGGCCGATGCCGTTCTGGACCGGGTGCTCGGTGTCCTCTACGAGGCCACTGAGCGCTGCTTCCGGCCTGCCATGCGGCTGGCCTTCCCTGGCTTCGACGCTGGCCCACCTCGAATGCCATGAGATGAGTTCTGTTGTATTTCGGATGATTCCGATATATGTTGAGCGGCGTCCGGGGGACGGGGGTGGACTGCGTCGGGGAAGCGTCGCCCCCACCCCCGTTTCCCGGATCCGGCCATCGGTCCCCGATCCGGGCGCCGGTTCCACGTCATGACCGAGTCGGGTCCTTCCTCGGGTGTGCCCCCCGGAACCCGACAAGCCGGTGCCGATGGGACCAGCGCCCACAAGGCTGGCACCGGCCGCCCCCCACTACCGCTCCTGTTCTCCATCACGGTCACCGGGATCCTGGCGAACACCTTGGTGAACGCGCCCCTTCCCGACATCCTGGATCACTTCGGTCAGCCCGACAGCGCCGCAGGGTTGTTCGTCTCGGCGGGAGCCCTGCCCGGTGTGGTCATGGCTCCGGTCATCGGGGTGTTGGCCGACCGCCACGGCCGCCGCCGGGTGCTGGTTCCCTGCCTGGTGGCCTTCGGGGTCTTCGGCCTGGCAGGGGCCGCGGCTCCCAGCTACCCGGTGCTGCTGGGCCTGCGCCTGGCCCAGGGGGTGGGGGCAGCAGGTCTCATCAACCTGGCGGTCGTGCTGATCGGCGACCACTGGCAGGGCATAGAGAGGGCCCGTGTCATCGGCTACAACGCCGCTGTCCTGACCGTGTCCCTGGCGATCATCCCCGCCGTCGGCGGAGGGCTCGCCGAGCTGGGGGAGCTGGCGCTGGTCCTTCCTTCCCTACGGGCTGGCTCTCGTCACCGCGGCCGGTGCCACCCGGCTGCCGGCTGGACCGGTCCCAGGTGGTGACCGCGGTGGGTTCCTGGCCCAGATGCGTGCCGCGGCCGGATCGGTGCGTCAGGGAGTGGTGGCCGCCGCCATCCTCTACGGCTTCGTGTTGTTCATCCTGATCTTCGGCCTCTTCCTGACGGTGATGCCCATCCTCCTGGCCGACGACTTCGGGCTGTCGGCTGGTTACCGGGGTCTGGTGTTGGCGGCTCCCGCCGCGGCCTCCACCCTGGTGTCGGTCAACCTGGGCCGCCTGCGGGCCCGTCACGGGGCGGGGCGGCTCATCTTGGGCGCCACGGTGCTGTTCGCTGCGGGATTCTGTGCCATCGGTCTGGCCGACACGCTGGTGGTACTGCTGGTGGGGGCCGCCTGCTACGGGCTGGGTGAGGGCATGTCGATCGCCACCCTCCAGGACGTCGTGGCCGGCACAGCCCCCGACGAGACCCGGGGATCGGTGGTGGCCGTGTGGGTGTCAGCGGTGCGGGCCGGACAGGCCGTCGGGCCCCTGGCGGCCGGGGTCAGTCTGGCCACCATCGGCGCCTCCTCCACCTTCGTGGTGGCCGCGGGGCTCGTGGCGGTCATCGCCGCCGCACTGTTGCGCTCCCCACTGCGCTCCGCCGATCAGTAGCGTGACCGGGGCAGCGGCAGCTCCGTCGAGCCAGCGCGCCGGGTACCGGCTCTGCCGAGCAGTAGTTCCGCCGGTACGCTGCGTGGACCATGACACGCCTGCAGACCACATGACACGCCTGCAGATCATCGGTGGGGGGCGGATGGGCGAGGCCCTGTTGGCCGGCCTGGTGGCCTCGGGCTGGGCGGCTCCCTCGGATCTGGCCGTCGTCGAGCCGCTGGCCGAGAGGCGCCAGATCCTTCAGACAGCCCATCCGGGTGTAGAAGTACTCGAAAGCCCCAATGGGGCGCCCGGGGCGGTGTTGGCCGTCAAGCCGGGCGTCGTACCCGCCGCCGCCCGCTCCCTTGCCGGACTGGGGGTGCAGCGCGTGCTGTCGATCGCCGCCGGGGTGCCGACTGCGACCATCGAGACCGAGCTGGCCGGGGTGGCGGTCGTGCGGGCCATGCCCAACACCCCCGCCCTCGTCGGCGCGGGGGTATCCGCTGTGGCCCCGGGAAGTTCGGCCGGTCCGACCGATGTGGCCTGGGCCGAGGAGATCCTGGCGGCGGTCGGTCGGGTGGTCAGCGTCGCCGAGGCCGACCTGGACGCGGTCACCGGGCTGTCGGGATCGGGGCCTGCCTACGTGTTCCTGGTGGCCGAGAGCCTGGTCGACGCGGGGATCCTGGCCGGTCTGGCCCGCCCCGTGGCCGAGACCCTGGCCTACCAGACCATCGCCGGAGCCGCCGCCCTGCTCGAGACGGGTGCCTCTCCCGCCGAGTTGCGCGCCCAGGTGACATCCCCCGGAGGTACGACCGCCGCGGGGCTGCGTGCCCTGGAAGCTGCGGGTGTGCGGGCCGCCTTCCTCGATGCGGTGCTGGCCGCCACCCGCCGCTCCGGTGAGCTGGGGTCGGAACCAGGACCTGCGGGCCGGTAGCGTCGGACCGGTCATGGCCGGCTCGTACGACACGATCACCTTCCTTTCCGACTACGGACACGCAGACGAGTTCGTCGGCGTGTGCCACTCGGTCGTGCGGGCGGTCGCACCCGAGGTCCGGGTGATCGACCTGTGCCACGACATCGCCCCCCACGACATCCGCGCCGGGGCGCTCACCTTGGCCCGCAGCGTCCAGTATCTGTGCCCGGGGGTGGTCCTGGCCGTGGTCGACCCCAAAGTGGGTTCCCACCGCCGAGCCGTGGCCGTCGAGGTCGGCGGTGGACAATCGGTGCTGGTCGGGCCGGACAACGGCCTGCTGGCCCCCGCGGTGGCGCTCTGCGGTGGCGCCACCCGGGTCGTCGAGCTGACCAGCCCCGACCATCGACTACCTGCTCCGGGCGCCACCTTC
Organism: uncultured Actinomycetes bacterium; assembly: GCA_963719935.1. Lineage (GTDB taxonomy): Bacteria > Actinomycetota > Acidimicrobiia > Acidimicrobiales > CAVRDY01 > CAVRDY01. Next base: position 118,232 of record CAVRDY010000003.1, on the reverse strand, counting down.
GACGGCCGCGACGTGTTCGCACCCGCCGCTGCCCACCTGTGCACCGGCGTCCCGCTCGAGGCGCTGGGGCCCGACCTCGACCCCCACCTGCTGCGCCCGGCCCTGGTGCCGGTGAGCCGCTGGGAAGAGGGCACGCTGGTGGCAGAGGTGCTATGGGTGGACCGCTTCGGGAACCTCCAGCTCAACGTTGACCCTGCTGACCTCCAGGTCTGGGCGGAGACGGTCGCACTCCGCTGGTCGGGGGGCGGGCGCCAGGCCCGGCGGGTCGCCGGGTACGCCGACCTGGCCCCCGGCGAGCTGGGGCTTGTGGTCGACTCCTACGGGCTCGTGTCGGTCGTGCTCGACCGGGCTCCGGCCAGCGAGATCCTCGGGGTGGGTGCCGGTGACGAGATGGTTGTCGCTCCACCCGGCTCTGATCCCGGCGAGGTGGGCGGTGACCCGACCGGTTCCACCACCCCTGTCCAGGTGCGGGGTTCACAGCCGTGAGACCCGTCACCACGCTCACCCTCGGCCTGCTTCTCCTGGTGATCTTGGGAGCAGCCGTCCTGCAGCTGTTCTTCCTGGCCCGTTAGGTGGCTGGAATGAAACGCGGCGCTCGTCCACGGGAGCTCAGGTGGTGAGGGCGATGCGGTCACGGGTGAACCGGGTGGCCCCGCGCCAAACCAACCACAGGGCCAGCACCCAGACGACCAGGCCGATGGCGAAGCCGACGACTGCGTCCAGGAGGAGTATCCCGCTGGCCTGTCCCAAAGCCAGAAATATGAGCGGCAGGATCACAGCGCCGCCGAGTTGAGTGGCCTCCTGGGTGGTGCGGGCCCGCGCCGACACCCGGACCATGACCCCCAGACCGAAGGCGGCCACCGCGGGCGCCACCCAGAAGATCATCACCGCCCACAGCCGGGTGGGGATGAAGATGCGGTGCATGGCCGGCCAGGCCACCGCATTGGCGATGACAGCGAAGGCGGCGAAGCCCAGCCACGACACGGCCAGGGCGGGCAGGAAGGCGCCCACCACCTTGGCCACGAACAGGTCCCGGTCCGAGATCGGCAGGTGCATCAGTCCTTCCATGGTGCGCCGCTCCTTCTCGCCGGCGAAGGCGTCTGCGGCCAACACCGCGGAGACCATGAGCGGCACGATCAGGAAGAGCGGGGCCAGGAGGAAGCCCAGGACGAGTTCGAAGACCACCTCGTCGGGGGGCAACTCGACGAACCGGTCGGGCAGGGAGGCCCCGAACCGGTCGATGGCTCGCGCTGCATCGTCGGCTGTGGCGGTGCGGGCGAACAGGCCCAGCACCAGGGGCAGGATCACGAGCAGCAGGGCGGGGACGGCGAGCATGGGAACCATGATCAGCTTGGAGCGACGCACCGCCCGCAGGTCCTTGGCGATCACGGCGCGGATCGCCGCCCAGTCCGGGCGGTTCGGTTCTCGCCCGCTCACCGGGCCGGCTCTCCTGAGTGGGCCACCACCGCGCCCGCTGGCCGGGTGGCCATGAGCCCCTCGGTGTCTATGTCGGGTTCCTGGCGGCCCGCCCGGGCCTCGATCTCGAAGTAGACGTCCTCCAGGGTCGGTGGGCGGGGCTCGGCGGCGTACACGGGCACGCCGGCCGCCACCACGGCAGCCACCACCCGGGGCAGGACCTCGCGCTCATGCACGTGCACGGTGGCGCCGCTGGCGCTGGGGGCAGCACCCTCCACCCCCCCGAGGGCCCGCAGCGAGGCCAGCAACTCGGGCGAGGCCGGGCCACCCAGGTCGAGGTGTGCGTCCAGGCCCGTCCAGAGCTGGGCGGCCAGTTCCTCGGGCCGTCCCCAGGCTGCCAGGCGCCCGCGGTGCAGTACGGCCATGCGGTCGGCCAACCGGCCGGCCTCGCCCAGGAAGTGGGTGGCCAGGACGATGGTGCGGCCGTGGTCGGCGGCCAGGCCCTGGATGAGGGCGGCCACGTCACGGGTGGCGGCTGGGTCCAGACCCGAGGTCGGCTCGTCCAGGAACAGCACCTCAGGGTCGTGCAGCAGAGCCCGGGCGAGGGCCACCCGCTTGCGCTGCCCGGTGGAGAAGCCCACGGTCAACTGGTCGGCCTTGGCGCCCAACCCGAAGCGGTCCAGCAGCTCGCGTGCCCGGCGGTCTGCCGACGCCGTTGCGAACCCCCGGATCCGGGCGGTGTACACGAGGTTCTCCACCGCGGTCAGGCGGTCGTCGAGCCCGGCGTTCTCGGTCAGCACGCCGGTGCGCCGGCGCACTGCTGTTCCGTCGGTCTCGGGATCCAGCCCCAGCACCCGAACGTTTCCCCCGTGGCGTTGCAGCACGCCGTTGAGCAGGCGCACCGTCGTGGTCTTGCCGGCACCGTTGGGACCCAGCAGTGCCACCACCTCGCCCGCCGCGATGCGCAGGGTCAGGCCATCCACGGCCACCTCGTCACCGAAGCGGCGGGTCAGTGCCTGGGTCTCGATGGCAGCGTCCCCGTCGGAATGCACGTACCCAGTCTGGCGTGGTGCTCGCCGCTCGTGCAGTGTCAGCCCAGAAGTCGCAAGGCGTCGATGAGCGGGGAGACGCGGTCGGGGTCGGCCGAGGCCGTTCCGGCCACCGAACCGGCCCCTGTCGCCGGTGCCTCTCCCAGCCCGGACCCCTGATCGTTGCCGCTGCGAGCAGGAGCGGCGGTGGTCGGGGCGGTGGTGGTGGGCGCAGCCGTGACTGGGCTGGTGGTGGGTGCAGGCGTTGTGGGGCCCTGGACCACCCTCTGTGGTGAGCCCGCCAGCCACTCGCAGACCACGCCGTCGCCGTCGTCGTCGAGGTGGGCCACGTCGCCGTAGTAGGGCCGGTAGTAGAGGTACCAGTGGTTGGCGTTCTCCCAGGTGGAGAAGTTGACGCAGTCCACGCTGTCACCGGGGTTGGCCGGGGTGGTGACCACGGATGCGGGCGGTGCCGTAGGCGCCGGTGCCGGTGTGGGTGCCGGTGCCGACGGCGCAGTCGTGGTGGGGCTCGGGGTCGGGTAGCGGGCGAAACGGTGGGCGGTCCATTGGGCGCCCCTGCTGTCGACCAGGATGCCGACGCCGACATGCGTGTAGGAGGGTTCCAGCAGGTTGGTCAGGTGCGGTGGGCTTCCGAGGAAGGCCTCCCAGATCGATGTCGTGGTGGGCCCGGTCCCGACGTTCTCTCCGATCTTGGTCCATCCCGACACCGCCGAGGCCAGGTTGGGATCGTGTGACAGCGTCATGGTGGAGGCCATCTGCTCGGTCCACCGTTGGGAGGATGCGGCTAGCGCGCTGTCCACCTGCAGAGCCGGCAGGCCCTTGGAGGTGCGTAGGCTGTTGATCAAGGAGTAGTACTCGCCGGTACTGGCGGCCCGCGCCGTGGTGCTGTGGTCCACGGTGGGGGAGGCGCCGGCCGGGGAGGCGGCGACCAGGGTCACCGTGGCCAGCAGGGTGGCCGCCAACAGCAAGGCTGTGAACCTTCTCACTCGCCGGCTCGGTGTTCCCACTGCCATGGTCCTGGTGTGCTCCTCGTGGTGATCGGTGTGGGCCCTTCGGCCTAGCAGAAGCATCGGAGCATGGGCCGTTGGGCCTTGAGGGGGCAAGGGTCACCCTTGAGCAAGAATTGACCTGGGAGGCCCCGGCGTTGCCAGGCCGGCCAGACAGGGCTAGAACGGTCCAGGTGAACCTGGCCGGCGTACTCGATCGGCATCCCGGCGACGCGGTGGCGATCGTCTCCCGGGGTGCGTCCACCACCTACGGCCAGCTGCGTGACCAGGTGTCCCGCCTGCAGGCGGGTCTGTCGGCCCTGGGCCTCGAACCGGGCGACCGGGTGGCGATCCTGTGCGCCAACAACTGGTACTTCGTGGTGTCGTACCTGGCCGCCCTGCGCGGCGGAATGGTGGCCGTTCCCCTCAACCCGCAGTCGCCCGCCCCCGAGGTAGAGCGCCAGTTGGCCGCCGTAGAGGCCCGCTGCATCGTCGTGGGTCCCAGCGGCCGGGCCACGATGGCCGGCGTCGAGCGGGCCGCAGTTCCCTCTCTGGAGCACCTCTTGACCTGTGCGGGCGTGGCGCTCGAGGGGGCCCACGACCTCGACACGGTCATGGACACGGAGCCAGCCCCCCTGGTGGAGCGGGAGGAAGGCGACCTGGCGGTGCTGATGTTCACCAGCGGCACGGCAGGATCGCCCAAGGCGGCGATGCTCAGCCACGGGAACCTGGGTTCGAACTTCCGCCAGATGCGCGATGCCCGGGACGGCCACGACGCCGGATCGGACAGCCCCCCCGAGCAGTCCCAGGACGTGGTCCTGGGCATCGTCCCGCTTTTCCACATCCTGGGCCTGAACGGTGTGCTCGGCCTGGCGCTGGCCACGGGAAGCTCGATCGTGCTCATCGAGCGCTTCGATCCCCAGACCGCGTTGGAGACCATCCAGGCCCACGGCGTGACCATGGCCGCAGGACCTCCCACCATGTGGGCGGCCTGGGCCTCGCTGCCCGACGCCCCCACCGACGCGATGGCCAGCCTGCGGTTGGCGGTTTCGGGTGCTGCCCGCCTGCCTCGTGAGGTGGCAGAGAAGATCGAGTCGCGGTTCGGGGTCCACATCTGGGAGGGCTACGGCCTGACCGAGACCGCTCCCATCGTGGCCACGGCCGTGGGCACCGACGCCCCGTGGGGGTCGATCGGAGTGCCCGTTGCCGGAGTGGAGGTACGACTCGTGGACGCCGACGGGGAGGACTCTCTCGTGGGTGACGCCGGCGAGGTCTGGGTGCGCGGACCGAACGTGTTCCTGGGCTACTGGGAGGATCCGGAAGCGACCGGGGCGGCCTTGACGCCCGAGGGCTGGTTGCGTACCGGCGACATGGCGGTGGTGGATGATGACGGCTACCTCTACCTCGTCGACCGGGCCAAGGATCTGATCATCGTCTCGGGCTTCAACGTCTACCCCGCCGAGGTGGAGGACGCGCTCATCGAGCACCCCGCCGTCGAGGCCTGCGCAGTGGTGGGTGTCGCCCACCCCCACACCGGCGAGGCGGTCAAGGCCTACGTGGTGCCTGCAGCAGGACGAGCCGTGGAAGAGGACGAGCTGATCGACTGGTGCCGCGGCCGCATCGCCCGGTACAAGTGCCCCACCAAGGTGCTCTTCGTCGACGAGTTGCCCCAGGGTCTCGTGGGCAAGGTGCTGCGTCGCGAGCTGCGTACCACCTGAGCCGTCACCCCGCGGACGGCGGAGACCCGAGCGGTGAGGTTCGGCCGTCCAGCGATCCGGTCAGTGCCTGGTCGAGCCAGGCAGGGATTGAGCGAGCAGGGGTCGTGGTTTCGGAGGTGTTGGTCAGCAGGAAGCCGGCGAAGATCAACGAGATCCCTGCCACCAGCGAGACCGAGAAGGCGCTGGAGTCGCCCAGGGTCCCCACCAGGGTCCCGCTGGCCGACAGGACCAGGGTTCCCGCAGCAATGAGCCCGTTGGCGGCGGCCAGCCTCCGGGGAGCCAGGGGGCTTCGAGCGCCCGCTGCGGGTGGTCGGGCCCGGGACCCCGACCGTAGGAGGCGTACCGCGCTCAGCACCGCCCCTCCCAGGAGGACGGTGGCCCCCAGCCCGGAACCGACGGCGGCCATGGCCCGGGGGATCGGCCCGAACACGTCCCGGCCGTGAGGCATCACGCTGTCGGGAATCGGTCCCACCAGGGGGGCCGCCAGCACCCAGCCCGCGGCGAAGGTCACGGCCAGTGCCACGACGGCGAAGGCCCGATTGCCGGCGCGGTTGCCGGCCAGCAGGTAGACGGTGCCAACGGCCAGAAGGGGGACGTTGGCCACCGCCCCCGCCCAGTAGAAGACCCTGAAGGTCAGTGGCGACCAACCGAATGCCGCCCCGGCCCACAGGGCGGCGCTGCCGAGGGCGAACAGGGCCAACGCCAGGGTCCACGCCAGCTCGTGAGGGCGGCGGCGGGAGCGCCAGCGCTCTGCGGTGGCCAGGGCGAACGCGGTGGCCACGAGCGTGGCGCCGGCGGCCAGCGCGACTTCCACTGCGGGGTCCACCGAGGTGTCCACGGGAGCATCGTAGGAGGACGGCGGCGACTTTGTGAACGTGTGCACGAGGGGGCTACGGTCCCGCACGTATGGCGGACGAGAGCCGGCGCATCCCCGAGGCCACGGTCGCCCGCCTTCCGGTCTACGTGCGCAGCCTGCTCGAGCTGGCCGATCACCGCGTCACCACCATCTCCTCGGAGAGGCTGGCGGAGATGGCCGGGGTCAACGCCGCAAAGGTCCGCAAGGATCTCTCCTACCTGGGCTCTTACGGCACCCGCGGCGTCGGCTACGACGTCGAGTACCTGCTGTTCCAGATGAGCCGCGAGTTGGGCCTCACCCACGACTGGCCCGTGGTGATCGTCGGGGTGGGCAACCTGGGTCAGGCCCTGGCCAACTACGGCGGCTTCGGTGATCGGGGCTTTCCGGTCGTGGCGCTGGTGGACGCCGACGCCTCCAAGGTGGGCCGCCGCATCCGGGGTCGGCCCGTGTACCACATCGACGATCTGCCCGAGCTGGTGGCCCGAGACGGAATCGCCATCGGGATCGTGGCCACCCCCGCCGAGGTGGCCCAGGACGTGGCCGACCGTCTCACCAGGGCCGGGGTCAGATCGATCCTGAACTTCGCCCCCGCTGTGATCACCGTTCCCGAGGACGTGTCCCTGCGCAAGGTCGACCTGGCCCTGGAGCTGCAGATCCTCAGCTTCTACCAGCAGCAGCGGGCCGAGCCTTCCGGGGTGGGGACGGCCCACCCGGCCCCCGTGCCGGACGGCGCAGATTTGGGAGGGGCCTCCTGATGCCTGTCGACTCCCCCGCCTACCCGGTCAACCTGGTGGTGGCCGACCGGCCCTGCCTGGTCGTGGGTGCTGGCCATGTGGCTGCCCAGAAGGCCGCCGGCCTCGTCGAGTGCCAGGCACGCGTGCACGTCATCGCCACGCAGGTGGGACCAGAGGTGGCCGCCCTGGACGGCGTCACCTTCGCCGAACGCGCCTGGCGGCCCGGCGACACCGAGGGCTTCTGGCTGGTGATCGCCGCCACCGACGATCCCGCCACCAACCGGGCTGTCCACGACGAGGCCGTGGCCCGGGGCATCTGGGTGAACAGCGCCGACGACCCGGCCAACTGCACCTTCACCCTGCCGTCGCGCCTGCGGAGGGGACCGTTGGTGGTAGCCGTGTCCACGGGCGGGCAGAGCCCCGCCTTCGCCACCTGGCTGCGCCGGCGGATCGCCGCTGACCTGGGACCCGAGCACGACGCTCTACTGGATATCCTGGCCGAGCACCGCCGGGAACTGCGGGCCGCCGGCCAGGCCACCGAAGGCCTGGATTGGCAGTCTGCGATCGACTCGGGGATGCTGGAACTAGTCCGCGAGGGCCACCTCGCCGAAGCCAAGGAGCGCCTCCAGGCGTGTCTCTCGTCGCCATCGGCCTGAACCACCGCACCGCCCCCCTCGACCTGCTCGAGCGGATGTCGGTCAGCGACGCCGCGCTGGGAAAGGCGCTGGCTGATCTGTGCTCGCGCCAACACGTCAGCGAGGCGGTGGTCCTGTCCACCTGCAACCGGACCGAGGTCTACGCGTCGGTCGAACGCTTCCACGGCGCATTCCACGACATCCGTGAGTGGTTCGCCGAGCTGGCCTACCTCCCCCCCGAGGAGTTCGGAGACCATCTCGACGTGCGCTCCGACACGGCCGCGGTCGGCCACCTGTTCGCGGTGGCGTCCGGGCTGGACAGCGCCGTGCTGGGCGAGGCCGAGATCCTGGGCCAGGTGCGCCGGGCCTGGGAACATGCCCAGGAGGAAGGCGCCGCCGGTACGGCGTTGAACCTGCTGTTCCGCCACGCGCTCGAGGTGGGCAAGCGTGCCCGCACCGAGACGGGGATCGCCCGGGGGACCACCTCGCTGTCCCATGCTGCCGTCGAGCTGGCGGCCGAGCACCTCGGAGGGCTGGCCGGCCGCCGGGTACTGGTGCTGGGCACCGGAGACATGGGTGGGGGCATCGTCGAGGCGTTGGCCGGTCACGAACTGGCTGAGCTCATCGTGGCCAATCGAACCTGGTCCCGGGCCCAGGAGCTGGCCGCCGGGGTGGGTGGCCGGGCCGTGCGCTTCGGAGATGTCTCCGGGGTCATGGCGGGTGTCGACGCGGTGATCACCTCCACGGGGTCCCCGACGCTGCTGTTCGAGCGCGCCGACCTGGTTCCTGTGGTCGAAGGTCGCCGTGACCCCCTGGTGGTGGTGGACGTTGCCGTCCCCCGCGACGTCGACCCCGGCGCTGCCACCCTCACCGGGCTGTGCCTGCTCGACATGGACGACCTGAGGGCGTTCGCCGACGCCAGCCTCGCCGGCCGATTCCGTGAGGCCGAGCGGGTGCGCCGCCTGTGCGACGCCGAGGTCGAGCGCTACCAGGCCGTGGTGTCCGCCCGCGAGGTCTCGCCCCTGGTGGGAGCGCTGCACGCTCGCGCCGACGCCGTCCGCCGAGCCGAGCTGGACCGCCTGGCCGGGCGCCTGGGTGCGCTCGATGCCCGCCAGCGCGAAGCGGTGGAGGCCCTCACCAGGGGGATCGTGGCGAAGCTCCTGCACGATCCCACGGTCTCGCTGAAGGATGCTGCCGGTACCCCCCGAGGGGAGCGGCTGGCCGAGACGTTGCGCGAGCTGTTCGACCTCTGAAGCTCTGAACCTCCGAGCCGGCACCCCAGAGGCGGGTCAGCTCCCCAGGAACCGTGCCGGTACCCAGCGGTCCGAACTGCGGGCGATCAGCGGACCGCACACGGCGGTGATCAGCACATATGTGGCCGTCACGCGCGAGAGCCGGGTTCGACCCCGGCCGCCAGCCCCAGCCCGGCCACCACGATGGAGAACTCCCCGCGGGCCACCAGGGTCGTCCCCGCCCGGACCCGGCCCCGCGCTCCGATGCCGGCCCGGCGCGACCCCCACCAGCCGGTGACCACCTTGGTCAACCCCGTGACCACAGCCAGCGCACCGGCGACCGGGAGAGTGGAAGGGATTGCCGAGGGGTCTATCTCCAGCGCGAAGAAGACGAAGAAGACGGCCGCGAAGAGGTCCCGAAGGGACTCCAGGAGCTCGTGGGCCGCTGCCTGGGCGGGGCCCGACACGGCCATCCCGACCAGGAACGCACCCACGGCGGCGGAGACCTCGAGCTCTTCGGCAACGCCGGCCACCACCAGGGTCAGCCCGAGGATGGCGAACAGCATGCTCTCCTTCGATGCGCTGAACAGCCAGCCGCTGAGGCGTTGCCCCCACCACAGTGCTACCGCGAACACCGCGGCCACCAGACCCAGGGCCACGAGCACGGCCAGCACGGCTCCCTCAGAGCTGCGTCCGGTGAGGACCACGGCCACCACCGGGAGGTACAGCGCCATGACCAGGTCCTCCAGCACCAGCACCGCGATGATGCCGGGGGTCTCCCGGTTTCCCAGTCGGCCCAGGTCACCCAGCAACTTGGAGATGATTCCCGAAGACGAGATGTAGGTGACCCCGGCCAGGAGCAGGGCTGCCTGGGGTCCCCAGCCCAGGGCGAGGGCCAACAGCGTGCCCGGTGTCGCGTTGAGGGCCAGGTCGACCAACCCGGTCGGGCCACTCCCGCCGCAGCGTCGTGACCAGTTCGGGGGGTGAGTACTCGAGACCCAGGAAGAACAACAGCAAAGTCACGCCCAGGGTGGCCCCCGTCTCGATGAAAGGTTGCACGCCCTCCAGGTCGGCCACTCCTCCTTCACCCAGGGCCAGGCCGGCCAGGAGGAAAAGGGGGATGGGCGATATCCCGCTGCGATGCGCCAGTCGGGCCGCCACCGAGAGGATGAGGAACAGGGCCCCCAACTCGACCAGCAGGGTGGCCGAGCCGCCGACAGCCAGGATCACGGTGGGCCGGATTCGACCAGGCGTGCGGCGGCGGCGATCCCCCCGGGGGTGCCCACCATCACTGCCGTGTCCCCTGCTCTGAGCTCTTCTTCTGGGCCGGGCGCCGGCCGGGAGGCGCCGTCACGGACGATCGCGACGACGGTGGCGCCGGTCGCGGTGCGTACCCCCAGGGCGCCGATCGTCCGGGTGGGGGCGGTGGTGGGGACAGGAACCCAGTCGATGGCGAGTCCCGGGATGACCCCTTCCCCTATGCGCTCGATGCCGGCGCGGAAGCTGGTGGCGGCCAGGACCTGGGCCACGGTGTCGGCCTCGTCGGCGCTCAGGTCGATGCTGGCTTCGGCTGCGTCGGGGTCACCGGCGTCGTAGAGCACCAGCTCTCGTCGACCGCTCGGGCGGGTGATCACGGCAAGGCGGCGTCCCGAGCGGCACGTCAGGTCGTGGCGCACCCCGACGCCGGGAAGAGTGGTCTCGTTGAGGTTCGGCACAGCTACATCTTGGTCCTCCCGGGCGAGTTTCACATCCTGGTCTGTCCGGGGGGCGAGGTGGGGAAGAATGCTGTCGTGACCCTGGTGCTGCGAGCCGCCACGCGTGGTAGCGAACTGGCCCGCTGGCAGGCGGCCCACGTGGCCGAGCTGGTGCACGCGGTCGCTCCCGGGGTGCGGGTAGAGCCCCTGGTCGTGCGCACGCGTGGCGACCTGGAGGCGGATCGGCCCATCTGGGAGCTGGGTGGCAAGGGGGTGTTCGTCACCGAGGTGCAGGCGGCCGTGCTCGACGGCCGGGCTGACCTGGCCGTGCATTCGGCCAAGGACCTCCCCTCCGTCGAGGTGGAGGGCCTGGCCCTGGCCGCCGTGCCACCCCGGGGAGATCCCCGTGACGCCCTGGTGGGCGCGACTCTCGACACGCTTGGTCCCGGCGCGCGCGTGGCCACCGGTTCGGTCCGTCGCCGTGTGCAGCTGGCGCACCTGCGCCCCGACCTCACCTTCTGCGGACTGCGGGGCAACATGGCGACCCGCCTGGCGGTGGTCGACGATCCCGGTGCAGGCGTGGACGCGGTGGTGGCCGCGGTGGCTGCCCTGGCCCGCTTGGAGCAGTCCCACCGAATCGCCCAGATCCTCGACCCGGCCGACATGGTCCCCCAGGTGGGCCAGGGGGCACTGGCCGTCGAGTGCCGGGCCGACGACGAGCGCACCCGTGCCCTGCTCGCCCAGATCGAAGAACCCGGGTCGCGCCGTGCCGTCGACGCCGAGCGGGGCTTTCTGGCCGAGCTTGGCGGAGATTGCGACCTGCCTGCAGGCGCCCATGCCTCTGCGGCGGCGGACCAGGCAGGGGAACCATGCCTCGAGCTGGACGCCATGCTGGCCTCCCTCGACGGCCACGTGGTCTTGCGGGCACAGCGACGGTGCGGGCCGGGCGATTCCCCCGCCGCGGTGGGCCGGGCCCTGGCCCGCCACCTGCTCGACGACGCCGGGGGCCGGGCCCTGCTGGATCGCTGACCGTATCCAGCCATACACCGGACCTACGCGAGGAGGTCTACGCTCGGAGCCACAAGCCCGGCGTGGTGCCGTGTGGGAGCGGCACTCCGACCTCGAGGGGGACCCATGGCAGTGGTCGATGGCGGAACTCGTTCCGCGGTACCCGATGGCGGAACCCGTTCCGCGGTGGTCAGCGCACAAGCCCGTGCAGCCGAGCAGGCCTACAGGCGTCGCACCGAGTTCGACGAGGTGGCCTGGGGCTCGCACTGCGTCGACTGCTACCCGGGCGTTCTGCCCGTACCACGTGTTCATCCGCGACGGGAAGATCGTCCGCGAAGAGGTGCCCGGTCCCTTCATGGACGACACCGAACCCGACCGCTCGCCACCCCGACAGCTACCCGCTCGGCTGCAACAAGGGGGCGGCCTGGTCCCAGCAGACCGAAGCCGCCGACCGCCTGCGCTGGCCGCTGCGCCGCGTGGGCGAGCGGGGCTCGGGCGAGTGGGAGCGCATCAGCTGGGACGAGGCCCTCGACGAGGTCGCCGACGCCATCATCGACACCATGGAGACGGCCGGACCCGAGGCGATCCTGAAGGAGGGCACCCCCGAGGTGGCCGCAGTGATGTCCACCGACCGCTTCCTGGGCCTGTTCGGGGCGACCATCACCGACCTCAACGGTTCGATCAACGACTTCGCCCCCGGTCACCACCTGACCTTCGGCAAGTTCTTCCCCATCCTCGGCGAGGGCGAGATGTTCCGGGCCGACACCCTGATCCTCTGGCACCTCAACCCCGTCTACACGCTCATCCCCGTGTTCCACCAGCTCGTCGAGGCCCGCTACCACGGCACCGACATCGTGCTCTTCTCACCCGACGTGTCCCCCAGCCACATGCACGTCGACTACCACGTCCCGGTGCGCTGGGGTTCGGACTCCGGCCCTGACCCTGGCCATGTGCCAGGTCATCGTCGAGGAGGGCCTCGTCGACCATGACTTCGTCAAGACCCAGACCGACCTGTCGTTGCTGGTGCGCGACGACACGCGAGCGCTTCCTACGTCAGTCCGATCTGGTGGAAGGCGGCCGCGACGACCAGTTCTTCCACCTGGCCGGTGGCGAGGCGGTGGAGGCTTCGCGTGCCAACCTGCTCGTCGACCACGACCCCGCGCTCGACGGCGAGGCCACCGTGACCCTGGCGTCGGGTGACACGGTCGTGGTGCGGCCGCTCTTCGTCCGCTTGCGCGAGGTGCTGGCCGGCTACACGCCCGAGTCCACCGAGGAGACCACCGGCGCCCACCCCGACACGGTGCGCACCATCGCCCGCAAGGTGGCCGGGGGTCGCACCCGCATCGTGATGGGCATGGGCGCCAACAAGGCCTACCACTCCGACCTGTACCAGCGGACCATGAACCTGCTGCTGGGTCTCACCGGCAACTGGGGCCGTGCGGGTGCGGGGATCAACTGCTGGGCCGCCACCCAGATCGACGGGCAGCTCATCACCGGTGCCAAGCCCGTCCCCGGCGTCGAGGGGGCCGAGATGGTCCTGGCCGGTATCGACATGATGATCGACGCCATCCGTGCCGAGGACCCGACCATGACCGACGAGCTGGCATCCCTGGAGATGTGGCGTGGCGGGTTGGGCGCGGACGGCGGCGGCATGGTGCCCCCGGTCTTCTTCTGGTACTGGCACGCCGGGTTCGCGCGACCGCTGGAACAACCCGACCAACAACGACCCTGTCATGGCCCGCTCCTTCGACGAGTACTTCGACGAGGCGCTGGCCGAAGGCTGGTGGGACGGGTTGCAGCGCCCCGGCCCTGACTGCCCGCCACGGGTGCTCATCGAGTGCGGCGGCAACATGCTCCGTCGCACCCGCGGTGGCCGCAACGTGCTGCTCGAGAAGCTCTGGCCGAAGCTCGACAAGGTCGTCACCATCGACATCCGCATGTCGGCCACCGCCCTGCACTCCGACATCGTCCTGCCCGCCGCCCAGCACTACGAGAAGGTCGGGCCTGCACATCCCCATCCTGTCGATGATCCTCTCGGACCAGGCCGTCGAGCCCTATGAGGAGTCCAAGCCCGAGTGGGAGATCTTCTCCGCTGCTGTGCCGGGCCGTCGAGCGCCGGGCCACCGCCCGGGGGATCGAGACCTTCAGGCACCGCAACGGCATGGAGCATCGCTACGACGAGCTGTGGAACCGCTACACCCTCAACGGGGCGCTCGACACCCAGGAGCGCGTCATCGACGAGGTGATCCGCGACTCGGCCTACGCCGGGGTCATCCCCGAGGGCACCGACCTCGGAAGCGGTGCGCGAGCGGGGCTTCGTGCGCTTCACCGACTGGGGACGCTTCGGGATGGCACAGGGCCAGGCCGCCCCGTGGCCCGAGCCGGGCGAGGGCTTCTCTGCTTTCACCAACCACGTCGACCTCGGCCACCCATATCCCACCCTCACCCGGAGGGCCCAGTTCCTCATCGAGCACCCCTGGTTCGTCGAGGCCGGCGAGGACATGCCGGTGCACAAGGACCCGCCCGACATGGGAGGGAACCACCCCTTCCGGATGACCACCGGCCACAACCGCTGGTCGATCCACGCCATGAACATGGCCAACCCGGTGCTGATCGAGACCCACCGGGGCGAGCCCCACGTGGTGATCCACCCCGCCGACGCCGCCGCCAAGGGGATAGCCGACCACGACCCCGTCCGTGTCTTCAACGACGTCGGCAGCTTCGTGGTGCGGGCCAAGCTGTCCCCGGCCCAGCGGCCCGGGGGCGTGACCGTCTACAACGGCTGGGACCCGTTCATGTTCAAGGACTGGTCCGGGCCCAACGACGTCGAGCCGGGCATGGTCAAGTACCTGGGCCTGGCCGGCGGCTACGGTCACCTGCGCTACGGACCGATGGAGTGGCAGCCCGTGCCCATCGACCGGGCCGTCAACGTCGACATCGAACCTGGCTGAGGTCGAAGGGGCCGAGGCAGCCTGGATCCCCGCCAGACTAGACTTGCTAAGGTGCCCTAAGGTGCCCTCTTATGCATAGCGACAGAGTCTCACCGGTCGGCAGATCGGCCGGCCGATGCAAAGGGCGAGTCGGGTACAGGTCGAATTGTCGCTCGCACAGGTATCTCCGGGCTTGCGGTTGGCGCGCTCATGGGTCCGCTTCTGCCGACCCAAGCCAGCGCACACCCAGTGGATGCGAGTATCAAGGGCTGCTTCGCGGATTCGATTCGGTACTACGAGGTGGATAGTGGCGACTGGAATGCGACGGCTCGTGCGCAGATCGGCGCAGCCTGGGCTGAATGGGAGCTAGTAAAGGGCACAGGAGGGGGTTCTTTGATCAATAGTCAGCGTGTCTCCTCAGCGCCAGCCGCTAACGCATCGTACGACCGTGTCAAGCTCAGCGTCGCTTCCAACCTTCTCCCTCCGAACAGTGCCCTGGGCACATGTGGACCGGCGCCAAAGGCGGTTGGTGCTGAAGGGGTGATCCAGGTTGACGATGGGGTTCTCCTGCTTTCTGGAGAGGCTCAGCGGGGTCTGTACACACATGAGGCAGGGCATGTGGTTGGCCTCGGTCACACGGGTCGCTACGACAATTGGGCGGATGCTCTTCGGCCGACAATGTCAACTTGTCTCGCAGGTGACTCGCACAACCCGTATTTGACCGAGGATGACCAAGGTGCACTTCACTATGCGCGATTCACCGACGGCGGTTCCGAAACTGCGGACGTCTTCGCATCCGCCAATCCTGGCTTCGAATCGAACGGCACGGGTGAGCATTGGGAGGACGGGGGACTAGGTGCGCTATGGATCTACGATGAGCCGACCATCGCCTACCGAGGCACCCGCTATGCCAACTGGGCCTTGGTGCCGCCCGCGAGGGGGCTGGGATGGCCACTGGAGGGTGTGACGGTCTTCTTGAGCTACCTATTTGACGTGTTACCACTACGCAAGGTGTACGCCGATGTGCTGGAGTTCAATGTTCGGTCCATCGATAGGGTCCTACGGGATTACGCATCGGAAGAGGGGCGCCTACGAGCTCATGAGTTTCATATGGGTCGCTATTGGGACTTGATTACCTTCGCCGTCTATCGAGATCTATGGGAGTCGCTTGGCGGTAGATTGGAGTTGCTTTCACGGGCACTGTCCGATCACGTGGCGCCAGGAACGCCATCGCCGCCCGGCTCGCTTGCCCAGCGTCTGCTGGCTTCTCACCTTGGCATGCCTGTTCTCCCCGACGAGGATGCCTCGCTGACTGAGGATTGCGGGTTGGATTCACTGGCGCTGCTGGAGCTGGTGGAACTGCTTGAGGCCGAGTCGCCGGTTCACGTCGATGTGGGCGTGTTCGAGAGTCCGGTTGCAGTGCGCGATCTCGATCACCTGCTGCGTTCCTATCGCCAGTCCGACTAAGGCTGCGGCGGTGACCGTCTACCTGGTGGGTGCCGGCCCCGGGGATCCGGGGCTCATCACCGTGAGGGGAGCCGAGGTGCTGGCCGGCGCCGAGGTGGTCGTGTACGACCGGCTGTCGGCCGCCGAGCTGTTGGACCTGGCTCCTCCCGGCGCCGAGCGCATCGACGTGGGCAAGCGGGTCGGCGCAGCATCGGTACCCCAGGCCGACATCAACGCCCTGCTCGTCGAGCGAGGGCGAGCCGGCCAGGAGGTGGTACGGCTCAAGGGAGGTGACCCCTTCGTGTTCGCCCGCGGAGGAGAAGAGGCCCAGGCCCTGATCGACGCCTCCGTGCCCTTCGAGGTCGTGCCGGGCATCACCTCGGCGCTGGCCGTCCCCGCCTACGCCGGCATCCCCGTCACCCGGCGCTACTCGTCCACCTCGTTCACCGTGGTGACCGGCCACGAGGACCCCGACAAGGGCGGTGAGCTCGACTGGGAGGCGGTGGCCCGTCTGGGCGGCACCATCGTCATTCTGATGGGGATCGGCCGGCTGGCCGGCATCGTGGACCGCTTGCTGGCCGGGGGCCTGGACCCCGACACGCCGGTGGCGGTGGTGCAGTGGGGCACCCGGCCCGATCAGCGCACCGTGCGGGCGACCCTCGCCACGGTGTGCGACACCGTGCTCGAGAACGAGCTGGCCGCCCCGTCGACCATCGTCGTGGGCCGGGTGGCGGCCCTCGACCTGGGCTGGTTCGAGCACCAGCCGCTGTTCGGCCGAACGGTCGTCGTGACCCGCCCGGCCCACCAGGCGGCGGCGCTGGCCGACGCTCTGCGCCGTCGAGGTGCCCGCCCGCTGGTCGCCCCGACCATCGAGATCGTCCCGCCGGCCGACGGGGGCGCCGCCCTGCGTGGCGCGGCCGCCCGGGTGGGAGCCGTCGACTGGGTGGTGTTGACCTCGGCCAACGGCGCCGAGCGGTTCCTGGCCGAGCTGCGAGACGCTCGCGACCTCGGCGGCGTGGCCGTGGCCGCCATCGGCCCGGCCACCGCGGACGTCCTGCGGGCCGCCAACGTGGTACCCGACCTGGTGCCCGGACAGTACGTGGCCGAAGCCCTCCTCGCCGCCTTCCCCGACCCGCCGGCGGGCGGAGGCCGGGTGCTGGTCGCCCGGGCCGCCGTTGCCCGCGACGTCCTCCCCGAGGGCCTGCGGGCCCGAGGGTGGGAGGTCGAGGTGGTCGAGGCCTACCGCACCGTCGCAGCTCCCTACGACGACCGCATCCGGGCGGCGGTGGCGGCGGCCGACGTGGTCACCTTCACCGCGTCGTCGACGGTCCGCGAGTACGTGGCGGCGATGGGCGCCCCGCTGGCCCCTCCGGTCGTGGCGTGCATCGGCCCCGTCACCGCGGCCACCGCCGACGAGCTCGGCCTCGCCGTCGACGTGGTGGCTGCCGAGCACACCATCCCGGGTCTGCTCGCCGCCCTCGAGGCCCACCTGGCCGCACCACCAGCATCGGGCAAGTCCGGCTAGGGGCTGGATCCGCTGGGTGCCGACCGTCAGCCTGCGAGGCCTAAGAACACGAGGATCGCTCGACC
This sequence comes from uncultured Actinomycetes bacterium, assembly GCA_963719935.1. GTDB lineage: Bacteria > Actinomycetota > Acidimicrobiia > Acidimicrobiales > CAVRDY01 > CAVRDY01. The sequence continues at coordinate 100,938 of CAVRDY010000003.1, read as the reverse complement.
GAGCCGGACGAGCTCGTCGTCGCCGAGCCTGCCGATGGGCTCGTCGAGCTTGGAACGGGGCACAGTCGTGATCTTGTCGACCATGAGACTGCATGTCTCCCGCAGCCCGTTCACCTCGTCCGGCTCGACCCGGAGACGGAACAGCGGGGCTTCGGTCGGATCGGTCGTGAAGGCGCAGACCGTTACCGAATCCGTACCGTCGAAGCGATCGTCCTGGATGATCGCGACCGGCCTCGGCTTGCCTACGTATCCGGTGCCGGCCGCCGCGGTCCAGATCTCCCCACGCTTCAATCGTCGTCCAGGCTTGCCGCGTCGATGAACGCCTGATCGTCAGCGGCGTGTGTGCTCGCGGCGACCGCAGCTGACTGTCGACGCGCCTCACGATCGAACTCCGGCGACCGCACATCTGGAACCCATATCTGCACCGGGCGAAGGCCCTGGGCGCGGAGCCGTCGACGATGCTCTCGCACCCGCCCCTTCACCCCCGTGTCTTCCCCGGGAACGGTCATGGCCGGATGTTACATGTAACGGGTCTGGGTGCCCACCCCTTGGCTGAGGTTCCTCCAAGAGCCGCGGCTGGCGGTCCCGCCCGGTCTTGGGATGCGTGTGCGTCGGGTGAGGGCCCCCCGTAGGCTGCGCTCCGATGTCGGGCTTCCCCCATAGGCGCCTCCGCCGGCTGCGACGCACCCCGGCGCTGCGCCGGCTGGTGGCCGAGACCAACCTGGGTGTCGACGACCTCGTCGCACCGCTGTTCGTGCGCGAGGGCATCGACGACCCGCGCCCGATTCCCAGCCTGCCCGGGGTGGTGCAGCACAGCCGGGCCTCGCTGCGCAGCGAGGTGGCCGAGCTGGCCGACCTGGGGATCCCCGCGGTGATCCTCTTCGGGGTACCCGAACGCAAGGACCCCGAGGGGTCGGGCGCCTGGGATCCCGACGGCATCGTCCAGGTGGCCCTGGCCGAGGTGCGCGACCAGGTGGGGGACCGCCTGGTGGTCATGGCCGACCTGTGCCTCGACGAGTACACCGACCACGGCCACTGCGGAATCCTCGACGAACGCGGCGAGGTCGACAACGACGCCACCCTCGAGCGCTACGCCCGGGTGGCGGTGGCCCAGGCCGACGCCGGGGCCGAGGTGGTGGCCCCCAGCGGGATGATGGACGGCCAGGTGGCCGCGCTCCGCACCGCCCTCGACGGCGCGGGCCACCAGAGGGTCGCCATCCTGGCCTACGCCGCCAAGTACGCCTCGGCGCTCTACGGGCCCTTCCGCGACGCCGTGGACGTAACCATCGCCGGCGGGGGGGACCGCCGCGGCTACCAACAGGACCCCCGCAACGCCCGCGAAGCCCAGGCCGAGCTGTCAGCAGACGTGGCCGAAGGCGCCGACATGGTGATGGTGAAGCCCGCTCTGGCCTACCTGGACGTGATCGCCCGGGCCCGGGCCCACCTCGACGTGCCCATCGCCGCCTACCACGTGTCGGGGGAGTACTCGATGATCAAGGCCGCCGCCGAGCGGGGTTGGATCGACGGCGAGGCGGTGGCCCTCGAGCACCTCACGGCCATCAAGCGGGCGGGTGCGGACATCATCCTCACCTACCTGGCCCGCGAGTTGGCCGAGGCCTGGGCCTAGATCGCGAGGAGCATCCCGTGCCCACCAACCACGAGCTGTTCGAGCGGGCCTGCCGGGTCATCCCCGGGGGCGTCAACTCGCCGGTGCGGGCCTTTCGCGCCGTGGGCGGCACCCCCTACTTCGTGGCCCGGGGCGAGGGCCCCTACGTGTGGGACGCCAAGGCCGGCGCCTGATCGACCTGGTGCAGTCCTACGGGGCGGTGATCCTGGGGCACGCCCACCCCGCCATCGTGGAGGCGGTTACCGGCGCCGCGGCCGGCGGCACCTCCTACGGCGCCCCCACCGAGGCCGAGGTCCTCCTGGCCGAGGCCATCGCCGCCCGGGTGCCGGGATGCGCTCAGGTACGCCTGGTCTCCAGTGGCACCGAGGCCACCATGAGCGCCATCCGGGTGGCCAGGGGGGCCACCGGCCGGGATCGCATCGTGACCTTCGCCGGCAACTACCACGGCCACAGCGACCAGTTGCTGGTGGCGGGGGGCAGCGGGGTCGCGACCCTGGGCCTTCCGGGATCGGCAGGTGTTCCCGCGGGTGCGGTGGCCGACACGGTGGTTGCGCCCTACAACCAGGTGCCCGAGATCGACGAGTCGGTGGCGTGCGTCATCGTCGAGCCGGTCGCGGCCAACATGGGCCTGGTGCCCCCCCGGCCCGGCTTCCTCGAGGGCCTGCGGGCGGCCTGTGACGCCGCGGGGGCCCTGCTGATCTTCGACGAGGTCATCACCGGGTTCCGGGTGGCCCGGGGTGGTGCAGCCGAGATCGTGGGGGTGACGCCCGACCTGTGGTGCTTCGGCAAGGTCATCGGTGGGGGGCTGCCCATCGGGGCCTTCGGCGGTAGAGCCGAGGTGATGGAGGTGCTTGCCCCCGTCGGGCCCGTGTACCAGGCCGGCACCCTGTCGGGGAACCCTGTGGCCACCGCAGCGGGCCTGGCGGTGCTGGCCGAGTTGACCGACGACTTCTACTGCGACCTGGGCAGGCGGGTGCAGAGGCTGGCCTCGGGCCTCCAGGACGCCTTCGACTCCGCAGGGATGTCGGCGGTGGTCGGCTGTTGGTCGACCCTGGCGGGCCTGTACCTGGGTGCCGAGGCCCCCGTCGACCGCGCCGGGGCGGGGCGCACCGACGAGGCCCGCTACGCGGCGGTCTTCCATGCGTTTCTCGAACGGGGAGTGGCTCTGGCCCCGGGCGCATACGAGGTGTTCTTCTGCGGGCTGGCCCACACCGACGAGGTCATCGACGAGATCCTGGCGGTGGCCCCCGGCGCGGTCGACGCCGCAGCCCGGGCCGAGGCCTGATCCCTTCATCCGATCTTTACTTAGGTCGAATGGCCTAGGTTGCCGATAGTGCTGGGGAAGGGAGGACGCCGACCGGCGAAGCGGCGGGCAGGGGGATGCGAACCCGTTGCCAACCGATCGACCGAGGAGCGAGCCATGGACCGGAACCGTCCTGTGGACCGGAACCGACCCACCCCGCTGTTGGTGGCGCTGACCCTTCTGGTGAGCACCGCTCTCCTGGCCCTGGTGGCCCCCATCGGGGCCTCCGCCTCGACCGAAGGCGACATCGGTTTCCACGACGACCCTGTCGCGGTCGCCGACTTCGTGGCGGACATCAACGAGGCCCGGCGCATCGTGGGGGTCGGCCCCCTCACCGTGCTGCCCCAGTTGTCTGCCGGTGCCCAGGAATGGACCGAGGAGATGTTCGAAGCCTCCCGGCTGTCCCATGACCCCAACCCCACCACGGACCTCACCGTGCCCTGGGACATGTTCGGCGAGAACGTGGGGGTGGGGAACACCGTCCCCAAGCTCTGGGCGGCCTTCGTGAACAGCCCCGACCACCTGGCCAACATCGTCAAGCCCGAGTACACGCACCTGGGCGTGGCCGTCATCGTGGACGACCTGGGGCGGATGTGGACCACCCACCGGTTCCTCCACGTGGTCACCCTCCCGCCCACGACCGTCCCGCCCCCGCCCCCGCCGACCTTGCCGCCCGAGATAACCGTTGTGCTGACCCCGCCCACTGCTCCTCCGGCTCCCTATGTGCCCGCACCCCCGGTGACAGCGCCTCCCGTGACCGCGCCGGCGGTCTCGCCGGCGGCATCGCCGGCACAATCGCTGGTCTCTGGCGTGGCGGGTGGGACCTCAGGTGCAGCCGGCGCACTCGCCCCCGCCCCGGTGCGCAGCCGGGTGGCGGGTTCACCCAGCGCCGACGCCGGGCGGGTGGGTGCCGTGCTGGCGGCGTTGGACGAGCTGCCTGCGTGAGCGGTGGGGCACCCGGTCGGCCTCGGCCGGGTGGCTTTCAGCCCCCGCCGGAGAACTCGGCGCCGGTGATGGAGGGCTGGCCGCCGCTCACCGTGTACTCGCCAGCTTCGGCGCCCTCGCCGAAGTAGTGCGCCAGGGCGTCGACCTGCGCCCCGGACTCGTCGGTGACGAGCAGCTCCTCGTTCTCACCGAGGGCCTCGCCGCTGTCAGCGGAGATCTCCTCCCCGCCGAGCACCTCGCGCTCGTAGCGGACGACCGCCAGCAGCTCCTCGGGCGTGAGGGTCTCGGCGAAGCCGGGCATGCCGCCGGCCTTGGCCTTGCCGTTGGCGCCGTAGGTGGTGCCGGGCCAGCCGGTGGAACCGCCGTAGATCCACAGCATCATGTCGGCCCGGTTGGGGAAGGTCTCGATCACCGCACCGCCCGTCATGGCGGGACCGACGCCCCCGCCGCCGGTGGCGCCGTGGCAGCTGGCGCAGCTAGCGGCGTAGATCTCGCCACCCTCGACGAGTTGGGTGACCTCGCCACCACCGCTGGATGAGAGGGTCCCGACGTAGACGACCCCCCACAGTGGCAGGAAGGCCATGAGCGTTGCCGCCCACCAGGGGATCTTCTTGCGGTCGAGGGCCGCCTGCACGTAGGGCGGCGGGGGTGGGGCCTCGACGACAGCGGGCGCGGTCGCGGGAGCTTTGGCCGCGGGCGTGGGTGCCGCGTCTCCGGTGGTGGCCGGTGCGGCAGACGGCGCCTCCGGTGCGGGGGCGTCGTCGCCACCGCCGCCACCGAGGGCGGACCGGCGGGCACGGGAGCGGGCGAGCAGATGTTCGGGGATTTCGGTCAACGGGTCCTCCGGGACGGCTGACGGCGAACGGCCCGCAGACTAAGCGATCCCCGCGGCGGTAGACCAACCCTGACGATGCGGTCTCGTCCGGGGTCCGTCTGGATGTGCTCCCGGTGAGTGGGCCGTGCTAGACATCTTTTCGTGTCTCCCGGTACCGGCCGCGGCCCCGGCGTCGCTACCATTGTGAGAAGTTTCACGAGCCAGGCCAGCGTGCGTCGCCGTGACCCTTCGGGCCCGGTGGGCGCACCACGACCGGCCCGACCGGTGACCCATACCAGGAGGTGCAGCGCCGAGTGATCGCCTTCAGCCTGGCGGTGTTGGTGTCCGTGCTGGCCATCGCGCCGCTGCCCCTGCTCGCCAAGCGCCGGCCCCCGGGCACACCCCTGTCGTGGGGCGAGGCCCTGTTGGCGGCCACCTACACCTTCTGGTTGTTCTGGTGGGTCTACGGGGTGATCCCCCACCTGTGGCTCACCTGGGCGGACAACGAGTTGGGCTGGCGTTCCGACGCCATCTTGTGGGGCCCGGCCAACCTCCTGCGGCCCCAGGCCGAGGGCGGCTGGCTGCCCTTCACGGTCAGCAAGCAGGCCTTGCGCGACATCGTGGCGGTGTTGATCTACGGCGTCTACCTGGTGGCCCCCGTCGCCCTGTGGGCGTGGTGGCAGGGCCGGGGCGAGCGCACCGCTCCCGAGCTCGAGGTGACCACGTTCGGACGACCCCTCGTGAAGAAGGGGGTCTGAGATGGCCAAGAGCACTGACGCCAACCCTCCGATGCCCGAGTTCCGCGCCGACTACGTGCTGCGCGAGGTCGACGCCGAGTGGCTCTCCAAGGCCGTCAAGCCCAAGCAGTTCATCCACATCGACCAGTCCGAGTGCATCATGTGCGAGGGCTGTGTCGACATCTGCCCGTGGAAGTGCATCCACATGGTCCGCCCGGGGATCGTCACCGAGGCCGAAGGCACCGCCGCTCCCGGCCTCGATCCCCGCGACCACGTGGTCTTCCTCATCGACGACGACGTGTGCACCCGCTGTGCCCTCTGTGTCGATCGCTGCCCCACGGGCGTCATCATCCTCGGCAAGGTGGGCCAGGCGCCCGCCGAAGGGGATGCCCACCAGCGCACGTCCACCCACGGCTACGGCTACGGCATGAGGTTGGGGTAGGTAGACAGGTATGGCCAAGACCCAGGAATCGCCGGGGAGCTCCCTCGGCCAGAAGCTGAGCGACCTGACCGAGAGCATCCAGGGCTCCCAGGCCTGGAGCTCGATCTTCAGGCCCGGCTCCATCTTCCGCAAGGGCTACTCCGACAGCCCCCGGAACCGGTCCTACGTGATCATGAACAGCGTGCTGTACCACCTGCACCCCGTGAAGGTGAAGCGGCACGCGGTGAAGGTCAGCTACACCCTCTGCCTGGGCGGGCTGAGCTTCTTCCTGTTCATCCTGCTCACGGTCACCGGCATCTTCCTGATGTTCTTCTACCGGCCCACCGCGGCCGCGGCCTGGGACGACATCCAGACCCTTCAGACCTCGGTGGCCTTCGGGCTCCTGGTGCGCAACATGCACCGTTGGGGGGCCCACCTCATGGTGCTGACCGTGTTCCTGCACATGGCCCGGGTCTTCTACCACGGCGCGTACAAACCACCCCGTGAGTTCAACTGGGTGATCGGCGTGATCCTGCTGACCCTCACCCTGCTGCTCTCCTTCACCGGGTACCTGCTGCCCTGGGATCAGCTGGCCCTGTGGGCGGTGACGGTGGGCACCAACATGATGGGTTACACGCCCGTGTTCGGAAGCCAGGTGCGCTTCGTCCTGCTCGGCGGGGTCGAGATCGGCTCCGACACGCTGCTGCGCTGGTACGTGCTGCACGTTCTCTTCGTCCCGTTCATCACCGTCATCTTCATGGCCGTCCACTTCTGGCGGGTCCGCAAGGACGGCGGCATCTCGGGGCCCCTGTAGGCCGACGGCGAGGAACCATGACCGAAGTACCCGAACACCTCCTCAAGCGGGCACAGGCCGCCAAGGACAAGGCCGCGGCCCAAAAGGGCGAAGCGGCCGGTGGCGAGGCGGCGCCTGAGCCCGCCGCGGTCGGCGCGGCGGGCGACAGCCGCATACCCGCCCACCTCCTCGAGCGCTCCAAGGCCGCCAAGGACCGCAAGGCCGGCGGCGGGGCCGAGGCCGCCACCGCCACGGCCACGGCCGCTCCGGCCGCGGCGGCTGCCGCGCCCCCACCTCAGCCCACCGGGCCCGGTGGGCACACCCAGCGCCTGCTGACCGTGGTCAAGGCCGGGTCCATCCAGGACGTGAAGGCCGCCCCCCAGGACAAGGTGCACGTGTGGCCCCACCTGCTGGTCATCGAGTTCGTGGCCGCCCTGGCCTGCCTGGCCTTCCTGTTCATCTTCTCGGTGTTCGTCAACGCGCCGCTGCTGGAGTTGGCCAACTTCAACCAGACCCCCAACCCCTCCAAGGCGCCCTGGTACTTCCTGGGCCTCCAAGAGCTTCTGACCATGTTCCACCCCATGGTGGCGGGCGTGACCATCCCGGGGATGGGCATCTTCATGCTCATCCTGGCCCCTTACATGGACCGCAACCCCTCCAACCGCCCCGAGGACCGCAAGTTCGCCATCACCTTGATGACCGTCCACCTCATGTTCTGGGCCGTCCTGGTGATGATCGGATCGTTCTTCAGAGGTCCGGGCTTCAACTTCATCTGGCCCTGGATCGACGGCCTCTTCTTCGAGTTCTGAGCGCGATGCCCACCCACTGCCCCCCCGTTCCCCACCCCCCCGTCCCCCAACCCAGCAAGGGAGTGTCCCCGTGAACTCCGCTGTCGTCGCCGCCATCGTCGTCGGCGTGCTGCTGGCTGCGGGCGCCGTTGCGGCCACCCTGCGCCGCCGCGACACCGACCAGGCCACCGGCACCCTCGCCCGCGAGACCCGTTCGCGCGACCGCAAGGCCACCGCCAGCCACGTGCAGGGTGATTCCGATCCTCGTGTGGCGGGAAAGGAAGCCGAGCGCGTCGCCGTCCAACGTTGGCGCGAGCCCGCCGGAGGGGGCGACCTGGTGGCTGCCGGTGGTGGCGTGCCGGCTGCCTACGTCCCGCCCGACGCCGACACGGTGGGGGTCAGCCGGCGCCAGTTCCTGAACCGCTCCATCGTGGGCACCATGACCTTCTCGCTGGCCAGCTTCGGGGTGTCGATCGTGGCCTTCCTGTGGCCCCAGGCCAAGGGCGGGTTCGGCTCCAAGATCCGCCTGGGCAAGGTCGACGAGGTCAAGGCGGCCATCGCCGAGGGCAACGGCTTCTACTACCTGCCCGAAGGCAAGATGTGGGTGACCGAGTACCCCACCAGCGCCCTGGCCAGGGCCGAGGCCACCTACTCAGCCCCCGAGCTGGCCGGGATGGAGGCCGGTCTCATCGCCCTGTTCCAGAAGTGCCCCCACCTGGGCTGCCGGGTCCCCGAGTGTGAGACCTCACAGTTCTTCGAGTGCGGCTGCCACGGGTCGGTCTACAACAAGGCCGGCGAGAAGCAGGGCGGTCCCGCACCTCGGGGAATGGACCGCTTCGCCATGAGCGTCGAGGGTGGCGCCTTCGTGGTCGACACCGGCACCATCATCCAAGGCCCGCCGATCGGCACCGACACCACCGGCCAGAAGGCCGAAGGCCCCAGCTGCCTCGGCGCCTCCTCACACCACTGAACGGCACCCCATGATCCTCGCAGCCAACAACGCCCGCGTCATCGGGACCGTCATCGCGGTCATCGCCTGCGTGGGGTTCGTCCTCTACCTGTTCGGCGTGTACCGCAAGGCCCGTCCCGAGGCGGGCAGCGAGCGCGCTCTGGCCGCCAACCGCAAGGGTGGATACTCCGACGAGGATCTCGAGTCCCGTGTCCTGGACCGCTCGCTGGGCATGGGCCTGGGCACCCTGGCCATCATCGCGGTGGCCCTCCCCGTGTACTGGCTGGCCGAACCGGGACGCCAGGAAGGTTGGATCCAGACCTGGGACGAGCACCTTCGCGGCCCGCGGCGAGACCCTCTATGACGCCAACTGCGCCCAGTGTCACGGCGGCGCCGGCGTCGGCGGCGTGGCTCCGTACACCCTCACCGACAGCAACGGCGAGTTCGTCGACCAGGTCCAGTGGCAGGCGCCGGCGCTCAACACCGTGCTCACCCGGTACTCCAAGGAAGAGGTCACCTTCATCCTGAACTGGGGCCGGCCCTTCTCGCCGATGCCCGCCTGGGGCGCCCAGGGCGGTGGGGCCATGACCACCCAGCAGATCGAAGAGATCGTCACCTACCTGGAGACCATCCAGCTCGCCGAGGCCGACATGCGAGCCGAGGTCGACAAGGCCCTCACCGACAGCTACGTGAACGCCGTGGTGACCGCCGAGGAGACTCCCGAGGGTGAGCTGGCCGACCGCCGGGCCGAGTTGGCCGCCGAGGCCGCCGACGGGCTGGCCGCAGGCACCTACGACGTCGACCTGGACGGTACCTGGACGGTGGTCGAGCTGGGTGAGGCCATGTTCAACCTGGGCGGGGCCGACGGCTTCGCCGGTGGCGCCTACTCATGCGCCCGGTGCCACACCAAGGGCTGGTCCTACGGGCTGCCCGATACCTCTGGGGGTGGCTCGTTCGGTCCCAACCTGACCGGTGGGTCCACCCTGCGACAGTTCCCCACCTTCGAGGACCACGTGAGCTTCATCTCCGAAGGGGCCCGCCAGGGTCAGGCCTACGGCAACGGGGGCCTGTCGGGAGCGGGCCAGATGCCCGGCTTCGGGATCAACCCCAACGCCGCCGACGAAGACACGAAGCTGGCCCCCGAGCAGTTCATGTACACCCAGCAGCAGATCGAGGCTGTCGTGGCCTACGAACGGAGCTTGTGATGGTTCTCGCCGGCCTCGACTTCGACACCGCCATCCGGGCCATCCTGGTCGTGCTGGCGGGCCTGGTTCTGCTACCCGGGTCGATCTACCTGCTGCTGTCCACCAACCTGGGTGCCCGCCTGGGCTTCCTGCTCGCCTTCGGGGGACTGTCGGGCTGGATGTTCATCCTGGGCATCACCTGGTGGCTCACCCCCCCTGCCATCGGCCCCCGCGGCAACCCACCTTCGTGGGTGCCCCAGGAGATCGTCTACGGCGACCCGGCCGGATCACCAGCCGACGTGCTCACCGATCTTCCCAACACCTGCTGGTCCAGCCGGTCCCGTGACTGCAGGCTGTCGGGCGGAGAGACCCTGGCCGAGACGACGCTCGGGTCGAACCCCGACCTGATCGACGAGCTCGGCGAGGACGCCACCCTCTCCGAGATCGCCAACGTGGCCCCCGAGCTGTTCGACGATGTCGACTTCGGGGACTGGAACCTGACGCCCGTCGGGCGAGGCCGGCGAAGGCGTGTCCGCCGCTGATGCCGAGTTGGTGGCCCAGGACGTGTTCGAAGGCTCCGCCGACTACGTGGTGCTCGACGCCTGGGAACAGGGCGGCAAGGACCAGCTGACCGACGACCCCTCCCGCCTGGACCGCATCTGGTACAAGATCACCAGCACCGCCCAGGTCACCCACCCGACGCGCTACATGGTGGTCCAGCTCCAGCCGGTGCTGCCCGTGGAGACCGAGCCCGGCGAGGCCCCCCCGGCTCCCCAGCCCGACCCCGACCAGCCCGTGGTGAACGTGGTGTTGGTGCGCGACCTGGGCAACCTGCGCGTCCCGGCGGCCCTCGTGACGCTGGGATCGGGTCTCTTGTTCGGCGTCACGATCTTGGCCCTGCACCGCCGGGACCAGCTCACCGACGAGCACCGCGCCGAGGCGTGAGGCGCCGCAGTGGGCCAGTACCTACCGGTACTCGTGCTGGCGGCGCTGACGGTTCTCTTCGTCGTGGTCAGCCGGGTGGCGTCGGCTCTGCTGATGCCCGCCCGTCCCACGCCCGCCAAGATCGCACCCTACGAGTGCGGCATCGTTCCCGGCCGCGAGCCCCCGAGCGCTTCCCGGTGCGGTTCTACCTGGTGGCCATGATCTTCATCGTCTTCGACATCGAGATCATCTTCTTCTTCCCCTGGGCGACGGTGTTCCGCGAGCTCGGGGCCTTCGGCCTGGTCGCCGTCCTGCTCTTCGCCGTCGCGGTGTTCGAGTCGTTCGTGTACCTGATCGGCAACGGCGCCCTCGACTGGGGCCCGCTCAAGCGTGGCCAGCCCGTCGAGGTGGTCGACCCGGCCCGTACCAGCCGCACCACCAGTCCGCCGGGTCGGGCCTGGAGGGACGCCCCGCCGAGCCGCCGGTGACGAGGCGGCCTGATGGGCCTGGCCGACGTCCGGCGGACGGCCTCGAGGGGCTCGAGCACAACTTCCTCACCGGCCAGCTCGAGAACCTGGTGAGCTGGGCTCGGGCCCGCAGCATCTGGCCCGCCACCTTCGGGCTGGCCTGCTGCGCCATCGAGATGATGGCCACCGGCGGAGCCCACTACGACCTGGCCCGCTACGGCATGGAGGTCTTCCGGGCCTCGCCCCGCCAGGCCGACCTGATGATCGTCGCCGGCCGGGTCAGCCAGAAGATGGCCCCGGTGCTGCGTCAGATCTACGACCAGATGATGGAGCCCAAGTGGGTCATCTCCATGGGCGTGTGCGCCTCCTCCGGCGGCATGTTCAACAACTACGCCATCGTGCAGGGCGTCGACCAGGTCGTTCCGGTCGACGTCTACGCCCCCGGCTGCCCGCCCGGTCCCGAGACCCTCATCCACGCCATCCTCACCCTGCACGACAAGATCGAGACCGGTGAACTGCTGCCGCCGCGCGCGAGGCCGACCGGAGGCGGCGCCGGCATCCGGCCGACGTGAGCGACGACCAGGCTGCACCGGTCCGTGCGCTCCGGCGGAGCTGACGGGCATGAGCTGACGCCGGGCCGCCACGGCGAGGCCTGCGGAGCCCCCGACCCGAGCCCGCGTCACGGTGCGCCCGTCACCGATCGCGAGGCCAGCGGGTGCTCCACGTGGACCGGGACGGCTGGCCGACTGGTCGACGCGCTCCGCGACGACGGCTAGCTCATGTGCCTCGATCTGACCGCCGTCGACTACCTCACCCACCCCGGGCGCACCGACCTGCCCGACGGCGTCGACCCCGAGCGCTTCGAGGTGGTCGTCACCCTGATCGCGCACCAGCGACGCCGACCGGCTGCGCCTGCGGGTCCAGGTGCCCGAGGACGACCCCACCGTGCCCAGTCTCTTCGAGCATCCACCCCGGCACCGAGGCCCTGGAGCGTGAGGTGTTCGACATGTTCGGCATCGCCTTCACGGGCCACCCCGACCTGACCCGGATCCTCATGCCCGAGGACTGGGAGGGCCACCCGCTGCGCAAGGACGCGCCGCTCGGGCCGCATCCCCGTGCAGTTCAAGCGGCTCCCGCCCCCCGCTGAACCCGGCCACCTGAACCGATCGACCGTGCAGACCGAGACCACCACCCTCACCAGCGAAGGCGCCCAGGAGATGACCCGCCGCGACCTGGTGGAGGCCGGCCAGCGCCTGCGCGAGCTGGGGGCGGTCCTGCGACTCCTGCTGACCGACACCGACCGCCACTCACCAGCGAAGGCGCCCAGGAGCTCACCAGCCGCGACCTGTCGGCCGCGGGCCTGAACGCCTGCGCGAGCTCGGCGCCGTGCTGCGGATCCCTGAGTCGGCCGCTGCGAGCCGACCTGCGCAACGAGCCGAGGCGTCCCGACGACCAGACCATGATCATCAACATGGGGCCCCAGCACCCCATCACCCACGGCGTGCTGCGGCTCATGCTCGAGCTCGAGGGCGAGACGGTCCTGCGGACCAAGCCGGTCATCGGCTACCTGCACACCGGCATGGAGAAGACCGGCGAGAAGCTCAGCCTACCTCCAGGGCGCCACCAACGTCACCCGCATGGACTACGCGTCGCCGCTGTTCAACGAGCTGGTGTTCTCGCTGGCCACCGAGGAGCTGCTCGGCGTCGAGATCCCGGCGCGGGCCGTGTGGATCCGCATGCTGATGTGCGAGCTCAACCGGATCACCTCGCACCTGCTCTTCCTGGCCACCAACGGCATGGACCTCGGGGCCGTGTCGATGATGATCTACGGCTGGCGCGAGCGCGAAGAGGTGCTGCGCTTCTTCGAGAAGGTCACCGGCCTGCGGATGAACCACAACTACATCCGCCCCGGTGGCGTGGCCGCCGACCTGCCCGACGGGTGGCAGGACGACGTCGAGCGCCTCCTCGACCCTCATCCCGCCCCGCCTCGAGGAGTACGACGATCCTCATGACCGGTCAGCCCATCTGGCGCGAGCGCCTCCAGGGCGTCGGCGTCATCACCACCGAGGAGGCCTCGCCCTCGGGGTCACCGGCCCGATCCTGCGCTCCACCGGCTACGCCTGGGACCTGCGCCGGGACATGCCCTACCTGGCCTACGACGAGGTCGACTTCGACGTGATCGTCGGCACCTACGGCGACTGCTTCGACCGCTACGCCATCCGCCTCAACGAGATCCGCGAGTCGATGCGCATCGTCGAGCAGATGCCTCGACGAGATGCCGACCGGCGACTACCGGGTCCAGGACAAGAAGGTCACCCCGCCGCCCCGGGCCCGCATCGACGAGTCGATGGAGGCCCTGATCCACCACTTCAAGATCTTCACCGAGGGCTTCAAGGTGCCCGAGGGCGAGGTCTACGTGGCCGTCGAGTCGCCCCGCGGGCGAGCTGGGCTGCTACCTCGTGTCGCGATGGCGGCGCCAAGCCCTACCGCATGCACATCCGGGGCCCGAGCTTCGTGAACCTCCAGACCCTGCCCCACATGATGCGCGGCGGCCTCATCGCCGACGCGCGTCGCCATCATCTCCTCGGTCGACCCGATCATGGGTGAGGTGGACCGCTGATGGCCCGGCTCACGCCGAGAACGTCGAGCGTGGCCCAGGAGATCATCGGCCGCTACCCGCGCTCCCGTTCGGCCGCTCATCCCGCTGCTGCACCTGGCCCAGGAACAGGACGGCTACGTCACCGACGACGCCATGGAGCACATCGCCGAGCTGGTCGGCGTCACCCCGGCCGAGGTGCTCGGCACCTGCTCGTTCTACGAGATGTTCAAGCGCGAGCCGGTCGGGCCGCTACCTGGTCAACGTCTGCACCAACATCTCCTGCCAGCTCCTGGGCGGCGAGGAGCTGCTCCACCACGCCGAGGAGACGCTCGGCATCAAGGCCGGCAGCACCACCGCCGACGGCGCTGTTCACCCTCGAGGACGTCGAGTGCATCGCGGCCTGCACCGAGGCCCCGTGCCTGCAGGTCAACTACCGCTACTTCGCCACCAGGTCACCCTCGACGCTTCGACGAGCTGGTCGACGACCTGCGCGCCGGGCCGGCTGGCCGACGAGATCCCGCCCCACGGCACCCTGGCCCGGATCCGCCAGCACATCCCCGCCGACCGGGCGGCGGGCCCCGCCGATGCCCGACGGTGCCGGCCGAGCCCGGCGTGGCTGGCCCGCGACGCCGAGGGAGGGCGGCTCGATGACCGTCACCGACGCCCCACGATCATCACCAGCCGCTTCGGCTACGACGACTGCCACACCCTGAGCCCGCTACGAGGCCACCGGCGGCTACGAGGCGCTGCGCCGGCGCCCTGGCCATGCCGCCCGCCGAGGTGCACGAAGAGGTCAAGACCGCCTGCCTGCTCGGGCCGGGGCGGGGCCGGCTTCCCCGCCGGGGTCAAGTGGGGCTTCTGCCCGCCGGAGGTGTGGCCCCGCTACCTGGTGGTCAACGGCGACGAGAGCGAGCCGGGCACCTACAAGGACCGCCTCCTCATGGAGCGCGATCCGCACCAGCTCATCGAGGGCGTGCTCCTCGCCTGCTACGCGGTGGGCTGCGGCCAGGCCTTCCTCTACATCCGCGGCGAGATGGCCCTGGCCCAGGAGCGCATGGCCCAGGCCCTCAACGACGCCTACGCCGCGGGCTACGTCGGGCACCAACATCCGTGGCACCGACTTCTCTGTCGACGTCGTCCTGCACTGGGGGGCGGGTGCCTACATCGTGGGCGAGGAGACCGCCCTCATCGAGAGCCTCGAGGGCAACCGGGGCATGCCCCGGCTCAAGCCGCCGTACTTCCCGGCGGCCTAGGGCCTGCTACCAGCAGCCCACCATCGTCAACAACGTCGAGACGCTGTCCAACCTGCCGTGGATCATCGCCAAGGGCGGCGATGCGTTCGCCGCCCTCGGGGCCGAGAGCCTCGCGGGGCACCCGCATGTTCGCGGTGTCGGGCCACGTGAACACCCCCGGCGTCTACGAGGTCGAGTTCGGCGTCACCACCTTCCGCGACCTGATCTACGCGCCCGTCTACGGCGGCGGCATCCGCGGCGGCCACCAGCTCAAGGCCTTCATCCCCGGCGGTGCGTCGGCGCCGTGGTTCTTCGAGGAGCACCTCGACCTGC
This sequence comes from uncultured Actinomycetes bacterium, assembly GCA_963719935.1. Taxonomy (GTDB): domain Bacteria; phylum Actinomycetota; class Acidimicrobiia; order Acidimicrobiales; family CAVRDY01; genus CAVRDY01. The sequence continues at coordinate 85,822 of CAVRDY010000003.1, read as the reverse complement.
CCCTCGAGAAGGCCACCGTCGACAAGGCCGGCTCCATGCTGGGCTCGGGCGCCATCGTGGTCATGGACGAGACCACCGACGCCGTCAAGGCCTGCTGGCGCCTGGTGCGCTTCTTCGCCCGCGAGTCGTGCGGCAAGTGCACGCCCTGCCGGGAGGGCACCACCTGGCTGGAGCAGATCCTGCGCCCGCATCCTCGACGGCCACGGCCGGCCCGCCGACATCGACCTCCTGCTCGACGTGTGCGACAACATCTCGCCGGGGATCACCTGGCCGCCCCGCCAGACGACGATCTGCCCGCTCGGTCCCAGCGCCGTGTCGCCCATCGCCTCGGCGGTGCGCCGCTTCCGCCACGAGTTCGAGGCCCACATCGCCCGCAACCCGCGTGCGTCAATCCCGGTGCGTGCCGATGTCTGACGAGACGGTTCCCTTCACCCTCAACGGCCGTGAGGTCGAGGCCCGGCCCGGCGAGCTGCTGATCGACGCGGCCGAGCGCAACGGCGTCTACATCCCCCACTTCTGCTACCACCCGCGCATGCGCCCGGTCGGCATGTGCCGCATGTGCCTCGTCGAGGTCGACACCGGTCGCGGGCCCAGCCTCCAACCCGCCTGCATGCTCGAGGTGAGCCCGGGCATGGTGGTCGACACCGAGGCGGCGGGGCCCGCCAAGGCCCAGGACGGCGTCCTCGAGTTCCTCCTGATCAACCACCCGCTCGACTGCCCGGTGTGCGACAAGGGCGGCGAGTGCCCCCTCCAGGACCAGACCATGTCCTACGGGCCGGGCGAGAGCCGCTTCGTCGAGGAGAAGCGCCACTACGACAAGCCCATCCCGATCAGCGACCTGGTGCTCCTGGACCGCGAGCGCTGCATCCTGTGCGACCGCTGCACCCGGTTCGCCAAGGAGGTGGCCGGCGACCCGCTGATCCACTTCCAGGACCGGGGCAACCAGACCCAGGTCAACACGTTCCCCGACCACCCCTTCGCTTCGTACTTCAGCGGCAACACCGTGCAGATCTGCCCGGTGGGGGCACTCACCGCCACCAGCCTACCGCTTCAAGGCCCGCCCGTGGGACCTCGAAGAGGCCGAGTCCACCTGCACCACCTGCGCGGTGGGTTGCCGGGTGTCGGTGCAGACCTCCCGTGACCGGGTGCTGCGCTACCTGGGTGTCGACGTCGACCCGGTCAACTGGGGTTGGCTGTGCGACAAGGGCCGCTTCGGCTTCGAGGCCGTCGACAGCGCCGAACGCCTGGCCGCTCCGGTGGTGCGCCGGGGCGATGCCCTGGTCGAGGTCCGCTGGTCCGAGGCCCTGGATCAGGCCGCCGACCGCACTGCGAGGCGCCCTGGAGGCCGGTGGCCCCTCCTCGGTGGCGGTCATCGGCGGGGCCCGGCTGCACCAACGAGTCCGCCTACGCCTGGGCCAAGCTGGCCAAGGGCGTCATCGGCACCGACAACGTCGACGCCCAGCTGGGCGACGGCCTTCCCGCCGAGGTGGTCCTCGGCCTGCCGCGGGCCACCATCGACGACGCCTGCGCGCCCGGGCGGCACGGTGCTGCTGGTCGGCTGCGACCCCAAGGAGGAGCTGCCCGTCCTGTTCCTGCGCCTGCGCCACGCCGTGGTCGACGACGGCGTCACCCTGATCGAGGTCAACCCCCGGCGTCCGGCCACCTCGTCGCTGGCCGCCCTGTCGCTTCACCCCCGGCCGGGTGAGGTGGGCCGCGTGGTCCGCCACCTGGCCGGCGCGGCCGACGGCACCGAGGTGGGAGGGGTCGCCGCCGGTGACCTGGCCCGGGGAGCGGCTCTGCTGGCAGTGGCCAGGGCCCGGTGACCGTGATCGTGGGTCGTGCTTCGCTGGCCGAGAGGCCGGGCCCACCGTCGACGCCGTCGGGGCCCTGCTGGCCGGCCTGGCTGACGTGCGGGTGTTGCCTGCGCTGCGGCGGGCCAACGTGGCCGGAGCGCTCGAAGCCGGACTGGCCCCGGGGATGCTGCCCGGCGGTGTTGGTCTGGCTGCCGGGCGTGACCACTCCGGGAGGACTGGCCGGCCTTGGGCGCCGGGCGGGGCCTGGGTACCACGGCGATGCTGGAGGCGGCCGCCGAAGGTCGGCTCGACGTGCTCGTGCCGCTGGGCGCCGACCTGTTCGACGGGCCCGACCCCGACCTGGCGCGTCGGGCCCTGGCCCGGACCACGGTGATCGTCGTCGACCTCTTCGAGACCGACTCGACCGGCCTGGCCGACGTCGTGCTGCCCGCCGCGGGCTACGCCGAGGTGGACGGCACGACCACCAACGTCGAAGGCCGGGTCAGCCCGCTGGTGCGCAGGGTGAACCCGCCGGGAACCGCCCGCGCCGACTGGATGATCGCCGCCGAGCTGGCCTGGCGCCTCGATGCCGAGCTCGGGTCTGGAGTCGGTCGACCAGATCCGTGCCGAGCGTCTCGCGCCTGGCCGAGGGGGCTGCCGCCCCCGGTGCGGCTCTGTCGCTCCCCCCGACCGAGAGCACCGAGCCGGGAGCCATCGACGCCTACTCGCTGCGCCTGGTGGCCACCCGCCGCCTCTACGACAAGGGCACCCTGGTGGCCCACGCCCCGTCGCTGGCCGGGCTGGCCGCGCGGAACCGGTGTGGCCATCAACCCCTACGACTTCGACCGGCTGGGGGTGGCCGCCGGCGACCAGGTCAGGGTCTCCTCGGCCCGGGCCGAGCTGTTCGTCGAAGTGGTGCCCGACGACGGGTGTGCCGCGAGGCTGTGCGGCCATGGTGGTGGCCCAGCCGGGTGTCGCCGGTGGCCGAACTGATCGACGCCGCCGCGGTGGTCAACGACGTCGGGTGGAGACGGTGGCGGGGGAGGCCTGATGGACCCGCTGTTCGCCGACGGCATCGACCTGACCGACGTGTTGGTCGTGCTCATCAAGGTCGGTGTTGCCTTCGCCTTCCTGCTGGTGGCCGTGCATGTTCATGATCTGGTTCGAGCGCAAGCTCATCAGCGACATGCAGAACCGCATCGGCCCGAACCGGGCCGGGCCGTGGGGCATCCTCCAGTCCCTCGCCGACGGCATCAAGTTCTTCTTCAAGGAGGACCTGATCCCCGACCGGGCCGAGCGTCGGCGTCTTCATCCTGGCGCCGTTCCTGTCGCTCGTCCCCGCCTTCCTGCTGTTCGCCATCATCCCCGTCGGCGGCGACTTCAACGGCGACGCCACGGGGTCGTCGACCATCTTCGGCCACGACACGTTCCTGCAGGTGGCCGACCCGCCCGTCGGCGTGCTCTTCGCCCTGGCCATGTCGTCGATCGCCGTCTACGGCGTGATGCTGGCCGGCTGGTCGTCGGGCTCGAAGTACCCGCTGCTGGGCTCGGTGCGGGCCTCGGCCCAGATGGTCTCCTACGAGGCGGCCCTCGGGCCTGTCGGTGGCCGCGGTGGTCCTGGTCTCGGCGGGCATGCTCTCGCACCCACGACATCGTCGCCGTCCAGGCCGGCGAGGTTTCGGGGGGTCTCCCCAACTGGAACCTGGTGGTGGCGGGCGTGGTCCCCTTCGTGGTCTTCCTGATCGCGGGCACCGCCGAGCTGAACCGGCCGCCGTTCGACCTGGTCGAGGCCGAGCAGGAGCTGGTGGGTGGCTTCCACACCGAGTACAGCTCGATCCGCTTCGCCCTGTTCTTCCTGGCCGAGTTCATGAACACGGTCACCATGTCGGCGCTCATCGTCACCCTGTTCCTGGGTGGCCCGAGCGGCCCCATCCTCTTCGGGCCCGACGTGGATGTGGCCGCCGCTCTGGTTCTTCGTCAAGCTGTTCATCTTCCTGTTCATGTTCGTGTGGTTCCGGGCCACCCTGCCCCGGTTCCGCTACGACCAGCTCATGGACCTGGGCTGGAAGGTGCTCATCCCCGTGGCCCTGGGGTGGTTCCTGCTGCTGGCGGCCATCCGCGTCGGTGACGACCAGAACTGGAACGCCGCGGCTGGTGGTGGCCGGCGCCCTGGGCGTACTGCGTGGTGGCCGGTCTCCTGCTGGCCGGGGCCGTGTCCAAGGCCCACCGCGATCGCCTCGAGGGCGAGGAGCAGTACGCCTGATGGGCTACCTCGAGGGATTCCGGGTCACCTTCAACAAGATCTTCGAGGACCGCGTCACCGCGTCGTACCCCGAAGAGAAGACAGCCAAGCCCGAGCGCGCTGCACGGTCGCCACGTCCTCAACCGCTACGAGGACGGCATGGAGAAGTGCATCGGCTGCGAGCTGTGCGCCGGCGTGTGCCCGGCCCGGTGCATCTACGTACGGGGGGCGGACAACCCGCCCGACGACCCGGTCTCGCCGGGCGAGCGCTACGGCTTCGTCTACGAGATCAACTACCTGCGGTGCATCCACTGCGACCTGTGCGTGGAGGCCTGCCCCACCGAGGCCATCACCGAGACCAAGCTGTTCGAGTTCTCCTTCACCAACCGGCCAGACGCCATCTACACCAAGGACGAACTGGTGGTGGGTGACGACGGGAGGCCCCGCGAGCTGCCCTGGGAGGACTGGCGCGCGGGCGACGACGTGCACACCTCGGCGTGGATGCGGGCCACCGCCCCGTCGGGTCCGGCCGACTACGAGGGTCGGGTGGGCTGGTCGGGCGAGCTGGGCTACGGCGTACGGGCCCCCGAGGTCGGCCAGACGGCTGTGCCGCCCGAAGACAGAGCCGTGCCCGAAGAAGCAGACGTGCCCGAAGAAGCAGCGGGGCACCACTGATGGAGACGGCCGTCTTCGTCGTGGCCGGCGCGATCGTGCTGGCCGGTGCACTCGGCGTGATCGTGTCGCGCAACCCGGTGCACGCCGCCCTGTCGCTTGTGGCCTCGCTGTTCGGCATCGCCGTGCTGTTCGTGGCCCAGGAGGCCCACCTGCTGGCGGCGGTCCAGGTGATCGTCTACACGGGCGCCATCGTCGTGCTGATCCTGTTCGTGCTCATGCTGCTGGGCGTGGACCGGGCCGAGGACCTCTCCACCGAACCTCTCACCGGCCAGCGACCCCTGGCCGTGCTGGTCGGGGCGTTGGGCCTCGCGGCCCTGGCCGCCGTCCTGTTGCTGCCGGTGGTGACCAGCGACGATGACGACGCCAGCTTCACCTCTACCGTGCTGACCGGCCAGCCCTCCCAGACCGGTGCTCTGGTGGACGAGGCCTCCGGTGCGCCGTCCGACCTCAACGTGCGCCAGGTCGGTCGGGTGCTGTTCACCGACTTCGTGTTCGCCTTCGAGGTCACCGCCCTGCTGTTGACCATCGCCGTGGTGGGGGCGGTGGTCATGGCCCGCCGGGTGCGTGACCCCCAACCGCTCCCCACGGCCGATCCGAGCGACGACACGACCGAGGCGGTGGGCTGATGCCCGAGGTCACCTCCACCTGGTACCTGCTCTTGGCCGCCGCCCTGTTCATGGTTGGCGCGGTGGGCCTGCTGGTCCGCCGCAACCCGCTGGTGATGCTCATGTGCGTCGAGCTGATGCTCAACGCCGTGAACCTGACCTTCGTCACCTTCGGGACCATGCTCAACGACGTCGGGGCCAGGCCGTCGTGTTCTTCGTGCTGGTGGTGGCCGCCGCCGAGGTCGTTGTGGGCCTGGGCATCATCGTGGCCGTCCTGCGCCGCCGACCGCGGGCCACCGCCGACGACCTGGTGGCGTTGAGGGGCTGAGGGCACATGGAGGATCTGGTCTGGCTCATCCCCGCCCTGCCCCTGGCGGGTTTCGTGCTGGTGCTGTTCGCCGGCCGCTGGCTGGGCGAACCCCTGGCCGGCTTCGTGGCCACCGCCATGACCGCCGCCTCGTTCCTGGTGGGCCTGGGTGTCTACCTGACCATGGTGGGCCGGCCCGCCGAGGAGCGGGTCTTCACCCAGACCTTGTGGACCTGGATGCCGGCGGGCAGCTTCTCGGTCGACGTGGGCTTCCTGGCCGACCCGCTGTCGGTGACCTGGGTGCTCTTCGTGACCGGCGTCGCCGCGCTGATCCACCTGTACTCGATCGGCTACATGCACGGCGACCCCCGGTTCACGATCTTCTTCGCCTACCTGAACCTGTTCGTGTTCTCGATGCTGATGCTGGTGCTGGGCGACAACCTGCTGCTCACCTTCCTGGGCTGGGAGGGGGTGGGCGCCTGCTCGTACCTGCTGATCTCCTTCTGGTTCGACAAGCGGGAGAACGCCACCGCCGGCAAGAAGGCCTTCGTCACCAACCGGATCGGCGACTGGGGCTTCCTGGTGGCCATGTTCCTGACCTTCACCACCTTCGGGTCGCTCGACTACGCCGACGTGTTGCCCCTGGCCCCGGGTCTGTCGGCCACCACAGCCACCGCCATCGCCGCCCTGTTCTTCGTGGGGGCGGTCGGCAAGTCCGCCCAGTTGCCCCTGTTCGTCTGGCTGCCCGACGCCATGGCCGGCCCCACGCCCGTGTCGGCGCTCATCCACGCCGCCACCATGGTCACCGCCGGCGTGTACCTCATGGTTCGCATCAACCCGATCCTGGCCGCCGCCCACGACGAGGTGTCGGTGGTCATCACCTGGGTGGGGGTGGCCACCGCCCTGGTGGCGGCCTCGGTTGCCATCGCCCAGCACGACATCAAGAAGGTGCTGGCCTACTCGACGGTCAGCCAACTGGGCTTCATGTTCGCCGCGGTCGGAGTGGGTGCCTACGTGGCCGCCGTCTTCCACGTGATCACCCACGCCTTCTTCAAGGCGCTGCTGTTCCTGGGCTCGGGCTCGGTGATCCACGGTATGGGCGGCGAGCAGGACATGCGCCGCATGGGCGGCCTGGCCCGCTGGATGCCGATGACCAGCGCCACCTTCACCATCGGGGTGCTGGCCATCGCGGGCATCCCCCCGTTCGCGGGCTTCTGGTCGAAGGACGAGATCCTGGTGTTCTCCTGGGACGACGACCCGGCGGTGGCCCTCGTGCTGGCGGTGGCGGCGCTGCTGACAGCGGTCTACATGACCCGCCAGTTCGTGCTGGTCTTCCGGGGAGAGTCCCGGGTGGCTGAAGATGTCCACCCCCACGAGTCGGGCTGGTTGATGACCCTGCCCCTGGTGGTTCTGGCCGCCGGAGCGGTGGCGGGTGGCGCGTTGAACCTGCCCTTCAGCGACAGCACCAAGGTGCTCGAGCACTGGTTGGAGCCGGCCGTTCCCTTCGAGCACCACCTCACCCTGGACGCCGGGGTGAAGTGCACCCTGGCGGTGCTGTCGGCCCTGACCGCGGTGGCCGGGGTGGTGGTGGGTGTGGTGCTCTACGGCCGTCGGGCGGCTGACCGCCAGCCGGCCGATGTGCCGGTGCTGGAGGGGGCCTGGTACATCGACCGGGCCTACGCCTGGGTGGCGGCCGGCCCGGGCCGGGCTCTGTTCGCCGCCATGGCGGCCTTCGACCGCCGCGTGGTGGACGGTGCCGTCAACGGCGCCGGGGCCCTTGCCCGGGGAGCCGGTCAGGGGCTGCGCACCGCCCAGAACGGGCTCGTCCGCAGCTACGCCCTGATCATGACCATCGGTGCCTTCGTGCTGGTGGGCTACGTGCTCACGAGGATGGCCTACTGATGGTCGAGACCGGGTTCCCGCTGTTGACCGCACTGGTGCTGGTGCCGGTGTTCGGCGCGTTGGTGGTGGCCCTCACCCCCTCGTCCCGGCCCGAGTTGGTGCGCCTCACCGCGGTGGCCTCCACGTTCACGACTGCCGCGCTGTCGGTGTGGCTGCTCGTCGAGTTCGAGTCGGGTGTGGCCGGCTTCCAGTTCGTGTCCCGCCACGAGTGGATCGAGCCCCTCGGCATCTCGTGGCACCTGGGGGTGGACGGGATCTCGCTGTTCCTGGTGGTCCTGACCGGGCTGCTGTTCCCCCTGTCGGTGGTGGGTGTGCGCCCCCACCACGGCGAGAAGGCCTATTTCGGGTGGTTGCTGTTGCTGATGGGCGGGGTGATGGGAGCGTTCTTGTCCCTCGACCTCTTCCTGTTCTTCTTGTGCTTCGAGGTCACCCTGGTGCCCATGTACTTCCTCATCGGAGGCTGGGGCCATGGTGAGCGGGTGTACGCGGCCACGAAGTTCTTCCTCTACACGATGCTCGGCTCGGCGCTGATGCTGGTGGCCATCGTGGCCCTGGCCTGGTTGCACGCTCAGGACTTCGGCACCCTCACCTTCGACCTGGTGACCCTGGCCGAGGAACAGTCGCTGGCCACCGAGACCGCCCGGATGCTGTTCGTGGCCTTCGTGGTGGCCTTCGCCGTGAAGACCCCGATGGTGCCGGTGCACACCTGGCTGCCCGACGCCCACACCCAGGCGCCGACGGCCGGGTCGGTGATCCTGGCCGGGGTGCTGTTGAAGCTGGGCACCTACGGGCTGTTGCGCTTCGGGTTCTTCCTGTTTCCCGAGGCCACCGTGTGGGCCCGGCCGGTGCTGTTGACCCTGGGGGTGGTGGGCATCACCTACGGGGCGGTGGTGGCCACCATGCAGACCGACCTGAAGCGCCTGGTGGCCTACTCGTCGGTGGCCCACATGGGTTTCGTGGTGCTGGGCCTGTTCGCGCTCACCGCCGAGGGGGTCGGGGGCTCGGTCATCCAGATGGTCAACCACGGGGTGTCGACCGGGGCGCTGTTCCTGCTGGTGGGCATGATCTACGAGCGCCGACACACCCGTGAGATCGCCGAGCTGTCGGGCCTCCAGAAGGCCGCACCGGTTCTGGCGGGGATCTTCATGGTGGTCATGCTGTCCTCGGTGGGCCTGCCGGGGTTGAACGGCTTCGTGGGGGAGTTGCTGATCCTCCAGGGCACGTTCCTGTCGGCCCGTTGGTGGGCGGTGGTGGCCGCCGGCGGGGTGATCCTGGCCGCGCTGTACCTGCTGTGGGCCTACCAGCGGGTGTTCCACGGGCCTGCCGAGGGCGCCAACGCCACGATGAGCGACCTGCGCCCGCTGGAGGTGGCGGTGATGGTGCCGTTCCTGGCTGCCATCGTGGGCATGGGCCTCTACCCCGGGCCGGTGCTCGAGCGGGTCGAGCCGTCGGTGGCGGCACTGTTGAGCCACGTGGAGGACCAGGTGGACGACTTCACCGTCTCCACCCCCAAGACGGCCGCCGAGACCGTCGACCAGGAGCTCCTGATCGATCGCTATGCCGAAGCCGAAGGCGAGTCCGAAGCTGACGGCGGGTCCGAAGCCGACGGTGAGTCCGGGGAGGGAGGCGAGTAGTGGACCCCACCCCCATCGCCACACCCACGGTTGACTGGGCCGCGCTGGCCCCGCTGCTGGTGCTGTCGGTCGGCGCGCTGCTGCTGCTCACAGTCGACTCGCTGTGGTCGCGCCGCCGCCCCGCTGGGCTCTATGCCCTGTGGACGGTGGTGACAGCCTCGGCCGCGGGGCTGGCCACCATCCCCCTGTGGGACCGGGTGAACGAGGACGGCCCCTTTGCCACCGTGGGTGGGGCGGTGGTGATAGATGGCTTCGGGCTGTTCCTGGTGGGGGTGCTGTGCGCTTCGGTGGTGCTGGGGGCTCTCGTGGCTGACGACTACCTGCGCCGCGAGGGCCTGGACGGACCGTCGATGTACGTGCTCATGCTGCTGTCGGCGGCGGGCGGGGTGATCATGGCGGCCAGCGGCGATCTGGTGGTGCTGTTCCTGGGCCTCGAGACCTTGTCGATCGCCGCGTACGTCCTGGCGGCCATGCACACCAAGCGGGCCCAGAGCCAGGAGGGGGGCCTGAAGTACTTCGTGCTGGGAGCGTTCTCGTCGGCGTTCTTCCTCTACGGGATCGCCATGGTCTACGGGGCCACGGGTACCACCAGTCTGATCGGCATCAACGCGTTCCTGGCCACGACGCTGCTGACGTCCAACGGGCTCTTGTTGCTGGGGCTGATGCTGTTGCTGGTGGGACTGGCCTTCAAGGTTGCGGCCGTGCCGTTCCACACCTGGGCGCCCGACGCGTACCAGGGGGCACCCGGACCGGCGGTGGCCTTCATGGCGGCCGGGGTGAAGGCGGCCGGCTTCGCCGGGCTGATCCGGGTGTTCACGCTGACCTTCGAGACCTACCGCACCGACTGGCAACCGCCGGTGGCCGCGCTGGCGGTGGCGACCCTGTTCGGCGGGGCGGTCCTGGCCATCGTGCAGACCAACGTGAAGCGCATGCTGGCCTACTCGTCGATCGCCCACGCCGGGTTCATCCTGGTGGGGGTGGGCCTGGCCACCCCGGCGGGGACGGCGTCGGTGCTGTTCTACCTGGCTGCCTACACGTTCCTGGTGGCGGGCAGCTTCGCCGTGGTGACCCTGGTGGCCGGACCGGGTGACAGCGCCGACTCGCTGGAGGACTTCCGGGGGCTGGGCCGGCGGAGCCCGGGCCTGGCGGCCACTTTCACGCTGTTGCTGCTCGCCCAGGCGGGCGTACCCTTCACGTCGGGGTTCATGGCCAAGTTCGGGGTGGTGGCAGCCGCCGCCGAGGACGAGGCCTACTGGCTGGCTGCAGCGGCCATGATCGCCGCGGCGATCGCCGCCTTCCTGTACCTGCGCCTCGTGGTCGCCATGTGGATGGGTGAGGGCGAAGAGGGCGCGGCGCCCATCACCGAGCGGGTAGCAGTTCCCTTCGCTGCCCGCCTGGCGCTGGGCATCTGCGTGCTGGTCACCCTGGGCGTGGGGCTCTACCCCCGTCCGCTGATCGACTGGAGTGAGGAGGGCACCCCCGCTCTGGTGCTGGTGCCCGAACCTGCGGCGCCGGTGGCCGACCCCTTCGCAGACCCATTCGCCACCCCCGACGTGGGCGGTACCGTTCCCGCGCCGTAGGGCTGGGCCACCGGGCTGCGCCACCGGGCTGGGCCACCGGGCTGGGCCGTAGGGCCCGGGTTGCCGGCAGGCAGTGGGCCCGCTCTTTGGTTGTCAAGGTGCGTGTCCGCGTGCGAGTGGTCTCAGGTGGACATCGCGGCGGATCGGTGTGTGCTCTGGCCGGTCGGGCCGGCCCGGTCGCCCGGACCGGCCCGGAGTGCCGGATCGGATTGGCAGGGATGGTCGGGATGGTCGGGGGGGACGAACCGTCGTCGGCCTTGGCCGGGTAAGAGTGCCCAGCCGTGGCTGGTCTTGAGTCGGTGGTGGGGTCTGCAGAGCCCATCGAGCTCGTCGAGGCGGGTGTGGTGGGTGTGTGACCAGTCGATGCGGTGGTCCCAGTCGAGGATGGTCTGGTCGCAGCCGGTGACCGCGCAGCGGGGGTGGATCCATTCCAGGGCGGTGAGCTGGTGTGCGTTGGGTCGGCGTCCCAGATGGGTGACGCTGGCGACGTCTTGGCCGCGGGTGACGACGGCGGCGAGGAAGGGGTCGCCCAGGGCCATGATCTCGCGTACGGCGGCGACGGGGATGGGACCCAGCCCGGCGATCTCACAGGTCTCGCCGGCGAGGGTGTAGCCGCGCATGAGTGCGCTGTGGTCGCAGCGGATCAGGATCTTGGTGGCTGCCCCGAGCCGGACGGCGCGGGTGGCTGGCCTTGCCGGACGGTGGGGGAGCGCTGCGGCCCCAGCATCGCGGCGGGTCCCCGCATCGCGGTCGCTGAGTTGTTCGGTGCCTGGTGTGGTGCAGTCGGTGTCGCGGTGGGGCTGGTCGCCGTGCTCGCCGCCCGGTGCGCTGCCCAGTTCGGGTTCGGGGTCGGGTGCCAGGTCGGTGGCGGATCCGCGGGCGTCGAGGGAGGCTTGCGCCATGGCGACGAGTGCATCCCAGCTGAGGGCCTCGTAGCTGGGATGGTCGGTCTCACCGGCGGTCTGGTCGAAGAGGTCTTGATGGTGGGCTCGTAGGGCCTCGAGGATCGTGACTCCGTCTGTGACCGGGCCTTGGCCGTCGAGTACCACTTGGCCTTCGCGGGTGGTGCGGCAGCGCAGCCGGCGTTGGGCGCGTGCTCGTTCGTTGCGGGCGGTGTCGTCTCCGAGAGCGGCGGCCTGGACCTGGTCGCAGGCGGCGCGCAGCCCGTGGAGGGATTCGCCCTCGGCCAGGGCCACGAGGAGTGTGGTGGCGGCGGGGTCGGCTATAGCGGCGGGGACGATGGCCCGGACCTGGTCTCCCGATAGCCGGCCGGCGCGTACCGCTCGGTCGACTGCGGGCAGCTCAGCCAGGACCGCCGAGCAGGCTCGGAGTTGGTGGGCTTCGGCGAGCGAGCAGCCGAGCTGGGTGGCCAACCATCGTTCGGGGGTGCGTTCGGGCCGGTGGGTCCACCCGTCGGCGGGGAGGGTCCGCGCAACCAGGGTGGTGGCAGCGTCGATGAGGCGTCGGAGCACGCCGAGGTGTTCGATCGCGGCCACCGCGACGTCGGAAGCCATGGTGTCGGGGTCCAGGTCGGTGAGGAGGGATCCCAAGTCGTCGACCATGGTGGCCAGGGACAGCACGTCTTGGTGCGCGTGGCCCGGCGCCTGGTGGACTGGCTGCTCGCAACCTCCACCCATCGGCTTCCCCCTACTACGATCGAACATATGTTCGATCGTAGTAGGTACGTCAGTGTCTGGCAAGTCCTTCTGAAGTATTTCTCATCAAACCCATGCCACCCACGGCTTCTCTGGTATATCGGCCATGCTGGGCCCGTCCGGGAATAGCCGGGCCCGTCCGGCAACAGCCGGGCCCCCCGTGGTCAGCCGGGGTGGGCGGCGACGGCTTCGAGGAGGAGGTCGGTGGGGCCCAGGGCGGGGGTGGGGTCGTCGCCGTTGACGATGATCGAGAAGGTTGCCTGGCGGCCCCCGGCGGTGGTGAACACGCCAGACAGTGCCCGGGCCACGTTGATGGTGCCGGTCTTGGCCCGCAGGTTCCCCGCGGTGGCCTCGCCGGTGAGTCGCCCGGCCAGGGTTCCGTCGGCATCGCCGGCGACGGGAAGGCCTGCCTCCAGCTCAGGCCACCACGTCTGGGCCTGGGCGCCCTGGAGCAGCCGGCGCCACTCGCGGGCCGAGCGGGCGTTGGCGTAGGAGAGCCCCGACCCGTCGTCGTCCCGGCCGTCGAGGGGTACGCACCAACCCTCGACCATCTCGCGGGCCGCGGCCAGGCCACCCAGCGTGGAGCCCGCCCCGCCGACCTCTCGGTCGATCTCCTTCAGGAGAAGCTCGGCGGTGGTGTTGTCGCTGTTGCGCAGCATGGAGTCGACCAACTGGACCACCGTCGGCGAGCGCAACGCCACCAGCTCCTCACCGGCCCCCTCGGGCACCTGGCCCGTTCCCATCCCGCCCCGCACGGCCACTCCCTGGTCTGCCAGGTATCCGAGGAACACCTCTCCGTTGCCCCGGGCCGGATCGGCCAGGTACCCGTAGGTGTCGTCGATGCGGTTGGCCCGCACGGTGAGGGCCGAGATGGGGGCGGCGTCGCCGGGGATCTGCTGGTCGGTCCAACCCTGGGCGATACGCAAGCGGTCGTAGCGGGACTCGTCCACGTACAGCGACCCGCTCACCTCGGTGACGCCCAGCTCGGCGAGCCGGGCGGCCATCTCGTAGATCGAGTGCTCGCCGACATCCCACAGCGTGGGATCACCGCCGCCCACCAGAACCAGGTCGCCCTCGATGCGCCCACCGGTGACCGGAGCGGTTGCGAGCAGGAGCGTCTCCAGGCGTCGGTCATGGGGGAGCAGCTCCAGTGCGCCCACCGCAACCAGGAGCTTCTGGTTGGAGGCGGGCTTGAGGGCCTCGTCGGGTCTGTGGGCGGCCACCTCGCCCCACCCGTCGACCCAGATGCTGACCGACACCTGGCGGGAGGTGACGGCGTCGTGGGCCAGCAGCTCCTCGATGCGGGCTGACAGATCCGACGGGACAGCCTCGCCGGCCGCACCACCGAGCGCACCAGCGGCAGCGCTGTCGAGAGCGCTGTCGAGCTCGGGACCGGTCGGGCACGCCGGTGAGTCGCTCGCAGCACCTTGGGCGCCGCCGGTCCCGCCGTCACTTCGGCCTGAGGTCGCCTGGGCGGCGTCGCCGCCGATCCAGTCGATGACGGCGCGGCAGCCGGTGAGGGTGAGTGCCAGGGTGGCCACCGCCACTGCCCCGGCCACGGCTCGCCGCCGGCGGTACACCACCTCGGGGGGGAGGTGGTGGCCTCGTGCCCCGCGATCGGCCCCCCCCGGGGCGCGCCGAAGAGGTTGAAGTGACGGCTCCGCCCCACGGACCGTGCTCATCCCGGCGCGACGCTACCGATGCCTGCGCTATGGGTGGGGGATGGTGCGGGTGGTCGCGCGCCTTGTGGTCGGCTAGTCACAGATGGTGTGGAAAACATCCACAACCATGGGAAAACTCTGTGGGAAAGATAGTTTCAGTATCTTTCAGGATCTTCCCCTGTAACCCAAGGCGTCCAACAGGTGAGGAGAAGGCCCTTGCGAGCGCCTGGCTCCGCCGAGCGCCTGGCTCCGCCGAGCTTCGCCTAGCTCTGGTCGGCCTGGACGGTGATGATCACGCCGTCCATGGCGGCGACCGCCGGCTCGGGCTGGTCGCCGTTCACCACCACGGAGAACACCACGTCGCGGCCCCCCTCGGTCACCGCATAGCCAGAGAGCGCCACCGCCTGGCCGGTGGTACCGGTCTTGGCCGCCACCTCACCCACCGCGCTGGTCCCCAGGAAGCGCGTGGCCAGCGTTCCCTCCTGCTCGCCGGCTACGGGGAGCCCCTCACGGAACGTGTCGAACCAGGGCTCGTCCCGGGCCGCCAGTAGCATCGTCATCCAGTCCTGGGGTGCCCGCCGGTCGTCACGGCTGATACCCGAGGCATCGTCGTCGACGCCCCCGATCTCGATGCACAGCGACTCTTCCAGGGCGGTGACCATGGCCGCCAGCCCCGCGGGCGATGACGGCTCGCCGGCCGCCTGGAGCCCCACCTCCTTGGTGAGCATCTCTGCGGTCATGTTGTCGGACTCCCGCAGCATCACGCCCACCAGCTCACCGACGGTCAGCGACTCGTAGACGTGCACCACCTCGCTGCCCGCGGGGGCCACCCCCTCACCGGCGGTGCCGGCCACCTCGATTCCCGCAGCTTCCAGCGCGGCCAGGAAGAGCTCGGCGTTGTGCTGGGTCGGGTCGGCCAGGTATGCCTCGTCACCCAGACGGCTGTTCGAGTTGACCATCAGGGCCGACATGGCCCCGCCGGGCAGGGGCATCTCCCAGGACAGCCAACCCGGCGCCTTGCGCACCTCGTCGTAGCGCGACTCGTCGCCCAGCACGTCACCTTCCACGGCCGTGATCCCGGCGTCGGCCAGTTCGGCGGCCAGCGCCTCCAGGGAGTGCGGGCCGGTGCGCTTGATGAGGGGGTCGCCCCCGCCGACCAGGATCAGGTCGCCCTGGACCACCCCGCCCGCGGCGACCGGTCCCGTGGCCCGCACCTCGGTGTCGAGGCGCTGGTCGGAATCCAACAGCTCCAATACGCCCATGGCCGTCAGGATCTTCTGGTTGGAGGCCGGGATGAGAAGGTCAGCGGCGCCGTGGTCCACCACCTGGCCGTATCCCTCCACCCAGACCGCCACCCCGGTGGAGCGGATGGTGAAGGAACGGTTGGCCAGCGCCACGTCCAGCGCGTCGGTCAGCGCAGCCGGCGGTGACGTCTGACCCGAAGGTACCGTCGTTCCCCCTGGCGGGCAGGCGGGGGCCGCAGTGGTGGTCGGGGCGGCCGCCGCCTGTTCGCCGGTCCCGCCCTGCCCGGCGCGGATCGTTGCGGCCGCGGGTGCGTCGTCGCCACCGGTGAGGAAGCCGGCCAGGCCCACCACCGTTTGCGCCACCATCCAGAGCACCAGCAGGGCAGCTCCGCCGACTGCCGCCCGGCGTCGGTAGTAGACCCAGCGCATCTGCTGGCGGGTGCGGCGCGGCGGGGCCGATCGGGGTTGGAGGTGGGTCTCGTCCATCGGGGGATGCACCAGGGGCGAGGGGTCGCACGAGGCTACTGCGGGCCTCGTCGCGCTCCCCAACAGCGAGCCTGCCGTGGTCCCAACGGCAAGCCTGGCGTGGTCCCAACAGCAGCCCTGTCACGGCCCCGGCAGTGGGCTCGGCAACAGGCCGGAGCGGGATTTCCGCCCTTGTGCACGCTTTCACTAGATTCGCAGCCGTGCCCGAAACCGTCTCCGACTTCCTGCGGAGCTACCTCACGGTCGGCATCTTCGCCGCTGTCGGCCTGGGGATGGGCGCCGCCATGGTGGGCATCGCCTTCCTGCTGCGCCCCAAGCGTCCCCAGAAGGAGAAGTACCTCACCTACGAGTCGGGCGTCGACCCTGTCACCACCGGGTGGGCCCAGAGCCACATCCGCTACTACATCTACGCCCTTCTGTTCGTGCTCTTCGACGTCGAGGCGCTGTTCATCTTCCCCTGGGCCACCAGGCTGGAGGCCTACGAGGTCTTCGGCCTCGTGGAGATGCTGATCTTCATCTTCATCCTGGCCCTCGGCCTGCTCTACGCCTGGCGCAAGGGGGTGCTCAAGTGGGACTGATCGACAGCGGAAAGTCTCCCAAGCCCCTCACCATGCTGTTGAACACGGCCCGCAAGTACTCGCTGTGGGCCTACCAGTGGGGCCTGGCCTGCTGCGCCATCGAGATGGGTGCGGCCTTCGGTTCTCCCCGCTACGACGTGATGCGCCTGGGGGTCATCCCATTCCCAGCCAGCCCCCGCCAGGCCGATGTGGTGGTCATCTCGGGAACGGTCACAGACAAGATGGTTCCCGCCATAAAGCGTCTCTACGAGCAGATGCCCGATCCCAAGTACGTGATCTCGATGGGGTCGTGCACCAATTGCGGAGGCCCCTACTGGGACAGCTACTCGGTGACCAAGGGCATCGACCAGATCGTGCCCGTCGACGTCTACGTGCCCGGCTGCCCGCCTCGCCCCGAGGCGTTGCTCGAAGGCGTCCTGCTTCTCCAGGCGCGCATCCAGAACGAGGATCCCGCCGTGCGCTGGAAGGGGGGTCCGATTGTCGTCGAGTGAGGACACGACCACCACCAGCGACGCGACCAGCGACGCGACCAGCGACGCGACCACCGACACCGACGGGGCGGCGGAAGCGGCGGTGGACGAGTGCGCGCCGGGCCATCCTGGCCCGCATCAACGAAGCCCTGGGCGATGCCGTGGTGGGATCGCACATCCACCCCGGTCACGACCTCTGGGTACGGGTCACCCGTCCCGCCTGGGAAGAGGCGGGACGCTTCGCCCGCGACCGCCTGGGCTGCCGGGCCTTCCAGTTCCTGTCGGCCATCGACTGGATGCCCTCGCCCTACGGCCGGTCCCTCGACTCCTCCGTCGACCAGCAGCTCGCCAGCGGGATCGCCACCGCAGACCCCGAGGGTGCACCCCAGACGGGGGCCGCCCCCGATCCCGTCGCCGGCGGTTACCCAACCGGCTATGCGGGGGGTGACACGCGCTTCCAGGTGTTCGCCCGGGTGGCCAACCTGGGTGAGCGGTGGGGTCTGACCCTCAAGGTCGACGTGCCCACCGACGACCTGCGCCTGGACACCTGGATGCCCAACTACGCAGGGGGCCAACTGGCACGAGCGTGAGTGCTGGGAGATGTTCGGCATCACCTTCGACGGGCACCCCTGCCTGAAGCACCTCTACCTGCCCGGAGCCTTCGAGGGCCACCCGCTGCGCAAGGATTTCCCGCTCCTGGCCCGGCTGGTGAAGCCGTGGCCCGGCATCGTGGACGTGGAGGCCCTGCCTGGCAGCGACGACGACGACGACGGGGCCGATGGTGACGGGGCAGGCGAAGCGGGCGAGGGGGGTGGCCGATGACTTCGATCGCCGAGCGGCGCCAGCGGGCCTTCATCGACTCGGTGGCCGCCGACATGCGGGTCAACGTCGAGACTCGAGACCGAGGGCATGACCCTCAACATCGGGCCCGCAGCATCCGGCCACCCACGGCACGCTGCGCATCCTGGCCCGCCTCGACGGCGAGCAGGTCGTGCAGTGCGAGCCCATGCCCGGCTACATGCACCGGGGCTACGAGAAGCTGTGCGAGGTACGCACCTACCCACAGGTGACCACCCTCGTCAACCGCATCGACTGGCTGGGCAGCTTCGCCAACGAGGTGCCCTTCATCCTCGCGGCAGAGCGGCTCATGGAGGTCGAGGCCCCACCCCGGGCCCAGGTCATCCGCACGATCCTGTTCGAGCTCAGCCGCATCGCCAACATCTCCCTGTTCCTGGGCGACATGGGGGTGCAGCTGGGCGCCCTGACCCCGGTCTTCTTCGCCTTCCGTGACCGCGAGTTCGTCCTCAACCAGATCGAGGCCGTCACCGGTGGACGCTTCCACCCCAACTTCGACCGCATCGGTGGCCTCAAGGACGACCTGCCCAAGGGCTGGGTCGAGGAGACCCACCAGGTCATGGGCAAGATGCGCACGTTCTGCGACGAGATCGAGGACCTGCTCGATGGGCAACGAGATCTTCGAGGCCCGCACCCGGGGCGTGGGGGTGATCCCCGCCGAGGTCGGCCCTGTCCTACGGACTGTCGGGAGCCAACCTCCGCGCCAGCGGTGTCGACTACGACCTGCGCCGCGACGAGCCCGTGGGCCTGGCCTGGGACCAGGTCGACTGGAAGGTGTGGACCCATCCCGACGGTGACTCCTTCGCCCGGTTCTGGGTGCGGCTCCAGGAGACCCGCGAGGCCACCCGCATCGTCGACCAGCTCCTCGACAGCCATCCCGGCGGGTCCGGTCATGGCCAAGGTGCCCCGGATCATCAAGGTGCCTGCCGGCGAGGCCTGGGTGGCCACCGAGAACCCGCTCGGCGAGATGGGCTACTACGTGGTCAGCCAGGGCGACCTGACCCCGTTCCGGGTCAAGATCCGTTCGGCCAGCTTCAACAACATCTCCATCGTGCCGTGGGTGATGCGTGGCGTCTACGTTCCCGACGTCATCACCATCCTGGCATCGCTGTACTTCATCCTGGGGGACATCGACCGATGATCGCCCCTCGGCCGTCGAGATCCCCTACTGGGGGGCAGACCCTCATCAAGGTGGCCGTGGTCCGCCGGGCTGGTCCCGGTGGCCGGCCTGATGCTGGGCTACGTCTTCCTGTTCAAGATGATGAGCCACATGCAGAGCCGCCTCGGCCCGATGGAGGCAGGACCCCACGGCACCCTCCAGCTGATCGCCGACGGCATCAAGTTCTTCCAGAAGGAAGACATCATCCCCGACCGCGCCGATCGCGTCGTCTTCAAGCTGGCCGCCGTTCGTCGTGCTGGCCTCGACCTTCCTGGTGCTCGTGGTCGTGCCCGTCGGTCCCGATCTGGTGGTCGAGCCCCTCGATACCGGCATCTACTACGCGCTGGCGGTCTCGTCGCTCTCGGTCATCGGCGTGCTTATGGCCGGGTGGGCCTCGGCCAACAAGTACGCCCTGATCGGCGGCCTGCGTGCCGCAGGCCAGCTGATCGCCTACGAGCTGCCCCTGATACTCGCCGTGGTCGGCGTGGTCATCCAGGCCGGAACCATGAGCCTGCCAGGGCATCGTCGGTGGCCCAGGCCGACGGGTGAGATCTTCGGCAGCGACGCGCTGGGCAACCCCTTCATCCTCACCCAGTTCCTGGGCTTCGTCATCTTCCTGGTGGCCATTCAGGCCGAGCTGACCCAGCCCCCCTTCGACATGCCGGTGGCCGAATCCGAGATCGTCGGTGGCTACCACGTCGAGTACACCGGTTTCCGGTTCCTGCTGTTCTTCCTGGGCGAGTTCGCCACTGCGTTCGCCTTCGCGGCCTCGCCGCGGTGCTGTTCCTGGGCGGATGGACGGTTCCCACCTTCGTCGTCGACCTGCTGGGCATCTCCCACGACTCCAACTGGATGAACCTCGTTGGGACCGGGCGTGCTCTTCGCCAAGATCATGGTCGTCTCGTTCCTCATCTTCTGGGTGCGCTTCACCTTCCCCCGCTTCCGTGAAGACCAGCTCCAGGCCCTGGCCTGGAAGTTCCTCGTCCCCATGGCGCTCGTCAACATCGTCGCCACCGCCGTTGCTCAAGGTGGCGGTGTGAGGAGCGTGGCCTGATGCCGTCTGCGCCCAAGATGCCCGGGTTCGTCAAGGGTCTGGGGGTCACCTTCCGCACCATGCTCAAGCCTGCGGTCACGGTGCAGTACCCGCACCAGAAGGAGAGCCCTCCCACGCGGGCCCGCGGCGTGATCGCCCTGAAGGAGGAGAACTGCACCGCCTGCATGCTCTGCGCCCGTGAGTGCCCCGACTGGTGCATCTACATCGAGGCCCACAAGTACCTGGCCCCGCCCCGCCGTGAGGGCGGCAAGCCCCGGCCAGAAGAACAAGCTGGACCGCTTCGACATCGACTTCGCCCTGTGCATGTACTGCGGCATCTGCGTCGAGGTCTGCCCGTTCGAGGCGCTCTTCTGGAGCCCCGAGTACGAGTACAGCGAGACCCGCATCGCCGACCTGCTGCACGACAAGAGCCGCCTGGGTGAGTGGATGGAGACGGTGCCCGAGTTCGAGCCCTACGAGTCCGGCTCGGAAGCCAAGGTCAAGAAGCTGCCCAAGAGCTGACCGTGGACCTCGTCGCCCAGAACATCTTCTTCTTCGTGATGGCCGCCATGATGGTGGTGGGTGCCCTGCGCGTGGTAACCACCCGCAACGTCGTGCACGCCGCCCTGTGGCTGGTGCTGGTACTGGCCGGTGCGGCCGGCCAGTACATCCTGTTGGTGGCCGAGTTCACCGCGGTCACCCAGGTGCTGGTCTACATCGGCGCGATCGTCGTGCTGTTCCTGTTCGGCATCATGCTCACCCGGGCGCCCTTGGGCGACAGCCTCGAGGTGGACCGCAATCAGGTGATCATGGGAGCCGTGGTGGCCATACCTCTGGCCGCCCTGCTGGGCTTCAGCCTCATCGACAGCTTCGAGGACACCGAACTGGACTTCGGCGAGGTGAGCGTGGCCTCGGCCGATGGGGTGGTCGGTGACACGACGGGTCTTGCTGCCGTCGAGGGGTCCAACACCAAGACGGTGTCCGACGCCATCTTCCGCGACTACCTGATCGCCTTCGAGGCCATCTCGGTGCTGCTGCTGGCGGCCCTCATCGGGGCCATCGTCCTGGCGAGGAAGGACTAGCCGTGCTGCTGAACCAGTTCCTCCTCCTGGCAGCCATCCTGTTCAGCATCGGCGTCTACGGCGTGCTCGCCCGCCGCAACGGCGTGATGGTGCTCATGTCCATCGAGCTGATCCTCAACGCCGTGAACATCAACCTGGTGGCCTTCGCCGCGCTGCACAACGACGTGGCCGGCCAGGTCTTCGCCCTGTTCGTCATCGCCGTGGCCGCCGCCGAGGTCGGCGTGGGCCTGGCAATCGTCCTGATGATCTACCGCAACCGGCGCAGCATCGACCTCTCCGAGGCCGACCTGCTGAAGGGCTGACTCCGTGCTCGACAAGGTCTGGATCATCCCACTCATCCCCTTCGCCAGCTTCTGGATCATCCTGCTCCTGGGCAAGCGTCTGGGCGACAAGGCCACCCAGAGCATCGGCATCGGCGCCCTGGGTGCCTGCTTCCTGCTGTCCCTGGCCGTGGGAGGGCAGTGGATCCAGCGGGCCGAGGATGCCGAGGACGGGATCACCACGCCCGTCGAGATCACCACCGACGGCGACACCTACGAGTGCGAAGGCGTCACCGTCCCCCACGACGCAGAGGGCGCAGACGGCGAGCACTCTGACGGCGAGGCCACCGACGACGAGGCCACCGACGACGAGGCCACCGACGGCGAGCACTCTGACGCCGAGGCCACGGAGGAGGACGCCGACGGCGAAGTCGCCGGGGACCACTCTGAGAGCGGATACCCCCTCTGTGACACCGTCGAGTTGGCCGAGGTGCTGGCGGTGGGTGCTCCCGGTGGCCACGACGGCGAGACCGGAGACGAAGGGGCCAGGGGTGGCGCTGGCGAGCTGGCGGCGGGAACCACCGCAGGCCTGGCTGGCGCCGCCGAGGAAGGCGGTCACGGCGAGGAGGGCTCGGCCGGGCCCGTGATCACCCAGTGGACCTGGTTCACCTGGGGCGGCACCGAGATCTTCGTCGGGTTCCATCTGGACGGCCTGGCCGCCATGATGCTCTTCGTCGTGACCCTGGTGTCGCTCCTGGTGCACGTCTACAGCACCGAGTACCTGAAGGGCGACCGCCGATTCACCCACTACTACGCCTTCCTGTCCCTGTTCACCGCCTCGATGCTGTTCTACGTGGTGTCCGGGAACCTGCTGCAGATGCTGGTGGGCTGGGAGCTGGTGGGCCTGTGCTCGTTCGCCCTCATCGGCCACTGGTGGGAGGAGAAGAAGAACAGCGACGCGGCCCTCAAGGCCTTCCTTACCAACCGGGTCGGTGACATGGGCCTGTTGATCGGTGTGGTGCTGCTCTTCTGGGCGGTGGGCGGCAGGACGTTCTCGGTGCTGGGCATCAACGAGGCGGCGGCCACCGGCGAGATCAGCCACACGTTGCTCCTCGCCGCTTCGCTGTGCCTGTTCGCCGGTGTCACCTCCAAGTCGGGCCAGTTCCCCCTCCACACCTGGCTGCCCGACGCCATGGCCGGACCCACGCCCGTCTCGGCGCTGATCCACGCTGCCACCATGGTTGTGGCCGGCGTCTACCTGATCGCCCGCATGTACCCGGTCTTCTACAACGGCCTGTCCATCGACACCGGCACCATCAACTACGTGGCGGTCATCGGCGGGTTCACCACCGTGATGGCCGGCGTGCTGGCCTTCGTCCAACGCGACATCAAGAAGGTCCTGGCCTACTCCACCGTGAGCCAGTTGGGCTACATGGTCATGGCGCTCGGGGTGGGGGCCTGGACGGCCGGTGTCTTCCACATCTTCACCCACGCCTTCTTCAAGGCCGCTCTGTTCCTCGGGGCCGGGTCGGTGTCCCATGCCTGCCACCACAGCTTCGACATGAAGGCCGACATGGGCGGGCTCCGCAAGCACATGCCTCAGACCTTCTTGACCTTTGCCATCTCCTCGGCCGCTCTGGCCGGCCTGTTCCCCCTGGCCGGCTTCTGGTCGAAGGACGAGATCCTGGCCGGGGCCCAGGCAGGCCAGTCCGGTGGTTCCTACACCCTCATGCTCGTCATGGGCTCGGTCGCCGCCGTGCTCACCGCGGCCTACATGACCCGGTGCATCTACCTCACCTTCTTCGGCGAGTACCGGGGTCACGCCCACCCCCACGAGTCACCGCTGGTGATCACCGTGCCGTTGTGGATCCTGACCGGCTTGGCCGTGGTGGTGGGCTTCCTCAACTTCCCGGCTGAGTTCCCGATCCTGAGCGACCTGATCCCCGAGAGCATGCACCACCGGTTCGAGGCCTGGGTCGAACCCTCGGTGGCCTTCCCCGCCGTCTCCCATTCCGGGTTCGTCGGTACGGTCGCGGTGGTGTCGACGGCCCTGGCGGTCGGCGGGTTCGTGCTGGCCTACCTCTGGTACTGGAAGGGACTGGGCCTCACGGCATCACCGAGCGCAACGCGGTGGCCGCCAAGCTGTACCGCTTCGTCGAGAACAAGTACTACCTCGACGACCTCTACGAGAAGGTCATCCGCGACGGCGTCAAGGGGCCGATCGCGCGCGGCGCCAACTGGTTCAACCGCCACGTCCTCGACGGCATCGTCGATGGTGTCGGCCGTGGAGCCACGGTGGTGGGCCGCTGGACGTACGACAACATCGACCAGAAGGTGATCGACGGTGCCATAGACGGTGCCGCCGCCGCCTCCGACGAGGCGGGCCAAACGTTCCGCCGCATCCAGACCGGGAAGGTCCAGCAGTACGCCGCCCTGCTCTTCGGCGGGGCTGTGGTGCTGGCCGCCCTCCTGGTGGCCTTCGTCTAGGAGCAACGGGAAGCGACAGCCATGGAAGATCAAATCCAGGACTGGGGTCTCACCGCCGCCATCTTCGCCCCGCTGGCCGGGGTGCTGGTGATGGCGTTGATCCCCCGTGAAGAGGAGAGCGCCCACAAGCTGGTGGCCCTGGTCACCAGCCTGGTGGTGGCCGCCATCGGTGTCGGCCTGCTCACGCAGTTCGACTACGACGCTGCGGGCACCCTCCAGTTCGCCCGCGACGACGAGTGGATCTCGGTGCTCAACATCCGTTACGCCCTGGGCATCGACGGGATCAGCCTGTCGCTCTTGGCCCTCACGTTCCTGGTGGTGCCCCTGTGCATCATCTACTCGCTGGGCCACATCCCCGATCCGGGGAACCCCAAGATGTTCCTGTCGCTCATCTTGATCCTCGAGACCGGGATGGTGGGCACCTTCGCCGCCCAGGACCTGATCCTGTTCTTCGTGTTCTTCGAGGTGGTCCTGCTGCCCATGTACTTCATGATCGGCGTGTGGGGAGGCCCCGAGCGCAAGTACGCATCGATCAAGTTCTTCCTCTACACGCTGTTCGGCTCGGCTCTCATGCTGGTTTCCTTCGTGGCCCTGTTCTGGCTGACCGGTGGCGAGACCTGGACCATGACCGGCCTGGCCGAACTGGCCTCCACCGAGCTCTCCCGCAACGCCGCCATCCTCATCTTCGGGGGCATGTTCCTGGGCTTCGGCATCAAGGTGCCGATGTTCCCGTTCCACACGTGGCTTCCTGATGCCCACACGCAGGCCCCCACGGTCGGCTCGGTGATCCTGGCGGCCGTGCTCCTGAAGCTGGGCACCTACGGCTTCGTGCGCATCGCCATCCCGATCCTGCCCGAGGCCGCTTCGGTGTGGGCCCCCTGGATCGGCCTGCTGGCGGTGATCGGCATCATCTACGGCGCGTTGGGATGCCTGGCCCAGACCGACATGAAGCGCCTCATCGCCTTCTCGTCGGTGGCCCACATGGGCTTCGTGATGCTGGCCATCGCCACCCTCACCACCGTCGGCATCCAGGCCGCGGTGTTCGGCATGCTGGCCCACGGCCTGATCACCGGAATGCTGTTCTTCCTCGCCGGGTCGGTCAAGGAGCGCTACCACACCCTCGAGATCTCCCGCCTCGGCGGGCTGCTGGTCCAGGCCCCCCGGATGGGTTGGATCCTGGGGATGTGCGCCATGGCCTCCCTGGGGCTACCCGGGTTGGCCGGCTTCTGGGGAGAGTTCCCCGCCGTGCTGGCCTCCTATGACCCCCTGCCGGTCATCGAGACCGGCAACCTCACCCTGCACACCGTCTACTGGACATTCATGGTGGTCGCCGCACTCGGCACGGTGCTGGCGGCGGGCTACCTGTTGTGGCTCTACCAGCGCACGGCCATGGGCGAACCCAGCGAAGAGTTCGCCGACCACCACATCGACGATGTGGAGAGCGTGGAGTGGTTGGCGTGGCTGCCCATGCTGGTCCTGATCATCGCCTTCGGGATGTACCCCCGGCCGATCTTCGACACCATCGACGACGCCTCCCAGGGAATCGAGGCCCAGGTGTGCGCGGTGATGGCCGGTGTGGAAGGGGCGGCCACCTGTGACGATGCCGCCGGCGGTGGCGGTGGCGGTGGCGGTGGCGGGGCGAGAAGCCGGAGAGGCCGAGGAGGCCGAGGAGGCCGAGGAGGCCGACGGGGTCGGAGAGGCCGACGGGGTCGGAGAGGCCGACGGGGCCGGAGCGGCCGACGGGGCCGGGACGGTGGACGGGGAGTGATCGCCGCCGTGGGCCTGCTGGCTGCCGTGTTCCCCTTCGACGCACCGTCGATCGACCTGCACGCGCTGGCCCCCGAGATCGTCCTGGTGGGCTCTCTGGCCCTGTTGCTGCTGGTCGACCTGGCCGATCCCGATCGAGCCAAGGCCGCTGTCCCGGGCCTGGCGGGGCTGGCGTGCCTGGGGGCCACCGTGCCCATCATGACCCTGGCCACCTCCGACGGCGGCGACCGCTACCTGTTCGGTGGCGCCTTCGCCGTCGACGACTTCTCCCTGGTCCTCAAGGCGATGTTCCTCCTGGTCGGCTACGTGGTGGTGCTCCTGTCCACCAACACCATCGCGGAGGGCGACTTCTGGGAGAGCGAGTACTATCAGCTCCTCCTGGCCTCGCTCCTGGGCATGATGGTGATGGCCTCGGCCCGTGACCTCATCACCGTCTTCGTGGCCCTCGAGCTGCTGTCCATCCCCGCATACATGTTGGCCACCTGGCGCAAGCGGTCGCTGGAGGGCAACGAGGCGGGGCTCAAGTACTACCTGATGGGCGTGTTCGCCTCGGCCATCCTGCTGTACGGCATGTCGTTGCTCTACGGCGCCACCGGCACGACGATGCTCGCCGAGATCGACGCCAGCCTCGCCGAGGCCGGCACGGTGTCGGCCATCACCCTGGGGGTGGCGTTCGTCATCATCGGGTTCGCGTTCAAGGTCTCGGCCGTGCCTTTCCACACATGGGCTCCCGACACCTATCAGGGGGCGCCCATCCCGGTGGCCGCCTTCCTGGCCACCGCCTCCAAGGCAGCGGGCTTCGTGGCGCTGATGGTGGTGCTGGGCGGGGGCTTCCGCTCCCAGAGCGACGTGTACGAGCCGCTGCTGTGGGCGCTGGCCGTCCTGACCATGACTGTGGGGAACCTCGTGGCCCTGCGCCAGACCGACGTGGTGCGACTGCTCGCCTACTCGGGGATCGCCCAGGCGGGCTACATGCTGGCGGCTCTGGCCGTGATCGGTGAGAACCCCGGCGCGGTGGCGGCGGTGGTTTCCTACCTGGTGATCTACATGGCGATGAACCTGGGTGCCTTCGCGGTGGTCATCGTCGTCGCCCGCAGGACGGGCTCGACGGCGCTCGAGAGCTTCGGGGGGCTCATCCAATCCGCCCCCGGCCTGGCCGTGGCCATGACCGTGTTCCTGTTCGCGCTGGCGGGCATCCCTCCCCTGGGAGGCTGGTTCGCCAAGTTCCAGATCTTTTTGGCGGTGGTCGAGCCCAACACCACCTCGGGGTACCTGCTGGGAGCTGCGGTGGCTCTCAACTCGGTGATCGCCCTCTTCTACTACGCCCGGATCTCGCGCTACATGTGGATGGAAGATTCACCCGAGCCCGATGCGAGCCCCGCGCGGG
This sequence comes from uncultured Actinomycetes bacterium, assembly GCA_963719935.1. GTDB lineage: Bacteria > Actinomycetota > Acidimicrobiia > Acidimicrobiales > CAVRDY01 > CAVRDY01. The sequence goes on along the minus strand of CAVRDY010000003.1, from coordinate 58,960 downwards.
TTCCGGTGTCCCTGAGCCTGGCCGTGGTGATCACGGTGGTGCTCACCCTGGGCTTCGGCCTGCTCCCCGGCTGGGTGGCCGACTTGGGTGACGCCGCCACCGACCTGGTGGCGCTGGGGAGCTGATCCCCCTGTGGGCGCCGCGGGGGCGGTGCTCGCCGACCTGATGGAGCGTGTCGGACCCATCGGTTTCGACCGCTTCCTCGAGGTGGCGCTCTACGGAGCGGGGGTGGGCTTCTACGAGACCGGGGGGGCTGCCGGTCGCTCGCGGGGCGACTTCCTGACCAGTCCCGAGGTGGGTCCGCTGTTCGGAGCGGTGCTGGCACGGGCTCTGGACACGTGGTGGGACGAGGCTGGTCGCCCCGATCCCTGGACGGTCGTGGACGCAGGGGCCGGCCCGGGAACCCTGGCGGTGGCTGTCCGGGCGGCGGCGCCCCGGTGCGCGCCGGCGCTGCGCTACCTGCTGGTCGAGCGATCCGCCGCTCAGCGGGCGCGACACGGTGAACACCTGGAGTTGGCCGAGAGCACGATGTCGGTGCCGTCCTCCGGCGAAGGTCCCCGCTTCGAGTCCCACGGCTCGATGCCGGCGGGTCCCCTGGTCGGGGTGGTGCTGGCCAACGAGCTGTTGGACAACCTGCCGTTCCGGTTGCTCGAACGCGGCCGGGACACATGGCACGAGATGGCCGTAGGTCTGGGGGCGGGGGGCGAGATGGTCGAGGTGGCGGTGCCGGCCGAGGGCGGTCCCGCGGCGCAGTCCGAGAGCCTGGTTCCCGACGCGGCGACCGGTGACCGAGTCCCCCTCCAGTTTGAGGCCTGCTCCTGGTTGGCCCGGACGCTGGGGTTGGTCACCCAGGGGCGGATCGTCGTGATCGACTACGCCGACACGACGGCCTCCATGGCCCGTCGCGGCACCAGTTGGCTGCGCACCTACCGGAGCCATCAACGCGGCAGTCCCCCTCTCGTGGATCCCGGCGACCAGGACGTGACCTGCGAGGTCGCCGTGGACCAACTGGCCCGGGTCTGCCCGCCCGATCAGGACAGGTCCCAGGCGCAGTTCCTGGCCGCCCACGGGATCGAGGAGCTGGTCGAGGAGGGTAGGCGCGTATGGGTCGAACGCGCTCACATCGGAGACCTGGTGGCCATACGGGCCCGGTCTCGGGTCACAGAGGCGGAGGCGTTGTGCGATCCGTCGGGTCTCGGAGCCTTCCGGGTGCTCGAGTGGGTGGTCTCCGGGGTTCCTCCTGGGCCCGGTGAGGGCTCACAGCCGCTGCCTTGAGCCCTCGCTCAACCCGTGGGCAACCCCCGTTTCCCACAGCGGGATCCGGCTTGTCCGATCCCGTCCGGACCTCGTAGCGTGACGCCGTTCCCGCACCGCCTGCCGGTGCTCCCATCGTCCCCCCGAGGTCCCGATGTCCCCACCGGCAGGCACTGTTCCTCCCTGCCCGCCCCACCACGGAGGGCAGCGCCCGGTGAAGGAGCGGGCGATCTGGATGGTCGGGGGTCTCGTGATGCTCGCCCTCGGTGTGGCCCTGCTGCTGGAGGCCCGTCTGGGGCTTCCCCCCTGGGACGTGCTGATCTTCGGCAGCGCCCGGCTGGTCGGGGTCTCTCCGGTGCTCACCCGGGTCGTTCTGGTCGCGTTCCTGCTCGTGGTGATCCGGTCCGCCGGTGAGCGCACCGGGATCAGGGTCCTGTTGGTGCCCGTGGTCTTCGGCCCCATGGTCTCGGCGTGGCTGACCGTCGTTCCCACCCCTGGGTACCCCCTGTGGCGTGTCAGCGCGCTCACCCTGGGGGTCCTGCTGAGCGGTCTGGGGCTGGGTGGCTACGTCTCGGGTCGCCTCCTGGTGGGACCGTCGGATTCGGTCTGCGAGCTCCTCGCCCAGCGATCCAGCCGGCCCCTGTGGCAGGCACGGATGGTGGTGGAGGGCGCCGTGCTCGTCCTCGGGATCCTGGCCGGCGGAGTCGCCGGAATCGGCACCGTCCTCTATGCGTTCGGATCGGGCCCGGTCATGCACGCCACCCTCGTCAACCTGGACCGGTCACCCACCAGCTCTGGTCACAGCGAGGACGAGGCTCCGATGAGAGGCCCCGATTGAGGCGTACTAGGGGCCGCGCCCTTCATCTCCGCCTCCATGGTGCCCGTCGCCGTCGGCGGTTGAACGGGACCCGCTCGTTCCGCTCGCCGGCTGCTCGCCGAGGGCGGCCCCGCAGCGCAGGCAGAACTTGGACTCGAGAGGGTTCTCGAACCAGCACGCGTCACAGGTAGAGGTTGCGGCCCAGCCGCCGCCCTCAGCATCGGGGATGATCTCCCCGCCCTCGATGATGTTCCCCCGGCTGTCGATGACGTTCCCCCCGTCGTCGAGGAAGATGGCCGGCTCGCCCTGGGGCTGGATCCCCTGGGCCGCTGCGGCCACCACCACCCGGTTCCGCCCGGCCCGCTTCGCGGCGTAGAGGGCTTCGTCGGCCGCGTGGATGAGCTCGGAGAAGGAATCGGCGGTGTCAGAGGAAGTGAGGCCCCAGCTTGCCGTGAAGGGCAGCGAGTTGGCGGCCGCGATGTCGCCGGCGAGGGTGACCCGGAGCCGCTCGAGGGCGGCTCGGGCCTCGCGGACCGAGGCGTTGGGCAGCAGAAGGACGAACTCCTCCCCGCCGTAGCGAGCGGCCATGTCGTCGGGACGCAGGTTGGTGCGCAACGTCCGGGCGAACAGCCTCAGGGCCCGGTCGCCGGCCTCGTGGCCGTGGGTGTCGTTGAGCACCTTGAAGTGGTCGAGGTCGGCGATGGCGATGGCGAAGGGGCGGCCCGTGGCGACGAGATCGTCGGCCGCCGCTTCCAGGCTGCGCCGGTTGGGCAGTCCTGTGAGTCCGTCCGTGGAGGCCTGCAACTCGGTCTGGCGGGTGGCCCTGAGGGTGCCCAGGCGGCTGCCGGTCTCGTTGGCCACCACGTTCCAGCGTTCCAGGAGTTGCTGGCCCAGGGGTGTCAGGTCCGGGCCGGTGATGTGCAGGACCCCGAGTGCCTGCCCCAGGAACAGCACCGGCGAGCAGACGGCCGAGCACGGAGCCTCGTCGTGAAGTGGCAGCTTGGGGCACACGTCGAGGGCTCGGCTGGTCTCGAAACGGATGGGCTGGCTCCTGCGGATGGCCATGCAGTCGCGGGGATCGTCCACCGGGCAGCCCGGGGAACCGGCCTCGGGGTTGGCCTGCACGTGGCGTAGGTGTGCCCCGGTGGTGTCGATGAGCAGGAGCTCGCCACGGTTCTCTGTCGCCACCTCGGCCATGGCGGTTGCCACCCGGCCCAGGATCTCGTCCTCGTTGCCGGCCCCCTCCAGACCTCGGGCCAGGCTGGTCCGGAAGAGCTGTCGCTCGTTGTTCTCACGCGCTTCGCGCTCGGCCTGGCGCAGGTTGGTGGTCTCCATCTGGATGCGGTGGCCCAGGGGCCGGAACAGGGCCAGGATCGCGATCAGGGCCATGGCCACGGTGAGCGCGACCAGAGCCTGGTCCACGCTTCGCTGGCTCTCGACCAGCCCGTCGAGGTGGTCGCTGTACTCGGCGATGGCGTCCTCGGTCGCCCCGGCAGCTGCACCTGTGCGCGGATCGGCAGCGGCCTGGATGAGGTCGTTCACCGTGGTCAGGCTCTCGGGGTCGTCCTGCGCGGTGCCCAGCAGGCCGAGAAGGGTGTTGGCCTGCTCGTGGAAGCTCTGCAGCGTGTCGGCGTAGGCCCGGTTCGGATCGTCCCAGAAGGCCCGCTGCTCTTCGGTGGGACCCGGGAGCCCGCTCGTCCCGGTTCCCGCGGTGAGGCCCAGGTGGACCCGGCGGAACTCCTCGAGGGTGCTGATGAAGCGAACCTGGATCTCACCGACGGCAACTCCCTCCCCGACGGTCTCGGGATCCACCCCACTGCGAGTCAGGATGTCGGCCATGGTCGCCAGCTGGCGGACACGCACCCCCTGGTTGGCCACGGCCTCGAGTTGAGCGTTGGCGCTGTCCACTACGTCGAGCGTGTGGTTGAAGGTCGCCAGCGAGGCCACGGCCAGCGAGAGGAAGCCGGCCACGGCCAGGGCGGAGCGGTAGGCGAACCGGCGCGCCAGAGGTCGACCACTTCGCCCTTTTCCCTCCTGATGCTGCGGTGCTCCCATGGTGCTCCCTCTGGGTGGGAGTCCGACGAACCCCTATCGGCACGCGCGGGTCCTGGTTGAGCCAGCCACACCGATCCGGTGGGCACGCGCCGGGAGTTGAGAGCTGGCACTAGGGTGCTGCCATCCTTCCCCGCCGAGCCCCGGGAGGCCCCCTGAGATGGCACGACCCACGATCGAGGACTACTTCCACGAGGAGCGGACCTTCGCTCCGTCCCCCGGCTTCGTGGACCGGGCGTTGGTCACCGACCGGTCCCTGCACGACGAAGCCGCCGCCGATCCCGAGGGCTTCTGGGCGCGCCAGGCCCGCGAGCTCGTGAGCTGGTTCCGTGACTTCGACACGACTCTCGAGTGGGAGCTCCCCTACGCCCGCTGGTTCGTGGGCGGCGCGCTGAACGTCTCCTACAACTGCCTCGACCGTCACGTCGAAGCGGGTCGGGGCGACCGGGTCGCCTACCACTGGGAGGGCGAGCCGGGCGACACCCGCACCATCACCTATGCCGATCTGCACGACGAGGTGTGCCGCTTCGCCAACGTCCTGCGTGGCCTGGGGGTGAGCCGGGGAGACCGGGTGGCCATCTACATGCCCATGATCCCTGAGCTGCCCGTGGCCATGCTGGCCTGCACCCGCATCGGCGCCGCCCACTCCGTGATCTTCGGTGGGTTCTCGCCCGACTCGATCGTCGACCGGGTCAACGACGCCGAGGCCAAGGTCGTCGTCACCGCCGACGGGGGCTTCCGTCGCGGAGCCCCGTCGCTGCTGAAGCCCAACGTGGACACAGCCGTGGCGGCTACCTCCTCGGTGAGCCACGTCGTGGTGGTGCGCCGAACCGGCAGCGACGTGACCATGCAGGAAGGGCGCGACCTCTGGTACCACGACCTGATGGCCGAGGCTTCGGCCGACTGCCCGCCCGAGCACATGGATTCCGAGGACCTCCTCTACCTGCTCTACACCTCGGGTACCACGGCCAAGCCCAAGGGGATCATGCACACCACGGGTGGCTATCTGACCCAGGCCTGCTTCACGCACCGCTACGTGTTCGACCTGCACCCCGACACCGACGTCTACTGGTGCGCGGCCGACATCGGGTGGGTCACCGGGCACACCTACATCGTGTACGGGCCTCTGGCCAACGGAGCCACCTCGGTCATCTACGAGGGCACACCCGACACCCCTGGTCGCGACCGGTTGTGGGACATCGTCGAACGCTACGGCGTGACCCAGCTCTACACGGCGCCCACCGCCATCCGCACGTTCATGAAGTGGGGTGCCGACGAGCCCGCCCGCCACGACCTGACCTCGTTGCGCCTTCTGGGCTCGGTGGGCGAGCCGATCAACCCCGAGGCCTGGATGTGGTACCACACCAACATCGGTGGAGGCCGCTGCCCGGTGGTCGACACCTGGTGGCAGACCGAGACCGGGGGGCATCATGGTGTCGCCACTCCCCGGAGCCATCGCCACCAAGCCTGGCTCGGCCACCATCGCGTTGCCCGGGATCGAGGGTGAGGTGGTGGACGACCAGGGGTCCCCCGTGAGCCGAGGCGGCGGCTACTGGACCCTGACCCGGCCCTGGCCGGGGATGTTGCGGGGCATCTGGGGTGACCCGGAGCGCTACCTGGAGACCTACTGGAGCCGTTTCGAGGGCCGGTACTTCGCCGGTGACGGTGCCAAGGTCGACGAGGACGGCTACATCTGGTTCCTCGGCCGGGTCGACGACGTCATGAACGTCTCGGGCCACCGGATCTCGACGACCGAGGTCGAGTCGGCTCTGGTCGACCATCCCGCGGTGGCCGAGGCCGCGGTGGTGGGAGCCACCGACGAGCTCACCGGGCAGGCCATCATCGCCTACGTGCATCCTGGTCGGGGGGCGTCGATGCCACCGACGAGCTGGGCGAGGAGCTGCGGGCCCACGTGGCCACCAAGATCGGTCCCACCGCCCGACCCAAGACGGTGATCGTGGTCCCGGACCTGCCCAAGACCCGTTCGGGCAAGATCATGCGCCGACTCCTGCGTGACGTGGCCGAGGGGCGGGGCCTGGGTGACACCACCACCCTGGCCGACCCCGGAGTGGTGGAAGAGATCCGCCATCGGGCCGCCGAGGGCGCGACGACGAGGACGGGTGACATCTGGCGCCGGGCCCGCCTGGCCCGACAACTGGTGGTGGCGGCAGGGGCCCGTTCCGTCCGGCGACGCCGTGGTGTTCGACCTCGACGGGGTGCTCTCCGACGCCTCGCGCCGCCAGCACTACCTGGAACGTCCCTTTCGTGACTGGGAGGCGTTCTTCGCGGCGTGCGGGGACGACGAGCTCATCGCCGAGGTGGCGCGCCTCCTGGACGTACTCGATCCGACCCTGCACATCGTGTTGCTGACCGCACGGCCCATGCGCGTGCAGGCCCAGACCCTGGGCTGGCTTGGCGCGCTACGGACTCCGCTGGGACCTGCTGATCATGCGCGACTTCGGCGACTACGGGGCATCACGTCACTTCAAGCAGCGCGCCGTGGCGACGCTGCGAGAGGCAGGCCTGAGCCTGGTGCTGGCGTTCGAGGACGACCGCCGCAACGTCGCGATGTTCCACGACGAGGGCGTGCCCTGCGTGTACATCCACTCCGGCTACTACGAGTGAGCCGGACGGACCGACACTCAGGACGCGGAGTCGGTCTTCTCTGAGGTGGGGGTGTCGCTCTCTGCCTCTGTGGTGCCGGCCTGGAACTCTTTCTTGGCCTGGCCCAGTGAGCGGGCCAGTTGCGGCAGCTTGGTGCTGCCGAAGAGGAGCAGGACGACAGCCAGGATGAGCAGGAGCTCTGGCGCCTGGAGGTTCACGCCCCCCACCCTAACGGTCCGGGGGTCACGATGGGAACCGGGCGGGTGAAGGGCGTCAGTCCCGGAAGTTGCCGAACTGAAGGGGGATGCCGAGGTCCTGGTCCCCCAACGCGGCGATCACCGCCTGGAGGTCGTCGCGCTTCTTGCCGGTGACCCGTAGCTGGTCGCCCTGGGCCTGGGACTGCACGCCCTTGAGACCGAGCTTCTTGATGAACTTGTTCAGCTCGGTGGCCTTCTCCTTGGAGATCCCCGCGTTGAGGGTGGCCACCTGGCGGACAGTCCCACCGGCCGCGTCCTGGACGTCGCCGTAGGAGAGGGCCTTGAGCGAGACCTTGCGGCGCACCAGCTTCTCTTCCAGGACCTGGCGGAGGGCCCGGAGCCGGTCCTCGGTGGTCGAGGCGAGAGTCAACTGGTTGTCGGCCAACTCGATCGTCGAGTGGGTGTTCTTGAAGTCGAAGCGCGTGGACAGCTCGCGCTGCGCCTGATCCACGGCGTTGCGCACCTCTTGCTGGTCCACCTCGGACGTCACGTCGAAGCTTGGCATGTGGGCCGGGGAGGATTTGAACCTCCGTAGGCGAAGCCGACGGGTTTACAGCCCGTTCCCTTTGGCCGCTCGGGCACCGACCCGGAAGGCGACACCATACTGCGGGCCGACCGCAGCCCCCAAAGGGTTGGCACGCAGCGACGGGGCCCGGGGTGCCCGCTCAGTCGCCCCAGTCCTCACCCAGGCGATCCAGGACCAGGGCAGCGGCCAGGTCGCCACCGGCTTCGGTCAGGTGGATCCCGTCGGAGGCCCGCAGTTCGACGGGCTGGCCGTCAGGGCCGGCTGTGCTCTGTTGATAGTGGCCTTCGGCATCGGCCAGGGCGGGGAAGACGTCGATGTAGACGGCCCCGGCCTGCCCTTCGGCCACCTCCTGGTAGACGCCGTTGACCACGGCCATGGCCGCGTTGTAGCCGTCGCTGGAGGACATGGGCTGGCCGATCCAGTAGAGGCGGGTTCCGGCGGCCGTGATCCGTTCGGTCACCTCTTGGGCGCGCCGCAGATACTCGGTTCGCCAGCCTTCGGAGTGGACTTCGTGGATCGTTCCGTCGGGTCCGGTCATGGGCTGGGCGTCGTTGGCCCCGAGCGAGAGCAGCATCACCTCGGGGGCGTTGTTGTCGGCCACCCAGCCCAGGTAGAAGCCCCAGTCGAAGAAGTCGGGCCGGACGAGGCCCGAGGACGTCTTGAACAGCACCTCGATGGCCAGGCGCTGGTCGGTGTTCGCCCTGACGATCCCGTATCCGACCTCATAGGCCGTCGAGTCCCCGATGATGAGGGTCCGCAGAGGCTCTGTGGCGCTGGGAGAACGCAGGGCGAGGGTGGTCGTCGTGGTCGGGGTGGTCGTCGTGGTAGGGACGGTCGTGGCCGTGGTGGCCGTGGTGGCCGTGGTGGCCGTGGTGGCCGTGGTGGCGGGAGTGGTGGTCGTGGTCGTGGCGGTCATGGTTCCGCTGGCCGACCCGCAGGCAGAGGTCACGAGGGCCAGTGCAGCCGATCCCAGCAGTGCGCGTCCCAGGACGACGATCCGGGCGATGACAGGCCGGGAGGGACCGCTGGCAAGCCGGGAAGCAGGCATCTCGAACCCAAGGCTACTCCGGGGGACCGCCGCTCCCGGTGCGGCGGTCCGGGTGCTCGCGGGGTCCCTCAGGTGAGCAGGCGCTCCATCACCACCACGTCCAGCCACCGACCGAACTTGCGCCCCACCTCACGTTCGCGCCCCACCTGCTCGTAGCCCAGGGCGATGTGGAGCCGTATCGAGGCTTCGTTGCCTCCGCCGATACGAGCGATCACCGCGTGGAAGCCATGGTCGGTGGCCAGCGTCAGCAGGCGGGTCAGCACCAGCTTGCCGACCCCCCGGCCCCGATGGTCGCGGTGGACGTAGACCGAGCTCTCAACGGTGGTCCGGTAGGCGGGGCGCGTCTGGTAGGGCGAGAGGGAGGCGAATCCGGTCACCGGTCCCGACGGCCCGTCGGTGGCGACCACCACGGCGTGGATGCCGGAGCGGTCCGCAAGCCAGGCCTGCTGTTCCTCCAGGGTCCTCGGTACGAGGTCGAACACAGCAGTGGAGGTGGTGACCACCTCGTTGTAGATGGCGGCCAGAGAGGAGGCGTCACCGGGGCGCGCCAGGCGGAGGTGCATGCGACGACGATACGCGCAGGAGTCAGCTCACAGGAGCGTCAGACCGCCCTCCCGCGGCCGCTTCAGGCGGCGACGTGAGGGCGGTGGCGAGGGTGGGCGGTCGCAGACCCCCCTTCCCCGTGGGGCTCGAGGCGCTCCCGGGCACCGGCGGGCTCGATGAGCCGGATGCTGCCGTCCCCGGCGTGGTGGCGAGCCCAGTCGGTCACGGCGGGGTTCTCGGTGAGCAGTATCACCTGTTGGCGGGTCGCGCTCTCGGCAACCAGGTCGAGCAGCGGGCCCATGGCGTCGGCAAGGACGTCGACGAACGGCTCGTCGAGGAGGGCGGGGAAGCTCTCCCCGCCGGGCCCCAGCTTGCGCAGCTCGCCGAGGCGTGCCCGCAGGCCTGCTCCCAGCTCTCGGATCACGTCCTCGGCGACCTCCGGCCCGGTGGCCACGACCCGACCGATGCCCTGGCCTGCCCGCAACTCGGCCGCGGCGGTCTGGATGGCCTCTCGGCGGTCCAGGGCCCACTGCACCGGGATCTCACCGGCCAGGAGCCGCCACTGGGCGAGGGCAGCCCGGTGCTCTTCGGCGGCAGACATCAGGCGCTGCCGGCCACTGTCCGAGCCCAGGAGCCGGTTGACCCGGTGGAGGTGGAAGTTGAGGTAGTTGTTGGCTCCGACATCGGCAAGAGCGGCTTCCTCGTCCGAGCGTGCCGCCTCGGCGCGTCGGTAGTAGCTCCAGGAGAAACCGCCGCTACCGAGCGCCGTGAGGATGAAGGGGGCCGCTGGCATCGGTCCGGCGGCGAAGGCCAAGGGCAGGGCGACCATGATCGCAGCGAAGGACAGCCACAGCGTCCAGGACCGCACGCGCTCGTGCTCCTCGGCGGCGCGCTCGGCGGTCCTGTGCAGGGCCTCGATTCGCTCGATTATCTCGGCGTCCTCGGGGGCGCTGCCCGACGCGTCGGACTCGTCCTGGAGGTGGTGCTCCCGGTCGATCACCTTGGTCGCCAGGTCCCAGAGGCGGCCCTGTTCGACCCGCGCCAGGGTGTGCAGGGACCGCTCCTCCTGGGAACTTGTGAGCAGGTCCTGGGCCTTCACCCGCATGGCACCCTTGGCGCTGTGGGGATCGAGCCCGGCTCGGGTCAGGAGATCCACCCGGCCCTGGGCGTCACGGAAGCGAGGGGACACGTCTTCGACGGCGTCGATGTCCACCACACGGTGGCGTCCACCCTCGGGCCGGAAGATGGCGTAGCGGTTGCCAGCGTCGGACATCATCTCCAGGTGGACCCCGGACCGGCCGCTGCCCAGGGCACCGACCAGCTCGTTGACCAGCCCCTCCCGCTCGAGTTGGCCGAGACCGGCCAGAACGGTGAGCCTGGGGTGGAACTCCAGGGTGAAGGATCCGTTGTCCGCGTCGATCACGAGGCGTTCGAACTGCACGGTTTCAGCATCGGACGCCGGGGACGCCGACTTGAGTCGAACGGCCCAGATGCCGGGCGGTCTGTCGGTGGCGGCGGTCGGACTTGAACCGACGACCCCTCGATTATGAGCCGAGTGCTCTGACCAGCTGAGCTACGCCGCCGAGGAGGGACCGGAAGGCACCGGTCCGGACCACCGGGGGGTGGTCCCGAGCCCCCTGAGAGAATCGAACTCTCGACCTTTTCCTTACCATGGAAACGCTCTGCCGACTGAGCTAAGGGGGCGAATCCGGGCACGCCCGGACGGCTGGACATCATGGCACGGGTGCCGGGGGTCGACCCAACCTCGTTGCCGGGTCCCGCAGCGTCCGGGCATGGGCCGCCACGGCCCTCAGTGCCGCCTCGCCGTCGGTCGGGTCACGGTCCCAGAGCCCGGCTCTGGCCCGCAGGCTTGCCACGTCCACGTGAGCGGTGGCCAGCCTGCGACGGCGCTGGAACCACGAGGCCCGCATGGAAGCGCTCTGGGCACGCCGGGTGGGGACGAGCACGGTGCGGAGGATCAGCACACCGGAGCGGCCGGCTACCAGTCGTGGGCTGATAGCGGCACCCAGGCCCCGCCAGGCCAGCACACCTACCCCCGCTCCGAAGAGGCCCCCCACTGTCGCTGCCCGGGCGACCGCGAAGATCGAGGGCTCCAAGACAGCGACAATGACGGCTGCCAACGACCCGAGTCCCGTGGAGTGGCGCAGGACCTGGCGGGGGAGGGCCCGCCGTGGGGCGCCGATCAGCTCAGGGAGGGGGACGGCCTCGGGAAGGACGTGGGCAAGGACGGCATCCAACTCGGTCCGGTCGAGGGTGGGAACCGCCAACTCGGCGGCGTCCTGGCCGGATCTCCCGCCCCCGCTGTGCAGGCGGAGACCCACCAGCCCGGCCGCACCCAGCACCGGATGCTGGCGCACCACCACGGCCTGGACGCGGTGGAGGGGCACGCCCACCTCGCGCCGGTTCAGCAGTCCCTGGCGGAGTCGCACCTCGTCGCCGACCAGGCTCAGGGTCAGGTCGTGGTGGGTGATCACGCCCGCCACCATCGCGGCCACCGCCCAGGCTGCCACCACGGCCAGGATCGCCAGGGCCAGCACCGGAGCGGCAGCGACGGGTGCCTGCGCGGGCAGGTCTGGTCGCCAACGGGCCGGGAGGTCGTCGGCGAGGGCCAGCACCCAGGCCAGCGCCACGGGGAGGGCCAGGAGCTGCGGCCCGGCCAGCCCGGCGAGGGCCAGTCGGCGCAGGCCCAGGTGCACCAGGGGAACTTCCCTGAACCGGTCGTCGGGAACACCCGGGGTGCCCGGGCTCGGGTCCCCGCCGTTACCGGCACCCGCACCGGTTGTGGCTTGACGGTCGCGGGCCACCAGGAGCGCTTCGCGGACCACCGCCGCTTCGGCGGCGGGGATGACCGCCAGCTCCACCTCGCTGCCCTCGGTCCCCCCTCCGGTCTCGATGCGCAGGGTCGCCACTCCCAGCATCTGGTGCCGCAGGTTCCGGATCACGTCGATCTGCTGGATGCGGTCGACGGGCACGGACCGGTGGGCTCGTTCGAGCACGCCCCGCTCGACGATCACGTAGTTCCCGTTGACCTGCCAGGTGGTTCGGGACCAGCGCAGCGTGGCCGCCCCCAAGGCCACGACGACACCCGGACCGAGCAGCCACCACCACCCCGTCGTGACCAGCAGCACCACGACGAACGCGACGTCGCGCAGCCCGATGCCGAGCACGTCGAAGATGATGCTCACCGGGTGCATCCGCCGGGGGGTTTCGGGAAGCGTGCTCACACTGCGTCGCCCCGCCCGGCCCGGTCCAGGGTCAGCTGGCGCACGGTTCTCGCCTCGCTGGCGTCAAGGCCCGGGATGACCGAGTCGGTGGTGGCAGAGGCGGTGTGCACCACGAGGCGCTGCAGGCCCAGGGCCCGCTCCAGGGGGCCCGCGGCCACGTCGATGTGCTGCACGCGGAAGTAGGGGACCACCGAGTGGTGCCTGGTGAGGATCCCGTGGCGAAGCTCGAGAACGTCGTCGCCCAGCTCGTAGGACCAGTTTGCCCATTGTTCCCCAGCCACCCACCACCCCAGCGGCCCCACTGTCGCTGCCGTGGCCAGCCCCGCTCCCACCGCCACAGCCCAGCTTCCGGTGAACAGCCCACATGTTCCGGCCAGCGCCAGGGTGGTGATCAGGGTGCCGAGGGCGGCCAGGATCCTCCACAGGGTGCGGACCTGGGGATGGAGGGGGCGGGGGCCTGCGGGTTCCGGGGCGGTGGCCGCCATGGGGCAACGCTATCGGGCGTCCGCCTGATGGCCGGGAGCTTGCCGGCGGTGCGCCGGTGTGCTCGCGTGGAGGCGTAACGTCGCCTTCCCCCTCGAGGTCCGATACGCGATGCCGGATGACCTGGCGAACCTGGTGGTCGAAGCCAAGCACGGTGATCGCGCCGCGTTCGACGCGCTCGTCCGTGCAACCTACGCGGAGACCTACACCTTGGCCTACCGGCTGACCGGGAACGAGGAGGATGCACGCGACGTGGTCCAGGACACCTACCTTCGGGCCTACCGGGGCCTCAAGCGGTTCCGGGGGACGCGCAGTTCAGCACCTGGCTCTACCGGATCACCGCCAACACGGCGGCCACGCACACCAACCGCCGAGCCCGCCACCGCCACGACGAGTTGCAGGACGACCTGGCTGTGGCCGACACACATCCCGACCGTGATCCAGAGGCGCGCGCCGATGCCCACGAGCTGCGGGAGAGGCTCCAGGTCGCACTCGAGGCCCTGCCTCCCAAGCTCCGGACGGTGGTGGTCCTGAGGGACATCTACGACCTCCCCCACGAGGCCATCGCCCGCGAGCTGGACATCTCGGAGTCGGCGGCCAAGGTCCGCCTGCACAGGGCCCGCCGTCGATTGCGCGAAGAGCTGTTCCCGATCCCCGACGAGGAGCAGGCCCATGCGGTATGACGACGATCGGGCGCTGGCCCTGGTCTCGGCCGTCGTGGACGGCGACATCGAGTTCGAGACCGGTGTGCCCCAGGAGTTGGCTCACGACCTGCGGTTCCAGGCCGAACTGGCCCACTACCGCCGGATTCGCCGCACCATGCGTTCGTTGCGGCACGAGGTGCTGGACCCGGGATTCGGGCTCCTGGATGAGATCCTGGTCTCGCTCGACGACGAGTGGGACCGCTCGGTGGTGCGTGGTCGTCGGGTCATATACCTGGGCGGGCTGGCCGCGGCCACCGCTGCCGGTGTCGGTAGCGCAATAGTCCTGGCACGTCGCCGCGGGGCGGCGTGATCCCGCTGTAGTCCCCCGAAGGCGCGCTGCTATCCTCGCTCGGGCGGGTCGCCGCCCGCGGAGGGCAGTAGCTCAACTGGCAGAGCGTCGGTCTCCAAAACCGAAGGTTGGGGGTTCGATTCCCTCCTGCCCTGCAAGCCAACGGGCATCGCGTCGCAGCCGCCCGTGCCGAGAGGATCCAGCGATGACAACCCACCACCGGCGGTGAAGCGATGGCGCTGAACCGCGAACAGAGGCGCATGCTGCGCAAGCAGGGCGATCTCGGCGACGACGGCGAGCCGGTCGCTCGGCGCAGCCGCCCTCCGACCCCGCCACCGCCCACTCGGAGCCGAGACGACCGGGTCGGCGCCCGCCAGTACGTGCGCGAGGTCCGCCAGGAGTTGCGCAAGGTGGCGTGGCCGGGCCGTTCGGAGACGACCAACTACTCGGTCATCGTCATCACGACGCTCGCCCTCATGACCGCAGTCATCTTCGCGCTCGACTGGGTCTTCGCCCGCGGAGTGCTACGGCTCTTCGATGTCTGATCCCGGCGACCGGTGGGCTAGCCTGCGCCGTGGTGGCGTCGGCCACCGCCTCTGAACGGAAGCACCCCAGCGAAGCCATGTCCGACATCCCGACCGATTCCAGCACCCCGTCCAGCTTCGCCGCTGACGCGGCCGCCATCTTCGGCACCGCGGTGGTCGCGTCCGAGCCTGCCGTGGGCGACGAGGATGCTGTCCCTGCCGTTTCTGCCGAGGGAGCTCCAGACCACGACGACCCGGCCGGGGAAGCGCCGGCCCAGGAAGCCGACAAGTCCGAGGAGGCCGAGGCCGAGGCTGAGCAGATCGACGTCGTCGGCGAAGACGACCTGCTGGCAGAGGCGGCGAGCGAGGCCGGACCCGAGGGATCCGAGGAAGAAGCCGTCTCTGGCGTCGTGGACAGCCCCTTCGACCGTCCCGGGCACTGGTTCGTCGTCCACACGCAGTCCGGATATGAGAAGAAGGTCAAGCAGAACCTCGAGGCGCGAATCAGCTCCATGAACATGGAGGAGAGCATCTACGAGGTCGTCATCCCCATGGAAGACGTGGTCGAGTTCCGCCAGGGCAAGAAGGTGGTGGTCCCGAAGAAGATGTTCCCGGGCTACCTCCTCGTCCGCTGCCAGCTCGACGACGACGCCTGGTACGTGATCCGCAACACGCCGGGGGTGACCGGCTTCGTGGGGCAGGGCAACAAGCCCTCACCGCTGCGTCGCCGCGAGATCGAGTCCTTCCTGGTGGTGAAGGTGGAGGGCGACGATTCTGCGCCGAAGCGCACCAGGCCTCGCCTGGAGTACGACGTGGGAGAGACCGTACGGGTCCGCGAGGGTCCGTTCGCCGACTTCTCTGGGCAGGTCATCGAGCTCAACGAGGACCAGCTGAAGTTGAAGGTGCTGGTCTCCATCTTCGGCCGGGAAACGCCGGTCGAGTTGGATTTCGCCCAGGTGGCCAAGCTCTAGCCGAGCCCGGTCGGCGACTTGGCCGTCGCCGCCTCACACAGGCAGACTGGTCTGCCGTCCATTCCAGAACGAGAGAAGTCATGGCGAAGAAGAAGGTTCTCGCAGTCGTCAAGATCCAGATCCCCGCCGGCCAGGCCACCCCTGCGCCCCCGGTGGGTACCGCTCTGGGTCCCCATGGCGTGGCGATCATGGACTTCTGCAAGGACTACAACGCGGCCACCGAGTCCCAGCGGGGCACGATCGTGCCCGTCGAGATCACCGTCTACGAGGACCGCTCCTTCACCTTCATCCTGAAGACCCCGCCCACCTCGGTGTTGCTACGCGAGGCGGCCGGGCTCGAGAAGGGGGCCTCGACCACCGGGAGGGAGCAGGTGGGATCCATCGGCGACGCCCAGTTGGCCGAGATCGCCACCGTGAAGATGCCCGACCTGAACGCCAACGATCTGGAAGCTGCCAAGCGTCAGGTGGCGGGCACCGCCCGCTCGATGGGCATCACCGTCGACTGACGACCCACGGCCACGCGGGAGCACCTCGCCCGCCGGACCCGAACCACAGAGGGAGCCGCAAGGCGAAAGGAGACCCGCCATGCCGGGCAAGCGCTACCGCGACGCAAGCAGTCGCTTCGACACCCAGCAGTCGCACAGCCTGAGCGAAGCGCTCGAGTTGGCTCGCTCCCTGGCCGGGGCCGGCTTCGACGAGACCGTCGAGCTCGTGATCCGCCTGGGCGTCGATCCCCGCAAGGCCGATCAGGCTCTTCGGGGTACGGTGGCCCTGCCCGCGGGTACCGGCAAAGACGTCCGGGTAGCCGTGTTCGCCGAGGGAGATGCCGCCACCGCAGCCCGCGAAGCCGGGGCGGACCTGGTCGGGTCCGACGACCTGGCGTCCCAGATCGAGGCGGGCACCATGGACTTCGACGTGCTCGTGGCCGCCCCCAACCAGATGCCCAAGCTGGGCAAGCTGGGACGCATCCTGGGTCCCCGGGGGCTCATGCCCAACCCGAAGACGGGCACGGTCACCGAGGACGTGGCTGCCGCGGTGGGCGAGTTCAAGGGCGGCCGGGTCGAGTACCGCACCGACCGGAACGGCAACGTACACGTCCCTGTGGGCAAGGCCAGCTTTCCGATCGAGTCGCTGGAGTCCAACGCCCAGGCCGTGGTGGACGAACTGAACCGGGTGAAGCCGGCCGCGTCCAAGGGTCGGTACATGAAGCGCGTCGGGGTGTCGACGACCATGGGCCCCGGTATCAAGGTGGATCCGGCGCGTCTGGAAGATCGAACTGGCTGATCGGCTGGCCCACCCCGGCGCGCCTCCACCGGATTGTGCTCGTGTCGGGTGGAGTGACTACCGTGTCGGCCCGGTCCCCTGGCAGGTCTGCCCGCCTCGGGTCCGACGACAACCGAACTGCTCGCCACAGACCTCCGGTGCGCTCCGGCGCAGAATGGGTTCCGCCCGCCGGGGTAGGCGGACACCTCCGATCGTGGGGCGTTCGCGTGTGCGGGCGCCCCGCAGCGCGTCAGCGGCGGGTCGACAGATCGAGAGGAGGTGCGATGGAGAACCCGAGAGCCGAGAAGGTTGCCGTGGTGGACGATGTCCGGCGCCGGCTGTCCCAGGCTGACGGCGTGGTGCTGACCGAGTACCGCGGCCTGGACGTCCAGGCCATGGCCCAGCTCCGGCGGGCACTGCGGGACGCCGGCGGCGAGGTGAAGATCTACAAGAACACCTTGGTGCGCCTTGCGGCCCGCGATCTCGACCTCGACCTGGAGGAGATGCTGGTGGGTCCCACCGCCATCGCCTTCGTCCCCCCCGCCGCAGACGGGCGGCCCGGCGACGCCGCTGCGGTGGCCAAGGCCCTGCAGGACTTCGCCCGGACCCACGAGGAGCTGGTGCTGAAGGGAGGGCTCCTGGGGTCTTCTCGCCTGGGCGCCCACGAAGTCGAGGCGCTCGCTGCCCTTCCCGCCAAGGATGTGCTCCTGGCCCAGCTGGCGGGTGCCTTCCAGGCGCCGATGGTCAAGACGGCCCAGCTGCTCCAGGCCGTTCCCGCCCGCTTCGCCTACGCCATGCGGGCGCTGATAGAAGCAGGTGGAGCTCCAGGAGCCCCGCCGGCCCGCCCGGCTGCCGACGAAGGTCCGACATCCGACGAGAGCCCTGCCGTCGACGAGAACCCCACGCCCGACGACAACCCCATCCCCGACGAGAACCCCGTGACCGCGCCCTCCGATGAGGCCGGCACCGGGCCCGAGCCACAGGAGAGCTGATCATGGCCACCAAGGAAGACATCCTCGACGCCATCGGCAACATGACCGTTCTGGAGCTGAAGGACCTCCTCGACGAGTTCGAGGAGCGCTTCGGCGTCACCGCCGCCGCTCCGGTGGCCGTGGCGGCTGCCGCTCCCGCGGGTGGAGCCGACGCCGGTGCGGCCGAGGAGGAGAAGGACGAGTTCGACGTCGTGCTCACCGCGGCCGGTGAGAAGAAGATCAACGTCATCAAGGAGGTCCGGGCCCTCACCAACCTGGGCCTCAAGGACGCCAAGGAGCTCGTCGACAGCGCGCCCAAGGCGGTCCTGGAAGGCGTTAACAAGGACGACGCCGAGAAGGCCAAGGCCCAACTCGAAGGTGCCGGAGCCAGCGTCGAGTTGAAGTAGGCCCCGCCGTCCTCCGGACCGGCCGCGGCTCCCCGCAAGAGAGCGCTTGACGACCGGCAGCGGAGGCGTCAGGGTGGGCCAGGAGGGGAGGCCGGTGGACGGTACGGCGGCGCCTCCAGCACCGGAGGCCAAGAAGGCACGACGGCCCAGAGACGGCGGCCGGGTCTTGCGCCGCGCCTCCGGAGGATCCGACAAGATCTCGTGGTATCGCGCGGCGGTCGCAGGCGTGATCACCTTCGTGTCGTCAGTGATCCTGGTCGGAGGTCTGGCGGTCTGGGTAGAGGCCGACGCGGACGCCCGCGCCCGCGAACGCTTCGACACCGAGCGCGACGCAGGCGACCCAGACCATCGAGCTCGCCCTTCAGGGGATCATCGACCAGCTCACAGGGGTCGGTGCCTTCATGGATGCCAACCCGGGAGCGACGCCCGCCGACTTCGAGCGATTCGTGGCCGGATCGGACCTGTTCGAACGGCAACCCTCGCTGTCCGGGGTCCTGTATCTGCAGGCCATCGAGCCTGACGAGATGGAGGAGGCCTTCGCTGCACTCCAGGAGAGCCACCCAGGGATCACCCCCTTCGTCATGGGCGATGCCCCACCCGACCGGGTCCGTCTCGTCCTGACCCAGTACATGGCCGGCAGCGTCGACCTCCAGCTCCCTCTGGGTGCCGAGATCAGTCCCATCCTGTCCATCTCCGAGGTCCTGGCCGTGGCCGGACCCGAGGGTGCGGCCGCCGCCGGGTCCTTTCAGGACGATCCTCTACTCCAGCAGATCGCCGAGGACACCGACTTCGAGGCGATAGAGAAGTTGCTGGCCCTCGACTTCTTCCTGGGGGTACCGGTGAGGCCGCCCAGCGGGCCTGGATCGGCATCGAGCGACCAGCCCGAGGGGTGGTTGGCGGCCGGGGTGGGGAACTTCGACGATGTGCTCGGTGGCGCGGCCACGGGGCTGCCCGACGAGCTGGGCCTGGCCCTCGAGGTGGCTCTGGTGGCCCCCGGGGTGGACGAAGCCGTCTCGCGGGCAGCAGAGAGGCCGGGTTCTGCGGGGCCTCGGACCGACGCCTGGCGTGAGAGCGTCGCCGGCTTCGAGGTGGACGGGGTCGAGTTCACCCTTGTCGTGTGGGGTGGGGCGGAAACCACGGGACGAGCTCCCGTCGTCGTGGTCGCAGGGGGCCTGTTGACTGCAGCGATGGCCGGTCTGCTGGTGTTCGCCCGGGCACGCAGCCGCCAGCCGCGATCGGGCCCTGGCCCGCTCGCTGGTCGAGCGGGACCAGTTCCGCCGCTCGGTGCTCGACTCGGTCGCCGAACCCATGGTGGTGCTCGATGGCACCGGTGCGGTGCTGGCCACGAACCCCGCGTGGCGCCGGCTGCGCGGCCACGACTCTGAGATCGACGGGCCGCCGGATCCCGATCTGGGCCGTTCCTACCTGGAGGCAGTTGCCGCGCAGGCGCGGGGTGGCCTGAGCGAGCTCTCTGAGGGGTTCTCCAGGGTGGTGAGCGGCTCCGAGGCGGTGGAGGTGGACGTCCCCATCGAGGGAGGCAGGGGCCACCGGTGGTACTCCGTTCGCATCACCCCTCTGGTGGGAGCCGGCGGAGGGGCAGTGGTTGTGCACGCGGACATCACCGAGCGCAAGCGATCCGAGGCCGCCCTGGCCCTTCGGGCCAGCCACGATGACCTGACCGGTCTCCTGAACCGCTCAGCCATGGAGGACGAGGTCGCCCGAGCGCTGCAGCGGGCGCGCGTGGCGGGTTCGGGGGTGGGCCTGCTCTTCCTGGACCTGGACGGCTTCAAGGAGGTGAACGACTTCCACGGCCACAGCGTGGGCGACGACGTGCTGCGGGCGGTGGCTCGACGGATCGCTTCGGCGGTGCGGACCAGCGACCGGGTCGGTCGCTTCGGCGGTGACGAGTTCGTGGTCCTGGTGGCTCCGGTGGGGGAGCGCCAGGAGGTCGAGGTCACGGCCCGCCGGCTCCTCGACGCGATGGATTCCCCGGTCGGGGTGGGGGACCTCACCCTGTCGGTCGGGGTCAGCATCGGCGTGGCCATCCTCGACTCACCGCTCGGAATCGACCCCGACGCCCTCGTCGCCATGGCGGACCGCGCCATGTACGAGGCCAAGCAGGCCGGCGGCATGCGCTTCGTCATGGCATGAGTCGCCCCCGATAGCCTGGCGGCTCGCCCAACTGCTCAGGAGGAGTTCCATGACGGGAGTCCGGACCACCGATGTGAGAGGTGTGGGGCCAGCTCTGGAGGGCCGGCTGGCGGACGCGGGGATCCGGACAGCTGCTGCGTTGGCCGACGCGCCCGTGGCCGTGCTGCTGGCGGTGCCGGGCGTGGGACCTTCCTCGGCCACGCGACTGCGGTTCGCGGCGCGCCAACTGCTCGAGTCGTCTCCCGGGGCCACTGTCGGATCGGATCCCAGCCCGGCTGAAGCCAGCAAGGCCAGGGCAGGCAAGAAGTCGGCCGGCAAGAAGTCGGCAGCCAAGTCGGCAGCCAAGTCGGCAGGCAAGTCGGCAGGCAAGGCCAAGTCGGGCAAGAAGTCGGCAGGCAAGAAGTCGGCAGGCAAGAAGTCGGCGGGCAAGTCGGCAGGCAAGAAGTCGGCAGGCAAGAAGTCGGCAGGAAAGTCGGCAGGAAAGTCGGCAGGAAAGTCGGCAGACAAGGCCAAGTCGGGCAAGTCGGCAGGCAAGGCCAAGTCCCGGAAGGTCCGCCGGTAGGTCCACGCCGACCCGCCCTTGATTCGGGGACGAACAGGTGTTCGTGGTCAGGTCAGGCAAACCCTTGACCCTGAGGGCACTTCGTCTTACCGTGTCGGCAACTTCGAGCGCCCCTGGGGCCGTCGCCGGGTCGATGGTCGATCAGGGGTTGCTCTGGCGTCCACACGCGCGTAGGATTCCCCGTTGCCGTGCTCGCCCGCTCGACCCCCGTCACCCCCCGGCTGACGTCCCCGCTGTTCCCGGCGGTGTCACGCGCGCTGGCCCCGGTCTCCCCCGCCGCCGCAAACCAGGAGTAGCCCGTGTCCCGGATCCCCTCCCCGGAACGTTTCTCCTTCGGCAACCTCGATGAGGTGCTGGATCTCCCGGACCTGATCGCTGTCCAGCGCGAGTCCTTCGAGTGGTTCCTGAGCCGGGGGCTGGTCGAGATATTCGACGACATCAGCCCCATCAAGGACTTCACCGAGACTCTGCAGCTTCAACTCGAGTTCGATCCCGACGACGAGGATCTTCGGCCGCCACCCAAGTTCTCGGTGGACGAGTGCAAGGAGAAGGACATGACCTTCTCCGCCCCCATCTTCGTCCGGGCACGCTTCGTGAACTCCACCACCGGCGAGATCAAGGAGCAGACGGTCTTCATGGGGGACTTCCCGATGATGACCGACAAGGGCACCTTCATCATCAACGGCACCGAGCGCGTCGTCGTGTCCCAGCTGGTGCGATCCCCGGGCGTGATCTTCCAACCGGGTGAGCGGTTCCGGCTGCGCAACCTCCAGAAGCACCAGCTCGTGACCGGAACCATCCACCCCTACCGCGGCGAGTGGATCGAGTTCGACGTCGAGCAGAAGCCCGGCAAGGACGTCACGGCCGGCGCTCGTGTGGCCCGCAAGCGGCGCCTGTCCATCTTCGTTCTCCTAAGGGCCCTGGGCTACGACGAGGAGACCGAGCCGGGATTCCTCGAGAGCTTCGTGCGCTATTTCGACTTCCTCGAGGGTCAGTGGGAGAAGGACCGCGAACTGGCACCCACCCAGGACGAGGCCCTGCTCGAGATCTACAAGAGGGCCCGGCCGGGAGAGCCTCCTTCGGTGGAGTCGGCGCGGGCCTACTTCCGCAACGCCTTCTTCGAGCCTCGCCGCTACGACCTGTCCCGTGTCGGCCGCTACAAGCTGAACCGCAAGCTGGGTCCAGAGCTGGACAAGCTCGAGCAGATCTTCGGAATCACCATCGAGCGTCCCGACAAGGACTCTTCGGTGTTGACCCCCGCCGAGGTCCTGGCCGGCATCACCTACCTGTTGCACCTGGTGCAGGCCGAGCCCGGCTACCGCCTCGACGACCAGGACCACTTCGCCAACCGCCGCATCCGCTCGGTGGGCGAACTCATCCAGAACCAGGTCCGCATCGGTCTCACCCGCATGGAGCGGGTGGTGCGCGAGCGGATGACCACCCAGGATGTCGAGGCCATCACCCCCCAGACCCTCATCAACATCCGTCCCGTGGTTGCCGCAATCAAGGAGTTCTTCGGGACCAGCCAGCTCTCCCAGTTCATGGACCAGGTGAACCCGCTGTCGGGGCTGACCCACCGGCGTCGGCTCTCGGCCCTGGGCCCGGGCGGGCTGTCCGTGAGCGGGCCGGCTTCGAGGTGCGCGACGTCCACTTCAGCCACTACGGACGTATGTGCCCCATCGAGACCCCGGAAGGCCCCAACATCGGGCTGATCGGCGCGCTGGCGTCCTATGCCCGCGTGAACGACTTCGGCTTCATCGAGTCGCCCTACCGCAAGGTCGTGAAGGGCAGGGTCACCGACGACATCGTGTGGCTCACCGCCGACGAAGAGGAGGAGTACATCGTCGCGCAGGCCAACGCCCCCCTCGATGCCGACGGCAGCTTCCGCAACGACAGGGTTCTGGTCCGCAAGTCTCCCCAGGCAGCCACCCTCGAGGGCCTGAAGCTCCAGCTCGAGCGCGAGGTCTTCTTCGGTGCCACGACCGAGATCTCGGCAGTGGCACCCGAAGAGGTCCAACTCATGGACGTCTCGCCGAAGCAGATCGTCTCGGTGGCCACAGCCCTCATCCCCTTCCTCGAGCACGACGACGCCAACCGGGCCCTCATGGGGGCCAACATGCAGCGCCAGGCCGTCCCCCTGGTCCGGGCCGAGGCTCCCTACGTGGGCACCGGGATCGAAGCCCGCGCCGCGCGCGACGCGGCCGACATGATCGTGGCCGAGGACAGCGGAGTCGTGACCGAGGTCGACGGGCGGGCCATCACCGTCGAGTACGCCAAGTTGGGCAAGAGGATCTACCGGCTCCTCAAGTTCGAACGTTCCAACCAGGACACGTCCATCAACCAGAAGCCCCGCGTGGTCGAGGGCGACAAGGTGCGCAAGGGCGACCTGCTGGCCGACGGTCCCTCCACCGACCAGGGTGAGCTGGCCCTCGGCAAGAACCTCGTCGTGGCCTTCATACCCTGGGAGGGTTACAACTTCGAGGACGCCATCATCCTCTCCGAGCGCGTCGTCAAGGACGACGTGCTCACGTCGATCCACATCCACGAGCACGAGATCGACGCCCGTGACACGAAGCTGGGTCCCGAGGAGATCACCCGGGACATCCCGAACCTGTCCGACGAGATCCTCGCCGACCTAGACGAGCGCGGGATCATCCGCGTCGGTGCAGAGGTCGGGCCCGGAGACGTCCTGGTCGGCAAGGTCACCCCCAAGGGCGAGACCGAGCTCACTCCCGAAGAGCGCCTCCTGCGGGCCATCTTCGGCGAGAAGGCCCGGGAGGTGCGCGACACATCGCTCAAGGTGCCCCACGGCGAGTCGGGCAAGGTCATCGACGTCCGGGTGTTCAGCCGCGACGACAGCCACGAGTTGCCCCCCGGCGTCAACCAGCTGGTCCGTGTCTATGTCGCCCAGAAGCGCAAGATCAGCGTGGGCGACAAGCTGGCAGGCCGCCACGGCAACAAGGGTGTCATCTCCAAGATCCTCCCCATCGAGGACATGCCGTTCCTCACCGACGGGACCCCGGTCGACATCATCCTCAACCCCCTCGGCGTGCCTTCGCGCATGAACGTGGGTCAGGTGCTGGAGGCCCACCTCGGCTACGCCGCCCGATGGGGCTGGGATCTCGACGGCGACGGCAAGCTCGATGTGGGCCAGCCGGCGGTGCGGGGCACAGAGCGCAAGACCCGTCCCACGACCCGGCCCGCCACCCTGGTCGGCCACCCCGGTGTTCGACGGGGCCCACTGGGACGAGGTCGAGGAGTCCGGCGACAAGCCCACCATCAAGGACCTGTTGACCAACCTGTCGCCCGAGTCGGCCGACGGTGTGCGCCTGATCGGCCCCGACGGCAAGGCCCAGCTGATCGACGGACGCACGGGCCAGCCCTATGACAACCCCGTGATGGTGGGGGTCATGTACATCCTGAAGCTGGCCCACTTGGTGGACGACAAGATCCACGCACGCTCGACCGGCCCGTACTCGATGATCACCCAGCAGCCCCTGGGCGGCAAGGCCCAGTTCGGTGGGCAGCGCTTCGGCGAGATGGAGGTCTGGGCACTGGAGGCCTATGGCTCCGCCTACTGCCTCCAGGAGCTGCTCACGATCAAGTCCGACGATGTCCTGGGGCGCGTCAAGGTCTACGAGGCCATCGTCAAGGGCGAGAACATTCCTCAGCCCGGCATTCCCGAGAGCTTCAAGGTGCTCATCAAGGAGATGCAGGCGCTGTGCCTCAACGTCGAGGTGGTCGACACCGAGGGTGACGAGATCGAGATGCGAGAGCTCGACGAGGACATATTCCGCACCGCCGAGGAGCTCGGCATCGACCTGCAGCGACCGGAGCGTGGCAGCGACGAGGAAGACGCCCGTCGCGCCGCCGAGAGGAGCCTCTGATGCTCGACGTCAACCACTTCGCCCAGCTGCGGATCGGTCTGGCCACCGCCGACTCGATCCGCACCTGGTCCAACGGTGAGGTCAAGAAGCCCGAGACGATCAACTACCGCACGCTCAAGCCCGAGAAGGACGGCTTGTTCTGCGAGAAGATCTTCGGTCCCACCAAGGACTGGGAGTGCGCCTGCGGCAAGTACAAGCGCGTCCGGTTCAAGGGCATCATCTGCGAGCGTTGCGGCGTCGAGGTGACCCGCTCCAAGGTGCGCCGGGAGCGCATGGGGCACATCGAGCTGGCCGCTCCGGTGGTGCACATCTGGTACCTGCGGGGCACGCGCTCGTGGCTGGCCTACCTGCTCATGGGCACCGAGCCCCGCGAGGAGCTCAAGGCCAAGCAGCTGGAGAAGGTCATCTACTTCGCGGCCAACCTCGTGACCTGGGTCGACGAGGACAAGCGCACCACCGATCTGCCCAACCTCGAGAAGGAGGTCATCGGCGAGCGCGAGGCCATCGAGAAGGACCGTGAGCTGGCCCTGGCACGCCGCCAGGAAGAGCTCGAGGCCGAGGTGGCCGAGCTGGAGGCCGAAAGTGGTCGCGAGGCCGACATCAAGGCTCGCCAGAAGGCCACCGAGAAGGATCTGGCGACCATCCGCGAGCGCTACGACATCGAGCTGGACGTGCTCACGCGGGCCTGGGACGAGTTCCGCGACCTGTTCGCCCGCAAGATCATCGAAGACGAGATGCTCTGGCGCGAGCTGGAGGATCGCTGGGGCGACTACTTCGACGGTGGCATGGGGGCTCAGGCCATCGCCAACCTCATCGAGCGCATCGACTTCGACGACGAAGAAGAGAAGCTGCGGGTGCCAGATCGACCCGCCCGAGGGCCAGCGCCCCCTGTCGGCCCAGCGCAAGCAGAAGGCGATCAAGCGGCTCAAGATCGTGTCGGCCTTCAACCGACGCGACGAGCACGCCCGTCGCGTCGAACGACCCCCGGGCCATGATCCTCGATGTCGTGCCGGTCATCCCGCCCGAGTTGCGGCCCATGGTCCAGCTCGACGGTGGTCGTTTCGCCACCTCCGACCTGAACGACCTCTACCGCCGCGTCATCAACCGCAACAACCGGCTGAAGCGTCTTCTGGATCTCGGTGCCCCCGAGATCATCGTCAACAACGAGAAGCGCATGCTCCAGGAGGCCGTCGACGCCCTGTTCGACAACGGCCGCCGGGGACGACCCGTCACGGGACCGGGCAACCGTCCCCTGAAGTCGCTCTCGGACATGTTGAAGGGCAAGCAGGGTCGCTTCCGCCAGAACCTGCTCGGCAAGCGCGTCGACTACTCCGGTCGGTCCGTCATCGTCGCCGGCCCGACGCTCAAGTTGCACCAGTGCGGCCTGCCCAAGCTGATGGCCCTCGAGTTGTTCAAGCCCTTCGTCATGAAGGCGCTCGTCGACCGCGAGCTGGCCCAGAACATCAAGTCGGCCAAGCGCATGGTGGAGCGGCGTCGTCCCCAGGTGTGGGACGTCCTCGAGGACGTCATCAAGGAGCATCCGGTTCTGCTCAACCGGGCCCCCACCTTGCACCGCCTCGGCATCCAGGCCTTCGAGCCCCAGCTGGTCGAGGGCAAGGCCATCCAGATCCACCCCCTGGTGTGCCACGCCTTCAACGCCGACTTCGACGGCGATCAGATGGCAGTGCACCTCCCCCTGTCTGCCGAGGCCCAGGCCGAGAGCCGCGTGCTCATGTTGTCCTCCAACAACATCCTCTCGCCGGCGGACGGCCGTCCTCTGGTCACCCCCACCCAGGACATGATCATCGGGGCCTTCTACCTGACCGAGATGGTGGAGAAGACCAAGGGGGCCGGCAAGGTCTTCCGCCGCCTGTACGAGGTGGAGCGGGCCTACGACGCCGGCGAGCTGGACCTGCACGCACCCATCCAGTACCGGGTGCCCGAGCTGCTGGTCGAGCCGGCCAACGGGGAAGCGGCCCAGTATGAGCCGACCACCGCCGGGCGGGCCATGTTCAACGCGTGCCTGCCCTCGGATTTCGAGTATGTGAACCACCCGGTGCGCAAGCGCGACATGGGTGCCATCGTGGATGTCCTTGCTGCCGAGTTCCCCAAGGCGGTGGTGGCCCAGAGCCTGGACGCCCTCAAGAACCTCTGCTTCCACTTCGCGGCCCGTTCGGGCATCACCATCTCGGTGGACGACATCAAGACCCCACCCGAGAAGAAGGAGATCCTGGACCGTCACGAGAAGGAGGCCGAGAAGGTCGAGTCCCAGTTCCGCCGGGGGATCATCACCGACGGTGAGCGCCGCCAGAAGGAAGTCGAGATCTGGACCACGGCCACAGAAGAGGTGCGCTCCGCCATGGAGCGGGCGCTGCGCTCGGACCGCTTCAACCCCCTCGACATGATGGTGGGGTCGGGCGCTCGCGGGAACATGATGCAGGTCCGCCAGATCGCCGGTATGCGTGGCCTGGTGGCCAACCCCCGTGGTGACATGATCCCGCGGCCCATCAAGAGCAACTTCCGTGAAGGCCTGGCGATGCTCGAGTACTTCATCGCCACTCCCGGCGCCCGCAAGGGTCTGGTCGACACGGCGCTGCGGACAGCCGACTCGGGCTACCTGACCCGGCGCCTGGTCGACGTGGCCCAGGAGTTGATCGTCCAGCCAGCCGACGAGGACGCCCCGCCTCCGGCTCCGACGCGAGGTCTGTGGATCGAGGATGTGGTCCCCGACCAGCCGGGGAAGCGCTCCTACCTGGAGACCCGCATCTACGGGCGGGTGCTGGCCGAACCCGTCACCCTTTCCGACGGCACGGTCTACCAAGCCGGCACCCTGATCCTGGACGAAGAGATGGCCGCCATGCGCGACGACCCGGAGGTCAACCGGGTCCGGTGCCTGTCACCGCTCACCGACGACTCGCCCTACGGCATCTCCGGCGACGCCTACGGACTGTCCCTGGCCACGGGCGCCATGATCGAGCCCGGTGAGGCTGTCGGGGTCATCGCGGCCCAGTCCATCGGTGAGCCGGGTACCCAGCTGACCATGCGGACGTTCCACACCGGTGGAATCGCCGGCAGCGACATCGCCGGTGGTCTTCCACGCGTCGTCGAGCTGTTCGAGGCCCGATCCCCCAAGGGCAAGGCCACGCTTTCTCGCACGTCGGGTGTGGTACGGATCTCCGAGGACGAAGGTCGGGGCCGGGTGATCACGGTGGTGTCCGACGACGGCGAGGAGGACGTCTACACCGTGCCGCTCCAGTCACGCCTCGAGGTCACCGACGGCCAGGAGATCAAGGCGGGCGACGCCATCGTGGAGGGTCCACGCGATCCCAAGGAGCTGATGGAGATCCAGGGGGTACGGGCCGCCCAGCGCTACTTGGTGGAAGAGGTACAGAAGGTCTACCGGGATCAGGGCGTGTCGATCCACGACAAGCACATCGAGCTGATCGTCCGGCAGATGACCAGGCGGGTGGCGGTGACCGAGGCCGGCGACTCCGACTTCCTGCCCGGGGAGCGCGTCGACCAGAAGGTCTTCGCCGAGAGCAACCGCCACCTGGTCGAGGAAGGCAAGCAGCCTGCTGCGGGCCGGCCCGAGATGATGGGCATCACCAAGGCCTCCCTGGCCACCGATTCGTGGTTGTCAGCTGCTTCCTTCCAGGAGACCACCCGTGTGCTGACCGAGGCGGCGATAGAGAGTCGCAGCGACGACCTGCGGGGCCTCAAGGAGAACATCATCATCGGCAAGCTCATCCCCGCCGGTACCGGCGTGGGGCTCTACCGCCGAGTGGCTCCCCATGCGCCCGACTACCAGCCCATGGAGTTCTACTCCTCCATCGAGGAGGAACAGGACCTGGCCGAGTGGCTCGCGGGTCGCACCGAAGAGTCCACCGAACCTCTGGCCGAAGTGGTCGACCTCCCCACCGGCGAGCAGGCGGTCTGAGCGCTTCCCCTGCGGGGGTTGCTCCACCAAGCGCCACACCGTTAGCATCACCCTTCGTGCCTGGGCGCATGCGCGCCCGGTCGCGAGACCCCTCAACCACCCGAGAAGGACGATCGTGCCCACCATCCAGCAGTTGGTCCGCAAGGGCCGCGACGCCAAGCGCCGGAAGGAATCGACCCCCGCGCTGAAGGGTGCGCCCCAGCGTCGTGGGGTCTGCACCCGCGTCTACACCAACACGCCGAAGAAGCCGAACTCGGCACTGCGCAAGGTGGCCCGGGTCCGGCTCTCCAGCGGGATCGAGGTGACCGCCTACATCCCCGGTGAGGGGCACAACCTCCAAGAGCACAGCATCGTGCTGGTACGCGGAGGTCGCGTGAAGGACCTGCCTGGGGTCCGCTACAAGATCATCCGGGGCACCCTCGACACCTCGGGTGTCAACTCCCGCAAGCAGGCCCGCAGCCGCTACGGCGCCAAGAGGGAGGCCTGAGATGCCCCGCAAGGGCCCGGCGCCCCGCCGTGAGCTGCGCCCAGACCCCATCTACAAGTCCGTCCTGGTGACCCAACTCACCAACAAGATCCTCCAACGCGGCAAGCGCACCCTCGCCGAGCAGATCGTCTACGACGCGCTCGAGCAGATCCGCACCAAGACCGGCGACGATCCCCTTCCGGTCCTGAAGACGGCGGTCGACAACACCAAGCCCCAGCTCGAGGTGCGCAGTCGTCGCGTCGGCGGCGCCACCTACCAGGTGCCCGTAGAGGTCCGGCCCCGGCGGGCCACGACCCTGGCCATCCGTTGGATAGTCGGGTTCTCGCGCGACCGGCGTGAGCGCACGATGGCAGAGCGTCTGGCCAACGAGCTGCTCGATGCCGCCAACAGCACGGGTGCTTCCATCAAGCGCAAGGACGATCTGCACAAGATGGCCGAGTCCAACAAGGCCTTCGCCCACTACCGCTGGTAGGGGCCCGCCTCCCCGGGCCAGCCACCCCCGCCGGGCCAGCGTTCCGGCTCCGGTGGAAGCCCCGGCCCGGTTCCTGCCCCTTCCCTATCCCACGACACCTTCGAGTACACCCCCAACCCCTGCAGAGCACACGATGGCGCAGCGCACACACCCCCTCGAAACCGTCCGCAACATCGGGATCATGGCCCACATCGACGCGGGCAAGACCACCACCACCGAGCGGGTCCTCTATTACACCGGCAAGAGCTACAAGATCGGCGAGGTTCACGAGGGCACTGCCCAGATGGACTGGATGGCCCAGGAGCAGGAGCGGGGCATCACCATCACCTCGGCTGCCACCACCTGCTTCTGGCGTGACCACCAGGTCAACATCATCGATACCCCGGGTCACGTGGACTTCACGGTCGAGGTCGAGCGTTCGCTGCGGGTCCTCGACGGGGCTGTGGCCGTATTCGACGCCGTGGCCGGGGTCGAGCCCCAGACCGAGACGGTGTGGCGCCAGGCCAACAAGTACCGAGTCCCCCGCATGTGCTTCATCAACAAGATGGACCGGCTGGGCGCGGACTTCTTCGGGGCCTTCGAATCCATCCGGGACCGGCTCGAGTGCACACCGGTGGCCCTCCAGCTCCCGATCGGAGCCGAGGGCCATTACCAGGGTGTGATCGACCTGCTGAACATGAAGGCCCTGGTTTGGACCGGTGAAGAACTGGGTGCCTCCTGGGAGGAGGTCGACATCCCCGACGACCTCGCCGAGCAGGCCGAGGAGTGGAGGCACCAACTCGTCGACGAGCTCTCCCACCACAGCGATCTGATCCTCGAGAAGTACCTGGAGGACGAGGAGATCACCTCCGACGACCTGCGCCGGGTCATCCGCGAGGCCACCATCGCCAACGAGATCGTTCCCGTGCTCAACGGCACCGCCTTCAAGAACAAGGGCGTCCAGCCCCTCCTCGACGCGGTGGTGGACTACCTCCCCTCACCTCTCGACATCCCTCCCACCGAGGGCATGACCCTTCGGGGCGACGAGCGGGTCGAGCGCAAGGTGGCCGACGAGGAGCCGTTCGCCGCCCTGGCCTTCAAGATCATGAGCGACCCTCACGTGGGCAAGCTCACCTACTTCCGGGTCTACAGCGGTTCCCTCGACAAGGGTGGCACCGTCCTCAACGCCCGCACAGGAAAGAAGGAGCGCGTCGGTCGGCTGCTGGAGATGCACGCCAACGACCGCGAAGACCGTGACTTCGCCCTGACCGGTGACATCGTCGCCGGGATCGGCTTCAAGGACACCCGTACCGGCGACACGCTCTGTGACCCCGGCAACCCGGTGGTGCTCGAGGCCCTGGAGTTCCCCGAGCCGGTGATCCACGTGGCCGTCGAACCCAAGACCAAGGTCGACCAGGACAAGATGGCCAAGGCCCTCCAGTCCCTGTCCGAGGAAGACCCCACGTTCCAGGTGCGCACCGACGACGAGACCGGCCAGACGGTCATCTCGGGGATGGGCGAGCTGCACCTCGAGGTGATCATCGACCGGATGCTGCGCGAGTTCCGTGTCGACGCCACCGTCGGCAAGCCCCAGGTCGCCTACCGCGAGACCATCACCCAACCCGTCACCCGTATCACCTACACCCACAAGAAGCAGACCGGTGGCTCGGGTCAGTACGCCGAGGTGACCGTGAACATGGAGACCACGGGCCCCGGTGGTGGCTACGAGTTCCTGGACAAGATCACCGGCGGACGCATCCCCAAGGAGTACATCCCTGCGGTGGACGCCGGCCTCCAGGACGCCATGACCGCCGGTGTGCTGGCCGGATATCCCACGGTGGACATCCGGGTGACATTGGTGGACGGCAAGTACCACGACGTCGACTCGTCGGAGATGGCGTTCAAGATCGCGGGCTCGATGGTCTTCCGGGAGGCTGCCCGCAAGGCCACCCCCGCGCTGTTGGAGCCCATCATGCGGGTCGAAGTGGTCACGCCCGAGGACTACATGGGCGACGTCATCGGCGATCTGAACAGCCGCCGTGGCAAGGTCGGCCAGATGGAACAGCGGGGCAGCAGCCAGGTCATCCGGGCTCAGGTGCCCCTGTCCGAGATGTTCGGCTACGCTACCGACCTGCGTTCGCGCACCCAAGGGCGCGCCACATACACCATGCACTTCGACTCGTATCAGAAGATGCCCAAGGCGGTCCAGGACGAGATCGTCGCCAGGGTACGAGGCGAGTAAGCGGTCCCCGCTCTCGACGAGAGCGCCGGCAGAGAAAGCAGAGAAAGGCCAGGCACGGTCATGTCCAAGGAGAAGTTCGAGCGGACCAAGCCGCACGCCAACGTCGGCACGATGGGTCATATCGACCACGGCAAGACCACGCTGACGGCGGCCATCACCAAGGTGTTGGCCGAGGCGTACCCCGAGCACAACTCGTTCACCGAGTTCGCCGACATCGACAAGGCGCCCGAGGAACGCGAGCGCGGCATCACCATCAACATCGCCCACGTCGAGTACGAGACCGACGCCCGGCACTACGCGCACGTGGACATGCCGGGCCACGCCGACTACATCAAGAACATGATCACCGGTGCCGCCCAGGTGGACGGCGCCATCCTGGTCGTGTCGGCTGCCGACGGTCCCATGCCCCAGACCCGGGAGCACGTGCTCCTGGCCCGCCAGGTGGGTGTGCCCTTCATCGTCGTGGCCCTCAACAAGGTCGACATGGTCGACGACGAGGAGCTCCTCGAGCTCGTCGAGATGGAAGTCCGTGACCTGCTCAACGAGTACGAGTTCCCCGGCGACGACGTGCCGGTGCACCGGGTCTCGGCCCTGAAGGCCCTCGAGGGCGACGCAGAGGCCGCCGAGGGTGTCAAGGCGCTGATGACCGCCGTCGACGAGTACATCCCCCAGCCCGAGCGCGACACCGACAAGCCCTTCCTCATGCCCATCGAGGACGTCTTCTCGATCACCGGCCGGGGCACCGTGGTCACCGGCAAGGTCGAGCAAGGCATCGTCCACACCGGCGACGAGGTCGAGATCGTCGGCATCAAGGACACCCAGAAGACGGTCTGCACCGGCGTGGAGATGTTCCGCAAGATCCTCGACGAGGGCCAGGCCGGCGACAACATCGGCGCCCTGCTCCGCGGCACCAAGAAGGAAGAGGTCGAGCGGGGCCAGGTCCTCGCCGCTCCCGGCTCGATCACGCCGCACACCACCTTCGAGGCCCAGGTCTACGTGCTCAACAAGGACGAGGGTGGACGCCACAAGCCCTTCTTCGACGGGTACCGGCCCCAGTTCTACTTCCGCACGACCGATGTCACCGGCACCGTCAAGCTGCCCGAGGGCACCGAGATGTGCATGCCCGGTGACAACACCGAGATGACCGTCGAGCTCATCAACCCCATCGCCATGGACGAGGGTCTCCGCTTCGCCATCCGCGAGGGTGGTCGCACCGTGGCCTCGGGCCGGGTCGTCAAGATCCTGAAGTGATCTCGCACGGGGGGGCGCTGCCCCCCCGTGTACCCCCCCGGTTCCCTCCCGCACGGGGGGGCGCTGCCCCCCCGTGTACCCCCCCGGTTCTATTTCGCACTGGGGGGCTCCAGCCCCCCCGTGTACCCCCCCGGTCTCGGATTCACCGCGCTTGCCCTGGCCTGCTGCGGTGGGCCAGAATTGCCAGCCGCACCCACTGGGTGCCTGGACGTTGACAAGATCTCGTGGCCCCCGCAGCGGGAGCCGGCCGGGTGGCCTCCCCGGGGTGAGCGAAAGCGAGCGTGATGGCTGACAAGCAGAAGATCCGGATCCGGCTGCAGGCCTACGACCACGAGATCATCGACCAGTCGACGAAGAAGATCGTCGAGACCGTCCTTCGTACTCAGGCCGATATCCGCGGTCCGGTGCCGCTACCCACCGAGAAGCACCGCTACACGGTGATCCGAGCCCCCCACAAGTACAAGGACTCGCGCGAGCACTTCGAGATGCGCATCCACAAGCGCCTCCTCGACATCCTCGATCCCTCCCCCAAGACGGTCGACTCCCTCCAGCGACTCGACCTCCCCGCCGGGGTGGACATCGAGATCAAGATCCAGCAGGCCTGAGCCTGGCTCGACCGAGGCCGGACCCGGTTCCGCCTCCGGCCCACCCGGGTAGCATCACGACGATGAGCCTGGTGGTGGGTGTCCCCCGGGAGGTCAAGGCCGACGAGCACCGGGTGGCCATCACCCCCGACGGGGTGCGTGAGCTCGAGGCCCGGGGGGCCGAGGTGCTGGTCGAGGCGGGTGCCGGTGCCGATTCGGCGATTGCCGACGACGAGTACCGGGCGGCCGGAGCCGAGATCGTGGATCGGGCCGAGGACCTGTGGGGTCGGGCCGGTCTGGTGTGCAAGGTCAAAGAACCCCAGCCCTCCGAATGGGGCTGGCTACGCGACGACCTGGTGGTGTTCACCTACCTCCACCTGGCCGCCTACCCCCAGGTGGCCGACGCCCTGGTGGCGGCCGGCACCGTGGGCATCGCCTACGAGACGGTGCAGCTCACCTCGGGAGCCCTGCCGCTCCTGGCGCCCATGAGCGAGGTGGCCGGCCGGATGGCAGTGCAGCTCGGCGCCCACTTCCTGGAGAAGCACAACGGCGGACGGGGCGTGCTCATGGGTGGTGCCCCCGGGGTTCAGCCGGCGCGTGTGGTCGTGCTCGGAGCGGGCAACGTCGGGTGGAACGCCGCGTGGATCGCTGCGGGCATGGAGGCCGAGGTGAACCTGCTCGACAGGGACCTGGACCGGCTCCGCTTCGTGGACCAGATCCACCAGGGTCGTATCACGACCCTGGCCTCGAACCGGGGTGCCATCGAGCGTGCCGTCCAGCAGGCAGACCTGCTCATCGGCGCCGTGCTCGTCCCCGGCGGAAGGGCTCCCACCCTGGTCAGCGAAGACCTGGTGGCGGCCATGCCCGCCGGTTCGGTCATCGTCGATGTGGCCGTGGACCAGGGCGGATGCGTCGCCACGATTCGCGAGACCACCCATCATGACCCCGTCTACGAACATCTCGGTGTCCTCCACTACGGCGTCGGCAACATCCCCGGTGCCGTGCCCCGCACCTCCACCTACGCGCTCACCAACGCCACGCTGCCCTACCTCGCCGACCTCGCCCATGAGGGCCTGCGGTCCGCGCTCGGTCGCCACGCGGCCCTGCGGCGCGGGGTCAACACCGCGGCCGGCGCTCTGGTCAACTCGGCGGTGGCCGCTGCCCTGGGCCAGCCGGCGGTCCCCGTGGAGCAAGTCCTCGACCTTCCTCCCGGCTGACCCTCCCGGCTCGCACTTGTGGATATGGGGGAGGTCCGGTTATCCTTTCCCCTTCGTGCACCCGACCCCGGGTGCCTGCCAGAGGGAAACTGACGGACACAGCGGATGTCCGCCCGGTGACCCTGGCAACTGACCGGTCCGCAATCGACGTCTGCGCAGGCCCACCGCTCGGGAACCGCGTGGCACAACCGAATCGGCGCTCCGCCGGGCCTGGCCCGAGCGGAGCGTTCGCGTGAGAAGGAAGACGCCACCATGGCGACGAAAGCAATCGTCGGCGAGAAGGTCGGCATGACCCAGGTGTGGGACGAGGACAACCGCGTCGTCCCCGTGACCGTGGTCAAGGTCGCTCCCTGTCGCGTCGTCCAGGTCAAGACGGTCGAGAACGACGGGTACAGCGCGCTCCAGGTGACCTTCGGTGACCGGGAAGCCCGCAAGTTGACCAAGCCCGAAGCCGGTCACTTCGCCAAGGTGAACGTCGATCCCGGCACCCGACTGGTGGAGCTGCGCCTGGACGACGTCAGCGGCTACGAGGTGGGCCAGCGCATCGCGGCAGACATCCTGGCTGCCGGTGACCGGATCGACGTCACCGCCGTGTCCAAGGGCAAGGGCTTCGCCGGGGTGATGAAGCGCCACAACTTCGCCGGGCAGAAGGCCAGCCACGGCGCCCACCGCATCCACCGGGCGCCCGGGGCGGTCGGAGCCTGCGCCACGCCGGCTCGGGTCTTCCGGGGCACCCGGATGGCGGGCCGCATGGGGGCCCAGAAGGTGACCACCCAGAACCTGCGGGTCGTCCAGGCCGATCCTGACAACGAGCTGCTCCTGGTGCGGGGGGCGGTCCCCGGTCCTCGCGGCGGCCTCGTGTTGATCCGCGACGCGGTCAAGGGCGGTGGGTCCTGATGGCTGCGGTAACCGTGCGCACGCCCGCCGGCGATGACGCCGGCACCATCGAACTGGACGGCGACGTCTTCGGTGTCGAGCCGAACGAGGCGGTCCTGCACCAGGTGGTGACCGCCCAGTTGGCTGCCCGACGCCGAGGAACCCACAGCACCCTGACCCGGGCCGAGGTCCGGGGTGGTGGCGCCAAGCCGTGGCGTCAGAAGGGCACCGGTAGGGCCCGTCAGGGCTCGATCCGCTCCCCCCAGTGGAGGGGTGGTGGAGTGGCGTTCGGCCCCAAGCCTCGCGACTACGCCCAGCGCACCCCGAAGAAGATGGTTCGCCTGGCGCTGCGGTCGGCGCTGTCCGACCGTGCCGCCGACGGCAAGGTCGTGGTGGTCGACGAGTGGCGCTTCGACGTGCCCCGCACCCGCGAGGCCCGGGCCGCTCTGGAAGCCCTCGGCCTGGACGGCCGGGTGCTGGTGGTGCTGTCCCCCGGCGAGATCACCGCATGGAAGAGCTTCCGCAACCTTCCCCAGGTGCACCTCCTCGAGACCGGTCAGCTGAACGCCTACGACGTGCTGGTCAGCGACGTGGTCGTCTTCACCCGCCAGAGCCTTCCCTCGACCGGGGTCGGCACCCCGGCTCCGGCCGGAACGGGTTCGATGCCCACCCGGGCTCCTCGCCCGACCGCGGCTCCCGAGGCCGCCCCGGCGGAATCCACTCCGGGCACCGTCGAGGTCGATGGCGCCGCGGACAAGGGGGACGGACCTGCCGGTATGGCCCCGGCGAAGAAGAAGGTCGTCAAGAAGGTCATCAAGAAGGTCGTGAAGAAGAAGGCTCCCGCGGCGGGCGATGACGCTCCTTCGGCCCAGGCTTCCGGCGGTCCGACCATGAAGCCCGCCGGCTTCTCCTTCAACCAGCAGCCAGAGGCGGCTGACGGCCAGTCCGAGGACCCGGAGGAGGCACCGTGAAGGATCCGCGTGACGTGATCATCGAGCCGGTCGTCTCCGAGAAGTCCTACGCGCTCCTGGATCGCAACGTCTACACCTTCCGGGTCCATCCCGACGCCAGCAAGCCCGAGATCGCCGACGCCGTGCGCGACATCTTCGGCGTGCAGGTGGTGCGGGTGAACACCCTGAACCGCCAGGGCAAGCGCAAGCGCAACCGGCGTACCGGGGTGTGGGGTGCGCGGCCCGACCACAAGCGAGCCATCGTCACCCTTGCCGAGGGCGACAGCATCGATCTGTTCAACGGATAGGCCACACGACATGGGTATTCGCAAGCGCAACGCCACAAGTGCCGGTCGCCGGTTCCAGACGGTGGCCGACTTCTCCGATGTCACCCGCTCCACCCCCGAGAAGTCGTTGCTGGCCAAGAAGACCAGCTCGGGTGGGCGCAACGCCCACGGGCGCAAGACGGCGCGCCACCGCGGGGGCGGTCACAAGCAGCGCTACCGCATCGTGGACTTCCGCCGCAACAAGGACGGGGTCCCCGCCAAGGTGGCCTCCATCGAGTACGACCCGAACCGCAACTGCCGGATCGCTCTCCTCCACTACCTCGACGGGGCCAAGGCCTACATCCTGGCGCCCAACGGTGTAGGGGTGGGAGATGTGCTCCAGAGCGGGCAGGGCGCCGAGATCCGCCCGGGCAACGCCCTCCCGTTGCGCTTCATCCCGGTGGGCACAGTGGTGCACAACGTCGAGATGCGCCCCGGCGGTGGTGGGAAGATGGCCCGCAGTGCCGGAGTGAGCGTGCAGCTGATCGCCAAGGAAGGCGAGTACGCCACCCTGCGTCTTCCCTCCACCGAGATGCGTAGGGTGCTCCTGGATTGCCGGGCCACAGTGGGCGAGGTGGGCAACGCCGAAGCCGAGCTGGTCAAGCTGGGCAAGGCCGGGCGCAACCGCTGGAAGGGCGTGCGCCCCCAGACCCGGGGTGTGGCCATGAACCCTGTCGACCATCCCATGGGTGGTGGTGAGGGCAAGACCTCCGGCGGTAGGCACCCGACCTCTCCCTGGGGCAAGACCGAGGGCAGGACCCGCAAGAAGAACAAGTCGTCCGATCCGTACATCGTCCGCCGCCGACGCACGCGCGGCTCGCGGAGGTAGCCATGCCACGCAGCATCAAGAAGGGCCCGTTCGTCGACGACCATCTCCTCAAGAAGGTGGACACGCTCAACGAGAAGGGCGAGAAGTCGGTGATCAAGACCTGGTCCCGGCGTTCCACGATCATCCCCGACATGGTGGGCCACACCATCGCCGTCCACGACGGTCGCAAGCACGTGCCCGTCTACATCACCGAATCGATGGTGGGCCACAAGTTGGGCGAGTTCGCCCCCACCCGGACCTTCCGCTCCCACGCCGGCCAGGAGAAGGGCGGTCGGCGCTGATGACGGGTCCCAAGACCAACGAGCGCCCGGGCACCCGTGCCGTCCATCGCTACGCCCGGGTGTCGGCCTACAAGGCCCGCGAAGTGCTGGACATGATCCGGGGCGAGACCTTCGAGGACGCCGTCAACATCTTGGGCTTCTCCGAGCGTGCCGTGGCCCGGGACATCCTGAAGGTCGTCGAGTCTGCGGCGGCCAACGCGGCTCATACCGCCGGCCTGAGCGGGATCGCCACCGCCCGGGAGGAGTTCTACGCCACCTTGAAAGTGGTTGCCTGCTATGCCGACGAGGGCCCTACCCTGCGCCGGTGGCGCCCTCGGGCCCGTGGGCGCGCGACCCGCATCCGCAAGCGAACCTGCCACATCACCGTGATCCTGGACCGCATGGATCCCGAGGAGCTGGCCATGCTCGAGGCCCGCTCCCGGGCCCGTGCCGAACGCGCCGGAAGGCCCGCCGCGGCCGGTGCCGACCGTCGTCGGCGGGTCGAGCGCAGTCGGCGCAAGCAGGAGGAGCGCGAGGCGGCCGCCAGCGAAGCCGACCACGATCACGATCACGACGACCATGAGCACGATCACGATCACGACGATCATGAGCACGAAGGTGAGGTCGCGGTGAGCGACTCGGACGGGAACGCTGACTCGGACGCGGACTCTGACGCGGACGACGTCACCTCCGAGGGCGAGACCGCCGTCGAGATGACCGGGGCAGAAGCGGCTGAGACCGGCACCGACGGCGACGGCGGGAAGGACGACTGATGGGTCAGAAGGTCAACCCCTACGGGTTCCGCCTCGGTGTCACCACCGACTGGAAGTCCCGATGGTTCGCCGATCGCAACTCCTATGGCGACGCCGTCATCGAGGACTGGAAGATCCGCGACTTCATCATGAGCCAGCTTCCCCACGCCGCCATCAGCCGGATCGAGATCGAGCGCACCCGGGACCGGCTGCGCGTCGACGTTCACACGGCACGTCCCGGAATCGTGATCGGTCGTCGTGGCAGCGAGGCCGATCGTCTCAGGGCAGGGTTGGCCAAGATCACGGGCAACCTGAAGGTCCAGCTCAACATCCAGGAGATCAAGCAGCCCGAGCTCGACGCAGTCCTGATCGCCCAGGGCGTGGCCGACCAGCTGGCCGGGCGGGTCGCCTTCCGGCGGGCCATGAAGCGCGCCGTCCAGAACGCCCTCAAGGCAGGGGCCCTGGGCATCCGGGTGCAGTGCTCGGGCCGCCTGGGAGGGTCGGAAATGGCCCGGACCGAGTGGTATCGCGAGGGCCGCGTACCACTGCACACGTTGCGGGCCGACATCGACTACGGCTTCCGTGAGGCCCGCACCACCTACGGCCGGATCGGCGTCAAGGTGTGGCTCTACAAGGGCGACATCCTCCCCTACAAGAGCCAGCTCGAGGACAAGATCTCCAAGGAGGCGGCCATGGCGGTGGGTGACACCGCCGGCGAGGCACGTCCCCGCAAGGTGGTGTCGTCCTCCGCGGCCCGTCGCGGCCAGCGGGCCGACGCCGAGGCGGCCGGTACCGAGACCGAATCCGGTGAAGAAGCCGCCCCGCTCATCAAGGAGGCCGATCCCGAGTTCGAACGCCTGCTGGCGGCCGAGGAAGAGCTGGAGCGTTCCACCCGGGAGCACCACGAGACCCCCCACTTCCGGCCGGGAGACGACTGACCATGCTGATGCCCCGCAAGGTCCGCCATCGCAAGCAGCAACGCGGCTCCCTCCACGGCAAGGCCAAGGGAGGCACGCAGGTGAGCTTCGGCGACTACGGGATCCAGGCACTGGAGCCGGGATGGATCACCGCCCGCCAGATCGAGGCTGCCCGTATCGCCATGACCCGCCACATCAAGCGTGGCGGAAAAGTCTGGATCACCATCTTCCCCGACAAACCCGTCACCCAGAAGCCCGCCGAGACGCGCATGGGTTCGGGCAAGGGCAACCCCGAGATGTGGGTGGCGGTGGTCAAGCCGGGCCGGGTGCTCTTCGAGCTGTCCTACACAGACGACGAGATCGCCCGGGCCGCGATGAACCGCGCCATCCAGAAGCTGCCGATCAAGGCCCGAATCGTCACCCGCGAGGAGGTGTTCTGATGGCGCGCACCAAGTCGCTCGCCGACCTCAGCGACGCCGACCTCTTCCAGAAGTTGGCCGAGACCAAGGCCGAGTTGTTCAACCTGCGCTTCCAGCTGGCCACCGGCCAGCTCGACAACAGCTCGCCGCCATCGGAGCCTAGCGCAAGGACGTGGCCCGCTGCCTCACCGAGCTGCGCACCCGGGAGATCGCCGCGGCCGAGGCCCTGGAGGCGGCTGCGGCCGCCGGGATCGAGGAGTCCGCCTGATGGAAGCGACCACCGACCACAGAGCGCAACCAGCGCAAGGTCCGTGAGGGAGTCGTCACCTCCACCAAGATGGACAAGACGATCGTGGTCGAGATGGTCGACCGCGTTCGCCACCGCCGCTACTGCAAGACCATCCAGCGGGTCAACAAGCTCTACGTTCACGACGAGGCCAACGACGCCAACGTGGGCGACCGTGTGCGGATCATGGAGACCCGGCCGCTCAGTCAAGCAGAAGCGCTGGCGGCTGGTCGAGATCGTGGAGCGGGCCCGATGATCCAACAGGAGACCCGGCTGCGGGTGGCCGACAACTCGGGAGCCAAGGTGGTGCTGTGCATCAAGGTGCTCGGTGGGTCCCGGCGCCGCTACGCCGGCATCGGAGACGTCTTCGTGGCCACCGTCAAGGACGCCATCCCGGGTGCCGCGGTGAAGAAGGGCGACGTCGTCAAGTGCGTCGTCGTTCGCACCCGCAAGGAGCGACGCCGCCCCGACGGCAGCTACATCCGCTTCGACGAGAACGCCGCCGTGCTCATCAACGACGCCCGCGAGCCCCGCGGTACCCGCATCTTCGGGCCGGTCGGCCGCGAGCTGCGCGACAAGAAGTTCATGCGCATCGTGTCCCTGGCCCCGGAGGTGCTGTGACTGAAGATACGGAAGGGTGACCGGGTCCGGGTGCTCTCCGGAAAGGACCGCGGCAAGGAGGGCGAGGTCATGTTCGCCTTCCCCGCTGAGGGCAAGGTGATCGTCGAGGGCGTCAACGTCGCCAAGCGTCACCAGAAGGCCACAGCGTTCCACCATGCAGGGCGGGCATCATCGACAAGGACATGCCCCTCGACGCGTCCAACGTGGCGGTGCTGTGTCCGGGTTGCGGAGCCGCCACGCGGGTGGGCCACCGCCTCGACCCCGATGGGGCCAAGCTGCGGGTGTGCCGCAAGTGCGGAGCTGATCTCTGATGGCCTCCGTCGTCGACACCATGCCCCGCCTCAAGCGCCGCTACCTGGACGAGATCCGCCCGCGACCTCAAGGAAGAGCTGGGGTTGGGCAACGTGATGCGGGTGCCTCGCCTGGAGAAGATCTCACTCAACATGGGAGTGGGTGAAGCGCTGGGATCGGCCAAGTTGCTCGAGGGTGCCATCGAGGACCTCACCATCATCGCCGGCCAGAAGGCCGTCGCCACCCGGGCCAAGAAGTCGATCGCCGGCTTCAAGCTGCGGGAGGGCAACGCGATCGGTGCCCGGGTCACCCTGCGGGGAGACCGCATGTGGGAGTTCCTGGATCGCCTCGTCACGCTTGCCACGCCCAGGGTCCGTGACTTCCGAGGCCTGTCACCTCGCAGCTTCGACGGGCGGGGCAACTACACCTTCGGTGTCACCGAGCAGTTGATCTTCCCGGAGATCGACTACGACCAAGTCGAGAGTGTGCGGGGGATGGACATCACCATCGTCACCACCGCTACCACCGACGAGCAGGGCCGGGCCCTGCTGTCCGAATTGGGTTTCCCCTTCAAGCGAGAGGGCTGAGGGACCAGATGGCCAAGAAAGCACTTATCGAGAAGCAGCAGCGCAAGCCGAAGTACAAGGTCCGCGCCTACACCCGGTGTCGCCGGTGTGGGCGTCCCAAGGCCGTGTACCGCAAGTTCGGCCTGTGCCGAGTGTGCCTGCGTGAACTGGCGCACGCCGGGGAGATCCCCGGCCTGCGGAAGGCGAGCTGGTGAGGAGGTGACGCCATGACGATGACCGACCCGATTGCCGACATGCTCACCCGCATCCGCAACGCCAACGTGGCGATGCACGACGAGGTGTCCATGCCCTCGTCCAAGCTGAAGGAGTCACTGGCCAGCGTGCTCGAACGCGAGGGCTACATCGGGGGCTACTCGGTGGCGGACCGAAACGCACAACCCGGACGCACCCTGGTGA
This sequence comes from uncultured Actinomycetes bacterium, assembly GCA_963719935.1. Classification (GTDB taxonomy): domain Bacteria; phylum Actinomycetota; class Acidimicrobiia; order Acidimicrobiales; family CAVRDY01; genus CAVRDY01. Next base: position 16,723 of record CAVRDY010000003.1, on the reverse strand, counting down.
TCAACATGAAGTATTCACCCGAGCGCAAGAGGGTGATCTCGGGGCTCAAGCGCGTGTCGCGGCCCGGTCTGCGGGTGTACCAGGGTGCCAACGAGGTGCCCCGCGTGCTCGGAGGCCTGGGAGTCGCCGTCCTGTCCACCAGCCAGGGCCTGCTCACCGACCGTGAGGCGCGCACGCGCCGGGTCGGGGGCGAGGTCCTCTGCTACGTCTGGTAGGTCCCCATGTCTCGTGTCGGGCGCAGCCCCATCCCCCTTCCCAGCGGAGTCGACGTGGCCATCGACGGCCGCGTCGTCACCGTCAAGGGTCCCAAGGGAGAGCTCTCCCAGCAGCTTCCCGAACCCATCGACGCCCACCTGGCCGAAGGTGTCCTCACCGTGACCCGTCCCGACGACGAGCGGGCCTCGAGGGCCCGTCACGGTCTGTCCCGGGCGCTGCTCAACAACATGGTGGTCGGGGTCAGCGAAGGCTTCTCCAAGGAGCTGGAGATCGTGGGGGTCGGCTACCGGGCCCTGGCCCAGGGCGACGACGGCCTGGAGCTTCAACTCGGCTTCAGCCATCCGGTTCGGGTCAAAGCTCCCGAGGGCGTCACCTTCGAGGTACCCAGCCAGACAGCGGTGATCATCCGGGGCATCAACAAGCAGGTCGTGGGCCAGGTGGCCGCGAACATCCGGTCCCTGCGACCGCCCGAGCCCTACAAGGGCAAGGGAGTCCGCTACAAGAACGAGCGCGTTCGCCGCAAGGCCGGCAAGGCCGCAGGTTGACGGTGCTGCGAGGAACACGATGAGCAAGCTGACCAAGCAGGAAGCCCGCCGCCGCCGCCACTTCAGGGTGCGCAAGAAGATCTCGGGCACTCCCGAGCGGCCCCGCCTGGCGGTGTTCCGTTCGAACCGCCACATCTCGGCCCAGGTGATCGACGACGTGAGCGGTCGGACTCTGGCCGCAGCCTCCACCACCGAGGCCGACCTGAGGTCGGGTTCGGGTACCGTCGCTGGCGCCAAGCGGGTCGGCAGTCTGGTGGCCGAGCGGGCCAGAGCCCAGGGTGTGAGCACCGTGGTGTTCGACCGTGGGGGCTTCCTCTACCACGGACGCGTGGCGGCGGTGGCCGATGCCGCCCGAGAAGCAGGACTGGAGCTGTGATGGCAGACGAGACCCCGACCCCAGGAGAGTCGCAACTGCGTGACTCGCGGGTGATCCACATCAACCGCGTGGCCAAGGTCGTCAAGGGCGGCCGGCGGTTCTCGTTCACCGCGCTGGTGGTGATCGGTGACGGCGCCGGCCGGGTCGGACTCGGCTACGGCAAGGCCAAGGAGGTGCCCCTGGCCATCCAGAAGGGCACCGAAGAGGCCCGCAAGAACCTCTTCAGGGTGCCACTGGCCGGTTCCACCATCGTCCACCCGGTACTCGGGTGTCACGGCGCCGGGCGGGTGCTGCTCAAGCCCGCCGCCCCCGGCACCGGGGTCATCGCCGGGGGCGCGGCACGGGCCATCCTGGAAGAGGCGGGCATCCACGACGTGCTCTGCAAGTCGCTCGGCTCCTCCAACCACATCAACGTGGCCCGGGCCACCATCGCCGGCCTCCAGGACCTGAAGCGTCCCGACGAGATCGCCCGCCTGCGCGGCCTCTACCCCGACCAGTTCGTGCCCAAGGGTCTGCTCGCGGCCTACGAGGCCTCCGAGCGCGCCTCGCGTTCCAAGTCGGGAGCGGCATGATGGGAGAACTGCGGGTCACCCAGGTGCGCTCGGGCATCGGTGCCAAGCCCAAGCAGCGCGGTACCCTGCGCGCTCTGGGACTCGGTCGCATCGGCCGGTCGCACACCCTTCCCGACCGCCCCGAGATCCGGGGAATGCTGTCAAGGGTCCCCCACCTCGTCGAGGTGGAGGAGATCGGCGGTTCCACCGCCACGGAGAGCTGACGCCATGAAGATCCACGACCTCAAGCCGCCCGCCGGGTCCAACCGCGACCGCAAGCGGGTGGGCCGCGGCACCGCCGGCAAGGGCGGCAAGACCGCAGGCCGGGGCACCAAGGGCCAGGGGGCCCGCGACACCATTCCGGTGGGCTTCGAGGGCGGTCAGATGCCCATGCACATGCGGGTGCCCAAGCTGAAGGGTTTCACCAACCCCTTCCGCGTCGAGTACCAGGGGATCAACCTGGACACCATCGCCGACAGCGGGCTCGAAGAGGTCACCCCTGAGATCCTCCGGGAGCGGGGCATGGTCCACAAGAAGGCCCTCGTGAAGATCCTGGGCCGGGGAACCATCGAACGGGCCGTCAACGTGAAGGCCCATGCCTTCACCCGTTCGGCCGAGGCAGCCATCACCGCGGCGGGCGGTACGGTGGAGGTACTGCCCAAGCCATGGGGCGATCGCCGCCCACCGGCCAAGGGCAACCAGCACACCAACCGCTGACCTCACCCCGCCCACGGCCAGGAGGGCCACCGTGCTGCACAGGATCCTCAACATGTTCCGGGTCCCCGACCTGCGGAACAAGATCCTCTTCACCCTCTTCGTGATCCTCATCTACCGGTTGGGTGCCTTCGTCCCCGCGCCGGGTATCGACCTGGCCGCGGTGCAGGCTCTGCGAGATCAGGTCGAGCAGGGCGGGGCCCTGGCCTTCATCAACCTCTTCTCGGGCGGGGCCCTGACCCAGATGGCGGTGTTCGCCCTGGGGATCATGCCTTACATCACCTCGAGCATCATCATGCAGGTGCTCACCGTGGTCATCCCCAAGCTCGAGCAGTGGCAGGAGCAGGGAGCGGTCGGTCAGCGAAAGATCACCCAGTGGACCCGCTACCTGACCGTGGCCATCGCCGTGCTCCAGTCGACCGGCCTGGTGTTCCTGTTCCACAACGGCGGCGGCGGCTTCTTCGGTGGCAACAACACCAACCTCGACCTGGTGCCCAACTTCTCCTTCGGCAACATCTCCCTCATCGTCCTCACGCTGACCGCGGGCACGGCTCTGTTGATGTGGTTGGGCGAGCTGATCAGCCAGAGGGGCATCGGCAACGGTATGTCCCTGTTGATCATGGCTTCGGTGGTCTCCGCGTACCCGGCCCAGTTCAACAACATCCGCATCTCGGCGGGCTCCGGGGCCTTCTTGGGCACTTTGGCGCTGTTCGTGGTGCTCACGGTCGCCATCGTGTTCGTCGAGCAGGGCCAGCGCCGCATTCCCGTCCAGTTCGCCAAGCGGGTGGTGGGGCGTCGCATGTACGGGGGCAACAGCACCTACATCCCCCTCAAGGTCAACCAGGCCGGTGTGATTCCCATCATCTTCGCCAGCTCGGTCCTCTACCTGCCCCAACTCCTGGCCGTCCTGCTTCCCTCGGGTGACCCCGACTCGTTCTGGGTGGGCGTGCAGAGCTGGGTCAACGACAACCTGGCCAACCCCACTTCGCTGTGGTACCTGACCGTGTTCGGCCTGTTCATCGTCGGGTTCAGCTACTTCTACACGGCCATCCAGTTCGACCCCGTGAAGCAGGCCGACAACCTGCGCAAGCAGGGGGGCTTCGTTCCCGGCATCCGCCCCGGCCCCCAGACCGAGCGCTACCTGGGCAAGATCCTTTCGCGCATCACCCTGGCCGGGGCGCTCTTCCTCGCTGCGGTGGCTCTCATACCGCCCATCGGCCTGCTCCTGCTGTTGCCCGAGGGCACCGACCAGTTCGCCTACGCATTCGCCGGCACCTCGATCCTGATCGGGGTGGGTGTGTCGCTGGAGACGATGAAGCAGATCGACTCCCAGCTGATGATGCGCAACTACGAGGGGTTCCTCAATTGAACGGCAGGTGGCCCACCGAGGTCCGGTCATGACCCTGCGCCTGGTCATCTTCGGGCGCCAGGGTGCGGGCAAGGGCACCCAGTGCGAGCGCCTGGTCGACCACTACGGGGCCGTGCACATCTCGACGGGCGACATGCTGCGCCAGGCGGTGGCCGAGGGTACCGAGCTGGGTTCGGAAGCGAAGCGTTACATGGATGCCGGAGACCTGCTACCCGATGACCTGATGGTGGGGATCGTGGGCGAGCGTCTGGTCCAGGGCGACGTGGTCGACAACGGCTTCGTGCTGGACGGCTTCCCTCGCAGCGTCACCCAGGCCGAGGCCCTCTGGGAGGTGGCGGGCGACCAGATCGACCTGGCCGTCAACCTGGATGTCCCCCTCGACGAGGTCAAGGTCCGGATGCTGGGTCGGGGCCGAGCCGACGACACCGACGAGGCCATCGTCCGTCGCCTCGAGCTCTACGAGACCCAAACCGTCCCCGCCATCGACTGGATCGCCAGCAAGGGTCGCCTGGTCAGCGTGGACGGGCTGGGCAGCGTGGACGAGGTCTTCGCCCGCCTTCGTGCTGCCGTCGACGCGGCCTGAGGGCAGTGGAGGACCTTCGGGCACCCCGTATCTCCGGTGCACAGGCGGTGTTGCCGGCCGAGTTGGTGCCCCGAGGCGGGCGCGCTAGGCTAACCCGTCGGCCCTGAGGCCTGGTGCATCTTCGCGCGGGCCGGGGACCAGTACGTCCGATCCAGTACAGGAGGGTTCGCCCTGCCGAAACCCAAGGAAGACGCGATCGTCCTCGAGGGCAAGGTCCTCGAGTCGTTGCCGAACGCGATGTTTCGCGTCGAGCTCGACAACGGCCACGAGGTGCTCGCGCACATCTCGGGGAAGATGCGGATGCACTACATCCGGATCCTGCCCGGCGATCGCGTCCAGGTGGAACTGACACCCTACGACCTGTCCCGCGGCCGGATCACCTACCGGTACAAGTGACACCCACCCCCGACCTCCCGTCCCCGCGTCCCGGAGCATCCCGATGAAGGTCAGACCCAGCGTCAAGAAGATGTGTGAGAAGTGCAAGGTCATCCGGCGCAACGGACGCGTCATGGTGATCTGCGAGAACCCCCGACACAAGCAGCGGCAGGGCTGAACCATGGCACGCATAGCCGGTATCGACATCCCCCGCGAGAAGCGCACCGTCGTCTCGCTGACCTACATCTACGGCATCGGACACACCGTGGCCGCCACTGTGTGCCAGGCGACCGAGGTGAACCCCGACACGCGGGTGCGCGACCTCACCGACGAAGAGGTGGCTCGTATCCGGGCCTGGGTGGATGCCAACCTCAAGGTCGAGGGCGACCTGCGGCGCGAGGTCACCCAGGACATCAAGCGCAAGATGGAGATCGGCTGCTACCAGGGGTTGCGCCATCGCCGGGGCCTCCCCGTCCGGGGTCAGCGCACCCACACCAACGCCCGTACCCGCAAGGGCCCCAAGAAGACCGTGGCCGGCAAGAAGAAGGTGAGGAAGTGATGGCCAAGCCGACCAAGGGCAGGGTCAAGAAGAAGGAACGCAAGAACGTCCCCTACGGGATCGCCCACATCAAGTCGTCCTTCAACAACACGATCATCTCGATCACCGACCAGGAGGGCAACGTCCTGGCCTGGGCCTCGGCCGGCAATGTCGGCTTCAAGGGCTCCCGCAAGTCCACGCCCTACGCTGCCCAGATGGCAGCCGAGTCCTGTGCCCGGCGGGCCATGGAGCACGGTGTCCGCAAGGTCGACGTGCAGGTCAAGGGCCCGGGTTCGGGCCGCGAGACGGCCATCCGCTCCATCCAGAACGTCGGAATCGAGGTCACAGGCATCAAGGACGTGACCCCCGTACCCCACAACGGCTGCCGCCCTCCCAAGCGGCGCCGGGTGTGAGGAGGCCCCGTGTCCCGCTACACCGGTCCCCGAGCCAGGGTTTCCCGCAGGCTCAACACCAACATCTGGGGCACCGCCGGCGAGGTGGTCGCTCTGGACCGTCGTCCCTACCCGCCCGGCGAGCACGGCCGGACCAGGCGTCGGGGCAACCCCTCCGAGTACCTGCTCCAGCTCCAGGAGAAGCAGAAGGCCCGCTTCACCTACGGACTGACCGAGAAGCAGTTCCGTCGTATCTACGACGAGGCCAACCGCAAGGCCGGCGTCACCGGCGAGAACATGCTCCGCTTCCTCGAGTTGCGCCTGGACAACGTCGTGTACCGCGCCGGCTGGGGGGCCACCCGCCCCCAGGCCCGCCAGTTCGTCAACCACGGCCACATCGCGGTGAACGGTCGCCGGGTGACCATCCCCTCGTACCGGGTCCGCAAGGGTGACGTGGTCACCTTGCGAGAGAAGACCCGCACCATGGTCGTGGTCCAGTGGAACCGCGACGTGCTCGGCCGGACGCCGCCGGCGTGGCTCGAGCGCAGCGACGACTCCTTCGGTGTCACGGTTCGTGACGCCCCCGTGCGTGAGCAGATCGACGTGCCCGTGCGTGAGCAGCTCATCGTCGAGCTCTACAGCAAGTAAGCCCCGCGCCCCAACCACCCACCTGTCATCGAGGTAGCCAGATGCTGGTCATGCAGCGACCGACCGTCGAACCCGTCGACGAGGAGAAGAACAACCGCCAGCGCTTTGCCGTCGGCCCGCTCGAGCCGGGCTTCGGCCACACGCTGGGCAACTCCCTGCGCCGCACCCTGCTGTCGTCCATCCCGGGCGCAGCCGTCACCCAGGTGCGATTCGACGATGCCCTTCACGAGTTCGACACCATCGCCGGTGTCACAGAAGACGTCACCGACGTCATCTTGAACCTGAAGGACATCGTGATGAGGGTGCACACCGACGAGCCCGTCACGTTGCGGCTCGACGTTCGGGGGCCGGCCGAGATCACCGCCGGCGACATCCCCGAGCCTTCCGACGTGGAGATCCTCAACAAGGACCTCCCCGTGGCTGTGCTCAACGCTTCGGGTCGCCTGGCCCTCGACATCACCGTCGAGCAGGGGCGCGGGTATGTGTCGGCGGAGGCCAACAAGACCTCCGCCACCATCGGTGTGATCCCGGTCGACTCGATCTTCTCGCCGGTACGACGGGTCACCTTCGTGGTCGAACCGGTGCGGGTGGAGCAGTCCACCAACTTCGACCGCCTGGTGCTCGACATCGAGACCGACGGTGCCATAACGCCCCGTGAGGCCCTGGCCTCGGCGGGAGCCACCCTTCGCTCGCTGGTGCAGCTGGTCGAAGAGATGAGCGACGAGCCCCGGGGCCTGGAGCTGGGAGAGGTGGGCACCGCCACCTCGGGTTCACCCGACCTCGATCTCCCCATCGAGGATCTCGACCTCTCAGAGCGCCCCCGCAACTGCCTGAAGCGGGCCCAGGTCAACACCGTCGGCGAGCTGCTCCAAAAGACCGAGGACGACCTGCTGGCCATCACGAACTTCGGCCAGAAGTCCCTCGACGAGGTGATCGCCAAGCTGGACGAGCGGGGCCTGTCGCTGCGGGTCCGCGACTGAACCCCTGGACGAACGACGACCGGATACCAACCCGAGCACTGACGAGGACCGACCATGCAGGGCAGACCCAGGAAATCTCGCCGCTTCGGTGGTGACGCCGCCCACCAGCGGTTGATGATGGCCAACCTCGTGGCTTCGTTGGTGGCGGCCGAGGCCATCGTGACCACCGAGACCAAGGCCAAGGCCATGCGGCCGGTGGCCGAGCGGATCATCACCAAGGCCCGCAAGGGTGGCCTGCACAACCACCGCCAGATCGTGGCCTACCTGGGAGACCAGGAGATCGCCGCCAAGCTGATGGACGACGTCGGGCCCCGGTACGCGGACCGTCCTGGTGGCTACACCCGCATCTTGAAGTTGGAGCCACGCAAGGGCGACAACGCCCCGATGGCCCGTATCGAGCTCGTCTGACCTCGGGGCACCGGACCGTGCGGCTCAGGGCCACGGTCGCTTACGACGGCAGCGGTTTCCACGGCTTCGCCCGCAACCAGGGGGTGGCCACCGTGCAGGGGGTCCTGGAAGAAGCCCTGGGTCGGGTGCTGGGCGTGCCGGTGGCCCTGACCTGTGCAGGTCGCACCGATGCTGGCGTGCACGCCTGGGGGCAGGTGATCGGCTGCGATGCCCCCGAGGGCGCTGACACGGCCCGCCTCCAGCGCTCGGTGAACGAGATGCTGGGCCCCGCGGTGGTGCTGCGGGAGGTGGCGGTCGCCGCGCCAGACTTCGACGCCCGCCACGACGCCCGTTGGCGTGCCTACCGGTACACGATCGTCAACCGCTCCGTGCCCGATCCGTTCCGGGCGGCCACGGCCTGGTGGGTTCCCCAGCCACTCGACCTCTCGGCGCTGCGCCTGGGATGTGACCCCTTCATCGGGGAGCACGACTTCTCGTCCTTCTGCCGCAGGCCGGGTCCCCAGGTCGACGGGACACCCCGGTCGCTGGTGCGCAGGGTGCTCGACGCGGCGTGGGTCGACGAGGGCGAGGGTGTGCTCCGCTTCGACATCCGAGCCACCTCTTTCTGCCATCAGATGGTGCGCTCGGTGGTGGGGACCTTGGTGGAGGTGGGTACGGGCCGGCGCCGCCCCGGGGAGCTGTTGGGGATCCTCACCGCCCGGAACCGGTCCGCGGCCGGCCGGGTGGCCCCACCCCAGGGTCTGTGCCTGTGGGAGGTGGGGTACTGAATGTGTGCCCCCTCCGACACCCGCCTCACCCGCGTAGAGCACACCGGTCCCGCGGGACTCCTCGACTACTTCGACTACACCCTCGATCCAAATGGCAACCCCACTCGCGTCGAATCCACCGACGGCACCGAGACTCAGACCTCCGGAAGTGATGGTGTGAACCACCCTGGGTTCCTCGGAGGCTCAGGGGTCTTGGTTTCCAGCGCCTGGTAGGGGTGCTGGGGGCCGGTGGTTGGTGCCACCGGGTTCGTCGGAGGGGCTCTCCGGCGATCTGAGACTCGCACGCTTGTTCGCTTCGTGCCAGTTGGTCTCGAACTCGGCTGGGGGGATGTCATCGCAGTCGGCGACCGTGCCGATCGAGGGTCGGGCGCCGATCTCATCGAGACGTTCGGTGAACCGCACCGACGTGAACTGGCTGCCCGCGTCAGAGTGGGTGACTAGGCCGACCAGCCGGCGGCCGCCCCGCGACCGTCGGGCCATCTCGAGGGCATCGAGGACCATTTCGGTGCGCATGTTCGACGCGACCCGCCAGCCCACGATTCGGCGACTGAACGCGTCGACGATGAAGCACACGTAGGCCATCCCGGACCGGGTCGGCACGTAGGTCAGGTCGGTTACCCACAAGGCGTCTGGTCGGTCCGCGGTGAAGTTCCGGTTGACCAGGTCCGGGGCGCGAGACGCGTCAGGGTCAGCGACTGTCGTGAAGACCTTCTTGCGTCGCCGGGAGATGCCCTCGATCCCCAGCTCACGCATCAGGCGGGCCACCTGGTCACGGCCGATGTCGTGGCCGGCGCGGCGAGCGGCCTTCCACAGCTTGTGGGCCCCGTAGACCTTGCGGTTCGTGACCCACAACGCCATCAGCACCCCCATCATCACGGTGTCACGCACCGCTCTCGCAGACGGGGCTACCTCGCGGTGCTTGTGGTCGTAGTAGGTGCTCGACGCCACCTGCATCACCTCACAGATGGGCTCGACGCCGAACTCGTCACGATGACCGTCGATGAACGCGACGCTCACTTCGATGGGCGGTCGAGCTCCGCCGCAAAGAAAGCCGAAGCCTTCCTCAAGATCGGCGGAATCCACCATCTCATTCGCTCGAACGAGCTCCCGGTTCTTCTGGGCAAGCTCCTTGTTCTCCTCCTCGAGCTCGCGGACCCGCAACGCGTCGGGGCCAGCGAGCCCATCGGTCACGTCCCGCTCGCGTACCCACTTGCGGACCGACTCGACCCCGTAGCCGAGCTGGTTCGCGACCCGCTGCACAGTCCCGTGCTCGGTGCCAGCTCCTCACGCAGTTGACGTACCAGCCGGACCGCCTGGTCCTTTTCCTCATCGGTGTACCGACGCGTGGTCGGGTTCCCAGGTGACTTCTCTCGTGGCATGACTCCATCCTCGTTTCCAAGCTCTGGAGCCTCCGGGATACCCAGGGTGGTTCAGACATCCTCACCGAGCCGGACCCGTGAACCGCAAATCGATGCTCAACCCGAGCCTTCCCGACGTCCGCACGATCTAGCGGCGGATCCATGCCGCCGCCGCCTGGTCAACCCGTCGTCGAGTGCACGATCGAGCTGCGCGAGGCCAACCTCGCGTGCGGCGCCGCCTTCTCGTGCCGGGGAGCGTGCGGCTCGACAAGCTCCACCGCATGTTGCAGGCGGCGATGGGCTGGGAGGACTGCCACCTCCACGCCTTCGAGATCGGCGGCGAGCGCTACGGCATGCAGTTCGACGAGTACCCGCAGGGGGAGCTGCAGGAGAAGGACTTCACCGTCGTCCCTGCGATCGGGAGCAACGAGCGGTTCACCTACGACTACGACTTCGGCGACTCGTGGGTGCACGACATCACCGTGCACCGCGTGTGGCGGATGGCGAAGGGCCTGAAGTTCGCCGTGTGCCTCGATGGCGCCAACGCGTGCCCTCCGAAGACGTCGGAGGTTCGTGGGGCTACGAGCACCTACTCGAGGTGCTGGCAGATCCCACGCACGTGGAGTATGTGCACCTCAGCGAGTGGGTTGGTCGTCCGGTCGATCCGGCGGAGTTCGACCTGGCGTTCGTGAACGCTCTCCTGCTGGCCGTTCGCTGAGCGAGCGACCTCGGCCATGTCTCGCGCCAGGGCAAACTTGCGGAAATCAGTGGTTTGCCTCGTCGGTTGACATGACCTTGGCGTTGTCGGCTCAGGCGCTGCGGCGGCCTGTCGCAGGTCGTGGTGTGACCTTGCGCTTCGTCGCTGCCTTCGAAGTAGTCGAGCGCCTCGGTTCGTGGTGCCCGAGCAGTGAGGTACGCCGGCACCCCTGAACGACCGAAACCTCGAGCTGGCCGCCGAGTGCCTCGACGTACTGCTCGAGCACATCGATGGTCACGTTGCGCGAGCGCTCGATCGCGGCGATGCGCGGCTGGGACACGCCGATGCGCTCGGCGAGCTCACGCTGCGATACGCCCGCCTTCTCGCGAAGTGCGGTCAGGCCCGCGGCGAGACGCAGTTCGTCCTCGATCTCACGGACACGCTCCTCGGCGCCCGGCGCTTCGAGGACCTTCTTCTCCCACTGCTTGAGGCTCATCGTCTTTTCCCCTTGCTCTTCTTGCTGCTCTTCGATGCCTTGCCTGCCGGTCTCTTGGCTCGCTTCTCGGCGAGTCGCGCCTGGTGCTCGTCGAAACGATCGTCGGCGACCGGGATGTTCGCCTCGTACCAGCCCTTCCAGTCGTCGCTCTTGTCGCCGCCGACCAGGAGGATGGCTTCCCGTTCCAGGTCGAACGCGAACAACACCCGCACTTCGCTTCGTCCCGTCGAACCGGGTCGAAGTTCCTTCATGTTGCTGTGCCGACTGCCCTTCACGGTGTCGACCAGGGGTCGGCCCAGCGTGGGCCCCTGATCTCGAAGCACGCGGACGGCAGCGAGAAGGGCTTCAGCCTCGGCCTGGTCGAGTCCGTCTGCCCACCGCTCGCACGCGGGATGGAACTCGACGGACCAGTCAGGCACTCGATAACAGTATCGTTATCACGCGACGGCTGCAACCACTGAGCCCGCAGCAGCGGTCGGTCATCTGGCTGCCCCACCCCATTCGGCGTTCGGGTATACCCGAACGCCGAAGCGGGCCCGGATGGCCGCCACCGGATGCCCGGAAGAGCTCAAGGCTACGCGCCGTGGCCCGGACTGGCGATGGCTTGGTGTGGTGGCGGTGAGGGCACGGTGTCGGGCGGAACACCAAACTCCGGTGTCCGACGACCGAAGCCCGTGTCATCAGCCCCGGGGCCTGCCCTGCGCGCGACGCCAAAGTCCTGTCTCCGACGGAGGAGGTGCAGATCGCACGCCCGCCTTCCGACAGGGCTGTCGCTTGTCATCAGGATGTCCGCGAAAGTCCCGGATACTGGGTGGTACGGGCGGGTACTGGCGGTCACAGCGACCTCGCGAAAACCACCTCCGACCTGCACTGACGGACACTCGGTGGTACTGGACGGCACGGCCCGATCACGGGTACAAGTCCCCCCTCCGACACACACCCTGCTACACGCGCCGGGAAAGGGCGCGACTCCACGGCCACTCGCCGGTCGTGGGGTTGGTAGGTGAGCTTGAGGCCGAGTTCGGTGTAGAGCCGGGCTTTGGCGGTCGGGTCTGCGTTGGCGAGCGTGTCGAGGATGTCGCGCAGCCCGGCGACGAGTGTGCGGACCTGTGCTTCGGTGAGTTCGGCTGGTGGTGGTGCGTCGGCGAGTTGGGCGGCGGCTCGTTGGCGTTCGCCTTCGACTTCGCGCATCCAGCCAGCGACGGTGGCGGGGTTGGCGCCGGCTTCGAGCGCGGCGCGGTATTTGGCGAGGCGGTCGTCGCAGTCAGCGAGCTGGCGTCGGGCGGCTTCGGTGCGGGCGTCGGCGGCGGGGTCTGCTTCGGAGGCTTCGGCGAGGGCGGCGCAGGTGGCGTCGAGGTTGTTCTCGTCGAAGAGCTGGGCGAGCCATCCGTCGAGGGCGGGGACGATCTCGTCTTCGCGGAGGTAGACGGTGGCGGGGTGGTCGAGGCCTTTGGTCTGGGCGTACTCGCGTGGGTATTGGCAGCGGTAGTGGGCCCGGCCGTGGTTCCAGGTACCTTCCATCCGTCGCCCGCACATCCCGCAGAAGACGAGCGAGCGCAGCAGGTACGGCCGGTCGGTTGGGCGCTTCACGCCGGTGCGGGCCCGGTGGGCGCCTGCGGAGGCGACTTGTTGCGCGGCGTCGAAGGTTTCGGTGTCGAGGATCGGTTCGTGGGTGAGGTTGGCGGACCAGATCCAGTCGGCCTCGGGGTTCCATCGCATCTTGGTTTCGTGGCCGGCGGCTACGTCTTCGACGTCGAGGAGGACCTCGTCGCGGCGTTGGCGGTTCCAGACCTGGCGGCCGGTGTAGCGGGGGTTTCGAAGGATGGCTCGGATCGCCGACTTCGACCAGGCGCCGCGGGTGGCTTGGCGGTGACGGTTGCGAGCTGGGTCATGGCCGCTGGGGGAGGGGATGCCCTCGGCGGTGAGGCCTTCGGCGATGGCCATGAGCCCGCGGCCTTCGAGGTACTCGGCGAAGATCCGCTGCACGACCGGGGCGGCGAGCGGGTCGATCTCGAGTTGGCGGAGGCGTTGTCCGTTGGCGGCCTTGGCCGGGTTCGGATGGAGGCCGGCGTCACCGAGCAGGTAGCCGTATGGCGGGCGGCCGCCGAGGAACCGGCCCTCGGTCGCGGCTTGGGAGGCCATCGCGGTGCGCACCCGCACCTTGATCCGGTTCCGTTCGCCCTTTGACATGCCACCGTAGAGCGACATGACGAGGTCGTGAGCGTCGCTGCCGGGGTCGACGGCGCCGCCGACCTCGGGGACCCACAGCTCGACGCCGTAGTGGGTGAGGACCGGGAAGGTGAGCCCGAACTGTTGGCCGTAGAACGCCCGGGCCGGCTCGCCGATGACGACCGCACCGAAGGGCCGGTCGGGGCGGCGGAGGTCGTCGAGGAGCCGGGCGGCCTGAGGGCGTCTCTTCCACGGCAGGGACCGGGACTGGCCGATGTCGAAGTACTCGGCCACGACGTGGCCGTGGTGGGGTTCGATGAGCGCGGTGGCCCGGGACATCTGCCACCCCTTGGAGGACTCGGGGTCTTGTTGGTCCTCGGTGGAGACACGGCCGTAGAACGCGAAGGGCTTCATGGTGGTCACGACGCTAGAGCTTCCGGCTCATCGGGGGAACGACTGATTCGCAGGTCCACCACCGGCGCCGCTACGTCGCCGCGCACGAGCGCCAGCAGCAGGCGCGCCGCGGTCGGCGTCAGGACGGGGACCTGTTTGGGGACGGTCACGGCGATCGGAGGCCGGTCGGATGGGCGACTCATGGGGTCGACCATCCCAAGGGGTACGACCTGACATACGCCCTGAGGTACGCCCCGCTCGGCGGCAGAGACAAGAAATCCGGGTGGCGTCCGACACATCGGGCCTGAGGTACTCCCTGGGGTACGCCCTGCGCGGCAGTAGGGGCCATCACGCGGCGTCGGTGGGACCCCGGTCGGTTGGGAGGGCGACTCACAAGGTCGACCATCGCAAACGGGACTCCCGGTATCGGTCCCGTTCGCGTTCCCGGCCGGAACAAATTTCGAGGAATCCTCGTCCCGGTGAGAAGCGCCAGCATCGCCGCTGAACCGCGTCGAGAACCCCTCTGACCTGGGGCCGGGACTGAACCGGGAACTCATCCGGGAACTCGAACGGGAACTCCGGGACCGGTCCCGGCGGCCGGGACGACGAGCTACCTGATGGGAGTGAGTCCCGCGGGGCCGTGCCCGAGGTTCCACGCTGCGAAGTCGACCCCGGCTGCTGTCGCCTGGTCTCGGACGTGGCCCCGTGCGTTGCCGTCGCTCACACGCACGACCGCGCCGAGGTGGTGGGCGGCGGCGATCGTCTCGGCTGCGAGCTGGTTGGCCCGCTGCTCGACCCGCAGCGCCGCCACCTCCCAGACCAGCGGTCGGGGGTCGATCACTTCGAGGAGGGCAGGGTCAGGGCGAGTCACGCGTGCCAGCGCCTCGGCCCGGTCGATGCCTGCGAGGGCGACGACTCGTTGCAGCGGACCCTCTGTCGTGCGGCCTGATACCAGTGCCTGGGTGAGGCGAAGCTGCCACGCATAGGTCGTGGCGAGCGTGCCTCGTACGCCCTCGGGGAGCACAAGAAGCCCGAGCGTCGACAACAGCGCGAGCTGATCGTCGACCACGACGTGGACGCCGGGCTCGACGAGCGGCTCGCTCACACGGCGAGTTCGGGATCGTCGACGATCTCGTCGATCTCGGCGGTGAGCGCACCGGAGTTCACCAGGACGGCGAGCTCGGCTAGCCGGTCTAGGTCGGCGCGCACGGGTTCAGTCCGCTCGTTGATCGGCGGGTACCACCGCCCATCAGGACCCTGTCGCCATCCGGCAGCACGCTCAGCCACCTCGCCATGCTACCCGCCGCCCCACATCCGCACAGGCCGTATCCACCGACGACCGACGCGTTCGAGACGAGCGATCCGGCGACCTACTCACGTCGTCCCTCCTTGACACACCAACAAGGGTCACAGACTGGCTCGCGGTCGAGCAGGGTGTTCGCCGGGACCGGACCGGGAACCCGAACGGGAACGCGACCGGGAACCGGTCGTGCCGGCTGGTGTCGTCCTGTCCGCACCCGCGAACGATGCTCCCGCCCTGCGCTTCGCTCCGGTTGGGCTCCCGCCCCTCCGGTCGCTGCGCTCCCCTACGGGTTGGGGGTGGGGAGGCCACGCCAGCGCTATGGCCACCGGGACGGCCGGGACCGTGTGCGGTGACGTGCGACATGGTCGGGGACCAGAACCGGGACCGAACCTGGGACCGATTCCGGGACCGGGGTGCGCGACGAAGTCACTCACCATCGCGCTGGGAGACGCCTCGACGAGCGAACCGGGTTGTGACCTGACCGGTGACTCGCGGCCGACGCGGCCGGGGTGGTGTGACGAACGACCTCGCGAAATCGGGGGACGCGCGGCGGCTTAGGGGTGGGTAAGGGAAGTGGAGGTGCGCGCGCATGTTGAACATCGGGTTGATGGCCGCCGGCCAGCAGACCTACTACCTGTCGATCGCCAGTGGCGTGGAGGACTACTACACCGGCCGGGGTGAAGCTCCGGGCCGATGGCTGGGCGCGGGTGCCGAGCTGTTGGGCCTCGACGGCTTGGTCGACGAAGCTGACCTGACCGCGGTGTTGGAAGGCCGGGCGCCGGGGAGCGACGAGCGCCTGACGCGGGCGAAGTTGCCGGGTCTGGACTTCACGTTCCGGGCTCCGAAGTCGATCAGCTTGCTCTACGGATTGGGTGAGGCCGGGACGGTCACCGGTGAGGTGGTCGCTTCGCACGAGGCAGCCGTCGACGCCGCGGTCGGCTATCTCGAGCGCCAGGTGTGCCTGTCGCGCCGCCGGACTGGCGGGGTCCAGCATCAGGTGCCCGGCGAAGGGTTCGTCGCCGCGGGGTTCCGCCACCAGACCTCCCGGGCGGGAGATCCGACCCTGCACACCCACGTGCTGATCGCCAACATGACGCACATGCCCGACGGGCGTTGGGGGGCGTTGCATTCGCCGCCGATGTTCCATCATGCCAAGACCGCCGGGTACCTGTACCAAGCCCAGCTGCGGGCCGAGCTCACCCGCCGGTTGGGTGTCGAGTGGCAACCGGTGGCCAACGGTTGCGCCGATGTCGCCGGCATCCCCCGCGACCTGATCGACGCGTTCAGCCAGCGGCGGGCCGAGATCCTCGATGCGATGGAGGCGCGCGCGGAGCACTCGGCCAAGGCCGCGCAGAACGCCGCGCTCGACACCCGCCGATCGAAGGTCTACGAGGTCGACGCCAACACGCTGCGAGCCGACTGGGCCCAGCGTGCCAACGAGCTGGGGTTCGGCCCGGTCGAGGTCGCCGAGCTCCTCGACCGGGGTGTGGCCCGGGAGCCGCAGCTGTGGTCGGTCGGCGCGCTGTTCGACGACCTCGCCTCGGCCGAAGGTGTCACCGAGCATGCGTCGACGTTCGGGCGTCGTGATGTGGTGCGGGCGGTCGCCGAGCGGATGCCCGACGGTGCTGATGTGACCGCCATCGAGGACCTGGCCGACGGGTTCATCGCCGAGCGTCGCGTCGTCGAGGTCGGCGACCTCGCCGGCGAACCAAGGTGGACGACCATCGAGCTGTTGCTGACCGAGAACCGGGTCGTCGAACGCGCCCGCAGCCAACGCGATGCCGGGGCCGCCATCGCGCAACCCGACATGGTCGAGGCGGCGATCGCGGCGCGGCCGTCGATCAG
>CAVRDY010000002.1:0-38792 GCA_963719935.1 uncultured Actinomycetes bacterium | reverse complement strand
GCGTTATGCCGACACGAGCGCGTGTCCGCTGGTCAGCGGGGGTGGCGCGGCATCTTGTGTCGGCATAATCAGAGGGCCTCGAGGAACGCAGAGGAGCAGGCGTCGGGGGGCCGATAGCGGCCGGGCTTTGCGTCCAGCGGCTTGGTCCTGTCGATGGCTCGTTGTTTGTGGCTCATGTCGGCGTGGAGGTAGATGTTCGTTGTAGCGATCTGCTCGTGTCCGAGCCATACGCGCGATGACGGTGATGTCGTTGCCGGCGAGCAGGAGCCGCATGGCGGCGGTGTGACGCAGCGTGTGCATGGTCACGTGCTTGTCGGCGATCGACGGGCAGCTCCCGGACGAAAGGGCCAGATGGTGGGTGAGGCGTCGCTCGATGGCGTCGCGGCTCATGCGTTTGCCGGTCGTGGTCGGGAACAGCGGGTCGGTTGGTGTGCCGCCGCGTTCGGCCTGCCAGGCCTTGAGGACGGCCCGGGTCGGGTGGATGAGTGGTGTGCGTCGTTCCTTGCGGCCCTTGCCGATGGTGTGCACGTGGGCGCCGGTGCCCAGGGTGATGTCACCGCAGTCGAGGCCGGCGAGCTCGGAGATGCGCAGCCCGGTCTGGATCGTGAGGGCGAACATGGTGTGGTCAGCGTCGTCCGGTCCAGCGACCCAGATCGCAGGAGCCGAGCAGGGCGTCGATCTCGTTCTCGGCGAGGTAGGTCACGAGGTTGCGCCGGGGCGCGCTTGGCGGGGATGGCCAGCACCCGTTGGATGGATGCCGCGTGCTCGGGGTGGTCGTAGCGCCAGGTGGCCGAACGGGGAGTGGATGGCTGCGAGACGGCTGTTGCGGGTGGTCACGCTGTTGTGGCGGTCGCGCTCGAGATGGTCGAGGAACGCGGCGACGAGCGGCGCGTCCATCTCGGCGATGTCGAGCACGCTGGGGCTTGTGCCGGTGCGTTCGGCGGCGAAAGGCCACCAGGAGACGGAGGCCGGTCTTGTAGGCGGCGACGGTGTTGGGGCTGGCGTCGCGTTGGCTGATGAGGCGGTCGGTGAAGAAGGCCTGGAGTCCGGGGGCGAGCCGCGCTCATCGTCGGCCTCCGATGTGGGTGTCGAGCCGTTCGGCGGCGAGTGCCATCAGCTCCGGCGAGGCTGACAGATACCAGTAGGTGTCGGCCGGGCTGACGTGTCCCAGGTAGGTCGACAGGACGGCGATGTGGTCTTGCAACTGCTACGCCGTTGCGGTGCCAGTCGACGAGGGTGCGGACAGCGAAGCTGTGCCGCAACTGGTGCGGGGTGGGACGGACCGTTTCGCTGCGGAGACCCATGGCGGTCGTGATCTGTCTGAGCACCATGGCCACCGCGCTGCCGAGTAGCCTGGTGCCGGCACCTGAGACGAAGAACGCTGTCGAGCGGGCCGGGCTGAGACGGTCACGTTCGGTGGCATTCGCGCGCCGCGCCGCGGTGGTTGTGTCATGGAGGGGCACCAGGCGTGGCCGATCGAACTTGGCGTGGCGGATGGTGATGACGCCGGTGCCCCGAGGAACTCGACGTCGGCCCCGTCGAGGCCGCATGCCTCACCAACGCGCATGCCCGACGAAGCCGAACAGCGCCTGGTCGGTGGCGGCCCGCAACGGTGGGTGCAGCACCCGGGCGGCCTCGAGGAGCCTGCCGATCTCCTCCTGGGACCACAGGTAGGGGACCCGACGATGGCGCCGGGCAGGGAACACCGCTGGGGGCGGGACTTCGGTCGCTGGTTCGATGGTCCGGAGATAGCGGGCGAAGCCGCGCACAACGCTCAGGCGAGCCGCCCAGTCCGCGGGACGGGCGTTCTCGGGAAGGCGTGCGAACGAGATCGCCAGTTCGGCGGTAAGCGTCGCAGAGCCGGCGGCTTCCAGGTATGCGACCAGCTGCGGCAAGAGATGACCGGCCCGCTCCAGCTTGTAGCCCAGGGAGCGGCGCAACCGGAGGTAGTCCTCGACGTGATCGCACAGCGCGGCTGATCGCTAACCCTCCCCAGGCCAGGGCAGGGCCAGCTCTCGGAGCCGGTCGAGATCGACCCGGGCGTAAATGGCGGTGGACTGCAAGCTCCGGTGGCGTAGCACCTGAGCGATCTCGGGCAGCGGGACCTGCGCTGCGGCCATCTCACAGGCCGCGGTGTGGCGCAAGCGGTGCGCGCCGACTTCGGGCACACCCGCCCGTCGACACGTGTGCCGCACCGTCGATGCGACGGTCCCCGCCGCCATCGGGCCGAACGGTGCTCTGGCCCGCAGGAACACCTCGCGACGGTCGCTGGCCGGGCGGCCGCGCCGCAGGTAAGAGGCAATGGCAGCGCCGACGTCGGTGGGTAGCGGCAGCCGGTCCCTCCGGCCGCCTTTGCCCACCACCACCAGCTCGCCGGCCCGCCAGTCGATGTCGTCGATCCGCAGGCCGGCGGCCTCACCCCTGCGCAGACCCAGACGCAGCAGCGTGATGATCACCGCGCATCGCGCCGACCTGATCGCGGTGCGTCGGTCGCAGGACGCGAGCAGCGCCTCGGCCTCGTGCTTGGCGATTCCCCTGGGAAGCGGCGAACGCCTCCGACCAGTGATCGACAGTGCCGCCTCCGACAGGTCCGCCTCGACGAGACCCTCGACGAAGCAAAAGCGCAGGAACGCCCGCAGACCGGCGACGTAGTTCTGCGCAGCGCTCACCGACACCGACGCCGACTCCCCGAGCACCGCGTCCGTGACCTGCGCCGCCGTCACCGCTGCGAGCCCGCCGGGACCGAGCCCAGCCACGAACCGGCGCGCCCGGTCCACATATCCGCGAACGGTGCCCGGCACCAGACCACGCTCGGTCAGCAGGAAACGACCGAAGGACTCCATCAGCTCCTCCGTCGGCGACAGCTCGAATGGCACCGCCACGCTCACGGCGCCCAGGTCACGCAACAGCTTCAGGAGGCACGACAGACCGGGCCGCGACACCCCGGCCACACGACCCCTCTCCCGCTGCTCCGCAACGAACGCCTCGATGCACGCCTCGTCCAACTGCTCCACACCCAGGCCCCGCGCGTCGAGCCAACGGCTCACACAGGCCACCTGCCGCTGGAGGTAGACCACCGACAAACGCGTGTACCCCACGCCCTCCAACTCTTCGCGGTATGCGTCGGCGAACGGGGCCAGCGGCCCCGCGACCAACACCCTGCTCACCCTGCTCTGCCCTGCCATGTTCGTCTCCTTCTCCTCGATGATGAAGAAGACGATCGCGGCAGCCGCTCGCGTTATGCCGACCTGAACACTCGGCTCACCTCACGCAGCCAGGACTCCGACGAGAAGGGTCGGCATAACGCGGATGTCGGCATAATCGTGCTTATGCCGACGTCGGCATAACCACGACCTGCGCCACACGTGCGCGTCGCTGCTCATCCAACTCGGCGCCCACCCCAAGGCCATCCAAGAGCGGCTGGGCCACAGCGACATCGGGGTGACCCTCAACCTCTACGGCCACCTGTTTCCGTCCCTCGAAGAGCACCTCACCGACGCCCTCGACGAGCTCTGGAGGCAAGCCGCAACGTGACGACCTCGCTCCTCGCCCTCATCGACGAGTCGAACCCGGCCCGACCGGGCGGACAACTGCTCGTCGTCAGCTCGGTGATCGTCCTGACCGAGGACCGCCACGAGATCCGTGAGCGAGCGCTCGACGTGGTGGCGCGGAGGAAGCGGGTGTTCCGTTGGCGTCAGGACGGCCGGACCGTCAAGGGTCGAATGGTCGCACTCCTCAACGAGCACGCCGTGGCCGGGATCAGCAGGGTCGCCTACCCCGTCGCCCCCAAGCAGCTCGAGGCCAGCCGCAGTCGCGTTCTGGGCTCACTCCTCGTCGATCTGGTCGAAGAAGGCGTCGACGAAGTCGTGATCGAGTCGAGGTCGGAGGCCGACCATTTCGACCGGGCGACCCTCGCCAATCTGGCGGCGAACAGGAGTGTGCCCGACGATCTCGACGTCAGCTGGGTCGGGAAGCTCGAACCACTGCTCTGGCTCGCCGACGCCGCCGCTGGGATCGTGGCCGAGCACGTCGCGGGCACGACGACCGAAGCGGCACAAGGTGTGGATCCCCGGCTCCTCGACATCCGCTGGGCCTGAGCGCAGCGGAACCCCGGCTCCTGTCCTAGTCGGCCCTTTCGGGCCCTCGGACCAGCCTACCGGGGTTCCGCGAACCCAGTATGAAGGGGGACCGACGCCGATCGCAACCGGTTTCAGTACCACGTCGGGCATTGACTTTGCGTGCGAGATGACCGACGGTTGAACGCCCAGCATCAGCGAGATGGTCTGCGCCCGCCGAGAAGCGGCGCATCGCATGACACACCCGGAGGTCACCTCCCCCGCCCGATGAGCGCCTGGCAGGGCGCCCGCCGCAAGTCACCCCAGGAGCTGCGGCGAGAACGCCGGCCTCGCCGACACCAGTGCTGGGACCACCTCATCGTCGCCCCGCTGTGGGTCGCCTACGGCGAGAACCTCGGCACCCTCCTGCGCACCTGCGATGCCGTCGGCTCATGCATAGCGGTCCGGAAGGGCAAGTCGTCGAGGGCCGCTCTCGAGCGTGGCAACACACTTCGGGTCCAACCGTGCATCCACGAACCGACCGATCCCGAGGAGTGGCTTCGCCGCGAACGCGAGCGGGGCTCGTGGATCGTCGGCGTGGAGCTGGCCGACGACGCCGTTCGCCTGGCCGACGTGGAGCAGGCTCAGCGCCGCACGGTCGTCGTCCTCGGCCATGAGCGGTTCGGGCTCCCCGACCAGGCGTGGGACCACCTCGACGAGGTCATCGAGATCCCCATGATCGGCACCGGCTCCAGCCTCAACCTCGCGGTGGCCGGCTCGCTCGTGCTCTACAAGCTGGCCGGCCTGTCGTGAACCCCTGCGCCTCGGCACTCGCGTCGGACGGTCTGCGATGGCCCAGCGGCCTAGCTCCACTCTCAGTCCGGACGCGCCGATACAGATCCCGTGCAGCAATCCGGAACAGCTCGACGCGCACCTCGGGTGGCACCAGGAGCGGCGATCCTGATCGCTGCTGCCATCGGGTGGGCCGGCATTGTGCTCTGCATGGCCTTGGCCCTCGCCCTCAGGCCGCTCGACACCGCAGGGGCCGTCCTCGGAATCAGCGGAGTGTGCCTGTTCACCATCGTGGCGCTCGTGTCCCTCGGTGCCTGGTTGGGCCGAATCGTGAACACCGGCCCGCTTCCCAGAGGGTTGCCGGGCACCTACGTCCTGCGTAATATCGGCGTATGACGACTGCTCGCCTTGCCATCTCTCTCGATGCCGACCTCGCTGACCAGATCCGCGATGCCGCTGAGGGTGGAACCGTCTCCGGCTGGCTCGCCGACGCGGCGGAACGCAAGCTACGAGCGCAGGGCCTCAAAGACGTCATAGCGGCCTGGGAGACCGAGCACGGCGCCCTCACCGCAGCCGAGCGTCGCCGCGCTCGTCGCGAACTCGGCCTCGCCGGCCCGTCGTGACCGATCGCCTGGTACTCGACGCCGGTGCGCTCATCGCACTCGAACGTAATGACCGCCGCATGTGGGCCCGACTCGACGCGGCCGCCGACGCGAGCCTCGAGGTCGTCGTTCCAGCAGGGGCCCTCGCCCAGGTCTGGCGAGGTACACCGAACCAGGCTCGCCTGAGCCAGGCGCTCAAGAGGACCCGACGGGGCGGGTTCGACAACATCGCCCGTGCCAGCGGCGAGCTGTGCCAGGCTGCGCGCACCTCCGACCCCATCGACGCGGCCGTCGTCCTCAACGCGACAGGAACGACCTCGGTGATCATCACCAGCGACCCCAAGGACATCCGCCGACTCGTCCGGGCACTCCCCCCCGAGATCGGCTCGAACATCGCCATCCTCCCGTCCTGACCGAGGCTGAGCGCAAAGAGCCTGGCCCACCTGCGGTCCTCATCCTTCAGACGAGAGCAACGGGGGGCGGGTCCGGGTGTGACGCCGCCCCAGGGCGATGGCAGCGCCCGGGGAAGCTAGCGTTTCCTGCGGTGCAGGATCCCATGGAGATGGCCCAGGCCATGCAGGACCTGATGGCCCAGGCGGCAGCCTGGATGGCCTCGTACCGGCACTGGCTCGGGGAACAAGGTCTCGGCTTCTCCGGCGACGACCTGGTGGCGATCCAACAGGCTGCGACCACCACCCCGACTCCGCCGGGAACAGAACCGAACGCGCCACTTCCTGCTTCCACTCTGGCCGATGCCGAGCGCGTCCGCGAGCAGGCCATGAGCACCGTCTATCCCCTGGGTGGCATCCCGCCCGAGGATCCTCGGCTGGCGCCGGTCGAAGGTATCCCGCTGGTGGCGGTGGCGATCGGAGCCAGCGCCATCGGATTCGCCACCGATCCCACCCTCGTCGCTCGTGCGGCCGGTGCCCTCGGCTACCCCGTCGACCTCTGGCAGCGCGCCGCCTCGACGTGGGGCACCCGCGTCGCTGGCGACATGGTCCTCGGCGTTCTCTACGGCCAGCTCATCGTCCAGGCCACTCCCCTCCCCGAGCGGCCCGCCGGGCGACCCGGTGCTGGCAATCTGATGGCATGAAGCACCGGACCGAGCGCACCTTCGCCGCCCCCATCGACGCCGTTTGGGCGATGCTCACCGACCCCGACGCCCAGCTCGCCATGTTCGAGCGAATGGGCTACCGGGACATTGAGCTGGTCGAGCACCGCCACGACGGAGACCACTTCCGCATCGTCACCCGCAGGGTGATCACCCTCGAGCTCCCAGGCTTCGCCCGACGTGTCCTGAGCCCGACCAACACCATGCACTCGGTCGACGAATGGACCCAGGACACAGACGGCCGGGCCACAGGCACCATGTCGATGGAGATCGAAGGCGCCCCGGTGTCCATCGATGGAACCGTGACGCTGACCCCCGATGGCGACACGACCGCCTACGCCGTGACCATCGATGTCGATGTGCGTGTCCCTCTGGTGGGCAGGAAGATCGCCGAGTGGGCGATGCGTGACGTCGACCGCCAGTTCGGC
This sequence comes from uncultured Actinomycetes bacterium, assembly GCA_963719935.1. Taxonomy (GTDB): domain Bacteria; phylum Actinomycetota; class Acidimicrobiia; order Acidimicrobiales; family CAVRDY01; genus CAVRDY01. Next base: position 31,804 of record CAVRDY010000002.1, on the reverse strand, counting down.
CTCCAGTTCGAGGCAGCCGACGAGTGGCTGGCCTCACACCGGCCCTGACGCGTTCTTGTCCTCGGCAACCAGGTTGATGATCGCCTGCATGAGAGGCACCGCCGCGCCGATAACCCGGCCACCGAGCGGATCTGCCATCAAGGCGCCAGCCGGTCCATGCCCGACGTGTATCCCTCCGTAGGTCAGCAACAGGACGCACGCCACACCGTCGGCGGCGGGAGCGGGAAGGGAGCCCTGCATCGGACCGGTGGCGTCCGCCACTGCCTGCCCGGCGGCGAGGTAGTCGTCGATCAGCGAGTCCAGCGCGTCGGTGGGACGATCCCAGAAGGCACCGCCACCGCCCTGGTTGAAGTAGCGGGCCGATCGATCCGCGTACGCGGCCACGACGTCTGTTCCCTGCTCGAGCCCCATCTCGACCACCACGCCACGCACGACCCGGGCCTCCGCCGCATCGGGCGCCTCACCCAGCTCACGAAGGCAACGCCACACCTGGAGGTGCACGCGAGCCTCGAGACCGGGAAGGGAGAGCACCTCCCGGAGCACAGCAATCGCGGCCTGGGAGTCCGCTCCGACCAGGGAAGCGGAACGGGCAAAACCGACCCAGGGCTGGACCTCGGAGTCAGCCACCCGTGCTCCGATGGCGGCCAGGTCCTCGTCGGCAAGGATCACCTCACGCAGGTCGGCGTAGGTACCGGACATCTCCACACGCTAGTGGGCACGGCGTTGAGCGGGGCCGGGGCGGAGAGCGCTGGCGGAGGCGCTGGCGGAAGGCACGGCGATGCCGGGTGGCTCACTCCGGAGGTGACCTTCGGTCCTGGCCTCCGGGCGCCCCGGGAAACCAGTATCTACCCATGACGAGGCAGCGCCGCTCGGCGGTGGCGGGCGTTGTCGCCGCGACGGCGGTGGTGATCCTCGGCGCGCTCACGGTCCATCCCGACGCGGGTGCCTCACCCCGGGTTCGGGTGGTCCCACTGGATGTCTCGGGGAGCTTCGATGCGGATGGCCATACGGTGACCTACAACCTCTCGGGCGTCGAGGTGGACCCGGCCACCGATGTCGAGTACCACCACAGCGGCACAGTGGTGTCCGACACCGTCACCCTCAGCGGTTCTGCGTCGTTCACCATCGGCGAGGGTCTGGTGACCAACCTCGGCATGAGCGCGTCGCTGAGCGCGGCCGGCGGCGAGAGCGTGAGCGAGAGCTGGCCGCCCGAAGGCGTGGATGGCCGGGTCGGTGACACCACAGTCGACTTCCCGTTCAGCCTCACGGTGACGATCCCCCCTCCCTCGACGACCACCACCTCACCCTTCGGGCCCGATCCCTTCGCCACCACCACGACTACCCCTGGAGCCACCACCACGACGACGCCGCCCTACAGCACAGTGGCGTTCTCGGTCAGTTCGCAGAACTGCAACGACGTGGGGGTGTGCGGTGGCCCGGTCATCGACGGGACCTTCGGCGTGTTCGCTCCCCCCAGCGCTCCTGGCGATAGCACGGCGGGGTGGCTGGCGACCGTCGGGGCGCTCGGCGCGGTCGCGGCAGCCGCCGCCGCCCTGGCGGGATCCCGGGGAGGCGGCTCCGGAGACCGCTACGTCCTACAGGTCAGCAGCGACGAGCTGTCGATCTCGCCCAGCCGGCCTGCTGCACTCGAAGTTCAGGTATGGCGGGTGGGGCCCTCCGGGGCGACGATGCCCGCACCCGGAGCCAGCGCACAGCTGACGGCCGGAGCAGACATCGAGGTGGTTCCCCCAGTCGGGGCCACACCGCTCACAGCCACCGTCGCCACGACTGCCGCTGCCACCGGAGGCGGGGAATCCACCATCGAAGTCACCGCCGAGGCCGGCGGAGGGTCGATGCAGGCGACGGTCCGGGTCCTGCGGAGCGGAAGCTACGAGCTGGAGCTCTACTGATGCCCGGAGGCGGACCCCCCATCATCGAGGTGGACCCGGCCACCGGCCAGCTGGGTCACTGTGACCTGCACGCGCGCCTGGTCGCCACCGGCGGGCCGGAGCCGGTGGCAGTACCCCTGACGGTCGAGTCCGTCACGATCGAACCACCCGACCTGTTGCACCTCGAGACCCTGCCGCCCGAGCCCGACGGGATCACCGTCTACCGGGCCTGGCTGGCCCCCTCGGCCCGCCAGGCACCCGATCTCGTCGAAAGGCTCGAGCGCCCGGTCAACGTGACCATCACCGGGCGGCCCGCGGATGATCCCCGGGCCGAGCCGGTCACCCGCTCCATCCCCGTACAGGTCCGCCTCCCTTCCCCCACGATCCACTGGCGGCGCGCCGACCGGCCCGCCGAGGTCGACCTTCCCCTCGAGATCGAGGCCGAAGCCGGCGCGGAGCTCACCCTCGAGGTATGGGTCGACCGCTATGACGTGACCACCGACCGCACGGTCAGTGACGCCGGGGTCGAGTTCACCCACATGGCCAACGAAGGCCGCCCGAGCCCGCTCACCATCCGCGAGTTCAGGCCCCATCCCGACGACCTGCCCTGGAACAACCCTGCCTCCGCGACACGCGACCGGTCGCGGTGGCAGGTGGTGCGCGACCTGCCCGACCCCGAACGCCCCGACCTGGTGCCCCCCGTCGAGACTGCCATACGGGTGCGGGCCTGGACCAAGGGCTCGATCGCCCAGCGGTCCGGGAACCAGGTGACGCTCGCAGCCAACGCCCGACAGTTGGCCGAAGCGGTAGTACCCGTCGTCCTGGGGCCGGTGCGCCTCGACGTCGAGGTCGTCGAGCCCGAGATGCCGGTCCCCGCAGACGGTCGACCACACGAGGTGGTACTCCAGCTCACACGCCGGCGGGACGGCAAGCCCGCCACCAGGGCCAGCCTGGCCTGGGCCCCCCGCCCGGGGGCGCACCCCACGCCGGGCACCTTCGAACCCGGAGAGGGAGAACTCACCGGCACGGACAACGGGATGCTCCGCCTGAGATGGACCACACCCGAGCTGCGCTACCGCCCCGGTGACAGCTACACCGTTCCCCTGGTCGTCGAGCAGGGACCGGCCGCCCGGCGGACCCCGGTGGGCAGCGTCGACCTTCACCTCAACCCCGAGCTCTCCGCAGAGCTGCGGATCGCCAAGCCCGGCCTCGAATGGGAACCGACCCAGATCCTGTTGGACGCGGGCAGCACTCCGGCGACCCTCCTGGGCGACCTCGTCCTGCCCGTCGACAACGTCATCCCCGCCGACCGCAGCAGCACGCGGCCTCCAGTCGCCGACGCCGACGCCGAGCTCTGGGTGATCGAGGGGGGTCGCCAGATGCGGGTGGGCGAGAAGGTCACGACAGCCGACGACGGGGAGATGGTCCTGGTGCTGCCCGGCCTGGAACACACCTTCAGCCGCCCCGGGCCCGAACGCCGCACGCGCCGCCTCGACCCCGACCGCGACATCACCCCGGGCCGGTTCCACCCCGACGAGGTGGCCCCCCGCATCGATCACTACGACGATCGCCTGCTGCGCTTCGCACCCCTGCCCGTGCTGGGGCCGACCCTCGAACAGCCTCTGCGCAGCCATCGCCTGACGCTCGCCGACCAGCTCGCCGGCCGCCCGCGTGCCGACGCGGCACTGGCGGTCTCAGGTGTGCAGTTGGTCGGCACGGCAGCCTGCTACGTGCATTCCTACCAGCAGGCCTACGAGCAGCAGTGGCTGACCGTGAAGGACGACATGGCCGGCGTCTTCTCCGAGCTCGTGAACGTCCTGATCAGTGCTTCCAACATCGGTCAACGCATCGGTGATGCCGCCACCGAGACCGCCCACCGCCTGATCACCACTCTGGGGCCCCGCGTCTCGGCACTCCTGGCCCGGATGTCGGCGTCGTTGGGCCCCCGCCTGGCCCAACTCCAGGCCTGGCTGGTTCAGCAGCGAGACCGGATCCTGCCCTTCGCCCAGAAGGCCTACGAGCTGGCCGTCGAGGCGTTCGAGGCTGCGGCCCAACAGCTGGGCATCGCCCGGGGGGCGGGTCCGCTGTTGGCCCGCCTCACAGCCGTCCTGCGAGCCCTCGGACGAGGTCTGGTGGCGGTCGTCCAGTCGCTGTGGTGCATCGTCACCACGGGACTGCGCGAGCTCGTCGGCCAGCTCGCCGACTGGGTCGTGGCCCCCCTGCACCAGCTTCTCCAGCAGGCTCCCGAAGGCGTCCGCGAACTCCTTCACCTCGTGGGTGGGGCCATCGACTCCACCGGGGTGACCTGGAGCCTGGCCAAGACCGTCGAGGCCTACCTCAACGACTTCTTCACCTGGTTGGGGTCGGCACCCTGGGCCGGAGGCCTGAGCGCCGAGGCGATCAGAGCCCGGTTCGATCCCTTCCCTGCCGCCGCCCGCAAGGGGCTCGAATACACGCTGCGACACGTCGAGAGCCTCGACTGCTCCACCAACCCGGACCTCAACCTCGACTGGGCGCTGCGAGCGGCCACCGACGTGCGCCACCAGGCGTGGAGCCAGGTCATGGACCGGGTGGCGATCTCATGGTGGCTCGACGCCATCGACCTGGCGGTGTTTGCCCTCGAAGCCGCCATTCTCTTCGGTGCCACGATCGCGTCCGGCGGTGGTGGCGCCGCGTTCGCTCCCGCCCTGTTCACCCAGATCGAGGTCGGTGTGGGTGTGATCAAGACCCTCGTGGCACGCATCCCGCTCACCTGGAGTGGCGTTTCCTTCGCCACCGCGATCGCCCACTACACCTCGGTGAACACGGCATCGCTGGGGGTGAGGCTGTGACCGACCACACCGGCCTGCACGAGCGCGACCCCGAAGCGGTGCTGGCCGCCCTGGCCGCCCTCCGCCCCGGTCTCGCCGCTCCGGTGCCGGGACCTGGCCTACTCGTGGTGGCCGAGGCGATCGGCGCTCTCCTGGTCACAGCACGCGGTGCACCACCCGTCCCCGAGATGCCCACCGCCGGGGATGCCGCCCCGGATGCCGCCCCGGATGCCGGCGACGGGGGTGATGCCTTCGATCTCTCCGAGGAGGAGCCGATGGTGGCCGTCGACGGGGACACGGTCATCGTCACCGCACCCGGCGTGGTGCTCACCTCACGGCGACTGGCCGATGCGACGACCACGACCCATGTGTCGGTGGGTTCCACCGACTGGGTGGTCGACCACGACCCCGGGGCCAGGTACCGGGTGAGGGTCCGCGAGGGCGACCGGTTGCTGACCGACTGGGCCTTCGGGCCCTCCGGAGCGGTCGACAACCGCGACCTGGAACACCAGCTCGCAGCGTTCAGGGAGACGGCTCAGCAGGCACTCGAGGCCATGGTCCCACCTGGGGATCTCGCTGCCGGCGGTGACGCCGGCACCCTGGGCCAGGGGGGTGCACTCCTGCCACGAGCCGTACCGGATCCGGCCCGACCTCCGGAGGTGAGCCCTGCGACGGGAGCCGGTCCCGCAGACCTGGGGGCAGGTGCCCCAGGAGTGGGAACCGGTGCCGCAGCACTGGCGGGAGCAGCTGCCGCCGCGCTCCGCCGGCGCTCCCGTGACGCGCAACCCGGTGACGCCCAACCCGGTGACGCCCAACCCGGTGACGCGCAAGCCCCTGCAACCCAAGCCCCTGCGACACAAGCCCCGGCCCAAGGGTGGCAGGCAACCCACGAAGTACCCGTGGCCCTGGCCGCCTGGTCCACGCCCGACCCCTCACTGCAGCCTGTCGTCACCCTCGAAGCCGGGGTGCAGGTACGCGTCCTGGAGCAGCGCGGCGCGTGGTCGCGGGTGGAGTGCTGGAACGGTTGGCAGGCCTGGGTCGACGGCCGTCAACTGGCGGCACTCGGCTGACCACGGTTCCCCCTGCGTGCGAGCCACGCCGCTCGCGCCCCGATGGCCACCGAGGCCCCGGCGCTCACCAGGAACGGAAGGGCGGCAGCGGCTCCGATGTCGCCCCCACGCCAGCCACCGACGAGGGGAATCGCAGACACTCCCTGCACCGCCGAGAAGAGCAGAGGGACAATCACTGCGAGCGGGCGGAGCCTGGGGGGCAACCGGCCCGCCAGAGCGGTCACCAACACCGCCAGGACCGACACGCCGAGGCGCACCGGGAGAAGCGCCCGGGCGTCGTCGAGGTCGGAGAGAGCAGCGGGCCCGAGGCTGGCGCCTGCCGCCACCGCCGTCGCCACGGCGGGATGACCCAGCACACGCCCGGCGCCGGCCAGACCACCCACCCTGGAGGCCAGTGCCGGGAAGCCCGGAAGGGTGGGGCCCACCACGACCTGCCAGCCCCCGGGCCCGAACCCGGTGGCGACGCGGGCCACCGTGCCCGCCGTGCCCGCCGTGCCTGCTGTGCCCGCCGTGCCCTGGTGACCGGACGCCGAGACCGCCGACGTCGTCGCGGTGCCGCCCTCGCTGCGTGTGACGCCGCCGTCTGCCACCTGGGCCGTCCAGCGGGCGCCGTCCCACCAGCGGTACTCGGCGCGCTGCTCAGGATCCGGGTACCAGCCGGCCACGAAGTCGTTCACACCCCGAGTCTCGGCTCCCGGTCGGGCCGAGGCCAGGGTCCAAGGTCCACCGGGAGCCGGTCAGGGAATGCGGGCGTCCACCCAGGCGGCCACCTCGTCGTGGACCTGGTCGCGGTTCACCTCGTTGAACATCTCGTGTCGGCCCTCCGGGTACACGCGCACCTCCACCTCAGCCAGACCCAGACCCGACAGGACCTCCGCCAGCGCGTTGGCACCCGCTCCCCCACCGGGTACCGGATCGTGGTCGCCGGCCACCACCAGGACGTCCAGGTCGGCAGGCAACCTCCCGAGGCGATCGGGCGAGGCGGCGGCGAGGCCATCGCGGAACATGTCGACCACGAACCCGTTGGTCAGCGGCACCGCCGACCCGCAGAGCGGATCGTCCACGTAGGCCCGAACCTCTCGGGGATCCCGGGACAACCACTCGAAGCCGGTCGCCTCCCCCGCCTGGTCCGGGTCGACGAAGGGTGCGTTGTACCCATCGAACACCGAGGCGAAGAGCGCCGAAGGCTCCTCGGCGGCATCGCCGACAGCGGCGTCCTCCAGAACCGCCACCAGACCCGGATCGGCGGGAAGCTGGGGTGGGCCCGACAAGATGACACCCACCAGGGTCCGGGCCGCGTGACCAGCAGGGGTGCTGTCGGTCTCGAACCAGTCGGGTAGAGAACCCTGCACCACCGCTGCACCCATGCTGTGGCCCAGCACCACCAGAGGTAGACCTTCCAGGTCTCCCAGGGGACCACCGGGCTGGCGGGCCGGCCCGGCCAGGTCGTGGACGTCGGCCAGCATGGCGTTCCAGCCACCAGGTCGGGCGACGCCCAGGCGACCGAACCGCAGAGCGCTGCGGCCGTGTCCCCGTTGGTCGTGGGCCACCACGGCGTGACCGCGCGCGGTCAGCACCTCGGCCAGGCGCCGGTAGCGGCCAGCGTGTTCAGAGGCACCGTGGACGATCTGCACCACCCCGCGGGCCGGACCGTCGGGATCCCAGCGGAACACGTGCAGGCTCGTGCCGTCACCGGCCATGTGAACCAACTCGGTCTCTCGCATCAGGTCCTCCGGGGGAAGTCGGCCACAGCGCCACAAGTCTGGCCCACCAGCTCCGGGCCCGTGTCACGGGATCCTCCCGGATGGACCAGACTGCGGGGCCATGGCCCACGACCGCCGCTTCCGATTCGCACTGGAACTGCACGAACCCCTGCCCGGCCGCAGTTGGCTGGACTCGTTCCGCGAGGTCGAGGACCTGGGCTACTCCACCCTGTTCTTCCCCGACCACCTCGACGAGGGCCCCGGACCCCTGGCCGCGGTAGCAGCAGCCGCGGCAGCCACCACCGAGCTCACCGTCGGGGTACTGGTCCTGGCGTGCGACTTCCGCCACCCCGCGTTCTTGGCCCGCGAGCTGGCCACCGTCGACGCCATCTCCGAGGGCCGCCTCGAGGTCGGCCTGGGCGCAGGCTGGAAGGCTCTCGACTACACCCGCTCGGGGATCTCCATGGACGCTCCCGGAACCAGGGTCGGTCGTCTCATCGAGCACACCACAGTGCTCAAGGCCCTCCTGGCCGGCGAGACCGTCGACTTCGCCGGCGAGCACTACGACATCACCGACCTCGACTGCACGCCCCTCCCACACCGACCCGGCGGCCCCCCAATCCTGATCGGTGGCGGCGCCCCGCGCCTGCTGCGCTTCGCGGGCTCCACCGCCGACATCGTCGGGGTGAACGCCTCGATCCACTCGGGCGAGATCGATGCCGACACGGCCCGCGACGGCCTCGCGGCGGCCATCGACGCCAAGGTGGACTGGGTGCGGGAGGGCGCCGGAGACCGCTTCGACGAACTGGAGATCAACGCCTGGCTCGCCCTGGTGGCTGTCACCGACGACCCCGACGGCCTGGCCGAAGCCGTCGCACCGGGCTTCGGGACCCACCCCCACGAGGTGTTGGCCTCGCCGTTGACCCTGATCGGTTCACCGGGTGCCATGGCCGACCGACTCCACGAGCGCCGTGAGCGCTGGGGCTACTCGTACCACGTTCTCCCCGGCGACCAGGCCCACGCCCTGGCCCCCGTGGTAGGCGAACTGACGGGACGCTGAACCCTTGCCAGGACCGTCGTGAACACTGAACTGGCCCGCAAGCTGGGGGCCGAGGCGCTGGGCACCGCGCTGCTCGTGGCCGCGGTTATCGGCTCGGGGATCATGGCCACCCGCCTCACCGACGACGTCGCGGTACAGCTCCTGGCCAACGCGGCAGCCACCGGCGCCGTGTTGGTGGCCCTGATCCTGGCTCTCGGCCCCGCCTCGGGCGCCCACTTCAATCCTGCGGTCACGGCGGCCGAACGTCTCCTGGGGGGCATGTCCACCACCGAGGCCGGCGCCTACGCCTTCGCCCAGGTGGTGGGGGGCGCGGCGGGCGCGGTGGTGGCCAACCTCATGTTCGATCTCCCCGCAGTCACCCTGTCCACCACCGACCGCTCGGGCGGCCATCTGGTGTTCGCCGAGGTGGTGGCCACCTTCGGGCTGGTGGCCGTCATCTTGGGGGTGGTCCGTTCGGGTCGATCCCACGCCGCGCCCTACGCCGTCGGCGCCTACATCACCGCTGGCTACTGGTTCACGTCCTCCACCAGCTTCGCCAACCCGGCGGTGACCGTCGCCCGCACCCTGTCGGACACCTTCGCCGGCATCGAGGTGGCAAGCGTGGCGCCCTTCGTGGCGGCCCAGCTCGCCGGCGCGGCCCTGGCCGTGTGGGTCGGGCGGGCCCTGTATCCCGACCTCCCCGAGCACGCGGACGAGATGGTCGTCCCCCAGGACCGATGAAGGACTCTCCCCGGATCACCTTCCTCGGTGCTGCGGGCACGGTCACCGGCAGCCGCTTCCTGGTCGAACACGGCGGTGCCCGGATACTGGTGGACTGTGGCCTGTTCCAGGGGCTGAAGGAGTTGCGCCTGCGAAACTGGGAACCCTTCCCCGTGGACGCCGGGACCATCGACGCCGTGGTGCTCACCCACGCCCACGTCGACCACTGCGGCCTGCTGCCCCGCCTGGTCGTCGAGGGGTTCGACGGGCCGGTGCTGTGCACCCAGGGCACCGCAGCACTGGCCGGAATCGTGCTACCCGACAGCGGCCACCTCCAGGAGGAGGAGGCCGACTACGCCAACCGGGCCGGCTTCTCACGGCACCGCCCGGCCCTCCCCCTGTTCACCGAGACCGACGCCCGCCGCACCCTGCGCCTGCTCCGAACCGTTCCCTACGGCCAGCCCACACCCCTGGCCGCAGGCATGGCGGTCACCTTCCGCCACGCCGGCCACATCCTGGGATCAGCCTCCGTCCACCTGACCCTCGATGCGGGGGACGACCCCAGGACCATCGTGTTCTCCGGTGACCTGGGCCGGGGCCAGCATCCCCTGCTGCGCTCCCCCGATGCGGTCGGCGTCGCCGACCACATCCTGGTCGAGTCCACCTACGGTGACCGCGAGCACGTCGAGCCCGAGGTGGACGAACTGGCCCAGACCATCACCCGCACCGTGAGCCGGGGAGGAACCGTCATCATCCCCGCCTTCGCGGTGGACCGCACCGAGGTGATGCTGTTCCACCTCCGCCACCTCATGGAAACCGGGGCCATCCCCCGGGTGCCGGTGCACGTCGACAGCCCCATGGCCCTGGCCGCCCTCGGTGTGTACCGCCAGGCCCTGGCCGAAGGATGGGAGGAGGTGCTCACCCTCCCCGACGGTGCCGACCCCTTCGACACCGGCACCCTCCACGAGGTGCGTGACCCCGAAGGCTCCAAGGCCCTCGACCGCGACCCGCACCCTTCGATCATCGTGTCGGCCTCGGGCATGGCCACCGGCGGGCGGGTGGTACACCACCTGAGGGCCCGCCTCCCCGACCACCGCACCACCGTGGTCCTGGTCGGCTACCAGGCAGCGGGCACGCGGGGGCGGGCACTGGCCGACGGGGCCCGGCAGATCAAGATGTTGGGTCGCTACGTGCCGGTGCGGGCCGACATCGTCACGGTCGACGGCCTGTCGGTCCATGCCGACCGCGACGAGTTGCTGACCTGGCTGGGGACCGCCGACCGGGCCCCGGATACGGCCTTCGTGGTCCACGGTGAGCCTGCCGGATCGCTCGCCCTGGCCAACGCCATCACCGGCCGCCTCGGCTGGTGTGCGGTGGTTCCCCGTCACGACGAATCGGTGCTGTTGGACTGACAAACCTCGCGCCAGCACCGGCACCGGCACCGACGGTGCTCAAGATCTGGCGCCGTACTCCTGCCCCGTCAGGGATCCACCCCACCAGGGACACCTCGGGGCGGAGCGGGTCGTCGCTCCCGTCCCATTCGACACCCGACACCAGACGGTGGGTGATGCCACTCCCGCAGTTCACGTAACGGGTCCAGCGGCCCGCCCCGGAGGGATGTCGGGGTGCGGCGAGGGGGATGTGGGTGTGACCCAGGATCAGCCACGGTCCCCCGTCGAGGTCGGTGTCGGCAGGCTGACCCCACCGCTGGCGGCACGCCTGGAACAAGAGGACCTCGTCCATGCTGTCCAGGCCCAAGGTGGCTCCGGTCAACCCGTTGACACACGCGTGAGGTGCCTGCGGACCCGACCGGCGGCCAGTGCCCGGCTGACCTCTGCCCCGGGCAGGCCCGGGGCCAGGGACTCGATCGGCTGATCGTGCAGTGCGGCGGCCAGAGACGTGGTGAACCGGGCAACCAGGTTGGGGACGACCGGGCTGTTCCAGGCATCGGTCTGGTGGCCGTGGAGGACGAGGCCCACCGGTTGACCGTCGGCTTCGAGCACCACCGCGTCCACCACGCCCAGGCCGGGGAAGACCTGGCCCAGGGCGCCCGCCACCTCCGGGTCCTCGTAGATGTCGTCGTGGTTGCCGGCCACACGCACGAAACGCCCCTGCAGGTGGAATCCGTCTCGGACCCGCTCCACGGTGCTCTGGTAGTTGGATGCGATACGCCTCAGGTGCTCGACGTGCACGGCCCGGCGCAGAGCACGGCCCTGATCGCCGGGCAGCACCACGGCCACCATGCGGGCCAGGTCGTACACGATCCCGTAGACCGAACCGCCCACCAGCCAGTAGTCCTCGATGTCACCGTTCTCGATCAGTCCCCAACCCCCGGTCGAGTAGTGGTCCAGTGCCGCCTCGTAGATCACCCGGGTGCCTTGGCGGGCCGGCCAGTCCTGGCGGCCCGGCGGCCCCCGATGCAGGTCCGAGGACACGAACCAGCGGGCCCGGGCATCGACGCGGGCCACCCGGGCGAGCGGGTAGCCGGCCGTCCGACCGGCCAGGACCTCGTCGAGCATGGCGGGGAAATCGCCCACCACAGAGAGCATGCGACGGTGGTTGCGTCCGGCCCGGGCCAGCACCCAGGCGCCCAGCAGCGGGGAGACCAGCGCTGTGCACGCCAGCTTGGTGGTCGCCCACACCGCGGGCAGCGGTGCGGGGGCGTTGGGATCGCGCCCGTCACGGGCCGAGTCGAGCCGGTCGGCCAGGGCCAGCGCCCGCTGCCATGTGGAGAGGACACCGCCCATCGCGCCGACAGGCTAGGCCGTCCCCTCCCCTCCCGTCCCCTCCCGTCATGGTTCTTTGACCGATACTGAGCGATTATCGCTCAGTATCGGTCAAAGAATGGCGGCGGCGACCGCCGCCACCACCACTGCGGCCTGCGGGGTCACGGGTGAAGGCAGAGTCCACCACGTCGTGACGGTTCACATAGGTCGAGCCCACCGCCTGGACCACCGCGGCAGCGGGCAGCGCCAGCAACGCTCCCACAGGACCCAACAGGGCAGCGCCCCCGATGACGGTGCCGAAAGCGACCGCGGGGTGCAGGTCCATCGTGCGGGCGGTTATCTTGGGAGCGAACACGTAGTTCTCGACCTGTTGGTACAGGACCAGGAACACGAGCACGGCCAGCGCGTCGGCAGGATCCTCCAACACGGCGATGAGCACGGGCAGTGCCCCCGCCAGATAGGTGCCCACCGTCGGAATGAACTGGGACAGCACGCCTGTCCAGGCGCCCAGGGCGATCGAGTAGGGAACACCGATGACACCCAGAGCCACCGCGGTGGCCACCGCCGACATCAGAGCCAGCAATGACCGGGAGTAGATGTAGCCGCCGGTCTTCTCGATGGCGATCTCCCAACCCCGGATTACGCGCTCCTGGCGGGCGGGCGGCAGGAACTGCAACACGGTGCGCCGGAAACGGGGACCGTCGGCGACCATGTAGAACGTGAACAGGCCGATCGTGAACAGGTTGAACAGGATCCCCACCGCCGAGATGGTGAGGTCCACGGCGCTGCCGGCAAGGTTCGTCGCCAGCTGCTGGGCCTCGTCGTCGTTGGACTGGAGTTGGTCTATGAGCTGATCCGCGTCCAGCTCCCAGCCGAACTGGTCGTTGGCCCGCTCCTCCAGGTCTTCGATGTACTGGGGCAGCTCGTCGATGAAGTCGGACACCTGGCGAAACATGGTGTTGGCGATCAGGGCCACGAACACGGCCAAGGCCACCAGGCTGCCCAGCATGGTGATCCCAGTGGCCAGACCCCGGCGCACCCCTCGCGACGACATCCAGTTGACGGCAGGCTCCAGGGCGAAGGACAAGAACAGCGAGACCAACAGCAGCACCAACAGTGTCTCGAGCTGGGCCAGCAACCAGCGGGCCAACAGCAGTGCCACGACACCACCGAAGAACAAGGCGAGGGCCCGCGGCACCCATCCTGGCATGCGGTCGCGGGCATCGACCGTCTCGGTCTTCTCCACGCCTGGCACCTTCCCACGCCAGAGGTCGGTGATGGTGGATTCCCTCTGGCGGGTGGTCCTTCAGCGGGACGTGAGGCGGACCTCGATCATTCCGGCGCGGCAACGGCTGTCGAACACCTCCACATCGGCCTTGGGGTCACGCCGGCCGGCCAAGTTGACCTTGGCGCCCCTTCCCTCCCGGTCGAAGCGCCAGAAGTGGGACGCGCACACCAACTCGTCGCCGTCCACGACCCCCTCCGAACCCAGATGAGACCATTGGTGCGGGCAGCGGGCGTCCATGACGCAGACCTGACCGGCTGCTCCGGACCAGATGACCAGCTCCCGCCCCTCCACCTCTACAGGCACCACCACTCCGGGCGAGAGCTGGTCGGCAGGCACCACCGGGTGCCAGGCAGCTGGCCCGGGTTCGTCATGCATCACGAAGCGATGCTAGAGAGTCGGCATGGCTGTTCCTTCCACGATGCTTCCTCTGGGTACGCCCGCACCCTCCTTCGCCCTGCCCGACGCCCGCGGCGCACTCGTGCGCAGCGACGACATCGGAGGCCCTGCCCTGGTGGTGGCCTTCCTCTGCAACCACTGCCCCTTCGTCCGTCATCTCGGTCCCGGCTCGGGTCGGTGGCTCGCCAGTTAGGTGACCGCGAGGTGACCCTGGTGGGCATCACCGCCAACGACGTCTCCACTCACCCCGAGGACGGCCCGGAGGGGATGTTGGCCACCGCGGCCGAGTTCGACTGGGACTTCCCCTACCTCTACGACGAGTCCCAGGAGGTGGCGAAGGCCTACCGCGCCGCCTGCACCCCCGACCTCTACGTCTTCGACGGCGACCGGCGCCTGGTGTACCGCGGCCAGTTCGACAGCTCCCGACCCTCCAACGACACACCCGTCACAGGTGCTGACCTGCTGGCCACGGTCGACGCGGTTCTCGCCGACCGACCCGTACCCGAAGACCAGATGCCTTCGCTGGGCTGCTCGATCAAGTGGAGGGCGGGCCAAGAGCCCGACTGGGCTTGAGCCCGCCGGTTTCGTCCCTGGCAGGCTCTCCATCCAGGGCCTCTTCGGCCCGCCGCTCGGCCAGCAGCTCTTCGCCACCCATGAAGGGCAGGGGGTCGGTCGGGTTGCCGAACACCCGCACTTCCCAGTGGAGGTGGGGGCCCGTGGACCAGCCCGTGGATCCCACCAGGCCGATCACGTCGCCCATCTCCACCTTCTCGCCCTTCGCCACGATGATCGACGACTGGTGTGCGTAGAGGGTGCCAAGACCGTTGCCGTGGTCGATGACGACCGTGAACCCGTAGCCGTCCTGCCAGCCGGCCACGACCACCTCACCGTCCGCCGCGGCCCGGATGGGCTCACCGGCGGCGCCGTCGAGATCGAGTCCGTTGTGCATGCGCACCGTCCCGAAGATCGGATGGAGGCGGGGACCGAAGGCCGACGCCACCTGCACGTTCTCCAGCGGTGGGAGGAAGATGCCGAGGGTCAGCTCGGGCAGGGCTTGGCCATCCTGGCTGTCGCGGAGGGCTCCGTTGATCGAATCCGAGGTTCCCGACAGAGTGCGCAGCCGGTGTTCGTATGACCCGCGCTGGGCCTCGACCTGGTCGATCAGGTCCTGTTGGGCCAGCGCGGTGATGAAGGCGTCCGCCTGGGCGTCGGCCTGGGCCTGTCGCTCGGCCTGTAGTTCGTCACGGTGTTCTTCGACCTCGTCACGGGCCCGCCTGGCGTCCGCTGCGGCCGACGACGCTTCGCGCCGCAGTGCCTCGGCCTCCTCCACCAGATCGGCGTAGCTGTCGATGGTGGAGTCGGTGTGCTCGCTCACGACACCCGCGTACTGCTGGGACGCCTCCGCCTGGTTGGCCGACTCCGATCCCAGAAGGGCGTACAGACCCGGATCGCGCCCTCCGTAGATGTAGGCCTCCACGGCCTGGTCCTCCAGCAGCTGCTGGGCGGCCAACAGGCGTTGTTCGACCCCTGCCAGGCGGACCCGGGCCAGGTCCACGCGCCCCTCGGCGGCGTCCAGTGCGACCTCGGCATCAATCAGCTCGGCCTCCGCCTCGCTGATACGGGCCGACAGGTCGACCATCGTTGCGTTCAGGTCGTTGAGCTCGGCCATGGACAGCTCGAACTGGGCCAGCAGCTCGGCCTGATCGGCCACCGCTTCGTCATAGCCCCGCAGCAGCTCGGCCAGGACCTCGGGATCGAAAGAAGGCCGGAGCGGCGAATCGGGGCCCGCCTCGTCCTCGTCGTCGTCGTCTTCGTCTTCGTCGTCAGGGTCTGGTTCGGTGGTCGTGGACGACGAGGCCGTGGGATCGGTGGTGGAGGTGGTCGAGGACCCGCTGACCGGCACCGAGGTCGTCGTCGTGTCGTCGGGAAGCGACGAGGATGTGGATGTGTCGACGACGGTGGTGGACGATGTGGGCAGGGTCGAGGTGGTCGAACTGGTCGAAGAAGAAGGGCTGTCCTGGGCGGCCACCGGGGCCTGGCTGGTGATCGCCACGAACACCACGGCGACCAGCAGCCACGTCGGCTTGGGCGCGCGCCACATCGGCGCGGATGGTAGCTGCTGGAGGGGTGAGCCTGTTGCCGGCGTGGTAGGTGGCTCAGACGTCCATGAACCAGGTGACCGCCACGCCCGCCGCGATCGCGCCGATCAGGGTGCCGGTCCCGAGCACGACCAGGTAGATGAAGCTCAGCTCCGAGTTGAGGATCTGCCACCCCTGCACCAGGGGAAGCTGCTCATCACGGAACAGGTCCTCGAAGAAGGGAGCGAAACGCCACACGCCGAGGCAGGCCAGCATGGCTCCCAGCATCCCCTGGACCATTCCTTCGAGCATGAAGGGGACCCTGATGAACCAGTTGGTGGCCCCCACCAGCTTCATCACCTCGATCTCACGACGGCGGGCGAAGGCCGCCATCTGCACCGTGGTGACGATGAGCACTGCTGCGGCGACGGTGAGCACGATGGCCAGCGCGACGATGGTGCGGATGATCTTGCGCGCCAGGCTCTGGATGGCCTTGATGGTCTCGCCCGCGAACACGACTTCGCGGACACCCGGCTTGGCCTCGTACTGGTTGCCCAGGTCGCGCACTGCGTCGGCGTCCTTTTCGACCGGTACCACCCGGAAGGAGGTCGGCAGGATCTCCGAGGAGATGTTCTCGGTCAGCTCGGGGCTGTCGGCGAACAGATCCTCGAACTCCTCGAAGGCACGCTCTTTGTCGAAGTACTCGAAGCCCTCCACCACGGGGTTGGCGTCGAGGTCGGTTCGTACCGCTTCGATCTGTTCAGCGGTGGCATCGGGCTGCATGAAGACCACGAACTCGATGCCACCCTCCCAACGTTCGGTGGCGTTGGCCACACCGAAGCCCACCATCAGCCCGAAGCCCACCATGGCCAACGACACGGCCACGGTGACCACGGTGGCAACGGTTATCCCCAGGTTCCTGACGAGGTTCCCGGTGGTCTCCCGGATCACGTAGTCGGCTTTGATGGCCATGGCTACTCGTACACACCCCGGGCCTGATCCCGCACGATGCGGCCCTTCTCGAGCTGGATCACCCGGCGACGCATCGTGTTCACGATGGTCTGGTCGTGGGTGGCCATGACCACGGTGGTACCCGTGCGGTTGATCCGGTCCAACAGGCGCATGATCCCCACCGAGGTGGCCGGATCGAGGTTGCCGGTGGGTTCGTCTGCCAACAGGATGAGGGGCCGGTTCACGAAGGCTCGGGCGATGGACACCCGCTGCTGCTCGCCACCGGACAACTCGGTGGGCAGCCGGCCCATCTTCTGACCCAGGCCCACGAGCTCGCAGATCGTCGGTACCTGACTCTTGATCACATGGCGGGGCCGCCCGATGGCTTCGAGCGCGAAGGCGACGTTCTCTCCAACCGTCTTGTTGGGGAGCAGCTTGAAGTCCTGGAAGACCGAGCCGATGTTGCGGCGGAGGTAGGGGACCTTCCAGGAGGAGAGCTGCCCGATGTCCTTGCCGGCTACGTAGATGTGGCCCTCTTCGGGGCTCTCCTCGCGGGTCAAGAGGCGCAGGAAGGTCGACTTGCCCGAACCGGAGGGCCCGACGAGGAAGACGAACTCGCCCTTGCCGATGTCGGCGGAGACATCGTGGAGGGCCGCGACGTCTCCACCCCGGTAGGTCTTGGAGACGGTGTCGAGCTTGATCATCGGTGATCGGTGGCGTCTGGGGTGGTGTCGTCGGGTGGGGGTGTCGTCTGGGTCGGGGGGTGCGGTGTGGTGCTCATCGGTCAGGCGGGGAACCCGTGAGGGTAGAGCACGGGCCGATGCATGCGGTGGAGGCTCGCGGTACGGGCAACGCACGCCCGGGGAGCGGATCGCCGGAACCTCATGACGATTAGATGACTGATCGTCATTGTTCCGCAATATAGCAGGGCTCACCCTGCCAGGTGGTCAGCCCAGTTGCCGCTGGTCAGCCCGCACCCAGCCAGGGGCGACGAAGCGAGCGATTCTCTGAGGCGTCGGGCACCCGGTGGACAGGATGCAGGTCGGCGCCGGGCACCAGGCGGTCGGTGTAGCCCATCCCCTCGGGTTCGGGCGCCAGGCCCTCCTCGGGCGGCCATGCCTCGACGATGCCCACGAGGGTGGTGAGCGACGCGTATCCCGCCTGCACCGCACCGTTGTCGCTGTCGGGAGGGGGCTCCTCGCCGGTGGGAACCAGCTCGAAGCTGATCCGGCCCTCGGGGGTGGTGCTCACCGCCGAACGCACTGCCCCGAAGGGGGCGAGCCGGGCCCAGCGCACACCTGCCACCTCTTCGCGGGGCCGGGCGGGCACGTTCAGGTTCAGCACCGAGCGCGGCGGCGCTTCGATCAGTCGGGGGAGCACCTCCACCGCCAGGGACGCTGCGGTCTCCCAGTACCAGGGATCGGACACGTCGAGGCTCACGGCCAGGCCGGACAGCCCGAAGTTCTGGGCCGCAAGTGCCGCCCCCACAGTGCCCGAGTGCAGGATCGCCCGACCGGTGTTCAAACCGGCGTTGATGCCCGAGACGACAAGTTGGGGTGGCGCCCCGAACGCACCCATGCGACCCAGGACCACCGTCATCGCCGGTGGGGCGGACACCGCCCACGCCTCGACGTGGGGCGCGTCGGGCAGCTCCACCTGCTGGGTGGCCAGCTCCTTGTCCAGGTTGACCGCACCCAGGGACGCCCCTGCCCCACTCCAGTCGCGGTCGGGGGCCACCACCGTGACCTCGTATCCGTCCGCGGCCAGGGCCCGGGCCAGCACCTGGATGCCCTCGGAGTCGATTCCGTCGTCGTTGGTGACAAGGACACGCATGCCAGCACGGTACCGGTAGGCAGCTCAGCCGGTGGCGTCGGGGTTGGCGGTGCCCCGTTCCCAGCGCAGGTAGGCCTCCACGAACGGGTCCAGGTTGCCGTCCAGCACCCCGTTGGGGTCACCCACCTCGAGTCCGGAGCGCTCGTCCTTGACCTGCTGGTAGGGGTGGAGGACATAGGAGCGGATCCGGCTGCCGAAGCCCACGTTGCCCTTGGGGCCCGCCAACGCCTCCAGCTCCTCGGCGCGTCGGGCCCGTTCGAGATCGGCCAGCTTGGCCCGCAGGATCTGCATGGCCCGGTCCTTGTTCTGGTGCTGGCTGCGCTCGTTCTGGCAGGACACGACGATTCCCGAGGGCAGGTGGGTGATGCGCACCGCTGAATCGGTCACGTTCACGTGCTGGCCACCCGCACCCGAGGACCGGTAGACGTCGATACGCAGCTCTTTGGGGTCGATGGCCACCTCGGTGTCCGAATCGTCCAGGAAGGGAACCACCGAGAATGCCGCGAAGGCCGTCTGGCGCTTGCCCTGGGCGTTGAAGGGTGAGATGCGGACCAGCCGGTGGTTGCCCTTCTCGCCCCGCAGCATGCCGTAGGCGTGACGGCCCTTGACGATGAAGGTGGCCGAGGAGATGCCCGCCTCGGATCCGGCGCTCACCTCGTCGAGCTCCACCTCGAAGCGGTGACCGTCGGCCCACCGCTGGTACATCCGCAGCAGCATCTCGGCCCAGTCCTGGGAGTCGGCACCACCCTCACCTGCGTGCAGCTCGCACACGGCGTCGGCCTCGTCGTGCTCACCGGTGAACAGCGATCGCAGCTCCAACTCGTCGAAGCGCGCCGCCAGGTCGACGAGGGCCTCTTCGACCTCGGAGGCCACCGAGTCGTCGTCCTCCTCGGCGGACAACTCGACCAGGGTCTCGACGTCGTCGACCTCACCGCACAGGGACTCGAACTGCTCAAGGTCGGCCACGACCGCGTTCAGCTCCGTGGTGACCGTCCGGGCCCGGTCGGGTTCGTCCCACAGGTCAGGGCGGCCCGCCTCGGTCTCCAGCTGAGGCCGGCGGGCAGTCAGCTCGGCGATACGCAGATAGTCCCGCGCCTCGTCGAGGCGCCGGTGAAGGTCTGTGAGCTCGCGGGAGACGTCACGCATGTCAGAAGCGCGCTCAGCGCCCGTGGCAGAGCTTGAACTTCTTGCCCGAACCGCACGGGCAAGGCGCGTTGCGAGGCGTCTTGTCCCACTCGCTCTTCACGACCGGCGCCTGGGGTACAGGCTCACCAGCCCCACCACCAGGTGCACCCCCAGGTGCACCCCCAGCAGCGGCCGCTCCGGCGGGCACGGCCGCGGCCGCGGCCAGACCGCTGGTCTCGGAGGGATCGGCGGGGGCCGAGTAACGAACGTCGGCGACCGGGGCGGGCTCGGTGGCCGGCTGGGCCGCCACCACCTGGGCATGCATGACGTGCTTGACGAAGTCCTGGGCCACCGAGTGCATCATCTCGCCGAACATGTCGAACCCCTCGCGCTGGTACTCGCTCAGGGGATCCTTCTGTCCCATGGCCCGCAGCCCGATGCCCTGGCGCAGGTAGTCCATCTCATAGAGGTGCTCGCGCCAGCGCTGGTCGATGATCCGCAGCATCACCTGGCGCTCCAGCTTGCGCATCACCTCCGGGGTCAACTCGGCCTCGCGGCGCTCGTAGTGGGCGGCCGCCTGGCTCATGATGAGGTCGTAGAGCTCGTCGGCGGTGGTGGCGTCCACCAGGTCGCCCGCCGTGATCTCGTTGGGCCACAGACCGCCTGCCTCGGTGGCCAGACCCTCGAGATCCCACTCGTCGGTGATGTCGGAAACGCAGTAGGTGCCGACGATGCTGTCCACGGCCTCGGCCAGGTACTGGAGGGCCTCATCACGCAGATCGGCCTCGTCGAGGATCTGGCCGCGCCGCCGGTAGATCACGTTGCGCTGCTGGTTCATGACCTCGTCGTACTTGAGGACGTTCTTGCGCACCTCGGCGTTCTTCTGTTCCACCGTGTTCTGGGCCCGCTCCACAGCCTTGGTGACGGTCTTGGATTCGATGGGCACCTCGTCGGGCAGGGCCCTGCCCATCACCCAGTTCATCGCGCCGGTCGCGAAGAGGCGCATCAGGTCGTCTTCGAGGCTCAGGTAGAAGCGGCTCTCGCCGGGGTCTCCCTGGCGGCCCGAACGGCCCCGCAGCTGGTTGTCGATGCGGCGGCTGTCGTGGCGCTCGGTACCCAGCACGTACAGGCCACCCAGCTCGCGAACTCGGTCGCCCTCGGCCCGGCACTCGGGCTCGAACTTGTCGAGCAGCTCTCGCAGGCGGTCCTGGCCCTCGTCGCTGGCCAGGTCGAGGCCTTCGGCCCGCACCTCGCGCTGGGCCAGACCCTCGGGGTTGCCACCCAGGATGATGTCCACGCCCCGGCCCGCCATGTTGGTGGCCACCGTGACCGAGTGCAGCCGCCCCGCCTGGGCCACGACCTCGGCCTCGCGTGCGTGCATCTTGGCGTTGAGCACCTCGTGGGGGATGCCCCGCTTCTCGAGCAGTCGGGCGAGGCGCTCGGACTTCTCGACCGAGATGGTGCCCACCAGCACGGGTTGGCCCGCCTCGTAGCGTTCGCCGATGTCGTCGACGACGGATTCGAACTTGACCTGCTCACCTTTGTAGATCAGGTCGGGCTGGTCGGCCCGGATGAGTGGCTTGTGGGTGGGGATGGGCACGACCTGGAGGTTGTAGGTGTTGGCGAACTCGGCCGCTTCGGTCTCGGCGGTGCCCGTCATGCCCGCCAGCTTCTCGTAGAGACGGAAGTAGTTCTGGAGGGTGATGGTGGCCAGGGTCTGGTTCTCCTCCTTGATCTTCACCCCCTCCTTGGCTTCTACGGCCTGGTGCAGGCCCTCGGACCAGCGCCGGCCATCGAGGATGCGGCCGGTGAACTCGTCGACGATCTTCACCTCACCGTTCTGGACCACGTAGTCGCGATCCCGCCGGTACAGCTCTTTGGCCTTCAGCGCGGCGCTCAGGTGGTGTGCCAAGTTGGCGGACGGCTCGTCGTACATGTTCTCGACGCCCAGGGCCTGCTCCACCCGCTCGATGCCCTCGTCTGTGGGGGCGACGATGCGCTTCTCCTCGTCGAGGTCGTAGTCGCGCTCGATCTTGAGGCCCCTGACGATGCTGGCGAACTTGTAGTAGAGCTTCGCGGCGTCCGCCACCCGTCCCGAGATGATGAGCGGGGTCCGGGCCTCGTCGATGAGGATCGAGTCGACCTCGTCCACGATGGCGTAGGCGTGACCCCGCTGCACCTGCTGGGGTCGGGACATGGCCATGTTGTCGCGCAGGTAGTCGAATCCGAACTCGTTGTTCGTGCCGTAGGTGATGTCACAGCCGTACTGGCGGCGCTTGTGTTCGGGATCGGACTCGCCGGGGATCACCAGGCCCACGGTGAGACCCAGCCAACGGTGGATCTGGCCCATCCACTCCGCATCGCGGCGCGCCAGGTAGTCGTTGACCGTCACCAGGTGTACACCCCGGCCTGTGAGGCCGTTCAGGTAGACCGGCAGGGTCGAGACCAGTGTCTTTCCCTCGCCGGTCTTCATCTCGGCCACCCAGCCGAAGTGGAGAGCAGCACCACCCATCAGCTGGACGTCGTAGTGCCGTTGGCCGATCACCCGCCGCGCCGCCTCGCGGACCACGGCGAAGGACTCGATCAGCAGCTCGTCGACGTGGAGCCCGTTGTCGAGGCGCTGCCGGAAATCGGCGGTTCGGGCCCGCAGCTGATCGTCAGAGAGGGCCTGCACCTCGGGCTCGAGGGCGCAGATGTCGGGGATCAGCGCGGCCAGGGCCTTCTTCTTCCGGCCTTCGCCGGCGCGCAGCACTTTGTCCAGAACGCCCATGGGTGCACCGAGTGTAGTGGTCGCTCCTGCCCGCCCGGCAGCGGGCGGTCCGGGCTAGCTCCCGGGAACGACGCGCCGGGCTGCCTGGGCCACGGCCTCGAGGCGGTCATGATCCTGGCGGGGCGTCGAGAGGCTCACGACGGTGTCCTCGGCCCTCCAGGTTCGCTGGATCCGGCGCACGGCGTTGCACATGAGATTGATGGCTGTGTGTCGCTCGATTCCCAGCCCGGTCGCAGCATCGGCGGCATCGGCTCCCCGGGCCACCACCTCGACGACTAGCTGCTCGCGGGGTTCGAGGACCAGTGGTGCCACCCCGGGGGCGGGCAGGTCCGCCCCCCCGGCGAGGAGATCACGTAGGGCACGGGCCACCGCAGGTGACAGGATGCACTCGCCGGAGTCCACGCGCCGGGAGATGTCGGCGGCACCGTCCAGGGCCTGCTCTTTGAGCAGCACCCCTATCGCACCGGCGCCCACGCCCTCCAGCAGTTCGTCGGGGTGCTTCTCGTGCGCTGCCAGGATCACCACCCTCGCTGTGGGCACGGCGCGAACGATCTGGCTGCAGGCGGCCACTCCCCCGTAGGGGGGCAGGTTGATGTCGACGAAGAGCAGATCGGGGGCCAGGACCTCGGCGAGCGCCGCGGCTTCCGGACCGGTGTCGGCTTCTCCGACGATCTCGAGGTCACCTTCTTCCTCGAGCACCACGGTGAGAGCCCGGCGGAACATGGCGTGGTCGTCACAGAGAACGACGCGGATGGGATCGTCGTGCCAGACCGCATCGGGCAGATAGTCACGGCGCAGGCTGGCCAGTTCGGTCACGGGCGCCGATGCTACCGGCGGCGACGGCAACAGGCTTCAGCGCAGGCGGTCGCAGACCAGGCGGCCGACCAGGCGCTCGGCGATGTCGAGATCGCTGGGATGCTCACCTGTGTCCAGCCGGGTGCGGACGTCAGCCAGGCGGTCGAGGCGGATCGCCGGATCCCCCACCAGTTGCTCGACGAGCCCTCGCGGAGGCTCGGCGCTCGACCCTGCCACTACTTCTGAGGCGCCAGGCGCGCCGTCCTGAACGCGCAAGGCCTCCAAGGAGCACTCCACCTGACGCATCGTGGGTTGCATGACCGCCGTCGCCCTTTCGCCCTTCTTCTGCTCAACCGGTGTTTCAGCCCCGGATCGTACCGGGGGCCCGGCTGCCTATGTTTCGGCCCCGCGCAGCGCCAACTTGAGCCTCGCCCGCGAGGGGAGTGGATGCGAGCACGAGGGCCAGGACGCGGGTGGCTCCAACCGAGCGGAGTGCTTCAGCGGCCGCAGCGAGTGTGGCTCCCGTGGTGATCACATCGTCGACGACGACCACCGTGGGCCGAGCGGCCCCCCGGGCCACGAAGTGGGGCCCCACCAGGCGCCCGGCACGATCGCGACCCGTCTGGGTGGCCCCCGGGGACCTGCGCAGCTGCGGTCGGTGCGCCAGATCTGATGACCGGGCCATGGCCCGGGCCAGGAGCCTTGCCTGGTCATACCCGCGCTGGCGGCGGCGGTGGTCGCTGGTGGGAGCCCAGGTCACCACGGCGTGCGCCGGGTCGATCACGCAGCCGGTCGCAGAGATGAGTGGGGGTAGCAGACGGGCCAGCACCAGACCTGCCCAGGGCACGAACGACCGCTGGTTGTGGTACTTGAGGCGGCGGACCAGTTCGGCCCCGGTGCCCCGGAACGCGAACGCGGCCGCGCAGGCATCCACCCCGGAGGGCGGCGCCAGGAGGCCAGCGGGCTCGAGGGCCCGTCGGCACGCCAGACATGGAGCGGGCCCGAGGGCGCCACAGCCCGGACACTGGGACGGGAACAGCACCCCGGTATTCTCCCACCCCCCTGTGACACCCATCCCCCGATTCGGTCTTCGGGTATACCCAAACACCGAATCAGGGCTCTGTTCTCAAGACCTGAGCTGCTCGAGGATCGTGGGGTCCTTGATGGTGGAGTCGCGAGCGAGCATCAGCACCTTGGACACGATCTCTGCGGTCTTCGGGTCGTCGTCGGCGAAGGGCAGGAAGATGCGGCCCCGGCGCTGCGCGTCGATCGGGATGATGCACAGGGCTCCGCCCGGCCGTCGGTGGACCGTGCCGCTGCCGAGGTGAACCGAGTACTCCCCCAGCGTTCCTTCGATCACGACATGACGGGACTCCTGGGTCACGTTCACGAGACGCATGATCCGAGCTGTCTCCCGCACGAGCGCGGCGCGCATCTCAATGGTCGATGCCGTTGCTTCGGGGTCGACCCCTCCCGCGTGCGCGACGCTCACGACCAGGTCGAGGTCGCGCATCGTCTCTGAGAAGAGGACGGGTGGTATCGAGTCGAGGGGTTGTGCGAGGTACTCGTTCCGCTTCGTGAAGTAGACCGCGTTGATCGTCGGAAGCTCGACCTCGGCGGGGGTTCCCCAGCCGTCGACGAACGACACGCGGGCAACCAGGTCCGCAGGGTGGAACACCTTCGCAACCTCGCCCGCGTCGCGGTCGCTGAGCCAGCCCCGTGCCGTGAACAGTCCCTGCGCTTGGCGTGACTGGAGCTGATGACCCGACCAACGACGACTGAGGGGCGAGTCGACCGCTTCGGCGTCGGTGAGCACGTAGAGCTCCCGGAACGCCTGCTTGAAGGGTTGACGTTCGGAGCAGTCGAAGAACCGCTCCTGCCAGTCGATCCAGTTCCCGGCGCCGAGCAGGTCGACGGGGTGAGCAATGCGTATCGCCCCCTTCGACTTCGCGACCTTGCCCGCCGCATCGACCCACTTCGCGTCGTGCCACCGGAACGTGGATCCGGCTTCGTCGGTCCAGATGACCATCGCGAGCATCGGAGCTACCACGGGGTGGCGACCGAGGGCCACGAAGTCCTCGTTGGTGAAGGTGTCCTGACGCACCATGGCATCCTCGAGTGAGCGTCGAACCCGACTGGTCTGGCGCTTGAGCGCCGTCTTGCGGTCGGTCAACGCCTTGATGTCGGACTGCTTGCGGAGAGCTGCAGGCACAGACTTGAGGCGCTTGCCGCTCCTCTCCACCGTTATGTCGGGAACTCCCTCGCTGTCCACTGCAAGTGTGACGGTGACGTCGTCCTGAGTGACCGAGACGGGGCCGTCGGCCAGATCTCCCGCCTCCGCTGCTTCCATCGTCCAGATGAAGCGCTGCGGGTCGACGGCACCCGCGCTCCGCGCCAGATTCTCGATCCCAATCCGAACAGCAGTCGATTCGCTGCGCTGCCGCTGCTGGCCGAACTTCTTCGACCCGCGCTCGAACTCGCGCAGCACCTGGTATCGGCCGAGCGCGACCTCGTCAGCCCGATCGGCAGGAAGCGGCAGCAGACCCAGAGCACGTACGGAGTCCTGGTGCCGCTTCTTCAGGATCCGGTTGACCAGTTCGGTCTCGTCGACCTGGCCGAGCATGGCCTCCGCGTAGATCTGCGCGCGTCGATGACCTGCGCCGCCCGATGCCAGCTTGGCGGCCTTGTGGAGGGCCTGCCATCGCTCGGGACCGAGGCGGGCATGTGCCTGGCCGAACCAGCCGACGTCGACGGCGCCCTCGGTCAGGTCGGCAGCCGAGAGGGGCGTGCGCTCGGCTGACATCGTGGCCCAGGACTCACGCACCTCGGCCTCCACTGACCACCGATCGTCCTTGGTGTGGGCGTGGAACCACCAGATCGCGTCCTCCAGCCCGTCCCAGCCGAGCACCTGCTCGATGGTCGGGGCCCACTGCGGAGCGAACATCGCCAGCTCGACGAGCCTCCGGTCGCTGATCTTGTGTTCCACAACAAGTTCGGAGACGGTGTCCGGCGTGTCGTCGGAAGCCGGGTAGGAGATCTGGATCAGTCGGCTGTAGACGGCCTCGCGTCCGTCGTTGTTCCACGCGTAGCCGCGCACCAAGGTGGATCGGCCGAGACGTGCCAGGAGCTCGAGCGTGACGCTCGCTCCTTCAATGCTTGCGAGGCGGAACGCGAGGTGGCTCGCCGCGGTGGACATCTCGCCACGTGAGCGCTCGATCTCGATGGTTCGCTGACGGACGCGGTCGGCCACGGGCACCACGGTCGGGTATCGCGCCTCGATCTGGTCTCGCCGGCGCCGGGTGAACTCGAGGAGCTGCGCCGGCCGCCCCACCTTCCGGGCTGGTCGGGCTCGATGAAGGCCTCGTACACATCAGCGTCGCTTGCCGCCCCGATGGCGTGAGATGCATGCAGCAAGGCGGGGTCGACGGGAATCCGTGGTGCGCCGTCGACCGGCTGATCGAACCAACGCACCAGGCCGTACCACTCCCCGAGCCGATCCGAGGTGAGCAGCAGGGGATTGTGCAAGAGGAGGCGGCCAGTGAGCGTCATCCAGGGGCACAGCAAGACGAAGTTGTTGCGCCATTCTCGTTCCTGGCCCTGCCAGCCGGCGGGGAGTGTCGCGAGCTCCTTGATCCGCGCGCCAGGTACAGAGGCAAGGGCTGCTTCGGTCGCTTCGATGCACTCGTCGACGACGGGAAGGTCAGCGGTGTCGGTGAGCACCCACTCCAGCACGTGATGGACGACGTGGGGGTGTCGGAGCTGCAGTCGGTCCTTCCCGACGAGGGGACCGAGGATCTCGCGGACCTCCGCTTGGAACTGCCTGAGGTACGGCGATTCCTCGTGGTCGGCGCAGAGCTGCGATGCGACGAGTGCGCGCAGAGCATCGAGCGAATCGGAGGCCTCGCGGCAATCGGTCGGCCGGTCGTCCCACCATGTGCGGAAGATCTCCGGCATCACCATCCCCCACCCGCCGGCTTCCGATGCTTGCGGGACTCGCTGGAACGGGCTCGGCAGCCAGCGGGCGTCGCCGAGGAGCACCTCGGTCGACCCTTGCCAGTTGACCATCTCGAAAGCGGTGTTGCGATGGGTCTCGGCGAGGTCGTCGAGTGCTTCGGCGATCCGGAACGAGGCAGGGTCGGTGTACCGGCGACTGTTCTGGGACGCATTCGGGCGCGAGGTGAAGTCAGCTCGTCGGGCGTGTACAGGCCGAGCGTCGGGTCCGCGGCGTCGGATTCTTCGTCTCCAGCGATGACCGACAGCACGTCGCTCTGGCTGGCCGAAGGCTCGTCGCGACCGAAGTTCTCAGCGGCGGTGACGACGTCGTCGGTGCGGTCCAGAAGGCTCAGGAGCTCGCACGCGGCGTCGCGCTGTGCATCGGTGCCCGACCAGAGCCGGTTGGCCGAGGACACCGCATCGCGAGTCGGGAGCCTGCTCAGCAGGCCGATGACTCCTCTCCGGAGGTCCCCGGCCTTTCGGGTGAGCAACGATTCGAGCTCGAGGGACTCGTCGGTGCTCGGAGTGAGCTTGTTCATGGCTTCGACGGCACGTTGCCGAACGAGCGTGGAGCGGTCACCCACCATCTTCACGATCGCCCGGCGAAGGTCTCCGTCGAGTCGCTTGCGCTTCGACGCCGCGCCAGCAAGCGCGGCACGTGCGTCGGGATCCATGGATGGAAGGAAGTCGAGCAGCGGCTCCAGCGGGCGGCTACCGACGACACGGATCATGGTCGCTGCCACCGCGCCGCGGTCGAGAGGAACCGGGTCTGGATCGATGCCGACGGGCTCGGCCGTCGTGGCGGACCCCGGCAGGCGCCGGGCCAACGAGTCGAGTGCCCGGTAGACGTCGTCGGTCGCTCCCTCCCGCAGGTACCAGGACATCGCCTGGTGCGCAAGGCAGGCGATGGCAAGATCAGTGTCGGTGGTCATGGCGGTGAAGACCGGCAGCAACGATTCGCCGGGGAGCTGCGTGTTGGCGAGGAATCGCAGCGCCGCCGCCCGGTTGTCGCGCCCGGGTAGCGATACGGCCTCTCGGGCAAGTGCGAGCGTGGGTTCGACGTCGAACTGGGCGATCGCGCAGAGGCCCGCATAGGTGTCCCATGCATCTCCATCGAGCACTCGGCGCGCCGCAAGCACTCGGTCCGAGCGGAACTGCTGCAACAACTCGAGTCGGCGGGCAGCGTCGTCGATGTGCTCAGCGTCCTCGGGGAAGCCGAACCAGACCGAGACCGCACGAATGGTGGCCGCGAAGCGGATGAGGTTCTCGCGGACAGCGAGATCGATGATGCGAGTGAAGGCGTCCGGGTGGGCTTCGTCCGCGACTTCGAGGATCGACTGGCGGAGTCCTTCCTGACGCTGGGCGGCCAGCAGCATCGCCTCGATGCACTCCCAACCGTCAGGCCGAGAGCTGCGTAGAAGTCCGGCGATCACGTGTCGACCCATCCCGCCGATGGCGTGCTCGCCGTTCCCGCTCTCGATGAGGGTCTGGAAGACTGCGTTGCCGGTCGCGCCTCCCCTGTCGATGGCCGCCGCAAGCACTGGCCCGAACTCGAGCGGGACCGGCGCCACCGGGTGAGCAACGTTCAAGTACGGAGCCCACGCCGCGAACCACTCCGGAGGCTGGGGATACGGGCCAGCACCTGCGACGAGTCTCGTCAGGTCGCTGATGCGCTGCTCGCGCGACATCCCGGGCGCGCCGGGAGCGCGAAACGCTCGACGGCTCCAGCCTCGTGAGTAGGGCTGCGCCCTGGCGGATACCCACCATGCTGCGAGGGTGTCTCCAAGCTCCGCATGGAGCGCTTTCATGACGGACGCCAGCTGCTTCGGTGCGAGTTCGTCGAGCGCCGTGGCCAAGGTCCAGAGCTGTTGTCGACGCGTCTGGTACGCGTCCGACAGCGCCCACCCTCGAGGCTCGGGGACGAGAACGGGCTCGGCCAGGCCGTGCAGGTCCCTCTTGAGCTTTCGAGCCCGACTCTGTGCCGCGTCAAGCCATCCCTCGTCCGCGACCGCGAGCAACCGGGCCCGTGCTTCTTCCGCCGCCAGCACCGGAGATCAGCCTCCAGCGAGCGCGACGAGTCGCAAGAACATCACCCGAGTTCCGTCACGCAACTCGATCACGGTGTCCAGGTCGTCAATCGGCTCCTCGTCGATGACCGTCTGGAACAGCCCGTCTCGCTGAGCCTCGATCGCGGTGCGAACAGCTTCATCGGGATCGACCTCGGCCGCGCCCTCTCGCCCCCCGCTTCGTACCGAACCGGTGGCCAGGCCTTCCTCCAATGCCTCCTCGGTCAGCACGCGTAAGAGCTTCTCGCCCTCTGCACGATCGATGAAGGAATCCACTTCCGCCCGCACGATTGCCTCGATGAGATCACGCAGGGAAGTCGGCCCGCTTGGGAGGGGGACCTGCAACTCGTGCTCGGGCGTTCCCGCGCCTTGCGACCGGCAACCGCAGCCTCCACCTGCACCGTCGCCATCAGACCACCCCTGCTTGGTAGGAGATTCCGTCACGGCCAAGGATACGAACGTGCTCACCACCCGGTGAAGGGGCCGGTACCGCCAGGGGCGGCGTGGCGTGGCACCTGGCGATCGGCGTCGTGTCCCGTCAGACCATCTCGGGTCGGCGGACCTGTCAGGTAGAACTGCTCGTCGCCGCCCCCGGCGAAGGATGGCCGTACCTGTTCGATCTCCTCGGAGGCCTGGTCAGGGCGGAGGAGGGCGAGGTGGCGGGCTGGCCTGGACACCCAGTTCCGTGACGAAGGCGGTGACCAGCCCGGCCGGGGTCACGTCGAAGGCCCTGTTGGCCACTGCCACCCCTGCGGGAACCAGGCGCCGGCCACCCACCATCGCCACCTCCTCGCCGGGACGCTCCTCCACCGGGATCGACCCGCCGTCAGGACAGGACCAGTCGAACGTGCTCAGCGGAGCAGCCACGTAGAAGGGCACGTTGTGGCGGTCCGCCACCACCGCCAGGCCGTAGGTGCCGACCTTGTTGGCCGTGTCTCCGTTGGCGGCGATACGGTCCGCACCGACCACCACCAGGTCGACCTCGCCACCTGCGATCAGCGACGCGGCCAGCACGTCGGGGATGACCGTGCAGCCGATGCCCAGACGCTGCAACTCCCAGGCCGTGAGCCTGGCCCCTTGCAGGACAGGACGGGTCTCGTCCACCCAGACCGTCGGGGCACGTCCGGCCTCGTGGGCGGCCCGGATCACCCCCAGAGCCGTGCCGTACCCCACACAGGCCAGGGATCCCGTGTTGCAGTGGGTGAGCACACGCGCCCCGGGTGGAACCAGCACCACCCCGTGGGCTCCCATGGCGCGGCACGTCGCCAGATCCTCGGCGGCCATGGCGACCGCCTCGGCCACCGGCTCCGCGGCGGCCGCCGCCCGGTGCGCTCCCCAGGCGAGGTTCACAGCGGTGGGCCGGGTGGCCACCAGGGCCTCGACCGCGGCCGACAGCGATTCGCCGGTCACCGCGGCCAAGGCCACACCCATGGCTCCGGCCACACCCAGCGCGGGCGCACCCCGGATGGCGAGGGTGGCGATCAGCTCACACAGTTCGGGTACCGTGCGCGCGCCTCCACCACCACCAGTTCGTGGGGGAGGCGTCGCTGGTCGATGAGGCGGACACGATCACCAACCCACTCGATGGTCGGGGGGATCGGCTCCTCGTCGGTGGGCATGGTGCGTCGTGCCTACGCTCGCCCTCCGGCGGCGGCTGCCGCCGGAGGGCGGGGTACGGGTCTAGTACCGGTAGTGCTCGGGCTTGTAGGGACCTCCGACAGGAACACCGATGTAGCCGGCCTGCTCCTCGCTCAGGCTCGGTGAGGCGCACGCCCAGGGAGTCGAGGTGCAGCCGGGCCACCCGCTCGTCCAACTGCTTGGGGAGCACGTACACGCCGAGGGGGTACCGCTCGGTGCTGCCGTACAACTCGATCTGGGCCAGGACCTGGTTGGTGAAGCTCATCGACATCACGAAGGACGGGTGCCCGGTGGCACAGCCGAGGTTCAACAGGCGCCCTTCGGCCAGCATGATGACGGAGTGCCCGTCGGGGAACACGTACTCGTGGACCTGTGGCTTCACCTCCACCTGGCGCACATCGGACATGCGGGCCAGCCCGGCGATGTCGATCTCGTTGTCGAAGTGCCCGATGTTGCCCACGATGGCCTGGTGCTTCATCCGGGCCATGTGCTCGGCGGTGATGATCCCCTTGTTGCCGGTGGCCGTCACGAAGATGTCGGCGGTCTCCAGCACGTCTTCGAGGCGCACCACCTCGTAGCCCTCCATGACCGCCTGGAGGGCACAGATGGGATCGACCTCGGTCACGACCACGCGAGCCCCCTGGCCCCGCAGCGACTGGGCACAGCCCTTGCCGACCTCGCCGAACCCGCACACCACGGCCAGCTTCCCGCCGATCATCACGTCGGTGGCCCGGTTGATGCCGTCCACCAGCGAGTGGCGGCACCCGTAGGTGTTGTCGAACTTCGACTTGGTGACCGAGTCGTTGACGTTGATGGCAGGGAACAGCAACTGGCCCGCCTCGTGCATCTGGTAGAGCCGGTGGACACCGGTCGTCGTCTCTTCGGTCACTCCCTTGATGCCCTCGGCGATGCCG
>CAVRDY010000001.1:0-648419 GCA_963719935.1 uncultured Actinomycetes bacterium | reverse complement strand
CCCCATCCGCTGTGGTGTCGGTGAGTTGGTCGACGTCGACGAGACCGGCCATGCGGGGTGTCCCGTCGTCGAGGTTGCCGGTGAACACCAGCTCGTAGACGAACGCCGAGCCGTGCTCAGCCCGATGCACCCACAGGTATTCGAGCTCGACGAGACGGTCGAGATGCTTGCGGCACTGGCGGTCCGACAGCCCGCACGCCTCGCGCTGACCTGGCGGCGCCCGACCCGCACCTGGGCCCGGTCGGCGTCGGCTTCGATGGCAAGCTTGGCGACCAGCTCGTCGACGATCCCCAACACCCGCCGGGTCTGCGGCGGCACCTCATCCAGGTGAACGGCCGAGGACCTCGTGGGCGAACCGGTTGGCCAGCGCGATGTCGTCCAGGGTGGCTTCGATGTAGGTCACCTCGACGCCGGCTGTGGTGGTGGCCGTGCGGCGTTCGCGTTGGTGTTGGTGCAACAGGGCGATGGTCGAGATGAGCGTCAGATACTTGACGTGGTCACGGCGGGTGCGGGTGACGGTGTCGATGAACCGCAGGCGATCCGCGAACGGGTTGACGACGGCGACGGGTTCCAGGATGCGTTGGGCATCGCGGTGCACCTTCAACACCTGGTCGCGGTCGTTGCCGCCCAACAGGCCGTCGAGGGTCTGGGATCGGCGTTGGCGGTCGTGGATGGCCCGGGTCTGGTCGCGGTTCTCGTTGACGGTCAGCACGATGCAGCGGTTCAACAGCTCCTCGTCGACGTCGATCGCCGTGGTCGTCAGGAAGATCGCCGCCGGACCCTTGACCGTGTAGTCACTGGAGCGCAGCAGCCCGGAGTCGTTGGACTTCCCGGTCGACGCGATCGACACCTCACCCTCGGACTGGAGGAGCTTGAGCGGGTAGGCGGCTCGCGCCGCGCCTTCTTCCTCGGCGATGGCCAGCACCTTGTGGGACAGGTCCTTGTCGCCCATGTAGTAGAGCGACTGGCCGGTGATCGCCGAATAGGCGACACAGTCCTCCGGCGGCACGAACGACAACACCGCATCCTGCAGCGCGCTCTTGCCCGCCGCCGACGTCGACTGGATCACCACCGCCAACGGCTTGGCCAACTTCCGCGACACCGCCGCCAGGTAGCCGACCAGACAGTTGGTGGCCTCGCCGACCACACCGACCCGGGCGAAGTCCGCGGTGATCCGCTCGACCAGGTTCGGGTCGCACAACAACTCGAGCGCCGCGGCCCGCTCATCGGGATCCAGGGTCACCACCGTGGTGGCGGGTTCTTGGGCTCGGCGGATCGCTTCTTCGACGTAGGCCTCCGCGACACCGAACACCTTGGCGATATCGCCCCGCAGAACCTTCTCCTCGATCCCCGTCTCGATCGACGCCTCCTTGCAGAACGACGCCCGCGCCCGGGCGGTGTAGAGATCGATCCGATCGGCGTGGAACCCATCGGCGCCCTCGGCGCGCACGAACACCAGCGCCTTCAACACGTCGAAGCTCGTGTTGTCCCCCAGGTTCCGCAGCCGCCACCGGCGCCGCCCGAACGACAGCCACATGTCCCGGCCATCCTCGGAGAACGACGGGACCACCCCCGCCGGAACCGCCGGGACCGGCGACGCCACCGGGCTGTCGTCGCCGCGGACGATGTCGGCCAGCTCACCCGCCACGTCATCGCCCACCGGTTCGGGGTCGGAGTCGATCTGGACCTCAGCACCGCCCACCTCCTCGACCTCATCGACATCGTCGACCGCCGGCTCGGGTGTCGGGTGGGGTCGAGGGCTGGCGCCCCCCGTCGCCGTCGCCTTCGGCGTCGACGGTTGCCGGCGAGACGACTTCGCAGCCCCGATCGCCTTGGCGGTCATCCATGAGGCTTCGCGCAGCGCGGTGGCCAGGGTGTCGGCCGGCGACGCCGCCGCGCACGCGACGTCGTTGGCGTCCTGGCCGTTGGGGAACTCGACCCGTAGGCACTCCACCCCGATGCCGGCGAGTCGCCCGGCCAGCGCGGCCGCCGCGTTGTCGCCTTCGTCGTCGCGCCGGTAGGCGATCAGCACCCGGGCGATGTCGTGGCCGGCGAACTGGTCCAGGTGGGTGTCGGTGAAGCCGGTGGGACCGGGGACGGCGACGACGTGGCGGTGCCCGTGGCACCAGAAGGTGAACGCGTCGATCACCGACGGACACACGATCACCTCCCGACAGTCCAGCGCGGTGGGGTTGAACAGGGGCCGGTCACCGGGCAGCCAGGTGTGC
The DNA here is from genome assembly GCA_963719935.1 of uncultured Actinomycetes bacterium. Classification (GTDB taxonomy): domain Bacteria; phylum Actinomycetota; class Acidimicrobiia; order Acidimicrobiales; family CAVRDY01; genus CAVRDY01. The sequence continues at coordinate 646,191 of CAVRDY010000001.1, read as the reverse complement.
ATCCGCGTCCCCCGCCGCAACGACTTCCCGAGCTTGCGGCCATAGACCTGGGCCACCACCCCTTCGGCGATCGCGGACCGGGACGATGAGGGACCCCTGGAACGCTTCGTGGCCGGTGTCGGCGATCACCCCGATGCCCTCCAGCTGGGAGCGCAGCTTCGCCCCCAACACCCGGCGGGTGTCGGGCAGGTAGTTCCCCAGGCGACCCCGGACCGAGAACCCGACCCCGAACACCTCGACCATCTCGGCGGACTCCAGGCGGCGGCTCGCCAGATACTCGGCGGGCTCCCACCGGTCGGCCAGGCTGCGCCGATAGAAGTCCACCACCTGAGCGAGGAGGACCTCGTCGGGCTGGTCCGCGTCGAACGGCGTCGGCAACAACGACCGCGACGTCAACTTCGGCGGCTGCTTGCCGTTGCGCGCGCCGGCCGCGGTGATCTCCACCCCCTGACGCAACAACTCCACCGCATGGGTGAAGGACACCCCTTCGGCGTGCTGGGTCCACTCGACCACCGAGCCGCCCAACCCGCAGGACTCGCACCGCCACGTGTTCGCCTTCGGCTCCACCACCAAGCCCTTGGTCGTCCCGCACCACAGACAGGCCCCGGTGCGCTTCCCGTCCTTGGTGCGAGGCCGAGACAACTCGACGCCACACCCCTCGACCAAGCGCTCCAACGACACCTCAGCCCGCAGCTTCGCCGCGATCCCCCAGTCGCCACCCGCGTCACCGGCCCCGAATCTCGCCATCCTCACCCTCCTCCCAAGAAATTTCTTGGTGAGCCTGATCCGCACACCTGACTTGCGAATACTACATAGACTCGCGCGGAGTTGTGGAGGATCCATCACGCAGAGGAGCCGGCGATGATCACAGAATTGGCGTGGAACCCCCACCACGGAGCCCACCTCATGCCCCTCGGCGACCGCATCCGCCAACTACGAGCCGAACACAAATGGTCCCAAGGCGAGCTCGCCGAACGCATCGGCGGCGACGCCGCCCAGATCAGCCGGTATGAACACGGAAAGATGACCCCCGGCGCCGACATCGTCGCCCGCCTCGCCGAAGCCCTCGACGTGTCCTGCGACTACCTCCTCATCGACGACGCCCCCCGCCGCAGCTTCCGCACCCCCGAACGCCACCTCGGCGAACACCTCGCCGCCCTCGACGAGTTCCCCGAAGAAGACCTCGCCTCGCTCCTCAACCACCTCGACGCCCTCATCGCCAAAAACCGACTCAAGACCATCGCCGGCCAACTCGCCTGACGACGTCGGCCTGGAGGCCAGTTGACTCCCACTCCGGGCCGTGAGGAACCACCAGAGCGTCCCGATCAGCTGTAGCAGTCGGTGAAGCCCTTGATCAGCAAGACATCGGACTCGCCAGTGATCTGGACGTAGACCTCAAGTCCGTCGAATCGCACCGTGGAGCCCGCCGCGTCGCCACTCACCTCGGCCTCGCCATCCGACGCCCACTCCATCGCCACGTCGTCCCAGTATCCGCGAACGTCGCCAACAGCTTCTTGAGGGCGGCCCTCCTCGAGTCCGTCGAACCTCAACATGTAGCTGAACTTCTCGTCGCCGCTGGGGTCGAGGCACGACTCGGGCCCATCAATGACCGTGGTGCCACCCGATAGACCCAGCTCACTGACGGTGTCATCAACCGTCGAACGGACTTGCTCCTCGGCCTCCGCCAGCGACAACGCCGGATCCGAACCTGAGTCCACAGCCTCAGTGCCGCAGCCACAAGTGGCGAGCATGAGGACGACAGCTCCAGCGGCAGTACTCCACCTCACGGCTCGGCCCTACTTGTAGATGACGCAGTCGAAGGAACCGTTGAAGAACGTCGGGAGCGACCCGCCCCCTCCGCAGGCTTGCGTGTTCCCCTTGATGATTGCCATCAGGTTCCGGCCGGCGACGTTGTTCGTGTCGAAGTAGTTGCCGTGCCCGCTCGCTCCCTCAGTCGAGATGACGTTCGCGCCGGGGGCGCGCTGGTCCCCGGAGTGCCATCTATCCAATCGTCGCCAGTCATTCCCCAGTACACGTTGGATGAGGAGGCCTCCATCGGGAGAGCGCCGCTGTTCCAGAAGCTGGCACCGAAGTAGACGATCCGATTCGGGCCAGCTCCCTGATTCACCACCGAGTTCTGCACGACAGATCCCGCAAAGCTGTGGCCGATCAAGGTGACGTCTCGGCCCCTTCGCCGCAAGAGATTGACGAGGGGGGCCAACGATTGACCTCCGTCCTCGGCAGTTGAACCCCCGAACAGATACTCCCCGATGTTGCTCGCCGAGCCCGGATCGGGTGGGTTGTAGTCCATCCACGAGATGATCGAGACGTCCGAACCGCCGGCAGCCTGCAGGCCCTTACCCACACCACTGAACCCATTCCAGTTTCCAACGCTAATACTCCCAGCAGCGACATGAATGCCCACATGTCGTGCTGTCTGCAGACTGCCAAACACCTCAATCAGTCGACCATCGTTAGCAGGGTCGGCCTTGATGAACTGCCGACAGGACGGATCAAGCAACGCTTCGACCTGATCGAGCTTCGACTGGATGTCATCCTGAAAGAACCCAGGAGCGTCGCCCAGGGCACCCTCCAGCGAGGCCTCCGCGCCCTCGAGCCCATTGTGCGACGTTTCATATGCGTGAAGCTCGAACTGACAATCGCCCGGTCGCAGACCGAGCGGATCCACTTGTTGAGCGGGTCGTTTCCGAGTAGTGGTAGGCGTTGGCGACGGTGGGGGTGCCGTCATGTCCGTCGATGGGGTCTGGTGAGAGGAAGGTGCCGGTGGTGGGGTCGTAGATGCGGTTGCGGAGGTAGATGAGGTCACCTAGGTGCAACTCGCCCCGGTACCCGAACTCGGCTGAAGCCGTGTCTCCGGTCGCGTCCTGGGGTACTCCGTAAGGGTCATAGGTGAGCACGCCGTAGACACCCACGTTGCCGTCCCCGTCAGGTACCCCACCCCAGTCCGGGCTACGCGTCGAGTTCCCCATCCAGTCATACCCGTAGTCCCAATCACCACCCACCGAGATCTGCGACGTGCGCTCCAACCCGTAATCGATCCGTTTGGCGCCCCACGCCACGATCTCAGGTACCCCCAGGCCATGATCCCAAGAGACCGTCACCGTCGCAGACCCCGACCCGGTCGGATAGGTCACATCAGACAGATCCTCGACGTCGTGGCCCAACACGAAATCCTGCGAGTCCCCGACCCCGTCGACCGACGCCAACCGTCCCCGCACGTCATAGTCATAGGTGACCGGCCCGACACCATCACGGGCGACCCGACGCCCAGAGTCGTCATAGGAGAACGTCGTGTCACAACTGGCGTTGGGGACACCCGACACCAACGCGCACCCGTCCCCCGAACCGACCACGCGACCCCCACCATCGAACACGTAATCGACGTCACCGCCCACCGTCGTGTCCGGATCGTGACCCACCCGGTTGCCTTGAAGATCAAAAGACCACCTAGACGTACACGCAGCACCAGGCACACCACCAGACAGCACACAATCGTTGCCCGCCCCGACCAACTGACCTGCCGAGTCATACACATAGGAACGGTCATAGGCGGCCACGAACGGATGCGACGGCGCCGACGGATCCGCACACACCCCGTTGTCCACATCATCCACACACACCCGACCCACCCGACCATCAGCGCGCCACGACACGATCGACTCGGCCACAAACGGCTTGTAGAACGGCGGAGGATCCTCACCCAGAGGCGGAGGCGGAGGCTGAGGCGGGTCCGACCAGCACTGGCCGAACAAGCTCCGCCAACACTGCGTGTAATCAGTCGCCTTGCCTGCCGTGTTGTACGACCAATGCCGGTTCACTGACGTGTTCCCACAACACCCCAACTCGCGAGTCACCCGACCCATCTCGTCGTAGACGAAGTCCGACACCGGCAACCACACCCCCCACGCCCACACCGACGCCCCCGACAACTGTCCTGCCTCGTCATGGGAGAACAAGCTCTGACGGCCCCCCGGATGGCCCATGAACCGACGTGCCCCCACCACATCCCACACACTCGCCACCACCCCACCATTGCCGTCGGTCACCGACACCACCCGACCCGCCCCGTCATAAGCCCTCGACTCGACCGCCGAACCCACCGCCGTCTCAGTCACCCGACCCAACCCGTCATAGCCATAGCCGACCGACAACGAACCCTCACCAGGCTGCGCGTACACGACCTCATCGACCCGACCACCCACATAACCATAGGTCGCCGACCGCCCCTCAGGGTCGGAGCGACGCCACAACCGGCCCGCCACCACCCCCGACGGTGCCGCCGAGTCGTACTCGAAAGTCGTCGCGTTCGACAACGGATCGGTCACCGACACCACCCGACCCGCCCGGTCATAGACCCAGGACTCCACGAAATCATCTGTCGGCGTGTCATCGCTGTCACTGCGATGCGACACACGACTCGTACGGTTCCCCCGCGAGTCATAGCCGTACTGCACCCGCTCATCCCAGGCCAACCCCGGAGCCCTCGACGCCACCAACCAACCCGCATGGTTGTAGGAGAACCGCCGAGTCGGGGTGGACGACAACGCCGGATCCACCGCGAAGTCGGTCTCGGTGAGCAACCGGCCCACCGGATCAAACGTGCGCAACTGGGCCACCGTCCCCACCCCCGTCGGCGACGGCATCACCACCTTGGTCACCCGACCCAACGGATCCGGGTCATAGTCGACCACCAACTCCTGGGCGGTCCCCGCAGCGTCGGTCACCACATCCACCCGACCCGAAGCGTCATAGGCGGTCTCACGCACCCGACCTGCCGGGTCCGTCACCGACGCCACCCGCCCAGCCCCGTCATAGGAGTAGGTCGTCGTCCGCTCCACACCAGCCACCGACGGACACGGCGACACCGTCGGATCGAAACACCCCACATCCAGACCCCAATCCCACGACACCGCATCATGGGGCGGGGTGCGCACCGTCGCCACCCGACCCGACGGGTAATAGCCCCGCTCCTCCACCACCCCCGACCACGCCGTCGCCCCCACCCCACGAGGCTCCACCCGCTGCCACAACCGCCCCAACCCGTCATACACGTTCGAAGTCGAACGCTCTGCCCCCGTCCCCCGCGCCTCGACCACCGAGACCACCGCCCCCGCCTCGTTGTAGGTGTACACGGACTCACCCACCGTCCCCGCCGCATCACAATCCGGGGACCCATCCGACGCCCACACGACCTCGTCGGTAGGACCCACCTCGCAGGCCACCCGACCCCACCCGTCATAAGCCGTCGCCGACACCTCGAAACCCGCCCCCTCAGCACCCACACACGACGGCGTCCCCGACCCCACCACCCGACGCACCACGTTGCCCTCGGTGTCGTAACACGAATGGGTCTGCACGCCCACCGGGTCAGTCACCCTGGTCAACCGGCCCAAGATCCCATAGGTGTAGGTGGTCGTCGCCTCATCGGGCGCGTCGGTCTCGGATGCACCGAACGCGTTGTCCCCATCATCGGCTTCGGTCACCGACACCAGGTTCCCTGCGCCGTCATAGCGATACCGGGTCACCGTGCAACGACTCGGCGACGACTTGGGCTGACCCGAACCCGAACTGAGACAGGCCTTCGTCGGATCCAACGACTGGATCTCACGGACCAGTTGGCCAGCCGTGTCATAGCGGTACTCGACGGAAGGCTTGTAGCTGCCCCCAGGGCCGTCCACGTCAGGATTCGACTCATCTGACATCCACAACAACCGGCCCGCCCCGTCATAGCCAAGAGTGCGGGCATGATGGGAGACCCCGTCGTACAGGGGATCTCGTACCTCGGCCAACGAGCCATCCGGATGGTACGTGTAGGTCGTCGTCCCCGCCGCGGTGGTCACCGACGCCACCAGGCCCGTGGACTGGTCATAGGTGTACGAGGTCAACACACCACCGGAGTCCACCTCGCACAACTGCCAACCGACACACCCCGGGGGCGGGGAGGAGGGAGGTTCGTAGTCAATCGGATAGGAATAGGTGGTGGTCACCCGCGAGCCGCCCTGGTCGGAAGGCTCTACGACCGTCGACACCAAGCCCGCTGCGTTCACCGAGAACTCCGAAGGCTCCACCGTTGCCGGGCACGGATCAGGCACCGACCCCGCGTCGGGACCGTCGGGCTGTTCGGCACACACCCGCACCTGCTCAGGGACCCGAGACTGCGAAGACGGCGGGTACACCATCGAGGTGGTCACCCCATCCGCGCCCACCTGGTTGACGACCCGACCCTCGCCGTCGTACTCCACGAACCCGGCCGACGCGTCTCCCGTCGACCCCGGATCCGGACGCGACCACCCCACCAGGCGGCCCGCGGCGTCAAAGGACCGGGTCACCTCCACACCCGAACGGTCCACGAACGAAGACAACTGGCCGTCCTGGTAGCCGCGCTCCACCGACGCATCCGCCGGATCGGTGATCCCCACCAGGAACCCCGCGACGTCGTGGTGGTAGGTGAGCGTCTCCACGCTCGACCCGTCGTCATAGGTCACCTCGGTGTCCCACGCCGCGGTGAGCGAACCACCCGGGCCGTAGGTGAAGCTCGACGCCAACCCGTAGGCGAAGGTCGCCTCGTCCCCCGAGGGATACGACTGGGACACCACCCGGGGAGACCGGAACCGGGCGTCCTCCACCACCGCCACGGTCACCGAACCCCCCACCAGTCCAGCAGAGCTCAACGTGAGCTCGTGGGCTTGGGCGGTGGGCCACACCACGTCCATCACCCCGGAGTCGGTACCCACCGGGACCACCTCGGTGCCCGGAACTCCGGCCGCGAACACCGGTGTCACCCACTCCGCCGGATCATCCCAGGCCACATCGTCGTGGCTGGACACGTCCAAGTTCGTGACGCCGTCGGTCACCGCCACTCCATGGTGCGCGTCGTCGCCCCACACGATGCGCCACCACCCATCGGCGTTCGTCTGCGCAGCGACGCCCTCCACCGTCGATCCCGGCACCTGCGCCGCGACAAAGGCCTCCAGGGTCGCCTCATCCACGTCCCAGTCGAAGACCTCCACCGGACCGCCGCCGACCTGCAACGACCACTGCCCCGACGGTGTACCCGACCTGTCGTCCAAGTGCACCAGGGCGCTGCGCACCTCCCGTGCCGGTGTGGAGTCGCCCACCGCGTCGACCGTCGGCCACCACCGACCCGCCGTCACCCCCTCATCGACAGTGACCCGATACGGGGCCTCCAACTCGTAGGTGTTGGACAGCACCTCCACCCCGCTGGGATCCACCACCCGGGTGATCCACGGGAAGTCCAGGGCCTGGGGGGTCCTGGGGTCCTCGGACTCGTACACCTCGCAGGGCACCGACGCCGAGCACTCCCCACCCGGCCCCCACGGATCTGCACCCGAGACGTCGTCACGGTGGGGCACCGACACCGCTGACAACACTGGCGTGCCCCCCTCGGACTCGTAGAAGTAGTTCACGCTCACGTCCGCGTGGGTGCCCGCCGGCGAATCGACCCACAACTCGTCGACCACCCCGTCGGTGTCCACGTCCGTCCAGCGCCACACCGTGGAGGGATCCAACGACGACCACGCCCGCAACACCTCCACCACCCCAGACGTGCCGCCATCATCAGCCCACACGAGATCCACGACCTCACCGGAAGGCTGTTCGACCGACTCCAGGCGCGCCGGTGCCGGGGGAGCCGCGTTCGCGTCGAACACCCACCGCGCACCCGACCCCGACCACACCAACTCGTAGTGGTCGCTCACCCACGCCAGCGTGGCCGCCACCCCCGGGGGCGCAAGCCAACCCTGAGAACCCCAGTCATAGGCGAACACCGACTCGCGACCCTCCGGATCCACCCATACAACATCGGAGCGTTCCGGAGGGGCCGGCTGACCTGGATTCGCCGGGTCGGGGTCTTCACCGGTCACCTGCTCCACCGAGGTCTCATAGCCAAGACGCCACCCCCGGCCCAACAGACCTGACCGCAGATCCAGGGAGTTGTAGTGGCGCTCGGACACCGGCCCCGACGTCCCCGCCCGAGCCCCCACATCCATGCGGCGATCCGTGACGTTCCCCGTGAACGTGTTCGCCGGATCGCCTGCCAGGCCCACGAAATCGCCCAACGAACCCAGGAGCTGGCGGATCCGGCATCCGGCCAGGGACCACCCGGACGCCCCTACCAACTCGACCACCGCATGACCATGGGCCTTGTTGTACTGGCGCATGATCCTCACCACGATCTCGCGCGGCTCGTCGACAGGGGTACCCGGATACGGGTGCATGCTCCACGAGGTGCCCGGGATCGAGTCGAGGTCAGGGCCTACGGTCGTATGCAGCAACCCATGCTCGAATGAGTACTCGTTCAACGACAGGTCTTTGGCGTGGATGTTCAGGATCGACTGGTCTGAGCTGAAGGTTCCCGTCACATCCACGGTCACCGAGAACCGTACCTGCGCACCAGCAGGCACGCGGACGCGAACGAAGCGTTCAGAACCCAACGAGAACGAAACCTTGTCACCATCACACACCAAGGGAGCGTCGCTCTCCGCCAGAGACCCCACTACAGCCTCAGCGGCCGGAGCCGCCACCACCGCCGGTGCCAGCAGTGCCACCACCAGCACCGCCCAAGCCCAACGATGGGATCGCCTGACCCGACCAGAACCTCGGCCCGGGCCCCTCACAGCTTCACCCCACAAGACCCCAACATCGTCGCCACCACCGCCGGACCCTCGTCGCCACTACCGCCGGAGCTTGCGGACAGCAACGAGTCAACCTGCTCGGCCGACAAGGCGGCGAACGCCCTTGTCAGGCAGGCCACCTGCGCCTCGGTCAGCCGGTCCCCGTAACGGACCCGCAACCCCTCCACGAAAGCCGGACCGAACTCCTCGGCCCGCGTGCAGCGTTCGACTGCGTCCTCGACCGCCACCACCGGTGCGGCCTTGCCATCCACCCCCTCAGGCAACGCAGAGACCACGCACGCCTCACGAGCCCCGGACAGACCCAGCGACGACACCGCAACCACCTCGACGCCGGGATCCAACACCGAGCTCGGCGGGCGCGCCCGGCTTCCACCGTCGAGCACCCCAGCCCCCTCATCCCCGGGCCCGCCCGACAGCGGGTCGGAGGGGTCGGTGAGGGGAAGACCGGGGGTCGCTCCGTCGGGGTCGGCGCCGTCAGGGTCGGGGCCGTCAGGAGTCACTCCGTCAGGAACCACGCCATCAGGAACCGAGGTGTCGGTTGAAGGCCCCGAGGTGGGTGTGGCGGCTGCCGTGGGCGTGGTGGTCGTACCTTGCCCGGCTGGCTGGGTGCTACCGGGAGAGTCTGGCCCCTGGCCTTCTTGGCGGACCTGGACCGACCCAGGGTCGCCACATCCCGCCAGCAGCACCGCCGCCAGAGCCAACACCACGAACCGCCCGCGCCCACATCTGACCCAGCACACGGTGAACCCCCACTGCTCGTCCTGCTACCTCCCCGAAGCCTGCCACCAGACCCCCCCCCCCCGTCAAGGGTTGGGATCGCGCCCGGCGACCTCAGGTGGACTCGGCCAGCACCAGGGCCTCGTCGGCGGCCAGACGGGGTGCGGAGGGGGCCCGCACCGCGCCCGCCACACCCACCAGGGTGACCACGCCCGCGGCGACCTGGGCACCCCGGACCGGCTGGTCGACCGCCACCCAGGCCATGGCTCCCGACAGCACCGGGATGGCCAGCATCATCACCGGCGGCAGGTTGGCCGGCACCCACCGCAGCGCCCAGGTCACGCTGAAGTGTCCCAGGGCTCCGGGGAGGACCGCCACCGCCAGAGCCAACGCCAGGTCTCTTGTGGTCACCGGCCCGAGTGCGGTGCCCGTCCCAACCGCGAACGTGCTGACCACCACAGCCGAGGCCAAGGCCACCCCCCACAGGAACGGCACCGGCTCGATGTGGGGCCGTGCCAGCTTGGACCCGACGAAGAACACCGCGTAGAACACCACGTTCCCGGCCGCCAGTGCCATGCCCCAAGGGTCACCGTCGGGTCCGGTGGCGCCTCCCAGGGCGACAGCCGCGGCGCCGGCCATGGCGACCAGGGACCACAACCGGAACGGCACGCCCGGGCGTTCCCCGAAGGCGGGTAGCGCCAGGACCCCGACCACCACCGGTGCCAGCGTGTTCATCAAGGTGACGTCGACGACGGGCACCACCCGCAACGCCGACATGAACATGAGCTGGTGGACGGCGAAGGCCAACCCGCAACCCCCGGCCCACCACCAACCCCTCGGCCCCACGGCCGTCCCGGTGACCAGCCGGTGCACGACGGCGGCGACCCCGAGGATCACCACACCGAACCACAGCCTCCAGAACGAGAACGCCACCCCGCTGATCGACGCGCTGGCCACCATCACCGGGCCGGTGGAGAACAGCGTCACCCCGAGGGCCACGACCGCGATCGGCGAACGACGTGCGGCCTCGGGCATCAGTCCATCTTGGTGCAGCCCCGTGGCGACGGCCGCACCCTTTGGGCGTCAGTCCACCGCGGTGTTCACGATGGGCCGGGCCGCCCGGGCCGGCTGTCCACGCAGCGCGTCGGCCGGCGGGTGCTCGGGAGCCTCGGCTGCTGCCACCTCGTGGACTCCGTCCCACACCGGCAGCACGAGAACAGAAGCGTGCTCCCCACCCCAGCCGACGTCATGGCCCGCGCCGGCCGCGACCGGGTTCTCGAAGCACCAGAACGGCTGGTCGCGGCCCGGCGTGGACATCGTGACGCCGCAGCCGGCGACCCGGCCCGGAACACGTGGGCCACCGGCATGAAGGGCACCCGGGAGCGGATCCACTCCCCCGGCACCAGCGGCTCGCGGTGCTCGGGCGACGAACGTGTAGTCGACCGCGCACCTCGTCGGAGCGCTGCGGCGTCCTCCATCGCGGTGCACCGGCCGATGCCAGCCCGACTGCACCCGGACCTCCATCCCGTCGGGACGGATCTCGGTGAGCGTCACCTGCACCGAGGTGTCCTCGGTGCCGGGCCGCAGCCACAGGCTCGACGTGGCCCTGCCCCATGACCGTGACCGGCTCGGCCAGTGGCTCGGTCTCGTAGGCCACCGTGCACTCGTCGGCGAAGTGGCTCCACTCGATCGGGACGGTGGGCTGGATGAAGTCGTTGAACACCTCGGTCGAGCGCGTAGCAGATCGGCCCGGCATCGAGGTCGTCGAGGTAGCGGTCGGCACCCTCGCCGTCGGGCGGCGTCGGCGCCGAGCGTGCCGTCGGGGCCGAACCACCACCGGGCTCGACCTCGCAGCCGGCGGCGGGAACGACGGGCACCGTCACCTCGAAGCGGTGCGCCCGGAGCGCCCGCGACCTCGCCCGCCGGCGCCGCTCTCGAAGAGGATCCGCACCGGCGCCTCGGCCCGGTAGCGGGCCAGGGCCGCGTCGAAGTCGTCGACCAGGTCGCCGAAGCGGTCGGCCTCGATCTCCTGGGTGTAGCCGAAGTGCTCGGCGAACTGGGCGGGGGCGAACATGCGGATCAGCTCGGGCACCACCGGCACCCGGCGGGCCACGTGGAAGGACAGGAACTCGAACCACCGCGAGATCACCATCGGGCTGTAGCCGTCGGGGTGGTGGCCGTTGAACACGCGTGAAGACGTGTGGGGCGCGACGTGGAACTGCTCGAGCATGAGGGCGAAGCGGCTGCCGGTCTGCTCGTCCTGCCAGGACCCGGTCAGGTACACGGGCACGTCGATGCGGTCGATGGCGCCGGCGATGCGGCGCGCCTCGAGCAGCGGGCCGGAAGTTCTCGATGGCCCGGCCGAAGCGCTCGAAGTCCAGGTTCAGGCTGCGGATCTCCTGGTTGGCCGGCCGCGGTGCGTCGCCGGCGTCGATGCGGGCCTGGTCCCAGGCCATGCCCCCCACCTTGGTCTCGGCGTCACGCTGGGCCAGCCAGGCCCGGGTGAACCCCGAGTTGTAGGTGCCGCCGGGCCACTGCTGGCGCCACAGGTCGTCGATGACCGAGAGCGGGGTGATGGCCGCCAGGCTGCGGCGGGCCGGGTGGCGGCCACGAAGAGCTGGGAGATGCCCGGGTAGCTCAGGCCCACCATGCCGGGACGGCCGTGCAGCACCCACGGCTGGCGGGCGACGGTCTCGATGACGTCGTAGCCGTCGGCGGCCTGGGCGGGGCTGAACACGTCGAACACCCCACCCGAGCAGCCCGGTGCCCCGCATGTTCACCCCGACCACGGCGAAGCCGAACAGGTTGGCGATCAGCGTGCCCGGCTGGGGGGCATCGGGGTTGGAGGGGCCGTAGCCCGAGTACTCGACGACCGTCGGCCACGGCGGCGGGCCGTAACAGGTCCTCGTTGGGGAAGCGGACCATGACCGACAGCAGGACCCCGTCGCGCACCCGCAGGTAGCCGAACCCCTCGGCCAGCTCCTGGTCGTACAGCGACTGGGATCGGGGTGGTCGTCGACCGCCAGCACCCGGACCGGACCGTGCACCGTCGGCCGGGTCGGTCCTCGTCCACCACCGTGTAGTCGCCGGGCGCCAGGGTGCTCGCCGCCGCCGACCGCGGCCACCAGGTCGTCGCAGGTCGACGAGCACGCGCGTGGTTCGCCGGCGCGAAGGCCACGTGGGCGTTGCCGTGCTCGTCGGCCACGACCGTGACCACCGGACGCCCCTCGGCGTCGTCGACCCGCAGGCGGGCACCGGGCCGAGCGCCGGTCACGGTGAGGGTCTCGACCCCCGGGATGATCTCCATCGTCGTCGTCGCCATGTCGTCCTCTCGCTCCCCCGGCTCGCCGTTGTCTGTCAGGGACCAGATTGTGAACCGAAATGGGGTCCCTCCACCGAATCGGGTTCAAAATGGGCGGCCATGGCCGGCCAGATCGCTGCCCCCGGTGGCGACACCCCGATGCCCACCTCGGTGCACACCACGTTGGTCACCCTCACCGGTACGGGCATCCCGCACCCCACCCCCGGCCGGGCCGGGCCCGGCGTGCTGGTCCGCCGCGGGCACCTGGCCCTGCTCTTCGACGCCGGGCGGGGCACCGTGCTCCGCCTGGCCGAAGCCGGTTGCGAACCATGGGCACTCACCCGGGCCTTCGTCACCCACGTCCACTCCGACCACCTGGTGGATCTTGCCGACGTTGCCATGACCCGCTGGCTCCAACAGCTGCTGCACCCCTGCGGGCCGCTGGCAGTGACCGCCGCCGACGGGGTGACCGCCCGGTTCGTGCAGCACATGTTGGATCCCTACCGTGACGACATCGCCGTGCGCATGGCCCATGTCGGGAGCACCTTCCCCGAGGTGGACCTGCACACCTTCGCGGTCACCCCCGTGGCGCACCCCGTGTGGCAGGACGACGCCGGCATGGTCCGGGTGGATGCGGTGGCTGTCCACCACGAGCCCGTCGAGGACGCCGTCGCCTACCGGGTCACCACGCCCGAAGGGGTCGTGGTGATCTCGGGCGACACCCGGGTGTGCGATGAGGTGGAGGACCTGGCTCGCGGCGCCGACGTGCTGGTGCACGAGGCGTGCCGTACCACGGTGCTGGCCGAGGCGATGGCCGGCACGGTGCTGGAGACCGTCTTCTCGTACCACGCCGACACCGTGGCCCTGGGCGCCCTCGCCGAACGCGCCGGAGTGGGGCATCTGGTGCTCACCCACCTCATCCCCTCGCCCACCACCGACGCCGAGGCGACCGCCTTCGAAGCCGACGTGCGCGCCGGTGGGTACACCGGTCGGGTGACCGTGGGACGGGATCACGACACCGTGGCCCTCGGCCACGCAGGCCACACCGTGGCCCTCGGCCACGCAGGCCACACCGTGGCCCTCGGCCAGGATGCTCCGCCACCGTGATCGAGGTCGTCGGCGCGGTGGTGGCCGGTCTCGGCGCCGGTGTGCTGGCCGGTCTCTTCGGTGTCGGCGGAGCGGTCATCACCACGCCCGCCATCCGAGCCCTGGGCGTGTCGCCCATCGACGCCGTGGGCTCCACGATCCCCGCCATCCTCCCTGCCGCGCTCACCGGCGCACACCGCTATTCCCGTGAGGGGTTGGTCGACTGGCGGGTGGCTCTCACCTGTGGGGTCGCTGGCGCCACCCTCGCGGTGGCCGGGGCATGGGTGTCCGATGTCGTGGATGCCCGCTGGCTGATGGTGCTCACAGCGGGACTCCTGGCCTGGAGTGGGGTGGGTCTGCTGCGACGCATCGAGGCGGACGGCACCGCGACCGACCTCGAGGAGGACGACCGGGGCCGTCCCCGGCCCGGTGTGGTGCAACTGGCTGGGGTTGGCGCGTCGGCGGGGTTCGTGGCCGGACTGCTCGGCGTCGGGGGCGGAGTGGTGATGATGCCCCTGTTCACCCAGCTGCTACGGCTGCCCGTGAAGGTGGCGGTGGCCTCGAGCCTGGTGGCGGTGGCGATCTTCTCGGTGCCCGCTCTGATCTCCCACACCCTGTTGGACCACATCGACTGGCCCGTGGCCCTGGCCCTCGTGGTTGGCACGGTTCCCGGTGCACGCCTGGGTGCCCGGCTGGCAATCGGCGCCACCGACGCCACCATGCGCCGGGCCCTGGGCTGGTTCTTCTGCCTGATCGCCCTTGTCTTCGGTGGACGCGAGCTCTCCGCCCTGGTTCTCTGACGGTCTCCCGCCGGTCCCCCGTCGGTTCTTTCGCGCAGGGGGCAGAGGCTCGGAGGCCGGGGCTCGAGGGTGGGGCTAGCGTGGGCGTCGATGAGCACGACGACACCTGATACCACCACGGCTACGCCCACCCATGTCCGGACCGACAAGGGGGAGGTGGTGGGGATAGAGCACCGGGGGGTGCTCCGCTTCAGCGGGATCCCCTACGCCGCCCCACCGGTCGGTCCCCGCCGCTACCTCCCGCCCGAGCCCCACGATGGCTGGTCGGGTGTCCTGGATGCCACCGCCTACGGTGCCATCTGCCCGCAACCACCGATGATGCTGGCCCAGCTCCTGGGGGAGGAGCCCGAGCCCGAACACGAGGACTGCCTCTTCCTCAACGTCTTCACCCCCGCCTGCGACGACGCCGCCCGCCCGGTGATGGTGTGGATCCACGGCGGGGGCTTCATGATGGGCTCCGGCTCCTCGGCCATGTACGACGGCGCCCACCTGGTCCGCCGGGGCGACGTGGTGGTGGTGACCATCAACTACCGGCTGGGCGCCCTCGGGTTCCTGCACACCGACGACCTGGGGCACGGCGAGGGCACCGCCAACGCCGGGATCGCCGACCAGATCCAGGCGCTGCGCTGGGTGCGCGACAACATCGCCGCCTTCGGAGGCGACCCCGCCAACGTGACCATCTTCGGTGAGTCCGCCGGCGCGATGAGCGTCGGCACCCTGCTCGGAACGCCCGCCGCCCAGGGCCTGTTCCACCGGGCCATCCTCCAGTCCGGGGCCGCCCACAACGTCTCCACCCTCACCCACGCCGGCGAGGTGCGCGAGGCCCTCTTGGCCCGCCTGGGCGGAGGGGGCGTCGAGCGCCTGCGCTCGGCACCGCTGGCCGAGTTGATGACCGCGGCAGTCCGGCTTCTTCATGGAGGTGTTCGCCCGCGTCGACGAGCGCATGGACGCCGGTCATGATCCGGTGCTGCTGCCCTTCCAACCCACCCACGACGGCGTCGTGCTGCCCGACCCACCACTTGACGCAGTGCGAGCGGGGGCCGCCGCGGGTGTGCCCGTGCTGGTGGGCACCAACCTGGACGAGTGGAAGCTGTTCGCCGTCATGGACGCCACGCCCATCGACGAGGACCTGCTCGCCCGGCGCCTGGGGGCCCTGCTCGGCCCTGATCGGGTTCCCGAGGTGCTCGAGGTGTACCGGAGCGAGTTCCCCGACGCCACACCGGCCGACCTCTTCGGCGCCGGGGTCACCGACCTCGTTTTCCGCCAGCCGGCCATCCGCCTGGCCGAGACCCAGTTGGCGCACACCTCCGAGGTCTACATGTACCTCTTCTCATGGGCCACCCAGGCCTTCGGGGGCGCGCTGGGATCGTGCCACGCCCTGGAGGTGCCCTTCGTGTTCGGCAACGGCGACGGCCTGGGCATGCTCCTCGGCGAGGATCCCCCGGCCTCACTCGGGGACGCGATGCAGGACGCCTGGCTGGCCTTCGCCCGCACCGGCAACCCCTCTACCGAGGCCCTGGCCTGGCCCGCCTACACCACGACCGACCGGGCCACGATGGTCCTCGACACCGACTGCTCGGTTCACCACGACCCCGAAGGCGACCGGCGCCGCCTCTGGGAAGGCCTGGTCTGAGCGGTCAGCCGGCCCGGTGGTCAAGCGTTGGGGTGGCGCAGCGTGCGGTGGTCAAGCGCCGCGGTGGCGGCGCAGGAAGCGGCGCCAACCGCCCGGCTCTCGCGTGGGGCGGTCGTCGTGTCCCAGGGCGCCGGCCAGCACCCGGGGACCCGTACAGACCCTGCCGTGGCCGGGCATCAGGTGTTCGACGGGCAGGGAGCGCAGACGCTCCTCGGTGGCCGCCGAGACGGCTTCGTCGACGTACTCGGGGTTGAACCAGGGGCGCTGACCCACCGACAGCACGGCATCGCCGGACAGCAGGGTGGCGGTGGCGGCACACCAGTAGCTGGTCGAGTCGGTGGTGTGGCCCGGCGTGTGCAGAGCCACCCAATCGGGTGCTCCCGGCACCGGGTCACCGTCGGCCAGCCAACCGGCCACCTCGACGGGCATGCGGTAAGGCTTGTTCCCGTAGCCGGCGTACCTGGCCTCGCGGGCCATGGCCAGCGCCGCCCCCAGATCGAAGGGCTGGTCAGCCAGGACGGGGGCGATACGAGCCACCGCACGCGAGGTCCGGGAGTCGGCGGCTTCTCACCCTCACGCCAACCCTCGACAACGGCGGGCAGGTGCAGGTCGAGCGGCGTCAGCTCGGCCAGGTGCGGGACGCCCCCCACGTGGTCGCTGTGGGTGTGGGTGGCAGCCGCCACCCAACCCGGCCCTCCCGCACCGACCGCACCGACCGCACCGCCCACGCCGCCTGCGTCACCCAATCCGGCCGCGTCACCCGCACTGCCCGCACCGCCTGCGTCACCCGCACCGCCCGCACCGCCTGCGTCACCCGCACCGCCCAGGTGCGCCGAGCGCGGCGTCCGCGTTTCGGGTCAGACCCGGGTCCACCACGAAGGGCCGGCCGTCACCGCCGTCGTGGACGATGTAGCAGTTGAAGATCCACGCCGAGATGACCGTGATGCCCACCTCGGGCAGCGTGTGCACGACGGGCGGGGTCATCGGGGGTCCTGCCCGCCGGCCCGCGCCCGGAACACCTCGGGTTCTCCGTCACCTGCCATGCCGAGCAGCACCTCCATGGCACTGGGCTGCTCGGACTCGAGTCGAGCCATGTCGGCCACCGCCACCGCCGGGTCGACCCGAGGAACCGCCTGGGGCACGGTGGCGTACACATACCCGGTGGCGCAGTAGTCGTCGACCCGTTCGGTGATCCCACCGGCCACCAGGCCCGGCACCCGCCACCAACCCCGCCCCGCCACCGGGTGATCGGCTGCGAAGGCCTCGAAGTCGGCATCCTGGCCGGCAAGGAACATGGCCGCCCCGATCTGTTGGATGGTCACCCGGGCCTCACGTTCGAACATGATCGGGTCGGGGACGTGCCAGCGGTAGAACCCCACCAGGTCGGGTTGCACCTGGTTCGGGTCGCGCCGCACGTCCAGGGGCGCCCCGGCCCACGACGCGGCGTGCGGGCCCATCCCCCAGGCCGTGCCCACGTAGTCCTCCAGCCCGGTCCCACAGATCGTCGGGTGCTCGGTGTCACCGTCGCGGAACACCTTCACCTCTCCCTCGCCGTACCAGATGCCCCCGTCGAGCACCCGTACCCCCACGTTGCAGCCCAGGAACCGGCCCGGACCTCCGATGCCCTCGGCGATCACCGTGTCGCGGCCCATGGTGGTGGGGTTCTCCCGGCGCCAGCTCACGTGCAGGTACGACGGCTCCTGGGGTCCCAGCACCAGATCGATCTGGTAGTAGAGCTCGAGGGCCCGGTCACTGGCGTTGTGCAACTCGAGGCGCATCCCGCCGACGAAGGGCATGGGGACGTGCAGGTTGAAGCCCCGACCCTCCTGGATGGAGGCCAGCGCGGAGGTGTAGGCCACCGGCCGACCGTGGGGGACACCGAACAGGTCGACGAGGGGTACCGAGATGGACGGTTCGTCCTCGCCGTCGTACCACCCCTCGACGATCACGGCCCTCAGCACTTCGGGAGGCGAGGGGGGCACGGTGCACCACAGGTGGGTGACCCGGCCCGGTCCCTCCAGGTCGGCCAGCACCACCCGCTCGCCCGCAGTCACCCGGCGCGACGGTGCACCCTTGCGTCCGTCGGAGGCCTGGCCACCCTGGCCGCGGGCACCCGTCGGGTTCTCGAAGGTCACGGCCCGGCTGTCCAGGCCCGGGTCGATGCGGGCAGGGTCCAAGAACATGACCGGAGGCTAGGCCCCCCGCAGCTCACGGGTACCGGAAAGGTCCCGGACCGTGGCCTGTACCGGGGCCGACACATCTCCCTTGGCGATGAGTGACAGGGCAGAGATCACAACAAACCATGGAAAGGGCCGACATTCGGGAGATCTGAGAGGCTACAGTCGAACACATGTTCGATGCTGCTAATCACGCCGGGCCTCCGGAGCACTCCGCGAGCCCGGAGTACTCCGCGAGCCCGGAGTACTCCGCTGGCCCCGAGTACTCCGCTGGTCCCGAGTGCTGCGAGACCGACGCCTACTCAGGTCCCGCAGATCCGGCCGAGCCGAACCCTCCCCCGTACTCGAACTGCGGTTCCGACGAGGCCCTGGCCGAAGCCATGGAGCAGATGGCGGCACTCGAGGCCGCCGTCCGCCTGGAGCTGATCCGCATGGTCGCCGAGCTAGCCGCCCGCAAGGTATGGGTCGCTGACGGCCAGACGGGCATGCTCCCCTGGCTGCGCCTCCGCCTCGGCCTGCGCTCCCGAACCGCGCGCGAGATCATCGCCGTGGCGAGCCGGCTCCACGACTTGCCCGCGATCATGGCGGCCTTCGGCACCGGCCAGCTCACCTGGGATCAGCTCGTCCCCCTCTGCGAGCTGGCCACACCCGACACCGACCGGGCCTGGGCCACCGACGGGCCGCACCGACCCGCCGAAGAGCTCGCCGACCTGGCCCGTCACCGACGCCAGCGAGCCGCGCCACCGGCCGAAGTGCACGAACGGCGTTCGGTGTGCCTACGGCCCGATCCCCGCGGGGGCACGCGCCTCACCGGCCTGCTCGAAGCCAGCGACGCCGAAGCTCTCCGGGTGGCCCTGGACCGGCGCCGCGAAGCCGACGCCGTGGTCGACCCGACCACGCAGCGGTACCCCACCACCGCCCAGCAGCGGGCCGATGCCCTGGCCGCCCTGGCCCACCAGGCCCTGGGGGCCGACACCGATCCGGCACGAGCCACGATCGTGCTGCACGCCGACGCCGCCCTGCTCACCGACGACCACGCCGGCAGTCAGGCCGAGAGTCAGGCCTACGGTCAGGCGTCCCTGTCCGACGGCACCCCGGTGGCCGCCGAGACGCTGCGTCGCCTCGCCTGCGACGGGAACATCCACTGGGCGGTGGACGGCCCCGACGGCGGCACCATCGGGGTCGGGAGGAGCCAACGCACCTGGCCCGCCTGGCTGGCCCGCCTGATCCGGCACCGCGACGGCGAGCACTGCCGCTTCCCTGGCTGCCGTCGTCCCATCCACCACATCCACCACAGCCGGCACTGGCACGACCACGCTGGCACCACCGACAGTGCCAACGGGTTCGGGGTGTGCTTCACCCACCACCATCACCTCCACGAAGGTGGGTGGCACTCCGAGGGCAGCGCCAACACCGAGTTGGTGTTCCGGGGCCCCGACGGGCGGGTCCTGACCTCAGCCCCTCGAAGGCTCGATCCTCGACTCCGCCACCGGCTCGGACTGCCGCCCCCGGGCCCCAGCGCCCAGGCGTGATCGCCGGTACCCTGCCGCCATGGGAACCGTGGTCGAGATCAGCACCGGCCGGCTCGCCGGTCGGCACAAGGACGGCGTGCTGCGCTTCGGGGGCATCCCCTATGCCGCACCTCCGGTGGGTGACTGCCGCTTCGGCGCTCCCGAGCCCGCCCCACCCTGGACGGGCGAGCGCGACGCCACGGGGTTCGGACCTGTCGCACCCCAGCGCCCAGGAGCGTTGGAGAGCATCGCCGGTGCCGCCGCACCGGACTGGGACGAGGACTGCCTGACCCTCAACGTGTGGACCCCCGCACTCGATGCCGGCCGGCGGCCGGTGATGGTGTGGATCCACGGGGGTGGCTTCACCGCCGGCTCCGGTTCCGTGCCCTGGTACCGGGGCAACAGCTTCGTCGAGCACGGCGACGTGGTTGTGGTCACCATCAACTACCGGCTGGGTGCCCTCGGCTGGCTCTACCTGGACGGGATGGCGGGGGCCGAGACCACCGCCTCCAACGCCGGCCTGCTCGACCAGGTGGCCGCTCTGCGGTGGGTGCGTGACAACATCGCCGCCTTCGGGGGCGACCCCGGCAACGTCACCATCTTCGGCGAGTCCGCCGGCGGGATGAGCGTCGCCACCCTCATGGGCACCCCCGCCGCTTCCGGCCTGTTCCACCGGGCCATCGCCCAGAGCGGAGCAGCCCAGGCCGTCGCCTCACCTGCCGATGCCGCCGAGGTGGCCGACCGGCTCATTGCGGCCCTGTCGGTCACCGACGTCGCCGGCCTGCGCGCCGTGCCCGCCGGCGACCTGCTCGCCGCCCAGAGCGACCTGGCCGAGTCGCTCACCCGCGAGCGGGCCCAGCGGCCATCGGCCAACTTCGCCCTGCTTCCCTTCACCCCCGTACTCGACGGCGCGGTGCTGCCCACCCAACCCCTCGACGCCATCGCCCACGGAGCGGCGCCCGAGGTCAGCCTCATGACCGGCACCACCCGCGAAGAGTGGCGGCTGTTCGGGCTCATGCTGCGCTCCATCGAAGACGAAGCCACCCTGCTGCGCCGGGTGGGGCGCATCTGCGAAGACCCCCACGCCTTCGTCGACGCCTACCGCCAGTCCGCCGACGATCCCGACCACGACCAGATCTGGACGGCGGTCATGACCGACCGCGTCTTCCGGATCCCCGCCATCCGCCTGGCCGAGGCCCAGGGAGCCCACGCTCCGACCTGGATGTACCAGTTCGACTGGGCGTCCACCGCCTTCGACGGGCGCCTGGGTTCGTGCCACGCGCTCGAGATCCCCTTCGTGTTCGACGTGCTCGGACGTTCGGGAGCCGACCTGTTCACCGGTCCCGACGCCCCCCAGTCCCTGGCCGACACAATGCACGGCGCATGGCTGGCCTTCGCCCGCGACGGCGACCCCGGCTGGGACCGCTACGACACGCTCTCGCGCGCCACCATGCACTTCGACACGACCTGCGAGGTCCGCCACGACCCGGCCGCCGAGGCCCGGGCCGCCTGGGACGGGCTCATCTAGTCTCCCGCCATGACCGACCTCCTGACCTACACGCCCGGCGAGCCCTTCCCGGGCGCCATCGGGCGCACCCTGTCCGCGTCGACACCTGCCTGGCCCTCCAAGCCCGCCCCCCCACCCGGGGCACCCAACGTGGTAGTGATCCTCCTCGACGACGTCGGCTACGGCCAGCTCTCCGCCTTCGGCGGTCCCTGCCGGACACCCAACATCGACGCGGTCGCCGGCCGGGGGCTGCGCTACTCGAACTTCCACACCACAGCGCTGTGCTCCCCCACCCGCGCCTGCCTGCTCACGGGGCGCAACCACCACACGGTGGGGATGTCGGCCATCACCGAGCTCGCCCTCGGGTTCCCCGCCCACGACGCGGTGATGGGTGCCGAGCACGGCTTCTTGTCCGAGATCCTCGTGGCCAACGGGTACAACACCTTCGCGGTGGGCAAGTGGCACCTGACGCCGCCCGACGAGACGACAGCCGCAGGACCCTTCGGTCGCTGGCCGCTGGGCCGGGGCTTCGAACGCTTCTACGGGTTCATGGGCGGCGACACCGACCAGTGGTACCCCGACCTCGTCCACGACAACCACGCCGTGCGCCCGCCGGCCACCCCCGACGAGGGATACCACCTCAACGCCGATCTGGCCGACCGTGCCATCGACTTCATCTCCGACGCCCACACCTGCGCGCCCGACAAGCCCTTCTTCCTGTGGTTCGCCACGGGGGCGGGCCACGCCCCCCACCAGGTCGAAGCCGAGTGGGTCGAGGACTACCACGGAGCCTTCGACGGCGGCTGGGACGAGCTGCGGCGCCAGGTGTACGAACGCCAGCAGGCCATGGGGCTCGTGCCCGCCCACGCCGAGTTGCCACCCCGCGACCCCGACGTCCCCGCGTGGGACAGCCTCGACGACCAGGCACGCCGCATGTACGCCCGCCAGATGGAGACCTACGCGGGGTTCATCAGCCAGACCGACCACCACATCGGCCGGGTACTGGACGCCATCGAGCGGCTCGGGCGCCTCGAAGACACGATCGTGGTCGTCATGAGCGACAACGGGGCCAGCGCCGAGGGCGGCGTGCACGGAACCCGCAACGAGACCATGTTCTTCAACTTCGCCCCCAACACCCTCGAGGACAACCTGGCCGTCTACGACTCGTGGGGCGGGGTCGACACCTTCCCCCACTACTCCTGGGGGTGGACGTGGGCGGGCGACACGCCCTTCCGACGCTGGAAGCGCGAGACCTACCGGGGAGGTGTGACCGACCCCTGCATCGTGGCCTGGCCGGCACGGATCGCAGCCCGGGGCGAGACCCGCCACCAGTATCTGCACGCCATCGACATCGCCCCGACACTGCTCGACGCCATCGGGATCGAAGCGCCGACCACCCTGGCGGGAGTCACCCAGTCGCCCATCGAAGGCGCCAGCGCCCGGGCCTCCTTCGACGACCCCGACGCCCCCGCCCCACGGGACACCCAGTACTTCGAGATGTTCGCCCACCGCTCCATCTACCACCAGGGGTGGAAGGCGGTGTGCCCGTTCCCGGGGCCGAGCCTGGCCGAAGGTGTCGAGCGGGGACACCCCTTCGGCTCGGCGGTCACCGAAGAGCTGCTCGACCAGCTCGACCGTGACGACTGGGAGCTCTACCACCTAGAGACCGACCCCACCGAGTGCCACGACCTCGCCACCCAAGAGCCCGAGCGCCTGGCGGCTCTGGTGGCACTCTGGTGGTCCGAAGCCGAACGCCTCGGAGTTCTCCCCCTGGCCGCCACCGACCTCGACCGCCTGCTGGCCCGGCGGCCCAGGGTGGGCGGCGAGCGCAACCGGTTCCGGTTCCTGCCCGGCGGCGCCCCGATTCCCTTCGTGACCGCGCCCTCCACCCAGAACCGCACCCACGCCTTCACCGCCGAGGTCGAGCTACCCGCCGGAGCCGAAGGCGTCCTCTACCACCACGGCAACCGCCACGGCGGGTTCGCTCTGGTGGTCGAGGGCGGGCACCTGCACTACGTGCACAACTACCTGGGCCTGGAACGCTTCACGGTCACCTCGGCGGCACCCCTGCCCACCGGCTCCTCGACCCTGCGGGCCGAGATCGTCGCCACCGGGCCGGCCCAGCTGCTGGCGGGCAAGGGATCCCCCTGCGAGGTGCGCCTCTACGTGGACGACCGGCCCGTGGGCTTCGGCGAGCTGCCTCACACGGTGCCCGCCGTCTACTCGATGGCCGGTGCCAGCTGCGGGCAGGCCTGGTACGACAGCGTCGACCCCGACCGGTTCCAGGCCCCCTTCGCCTTCACCGGCACTCTGCACGGGGTGACCCTCGACCTGTCCGGCGAGACCCTCGTCGACGACAGGGCCGAGTTCACCCGGATGATGGTCCAGCAGTAGCCGCCGGCAGGCGCAGCTCGAAGCGGGCTCCCCCCGCCTCGCCTGGATCCACCGCAACCACCCGTCCCCCGTGGCGGACCACGATGTCCCGGCAGATGGCCAGACCCAGGCCGCTGCCCCCGGCGGTGCGGGCCTCGTCCAGGCGGGTGAATCGCTCGAAGACGTCCTGCCGGTGCTCGGGGGGGATCCCGCAGCCGTCGTCGGCCACCACCAGCACCGCACCGCCGCCGTCGCCGTCGCTGGCGCCGTCGCTGGCCAGGGAGAGCTTCACGATGCCGGCCGCATGGTGCGCCGCGTTGTCCAACAGGTTGCGGACGGCCCGGCGGAGTTGGCGGCTGTCTCCCCTCACCCACGCCGGCGACACCGACGCGGTGTCGACGTCGACCCCCTGGATCCGCTCAGCCTCGTCCAGCACGATGGCCGCCAGATCGACCACCTCATCGGGCACGGGCGTCGAGCCGGCGTCGCCGCGCGCCAAGAGCAGCAGGTCGTCCACCAGGTGGCTGAGCCCCTCCAACTCGTCGGCCACACTGGCCAGGGTGGCCATCGGATCGGCACCTTCGGGATGGGCCAGGTCCACCTCCACCTCGGTGCGCATGCGGGTCACCGGGGTGCGCAGCTCGTGGGCGGCATCGGCCGCGAAGCGCTGCTGGCGGGCCGTGGCCTCCTCGATCCGGTCGAGCATGGCGTTCATGGTGCTGGCCAGGCGGTCGATCTCGTCCCCGGTGCCCGGCGTGGGCACCCGGTGGTCGAGGGCCCCCCCGTCGATGGCCTCCACCTCGGCGCGGATCGCCTCGACGGGGCGCAGGGTCCGGCCCACCAGCACCCACACCAAGGCAGCCAGCGCCCCCGCCATCGCCGGCAGCGCCAACGCCAACGACCGGACGAGAGCACCGACGCTCTCGTCGATGTCGTCGAGTGGGCTGGCCACGTGGGCCACCAGCGTCCCGTCGCCGATGTGCCCGGACGCGACCCGGTAGGGGGTGCGGTCGCCCGCCACCTCGGGCAAGGTCACGAAGCGGGTCGACCCCACGCCGGCGGGGGGTGGGGTCACCAGGGCGGGCGCGCCCTCCAGGCGGGGGCTGGCCGCCACAACCTCCCCGCCGGGCCCGACCACCTGGGCCACGGTGTCGTCGTCGCCGGAGGGATCGAGTGGTGAGGTGACACTGCCCCGGCGGACCAGGGCGTCCAGAGCCGCCACCTCGCTCGCCAGCGCCTCCTCCAGCGACTCGGTCAGCACCCGGCGGTGCGCGCCCACCACCAGCGCTCCAGCGACCACGAGCATGACCACCACCGCCAGGGTGGCGAGGAACGTGACCCGCAGCCGCACGCTCATGACGTGGGGGGACGGCCACGAGCCGGTACCCGGCGCCGCGGACGGTCTCGATGGTGTGGCCTCCCAGGGTCTCGTCCAGCTTGCGGCGCAGGCGCCGGATGTACACCTCGACGATGTTGGGATCCCCGTCGAAGTCCTGACTCCAGACCCCGGCGAGGATCTCGCGTTTGGACAGCACCTGGCCCTGGCGCCGGACCAGGAAGACCAGGACG
Organism: uncultured Actinomycetes bacterium; assembly: GCA_963719935.1. Classification (GTDB taxonomy): domain Bacteria; phylum Actinomycetota; class Acidimicrobiia; order Acidimicrobiales; family CAVRDY01; genus CAVRDY01. The sequence continues at coordinate 620,842 of CAVRDY010000001.1, read as the reverse complement.
TCGAACTCGCGCGCGGTCGAGGCGGACCTCCTGTGCTCCGCACCACACCCGGCGCTGTCCGGGATCCACCCTGAGTCGGCCCACTTCCACCGGTGCCGGGGGCCGCCCGGTGGTCCTCCGCAGGAGGGCCGCGATGCGCGCAACCAACACCGGGAAGGAGAACGGCTTGGTCAGGTAGTCATCGGCCCCGGTGTCCAGCGCCTCGGCCTCGTCCATGTCACCGTCCTTGGCGGTGAGCATCAGGATGGGGGTCCAGTCGCCGGCATCGCGCAGGTCGGCACAGATCTGGTAGCCGTTGCGACCCGGCAACATGATGTCCAGGACGATCAGGTCGAAGCTCTCCTCGGTGGCCCGCCACAGGCCATCCAGCCCGTCGTGGGCCACATCGACGGTGAACCCCTCGGCCTCGAGCCCGCGCTTGACGGCGGTCGCGATCTTGCGGTCGTCCTCGACCAGCAGGAGCTTCACACCCGGAGTGTGCCAGCTCTCACCTGAACGGTTCCTGACCGGTGGCTGAACCGGACCACCGACCCTGTCAGCTGGGGTTCAGGGGCAACTCCCCAGGATCGGCGGTACCGAACCATTCCCGACAGGAGACCACCATGACCCAGCACCTGACCCACCCGCGAAGCCACACCTCCCGGCTCACCAGCCTTGCGATGACGGCCGGGCTGTTGCTGACCGCCGGCGCGTGCGGCGACGATTCCGAGAGCGACAGCACGGCTCCCGCCACCACCGACCGAGCTGACACGTCCATCGCCTCTGATACCCCGAGCCTGGCCATCGATCCCGGTGACGGCGGCGACTACCGACCCGACCTGGACCCGACCCAGGTGGTGGAGCGCATCGACAACCCCTACCTCCCCCTGGTGCCCGGCAGCCGCTGGGTCTACGAGGGCGCCTCCGAAGGTGAGGTGGAACGAATCGAGGTAGAGGTGCTCGACGAGCACCACACCGTCATGGGGATCGAGGCCGTCGTGGTCCGCGACACCGTGACCATCGGCGGCGAGCTGGTGGAGGACACCTACGACTGGTACATCCAGGACACCGCCGGCAACGTGTGGTACCTGGGCGAGGACACCGAGGAGTACGAGGACGGTGAAGTGGTCTCCACCGCCGGTTCGTGGGCCGCAGGGGTCGACGGCGCACTTCCCGGGATCGTGATGCCGGCCGAACCGACCGTGGGTGATGCCTACCGCCAGGAGTTCCTGGCCGGCGAGGCCGAGGACATGGCCGAGGTCATCCGTGTCGGCGACACCCGCCAGGTCGCGGCGGGCACCTACACCGACGTCATCGTGACCGCCGACTGGACGCCCCTCGACCCCGAGGTGGTGGAGGAGAAGTCCTACGCCCCCGAGGTGGGCTTCGTGCACGAGATCAAGACGGCCGGCGGCGACGGCGAGGTGGAGCTGATCTCCTTCACCCCCGGTGGGTGACGGCGGTTCAGGCTGGGGTCAGCACGCCCGAGGCACGATCGTGTCCACCAACCGACATCGCTACGGGGACATCGCTACGGGGACATCCCTACGGGGACATCCCTACGAGGAGGAACAGACAATGACCAGACGACACAGGTTCATCGCAGCGGCCGCAGCCGCCGCGGCCGTCCTGGCCCTGGCGGCTGGAGTAGCCCTGGCCGCGGGGACCGACGACGACCCAGGCGAGCAGGACATGCCCATCACCGGTCCCGCACTGGACCAGGCCTCCCGGGTCGCTCTCGACCACGTGGGCCAGGGACGCGTCACCGAGACCGAGGTGGGAGACGAGGACAGCTACTACGAGATCGAGGTGACCCTGGACGACGGGAGCCAGGTCGATGTCCAGCTGGACGAAGACCTCAACGTGGTGTCGAGTGAAGCCGACCGGGAGGACGGCCGCGACGACGACGGGGACTAGCGGTTCACACGTAGTCGTGGCGGCCCAACCAGCGCAACGCCAGCCACCCCCACACCGGTGGGAGGTAGGTGGTGCACAACCGGGCGGTGAACGTGGCGGCCACCGCCGTCTCCTGGTCGATCCCCGCGGCGGTCATGCCCCCGATCAGGCCGGCCTCCATGACCCCCATTCCGCCCGGAACAGGCGCCATCCCCCCCAACACGGTGACGAAGGAGTTGATCACGATCAGCTCCGGGAGAGGTAGGTCGGCACCGAAGGCGTTGAGCGCGACCTTGAGCGTCAGGGCGAAGAGCACCTGGGAGGCCAGGTTGCCGAGGATGATCTGCATGGCCTTGCGCGGTGTGCTGGTCACGGTCCGCACGTTGTCCAGCGCGGCGCGCAGGTGCGGCCGGACCTGGTCCACGACCTTTCGGCGCACGCCGGGAAGCACGACCACGAGCGCCAGCACGGCCACCGCCACCAGCGCGGCCACCGCCACGATGGAACCGCCGCCGCCGTCCTCCCCTTCCTGGGGCGTGGTGAAGGTGGCGCTGGTGAAGACGAGCCCGGAGACCACCAGCATCAGCTGGACGGCGAACGAGCCCACCCCGTTGAGCACGCCCGAAGAGACCGCCACCGCCGGGCTCAGCCCCTGACGCTGGAAGAAGCGCACGATCAGCGCGGTGTTGGCAAGGGAACCTCCGACGAGCCCGGTGAAGGCGTTGGCGAACTGGAGGACCACCACCGGCCGCAGGGGAAGTGGGCGCTCGACGGTGCCCAGGATGGCTACCGCCGAGGCGGGCTGGGTGAGTTGGGACACCACCAGCGTGACCGCCACCCACTCCCAGCGGGCCCGCTCGACGATGGCCTCGAAGTCGACCTCGGCGAGCTGACCGAAGAGCAGGTAGACGCCCAGGATGGTGGCAGCCGCGAAGCCCATCTGGGGCCAGGTGACCCGGCGCAGAGGCACCAGTTGGGGCTCCTCCACCCCTGCACGCTCGGCTCCGGCCCGGCGCAGCTCGGCGAGCAGGGCCTTGGTGTCGTCCAACTCTCTGCGTAGGTCACGGGGGAGGGCGGCCGGCTCGAGCAGAGGAAGGAGCGCCGCCAGCCCGCCGGGCCCCAGAGCGCGGGCCGCGCCGGCAACCGCCGGTTCGGTCCCCACCACGGTGGCAGTGGTCACCAGCAGGGCCACCCGGTCCAGGAGGATGGCCTGGTCGTCGCTGGTGGTGGAGGCGCTGGACAGATCGGCGAAGGCCGTGGTCGTCCCGGTGACCTCCACGGCCCAGGGACCCAATGCGTTGTGGGCGATGCGCGCCGAGTGCAGGCGGGCGAGGTTGGCCCACATGTCGTCGACCTGACCCGCTCCGACATCATCGGAGCTCACCTCGGCCAGGCTCTGCCCCGGCGGGTCACGCACCACCAGCAGAGCGTCGGCCCGGCGGCCGGCGGTGCCCACCGCCACCACCGTGGGCACGCGGGCCCCGGCCTGGGCGGCCAGGAACAACAGGAACGCCTGGCGTTCGATCTGCTGCTGGCGGGTCAGGGGGACGGCCAGTTGCCCACCCCGATACCACAGCACCCGCCAGGCCTTGGACAGCAACTGGGCGTCGGCCGCGTCGCGGCCGACCACCCACACCTCGAGGGGGGCCTCGTCGGGGTCGCGAGCGGTGAAGGTGGTCTGACCCCACGTCTGCTGGGGCCGCAATGCCAGGTCGTGCACCTCCAGGCCCAGCGTGGCCAGGGACGACCGAACCTGCTCGGCGGTGGGCACGCCCGCCGGGGAGCCGACCACCAGGTGCACCAGGGCGGCCGAGCCCCAGCCCGCCACCACCGCCGCGGCCACCCCGACGGGCAGGCCGTCGACCAGGTAGAGGGCGCTGAAGGCGGTGACCCCGATGAGCAGGTTGGCCAACCGGCGGGCGGGACGGGTCAGGTGGGGGGCGGCGGCGAGCAGGACCGCTGTGGTGACCGCCAGGCGCAGCGCCGGGAAGGTGGGCACCCCGCCCAGATCCAGGTCGGCGTCGTCCAGGCTGGCCCGCAAGTCCACCAGCGCGTCCAAGCCGCCAGCGGCGAGCATGGCCACCCCGGCGGCAAGGACCATCGAGATCCCCAGCCGGGGCCGGCGGGCGGCCACCGCGGCGCCCAGCACCAGGACCACCCCGACAACGGTGCCGGCCCGGTAGACGAAGTCGAACAGCCCGTCGAAGGTGTCGGGCAGGGACACCACCAGGTCGTAGAGCGCCCGCTCACTACCCGTGACGGTCTGGGCCGACGCGGTGGCCCCGGCCAGAACGATGGCGGCCACCACCACCCGGACCACATCGCTGGGCCGGCGCCGCACCGCGGCGGGCGAGACCACGCCGAACACCCCGGCCCAGTCGCCCCGCACCACCGAGGTGAACACCTGGCGGGCTGCGGCGGCGGTGCCCTCCTCGTCCCGGGAGGCGGTATCGGTGTTCACCCGCTGGGGTTCGTCATTACCCGGGCCGACCCCCTCAGGCTGCCCGCTCGAGGATGTGCACGCCGCAGGCGCTACCCAGACCGATGACGTGTGCCAGGCCCACCTTCGCTCCCTCGATCTGGCGGTCGCCGGCCTCGCCCCGCAGGTGGTGGCACACCTCCCACACGTTGGCGATCCCGGTGGCGGCGATGGGATGGCCCTTGGACTGGAGCCCTCCGGACACGTTCACCGGGAGCCGCCCGTCGCGCCAGGGGGCTCCGGACTCGAAGAAGTCGACCGCGCCGCCTTCGGGGCAGAGCATGAGGTTGTCGTAGTGCACCAGCTCGGCCGTGGCGAAGCAGTCGTGCAGCTCCACCAGGTCGAGGTCCTCGGGGCCGACGCCGGCCTGCTCGTAGGCCTGGGTGGCCGCGGCGCGGGTCAGGGTGTTGACGTCGGGAAGGACCTGGCAGGACTCGGTCCACGGGTCCGAGGTCAACACGCTGGCCGCCACCTTCACCGCCCGGCGCCGCTGGTCGGGACCAAGGGTGCGCAACTTCTCGTCCGACACGACCACCGCGGCGGCCGCACCATCGCAGTTGGCAGAGCACATGGGCCGCGTGTTGGGGTAGGCGATCATCACGTCGCCCATGATCTGCTCGAGAGACATGCGTTTGGAGTAGGCGGCGAGGGGGTTGAGGGTGGAGTGGGCGTGGTTCTTCTCGGAGATGCGGGCGAACAGCTCGAAGCTGGTGCCGCCGTAGCGGTGGCCGTACTCCATGCCGATCTGGGCGAACACCCCGGGCATGGTCTCGGTACCCACCCGACCGTCCAGGGGGGCGACCGCACCCTACCGGCCGCTCGGCGACCACGTGTCGTCGTCGGTCTTGCGGGAACCACCCCCGCCCAGCAGTCCGGCGCCGGCCAGCTTCTCGACCCCGACGGCCAGGCCCATGTCGCACTCGCCGGCCTTGATGGCCATGATCACGGTGCGCAGTGCGGTGGCGCCCGTGGCGCAGGCGTTGGACACGTTGTACACGGGGATGCCGGTCTGGCCGATCTGCTTCTGGAGCAGCTGTCCGGTGGGGGCGCCCCGGCCCATCAGGTTGCCGGCTGCCAGCACCCCCATGTCGGCCATCGTGACCCCACCGTCGGCCAGTGCCCCGAGGGCGGCCTCGGCGGCCAGGTCGATGACGTCGTCGTCGGGGCGCTTGCCGAACCTGGTCATGGTGATCCCCAAGATCCACACGTCACCGTTGCTCATGGCTGCTCCTCGATGGGCTCGAACCCGAAGCCGACGGCCTCGGTGCCGTCGCTGTCCACGCCGACGGGATAGGTGGCCAGGCGTACCTGCATTCCCGTGTGCACGTGCTCGGGGTCGGCTTCGACGTTGATCACGTTGCCCCGCACGCTGGTGCCACCGCAGTCGACGACTCCGGCGACGAAGGGCACGGGAACACCCGGGGCGGCGAAGGCGACGATCGTGAAGGCACGCAACTCGCCTTCGGTGGGCACCTCCGCGGCAGAGAACGATGTGCCCGAGCAGGACGCGCAGGCGTTGCGGCGGTCGAAGTAGCGGGCCCCGCAGGAATCGCAGCGGTGGGCCACCAGATGCGGTGCCGGATCGAGCACCAGGTAGTCGACGAGGGGTACGCGGTCGGTCATGGCTTCACAGTCGATCACGGTCGGAGCGGGTGGTCCAGTTCCGTCCTCCGGAGCCCCCGCAGGCGAGTCAGCAGAGCGTTGGTGGACGAGTCGTGGGCCAGCACCGGTTCCTCGACCGCCGTCAGCTCGTCATGGATGCGTCCGGCCAGGACCTTGCCCAGCTCGACGCCCCACTGGTCGAAGGGGTCGATGTCCCACAGCACCGCCTGGGTGAACACGCTGTGCTCGAACAGGGCCACCAGCGCCCCGAGGGTACGGGGGGTGAGTTCGTCCACGAGCAGGACCGACGAGGGCCGGTCGCCCGGCATGACCTTGTGGGGTACCAGCGCCTCGGGGGTGCCCTCGGCCCGCAGCTCCTCGGCGGTGCGGCCGAAGGCCAGGGCCTCGGCCTGGGCCAGCAGGTTGGCCAGCAGCAGGTCGCGGTGGTGGGCGAGGTCCGCGTCGGACACCGGCGCGGCGCCCCGGGCGGGCGCGGGGCGGGCGACGGCCACGAAGTCGACGGGTACCGGCGCCGTTCCCTGGTGGAGGAGCTGGTGGAAGCTGTGCTGCGCGTTGGTGCCCGGCTCACCGAAGATCACCGGCGCGGCGGGACCCGGTACCGGGTCGCCTCCGGTGGTGACGCCCTTGCCGTTGGACTCCATGACGAGTTGTTGCAGGTAGGCGGGGAAGCGGGACAGGCGCCGGTCGTAGGGCACAACGGCCACCGCGCCGGCGCCCAGCGCTGCCATGCACCAGAACCACACCAGCCCGTGACGGGCGGGCAGGTTGACCTCCAGGGGGGCGGTGCGGAAGTGCTCGTCCATGGCGTGCGCGCCCGCCAGCAACTCGGCGAAGGCCTCGGGTCCGATGGCCAGCATCGTGGCCAGGCCGATGGCCGAGGTCATCGAGTAGCGGCCACCCACCCAGTCCCAGAAGCCGAAGACCGACTCGACGTCGATGCCGAACTGCCGGGCCCGGTCGGGGGCTGATGAGACGGCCACCATGTGGGAGCTCACGGCCTCTTCACCGAGGGCACCGGTGATCCAGTTGCGCAGGGTGGTGGCGTTGGTGAGGGTCTCGGTGGTCGTGAAGGTCTTGGAGGACACGATGACCAGCGTCTCGGCGGGATCCGCGCCCGCCATGGCCTCGGCCACCTCGGCGCCGTCCACGTTGGACACGAACCGGCAGGCCAACCCGTCGGCCACGAACGGGGCCAGGGCCCGGTACGCCATGGCGGGGCCCAGGTCCGACCCGCCGATGCCGACGTTGATGACCGTGCGCACCCGCCGACCCGTGACCCCCCGCCACTGCCCGTCCCGCACGCTTCGGGCGAAGGCCGCCATCCGGTCGAGCACCGAGTGCACGTCAGCGACCACGTCGTGGCCGTCCACGACCAGCGAAGCCTCCCGGGGCAGGCGCAGGGCCACGTGCAGGGCAGGCCGGTCCTCGGTGAGGTTCACGCGCTCGCCGGCGAACAGAGCGGCCCGGCGCTCGTCCAGTCCCCGCTCGCGGGCCAGGGCCACGAGCAGCTCCAGGGTGCGGTCGGTGAGCTTGTGCTTGGAGTGGTCGAACAGCACTCCGGCGGCCTCGAGGACCATCCGCTGACCGCGCTGGGGGTCAGCGGCGAACATGTGGCGCAGGTGCCGGGGCGCCAGCTCCACACGGTGGGCCTCGAGGGCCTGCCATGCTGCGCTCTCGTGCAGAGGGGCGCTCTGGTACAGAGGGACTCTCTGGTGCTCGGGAACCGCGGCCATGGTGGCCCGAGCCTAGAGGCCACGGACCCGCGAGGCGCCGGGTGGGCTGTCAGCTCCGGCCGGCGTTGAGGCGCCGGTACATGGCCCGGTCGTGGCGGGCCAGGCGGCGGAACTCGGCGTGGTGCGCATCGTGAACCGCACGGGCGCCGGGATCGGGCGTGAAGGTGGCGTCGACGGTCACCACCTGGGTCAGGTCGCCCTCTTCCACCAGGCCCAGGGTCAATCCGGCGAACAGCGCCGCTCCCCGCACCGCCGTGTACAGCGGGTCACACACCCGCCGCACCGGCCGGCCCAGGACATCCGCGTGGATCTGGGCCCACAGATCCGACACCGCCCCACCCCCCACCAGACGGGGGGAGTCCAGTGGATGGCGCAGCACGGCCTCGGAGGCCTCGTAGAGCCATCGGGCGTTGTGGGCCACACCCTCGAGCACGGCCCGCACCAACTCGGCGCGGGTGGTGGCCAGGGACACGTTGTGGAAGCTTGCTCTGCAGGTCGGTGTCGGCCACGGGAGATCGCTCGCCGTTCAGCCAAGGTCCGAACAGCACGCCGCCGCTGCCCGCCGGAGCAGTGGCGGCCACCGAGTCGAAATCAGCCAGGGTGGCGTCGCCGGTCGTGAGCCCGTCACCGGCCAGCACCACCTGGTTGCGCAACCACTCCAGGCAGGCGCCGGCCGTCTCGTGGTTGTTGGCCAACAGGTACCGGCCGGGGAGGGCCGAAGGCACGGTGGCCATCTGGTGCCGCAACGAGGTGCGCTTCATCGGCACGTGGCAACCCACCCAGGCCGACGTCGAGATCGACAGGTGCGCGCCGTAGTCGTCCACCGCGCCCGACCCCAGGGCGGTGGCGTGCAGGTCGGGAAGCCCGGTGACCACCGGGATGCTCGCTGGGACACCCAACTCGGCGGCGACCGGGGCGAGCAGGTCGCCCACGACGCTTCGGACGGGCACCAGCACGGAAGCCTGTCGGCCTCGACCCGGGCCAGGGCCAACAGGCGGGGGTCGTAGTCCCGGGCGTCGGTGCGGCGGTTGTCGGTGAGCCACCAGGCCAGCATCGACACCTGCGTGGCGGCGAGTCGACCGGTGAGGCGCAGGTTCAGGTAGTCCACGGGTTCCATGAAGGTGGCGGTGCGCCGGTCCACCTCGGGTGCCTCGTGGCGCAGCCACAGGCGGTGGCCCAGCGGATCGTTGCCTTCGGTGCTGGGCGCCCCGCCGGCGTGGGTGATCCACACGGCCGCCTTGCCGAGGGCGTAGCCGTCGACGGCGACCGGGCCTCCGGTGGCCCGCTGGGACCAGCGCCGGCCGCGGCGATCGAACCACAACAGGCACTCCCCCGCGGGCTGGCCCCCGGCGTCGACAGGGACCGTCGAGCCCCACTGCCCGGTGCAGGCCACCGCCACCACCCGCTCGGGGTGGACGACTTGGGCCTCGGCCAGGGCGCCGGCCGCGTCGGCGATGGCCTCCCACCAGTGGGCCGGATCCTGGGTGGCTCCCCCACCCTCGACAACGGTGGTGGGGACCCGCCGGTGCTCGGCCCCCAAGACTTCGCCGGCCAGTGACACCAGGGCCACCTTGGGCCCGCCGGTGCCCAGGTCGATGGCCAGGACGGCGGCGTCGGGCCCGGAGGCCGGGCTCATCCCAGAGCCAAGGGGATCGTCTCGCGGCGGCCGTCAGGGGCGACGTGCTCGATGACCAGGGGCATGCCCGAGCCGCCGCCGATGCCCATGCGACCGACAACGGTGCCCGCCAGGTCCAGCAGCGCGTCGACGGGCACGACGGCTTCGGGGGGATGCACCCCCGGGTGGTCACCCAGCGCACCCCGGAGGTGCAACACCGCCCCCAGCGCCGCGGGGATGCCGGTGCCTTCACCCGCACCCTCCTCGGTGGAGGCCAGCGTGCACACGTAGCGGTGCTCGGCGCCGTCCTTGCGGCCGTCGACCACGACCCGCAGGCACCCCCCGGGGCCGGTCACTCCGGCTTCGGCCAGCAGGCGTGGCCGTTCGTGGCGCAGCACGGCCACCATCACGTCGATGGGGGCCACCTCCACCTGGCCCACCGGCAACGCCTCCTCGCCGGCCATGCCGGCGCGGACCAGGTCCTGGGTCATGGTGAAGTAGCTGAGAGGGAACACCACACCCAGGTTGGTGGCCCGGCGCAGCGTGGGGAAGTTGCGGGGCAGGGTGATGGTCTCGGGGTGGGGGTAGGGGAACACCGGGTAGGTGCCCAGGCCGGGGAAGTCCTCGTCGTGGACGAAGGCGGCCCCGCTGTCCTCGAGTTGGCGGACCTGCACGAACTCGCCGTCGACGAAGAGCGGCACGTCGTTGACCATGGCGTGGATCCGGTGCTTGAGCACCGCCGGCGCCCTCGTCGGGTTCGCCGCCGTGGATGTGCATGATCTCCACGGCCGACGTCACCTCGTCGAGCAGCTGACTCGGCGCACAGCTTCACGAAGATGTTGGCCAGCCCCGGCGAGTTGCCCATACCGATCAGTGCGGTCACCCCGCGCTGGCGGGCCGCGCTCGTCGAGGGTCAGCAGGGCCTCGGTGGCGTCCAGGTCGTCGCAGACGTCCACGTAGCCCACCCCGGCGTCGATGACCGCGGCCAGGGTCGGCGGGCCGAAGCGGTAGAACGGGCCCGACGCAGTTGAGGACCACGTCGGCGCCCTCGACCAGGGCCCCCAAGGCGGCGGTGTCGGTCACGTCGACGGACGCGGCAGTGAAGCGCGGATCACCGATGTCGGCCACCGCAGCCTCGGCCGCCTCGGACCGGGCGTCGGCTACGACCACCTCGTCCACGTCGTCGATGTGGGCCAGGGTGCCTGCGGCCACCCGGCCCACACCTCCGGCGCCACCCAGTACAACGATCGCCGCCATGCCACCTCCAGGGCTCGCTCAGGCCGAAGCGGCAACGTTAGTCCTGAAACAAGCGATCCCGGCCTGACCCTGGAGGGCGAGGCGCTGGCTCAGCCGGGGCGGGTCACGCCGAGGCCAGGTGGGGTTGCCAGATGGCCCGGTGGTCCACGTAGGCCACGGGATCGGCGCCTACCAGGTAGACGATGTCCATGTCGACCATCTCGTGGCCCTTGCGCTCGAAGCAGTCACGCACACGGCCCCGCACCTCGACCCGCTCGCCGTCACGCACGGGAGCCAGGAACCAGGCGTCGGAGCTCACGTGGATCCACGGTCCGAGCCGCACGGTGGCCGCCAGGGCCCAGTTGGCGAAGATCAGGAGCCACGAGGGGTGCGCCAGTCCTTCTTGGCGGAAGGCCGGGTGGAACTCGGAGAGCATGTCCAGGTAGGGAGGCGCCAGATCTGCGTGGAAGCCCGCGTGCTGGGTGGCCAGGACGGTCCCGGGCGCCAGCGATGAAGCCGAAGCCGCCGGCCGGTCTTCAGGGTCAGGGGTGGCTGCGGCGGGGATAGCCGCCAGGTCGGTGACCGGTGGTGAGGCTCCCGCAACGAGCAGAGCGAGGCGGGCCTGGGCCCGCAGCTGCGTGTCCGGTCCCACCACCGAACTGTCCGCCGCCGCGCCGTCAGCCGCGCTGTCCGCCGCGCTGTCGGGCGCGCTGTCCGCCGCGGTGCTGTCGGGCTCGGCCGGCACGGTGCGAACCTCGACGGTCTCGCCGTCGTAGACGGGGGCGACGAGTCGACCCTGGAGCCGGCCCCTACCCAGCCATCCGGCCCCCCAGCGGTCGACCGCCTCGTGGGCCAGGTAGCCCAGCACGTCTACGCCGGGTACGAGCCCGCCGCTGAACCCGTAACGCCGGGCCTCGTCGCCGTGCATCCGGTTCTCGGAGTCGGGCACCGAGTTCACCGCCACCAGGGTGCGAGTCATGAGCCCATGATGGCATGTGACCACGGCGGCCGGGCGGCCTCGAAGCAGGCCGCGGCCCGCAGCACGGCGATGTCGTCCCAGGGACGGCCCACCATGGACAGGCCCACGGGCAGACCGTCGTCGCCGAACCCGCAGGGCACCGAGATCACCGGGCAGGGCGCGGCCAGGTTGAAGGGGTAGGTCATCAACCAGGCCAGGATCCGGTCGCGCAGGGGTCGGCCATCCAACCAGGGCGGGTGATCGCGATCGTCGGGGAAGGCGGTGAGGGGCAAGGTGGGCAACACCAGCAGGTCGAAGTCCTCGAACCAGCCGACGAGTTGGCTCCACATGGCCGCTCTCTCCGCGGCGGCACGGTGCAGGTCGACCGCGGTCAGCGCGGTACCTCCGGCCATGAGCTCGAGGAGGTCTTCGTCCACCTGCCCTGCGACTGCCTCGGCGGGCACCAGCGGGGCGAACTGGCCGTAGAAGTTCTGCCAGAGCACCCACATCGTGTCGATCAGGTCGCCCCAGGGGGGTGCGGCCTCCACCACCTCGGCGCCCAGTTCCGACCCGAAGGTCGCGGCGGCCTGCCACGCGCAGGCTGCCACGTCGGGGGCCACGTCGAAGCCGGTGAGCCCTGGCGCCCAGGCCACCCTCAGCCCCGCCAGGGGCAAGTCGGTTCTGCCCGCGCCCGTGCCGAGAACCAGGTCGGCCACCGGATCGATGCCACTGGCGGGGATGGAGCGCGGGTCGGAGGGATGGGCGCCCTCGACCACCGAGAACATGAGCGCGGCGTCGGCCACGCTTCTGGCCAGTGGACCGTGATGGACGATGGTCTGGTCGAACCCCAGGCCGGCGGGGACCCGTCCGAAGCTGGGCTTGAAGCCGACGGTCCCACAGAGGGCGGCGGGGATGCGGATCGAGCCAGCGCCGTCCGAGCCGTCGGCCAGGGGCGCCAGTCCGGCGGCAACCGCGGCCGCCGACCCCCCGCTGGACCCGCCCGGGGTGTGACCGGCTCGCCACGGGTTGGAGGTGGCGCCGAAGGCGTGGCTGCGGCAGGTCCCCCGGTAGCCCAGCTCGGGCGAGTTGGTCTTGCCCACGTAGAGGCCACCGGCGGCTGCCATGCGCTCGGCCACCACCGAGGACTCGGTGGCCACCACGTCGCGCAGGAAGGGGATCCCGTAGCTGGTGGGTGCCCCGGCCACGTCATCGAGGTCCTTGATCAGGTAGGGCACGCCGTGAAGGGGTCCCCGGAGGTGCCCGGCGACAACGTCGGCCTCGAGCTCGGAGGCCCGGGCCAGGACGGTGTCGGGATCGTGATGGACCACCGCGTTGAGCCCGGGGTTGACGGCCTCGACACGGGCCAGGGTGGCCTGGGCGATCTCGACGGGAGACAGCTGCCGGGCGGCCACGGCAGCAGCCAGGTCGGCGGCCGACCACCAGGCCAGCTCGTCAGAAGCCGACTCGTCAGGGGTGGTCACAGGCTCGTCCTCTCGTCTCAGCGACCGGCTCCGCCGGCCATCTGGTCCCAGTCGTCGTCGTCGAAGCCGAACATGGCCAGGGGGAACAGCTCGCTCTCCTCTTCTTCGATGTGGGAGGCCAGCGCGTAGTAGGCCCGGCGGTCGAAGCCGTCGGTCTCCAGCACGGCGTGAAGTTCGCGATGCTCGTCCTCGAGCTTGCTGCGAGCCTCGGCACTCAGATCGCCGGTGTCGACCAGGAGAGGGTAGAGGAGCTCCTCCTCACGGGCCACGTGTTGCTCGAGCAGCTGCATCAGCTCGTCCCGGGCCCGGGATCGCTGGTCGCCATGGGTGGTGACGACCTTCCAACCCAGTGCCTGTATCCGCTCGTGGTCGGCAGTGAACTCGGCGATAGCAGGGAACTTGCGGCAGCCGCAGTGGTCACACACGGCTCCAGGATCCCTCGCCTCTCCACCGTCACGCCAAACCCCGGCCGCGACCCGAACCCTCGTTGTGACAACGGTCCCCGACTCCAGGGCCGAATGGCCCGCGGGCCCGCGCTAGCGTCGCCGCCATGCAGATGCGCATCGGAAGCTCCGCAGGTGATGGCATGGGCCGGGGCGACCCCGACCAGATCCGCCAGGACATCGGCGAGGCGGTGGCGGACGGGCTGTCCACCTTCGTTCTCCCCAACATCTTCGGGGTGGACGCCCTGACCATGCTCACCGCCCTGGCCCCCGAACATCCAGGCATCCGACTGGGCGTCGGGGTCGTACCCACCTATCCCCGCCATCCCATGGCCCTGGCCCAGCAGGCGATGACCGTCCAGGTCGTCACCGGCGGCCGCCTGGTGCTGGGGGTGGGCCTGTCCCACCAGATCGTCATCGAGGCCATGTTCGGGATGTCATATGCCCGCCCCGCCCGTCACATGCGCGAGTACCTGACCGTGCTCACCTCCCTGGTGCGCACCGGTGCCGTGTCCTTCTCGGGAGAGACGGTGACCGCCAACGGCGGCATCAACATCCCCGGCTACGAACCCTTCCCCGTCCTGGTGGCCGCCCTGGGCCCCAAGATGCTCGAGGTGGCCGGAACCCTGGCCGACGGCACCAGCACCTGGATGTGCGGCCTCGACACGATCCGGTCCCACATCGCTCCCTCCATCACCGCCGCCGCAGAGGCGGCCGGGCGTGACCAGGCCCCCGAGGTGCAGGTGGCACTGCCGGTGTGCGTGACCGACGACCCCGAGGGGGCCCGGGCCCGCGCAGGCACCACCTTCGCCATGTACGGGACCCTGCCCTCCTACCGGGCCATGCTCGACCGCGAAGGCGCGGCCGGCCCCGCCGACGTCGCCCTGGTGGGTTCCGAGGACCAGGTGACAGAGGCGCTGGCCGGCTTCGACGAGGCCGGCACCACCGAGTTCGTGGCCGTCAACTACAGCGACGACCCCGACGAGCACGAACGCACACGCGGGGTGCTGCGCAACCTGGCCTCCGGCTGAGCAACGCGGCGCTCGCCGCCGAATGTGAACGTGGCGCTCGCCGCCGAATGTGAACCGGCGCTCGCCGCAGAATGTGAACGGGCGCTCGCCGCAGAATGTGAACGCGGCGCTCGCCGCAGAATGTGGACGCCAGCTCACACATCCCTCAAACACGCGTGCTCCCCTTGGCCCATGAGCCACCGGAAAAAGCAGCCGCTCGTGTGGTTGGCCGGCGTCCTGGTCATCTCGATGCTGGCCGCCTGCCGACCCACCGGTTCGAGCTATCCCCATGCCTCGCTTCCCCCTGAGGTACCGCCGGCCCTCGTGGCCCGCCTGAACGCACCGGTCGAGGGAACCGCCTGGTACATAGGCCCCGAGGTCCCGTGCCCTGCGGAGGAGCGGGACGGCCGGTCCGCCGAATGCCAGGGCGGGCACGGGCCCTTCGTCGAACTCGGGGACCTCGAAGGCATCCGGCTGTCGCCGGGTGACGCTGTGATCCTCCGCCAGGGGATCTATCCCGTCGAGGCGGCGAGCTGTGCCGCAGTGGCGGCGGGAGCACCGTGCGGAGGCTTGCGCATCACCAGAGCGATGTCAGGAACGCCCGACGATCCCGTGCACCTCCTCGGCTACCGAGGGGAAGAGGCCGTCCTGGACGGGGGCTTCGAGTGGCAGGAATTCATGGAGGATCAGCTGGCGTCCAACCCGGACCCGGGGGCTGCGCAAGCCGAGTACCTGCGCCTGTACCACAACACGAGCGTGCTCCACCTCGACGCCGACTACGTGCGGGTGCGTGGCCTGACGATCAGGAACTGCCCGCACGGGTGCATCGGCTGGCGGGGAAGTCACGACGTGGTGGCCGAGGTCCGTGTCGAGGGCGGGATCGAAGACGGCATCAAGGTCTCCTACACCGAGCCCGGATCGACTCCTTCAATGGACAACCTCCTCTGGGGGAGCGACTTCACGGGGTTCGCCAACGAGGCTGTGGACCTCTTCCGAACCGAGGACTTCTGGGTCGTCCAGAACTCGTTCTCCGACGATGACGAATCGGTCCCCGGCAAGGGTGCGGGAGCGGTGGCATGGGCCAAGGCGGGCTCGGCGAGGGTCTGGTACATCGAGAACGACTTCCACGATCTCGATGTTGACCACAGCGCTCTCGTCCTCGGGGGATGCTGTTGGACCAACTGGCCCGGGCTCGACGCCGCAGGCCAGCCCATGCCGGTGCTGGTCGAGGGACACGCCCTGCGCAACACGTTCAGCCAGGTCCGGGTGGTGGCCGCGACGGGACCGCGCGGGGCCCTCGCAGTCGAGGGTTGCCGGACCTGCGAGGTCCGGGAGAACCTGATCCACTCCTCCGATGCGGGGATCACCGTTCACCGGGCGCGCGACGGGGCTCTGGCTGTCCCCTCCACGGACGTGACCGTCGTGGACAACACCGTCGTGTCGATGACCTCGGGCCGGCTTTTCGAGGTGCTCGACGAGTCGTCACTCGCCGCCGTGTCGGGCCAGCACTACTACCAGGACCCACCCCACACCTTCCGGGGATGGGCCCGTACCTACACGGATCTGGCCTCCTGGCAGACCGGTACCGGCCTCGACACCGGCTCCACCCTGGAACCCGCCTCGACCTGGACGGGCCAGTAGAGGGCCCTTCAGGCCGGTTCGATGTCCACGTAGACGAAGCGGTCGATGGGGACGGGCTGCCACTCCATCGGGCCGTAGCGCAGGTGGCCGTAGCCCGCGGCGAAGCCCAGGTACTTGACCATGGAGGGCTCCACCTCGTTGGGGCCGGTCCAGTCCTTGAACTGGTAGATCTCCCAGCCGTTGTAGACGGTCACGCCTCCGGGGCGCTGGGCCGGGCGACAGCTTGGCGTTGACCACGAAGCTGCCCACGTCGTTGAAGCACCGCACCGGCTGGTTGTCGGCGATCCCGTTGTCGGCGGCGTCGTCGGGGTGGATGACGATGTGGGGCTCACCCCGGTGGGTGCCCAGGATGGCGGGGTTGGCCTGGTTCATGGCATGGATCGACCAGCGGTTGTGGCCCGTGGTCAGCCTGAAGGGCCGGTCACCACCCATGGTGGGCGCGTCCTTGTGGACGGGCAGATCCTCGCCGGCCTCGACGAACCAGGGGTGTTCGATGAGGAACTGGGCCCGCCGGGTGAGTGTGGGGTAGGGCTCGCCCCGCTCGACGTGGTTGGAGAACACGTTGAGGGGATGGTTGGGCTCGGGCCACGGCGTGGCCTGGCCCTTGGCCATGCCGAAGCGACCCCAGTTGGTGTAGCGGATGAAGCCCTTCTCGCGGACCTTCTCGAGGCTGGCGTCGGGGGGCAGCACCTCGGCGTAGGCCGAATCGCGCAGCGTCTCGTCGATGTGCTGCTCCTCGGTGGTCATCACCCCGCCCAGCGTGTAGCGGTCCCACAGGCCGTCGTAGCGGTGCGCCACTCCGTTGGCGTCGGTCCAACCCTCGAGACCCCGCGCCTCGGCCCGGCGGGCCATGGCCAGGCACAGGTCGGCGAACATCTCCCACTCGGGTCGGGCCTCTCCGATGGGTTCGGCCGCCTTGTCCGAGAAGATCATGGCCATGATCGGGATGTGGGTACCGACCTTCTCGTAGTGCTGGGCGGCGGGCAGGACGATGTCGGAGTGCAGGGCGGTGATCGACCAGCGCCAGTCGATGGTGACGATCTTGTCGAGCTTGGGCCAGAGGTTCTCGAGGAGGATGGCGCGCCCGCCGCGGGTGCGGCGCAACATGTTGCCGCCGCACTCGAAGAGCACCCGGGGCGGTGTGTCCGGACCCGGCTTCTCCAGACCCCTCCACCAGCCCGCCTCGAGAGCCTCGTTGAAGTACTCGTCGAAGCTGCGGGCCATGGCCGGGTCGTTGTTGACCGGGTCGTTCCAGCGCTCGCGCATCCCGCAGTGCCAGTACCAGAAGTAGGCGGGGGGCACCATGCCTCCGGTGCCACCCCCGACCCGTCCCGCCGCGGGTTCGTCGCCTCCCAGGATCTTGGAGGCACCGCCCCGCCACAGCTCCAGAGCCACGAGCTCGTCGCTCATCGTGGGATCTGCCTGGCGGACGGCGTCCTCGACGGCGTCGAGCATGCCGAGCACCATCTCGGCGCCCTCGGGACCCGCCACCGGCTTGGCGCCGGTCATCACCTGGCCGTCCACCTGGGTTGCG
This sequence comes from uncultured Actinomycetes bacterium, assembly GCA_963719935.1. GTDB lineage: Bacteria > Actinomycetota > Acidimicrobiia > Acidimicrobiales > CAVRDY01 > CAVRDY01. Next base: position 603,214 of record CAVRDY010000001.1, on the reverse strand, counting down.
GCCCAGCAGTTGATCCCTGATCCCACCCGGCCCCAGTTGCCCGACAGGGCCAACAGCAGGTTCATGGTCCGCTGGTAGAGGTCTGAGTGGTAGGCCTTGTTGGCTCCCATGCCCATCATGATCCGGGTGCGGCGTGTGGCCACCTTGCGGGCGATGGTGCGAACCGTGTCGGGATGCACCCCGGTGGTGGCCTGGGTGGCTTCGGGCGTGTAGGCGGCGAGCTGGTCGACGAGGCGCACCCACAGCGGTCGCACCGACACCACGGAGCCGTCGGCCAGGGTGACGTCGACCTCACCTTCGAGCTGAGCTTCGTAGTCGGACAACAGGTTGGCCCGGCTGGCCTCGACCACCTCACCGTCGGCGCAGGTGGAAGAACTGGTCGTCGCGGCCACCCTCGACCAGGTCGGACTGGCGCAGGAACCGCTCGGTGTCGGTGCGCACCAACAGCGACAGGTCGGTCTGGGTGCGCACGAAGTCCGCATCGACGAGGCCCTCCTCGACGATGACCTGGCACATGGCCAGCGCCAGGGCCGGGTCGGAGCCCCAGGCCACCGGCACGTGGTAGTCGACGTGCATGTGGCTCGGGCTCACGTCCGGAGCGAACAGGATCGCTTCGGATCCGTTGTAGCGGGCCTCCTGGAACCAGTGGTAGATCGAGATGGTCGTGTAGACGGGGTTGGTGTGCCAGAACAGCAGCAGCTCGGAGGTGAACTGCTCTCCCTCGTCGAATCCGAAGATCGGGAAGAACTTCCCGAACGTGAGGTGGTGTCCGGCGGAGAAGTCGTTGATCGAGCCGTTCAGGTCGGTGATCGTGGCCCCCAGCATGCCCAGGAACCGGTCGATGCCCTGTATGGCGGCCGCTTCGGGGGTTCCCTCCTTCATGATGGCCTCCGGTCCGGAGGCTTCCATGGTGTCGAGGAGGGCGTCGGCGATCTCGTCGAGAGCCTCGTCCCAACTGATGCGCTCCCAGGAACCCGAACCTCGCTCGCCGACGCGGCGCATCGGGTAGCGGACGCGGTCTTCGGAGTCGATCTGCTGGCTCCAGGCCGCGCCCTTGTTGCAACCCAGCGGGTAGCGGTCGGGGATGGCGGGGTTGGTCTCCTCCTCACCCATGAAGGTGCCCGCCACCTCCTCGCGGATGATGCGGCCGTCCTTGACGAAAACCTGGTAGAGGCACGAACCCGGATAGCAGTCCACGCAGTGCGAGCCGTAGCGGACCTCGTCGAACTCGGTTCGAACCCGGTAGTTGCCTTCGGCGTCGCGTACTCCGCCGGCCGGTGGCTGGGTCACGGTCATGGTGGCACCCCCTAGTCCCACCGGGCAGGGGCGGCGAATCCGCCCACGACCCTGGTATTGCTAGCGACAGTAACGAGGATTATCCGGCCAGGGAAGGGGCTGGTCCTGCGACGTCGGTCACTTCCCGGAAACCGGTGACCGACTACCCCTGGCACGGTGGACACCCATCCCCTACGGTGTCAGCATCCGGCGATAACGATGGTTACTCGCCGGGCACGTTGCGCAGCGGGCACGTTGCACGCCGGAAACACTGCACGCCGGAAACATGGTCAGCCAGCGACCGAAGGGGGGCGCCATGACCGCCACCGACACCTACCCGAACCTGCCGGCCGAGAGCCCGATGGGGATGCCCCTGGACTGGGCCTGGCTGCGCGGGGCCCGCAGCGAGTGGGGCGTGCAACCCAAACCGGGCCCGCGGGGGCTGACGCATGATGGACATCGCCGTCGGCGCCTACGGCGACGTCCCCGACCACCCCCAGCACCGCTCCATGGCGCCACGGGGCTGTCGACGTCGAGGGCGACACCCCCGACATGGGCTACATCCTCAACGACAAGACCCAGGTGTGGTCCGACAACGTCGCCGGAGCTCTACGAGGAGGCCGTGGCCCGCCAGTGGTCGGCCACCCGAGACATCCCCTGGGGTGAGCTGCGCGAGCTCGCCGACGACGTCGAGCACGCCATCTGCCAGCTGTGCACCACGCTCTCCGAGGTCGAGATGATCGCCTCCGACCTCCCCGCCAAGTGGATGTGGCGGATGAACCACGACTTCGTCGAAGTCAAGATGTTCCTCTGCACCCAGATCATGGACGAGGCCCGCCACACCGAGGTGTTCCGCAAGCGGGCGCTGGCCAACGGCGGCGGGCTCCTGAAGTCGCGCTCGCGGTGCCGAGAGCCTGCTGCGCACCATCATCGAAGCCAAGACCTACACCCAGGCGTCGGCGCTGATGCACCTGCTCGGCGAGGGCTTCGTGCTCGACATCTTCCGCCAGGGCGAGCTGATCGCCCCCACCGACGTCGAGAAGCGCATCTTCCGCATGTGCATGCAGGACGAGGCCCGCCACGTCGCCTACGGCACCATGCACCTCCGCTACGCGATCGAGCACGACCCCGACGTCGCCGAGGAGATCCACGAGGCACTCGACCACGGCGAGACGGTCCTGATCGAGTTCGGCACCCAACCCGACCTGACCACGGCCCTGGCGCGTGCTGCTGGCCGGCGGCGCCGACGAGGTGGAGACGAGGTCGGCTTCCCCGCCCAGCAGCAGCTGATGGTGCAAGCTGTTCACCTCGTACCTGGCCCGCTGCGAGCGGGCCGGCCTCAGTCGCCTCGAGCGCACCATCCTGCCCCTGGACATGCTGGGGATCGACACGGCCACGGTGGCCGCGGCGGGCACGGCGCGCTGAGCAGGAGGACACACGATGACGCACCACGACCGACTTCCCCCCATCGACACCGTCGCCTTCTTCGACGGCCTGGCGGGCGAGATGAACGCCCGACCCACCGAGTACGAGGTGCTCGGCGACATCGACCTGGACCTGGTCATGGTGATGGCCCGACCCGAGGGTGACGTCCGCATCCGCCTGCGCTTCTCGGGCATCACCTGCGACGGGGTCGCCGCCTCCGAAGCCGGCAACGAGGCCGGCGCCCACTGCGCCATCGTCGCCCCTGTGGCGGTGTGGCAGGCCATGTTCGACGACATCGTCGCCAACGGGCGGGCCACGGGCCGCCAGACGCTCAACGCCTTGACCATGCTCGGCGACGAGATGCAGATCGTGGGCGACGACCCCATGGACACCGACCGGGTGTCGCGCTTCAACCAGACACTCCAGCACTTCCTCGACGGCGCCGCCCACCTGGGGGCGGCCGTCGAGACCCCGGCCTGAGAGGAAACGACATGGATGCTCCCACCTGCCCCGGCTGCGGCGCCCCCCTCGACCGGGTGCTCGACCTCCCCTACGGCTACTGGTCATGGGATGGCCAGCGCTACAAGCTGTGCTCGGTCTCGGACCGGGTCGACACCGCGCCTTGGGCCTGCGCCGCCTGCCTGGCCGAACTGCGCAACTTCCATCCCCAGAACGAGGTCGTCTCCGGCTGAGAGCCGGCGCACCATGAGCCACCTGGTCCTGGAGGACGCGTGCATCGGCTGCGGGGGCTGTGGATACGCGTGCCCCGAAGGGGCGTTGGCCAAGACCGATTCGTACCTGGGCCTGTTCGTCATCAACCCGCTGACCTGCAACGACTGCGGGGACTGCATACCGAAGTGCCCCGTCGACGCCATCGTCGTCGACCCCGACTGGGCGGTCTGCGAGGGGCGTGGTTGCCCCATGGGATCGGCCCGCCTGGCCGGGATCACCTGCACCGTGTGGACCAGACGCTGCGCCACATGCGGCACCACCCTGTGGCAGGCCGAAGGTGCGGTCGAGGCCACCTGCCCGCGCTGTGACGACGGCCGGGCCGTGGCCTGCCCCCGCACCCGCCGCCTCGACACCATCAGCGAGACGGTGCAGGCCACGTTCCCCGAGTCGTTCCCGGCGCCCCAGCCCACCAGTGCCGGCTGAGCGGCCACCGGTCGCGACGGACAGGCGCGAGACCCGGAACCGTCCGGGCACCCGACGACCAAGGAGCAGACCCATGCAGACCCTGACCATCTCCCGTCGTGCCGCCATATTGACGGCGACCATGTTGTGCCTGGGCACAGGCCTGGTGACCGGTGCCAGCACCTGGGCCGCATCCCGAGCCTTCAGCGACGTCCTTCCCAGCCACAAGTTCTACGAGTCCATCAACTGGGCCCAGGAGAACGGCATCGTGACGGGATACACCGATGGCACCTTCAGGCCGACCAACGCCGTGACCCGTCAGGCCGTGGCAGCGATCCTCGACCGCTACAACGCCACCATCTCCACCTACCCGTCGACCACCAACCCCGGTAAGGCGAGTGCCTTCTCATGGGGCGCGGATTGCCCGGCGGGACGGCGACCCATCGCCGGTGGTGGCACCGTCGACATTTCCGGGCTCGTCATCACCGACTCGTACCCCTCACTGGGCAGCTGGACGGTGCGATGGGAGAGCAAGGACGGCAGCATCTTGAACCCGGACGTCATGACCGTATGGGTGACCTGCCTGCCCGAGACAGGTGGGGCCGAATGACCAGCACGTAGGGTCAGGGAGTCTCCACCGCACCAGCATCACACGCCGGCCCCTGGGGCCTGGGGTTTCCGACCTGGTCCCCGGTCAGGGTCGCTCCGCAACCCAGGGTGCCTGCGGGGATGCGGTCACGGGCCGGCGAACCAGCCAGCAGCGCACGCACGTAGGGTGGCGCTGTCGTCAACGTGTCGAGGAGCGGATCGGATCCCTGGAGGTTGCCCGCTCCGCTGAGCCCACAGGAACTGTCGGCCACGACGTTGTAGCTCGACGCCACGTCTGCGGTGTAGCGGCAGGCTCCGCCGGGATGGGTGATGACCGAGGCCTCCAACAGGGGGCGGTACAGGCCCGTGAACAGCGCCGGTCCCGTACTGAGGTTGCCCGCGATCGTGGACCAGTGCAGGCTCAACGGGCCTGACGAGACGACAGCCTGACTCGTGGTCGTGTTGTCGACGAGGCTGGACTGCCACACGTCAGCGGTGCCGGCGTTGGTGATGAGCGAGCTGCTCGTGTTGGCGGTGAGCGTCGAGGATTCCAGCGACAAGGTGCCCCCGGAGTACACCTCGATGATGCTCTTGGCCGCCGCGGCGTTGCCCACCACCTGTAGGCGTCGTAACTCGGCGGCACCGCCCACGCCGATGATGGACCGCTGGCCGACGCCCGTGGACGTGTAGTCCTCGATGGTCACATCCTCGATCACCGCCGTGCCCCCCAGCGCCAGGGCACCGACACCGCCGGTGGAACCGAGCCCACTCAGAACACTGCGCTGCATCACCAGGTCGCCCCCACTCACCACGGCCAGACCCTGGGAGTCGCTGACCTCGCTGTCTACCAACGAGGCTGCGGCCACCCCGGCCACCTGGAGGGCCCGGTCGAGGCTACGGACGAGGTGCACCTCGTCGACGCTCAGGGTGCCGGCATGGACGTCGAAGATCCCATCCAGCAGTGACCCGTCGATGATGGCCCCGCCCCCGTGCAGGGTCAGATCACCCCAGACGTCGAGGTCTCCGGCACGTCCCGCCTCCTCGCCGCGACCCCACTTGCCGATGGTGGGATGCGTGCCCGGCGCGATCGTGATGGTGTCTGCACCAGGCCAGCCATTGGCCTCCATGATGGCTGCCCGCAGCGTGCAGTTACCGAAGACCGTCCGGCACAGCCCGTCACCCGGCGTGGCGTCCACACCCTCGGCGGCCGAGGTCACCACCAGGTGCAACGGCCCTGCGGGGATGACGCCCGCTCCCTCCACCGACCCGATGTCACAGCCGGCACCCGATGGACGGGGAACCTGGCGCTGGTCGGCCACCTCGGTACCGCCGCAGCCAGCGGCCCCCGCAGGTACCGCGTCGAGCAACACCGAGTCGCCGAAGGGGGGGTGGGTCTCTGTCAGGCCACCGTTGTCGGCCAGCGGACCCAGGCGAAGGTCACCCACCAGCCAGTCGGGGCCGGCGGGCCCGCAGGTGCTGTCCGAAGCCGCCGACCAGGTGGCGGCGATGGGGCCGGTTCCCGCACAGGCCGGGCCGTCCCACGTGGACAGCACGGTGGCCTCGACGGTCACCGGACCGGACCCGGCCATGGCGGGTTCGCCGAACCCGACGACGGTCGACCAGTGCAGTTCCAGGGTGGCGTCGTTCACGATCTGTCCGGCGTGGTCGTAGCGGGAGTTGCCCGAGACGGTGGATCGTCGCAAGGTGGCGACCGCTCCGTGCCGGTTCTCCAGGGCACCACCGCTCCACCGCACTGTGCTGTCGGTCATCTCGAGGGTGGCCTGCGCACCGCTGTTGACCAGCGCGCTCTCGCGAGACTCGCTGACGTCGACGCGCACCAACAGGACCGAACCCGCGTTGGATATCCCCTTCCAGTTGCCCCGGATGGTGCTGTCTTCGACCCGCAGGACCGCCCCGGGGCTGTTGGCGATGCCGAAGTTCGGAACGTCGATGAGATCCGTCCGCACCAGCGTGGCCTCGGCGTGGTTGTCGAGGGCGACGTTGTTCACAGGTGAAGTGCTCTTCCCGACGGTCGAGTCCTCCAGGCGCAGCAGGCCGTGGTTCTCCACCTGATACATCAAGTTGGACGTAGGAAGGCTCCCGTTGCGCTGCACGCTGACCCCGACGCCCGTCAGGGTCCCCGTTCTCTCGATGCCGTCACCGAGGTTGTTGGTGACGCTGACACCATCGAGCAGGACGGTTCCCGCGTTGGTGAACCCGGCCCCGGCACTCGACGCACCACGCATGACCACGTCGGTCAGCAGACTGTCTCCCAGGTGCAGGGACAACACGCCATCGCTGCCGGCGGCGTCGATGGTGGCACCGTTGCCGACCAGGTTCAGGCCGTCGAAGACGTCGAGGTCACCGGTACGGTTGAGGTTCTCCGCAAGTGTGCCGGGAACGAGCATCGGGGCCACGCCAGCGGCGATGGTGATGGTGTCCGTGCCGACCCAACCATTCGTCTCGTCGATGGCGGCCCGCAGAGTGCACCGCCCAGCCCCATCGGAACAGACCCCGTCGCCTGGTGAGATGTCGGCCGTGTCGGCGGGATCGTCGACCACCAGGTTGAGCGGTGGTGGCATCACCAGGCCCGGGGCCTCCACCGCTCCCGTGTCACATCCACCGGCCAGCGGACGGACCGCGTTGCGCTGGTCCTTGTAGTAGGTCGTCCCGCAGCCCGCAGCACCGTAGGGGATTGCGTCCAGGGAGACAGCTCCCGCATATGCGGGCCTGGTGGCCGTGGGCCCACCGTGGTCACCCAACGGTGAGACCGGTACCGCCGCCACTGTGTCTCCAGGTCCGGCCAGCGGGCAGCTCGTGTCCGACGCGACGTTCCATCCCTCCGAGTGCCAGCGGCCGAGACCAGAGCACACCGTGCCCATCCGTGCCTGGAGAACATCGGCGGCGAGGTAGACGTCGGTCCGGGAGTCCGCTTCGACCGCCAGGCCTCCGTCCGGTGCGACCAGGGTCGACCAGCGGACCTGGGCGGTCGCATCGGGGGCGACAGCGAGCTGAGGGCCCTCGTTGCCCGTGAGCGTCGAGGTGACGATCAGCGCCGAGCCGCCCAGGACCTGCACGCCCACGGTGGACCCGTTGTCCGCCATCGTCGACCGGCGCACCTGCAGCTGGCCGTTGCGGGCCACCACGCCGGCACCAGTGTTGGCGGCCACCTCGGTCTCGGTGAGCGTGAGGTCTGCGGAGGCGTCGACCCCGAATCCGGCGTTGTCGGCGATCCGGGTCTCGGTGAGGATGGCCGGGCCGAGTGTCTCGACACCGGGGCCGTCGTTGCCCGAGACGGTCGATCCGGCCATCACCAGCGTCGCGCCAGCACCCAGCACCGCGATTCCCCCGCCGGTGTTGGACACGATGTCGGTGTCGTCGATGACCAGGGACGCTGCCGGCCCGGATACGACGACCGCGCTGGATACCCAGCCATTGGTGGAGGTGTTGGCCTCGATGGTGGAGTCCTCTATCCACAGCTGAGCGCCATCGCCGGTGAGCGCCAGGGCCGAACCGGTGCCATGGATGCCGGACAGCGTGGCACGTTGGAGGATCAGGTCGGACTCGACGCGGATGCCGATGCCGAGCGCCGAACCCGCTCCGCCCGCGACGGTGAGGTCCTGGATCACCACATGGCCGCTACGGACGTGGAAGATGCCGTCCAGGCCGTCGCCGTCGATCGTGGCGCCCGAACCGTCTATGAGGACCTCTCCGACGAGGTCGAGGTCACCCGTGCGAGCCCCGTCCTCACCAGCGCCTCCGAGTGTCAGGGTGGGATGCACGCCGGCGGCGATGGTGATCCTGTCGGTCGTGAGCCACGTGTTGGCCTCCTGCACGGCGGCCCGGAGCGAGCAGACCCCGGCAGCCGTGGCACAGACCCCGTCACCGGCCATCTCGTCCGTGTCATCTGTCGCCGAATCGACCACCAACGCGAGGGGCCCCACGGGCACAGCCGGCGCCTCCATGGCCCCGGCGTCACAGGCAACTCCAAGAGGACGGGCGCTCCCACGCTGGTCCACCACCTGAGTGGTGCCACAACCGGCGGCACCGACCGGAACTGCGTCGAGAACGGGGGATCCAGCCGCGGACGGCTGGGTCGGCGTCGGGCCCCCGTACTCGCCCGGAGCCAGCAGGTGGGCGGGAGCCACGACATCGTCGCTGTGCGGAGGCCCGCAACTCTGGTCGCCGAAGACGTTCCAGCCCAGGGAGGTGACGGTGGTCTCGCACGACGGCCCACCGGGGATCTGGACCACGCTGGCCTCGATCTCGGCGCCGGGTGCGAACAGGGCGGCGTGACCGGGCGCACCCGACAGCGTCGACCAACGGACCGTCGAACCTTCCAAGGCCCAGAGCTGGGCATGACCGGACGAGTTGTGAGCGATGGTGCTGCGCTCGATTCTGGCGCTGCCGGTCACCACCACGCCGGGCGCCTCGTTGTCGACCACGGCACTGTCCACCATGGTGAAGGGGTGACCCGAGCTGATGGTGGCGGTCGTGCCAGCGGTCTGACCACGCGCCGTGACCCGCTCGAGAGTGACCGGTCCCGCAGAGCTGACCGCCCCCTGGGATCCACCGGTGAGGGTCACGTCGCGCAAGGTGATCGCACCCGACACGGGTACCTCGAAGATCCAGGTCCAGCCCGTTGGCGTCGATGACCACTCCCTGTCCCTCGATCGTGACAAGGGCCTCAGCGGGCAGGTCGAGGTCACCGGTGGCGTTGGCATCCTCGTTCGCACCCGCACGGGAGAGGTCGATGCGGGGGACCGAGACGGTGAGGTGATGGGGATGGCTGATGCCACCAATCGCCCTGACCTGGTCGATGGCCGCCCGCAAGGTGCAGGTCCCGGTGGCGGTCGAGCATGTCCCGTCGGCAGGGTCGACATCGCCGGCGTCGCTGCCGTCGTCGATGTCTGCGGTGAGGCCATCGGGCACTTCGACGGCTCCGATGTCGTCCGCGCCGTGCTGAGGCCGAACGATGCCCCTGGTGTCGGTGGTCAGGTCGGTCATCCCCGCGTCGACCGCCGGGGAACTCAGTGCGGGGACGAGGGGAATGGCCCAGTCCGGTAATGACGGGGGGACATCCTCCATGGTGAGCTGGGGACTGGCGTGCTGGAGGTCTCCGGCCGAGCCGAAGCCACAGGAATCCCCCCCTTCCAGGTTGTGCCCCGCACTCACCGGTGGGACACCGCCACAGTCGTTACCTTCGGTCTGGTCAGCCAGGATCGTGTTGCCCACCACCGCACTCCCTCCCGCCATGCCCTCCTCTCCGGGCGCCAGCACGTAGAGCCCTGCGCCGGTCGAGGCCCGGTTCTCGGTGCTGGTCACAGAGTCGAGCTCGATCGGGCCCGCCGCGGTGATTCCACCCCCTCGGTCGGCGGCCTCGTTCCAAGCGAAGGTCGTGTTGGTGACCGTGGCCGGCCCGACGAACCCGAGACCAGCAACGTCCTCCGCTTCGTTCAACAACACCCAGCTCTCGCTGACGGTGGCGGCACCCAATATGAGGCCGCCCCCCCCGATATCTGCCCAGTTGGCCAGCAACACCGTCCTGGTCATGGTGAGCGGGAGCGTGGTGAACAGGGCTCCACCCTTTCCGCCCTCACGCAGGGAGTGGTTCAGGAGCAACTGGGAGTCCTCGAGTCGGAGTGACCCGACTCCGAAGGCGTAGAGACCCGCCGCCTCGCCGGCCTCGTTGTGGTAGATCTCCGATCGGCGGACCACGACCTCACCGGTGACCGCCAGACCTCCGGCCAGACCGGTCGCTTCGTTGCCGGTGATCTCGGAGTTCATGATGCTGGCGGTGGGACCGAAGCTGACCACCCCGCCGCCTCCGGTGGTGGCCATGTTGAACTCGACCGTCACACCGTCGAGAAGCAGCGGCCCGGCTGTCACGATCCCTCCGCCGATCTCGGCCTCGTTGCCATCGATGGCAGCACCGAAGACCGACAGCGCCCCCTCGCTGGCTATCCCGCCTCCATCGGCGGCCCGGCTGTCCCGGACCCGACCCCCGTGCACCTCGACGGTGGTACCCGCTGCGGCTCGGATCCCCCCTCCGCGCTCACTGACATGGCCGTCGGCCAACACGAGATCGTGGAGCTCCAGGGTGGCGGGGGCGTGCACATCGAAGACCCGGTCGATGCCCGCAGCCGAGACGGAGTGGGAGGGGCCCGCCAGGAGTGTCAAGGTGTCGGTGACATCGAGGTCACCGGCTGCTGCCGAATCCTCCCCCGTCCCGGGTATGGCCAGCACCACTGCCAGGGGCTGTGTGGTAGAGAGCTGCACCACCTGGGGACCCGCCAAGGCGTTGGCTTCCTGGATGGCGGCCCGCAGCGAGCAGGTGCCCACCGCAGTGGCACAGCTGCCGTCGCCAGGCACCAGATCGACGCCGTCAAGGGCGGTATCCACCTCGAAGTCGACGCCGGGGTCGGCCCCGCCCGGGGTCAACGGACCCAACAAGCCCACGAGGAACCAACCGGCCAGCACCAGAGCGGCCGTCCTGACCACCGGACCACACCCGTGCTCCCGCCTCACAACCTGCACATCCCTCCACCCCGAACTGCGCTACCTGGAGGTCCAGGCAGGCGCGTGTACCACACGAAGCATACTTGCCGGTCGTGGTCACAGGTAGGGAAGCAAGTCAGCCGACCGATCGGAGTCGCATCCCCCTTGGGAACCTCACGCGTCGGATGTCCTGGCGGGCCTCACCTACCCTCGTATCGACCGAACCGCGGCCGGCGCTCCGGCACTTCCCCGGTCCAACACCACTGGGAGGAACCATGCACACCATCACCCTCACCCGCCGCACCATCGCGGCCGCGATAATCGCCCTGGTCGTCACTCCGGCGGTGGTCGCCGGCACCACCGCCTGGGCCACCACCCGATCCTTCAGCGACGTACCCAGCAGCCATCCGTTCCACGACGAGATCAACTGGGCCGACGTCTACGGCATCGTCAACGGCTACCCGGACGGCACGTTCCGGCCCTCGGGCACCGTCACCCGCCAGGCCGCGGTGGCCTTCCTCTCCCGCTACAACGACAGCCTCACCTTGCGGACCTCGGAGTTGAACCCGAGCGCTGACGACGCCTTCTTCCAGGTCATCAGCTGCCCGCCCGGGCAGCGGGCCCTCGCGGGCGGAGGCAACCTCAATCTGGTCAACACGTTCATGACCAGCTCCGCTCCGGTCCCGCCTGAGGGGTGGGGAGTCTCCTGGGAGACCGAGGGCGACGCGGTCCTCGACCCGAGCGTCCTCGAGCTCTGGGCGCTGTGCGCACCGGGGCCAGCCGGCGGGGTCGGCTGAGCGGCCACTTCCGCGCAGCCCGGCCGCCCTTGAGTCTCTGACCATCCGGCCCCGTGGGAGATGCTGTCGCGCCGATCTCGGGCCTTCCGGACAGCCATCCCTTCTTCCACGAGATGGAGTGGGCAGCCGACAACGCGATCGTCACCGGTTACGGCGACGGAACGTTCCGGCCCTCGGGCACCGCCACCCGCCAGGCCGCGGTCACCTTCCTGTCCCGCTACAACGCCAGCCTCACCTACTACAGCAGGTCCACCGATCCGAGGCCAGCGCCCCCACCGGCCGCAGCTGAGCCCCTTCCAGGGGTCACCCCTGCTCGGTTCGCAGGCGACGCTCCTCCTGCTCCAAGAGGACGTCGGTGGGCCGGCTGACCCACAGCACCGAGGCCGCGTGGGCAACGAGGCCGATCCCCCAGCCGAACAGTGGGAACACGAACCACGGGAAGCCGCCGCCCACCACCGCCCAGATGACGACGAGGAACAGGTTGACGGCACCGAACACGGCGGCATGCACGTAGAAGGCCCGCCGGCGCACCAACTGGCGCGCCTGGCGCTCCCGGAATGCGGCGTGGGCGAAGTCGTCCATGGGAATGCTCCTTGCTCAGAAGTCAGAGGTCAGCGGTCAGCTTCGGTGGTCGGGGACCGGCGGTCGGCGACAGAGGCAGCAACAGAGGTAGAGGTAGCGGTAGCAGCAGAGGCCACACTGCCCACCAGTTCGTCGAGCTGGTGGCGGGTGCGGTCGAGGATCTGCTCCACGGCCACCACCGCGACGTCGTCCAATCGGGTGCTACGCCCGGGGAGCTCGGCGGCGAAGCGGTCGACGATGCGGCCCAGCGTGGGGGCCGGTGGGTGGCCGGCGGCGCGGGTCTGCACCCGCTCCAGCACCCCGCGGCCCTCCCCCACCGCGGCCCGGCCCGCTGCGGTCAACCGGTAGCTGCGGGCCTCACCGGTACCGGCGGCCTCGGGACGCGCCTCGGTGCGTGCCTCGATGAGCCCGGCATCCTCCAGAGCGATCAGCGTGGGGTAGACCGAACCCGGGCTGGGGCGCCACCAGCGACCCAGGGCCTCGGTGAGCGCCGACAGCACCCCGTAGCCGTGGACGGGCTCGTCACGGGCGACCACCTCCAGGACCGCGGCGGTCAGTTCACCCCTGCGGAACAGGCGGCTCACAGCGCCTCCCGCAGCACGGCGACCGGTTCGGCGACACCCCGCACCTGCAACGGTTCGCTTCCGGGATGGCCAGGGGGGGTCGTCACCAGCGCCTCGCCTGGAGCGGCCAGGTCACACAGCCGGGCCACGAGGTTGACGTCACGCCCGTAGAGGTCGCCGCGGTGGTGGATGGGTTGTCCCCGGTGGGCTGCGGCCCGCAGCTTCCAGCTGGAACCCTCCAGGTCGCGGCAGTCCGCGGCCAGGGCCCGCAGCGCGGGAAGCGGGTCGGCTTCGAGAGCCACGGTGCCGATCACCCCGTCGCCGAGTTGCTTGACGACCCGGCCCCCGGTGGCGCCCAGGTGCTGGGTGGCGCTGCGGGCGAACTGGCGGGCCACGTCCCGGGCCGCGCTGTCACCGGCCGCCTCGGTGTAGGCGACGAAGTCGACCAGGTCGGCCATGACCAGCGTGGTGGGCGTCGGGGCGCCGTCGCCGGCCTCGGCGGCGGCCTGCTCGCCGGCAGCGGTGAGCGCGAACTTGTAGCCCGCCCGGCGGGTCACTGCGACCAGCCCGGCCCGCTCGGCCTGGAGCAGCGCGGCGAGCAGCTCATCCGCCGCGACGGTGCGCCCGTGGGCAGCGAGGCGGTCCTGGAGGGCGGTGCCGTCGCAGCCTCCTTCCAGCAGGGCCACGAAGACGTCTTCGCGCAGCTGTCCCCACCGACCGAAGCTCACCACAACGTAGTATTACGCTAAAAGGCGGCAGCTGTCACCGTGCCAGGTGCCACATCAGAGGTTGGATGGTTCGGGCCGGGGCTGTGCATTCAGCCCAGGTCGGGGTGCAGATGGGTACTCAACTCGGCCCGGATCTCGTCGGGGATCACCAAGGCACGGCGAGCGTCGAAAGCGAAGGCCAGGGCCACCTCGGAGAAGACCCCGGCGAGCTCGGCGGTATCCAAGTCATAGACCCAGTGGCGGCCCCGGATGGTCTTGGCCCCCAACTCCACCTCGGCGCCGAAGCTCTGCAGCCGCGCCCCCTGCCGTGGTCGGCGCACCCAGGTGGCCCGCGTCTCCATGGTGGCGAAAGCCACCACCGTGCCGTCGACCGCGGTGTGGAAGGGCTGGAAGGCCCGGCCTTCCAGCGGCACCCCACCCCACACCAGATCCATCAGCAGCTCGGTGCGACACCAGCCGGCCTCCTCGCACTCGGACCCGCTCAGCACCCGCTCGCGGCGCAAGGCCAGGTCGCGGCGGCCCAGCTCGGCCAGCGACGGCGCCCCCACGCCGGGATCGTCGTCGACCCCGATGCTGCGAGGCCGGCCGTGGTCGGGCACGCTCACCCGGCGGGCCAGTGCCTTGGCCACGACGGCATCGGGAAGCACCGCCGGCCGGTGGTCGTCGCCTTCGGTCACCGCCACGTGCACCACGAAGGCCGCCGCCAGCTCGCCGGTGGCGTCGTTGGTGAGCTCCTCGTATAGCCGGATCCGGTGCGGGTCTGCGTCGAGCACGCCGGCGCTCACCGTCAGGGGCGCGCCCTCAAGCTGTTCGTGGTGGTGGCGCACGTACTGGTCGGGCAACCACACCGGCCCGCCCGAACCCGGCCCGCCCGCGCCCGCAGCGCCGGTGAGCGTGGCGGCCATCGCCGTGGCTCCCCGCCGGGCCAGGTCGGCGTAGAAGAGCACGTTCATGTGGCCCAGGTGGTCGATCTGCTCGGCGGCCACGGTGTGGGAGAGCACCTTCTCCATCACCGAGGGCGCCTCCGGGTCGGGCGGCATCTCCGCCGGCACCTCGGGCGCCGTCTCCGGCGCCGACCCGGCCGGCTCTGATCCTGGGCTCACAGCTCGACGGTCACCCGGGTGGCGGCCGGGTCGCCGGCGTGACGGCCCACCTCGATGACATGGGGACCCTCGGCCGCCAACCACCGCGCCGCATCGGGGTCACGGCGGGACAGGCGGTCGCGGGGGACCATCACGGCGACCGGCTCGGACCCGCCGGCGGGCACCTCGACCCGTCCGAAACCGACCAGCCGGCGGGGAGCGTCGGGGTCGGGCAACTCGGCGTACACCTGCACCACGTCGGCCCCCTCACGGGCACCGGTGTTGGTGACGGTGGCGGTCACCTCGACGACGTCGACCCCCACCGACACGTCGACGTCGTGGACGGCGAAGGTGGTGTAGGACAGGCCGAAGCCGAACGGGTAGGCGGGACCGTGACCGGCGCGACGCGGATACCACCAGCCGTGCCAGCGGTCGTAGGTGAAACGGTCGGCCTCGCGGTCGAAGTCGGGCAGGTGGGCTTCGTCGGAGGGCACGGTGAAGGGCAGGCGGGCCGAGGGGTTGACCCGACCCACCAGAACGTCGGCCAGGCCCGTGCCGGCCTCGGATCCCCCGTACCAGGCGTGCACCAGCCCGGCCACCGAACCGTCCCATTCGCTGGTCAGGATGGCGCTGCCGCCCTGGAGGACGACCACCGTGCGGGCGTTGGCGGCCGCCACGGCCCGCACCAGGGCCACATCCTCGTCAGCCAGGCGCAACGAGCGGCGATCACCGCCGGTGGCGAACCCCATGCTGGCCGGCCGGGCCGCCACGTGGTCGGGCACGACGAGGGGATCCAAGCCGGCCAGGCGTTCGTTGAAGGCCTCGACCAGCGCCGGGTCGTCCCCGGCGGGGAACAGCCCCGACAGGTCCACGCCGGTGTCGCCGATGAACTCGCCCTCGTCCAGGTAGGTGCAGCCCACCACCACCACGGCGGCGTCGGCCTCCGCGGCCAGCGCCGCGGCCCGCGCCGGATCGTCGCCGGGATCGTGCACCAGGTCCAGAGCCGGGGCCACCTCCTCCAGGCCGGCCAGGACGGTGACGGCGCCGAGCGCCCACACGTCGCTGGACCCGCCGTCGCCCAGGTTGACGGTGTCGGCCAGCGGACCCACCACCGCCACGCTCGCGCCGGAGTCGGGCAGCGGCAGCGCCGGGGTGCCGGCCACCTCCTCGTTGCGCAGCACGAGCACCGAGCGGGCCGCCACCTCGCGGGCCAGGGCCCGGTGCGCGTCGCCGGCGATCACCGAGGCGTCGGGAGCGGGGGCCGACAAGATGTCGTCGAAGCGCAGCCGCGTCGCCACCAGCCGGGTGGCCGAGGTGACCACGTCGTCCCAGGACGCCGCCGCTGCGACGTCACCGTCACCGGCCCCGGCATTGGCCCCTGACCCGGCCCCGTCGCCGACGCCGGGGGTGGGCAGGGCCGCGGGCAGGTCACGGGCCCGCACCTGGCGGTAGGGCATCTCCACGTCGAGCCCGGCGGCCAGCGAACGGGCCGCGTCGCGCAGCCCGAAGATCCAGTCGCTGATCACGAACCCCTCGAAACCCCACTCGTCGCGCAGCACGTCGGTCAACAGGGCCCGGTTGTCGCCGCACCACTCGCCGTTGACAGCGTTGTAGGCGCTCATCACCGAGGCCACGCCCTCATCCACGATGCGGCGGAAGTGCGGGAGGTACACCTCGTGCAGGGCCACGTCGTCGACGGTGACGTCCACCTTGAAGCGGGCGTTCTCCATCGAGTTGCACGCGAAGTGCTTGACGCAGGCCAGCACGTGGCGTTGCAGGCCCCGGGTGAAGGCCGCTCCCAGCTCGCCGACGTGGTGCGGGTCCTCGCCGTAGGTCTCCTGGGCCCGGCCCCAGGCGGGGTGGCGCAACAGGTTGACGCACACCGCACCGGTGAGGGTGGCCCCGCCGGCCCGCAGCTCGGCTCCGATGACCTCACCGACCCGCTCTTCCAGGTCGGGATCCCAGGTCGCACCCCGGGCCATCGACACCGGGAAGGCGGTGGCCGTTGCCGATCACCACGCCGCGGGGTCCGTCGGAGAAGGCGATGCCCGGGAAGCCGACCCGCTCGATGCGGCCGGCCACGAAGGTTGCCTGGTGGTAGCCGTTCTGGCCGAGGTGGGCCAGGCCGGCCCAGGTGGGGGCGTCCCCGTCCAGGCACCAGAGCAGCTCGTCGGGGGTGAGGCCGGCGACCAGGGCCCCGGCGGCCTCCTCGGGAGGAGTTCCCGCGCGCACCGCGGCACGGGCCTGCTCGTAGGTGGTCACGTCTGCCTCGGTCACGCCGGGAAGCTAGCAGCCCGAGCTCTGCGCGTGCTGACTGGCACATCGCCCCAACCCGCTCGCTTTGCCCCTTGGTCCCAGCCAGTCTGACGACGGACCCTGACAGTCTGAATTCACCGGCGAAGTCGAGGTGCCGGCGGAACCTCCAACAAGCTAGTTGGATGGATCTGGCTGCATCAGGCTCTCCAGGTCGAGCTGCGCCAGGCCTTCGAGGTAGCCCCCCGCCAGCGGGAAAGCAGAGCAGGGGACTTCGACTGTAGCGTCGCACCCATACATCGCGATGCGGGCTGCGGTCGCATCGAAGGTCCCGGCGTCGGCCACGTCCACCGGCAAGAACCCGAGACCCGCGTAGTCATAGCCGATGATGTTGCCATCTGGAGCGTCATAGATCGCCATGCGGAAATCGGGGGCCTCTCCCTTGTACCCCGCAGGCGCCACCCCCAAGGGCCCCTCTGCGCCACTACCGATCACGAACCCCTGGTAGGGGATCCACCCCCGTTCGATCTGCGCCATCAACCGGTCGAGGGCGGGATCATCCGGCACGCTCGGTGGAGCCTGCTCCGTGGGGTGGCCCACTCCAGATGCCGTGTCGATCGCTGTGGTCGCCTGGCCCTCGTCGCGGATGGCCAGACTCACGCCCAGACAGACCACGAGAGCAACGAGTGCAGTCGCGACCACGAACGGCAACCTGGTTCGTGACGCCGGTGGCTCAGACGCTTCGAGCACCACTTCTGTGACTGGATCGCTATCGGCGGTTCTGATCATGTCGACCTCCCTGATCATGTCCCAACCTGTTGCCATATCGGATAGCTGGTGTGGGTGACGCCACTCACGACTACCTGGCTCACGTGAAGGGATCCATTGCCATCCGGACCGTCGATGCCATAGACCGAGGTATATGCCAGGCCATTGATACATGGTGGATCTGCTGCAATCGTGTACCTTACCCAATTGGGCCCTTCCTTCTTGTACAGACAAACCGCCCCATTTGCCTTGCTACCATGCCCAATCATTAACACACACACACACACACATGTCAACGGCTGCGGGGGGGCTACGGGCCTTGTCCTATTGCGAGTCGCGCCAACCGGCGCAGCCGCAGGGAGCCGCAGGGAGAGGACTCTGGCCTGCTCCCGGGCCGGTAGCCTGCGGCGATGAAGCAGGAGCAGGAGGCGGCCAGCGAAGAGCCCACCGAGGTGGCCCCCGGGATCCTCCGCCTCCAGCTTCCCCTGGGGATCGGGGGGCTCGGGCACGTCAACGCCTATGCCCTCATCGGCCCGACCGGGGTGGCGGTCGTCGACCCCGGCCTGCCCGGCAAGGCCTCGGTGCTGGTCCTGCGCCAACGCCTGGCAACGGCAGGGATCGACATCGCACGCATCAGCGAGGTCGTGGTCACCCACAGCCACCCCGACCACTTCGGGGGAGCGGGCATCCTGGCCCAGCAGGCCGGCGCCGCCATCGTGGCCTCGGACCGATTCAGCACCTGGTGGGATCGTGATGCACCCGACCTCGTCGAAGATCCCGCCGCCGCGACCCCCGACGCCTACGACGACGGCCTCGCCGTCGACACCACCCGCCGCAGACCCAAGCGCAGCCCCTTCGGGCAGCCGACCCCCTGGGGCGGGCGCACCTTCAGCCCCCCGTGGCGGATGCGGATGCGCTTCGCCCGCCGGGCCCTGGTCGAGAAGCGCTGGTACGCGGCTCCCCGCGTCGAGCCGCCCGGTGGCCGACTCGACCGATGTCGAGCTGGGGGGCCGCCGCTGGCAGGCCCTGATCACCCCCGGGCACACCGCAGACCATCTGTGCCTCCTCGATCCCGACCAGGGCGTGCTGCTGTCGGGCGACCACGTGCTGCCCACCATCACCCCCCACATCTCGGGGCTCGCAGGCCGGGACCCGCTGAGTGACTACGTGTCCTCGCTGCACCGCGTCGCCGAACTGGGCGACGAGCTGGTGGCCCTCCCCGCCCACGGGCATCCCTTCACCGGCCTCGCCGCACGGGCCCAGAGCATCGTCGAGCACCACGAGGAGCGCATCGCCCGCCTCGAGGAGCTCCTCGACGCGGATTCCGCCTCGGTGGAGGACCTCGCACGCGCCCTCTTCGGTGCCCACGGCGACGACCCGCTGGCCCAGTCGGAGACCTACGCCCACCTCGAACACCTCCGCCGGGCCGACCGGGCCGTCCGGCGCAGGGTGGGCGACACGCTTGTGTACGCGCCTGCCGGGAGCTGAGATGGACGTCGATCCCCGAGGAACGAGCACCTACGGGCGATGGTCCACCCGCCACGGCCTACCCGCCTTCTGCTACGAGACCGACCACGAGGCCATCCCCGGCGCCGAATGGGATCCGATCCAGGCGGCGCCCACCCGACGCCACTGGGTGATGCTGGGCAACCGCGCCCTCGAGATGCAGGTGGCCAACGATGCCACCGTGGCGATCTTCGAGGAGAGCCACGGTTCGCGCTGGTTGACCGCGGCGGACCCCGACGGAACCGGGGTGTCGCTGGTCGAGCACGCCGGTGGCCGGTGGTCGAGCGCGTGGGCCGAGCGCCCCCCGGGCGTGGTGCCCACACGCTGGTTCGGTCCCACGTGGTTCGAGGTGGAGGTGGCCGACACCTGCCTGAGGCTGGAACGCCTGGTGCAGTGCCCCGAAGGGGAGGTCCCCTGGCTGCTGGTGCGGGTGCGGTTGACGAACCTGACCGGTGAGCCCCTGGAGGTCCGCCACACCGAAGCCTGGTCGCTGCGACCGCGCTTCGTGAACGTGGGCGGCAGCCCCGACAGCCGCCGAGAACTGGCCGAGGCACGGGTCCGCTTCGAGGTCGTGACCGACGCACGCTCGCTGCGCGCCACCGAAGTGCACCTGCCGGGCGACGACGGCCCGCTGTTCGAGCAGCGCTTCGGCCCCGAACTGGTGGTGGAGCTCGAAGCACTCGGTGACACGCCGACCACCGCGGTGCCACCGCCCGACGGCCAACCGCACCCGACCCTGGAGATGGTCTCGGAGCTGGCCCTGGAGGGGGGATCCCACCGCGAGCTGTGGTTCCGGGTCGGTCTCGGTGGCGACGCCGGCGACGCCGGCGACACTGCTGAGGCCGAGACCGACGCCGCCCGCGCCGACCCCGCCGCGAGCCTCGACCGATGGCGACATGCCCTGTTGCGCCGCCTGCCCCGCGCCCGGACACCCCGGGCCCCGATGGCCGAAGGGGAGGTGCCCTGGCACGCCGCGCTGCTCACGGGCGGGCTGTGCCGCGATGAGCTCATCGGCGGGTACACGCTCAACCAGTCCTCGGCCTACCGCGATCCCATCGGCTTCAACGGCGCGGCCCGCGATCCTCTCCAGCACGCCCTCCCGCTCGTCCACTGCGAGCCCGACGCGGCCCTCGGCGTGCTGCGCAACACGTGTGCCTGGGCCTGGCCCAGCGGCGAGCTCCCCTACGCCCTCGACGGCGCCAAGCACCCGGCGTCGTTCGGGTTCGCCCCCTCCGACCAGAACCTGTGGGCTCTGGCCCTGGCCGCCGAGTACGCCGCGGCGACCGGCGACCTGGCTGCCTTCGCCACGCCGGTGCCCTACCACCCCGACCACGACGCCCCGGCGGTGACCCTGGGCGAACACCTGGCGCGCCAGTTCCGCTTCTTCGTGGAAGGCGTGGGCCAGGGCGCCCACGGCCACGTCCGGATGGGCAACGCCGACTGGAACGACATGGCAGTCGTCCTGTCGGGGGTGGACCGTGACCTCATGGCCACCGAGGGTGAGTCGGTGCTCAACTCGGCCATGGCCGCCTGGGTGCTGCCCCGCTATGCCGGGCTGTGCGACCGCCTGGGTGAGACCGGGACCGCCACCGAGGCCCGCCAGGTGGCGGAGCGGATGCGAGCACGCGGTGGCCGCCGAGTGGAACGGCCGCTGGTACACCCGGGCCCACGTACCCGGGCGCCCCCCGCTCGGCGTGGACGACCTGTGGCTGGAGGTCCAGCCCTGGGCGATCCTGTGCGGCGCGGCGGACGAAGACCGGGCCAGGGTGCTGCTGGCCACCATCGACGAGCATCTGCGCGACGACTCACCGCTGGGGGCGCGCATCCGCTGGCCCGTCCCCCCCGAAGGCGACGTGCTCGGTGGACCGGGCGAGGGCACCGCCGGAGGCATCTGGTTCTCGGTGAACATGACCTTGGTGTGGGCCGCTTCCGAACTCGATCCCGAACTGGCCTGGGACGAGTGGCGACGCATGACCCTGGCGACCCACACCCGTGCCTATCCCGACCAGTGGACCGGCACCCTGTCGGGACCCGACGCCTACAACGGCGTCGAGTCACCCCGCGCCGGCCAGTCCTGGGGCTCACCGGTGCTGGCCATGGCGGCCAACCCGCTCAACAACCTCCACGCCCACTCCCAGCCCCTGCTCGCGTACCTGCGGCTGCTGGGCGTCGAGCCCGGCCCCGACGGTGAGCTGCGGGTGAGGGGTGGGGCCCACTGGTCGAGCCGCACCCTGCGCATCGATCCTGACGGCCACGGTGAGCTCGAGGCGCTCGGCCCGGTCCGACTCGACACCCCCTCCGGCACCGTCGAAGGCGGCCCCGGCCGGCTGCGCTGGTAGCCCGCTGAGGGCCCCGGGGGCGAATCCGTCCAGGGCTGCCGCACACACCATCGGGGCCGTTCTGGGACCCCCGGCCGTTCCGGTAGGGTCCCCGGGGATGGCGCGACGACCCGCTCCCACCCCCGGCGCCTGGCCACAGGTCGACGGGAAAGACACCGAGGCACTGGCCGACGCGCTGGGCGCCTTCCCGCTGGCCGCTGGCCTGGCCGACTTCCTCCAGCGCCAGGGGCACAAGCGATCCCGTCGGAGCGACGTGCTGGAGTTTCCCGGCGGGGCCCACTCGTCCCCACTGGCGCCCTACGCCGCGGCCATGCCCCAGGACACGATCATGTCCCTCGACCTGACAGCCTTCACCCTGCTCCAGCAGTCCGCGATCCGCGGTGGCCTGCGACGCGACGAGGTGGTCGCCGACGGTGACGTCGAACCCACCGACATCGACGGGTCAGCCCGCCGCCTGATGCTGGCCGGCCTGGCGGGCCTCGACGGCGACCACCTGCGGGTGACCCCGGCGATCAACGAGCTGGTACCCCTCCCCTTCCCTCTGCTCGGCCAGCACATCGACGGGTACACCAGCGAGGAGCTGGGCCGGGCCTGCACTCTGCTGGGCCTGCGGCCGCCCTCCAACCGCAAGGCGGACCGTGCCGGGGCGATCCTGGAGCTGTTCGGCGACCCCGGCCGTGTACGCGGCGTGCTCGACGCGCTCCCCCTGACGCCCACGAGCTGTTCGGCCGGATCGTCGTCGCCTCCCTGACCGGGCCCACCCCACCCGATGAGGACGACGACCCCTACGACCTCGACGAAGTCCCGGGCTCGGTCGACCTCTACGACATCGTCGACGACCGCCTGATGGTGGTCCGCCGGGCCCGCTACCAACGGGGCTCGGCCAACCCCGTGGACCACCTCACCCAACGGCTCCTGGTGGGTGAGCTGCCCTGGTCGTCACGGGTGTGGCCCTGGTACGAGTTGCTGGTCGCCTTCGAGCCGTCCCTGGCCGTGCAGGTGCGGGCCGCACCGGCGACGCCGACCCGCGACCTGGACGCTGGCGCCGATCGGCCCCTGGAGGTGGTGGCCGCCGCGTTGACCCTGCTCGACGCGGTCGCAGCCGAAGCCCTGGAAGGCAAGAAGACCGGCGACCGTGAGCCGGGCACGCGCATGGTGCGCGCCTGCGCCAAGGCCGCCGGCGTGGACGCCACGCTGGCGGTCCTGGTCGTGGAGGCCCTGCGGGGCCTGGGCCTGGTCGTCCCCTACCTGGGGCCCCGCCAGGGACGGGGCCGCAACACCACCCAGGCCGTCGTGTGGCGACCCCACCCGGCCCGCCGGCGGGCCTTCGAAGCCCTGAGCGCGCCCGCCCAGTGGCAGCACCTGGTGCACGCCTGGCGCTGCCAGCCCGCCGACACCCCCACGGCGGGGATCCGCGACGCCCAACGCACCCTCCTGCTGGCGTCCCTGGCCGCCCTGCCCGCCGGCCAGGGAGTGGCTGCCGGAGCGCTGGGCGTCTGGCTGGCCGGCCAGCACCTGGCCTTCACCCTCGACCCGGTCTGCGTCGACGACATCGTGGCCGAGTTGGTCGCCCTCGGTCTGTGCCCTCCCGGGGTCACCGTGGGTCTCACCGACGCGGCCCGGGCCGCGCTGGGAGCGACCGCTGACAGCCAGGCCGTGGAGGAACTGCTGGGCGGTGACCACGACGGCTTCGTCGTCCAACCCGACCACACGGTGGTCGCCCCCCCGAACCTGGCGCCCGGGGTGCGGGTGATGCTGCGCCGCATGGCCGAGGTGGTCAGCGAGGGTGGCGCCACGGTCTGGCGGATGAACCCCGCCCGCCTCACCGAGCTGGGCGCCCACCACGACGCCGAGGAGATCGTGGCGTTCCTCGCCGAGCACAGTCGCGACTCCGTGCCCGACAACGTGATCCGCCTGGTCCGCGACTCGATGGGCGGCTCGGCCCGCCTGGAGGTGCGCGAGACCGCCACCGTGGTCCACTGTGCCGACGCGGCCACCCTGGCCGACGCGGCCCGGCTCAAGCGGGCCAAGCTGGAGGTGATCGCGCCCGGTGTGGCCATCTCGCCGTTGGCTGCCAGCCAGGTCATGGCCGCGCTGCGGGGCAAGGGGGTTGCCGTGGTGGCCCGGGGCGAGACCCCGGGTTCCGGCTCTCCGGGGCGCGGTGGCACGTCGGGTCCGACCGACGGCACCGAGACCGAGGCTCCGACCTGGGCTGTCCCCCACCCCGAGCCCTCCGACGACCTGGCCAAGCTGTGGCCCGGCCCCGTCGAGCCCGTACGCCTGGAGGAGCTGGCCGGCCGACTGAGCGCGGGGAAGCGCCGGTGAGCGATCCCGCCAACCCCCTCATCGTCCAGGGCGACCTGTCCGTGCTGTTGGAGATGGCCTCGCCCCGCTCCGAGGAAGCCCGCGAGCGCCTGGCCCGCTTCGCGGAGCTGGAGACGCTCCCCCGAGCACGTCCACACCTACCGGATCAGCCCCCTCGCCTCTGGAACGCGGCGGTGGCGGGGCTGTCACCGGGCGAGGTGGCCTCCACCCTGACGGGGCTGGCCAAGTACCCGGTGCCGCCCTCGGTGCTCACCGAGGTGCACGACCAGATGGGCCGCTACGGGCGCCTGCGCCTGGTGCGCGACCACGACACCGTGGGCCT
This sequence comes from uncultured Actinomycetes bacterium, assembly GCA_963719935.1. GTDB lineage: Bacteria > Actinomycetota > Acidimicrobiia > Acidimicrobiales > CAVRDY01 > CAVRDY01. The sequence goes on along the minus strand of CAVRDY010000001.1, from coordinate 579,029 downwards.
GGCCCTGGTGGCCGCCGAGCCCGCCCTGCTGGAGGAGGTGCTGCCGCGACCGCCACGTGGCCGCGCTGGTCGGCGACCGCCTGGACGGCAACCGGGTCGCGGTGCGCGTCGGGGACCGGGGGCCGCTCAAGCAGGCGCTGCTGCGCCTGGGGTGGCCCGCGGCCGACGAGGCCGGCTACGTCGACGGCGACGCCCTGGAGCCGGTGCACCTGTCGGTGGAGCTGCGCAGCTACCAGGCCGAGGCCCTGGCTGCGTGGTGGGCCGACGGCTCGCCGGCGGGTGGCAACGGGGTGCTGGTCCTGCCCTGCGGGGCCGGCAAGACCGTCATCGGCCTGGCCGCGCTGGTCACCGCCGGTGCCCACACCCTGATCATCGCCACCTCGATCACCAGCGCCCGCCAGTGGCGCGACGAGCTGCTGGACAAGACCGACCTCGACGAGTCGCTGATCGGCGAGTATTCCGGCGAGCGCAAGGAGATCCGGCCCGTCACCATCGCCACCTACCAGGTGCTCACCTGGGCCCGCAGGGGCGTGGCCCGCGACGCCGACATGTTCGAACGCCACCCGCACCTGGCGCTGTTCGACGAGCACCAGTGGGGCCTGGTCATCTACGACGAGGTGCACCTGCTGCCCGCCCCGGTGTTCCGGGCCACCGCCCGCATCCAGGCCGTCCGCCGCCTGGGGCTGACGGCCACCCTGGTGCGCGAGGACGGCCAGGAGGACGACGTGTTCTCCCTCATCGGCCCCAAGCGCTACGACGTCCCGTGGCGCGAGCTGGAGGCGCTGGGCTGGATCGCCCCGGCGGTGTGCACCGAGGTGCGCGTCCACCTCGACGACCACCGGCGGATGGCCTACGCCGTGGCCGATCCCGACCGACCGCCACCGGGTGGCGGCCACCGCCCCCGCCAAGCTGGACGTGCTGGACCGCCTCCTGGAGCGCCACCGTGGCGACCAGGTGCTGGTCATCGGCCAGTTCCTCGACCAGCTCGACGCGGTGGCCGAACGGTTCGGGGCGCCGCTCCTCACCGGCCAGACCTCGCAGACGGCGCCGCGACGAGCGCTTCGAGTGCGTTCCGGGCCGGTGAGCTGCCGGTGCTGGTGGTGTCCAAGGTGGCCAACTTCTCCATCGACCTGCCCGACGCCAACGTGGCCATCCAGCTGTCGGGCCAGTTCGGTTCCCGCCAGGAAGAGGCCCAGCGCCTGGGCCGCATCATGCGTCCCAAGGCCGACGGCGGCCCAGGCCCACTTCTACACGATCGTGGCAGCCGAGACCGTGGAGCAGGCCTTCGCGCTCAACCGCCAACGCTTCCTGGCCGAGCAGGGCTACGAGTACCGCATCCTCGACGACTACGACCTCTGACGCGGGCCAGTCGTGCAGGCTTGCAGCTCCGCCAGGCTCACCTCGAGAACCTGAACCTCGATGAGCGGGTAGAGGCCCGGGTGCTGTCGTAGGCTTGGCCCGTGACGATTCCTGGGATCGACGTCGACCTCGATCTCATCGGGCGGATCTGCCGCCGATACGGCGTGGCGCGCCTCGAGGTCTTCGGGTCGGTCACGCGGGGCGATGCCCGGCCCGACAGCGATGTCGACGTCATGTACGAGCTGGCCCCCGGAGCAACGCTTGGCTGGGAGATCGAGGCGCTCGCCGACGAGCTCTCCGAAGCCCTGGGGCGGACGGTGGACCTGGTTTCACGCAACGCGCTACACGAACGACTGCGTGAAGCGGTGCTGGCCGAGGCACAACCCCTGTATGCAGCGTGACCTCCTGCTGCTCGGCGAGATGCTCGAGGCGGCCGAGCAGGCGCAGGCCCTCGCCGCCGACGTGAGCCTGGACTCGCTCGGCTCGGATCGGCAACGACGAGACGCATTGCTTTGGAACTTCACCGTGCTCGGTGAAGCCGCGAGCCCAGCTCGATGAGGCGATCAAGGGCCAGTTCCCTGAGGTCCCGTGGGCACGCGGCACCGACCGGCTGCGGAGTTGATCACAACCAGTGTCATAGCGGCTCTCGGGCCCAGAGGCAGGTCGCCGGTTCGGGCAGCTTCCAGCCGTCGAGGATCTCGCGTCCGCGCCCCGGGCCACGTGCGAGGTCCAGCGCGAGGTCCAGCGCGAGGTACCGCGGGTGCGGATTGCGCCAGTCAACCGGGTCGAACGGAGCTCGCAGGCCCCGCGTTGGACTACCGTGTGGCCACCACCGAGCACACCACGATCGGGGAGGTCACCGGTGAGAGGTTCCACACGCAAGGTGCCGCTATGGACTGCTGGGCTCCTGGTGACGATGGCCGCCGCTGCCTTCCCGGCCGAGGCCGACACACACACACACACACACATCGAGGTACCGACGCGTGGGTAGCTACCCTCACGCCCGCTGAGATCCTCCCGGCGCCGTCGGCCCCGGGCCTGCGCGACGTGCTGGGCCTGCCGGCCGAGCCAGGGGGGTCACCTTCGATCCGGGCGGGCAGCCTGCTGAAGGGCGACGAGGTGAAGGCGCTCGACGCGGCCATGCGCGCCGCGGTGCAAGCCTCGGCGACCGAGCCGGCCCTGGCCGCGGAGCTCGGCGACGACTACGCCGGTAGCTGGCTGGATCCTGCCACCGCCACCCTGATGGTCGGCGTGGCAGGTACCCCGCCCGCACCCGAGGTGGGGAACGGAATCCAAGCCCCGCTCCGTTGGGAGTCACGGCCGGCCGAGCGCAACCTCGCCGAGCTGGAGACCGCCTGGGCCCAGGTGCCGGCCCTCATGTCGGAGTCCTCGTACCGGCTCGTGGGATCGGGCCTGGACTTCGAGCGCAACCAGGTGATCGTGGAAGTCGCCGGTGATCTCGAGGGGGCCGCGACCGATCTCGCGCCGCTGGGCGATGCGGTGGCGGTGCGCCCCGGTGAACCCGCCCACACCCAGGCGTCGAGCCGCACGAACCCGGGCAACCCGCCCGCCTTCGAAGCGGCCCTACGGCTCGACCGGGTGAACGCGGGGTTCACCCACACGTGCACGGCCGCCTTCCGGGTCCGCGACGAGAACAACCTGTCGCAGAGCCTCGCTCTCACCGCCGGCCACTGCAACGACGACAACGACAACGGGTGGGGTGAGACCGGCAACGGCGACTGGAAGGTCGGAACCACGGTCCTGGGGTCCGTCACCGCCAACGCGCTGGCTCCGGTGACCTCGGCCGACGCCTCGGTGATCCCGATCGGCACGAGCTGGAACGACGACCTCGACTGCATCTACGTGGCCCCCTACGACTGCCAGGACATCACCACCTTCGGCGATCCGATCCAGGGGTCGGTGGTGTGCCAGTCCAACGGCATGAGCGACTCCCTCAGCTGCGGGGTGGTGGAGTCGGTGAACTGGAACCACGACTTCCCCGACGCCCACTACGAGCTCACCCACGCCGCCCGTCACCGCCAGGTGTGGGATCCGTGGGATGACTGCCCCGGCCCGGGCGACAGCGGCGCGCCGGTCTACCAGTGGGATCCACCCGCCTACGGTGGGACGGTGGCGGTCGGCGTCTACGCCGGCGGTGGCGGTGACTGCGGCCCGCCGGGACGGGTCAGCTACTTCTCGCGCTGGTCCAAGATCCGCGCCGGCCTCGGCGTGGTGGCCCCTCCGGGCATGGCCGACCGGGCCGCGCCCACCATGGACACCGCGGCCACCATGGCCGGCCACAGCAACACTGGCAAGCGCCGGGTCTGGCTGTTCCAGACCACGAGTGGCCGCCTGAGCTTCACCGCCTACGACCCCTCGAAGGCCGGACGGGCGGACGAGGCCTGGGAGGAATGGGGACGGTACCAGGACCCGGGCGGGTGGGAGTTCCGGCGCAACCCCACGGCCATCACCGAGACCGAGGGAACCGCCACGACCAACGACGACAAGACCATCCACGTGGTCGTCCCCACCAGCGACGGCAAGATGCGCTACCTCACCGCCACCGCGGAGGGCGGCCAGTTCAGCTGGGACACGTCGGCTGTCACGATCAACCCGCCGTCGGGCAAGGTCGTCGGGGACGTGCACCTGACCGTCAACAGCTCCGGGGGTGAGCTGTTCATGCGGGACATGGGTTCGGGCACCAACGACAAGAACGTGTGGTGGCTCCACATCGCCGACTGGGACAACCCTCCCACCTCGGCTGCTTCGTGGGTGCAGCTCGCCAACCCGACCGGCAGGCGTCCCTACGGTGGCCTGGCCGCCGGGGTTGACCTGAACGGCAGCGGGACCGCCGACGACGTCATCGACGTGTTCGCCATCTTCGACGACCGTTCGGTGCGACACAACACCCGCACGGGTGGAGGGTCGTGGTCGGGGTGGTCCACCCTGTCGGCCCATCCGGACCAGCTCGCCTGGGCCAAGGCGGGCATGACGGTCAGATCCGGTGGCAACCTCGCCTACTTCGCGGCCGCTGAGGACGACGACATCGGCGGATCGGACGACTTCTACCTGTGGGCGCTCCGCGAGAACGGGTCGGGCTGGGGGAACTGGGAGCTCTTCGACCAGACCGCGCCACCGTACGGGCCGCGGGGCGGGGTGTCGGCCGCCCTGGGCCCCCCGACCGCGTCCTCCCAGCAGTGGGTGTACGCCTTCGGGGCCTCGGTCTCCAACCAGCGCTCCTTCTACCTGCACCAGACCGGCGCCTGGGTCGACGACGACAACTTCACCAACTGGTGCGCCACCTTCAACGACACCGACGATCCCTGCCCGGAGGAGCAATGACCCGACCACACCACCTCCACCATCACCTCCACCATCACCGGTGCCTCCGCCGGCACACCGGTGCCACCATGGCGGCCCTGGCCGGAGTCCTGGTCGGGGTCTTCGCCCTCGCCACTCCCGCTTCGTCGGGCCGGCCCGACGAGCCCCACTTCACCGGCGAGCTCGACGAGTACTACGTGACCATCGACGGCAAACCTGTCGACGGTTCCGGAGAAGGCTGCCCTGAAACCGGTGGCGGGCCGACCGACACCCCACCGGGCGTGTTCGTCGACATCACCAAGGGCACCTCCTCGACCGCTCTCCCGGGCATCCCCTACGTCGTGGACGGCAAGATCATCTACGAAGAGGGCGAACCCAGCCACCCCGGCGCCCAGAACGTCTACTTCCCGCTGAGCTCGGGCACGGCCTGGTCCGGAACCCTCGACCCCGACGGGATGGGCGGCAGCTCAGGACCCCACGTGCTGTGGGGCGTGTGCACCACCCTGTTGGAGATCGCCGAGGACGGTATCAGCCTCGACCCCGACTCGATCGAACGGGCCACCTTCGTCTCCGCCACCTTCAGGCTTGGCGGCGTTGCCCATGACTCCTCGAGCACCACGACCACCACAACCACCACAACCACCACAACCACGACGACGACCACCAGCACGCCGCCGACCACCCCGCTACACCAACCCCCGCCGGCCATACCCGTGCGAACCGCACCCACCCTGAACGGCTGACCGCCCGGACCCAGCCACAGCACTCCTCCACCGCGCCCGATCAGCCGCCACCTTCAACGACACCGACGATCCCTGCCCGGAGGAGCAATGACCCGATCACACCACCTCCACCACCGCCGGCACACCGGTGCCACCATGGTGGCCCTGGCCGGAGTCCTGGTCGGGGTCTTCGCCCTCGCCACCCCCGCATCGTCGGGCCGGCCCGACGAACCCCACTTCACCGGCGAGCTCGACGAGCACTACTACACCATCGACGGCAAACCTGTCGACGCCTCCGGAGAAGGCTGCCCTGGAACCGGTGGCGGGCCGACCGACACCCCACCGGGCGTGTTCGTCGAGTTCAAGAGGGACAACGGGCACTTCCCGCCAGCCCCCCCGGGATTCACCAACGTCGAGGACGGCAAGATCGTCTACGAGGCAGGGGATCCCAGCTACTACTTCCCGCTGAGCTCGGGCACGGCCTGGTCCGGAACCCTCGACCCCGACACGAAGGGCGGCAGCTCAGGACCCCACGTGCTGTGGGGCGTGTGCACCACCCTGTTGGAGATCGCCGAGGACGGCATCAGCCTCGACCCCGACTCGATCGAACGGGCCACCTTCGTCTCCGCCACCTTCATGCTCTACGGCGTCCTTCACCCTTCCTCGACCCCCACGACCACCACCACAACCACAACCACGACGACCACCAGCACGCCGCCGACCACCCCGCTACCCCAACCCCCTCCGGCCACACCCGTGCGAACCGCACCCACCCTGACCGGCTGACCGCCCGGACCCGCACGCCCGGGGACACCCGGCACCGGTTCCGCGCGGGCAGCGGCTCGGGCGCGGCCACCTGGCCGTGACCCCCTCTGCCCCTCGGTGACCGGAAGCGCAGGAGTGCCCAGTCCTGTTGCGATTGTTTCGATTGACCGCCACGGTGCCGCCGTGACCTCGACCACACCCGCCGAGACGATCGCGCCAGCAGAACGCCGTGCCACGAGAGATCCGCGGTTCGCCGGTGCGCTCCTCGAGCTGGTCGAGGCTCCCACCTCCACTGCTGGGTCCTATTCCCACAGCGCAGCCATTGCGCTGAACCGCCCACGACGTGATGACGCTCGCCAACGGTTCATCCAAGCCTGCCTCCCCACGTCCGACGTTCAACGTCTCCTCGGCCTCGGGACACCGCAGGCCGTGCACCGTCTGCGCAGTCGCGGCAAGCTGATCGGTCGCCAGATCGGCAATGCGACCTGGTTCCCGGCGTGGCAGTTCCGCGACGGTGAGCCCCGTCCCGACCTCCCGGAGATCCTGACCGCGCTCCACCGCTTCACCTCCGATGTGATCGCGATGGATCGGATCATGCGCCTTCGACGCGATGAGCTCGGCGGAAAGAGCATCGCGGAGGCGGTGGAGCGGCCCGCTGGGCTCCGCCGGCGCCTGTGCCGGGCTCTCGTTCCAGGGCGCGGCCCGTGAGCGCTACCTCGACAGCGGCCTGCTCATCCCTGCTGGTCATCACCAAGACTCCGTCTGGCAGGCATGCCACCGGCTCGCCGATGCCGCCCGGGCTTGGTGGCCCGACCTCGATGGCATCGTCTACCGCAGCCGGACGACCCCGGCGACGTCTGCCGACGTCGCCTTCTGGTCCATCGAGGGGCTCGCCTCCCACACCCGAGAACTGCACACCTGCACGGACGAGCTGGATGATCTGGTCCTGCACCACCGCTTCACGGTGGATTTCGACTATTGACGCCCGTGCCGGCCACGTCGCGCGTGGTGGCTCCGGCGCCGCGCCGGGGAACCGCCCGACCCGCAGGCCAGACCATGGTCAGATCGCCGCGATCTGGACGTTCGGGTAGGGGGCCGAGAGGCGGTCGAGGTCATCCCGGTCGAGGTCATCCCGGTCGACGGTGACGACGAGTCCACCACCAGCCTCGACCGCGGCGGCCACCACATGAGCATCGGCCGGATCGTCCGATCCCGTGCGGGCGGCACCGAGGACGCCGCCCACGTAGCCGGGCGAACTCGCGGTCGGTGTCCCGCACATCGATGAAGCTGTCCCGGCTCAGGCACGCATCGACGACCTGGTTGTGCCCTGGACCCCGATAGAGCTCGCCCAGCACCACCGCCGGCGTGATGACCTCACGGTGCAGTCTCCGGGCCGCCTCCACGGCCGCACGCACCTCCCGGAAGCGCTCAGCTGGGGCGGCTCCATGCCCCCAGCACACGGGCCCGGACCGGCGGGTGGATGTTGGCCCGGGTGACCTCACCGTCGTAGTGCGCCACCACGCGGTGGTCCATCACCCGCCGCCACACCGGCGGCAGGTAGGCGAGGCCGATCATGAGCCCGTAGCCGTTGGGCAGCTGGGGCGAGTCGTCGAAGTGCCGCAGCGACTGGTAGCGGCGGGTCGGGTGGGCGTGGTGATCGGAGTGACGCTCCAGGTGGTAGAGGAACACGTTGGAGGCGACGTGGTTGCTGTTCCAGCGAGTGGGTCGGGCCGGCAGCGCTCGTAGCGCCCGGTGTCGGTGCGCTGGCGCAGCAGGCCGTAGTGCTCCACGTAGTTGACGACCTCCAGCAGCGAGAACCCGAACACGGCCTGGATCACCAGGAACGGCACCACTGCCGGGACCGAAGGCCACGCGATCAGCGCCGCGAACAGCACCACCGTCATCGCCCAGGCGTTGAGCACGTCGTTGCGCCAGCGACCACACAGCGCGGCCCTGGTTGCGCAACCGGGCCGACTCCAGCTCCCACCCCGAGCGCAGGCTGCCGACCACGGTGCGGGGCAGGAACGCCCAGAAGCACTCACCCAGGCGGGAGCTGGCCGGGTCCTCCGGGGTGGCCACCCGGTGTGGTGGCCCCGGTTGTGCTCGACGTAGAAGTGGCCGTAGCCGCTCTGGGCCAGCACGACCTTGGACAGCCACCGCTCGACCGCCTCCTTCTTGTGGCCCAGCTCGTGGGCGTTGGCGATGCCGATGCCCGACACGGTGCCCACGGTCAACGCCAGGCCCAACCGGTCGAGGAGTCCCAGATCCAGGGTGGACCACAACCAGGCGCCGTAGACGAAGCCGGCGAGCTGGATGGGCAGGAACAGGTAGGTGCACCACCGGTAGTAGCGGTCGGCTTCGAGGGCGGGCACGGCCCACTCGGGCGGGTTGGAGCGGTCCTCGGGGAGGAGGGCGTCGACCAGCGGGATGACCACGAAGACCCACAGCGGTCCCAGCCACCAGAACAGGCCCCAGCCGGTGGACTCCACCGCCGAGGCAGCCCCGAAGGGCAGCAGGGGCACGGCCAGACCCAGCAGCCACAGCGGCTTCTTGCGGTCGCGCCAGTACCCGGCCCGTGCCGGCCGACGCGGCTGGGCCGCCAGGGGTCGTGGCCGGTGTTGCGATCGGCGGTGTAGGCGGTGCTTCGGTCGGGGTCGCGGTCGGGGTCGCGGTGCGGGTCGAGGTCATCGGGCAGCCTCCTGGGGAACAGCGTCGGTGCGGGGGACAGCGCCTTCCACGAGGAAGGTCGCCAGGGTCGCGGCGACGACCTCGGGAGGATCGTCGGGCGCGCTGATGGCGTAGGAGACGAGGAGCCGGGTGAGCACGTCGGCCAGACGGCGGCGCGCCAGCACCTCGAGAGTGGGCAGCCGCTCGGCCAGCAGCGCCTCCACGGTGTGGCGTGCCAGCAACATGACCGGCCCGCCGTCGGCGGTGAGCACGGGCAGCAGCGCCTGTGGTTCGGTACGCACGATGCGGTCCAGCAGGGGGTGGTCGCGGGCCAGGCGCAGGGCGGCCAGGATGCCCGCCTCCAGGCCGGCACGGGGATCGGGTTCGGACGCGGCAAACCCGACGGCGTCGACGAAACGCTGGGCTTCGCGCTGGACCGCGGCAGCCACGAGCGCGTCCTTGGAGGCGAAGTGCTTGTAGAGCGTGGGGCGCGAGAGCCTGGCGCGGCGGGCGACCTCACCCACTGAGAGCCGTGTGATTCCGTGTATGGCCGCGGCCTCCACGGCCGCGTCCAGGATCCGGGTGCGTGTCTCGTCGCCTTTGGCCACCGACCCTCAACTTAACAACTACCGTCAGATTGACAACCTCAAGTGACAGGAGTCATTGCAGGATCCCTCTGCCAGGGTTGACTCCTTCCACTATTCACCTATAGTTCGATATATGTCGAACTTTCGATTAGATCCCCCGGTGGCCACGGAGTCGACAACGGAGTCGACAACAGAGTCGACAACAGAGTCGACAACAGAGTCGACAACAGAGTCGACAACAGAGACCGGCCGGCTGCTGGACGGGCCACCCGACGCCGAGCACCTGGCCGAGATCCTCAAAGCCCTGGCCCACCCCCACCGCATCCAGATCTTCGCCCGCCTGGCCTCCTGCTGCTCGGAAGGTCCACCCGAGCGGCTCCGGGTGGGCGACCTGGGCGAGGGTCTCGGCATCGCCCCCTCCACGCTCTCCCACCACGTGCGCGAGCTGCGTCGGGCCGGACTGCTGCGGGTCGAGAAGGTCGGACAGAGCACCGAGTGCTGGGTCGAGCCCGGCACCCTCGAGGACCTGTCCTCCTTCTTCACCACCGCGGTCTGCCGCCTGCTGTGCCGCTGAGGCGAGCTGTCACCCGCCCACCAACCCCCCGATCCACCACCCAGCCACTCCCCGATCCCAGAGCCGAGTTCCCACCAAAGGAGTACCCCATGACCACCGACCCGACCACCGACCCGACCACCGACCCGACCACCGCGGAGAACGCCGCCACGCTCACCGAGGACCCCGACGCGCTGCGTGAGGCCGTGCGCGAGCGCTACGCCCGGGCCGCGGTGGCCGCCCGAGAGGCCACCGCTCCGGCCGGGTGCTGCGGTCCGACGACGCCTGTGTCAGCCCCGAGCTCCGTCTCGGCAGCCGTCCCGAGCCCCGGCGAAGCCAGCGGGTGTGGCTGTGGACCATCCACCCCCGGACCTTCCACGAGCGGTCCTTCCACCAGCGAGGTGCCCGACCTGATCGGGCGGGGCCTCTACGACAGCGACGACAGCGCCGACCTGCCCGAACCGGCACTGGCCGCCTCGCTGGGTTGCGGCAACCCCACCGCCCTGGCCGAGCTCCACGAGCGGCGAGGTCGTGCTCGACCTGGGCTCAGGGGGCGGGATCGACGTCCTGCTCTCGGCCCGGCGGGTCGGGCCCGACCGGCCACGCCTACGGGCTCGACATGACCCCCGAGATGCTCGAGCTCGCCCGGGAGAACGCCGGCCCAGGCCGGGGTCGACAACGTCGAGTTCCTCGAAGGCACCATCGAGTCGATCCCCCTGCCCGACGACTCCGTCGACGTGATCATCTCCAACTGCGTCATCAACCTCTCCGGCGACAAGGACGCCGTGCTGGCCGAGGCCTTCCGGGTGCTGCGCCCCGGCGGGCGCCTCGCCGTGTCCGACATCGTGCTCACGCCGGGCGCTGCCCGCGGAGGTCCAGCCCCTGATGGCCGCCTGGACCGGCTGTGTCGCCGGAGCGCTCTGATCGACCGCGAGTACACGGCCAAGCTCGAAGCCGGCGGGCTTCGTCGATGTCGGCGTCGCAAGTCGACCCAGGTGTTCAGTGCCGAGGACCTGACCCGCATGGGCGACGACATCGTGGCCTCCCTGCCCGCAGGCGCCGACGTGGACGCCCTCCTGGCCGACCTCGACGGCGCCGGCACCAGCGCGTTCGTGCGGGCGACCAAGCCCGCCGCCGGGTAGGCGGCACCCGTCACGGCCCGAAGCGTCGCGGCGGGGCTCCCATAGAGGAACGATACGGATCTCCCGGTAGTGTGACTGGCGTCATACCCGTCGCGGACGGGGACGGCACACCGGTGGGTCGGCGGGGAAACCGGCCCACCACCTGCACCGCACCACATGGGGGAACCGATGACCCAGAGCGAGCTCGTGCTCGAACCCAGCGCCGACCCCGTGCCGGCCCCGCCCCTGACCGCCCGGGTGGCCCTGGCCGCACTGTCGGCCGGGGCCGGCTCCGTCCACCTGGCCATGGCCCCCGCCCACGCCGACAGCGACGTGCTGGCCCTGGGCTTCGCGCTCGCCGGATGGTTCCAGCTCGGCTGGGCCGTGGCCATCGTGGCCCGACCCGGCATGGCCACGCGCCTGGCCGGCATCGCCGGCAACCTCGCCATCCTGTCCGCCTGGGCGCTCAGTCGCACCGCCGGGCTGCCCATCGGTCCCCACCAGGGCGAGGCCGAGGCCATCGAACTGATCGACGGAGTGACCGTCGCCTTCCAGGTGGGGATCGTGGCCGGCGCCGCGCTGCTGCGACCGGCCCGCCGCCCCGAGACCACCACCACCCTGGCCTGGGCCGGCCTGCCCCTGGTGGCCGTGACGGCACTGACCGCGGTCGCCATCACCGCGCCCAACCAACACGCCGACCTCGGCGGGCACGACCACGACGACACCGACGAAGTCAGCGAGGTGGCCACGATCGACACCGTCGCCCTCAACGACGTGGTGCTGGGGGCCACCGCGGCGGCCCTGGTCGACACCAACCGCTGCGACGCCGGCCTCAACCACGCCTCCTATGAGCGCGACGCCCAGGTCGCCGGCGTCGAGACCCGCTTCGGCACCGGTGGCCACGACCATGCCACCGTCGACCACGACCATGCCACCGTCGACCACGACCCTGCCACCGTCGACCACAGCGCCCACACCCCCGCCGAGCACGCCGCCTACGAGGCAGCCGGAAGCGACGACGGCCACGACCACTCCGATTCGACCGGAACCGACACGACCAGCACCGGTGCAGGCGCCAGCCAGCTCGCGGATGTGCTCGGCGCGCTCGACCAGCTCGCGGCCACGGGAACAACGGGATCTTCGACCGCCATACCGGGTATCGACGACGACACCGCCGCACGCCTGGCCGAGTTCGCCGCCTCCGAGGGCGAGCTGGGCGCCGCCGGTCTGGTGGTGCTTCTCTCCGAACTCGAGGACGACCAGTACGACGCCTGGCTGGGATCGCTCCACGCCGAGCGTGACACCGCCGCTCCCGACGACAACGGCGGCCACGGCGGCCACATGGGCCCCCAGCCCTGGACCGCACTGCTCGATCCCGCCCAGTGCGCCGAGCTCGAAGCCGAGCTGGCCACCGCCCAACAGGTGGCCCTCGACCATCCCACCGCGGCCGACGCGATCACTGGCGGTTGGGTGATGGTGACGCCCTACGTTCCGGGCATCGCCGCCCACTACATGAACTTCGCCTACGTCGACGGCAGCTTCGAGGTGGACCGCCCCGAGATGATCCTCTACGACGGCAACGGTCCCGACGCACACGTCGTCGGCCTGAGCTACTACATCATCCACCCCGGCGACGAGGAGCCTCTGGAGGGCTTCACCGGGGACAACGACCACTACCACCGCCACGTGGGGTTGTGCGTCCGGGGAGGTCTGGTTGTCGGTGACACCACCACCACCGAGGAGGAGTGCGCCGAGTTGGGCGGCGTCAAGCAGAACGGCGGCGCCGGCTGGATGAGCCATGCCTGGGTGGTGCCGGGCTGCGAGAGCCCCTGGGGCGTGTTCTCGGCAGCCAGCCCGATCCTCGACGAGGCGCTGGGCTCCAACTCGGGCCAGGGAGAGCCGTGCAGCGGCTCCAGCGTGCTCGACCGCTTCGGGATGGACGCGACGCGTGGCGATGGCGACGACACCCCTCTGGGCGGCACCGGTGAGCAGGCCAGCGACTGACCGCCTGCCCACCGGGCACCGCAGCTCACATCTCGAACTCGCGCACCTCTGCGGTGACGGTCTGCTCGCCGGCGTTCTCGAACACCAGGTTCACCTCGAAGGTGTCACCGACCTCGAGGGGGGCGACCAGGCCGAGGAGCATCACGTGGTAGCCGCCAGGCTCGAAGGTGACGGTCTCACCGGCGGGCAACTCGACCCGCTCCACCTCCTGCATGACCATCCCCCCGGAGTGGCCGTCCATGCCCCCGTCCATGCCACCCATCGTCGTGTCCGAGCCCATGCCATCGTCCATGCCGCCGTTCATGCCACCCATGGTGGTGTCCGAGTCCCCCATCGTCGTGTCCGAGCCCATGCCCCCGTCCATGCCCTCGTCCATGCCACCCATCGTCGTGTCCGAGCCCATGCCGTCATCCATGCCGTCGGCGGGAACGACCTCGTGGACCTGGACCTCGCCGGCGATGGATGCGTCCACCGAAGCGGACAGCAGCGCGTCGTCCGACGCGGCCGTCGCCAGGAAGTAGACCGCCCCGTTCTCGGCAGTGGGAGCCGTGGCCCGAGACCACACGTCGGTGACCTCCACACCTGCGGCCGGTGGGGTGGTGGTGTCATCGGCTGGTGCCGAAGTGCCTGCCGTGGTGTCCGCCGTGGTGTCCGCCGTGGTGTCCGAGGTGTCGGTTCCGGTGTCGTCGTCGTCGCCACAGCCGGCCAGGGTCAGGGCGCCGACCACCACAAGGGCGGTCAGGGTTCTGCTGAGTCGCATGGAGATCCTTTCGTCGGGGGATGCGGGGTAGTCGACCGGGCGGGCATCCTGGTTCCCGCAACACCCAGGTCGGGTCTCATGGCCCTGCCGAAGGGCTCGTGATCCGGCCAGAGCAACTGAGGTAGCAGAATGTACGGAAAGAAGCGGTGGTGGGTCGTAATGACAGCGGGGTGGCTCGTGGCCGCGGGGCTGGGGGGCTGTAGCGACGACACGGATGAAGAGCCGGGTGGAAGTGTTGACACGGTCAACGCCCAGGTGCGCAACGACCTGGCGGGCGCGCTCGTCTCGAGCGGACTGGCCGACGAAGTCGACGCCGAGTGCCTGGTCGACCGCCTCCTGGCCCGATACGACCAGGCGGCCTTGGAGACCCTGGCCGCCGCCGGCCGGCCCTCCGAGGCCTTCATCGCCGACGTGGCCGAGTTCACCCAGGACTGCCTGACCCCTCTCGCGCCTGGCACTACTCGGTGATCAGGATGCGCACCTGACCCGAGGGGTGCAGCGAGCACTCGCCCTTGATCTCACCCACCCGACTGAAGCGCTGCACCACGGTCTGGTTCGGTTCGATGCTGTAGGGCCCCAGCGTCTGGAACGAGTCGTCCAGGTTGACGATGCGCAACGTGTCGCCGACCTTCAGCTCCAAGGTCGCCGGGATGAGGGCGAGATCCTCGCCTGCGGCCTGGCGTTCCGCCGCCCCTTCGGGGATCTCGATCAGGTACTCCTGGCCACCGTCGCCCTTGCCCGACGCCGACACCACCAGGCTCAACAGAGCCGCCACCAGCACCGCGATCGCGACCATGACCACGACGGAGCTGCGGCGCAGTCCCCCTCCTCCCACCAGTTCCTCCTCGGCCATCCCGCCCTCGAAGTCCGGCGCGTCGAAGGCTGGACCGTCGTCGGGTGTCTGGTCGTCGGGGCGCATCACACGGCCTCCAGGAGCGCGGTCAGATCGGCGGCGATCTCAGGTCCCTTGACGGAACCGAAGGGCCATTCCAGCACCACCTTCCCGTCGGCATCCACCGCGTACAGGGTGCCCGAGTGCTCGACGTCGTACCCGTCGCCGTCAGGACGGGGGATGTGCGAGGACGTGGCACCGAACACCGCCTCGACCTCGTGCAGCGAGTCGAGGTCCTCGGTTCGCAGGAGGTGCGAGCGCTCGGGCACGAAGAAGCGCACGTAGCCGTCGAGCACCTCCGGGGTGTCGCGCTCGGGGTCGACCGTCGCCATGGCCACCGACACTCTGGAAGCGTCGTCACCCAGACGGCTCAGGGCCAGCTTCACATCGGCCAGGGTCGTCGGGCAGATGTCAGGACAGGACGTGTAGCCGAAGAACACCAGCAGCAGGTCGTCGGGCGCCGGCGCCACGAAGGAGAACTCGGCGGTCTCCCCGGTGACGACGTCGACCACCTCGGGGAGGTGGTGGTCTGCCACGACGGGCTGGGGATCTCGCTGGAGGCCGCTCAACTGGCCTTCGGCCGTCTCGGTGCCAGACCCACCAGAATCCGCTTCGCTCGCATCTCCCTCACCGCAACCCGCGACCACAGACATCACCGCAGATGTCAACGCCACGAATGCCAGGACCGTCGGCACCCGCCTGGTCGACGGGGGCCGGCAGGACCGGCGGATGGCACCGCGGCGGATGGCACCGCGGCGGATGGCACGGCGGAAGGTCGTGATGGGCGACGTCGCGATGGGCATCGTGGTGATGGTCGTGGTCGAGGGTCGAACAGTTCCCGTCCCTCCATCGTGGCCGATGAGGGCCAACGCCACGCCCGCCGAAGGTCCCTAATTGCAACTGACGGGCCTTGCCGCCACCCTCCAGGTACCTGATGTTAGCTTTGCGTTCGCCGCCGCAGGCGGGCCCTTGCCCGTCACGCCGCACCGGGAGGAACCTGTGTCCACTCCACGCCGCCCCGCCAGAGCATTCCTCGTCCTGGCCCTGGTCTGCAGCCTGGCCGCTGCCTGCGGGGGGAGCAGCGACGACCCACCTCCCGTCGAGGAGGGGGGCTCCCCCACCGGGGCGACAGTACCGGCCGCCACCGAGAGTGAACCGGTCCGGGGCGGCACCCTGGTCTACGGGCTGGCGGCGGAGACCAACGGCTGGGACCCCACCTTCAGCCAGTGGGGGCCGTGGGGCCTGACCGTGGCCCGCACCTTCTTCGACACCCTCACCGTCTTCGACGACCAGGGCCAGATCCACCCCTACCTGGCCGAGTCCTTCACCCCCAACGAGGACTTCTCCTCCTGGACGGTCATCCTTCGACCCGGCGTCACCTTCCACAACGGAGAGGAGCTCACCGCCGAGGTCCTCAAAGCCAACTGGGACTTCTACAAGGCCTCTCCCCTGGTGGGCCGCATCTTCGAGGACATCAAGTCCACCACCGTGGTCGGCCCCCTCGAGATGCGTGCAGATCTGGTGAGGCCCTGGGTCAACTTCCCCGAGGCCTTCACCACCCAGATCGGCGTGGTGATGGCACCCGAGAGCCTGGACGCCGACAACTCCACCCGGGCCCAGAACCCGATCGGCACCGGGCCCTTCATGCTCGAGGAGTGGACACCCGACCGGTCGCTGTTGGTCGTTGCCAACCCCGACTACTGGCAGGAGGGATACCCCCTGCTGGATGCCATCGAGTTCCGCCCGATCCCCGACCCCACCTCCCGCACCCAGGCGCTGCGGTCAGGAGATGTCGACCTGGCCGGCCAGGAGGAGATCTCCCAGCTCGACGGCTTCCGTGACGACGGCGGCTTCGTGATCTGGCAGGACCCGGGAGCCGAGACCGCCGAGAGCTTCGTGATGCTCAACGGCCTCCAATCCCCCCTCGACGACCCCCGGGTGCGCAGGGCCCTGGTGCTGGCCACCGACAAGGTCGCGATCAACGAGGTGCTCAGCGAAGGGCGCCGAGAGCTGGCAGAGGGGCCCTACCGGCCCAGCTCCCCCTGGTATGTCGAGACCGACTACCCCGACTACGACCTTGCCGCCGCGCAGGCCCTGGTGGACGAGGTCGAGGCCGAGACGGGGCCGATCAGCTTCACTCTGGAGGTCGGGGCCGGCGGGGCCACCGCGGCCGAGACCGCCCAGCTCATCCAGGCGCAGTGGTTGGCCGCGGGCATCGAGGTCGATCTGGGCTCCAGTGAGGTGGCCTCGCTCATCGCCAACGTGGTGACCGGCAACTACACCGCTGTCCTCTGGCGCCAGTTCGACTCTCCCACGCCACTCCAGGAGACCGTGTGGTGGCACGACAACGGCGCCCCCGGCATCGGTGAGATCGGTCTCAACTTCGCTCGCAACCGCGACACAGAGTTGAGCGCGGCACTCGACGCCTCCCGCGCCGCGACCACCGACGAGGACGAGAAGGCCCAGTTCGACATCGTCCTCCAGCGGATGGCCGAGGACCTCCCGTACGTGTTCCTCACCCACCTCGAGCCGGGCGTGGTGGCACGGAACGGAGTGGCCAACGTGTTACACGCGCCCATCCCCGACTCCGAGGAGCGGATGATGTCGTTCCACAACAGCTCCCACACCCT
The DNA here is from genome assembly GCA_963719935.1 of uncultured Actinomycetes bacterium. Taxonomy (GTDB): domain Bacteria; phylum Actinomycetota; class Acidimicrobiia; order Acidimicrobiales; family CAVRDY01; genus CAVRDY01. The sequence continues at coordinate 561,648 of CAVRDY010000001.1, read as the reverse complement.
GCACCAGGTCTGGTTGACCGACGAGGGCTAGTGGCGCCGCCTGGGCCGGCCGCCCGGGCCCTCACCCTGCGGGCGGCCCGTATGCAGTCCGCAGATCCTGCTTGAGGATCTTGCCGGCAGGGTTGCGGGGCAGCGCTTCGACCAACTCCAGGCGTTCTGGGAACTTCTGGCGCATCAGGCCCCGGCCCTCCAGGTGCGCAACCATCTCGGCCAGGGTGAGCGGGTCGCCGCCCGCCACGGGCTGGACCACCGCGCACACGAGCTCGCCGCGTTCGGCGTCGGGCAGGCCGATCACGGCCACGTCCTGGACCAGGGGATGGGCGTGGAGGTGGTCCTCCACCTCCTTGGCCGAGATGTTCTCGCCCTTGCGAATGATGACGTCCTTGATCCGCCCGGTGACCGACAGCATGCCCCGCTCGTTGCGTACGCCAAGGTCGCCGGTGCGGAACCATCCCTCCTCGTCGAAAGCTTCGGCGTCGAGGCTGGTGTCCACGTAGCCCTTCATCACCTGGGGTGCCTTGGCCCGGATCTCGCCCTCCTCACCGGGTGCGGCCTCCCGGCCCTCGGCGGTCACCAGACGGAGCTCCACCGCTGGCAGCGGCCGCCCCTCGGTGCTGGCCTTGTCGTCGTCGTCGTCGTCGGGTGAGGTCATGGTCAAGATGGGGGCCTCGGTGAGCCCGTAGCCCGACAGGATCCCCGCGCCGAAGGTGGCCACCAGCTCGTGGTGGAGCTGGGGGGGCTTGGGGGCACCGCCTCCGGGGAAGCCCCGAACGTGGGGGAACAGGGGACGGTCGGTGGTCCGCTGGGCCGACAGGTAGAGCTGGTGCAGCACGGTGCCCGACCCGGCAAGGGTGACCCCCTCGCGGGCCAGGAGTTCGACCAGCACGTCGGGATCGAAGGCTTCGATGCAGATGTTGGCGCAGCCGGTGAGCAGGCTGTTGAACAGCCAGGCGATCCCCCCCAGATGGGGGAAGGGAAAGGTCAGGGCGTTGCGGTCGGCCTCGGTGACAGCCAGGCGCTCGCACATGCCCCGGGCCACGGTTCCGATGGTGGCGTCGGTGTGCTGGGCCCCCTTGGGGTCCGCGGTGGTGCCCGAGGTGTAGAAGTACCAGCGGATCTCGTCGGCGTCGGTGGGGGGTGGGGGCAGCGCTGCCGGGTCACCCTGGGGTAGTGACCGGTCGCAGTGCAACACCTCGACCCCGGGCGTCTCCGTCGCCAACGACGCCGCCATGGCTCCGAAGTCGAAGCCGGCGAAGTTCGTGGGCACCACCAGCAGGCGGGCGCCGGTCTGGCGCACGCAGAAGCCCACCTCGCGCTGGCGGTAGATGTGCAGGATCGGGTTCTGGCGGGCTCCGAGGCGGGCTATCGCCGCGGTCAGCACCATGGACTCCAACCATGTGGGCAGCTGCCAGGTGACGGTCACCCCCGGCCCCACGCCACGCGCGTGCAGGGCGGCGGCCACCACCTCGGCCCGGTCGCGCAGCTGGGCGAAGGTGAGGGTGCGCCCGTGCTCGTCCACGGCGGTCATGGCGTCGGGGGTGGCTGCGGCCCGCACCTCCACCAGGCCCCAGAGCGTGTCGGGTTCCAGCATCGAGGCCCCTCCCGTGGGATCGGATCTGACGGACCGTCAGCTTAGGGGGATGCGCGCTCTGCGGCCTGAGGGAAGTCAGGGTCGGCTTCCGAGGGACGCCCGGGTGCGCGGCACCGGTCACTACATTGCCCACCGATGGAGGGACATGTCCGCCAGCGGGTGCTGGTCAGCGGGAAGGTGCAGGGGGTGTGGTTCCGGGACTCCTGCCAGGACCACGCCCGCCAGCACGGCTTGGTGGGCTGGGTACGCAACCTGCCCGACCTACGGGTGGAGGCCGCCTTCGAGGGAAAGCCCGAGGCCGTAGACGCGCTGGTGGCCTGGTGCCGCCAGGGTCCGCCCCGGGCCCAGGTACACCACGTCGAGGTGCACCAGGAGACACCTCAGGGAGACCGTGACTTCGAAGTGCTGTGGTGACCGTGTGAGACAGGCGGAGCATGCGATGGGCAGAGCCCCTAACGTCGGACCATGGAGCTCTCCGCCGAACAGGTCCGGGTGCTGGGGTGCCTCCTGGAAAAGGCGGCCACAACCCCCGACCAGTACCCGCTGTCGACCAACGCGCTGACCCTGGCCTGCAACCAGAAGAACAACAGAGATCCCTTGGTGGCCTACACCGAGCGCCACGTCGACCAGGTGATGCTCGAGCTCCGCCAAACCGGTCTGGCCCGAACGGTGCACGTTGCGGGAGCCCGGGTCCCCAAGCACCGCCACGTGGTCGACGAAGCCTGGGGCCTCAACGGTCACGACCTGGCCGTGCTGGCCGTGCTGGCCCTGCGTGGACCCAACACCGTGCACGAGCTGGCGGCGCGCACCGAACGCTACGGCGGACCACCTGGCGATGATGCCATCTCCACCGTCCTGGCGGGACTGGCCCGGCGCGACCCTCCCCTGGTGGTCGAGCTCGGTCGGCAGCCCGGCCAGCGCGAGACCCGCTGGAGCCACCTGCTCCTCGGCGCTCCCTCAGACCCGCAAGCCGCACCACCGGAACCGACACCACCCGAAGTGGGCCCCGGACCGGGACCTGATGGGCTCACCGACCGTGTCGAGGCCCTCGAGGCCCGTGTGGCCGAACTGGAGGCCCGGCTCCTGGACCTGTCGGGCGGGTAAGGCGCTCACCCCAACCAACAGCGACCGTGACGACAGCGACCGCGTCAACAGCAGCCGCCAGGACCGGCGCGCTCAGGGTCCGCCTGCGATGGTGACCAGCACCTCGTCCAGCGGCTCGCCCCTCACGTAGTCGGTGACACCGGCCCAGAAGCGGTCGGTGCCCAGCTCCGGTGACATCAGGTCGGATCCGTCGAAGACCACGCCGTCCCCGGCCAGCGCCGTCCGTAGGTGCTCGTCCGCCTCCCGGTCGCGCCTATCCCCGTAGGCGTCGGGGGCCAGGTCGGCGTGGGGTGACACGAACCCACCGTCGGCGGCCCACACTGCACCCGCCTCGGCCGAAGCCAGCCAGACCATCAACTCGTCGACACCATCTGCGTCGCTCAGTGCCACCGCGGCCTCCCCGGCCACGATGGCCGGGGCTCCCACGGCGGCATCCCGAGGTGGTAGCGGGAAAGCCGCCAGCTCGCCCTCGACGCCGGAAGTCCCGGTCGGGGCGCCGGGAAGACCGTTGCCCTGGCGCAACAGCAGACATCCGGGGGGATCGGCCCGCAGCGGGTCGCCGGCCTGGGTCACCGGCGCGGCCAGCACCCGGCGGGGACCGCCGGCTACCTGCCGGGGGTCCGAGGCGATGGCGCCGAAAGCCTCGAAGGCGGCTCCGACCCGAGGATCGGTGAAGGCGATGTCACCGGCAACCCAGTCCGCGTACGCGTCGGGGCCCTCGGCCAGGACGAGGAACTGCTCCACCCAGTCGGTCCCCACCCAACCCGTGGTGAGACCGTCGGCCATGGACAGACACCACGGTGCCAGGCCCTCCTGGCGGGCCCGCTCGGTCAGCGCCTCCAGCTCGGACCAGGTGGTGGGCACCGCTCCCAGCGGTTCGAGCACCGAAGGTCGGTACCAGACCAGGCTCTTGTCGGTGAGGCGGAACCAGGCGGCGTAAGGCTCGCCCTCGACGGTCACCAACTCGGTCAGAGCGGGGGCGACGTCGGCGGTGGCGTCACGGGCGCGCGCGGGCAGGACCCGCAGCTCGCCGTCAGCGGCCAGGCGCCGCAGCAACCCCGGCTGAGGGACCAGAGCCACGTCGGGCGCCTCGCCGGCCGCCACCAGGCCCGCCAGGTCGTCCTCGAAAGACCCGCTGCCCACCACCTGGACCTGGTGTCCGCTGGCCTCTGCGAACGTGTCCATCACCGACTCGAAGCGGGCCAGGTCACGATCCAGGTAGTTGGTGAACACGACCAACCGGCCCTCACCGGGAGGGCCCGAGACCCCGGCTTCGCTGCGGGTCTCGGGCCGGTAGTCCACGACCACTTCGACGGGCCGGCCCACCCGGGCCGATATCTCGTCCGCCAGTAGCCAGGCCGGCTCAGGCGGTTCCACCCCCGACACCCTCACCTCGACCATCGCGCCCGACGGGGTGTCGTCGGCGTGCAGCTCCACCAGCTTCACCTCGGGATCCCAGGCAGCCACACCATCAACGGTGGCGCGCACCAGGCGGTCGTCTCGCAGCTCGCCCCAGGTGTGGCGGGTCAAGGGAATCGCCACCACCACCACCACGCCGGCCGAGAGGGCCAGTCCCCGGCGGATCTTGGGCGTGGCGAGCCGGCGCACGTCGGGCGACACCATTCCCACTCCGATGAACACCAGTGCCGCGGCCAGCACGATGGAGGCGAGGTTGGTGGTGAACAGGAGGAAGGCGCCGGTGGCCAGATCGCCCTCGTTCAGCTCGAGGCAGACCCCTACCGCACCCAGAGGGGGAACCAGGGCCACCGCGATACCCACCCCGGGAAGGGCCGAGTTGGCTTCGGGCCGGGCCAGGACGTAGCCGCCGGCGGCGCCCGCGGCGATCGCCACCCCGAGGTCCAGCAGGCCGGGACCGGTACGGGCCAGCAGCTCGCCGGGCAGGTAGGGCCGGGTCGAGTCCGAACCCCCGACCCGGGAGGACAACCACCCCGTCGCCACCGCCAGCGCGACCCCGCCCGCCACGGTGGCCGCGGCCTCGAGGGCCCGGCGCGTCCACCCGTGCACGACAGCGGCGGCCAGGGCCAGGATGGGGTTCATCAGCGGGGCGACCACCATGGCGCCGATCACCACCGCCGCCGAGTCCTGCATGAGACCCAGCGATGCGATAGAGGTGGACAGCACGATCAGCACCGCGAAGCGCTCCAGGTACGGGCGGCGCTGGTCGCCCTCGAAGAACAGCGAGGAGAGCGCGGCCACCCGCTGCTCGGGTGTGGCCGGGGGGAACAACGACCGCCCGAACAGCCGGCCGCTGGGGGTGAGGGGCCGCGGCCGCGTGCCGATGGGTTCATCGTCCATGATGCAGGATCACGCTAGCCACTGCCGAGGGCCTCGGGTCAGCCCGGAACCGGCACGGATGCCGGTGGAGTTCTCACCGAATTCTCATGATGGCGACGGTGACGGGAAGAGGGATTTCTGGTACACCTGTGCCATGCGCAGACGTCTGGCAGCAGGAGCGATCGCGGCTTCTCTCGTGGGAGGAGGCTTCGCCGCCGTCGTGTTCGGCCCGGTGCTGGCCGACGCCCAGGAATCCGACGCCTCCGAATCCGAGGCCCCAGGTAGCGAGAGCTCGGACGGCGAGGCCCGCGACCGGCACAACCCGCCGTGGATAGCCGAGGCATTGGATCAACTGGTCAGCGACGGCGTGATCGACCAGAGCCAGGCCACCGCCGTGGCCGAGGCGCTGATCGAGGCCCGGCCTCCCAAACCGGGGGGCGGTGGCGGATGGGGTCCCGGGGGGCCGCACCATCCCGGTCACCCCGGGTTCATGGGCCGGGGCCTCGAGGCCGCCGCCGAGACGATCGGCATCGAGGTGGACGCGGTTCGTGAGGCCCTGCGCGACGGCCAGAGCCTGGCCGAGATCGCCACGGCCAACGGTTCCAGCGCCCAGGCCGTGATCGACGCCCTGGTGGCCGAGGCCAACGCCCACATCGACGAGAAGGTGGCCGAAGGTGACATGGACGCCGCCACCGCCGAAGAGGCCAAGGCCCGGGTGGCCGAAGGCATCACCGCCATGATCAACGGCGAGGTCAACGGCGACCGGCCCGAAGGCTGGGGGCCGGGTAACGGCCGGGGCAGAGGCCACGGGTTCGGCCCGCCCGGACACGCCGGCCCAGGTCATCCCGACGACCCGGAAGAGCCGCCTGACCCGGGCGACCAGGGGGACTGAAACCAGGGCGCCCGTGGTGCCCTGACGACGCGCACGAACAGCGCTCCCGACCAGCGAGGGTCTCCCCTGGGGCTTCCGGGGCGATTGCCTCCCTGATGAGCGCCGACGCAGAGCCTGCTGTCCAGCACTGCCGGCATTGTCAGACCGTGGTCGACGACGGCGTGGTTCTCTGCGACGCGTGCTCGGGCTCACAGCTCCTCACCTTCCTGGACGGCGGGCCGACCACACCCGCGGCCCGGCTGGCCCCGCCCGTCCGCCCCGCTGTCCCCATACCCCCTTCCGTCATGGCCACCACCGCCCCCGAGCGCAACGAGCCCGACCTCGGCCCGCCCCCCGAGAGCCCGATATCGGTCATCGAGGCCACCGATGCAGAAGCTCGAGAGGTCGAGGGTTCCGAGGTCGAGGGTTCCGAGGTCGAGGGTTCCGAGGTCGAGGGTTCCGAGGTCGAGGGTTCCGAGGTCGAGGGTTCCGAGGTCGAGGGTTCCGAGGTCGAGGGTTCCGAGGTCGAGGGTTCCGAGGTCGAGGGTTCCGAGGTCGAGGGTTCCGAGGTCGAGACCCCGAGCGCGGGCCTGGCCGCGCTGATCGCAGCCACCCTCGACCAGAACCATCAGCCCGCGGCTGCGCCCCCCTCCGAACCGGAAAAGTCTCGACCGGTGGCGGAACCGGTCGCACCGGTCACCCTGAGCGCCCCCACCGGGCGTTCCTCGCAGGGCTCCCCCGCCCGCCTCGCGCTACCGGCATCGTGGTTCGAGGACACTCCTGCCTGGTACGACCAGCCCGAAACCAACGACGACCAACTCTCGGCGGTCAGCGAGGCCGACCCGGGACCGCGACGGCGCCGGGGGGTGGTGCTGGTGGCCGCCCTCGGGGGGCTGCTGGCCTTGGTGTTGACCGTCCGCCTCGCTTTCGGTGGAGGCGGAGAAGCCGACCGGTCGCCCCTGATCGAAGCGGGCGACGCACCACAGATCGACGAACCGGCTGCCGACACCGGGCAGGTGGCACGGACGCCGTCCACCGATCGACCCGACCCGACCGAGGCCCCTCCGAGTCCAACCGCAGCTGACCTGGCCCCGGACCCGGGTGTGCCGGCACCGCCAACACAGACCGTGCCTCCCCCCGGCCCGGCCCCGACCCTGGCGCCCGCACCCGCACCCACCGCGGCCCCGACACCGACCAACCCCGGCGGCAACCCCGGCGGTGGTGGCAACCCCGGCGGCAACCCCGGCGGTGGTGGCAACGGCGGTGGCGGCAACGGCGGTGGTGGTGGCAACGGCGGTGGTGGCAACGGCGGTGGTGGTGGCCCCGGCGGTGGTGGCAACGGCGGTGGTGGTGGCCCCGGCAAGGGCCCCTGACCGGCCCCGGCAACCGTGGTCGGAGCGGTGCGCGGCACCGCGGGTGGGCCACCCCAGCAACTAGAGGTCTGGGAGGCCCAGGTTCAGGTTCGGGGCTTCGAGGCCCCCGTCGATCTCGATGACCTTGCCCGTCACCCAGGCACTGGCGGGGGACACCAGGTAGAGGGCACCGAGTGCGATCTCCTCGGGCTCACCCAGACGGCCCAACATCGTGCCCTGCTCCATCTCGGCGCGCAGAGAGTCGTTGGTGAGCACGATCTCGAGCGCTGAGGTGGCCGTCGAACCCACCGCGATGGCGTTGACACGAACCTTGGGAGCCAGGTCGTGGGCCACCAGGCGGGTGAAGTGGGCCAGCGCTGCCTTGGCCGTTCCGTATGCCACATAGCCCCGGTCAGCCAGACGACCCATGGCCGAGGAGATGTTCACCACCGCCCCGCCGTGCTCGAGGAGGTGAGGTGTGGCGGCCTGGGTGAGGGCGAAAGCCGTGGCCACGTTGAAGTGGAAGGCGCCCTCGAAGGCCTCCACCGGCGTGTCGAGAAACGGTTGGGGCATGGTGCCACCCACGTTGTTGACGACGATGTCCAGGCGGCCCAACTCGTGCACGGCCCGGGCGGCCAGTGAGCGCACCTGGTCGAGATCGGACAGGTCGGCGGGCACCACCACCGCCCGGCGCCCGCAGGCACGCACCTGATCAGCCACAGCCTCGAGCTGGTCGGCGGTGCGGGCCGACAGCACCACGTCGGCACCAGCCTCGGCAAAGGTCGTGGCGCAGGCCGCACCGATCCCCCGGCCCGCACCGGTGATCACCGCGACGCGGCCGTCGAGTCGGAAACGGTCGAGCAGGCTCATGAGTCCGACACGGTAGCGTGGCCCCCGATGGCCCGATGGACCAGAGTGACAACCGGTGGACTGGCCACGGGCCTGGCGATCCTTGCGGGCTACGACCTGACCCAGCGCCACCACGCCATCCTGCGGAACTTCCCCGTGGTCGGCCACCTGCGCTACCTGCTGGAATCGATCGGGCCCGAGCTGCGCCAGTACATCGTCACCGACAACGACGACGAGCGACCCTTCACCCGGGACCAACGCCGCTGGGTCTACGCCACCGCCAAGGGCGAGAACACCTACTTCGGTTTCGGCACCGACAACGACCTGGACGACTCGCCGGGCTACGTGATGGTCAAGCATGCGACGTTCCCCTCCCCCGGGTCGGCTCCCGACGCGCACGACCCGACCACCCCGGTCCCCGCCGCCAAGATCTGGGGTGGGCCCCGCGGGCGCAGCCAGGCCTTCCGGCCACCCTCGATCGTGAACGTGGCCGCAATGTCCTACGGGTCGCTCAGCGGCGCTGCCATCGAGGCCCTCAACCGTGGCTCGGCGTTGGCCGGGTGCCTGCACAACACCGGCGAAGGCGGGATCTCCGACCACCACCGCCACGGTGGCCCGCTCATCTGGCAGATCGGCACCGGCTACTTCGGCTGCCGTGACGCCGGTGGCCACCTCGACCTGGAGCGTCTCGTGGACACGGCGGCTTCGGCCCCGGTGGTGGCCATCGAGCTCAAGCTCAGCCAAGGAGCCAAGCCGGGGCTGGGTGGCCTGCTGCCCGCCACCAAGGTGACTCCCGAGATCGCCGCCATCCGGGGCGTCCCCGAGGGCCAGGACTGCACCAGCCCACCTTTCCACTCGGCGTTCCGGGACGTGGACGAGCTGTTGGATCTCGTGGAGGAGATCGCCGACCGCACCGGCGTTCCGGTGGGCATCAAGGCCGCTGTGGGCCAATTGGGGTTCTGGGAGGAGCTGGCCGACGCCATGGCCGGTGGCAACCGGGGCGTCGACCACATCACCGTGGACGGCGGCGAGGGCGGTACGGGTGCGGCCCCACTGGCCTTCTCAGATCACGTCTCGCTGCCCTTCAAGGTGGCCTTTCCCCGCGTGTACCGGGTCTTCGCCGAACGAGGCCTCGACGCCTCGGTGCTGTTCATCGGCTCGGGCAAGTTGGGTCTGCCCGAATCCGGGGTGCTGGCCATGGCGATGGGCGTCGACATGGTCCACGTGGCTCGCGAGGCCATGCTGGCCGTGGGTTGCATCCAGGCCCAGCGGTGCCACACCGGTCGCTGCCCGACGGGAGTGGCCACCCAGAGCCAGTGGTTGGCCGGCGGCCTGGACCCGGCCTCCAAGTCGGTCCGTTGCGCCAACTACATCGTCGGCCTGCGCCACGAGCTCGTCCGCCTGGCGCTGTCCTGCGGGGTCGTACACCCGGCCCTGGTCACCTTGGACCACGTGGAGCTGTTGGACAGCGGGATCGAGAGCCGCTCAGCCCGTGAGGTGTTCGGCTACCGGGAAGGATGGGGTCTGCCTTCGATGGACGACCGCCTGGCCCTGGTGGCCGCGCTGGGTGTTCCCCCCGAAGCTGCGGCTCCGGCAGGCTCGGCCCCGGCGCCGACAGCTAGTCCCGCCCGGGAGGAGTCGGGCGCGCAGACGGGGGCGGGGGCAGCGACGGGGAAGGGTCGGTGGGCAACCGGGAGCACATGATCCCGTCGCGGCGGACGCCTCGCTGATCCAGGATCGAGCGGAGGCGGCCCTCCACCTGGAAGCCCGCCCGTTCGGCCACCCGCAGGGAGGCGTCGTTTCCGGGCATGACGGCCAGCTCCAGGCGGGCTAGGGACGTCTCGGCGAACGCCCACTCGGCCAGCAGGCACAAGGCCCGGGTGGCCACGCCCCGGCCGTGTGCGTGGACGAAGGTGGCGTAGCCGGCGTGGCCGATGGCCGGCGTGCGCACAAAGAACCCGGTCGTGCCCAGTACGCGGCGGGGGTCCTGGTCGTCGACGATCGCGAAGGGGGCGGCGTCGCCGCGCAACCACTGGTCCGAGCACGACGAGATCCAGGCCTCACCGTCGGCGAGGGTGTAGGGGTCGGGCACGAGGGTCCAGCGGGCGATGTCAGGGTCCCCCATGCCCGCCACCATCTGGTCCAGGTCGTCGGGATGCCACAGCCGGAGCTGCACCACCCCGTCAGAGGGTGGCCTCCCCGGTGGGCGCAGCGCGACCACGGGTCCCATCGGCTCATCCCTCCTCTCCAAAGCTCCGTCTCGTCCCGTTCCCCCGCCGCCGTCCCCACCCCCGCCCCACCGCCGTTGTGCTGCCCCACCGCCGTTCTTTGACCGATACTGAGCGATTATCGCTCAGTATCGGTCAAAGAACGGGAGGGCGGACGGGACGACGGGTCAAGCCACGCTGGCGCGGCGGGCGTAGAGGAGGATGTCGGGGTTCTCGGGGGTCTGGGGCAGGTCGATGGCGCCGGTGCGGGCGTACCCGGCGGCCTCGGCCACCCGGATCGAGGCCTCGTTGCCCACCCGGATCTCGGCCAGCAACAACGTGACCCCCAGCTCCCCCAGCACCCAGGTGGACAGCAGCTCGAGCCCGCGACGGGCCACGCCCTGCCCTCGGGCTTCGGCAGCCACCCAGTAGCCGACCGTCCCGATGTGCTCGGCCAAATCGACGGCCATGGCCCCGAGCACCCGGTCCTGATCGGCGGCGTCCACCATGGCGAAGGCGGCACCCACTCCCCCGGCCCACCGGTCGGCGCAGCGCGCCAGAAATGCCCTGGCGTCATCGGCGGTGTAGGGCGAGGGAACGCTGGTGTACCGGGGGATGTCGGGGTCGCCGCAGGCTTCGGTCAGCGACACCACGTCGCCCTCGACCCACGGCCGCAGGGCGACCAAACCGTCGCTGAGCGGCGGGGCCGGAGGATGCAGCGCGGGCACCGGCCGCGACGAACTCACGGCATCCACCGGCCGCAGGAGACGTTGATGGACTGGCCGGTGACGGGCCGGGACAGGTCCGAGGCCAGGTAGACCACGGTTCCGGCCAGCTCCGCCGAGTCGGCCAGGTAGCCGAGGGGATAGTCGGCGACCACCTCCTCGTACACCTCCTGGGGGCTCACCCCGCGCTCGGAGGCCAGGTGCTCGAACCACCACTTCACCGACGGCCCCCAGATGTGACCCGGGTGGATGCAGTTGGCCCGGATGCCGTGCCGTCCCTCCTCGACGGCCAGGGTCTTGGTGGCCGCCACCAGCGCGGCCTTTGACGCCGCGTAGGAACCGAACCCCTCCTCGATGAGCTGGGTGGCCATGGTGTTGACCATCACCACCCGCCCGTTGCCCGAGGCCCGCAGTTGCGGCAGGGCGGCCTGGGTCAGCTGGAGGGCACCGAAAAGGTTGGTCTCGATGGTGCGGCGCCAGGCGTCTAGGTCGGCGCCGGCGACAGGTTCGGTGAGCTCGATGTGGAAGGCGTTGTTGACCAGCACGTCGAGGCGCCCGTAGGCCTCGATGGTGGCGTCCACCAGAGCCTGGCAGCGGTCACGGTCGCAGATGTCGGTGGGCGCCCACACCGCACGCCGTCCCAGCGCCTCGACCTCGGAGGCCACCGGACGCAGGTTGTCCTCGCGCCGGGCGCCGAGGGCCAGGTCGGCACCCTGAGCGGCCAGCGCCAGGCTGATGTCGCGGCCCATGCCGGGACCGATGCCCGAGACGAGGGCCACCTTGCCGTCGAGCATCGTGCCGCGCAGGGGCAGGTCGGCCGGGGTGGTGCTCACGGAGGGCTCCTCTCAACCGGTCACGGTGCGTCGGCGGACGGCGTCGGCGGCGATGGCGTCGTCGTCGAGCAGGAACGGGCGCAGCGCCTTTGCGCTGAAGGCCTCGGTCTGGTCGGCGTGGTGGACCGAGTCGGGGTCACCGGACTGCCCGTAGGCCAGCAGGCCACGCGCGTGGGCGCCGTCGTCGTCGAACCAGGCCACCATCACAAAGCTGGTGCCGTAGATGATGGGGTATCCGCCCACCCGCAGACCCGAACGTTCGGTGCGACCGGGAAGGGGCGGCGGTGGTTCGGGCAGGGGTTCGAGGTCCGAGCGCTCCAGGGCACCGATGGGGGCCACGACGTTGGCGATCCCCTCGACCTCGTTGGCGCCGTGCAACGGGATGCGTCGCCCGCCCCGCTCGACGTACTGCACCGCACCCAGTGGCGCGTCGGGGGCGATGCCGGCCTGTTCGAGGGCCACCAGGGCCCGGGCGGCGGCCTCGACCACCGGGTCCGGACCCTCCGCAGGGGCGGGGGTCAGGGAGTGGGGCGTGGCCACCGGGGCCTCAGGGTCGAAGGGCTCGGCCCACAGCGGACCGGCGTCACGCAGAGCGTCGTCGGTGAACCCGCACAGCAGTTCGCGCCACAACACCGCCCCCACCGAGTCCAACTCGAAGCGGCGGTCCCAGCCGGCCAGCACCTCCGCGGCGGCGGCCAGGTCGACGTCGCGGCCCTCGAAGGTGATCTGTCCTGCGGCCCGCAGCCGGACCACCACCTGATCGCCGAGCATCTCGGCCAGCAGCGAGTGGTTGCCCAGCACGGCGGCTTCGAGGTCGTCGGGGGTGAATCGTCCGCTCTCCCCACTGGGTCCCACCGGGCCCGCACCCGACAGCAGCAGGGCGTTCATGCGGGTGCGGGGGCTGACGGGCCGGCGGTACAGGCCGTGGAAGGGCGAGTGTTCGGGGAGTTGGTCGTTGGCGTGGGGCAGCCAGTAGGGGTCGTTGGCGTTGAAGGTGTGGTCGGTGCGTAGCACCTGGGGGAGGTCCTCGAAGGGGACGAGGCCGGGTTCGGGCGCTTCGGGGTGATCGAGCCAGTCGTGGGCCGGGTCCGACCCGTCGAGCAGCGCCACCCGGTTGGCGTAGAGGAGGTTGGCGATGGGGTCGCTGTCGATGGCGGCGACGAAGGCCTCCTGGGTCTCGCGGGCCACATGGGGGGTGGGGCTGGAGTCGACATAGAGGCAGTCACCGGCGTCGTCGGCGGCCATGGTGTTGACCCAGGGCAGACCGCCGTGGCGGGCCAGGGCGGCGCGCAGGTCGTGCACGCTGGTGGCCCGGTCGAGGTCGAGGACCAGGGGCAGGAACCGGTCGTTCTCCAGGTTGGCGTCGCGGTAGGCGAAGGCGTAGTCGGTGGTCCAGCCCAGGAAGGGCAGGTCGACCATGGGGCCGTGGTGGGTGGCCCACAGGGTGCGGGTCACGGGCGTCAGGGCTCCGCCCTCGCCCAGCACCTCCACGGTGTGGGAGGCCGGCGCCATGGCCCACACGTCGTCGCCGTGGCGGTAGGCGGTGGGCTCGGAGGGCTCCAGGGTCAGCTTGTACACGACGAAGCGGTTGCCCCGGGAGAACGTGTGGGTCCACGCCACGTGGCGGTTCAGGCCGATCTGGACTCCAGGCGTGCCGATGAGGGACGCCCCGTACACGTCGAGCGAGCCGGGGATGACCAGGTGGCACTCCCAGAAGCGGGCTTCGCCGTGCCAGGGGAAGTGCGGGTTGGCGACCACCATGCCCCGCCCGGTGGCCGTGGCATCCCGACCCAGGGCCCAGCCGTTGGAGCCGAGCCCGCCGGCGAGGGGACCACCGGGCCCGGCGGCGGCGCCGGGAGGTTGGGCGACGGCGGGCGGTTGGGCGGCGCCTATGTAGGCGGCCAGGTTGCGGCCCGAGGCGATGATGGCCAGGTCGGCGTAGAGGGTGAAGAGGTCTTCGGTGCTGACCGGCCGCACCCAGGGGGCGTCGCGGCACCAGACGGGCAGGGCGTCGCGTCCGTGTTCGGCCAGCCAGGCGTTGAGACCGGCGGCGTAGCCGGTGACGGCCTGCACCAGCTCGTCGGGTTGGCGGCCGGGTTGGGCCGCGCCCCGGGCCGCCACCCCCAGCGCCCGGTAGCCGAAGTCGGTGTTCAGGTGCAGGCCGGCGGGGCCGGGGCCGAAGAAGCGGGCGCGCTCGCTGCGTACCTTGACGATCTGGTCGGCGATGGTGGCCAGGTGGTCGGCCGCACACGCCCACCCTTGGCCGAAGGCCAGCGACGACAGGTCGGCGGCCACGATGTGGGGCACCCCGTGTGTGGTCCAGGTGATGTCCGCCGAGTAGGTCCGGTCTCCCACGTCCATGGCGGGCAACCCTAGCCAGCGGTTCGCACCCCCATGGCTGCCGACCGCACGGCTGCCGACCGCATGGCTGCCGACCGCACGGCTGCCGGCCCCGGTGGCGGGGGTGGCCACCGAATAGGGTGGCAGGCCATGTACCCGGGAACCCATGCCGCCACCGACCCCGACAAGATCGCCTACGTGATGGCCACCAGCGGTGAGGCCGTGACCTACGGCCAGCTCGACGACGAGGCCAACCGGCTGGCCCAGCTGTTCCGGGCCGCGGGCCTGGAGGTGGGCGACCACGTGGCCTTCTGCCTGGAGAACCACGCCCGGTTCCTGGCGATCGCCTGGGGGGCCACCTACGCGGGCCTGTACTACACGGCCATCTCCTCGCGGCTCACCGAGGAGGAGACCGAGTACATCGTCAACGACTGCGGCGCCAAGGTCTTCATCACCTCTCCCTACAAGGCCGAGGTGGCCGCTGCGCTGGTGGACCGGATGCCCGAAGTGCGGGTCCGCCTGATGGTGGAGCGGGCCATCGAGGGCTACGACCGCTACGAGGACGCCATCGCCGCCTACCCGGCCGAGCCGTTGGGTGGCCGTGACGGCTCCGACGACCCCGGCGCGCGCATCGCGGGGAGGGACATGTTGTACTCGTCGGGCACGACCGGGCGGCCCAAGGGCGTCAAGCCGGCCTTCCCCGACGCCACGGTGGCCGACGCCACCCCAGTCACGACCCTGGGGCAGCTGCTGTTGGGCTACGGACCGGACATGGTCTACCTGTCCCCCGCCCCCCAGTACCACGCGGCGCCCCTGCGCTTCACGATGGCCGTCCAACAGGTGGGCGGCACGGCGGTGATCATGGAGCACTTCGACCCCGAGGAGTTCCTCCGCCTCACCGAGACCCACCGGGTGACCCACTCCCAGGTCGTGCCCACCATGTTCATCCGCATGTTGAAGCTGCCCGAGGAGGTGCGCACCCGCCACGACGTCTCGAGCCTTCAGATGTGCGTGCACGCCGCGGCACCGTGCCCGGCGGCGGTGAAGGAGCAGATGATCGACTGGTGGGGTCCGGTCATCCACGAGTACTACGCGGGCACCGAGGGCAACGGGTTCGTCTACTGCAACTCCGAGGACTGGATGGCCCACAAGGGCTCGGTGGGCAAGGCGCTGGTGGGGATCGTCCACATCGTGGACGAGGAAGGCAACGAGGTGGCAGTGGGTGAGGAGGGCACCGTGTACTTCGAGTCGCCGACCTCCTTCGAGTACCACAACGACCCCGAGAAGACAGCGGCGTCGCGGTTGGGCAACGGTTGGACGACCCTGGGCGACGTGGGCCGCCTGGACGAGGACGGGTTCTTGTACCTCACCGACCGCAAGGCCTACATGATCATCACCGGCGGGGTGAACGTGTACCCCCAGGAGGCCGAGAACGTTCTGGCCCTGCATCCGGCGGTGGCCGACGTGGCGGTGATCGGTGTGCCCAACGAGGACTTCGGAGAGGAGGTGAAGGCGGTGGTCCAGTTGGCGGCCGGCGCCGAGGCTTCCCCCGAGCTGGAGCGGGAGCTGATCGCCTACTGCCGCGAGCACCTGGCCGACGTGAAGTGCCCCCGCTCGATCGACTTCCGCGGCGAGCTGCCCCGCCACCCCACCGGGAAGCTCTACAAGCGCCTGCTCAAGGACGAGTACTGGGCGGGCCACCAGAGCCGCATCATCTGAGCTGAGCTGAGAGTCTCGGCCCGGTTCGGCACGCCTCGTTCTTGCTCGGCCCGCCGAACGCCGGGACCCGCTCAGATGCTCTCCAGGGCCGACTTCGAGCGCTCGAGCGCTTCGCGCGCGTCGGCGAAGTACATGAGGGCGTTGTCCAGGTAGAACAGCGGGTTGTCGATGCCCGCGAAACCCGGCGACAGGCTCCGCTTCACCACGATCACGGTGCTCGCACGGTCGACGTCGAGGATCGGCATCCCGTAGATGACGCTGGCGGGATCCTCCCGCGCCGACGGGTTGACGACATCGTTCGCCCCGACCACCAGCACCGCGTCGGTGCTGGGCAGGCGGGCATTGGCCTCCTCGAGCTCGAGAAGCTGGTCGTAGGGCACCTCGGCCTCGGCCAGCAGCACGTTCATGTGCCCGGGCATGCGGCCGGCGACAGGGTGGATGGCGTAGTGAACGGTGACACCCCGGGATTCGAGGGCCGTCGCGAGCTGGCGGAGAGCGTGCTGGGCCTGGGCGACCGCAAGCCCGTAGCCGGGAACCACGATGACGGAGTTGGCGTAGCCGAGCGCGATCGCCACATCGTCCGCCGTCGCCCGGTTGACCGGTTGGCCGCCGATGTCACCGGTCGACCCGTCCCCGTCACCGGTTCCGAAGCCACCGAACAGCACGTTGACAAGGGGCCGGTTCATCGCCTCGCACATGAGCAACGTGAGGATGAGCCCCGCAGATCCGACCAGAGCGCCGGCGACGATCAGCGCCGAGTTGTCGATGACGAATCCGGTCGCTGCGGCGGCCAGCCCCGAGAACGAGTTCAACATCGAGATCACGACGGGCATGTCAGCCCCACCGATGGGGAGCACGAAGAGAACTCCGAGCACCAGGGCCGCAGCCGCCGCCAGCCAGTAGGCGCCCTGCTCGTCGCTGGCCACCGCCCACACCGCCGAGGCCACCAGCGCGGCCACGCACACGATGCTCACGGCCTGCACGACGAGTGACCTGATGGGTCGGCCGGGAAGCACGCCCTGGAGCTTCCCGAAGGCGACGAAGCTCCCCGTCAGGGTGAGCGATCCGATGGTCAGGGAGAGGTAGGTGGTGACGCTCGTCTCGGTAGGAAGGTCGACACCTCCGCCTGCCACCAGCGTCGAAGCGGCGACCAGGGCCGAGGACGCCCCACCCGAGCCGTTCAGGGCCGCGACCAACTCGGGCATCGAGGTCATGGCAACCCAACGCGCCACCAGTGCCCCGAGAACCGAACCGACCAGCAGACCACCCAAGACCGCCCACCACTCGACGATCTCCTGATCGACGACCGTGGCAACCACGGCGATGAGCATCCCCACCGATGCCAGCAGGTTCCCCGAACGGGCAGTCCTCGGAGACGACAGGCGCTTCAGGCCCAGGATGAACGCGGCCGCGGCCACCAGGTAGACGAGGTCGATCACCGCGAGCCCGATCGACCCGATTCGCCCGCTTCTCGGCTGTCCGAGTCGTCGGGGGGCGCCTTCCTGCGCCGGAACATGCCCAGCATGCGGTCGGTGACCATGAAGCCCCCGACGACGTTGACGGTCGCGGTGATGACTGCCATCAGGCCGAGCACGGTGGCGGCATCGCCCGCCCCGGCACCGGCAGCGGCGACAGCCCCGACGACGGTGATCCCCGAGATGGCATTGGCCCCCGACATGAGAGGCGTGTGGAGCACCGGAGGCACCTTGGAGATGACCTCGAGACCGACGAAGGACGCCAGAACGAACACGGTGAGGCCCACCACGAGCTGATCGCTCACGAACGGCCCTCCCGTTCGACCAACTTGCGAGAAGCGGGGTGCCTTATCTCCTCACCCTGGACCACACAGGCTCCGGCGGTGATCGGGTTCTGGAGATCGATCTCGATCGCCTCGTCCTTGACCACCAGACCCAGGAAAGCCGTCACGTTGCGGGCGTACATCTCGCTGGCATCACGCGCGATGCTGCTCGGGAGGTCGGTGGGCCCGAGTATCCAGACGCCTTCGTGGTCGACTTCCTCGTCGGCTCGGGAGAGCTCGCAGTTCCCTCCGGCCACGACCGCCAGGTCGATCACAACCGATCCCGGTGCCATCCTCTCGACGGTGTGGGTGTCGATCAGGAGCGGGGCCGCGTGGCCCGGAACCGCCGCGGTGGTGATCACCACGTCGGAGCCCTCGACGTGGGGTGCCAGGGCTTCGCGTTGGCGTCTCTGCGCATCGTCACCCAGCTCGCGGGCGTAGCCCTCGACAGTTGCCACCTCGGCTTCGACGGGTGCCGCCACGAAGCGTGCGCCCACGGACTCGACCTGCTCGCGTACCTCCGGGCGCACGTCGTAGGCAGAGACGACCGCTCCGAGACGGCGGCAGGTTGCGATGGCCTGGAGCCCGGCGACGCCCGCACCGATGACGAGGACCTTCGCCGGGGGGACCGTCCCGGCGGCGGTGGTCAGCATCGGGAAGAACTTGGGGCAGCGACCGGCAGCCAGCAGCGCAGCGCCGTAGCCGGCCGCGGTTGCCTGCGACGAGAGAGCGTCCATCCCCTGGGCCAGCGTGGTGCGCGGCAACGCCTCGAAGGCCAGCGCAACCACACGACGACGCTGGTATGCGGCCACCAGGTCCCGATGGGTGAACGGGGCCAGGAACCCCACCACGACGGTCCCCTCTCCGAAGGACTCGACCTGGGACACCTCGGGAGGACCGACGAGCGCCACGATCTGGGCATCTGCGGTGCTGTCCCTGTCCACCGCCGCACCGGCGGTGAGGTAGGCGACATCAGGAAAGCCGGCACGTGCCCCCGCCCCGGACTCGACGACGACCTCCAGTCCCTGGTCGACGAGAGCGGCAACCGACTTCGGGGTGAGGGCCACACGACGCTCGAGCGGAGCTCGCTCCCGGGGAACTCCGATCCGCATACCGAGCAGCCTACGGCAGTGGTAGCCACTCGACCCGACCGTGTCGGACGGCTGTCAGACCCGGCGGTGGTCTCTTGGTCCGAGCTCAGCGGGGTGCGGGTGGCTTCTGGGCGGTGACCGTCCAGAAGACGATGTCCACCATGGTGTGGCGCAACGACGGGGTGGCGATCCCCCAGGCCTGGAAGCCCGAACGGTGCGCGGCCACCTGGGCCAACATGGCCACCAGCACCCCCGCGGTGGCCATGGGGTCGTCACCGTGGGCGGGATGGCGGGCGTCGCGGGCGAAGGTAGCCACCTGCTCGGCCAACGCCCGGGTCAGCTCGTTGAGCATCGAGGTGCGGATGCGGCGGAACCGCTGGTCGCCCTCCAGGCTGGCCAGCTCCACCACCCGCAGCACGGGCCGGTGCTCGTCCCAGAACCCCAGGAACCCGTCCACCAGCGCGGTGGCGGTGGCCACACCGGCCCGGCCCCGCCACGGCCCGACCCGCACCCCTTCGGCCAGGGCCTGACCGGCGCGGGCCATGTCCTCGGCCAGCACCAGCACGGCGGCCTCGACGTCGGGGAAGTACTGGTAGAACGTCGCCGGCGAGGTGCCGGCCTCCCGGGCGATGTCCACCACCTTCACGTCACGGTAGGAGGTGCTGGCCAGCAGCTCCAGGGTGCAGTCCAGTAGGCGTTGACGGGTGGCACGCCCCCGGCGCCCCGGCACCCGACCGTCGGCAGCCCGCATGATGGGCTCTTCGGGGGGCACGGCGGGAGCCTACCGCCGGCCCTGGGCCTGCTCGCGGAGCTGGAACTTCACCACCTTGCCGCTGGCGTTCAGCGGCAGGGCATCGACGAGCTCGAAGGTGCGGGGCACCTTGTAGTTGGCCAGGTGCTCCCGGGCCCAGGCCACGAGCGCCTCGGGATCGGGCCGGGTGCCCGTGGCCGGCACCACGAAGGCGTGGCCCACCTCGCCCAGGCGCTCGTCGGGCACCCCGACCACGGCCACCTGGGCGATGTCGGGATGGGCCCCGAGCTGCTGCTCGATCTCGGCGGGGTAGGCGTTGAAGCCACCCACGATGAACATGTCCTTCAGCCGGTCGGTGATGCGCAGGTAGCCCCGGTCGTCCATCACCCCGATGTCCCCGGTGTGCAACCACCCTTCGGCGTCGATGGTGGCCGCGGTCTGTTCGGGGTCCTCGAAGTAGCCAGACATGACGTTGTAGCCCCGCACCAGCACCTCACCGGCTTCGCCCCGGGCCAGCTCGCGACCGTCCTCGCTGGCCACGATCACCTCGACGCCGGGGATGGCCCGGCCCGAGGTGGTGGCGATGGTGGTGGGGTCGTCGTCGTGGCGGCACATCGTGGCGATCCCCGTCGCCTCGGTGAGCCCGTAGCCGGTCACCACCACCTCGAACCCCAGGACCTCGCGCATGGCCTCCACCAAGGCCACGGGGATCACCGCGGCACCTGTCACCGCCCTGCGCAGGCTGGACAGGTCGAAGGATCCCAGGTCGGGGTGGTTCAGGATCGTCTGGTAGATCGCCGGTGGCCCGGGCAGCATGGTGGCCTGCTCGCGGGCCGCCACCTCCATCACCGTGGGCACGTCGAAGACGGGGACGGGGATGACCGTGGACCCGGTCATGGCCGAGGCCAGGATGCCCGCCTTGTAGCCGAAGGTGTGGAAGAAGGGGTTGACCACCAGGTAGCGGTCGCCGTCCAGACCCACCACGTCGGACCAGTCGGCGAAGGCCCGCAACGCCTGGGCGTGGGTGGCCATCACCCCCTTGGGTCGACCAGTGGTGCCCGAGGTGAAGATGATGTCGGCCAGCGCGCCCGGCGCCAGGGCCGCGACACGATCCTCGACGACTCCGACGTCGACTACCGAGCCGGCGGCGAGGAACTCGTCCCAGCTGACGCTCCCGGACGGTGTCGCCCCCCGCAGCACCACCGTGGACGCCAGGTCGGGCAGGGAACCGGCGTCGCCCGGCACGGCGCCGGCCAGCACGGCGTCGCCCGGCACGGCGCCGGCCAGCATGGAGACGTAGTCGTTACCCAGGAACCCCTCGACGGTGATCAGGACCCGGGCCCGGCTCCGGGCGAGGATGTCGGCCGCCTCGGCCCCCTTGTAGCGCGTGTTGAGCGGTACCAGCACCGCGCCCGCGGCATGCAGGCCGTAGAGGGCGACCATCCACTCCCAGGTGTTGGGCGCCCAGATGGCCACCCGGTCGCCTACCTCGACGCCGGCGGCGATGAAGGCCCGGGCAGCCTCGGTGGCGGCCACGGCCAGCTCGGCGTAGGTCAGCCGGACCTCGCCGTCGGCCACTGCCTCGCGGTCGGGGTGGCGTGTCGCGGCGTCCTGGAGCAACCGGGGGATGGTCCCCCACCGCAGGTCGCCCCGCACCCCCTCGTCCACGGCCATCCTCCCGTCACCACCAGATCTGACGGTCCGTCAGCTTAGCGGGACCAGAGCAGTACCGAAGCAGTAAGGGAGCCGTGCTGGGCAGTACCGGAGGAACACAGAAGCGGGTCAGCCCCGGCTGACCGCCATGACACCAAGCGGGTCAGCCCCGGCTGACCGCCATGACACCAAGCGGGTCAGCCCCGGCTGACCGCCATGACACCAAGCGGGTCAGCCCCGGCTGACCGCCATGACACCGAGCGGGTCAGCCCCGGCTGACCGCCATGACGGTGTCGTCGGCCACTTCGAAGTTCAGCCGGTCGGCGGAGAAGTCCATGGTCACGGCCAGGCCCTCGCCATCGCGCACGGTGACTCGCCAGGCCCGGCCCGCTTCGTCCGCCCGGGCGCCCGCCTCGGCTTCGCTCAGTCCGAGGTACTCCTGGTCTTCAGGCTCAGAGGAACCCTCGTGGTAGTGCATGCCGTCGTTGCGCTCCACCTCGACCCAGGTGACGAAACCGGCGTCGATGTTGACGTTGACCCGGCCGTCCCACAGATCGTCGGTTCGGTCAAAGGACATGTCGTCCTCTCGCAGGATCCGCAGCGGCACCCCCTCGTCGTCGGCCTTGGCCTGCGCGGCGTCCTTGCTCAACCCGTACCACTCCCAGTCAACTGTGCTGGCCGGCGGGGCGCTCGGATCGCTGGTGCCGGGATCGCTGGTGCCCGGATCGCTGGTGCCGGGCTGGTTCACGGTGGTCGATCCTCCCGAGGTGACGTCCTCGTCATCGTCCCCGCAGGCTACGAGGGTGAGGGGTAGCGACGCGGCCACCACGAGGAGGCCGGTCCGGATGGCACGTGTGGTTCGCATGGCAACTAGACGTCCGCGGCAGCCGCCTGGTTCCCGGTCCCGTGACCGGGTTCGAGGGGTTTGATGCGCAAGAACCGACCGTTTCGGTGCTGTTGTGCGCCCGATGGGCCCCCGGCGCCGGCCGATTGGCACCCCGTGACCGGGTTCGAGGGGTTTGATGCGCAAGAACCGACCGTTTCGGTGCTGTTGTGCGCCCGATGGGCCCCCGGCGCCCGCCCCGTTCAGGGACCGCTGAGCCGGGTCGGACCCGCGATGGTGGTGCCGTCGCTGAAGGTCACGCCGTCCAGGGCCAGGTCGTAGCCGTCCTTCTCGTCGAGCGCGGTGATCTCGATGGTGCCGGTGGCCGCGAAGTCCAGGTTCAGGTCGGCGAAGGCCTCACCGTCACCGTCGGGATCGAAGTGGATGCAGATCCCGGTACCGCCGTCGGTGCAGGACAGCTCGAAGGTGCCCGTCTCGCCGGTCCAGGCCGAGCCGAACCCGGTGGTGTACATCTCGAGGCTGAGGAAGAAGCCTTCGGTGGGCTGGTTGTGCACGTACCAGAAGGGATCCTCGGGGTTGGTCTGGTCGTCGTAGGCGAAGAACGTCGGCAGGGTGAGCTTGGACCAGTCCAGCTCGAACACCCGGGGCGGGGGTGGCGGCTCGGTCGTCGGCGGTCCCGTCGTTGGGGGTGCGGTGGTGGGCGCGCCCGGGTCGGCCGTGGTGCTGGGAGCCGGCGGCTGGGTCGAACTGGTCGTGGGGGTTATCTCGACCAGGGCCGGCTCGGGTTCGGTCGTGGTGGTGGTGGCCCGGGTGGTGGCAGGAGCCTCGGCCGTGGTGGGAGCAGTCGTGGAGGTGGGTTCCGACGCATCGTCGCCGCTCCCACAGGCCACCGCCAAGAGCCCGGCCACCACGGCAGGGCCGAGCACCGCCCAACGGCCGACGGAACGGCCGGCGGAGCTGCTGGGGGAACGGTCGGCCGAACGGTTGGCCGAACGGTCGGCCGAACGGTTGGCCGAGGCGAGGTCGTAGCCGAATCCCATGGGCTCCTTCCTAGCCGACAGGGACGGCTGCTCAGGCGCGGATGCGGGGCAGTACCTGCTCGGTGAACAGGCGCAGGCACTCCCAGCCGACCTCGACGGGCACCCCCGCGCACAACGGGTGCAGGGTGATGGCTCCCATCGGGCCCTGCTCGTCTGCCAGGGCCACGCACTCGTCGGGTGACACGATCCGGTAGACCCCCTCGGCCCGTAGCTCCTCGACGGTCGTGGCCGCCGATGCCTGCAGCGAGGCCATGTCGGGGGTGAGGTGGGAGGCGTACTCGGTGGCGTCCTCCAGCAGCAGGTGGCCCACCGCGTCCCACGTGGCGTCGGGATCCTCGGCCACCAGCACCACCGCCGGGCCGTGGGGCATCATCACCGCTCCCGGTGTGGTGCCCAGCCGCTCGCACTCGGCCTGGTAGATCTCGGCCAGCTCGGGACGGTCGGCGGCGGGGAACAGGCCCAGGCCGAAGCGGGCCGCCCGGCGGGCCGAGTGTGGTGAGGAGCCGCCCACGAACATGACCGGGTGGGGATCCTGGACCGGTCGGGGGCGCACCACGATCTCGTCGCCCCGGTACTCGAAGGGCTCGCCCGTCCATGCCGCCAGGAGCACCTCGAGGCTCTCGTCGAGCAGCTTGCCCCGCCGGGACCAGTCACGCCCCAGCATGGCGTACTCGTGGGGCCGGTAGCCCAGACCGGCCACCAGCCACACCCGACCCCCCGACACCACGTCGAGCACGGCCAGGTCCTCGGCCAGGCGAACCGGGTCGTGGAGGGCCACGAGCAGCGCCGAGAACACGATGGGGATGTTCTCGGTACGTCCCGCAACGGCCCCCGCGTACACCATGGGTGAGGGCAGGTATCCGCCGGCATCGCCGTGGTGCTCGGAGAGCACCAGGATGTCGAAGCCCTCGCGGTCGGCGTAGGCCGCCATCTCGAGCCCCGTGGCGTAGAGCGTGTGGGAGTCGACCGTGCTGGCCGGGGACCGGCGAAGGTCGAAGCGGATGACAGCCAGAGCCATGGCCCCGATTCTGACACTCCGTCAGAACCTCCGCCACCGGCGCACCACGCCTGGGTTCACCCCAGGCGTTCGACGACCACCACGCCTGGGTTCACCCCAGGCGTTCGACGACCACTACGCCTGGGTTCACCCCAGGCGTTCGACGACCACTACGCCTGGGTTCACCCCAGGCGTTCGACGACCATGGCCATGCCTTGGCCGCCACCGACGCACATGGACTCGAGGCCGTAGCGTCCGCCGGAGTTCTCCAGGCCGTTGAGCAGGGTGGTCATGATGCGGGCGCCGGTCATTCCGAAGGGGTGACCGAGGGCGATGGCCCCACCGTTGGGGTTCAGCTTCTCCCAGGGGATCCCCAGCTCGTCGGCGGAAGGGATGACCTGGGCGGCGAAGGCTTCGTTGATCTCGACGATGTCGATGTCGTTGATGGTCAGCCCGGCCCGACCGAGGGCCTGGCGGCAGGCGTCGATGGGGCCCAGCCCCATGATCTCGGGGTTGAGGGCCGACACGCCGCTGGCCACCACCCGGGCCAGGGGCGTGATCCCGAGAGCCTCGGCCTTGGTGTCGCTCATGACAACCACGGCAGCCGCGCCGTCGTTGAGGGGACAGGCGTTTCCCGCGGTGACCTGGCCGTTGGGCCGGAACACAGGCTGCAACTCGGACAGCTTCTCCAGGGTTGTTCCCGCGCGAGGCCCGTCGTCCTTGGTCACCACCGTGCCGTCGGGCAGGGTGACCGGGGTGATCTCACGCTCGAAGAACCCGTTCTCCTGGCTGGCCACCGCCCGGTCCTGGCTGAGCTTGGCGAACTCGTCCATGCGCTGGCGGCTGACCTGCTTGTGCTCGACGACGTTCTCGGCGGTCTGGCCCATGGCGATGTAGACGTCGGGCAGGCCCGCGGGTGGCTGCCAGGGGGACAGCTCACCGGCGGCACGCTGGGAGGTGACGCCCTCTGCGTCGGCGAAGTCGGGCTGGTGGGGGCCGGTGTCCGACGCACCGTGCAGGAACCGGCTGACGGTCTCGACCCCGCCGGACACGAACACGTCGCCCTCGCCGGCCTTGATGGCGTGGGCGGCCATGCGGATGGTCTGCAGCGACGACGAGCAGTAGCGGTTGACGGTCACCCCGGGAGCGTCGACGCCGGCCAGGATGGCTGCCACCCGGGCGACGTTGTAGCCGGCCTCGCCCGCGGGCTGGCCACATCCCCAGATCACGTCCTCGACCAGGGCCGGGTCGAGCTGGGGCACCTTGGCCAGCACGGCTCCGATGATGAGGGCGGACAGGTCGTCGGGCCGGCACTGGGTGAGCGACCCTTTGTTGGCCCGCCCGATCGGGGTGCGGCCGGTGGCGACGATGACGGCTTCGGGCATCGGTGACTCCTGAGGTGTGGGGTGGCGACGGCCCGGATCCCCCCGTGGCCGCTGCGCTCTGGTGGGACCGACGGTACCGGCCCAGATCGCCACGTCGCCAAACCACCACCTCGTCACCGCAGCGGAACCGCCTCGTGACCGCAGCGGCACCGCAGTGGCACCACCTCTCGGCAGCGATTGTGTCCCACCCTCGTGCCAGGATGGCCACACGGGACTACACCGATCCCTCAGCCTGTTCCTCGGTGCTCGTGGTCACACCCACCACTTCCCCTTCACGACGCCGCCGAGCTCACCGCGACGTCACCGAAGTGATTGACCTGCGAGGAGCAACCCGCCACCATGACACTGAGCACCCGCCAGAGATCCTCCATCTTCCAGAAGCTCGTTCCCATCCTCGGCGAAGAGGACGCCGACGCCCTCATGACAGAGTTCCCCGCCACCGAACACGACCAGCTCGTGACCCGAGACCACCTGAGGGCTGAACTGGTGCTGATTCGAACCGAGCTCCACGAGGAGATGGGGGCCCTACGCACCGAGCTCCACGACGAGATGGGAACCCTACGAACAGAGCTCCACGACGAGATGGGAACCCTACGCACCGAGCTCCACGACGAGATGGGAACCCTACGAACAGAGCTCCGCGACGAGATGGGAACCCTACGAACAGAGCTCAACGGACGCATGGACGACCTGGGCAATGCCCTGCGGTCAGACATGGGAACGCTGCGCACCGAGCTGCACACCACCCTCAACCGACACCTCCTCGCCGTCGTCGGCCTCCTGCTCACCGGGATGGGACTGGTGATCGCCCTGGGTCGGGGCGCGTGACCACCGCCGCTGCCGGCGGCTACCTCCCTGTCGCCACCGCCGGCCACCACCCGCGCCTGCTGTCCCTGGCCGCGGGCACGGTACGCGAGCTGGACCCGCCCGCCACGGTGGTGGCGGCCGCCACCGCCGGCTGGCCCGCGTCCGGCCTGGCCGTCGATCCCCACTCCTGGAACCCCGGCGTGGCCGCCGCCACCCGTCGGCGCCTCGACGACACCGGCGTGATCGCACTCGACGTGGAGGCGGTCTTCGTCACCCCCGACGGCGATCCCGGCGACCTGCTGGTCGACGCAGCCTCCGAGCTGGGCGCCCGCCACGTGCTCGTGGTGGGCCTCGGAATCGAGTTGGCGGCCTTCACCGACCGCTTCGCCGACCTGTGCGACCGCGCCGCTCCCGCCGGGGTGACCTGCGTGGTCGAGTTCATGCCCGTCCTGGCCGTCCCCGACCTGGCCACCGCCCTGGCTGTGGTGGCCGATGCTGCTCGTCCCAACGCAGGGGTCCTCGTCGACAGCCTGCACCTGGCAAGGTCGGGCTCCACCCCCGCCGACCTCGCACCGCTCGACGCCGCCTGCCTCCCCTACCTCCAGATCTGCGACGCGCCTGCCACAGCCACCGCGGCTACGTCCGCGGCCACCGGGACCACCGGGGCCACCGCGGCCACCGCGGCCACCGGGGCGGACCTGCTGGACGAGGCCCTGGAGGGGCGCACCCTGCCCGGACACGGCGGCCTGCCGCTCAGCGAACTGCTCGATGTGCTCGACGCCACCGCCCCCCAGGCCGCCCTGTCCGTCGAGGTGCTCTCCCGCCAGCTGCGCGCCCTTCACCCCGACCCCACACAACGGGCGCGGGCGGTTCTCGAGGCAACCAGGCGACTCCTCGAGGAACGCACCGGGAGCCTGTCGTGACCGGCCCCGAACCGGCCTACGACGTCGTCGTCATCGGCGGCGGCATCAACGGGCTCACCGCGGCCACCTACCTGGCCCGTTGCGGGCTTTCGGTCGCCTGCTTCGAACGCAAGCTGGAGGCCGGCGCCGGATGCTGCACCGAGGAGGTCATGGCACCGGGGGTCAAGGTGAACCTGTGCGCCTGCAACCTGGTCACCTTGTGGTCACCCGCCTACGGCGACCTCGAACTCGAGCGCTTCGGCCTGGAGATGCGCACGTCCGGACCGTGGGGGATGTTCCACCCCTTCCTCGACGGTTCGGCCGTCAAGTTCCACTCCTTCAGCGCCCGCAGCCAGTACGAGCACTGGGCAGAGCTCGATCGCCACGACGCCGACCTGTTCGCCACCGCGTACGACGCGCTGGCATCGGCCCTTCCCGACGAGGTGCACGCCGGCCAGTTCACCGCGGCCACCCAGGGCCCCGAAGACCTGGTCCGCCCCGGCGGGTTGCCCAGCATGCTGCGCATGCTCATCCCTCAGATCCCCGAAGATCCCGAGAAGCTCACCGGCATGGAGATGGCCGAGGCCGTCTACCGGAACGAACGCATCCGCACCGCTGTTCTCACCAACTGCGTCATGGTCGGCTCGCACCCGTGGGAACGCGGTCTCAATACTCTCATGCCCATCGTGTTCCCCGTGCTTCAGTGCGTGGAGAGCGTCACCTGGACGGCCCGGGGCGGCAGCCACACGGTCACCCACGCGCTGTGCTCGGCCTTCGCGGCCGCCGGTGGCCGGCTGTTCACCGGCTGCCCGGTGACCCGCATCACGATGGACGACGGCGTGGCCACCGGGGTGGTGCTCTCCGAGCACGCCGCCTTCCCCGACGCCGAGGTGCGGGCTCGGCGGGCAGTGATCTCCAACCTGACCGCCCACCCCACCTTCTGCGACCTCGTGGGAGAGGAACACCTGCCCGGGTGGGTGCGAGACGGGGTGGCGGCCTACAAGCAGGACGAAGCCGTCATGTTCTGCACCACCTGGGTGCTCGACCGGCCTCCCACCTGGCCCGGTCACCCCGACCTCGACACCGCCTACGGGTTCAACTACGGCATCGAATCCACCGACGACATCGAGCGCCTCCGCCGCTGCCTCGACGAGAACGTGCTGCCCGACCCTCCCATCGTGGCCGGCCTGTCGGTGCAGGGCTTCGCCCTGGCCGACCCCTCCCAGGCTCCACCGGGACGCTGGACGATGATGTCGTGGGCCAACGTCCCCTGGGACCTGCCCGCCCACAGCGGCCCCCGGGCCTGGGACGCAATACGCGAAGACTACGGCGACCGGGTGCAGGCCCTGCTGGCCCGCTACAACCCCGGCCTGGTCGACAGCATCGTCGACCGGTACTGCAACACCCCTCTCGACTACCTGCGCAAGAACCCCGCCCAGCTGATGGGCTCCACCTCCGGTGGCGGGTTCGGTTTCGCCAACTACGGCACGGCCCGGCCCTTCCCCGGCTGCGGTGCGCCCCGCTCACCGTTCCCCCAGCTCTACCTGTCCAACTCCATCTGGCCCATCGGCACCTCTTCACTGGGTGCCGGCTACGTGGCCGCCACCGCGGTGGCCGAAGATCTCGGCGTGCGCGACCAGCAGTCGTGGTGGCGCCACCGGGCCATGGAGGCCGGGCAGGCAGTGCTGGCCCGACGGGGGATCGCGCCCGAACCCGCCCTTCGGCTCCGACATGACCTAACGGCGGGCCCGCGGGGCGCGACGACCCGGTGTCAGCTGGTGGGGGCCGCGCCGTACACGGGCGCCGGCACCGGGGCCTGGGCCAACAGGTCGGCGACCACCGGGCCGAGCGCGGCTGGCTCCCAACGGGCCCCCTTGTCCACGGTCGGCCCGTGCTGCCAGCCGTCAGCCACCCCGATGCGGCCGGCCTCGACCTCGAAGACCCGGCCCGTGACCGCGGCAGATTCGGGTGAACCCAACCAAACCACCAGCGGGGACACGTTCTCGGGGGCCATGGCGTCCCAGCTGCCATCTGTTGGGGCGGCCATGGTGTCGGCGAACACGTCGGCGGTCATGCGGGTGCGGGCCGCGGGGGCGAGCGCGTTGGCCGTCACTCCGTAGCGACCCAGCTCGGCGGCCTGCACCAGGGTGAGCCCGGCGATGCCCGCCTTGGCCGCCGAGTAGGTGGCCTGGCCCACGCTTCCCAAGAGGCCTGCCCCCGAAGAGGTGTTGATGATGCGGGCGTCGGGTTGCCGGCTCGCTTTGGACTCGCTGCGCCACCACGCGGCGGCGTGGCGCGACAGGCAGAAGTGGCCCTTCAGGTGCACCCGGAGGACCGCGTCCCACTCATCCTCGCCGGTGGACACGAACATGCGGTCGCGCAGGAACCCGGCGTTGTTGACCACCACGTCGAGGCCACCGAAGGTCTCGACGGCCTGGGCCACCAGTGACTCGGTCTGGTCCCAGTCGGCCACGTCGGCCCCGTTGGCCACCGCCTCGCCGCCCAGGGCCCGGATCTCGTCCACCACCTCGCCGGCAGGACCGGTGGAGGACCCGGAGCCGTCCAACTCGGCGCCCAGGTCGTTGACCACCACCCGGGCTCCCTCGCGGGCGAAGGCCAGGGCATGGGCCCGGCCCAACCCCCGGCCGGCGCCGGTCACGATCACGACCCGTCCTGTGCAGATTCCACTCATGGCGACATCGTCCCCGCGAATCTGACGGACCGTCAAGAACGGGAGCCGGAACGGCGTGACGAACGGCGCGGCCCACCGAACGGCGCGGTGAGGCAGCCACTACGGTGCGGCGTGATGCTCCCCCTCGGCGTGACCACGTTCGCCACCGACCGTTCCATGGACGTCGTGGCCCTGGCCCGTGAGGTCGAATCCCGTGGCTTCTCCTCGCTCTACCTGCCCGAGCACACCCACATCCCCACCAGCCGGCGCACCCCCGCGCCCACCGGCCAGCCCGAACTGCCCGAGGAGTACCGCCGCACCCTGGATCCCTTCGTCGCCCTGGCGGCGGCCGCTGCGGCAACCGAACGCCTGGTGCTGGGCACCGGCATCACCCTGGTGGCCCAGCGCGATCCAATCGTGACGGCCAAGGCCGTGGCCACCCTGGACCACCTCTCTGGGGGGCGTCTGGTGTTGGGGGTGGGCTTCGGCTGGAACGTCGAGGAGATGGCCGACCACGGTGTGGACCCGGCCCGGCGCCGGGCCCGGGCCCGCGAACACGTGCTGGCCATGCAGGCCCTGTGGAACCGGGACGAGGCGGGCTTCGAGGGCGAGTTCGTGTCCTTCGAGCCGTCGTGGTCCTGGCCCAAGCCCGTCCAGGCGGGTGGGCCGCCCATCCTGGTGGGCGGTGCCGCGGGAGCGGGCCTGTTCGCGCACGTCGCCGAGTACGGCCACGGCTGGATCCCCATCGGCGGGGCCGGGGTGCGCGACGCCCTCCCCGAGCTGCGGGCCGCCATGGAGGCCGCCGGCCGTGACCCCGCCGAGTTGAGGGTGGTGCCCTTCGGTGCGGTGCCCAGCCCCGACAAGCTCGAGTACTTCGCGGAGATCGGGGTGACCGAGGTGGTGGCCCAGCTGCCCTCGGCCCCGGCAGACCAGGTGCTCCCCGTCCTCGACCGCTACGCCAGCCTCCTGGGATGACCGGCGACGCCGACGGCCTGTGGATCCGCCGCGGTGACGTGTGGGCGGGTGCCCTGGTCGGAGGCGTGGCCGTCGCCCACAGCTTCCACCCCTCCCTGATCCCCCGATCCACCGCCAACCAGGCCCTGGTCAGCGGGGTGGCCGGCGCCGGCGGCTTCGCCCTGGGCAACGCCACCTACGGCTGGTTCGCCCGCAGCGACCGGCCCGGCGCGGATGCCGCCACCGTCGCGGCCGCTGGGATCCTGGCCGCGGTGGTGCGATCGAGGTGCGGGCCACGGTCCGGCGAGCACATGGGTCGGGCCGTCCTGCGTTCGGCCACCGACGGCCTCGTGGTCGGATCGGCGGGGGCGGCAACCGTTGTGGGGGTCCGAGCCAGCCGCCAGCCGGTACGCACCGCTGTGTTGGTGGCGGCTTCGGGGATTGCGGTCGGAGCGACTCGGATCGCCCAGGGGATCCGTGCCCAGCTGCGCCATCGCGGCGAGCACGATCCTCCGCCGCCGCGCCCGCTGCCCGCCGTCGCCCAGAGCGTCACCATCGGCGGGGCGCTGGCCGCGGCAGTCAACGGCTTCCGCCACAGCGGGCGGGCCGCCAGCCGGGTACTGGTCCAGCGCGTGGGCCTGGCTCCGGACAACGCCCGCATCGTCGGCCACGGAGTGGCCGTGGCCGCCTGGGGTTCGATCGGCATCGCCTTCGCCGACACGTTCCTCAAGGGCATGGCGCTCTATGACCGGGTGGTCGACCCGGGCTACGACCGGGCCCCGACTGCCGACACACGCTCGGCCGGGCCTTCGAGCGCGCTCGCCTTCTCGCGCTCGGGACGCCACGGCCGCCGGTTCGTGCTCGACGTACCCGACACGGTTGCCATCGAGGCGGTGACGGGCAGGGCGGCGGTCTGCGAGCCGGTGCGGGTGTTCGTGGGATACGACGCCGCACGCAGCGCCACCGAGCGTGTCCGTCTGGCCGTCGCCGAGCTGTGGCGCACCGGCGCCTTCGAGCGCTCGATCCTGGTGGTGGGCTCGCCGGCAGGGACGGGGTGGGTCAACACGCTGGCCTTCGAGACCGTGGACCTGCTCACCGGTGGAGACAGCGCAGGGGTGGCCATCCAGTACGAGCGGCTCCCGTCGATCCTGGCTCTCCAGCGGGTGAGCGACGGGGGTCGCCATCACCGGCTCCTGCTGGAGGCCATCGCCACCGAGTTGGAGTCGCTGGCTCCGCACCGGCGGCCACGCCTGCTGGTCTACGGCGAGAGCCTGGGAGCGTGGGCGGGCCAGAACGCCTTCCTCCACCGGGGGGTGGAGGCGCTCGACGAGCTGGGTGTGGACCGGGCGCTCTGGGTTGGTACCCCCTACTACTCGGGGTGGTGGCGCCAGACCCTGGGCGACAGGACCGCCACGACCGACGGCGCGGTGGTGGCGGTCGGCGGTCCCGCCGACCTGGCCGCACTCGACCCGGAGGTGCGGAGCCGGCTACGTGTCGTACTGCTGGCCAACCCCGACGACCCCATCCCCAAGCTCGGTGCCCACCTCCTGGTGCAGCGACCCCGCTGGCTGGGCGATGATCGTCACCCGTCGCTGCCCGCCGAGCAGACCTTCTTGCCCATGCTCACCGGAGTGCAGACGGTGGTCGATGCCGTCAACGCCACCAACCCCACCCCCGGAGTGTTCCGTGCCACCGGCCACGACTACCGGGCCACCCTCCCCCGCGTGGTGCAGCTCGCCTATGGCCTCGACGACCCGGGGCCCGAGGTCTGGGATCGCCTCCACACCCACCTGGAGACGGCCGAGGCCCAACGGGCCGCCCGTTTCGCCCCGCCCCACCGCCAGCGGTCGCCCAGAACTCATTCATAGGCGCCACATACACTCATTCGTGGGCGCCGCCGGTGTTCATTCGTAGGCACCCCTCAACTCTCATTCGTAGCCGAGGTGAGAAGAGAGGGTAACCCGCCCTGATCGGTGACGTGCTGCTGCGTTAGCGCCTGCTCGGCATCGCCCTGACCGGTATCGCCCTGACCGGAGGCTTCCTCCGCCCTCTGGGCCCGGCGGCGACGACGTTCGTGCCGGCCCACCCAGGCCGCGGTGGAGAACACCACGGCATTGGCCACGGCGTGGGTGATGATCGGGGTCACCACGCTGTTGGTACGCAACCGTTGGAGGGCGAAGAGCACGCCCGCTGCTGCGGTTAGCGCAACCGCCCCGGCGACCGCCCGGTGCGGCGGGTGCCCGGCCGTCAAGTCGTTGGTGCCGTGGTCTCGCAGCGTCGGCAGGACGTGCCAGATGCCGAACAGCCCCGAGGTGGCGGCGACGGCAGGAAGCACGGGCCATCGCCGCAGGAACAACCCCAACACGACGCTGCGGAACACGAGCTCCTCGTAGAGAGCAGTACCCAGAGGGATGCGCACCAGCGACCGGCTGGCCAGCTCCCTGGGGGTGGCATCGAGCACCCGTTCGTCGAGGAACCACGCCCGCGAGGCCGGGTTGAGAGCGCCCGCGACCACCGCGGCGCTGGTGGTCGCTCCGATCGTGAGTCCGACCACAGCCCCACGAGCCATTCGGTCCGGCCTGAGGGCCAGGTCGGTGGGGGTGGCGCCTGCTGCCAGGGCGGCGGCCACCACCAACGTGGCCTGCCCCATGTGGCTGGCGACATGCCAACGCCAGGGCACGAGCTGGTGGTCGACCACATGGCTGGCCGCGATGGCGCCGATGAGGGCCAGGTCGGCCGCCAGGGGTTCGGGCGCGGGCCGCTCGGGCGGGTCGAGCCAGCGCGCTGGACGCCACAGGCCGTCGAGGACCTCCACCGGTCGGGCGTCCGGACGCATGGCCGCACCCTACGCGAGCACCGTCGTCGTCACCGGCGAGGTGGAGGAAGACAGCCGGGTTCAGCCGGTCAGCTGGCGGTGCACCCGCCAGGACGCCAGGCCGAGGGTGACCGTCGCGAACGCTCCCAGGACGGCCAGCTCGACCCCGATGGCACCGACGCCCTCGCCGTCGAAGATCAGCTTGACCCAGGCGTCCATGGCCCAGGCGTGGGGTGTCAGGTGTCCCGCGATCCGCATCCCCGGCGACACGATCTCGAGTGGCCACATGCATCCGCCGAGCATGCCGAGCGCTATCGAGGCCGGGATCCCCACCGCATAGGCCTGGTCGGGGTTGCGCACGAGCGAACCCACGAGGAGCCCGGCACCCGCCCCGACCGCCGAGTACATCCCGACCAGTGCCGCCACCCCCAACGGGTCGCCCCAGACCACGCCGAAGCCGACCGCGCCCACCATCACGATCAGCAGCGCCTGGATGAGCGCGAACAGGTACCGGTTGGCGGCCACCCCCACCACGACCGTGGCCGGGGTCGCCGGCCCGGACAGGATGCGGTCGACGACACCCAGCTGGCGGGCCTGGACGAACAGAGCACCCACCCCCAGGGAGTTGACGAACACGAACAGGACGAGGTTGGACGGAGCCGTGTAGGAGAACTGGTTCCCCGCTGCGAACCTGTCGCGGCCTGTGCCCTCCAACTCGACGGGCAACGGGGTCTGGGCGGTGGCCATCGAGTCGGCCAGGACGAGGTTGTCCTCCAGGTCGCCACCCACCACCTCGGTGGTGAATCGGGCCGCAGCCAGGCGCTGGCCCTGCTCGTCCACGACGGCCTGCGCCGCCCGCAGCACCGCCGCGGTCGTACCCTGCGCCTGCTGGGTCAACAGGACCACTTCGACGTCTTCACCTGCGGAGACCGCTGTGCCATAGCCCGCAGGTATGACCAGGCCGCCGGTGAGTGCCTGGACCCGTACCAGTTGGCGCAGCTCGCGCTCGTCATCGACCAGACGGACCCCCAAGGCCGCCGAGGCATCCAGGCGCTCGACCAGTTCGGCTGAGCGCTGCGAACCGTCGAGGTCCACCACTCCCACCGGCAGGTCCTCTCCGACCGCGGCGAAGGTGGCACCGATGACGGTGATGATGACCACCGGGAGGACGAGCACGAAGAACAGCCCGGTGCGGTCCCTCCCGGTGCGGCGCAGTTCGTTGAGGATGATTACGACCACCCCGCGCCACCCCCCGGCCGGCGTCATGCCCGTGGCCCGTGTCATGCCCACGGCCCGCGTCATGCCCGCAGCCCTCTACCGGCAACCACCAGCCCCACGGCGGCCCCCACCGAACCCATGGCGACCAGCACTGCCACCCCGCCGGCCACGTCGGCCGGGACGGCCTCTCCTGCGGCCAGGAGGGTGAAGCTGTCGAGGGCCCATCCGTTGGGAGTGAGCAGCGTGAGCCGTTCCAGGACGTCTGGCATGTTCCCCGGCGTGATGAAGTTCCCGCCGAGCAGGGCGAAGATGAAGGCCAGGGAGTTGGCCAGACCGTCGGCCTGGGCCTCGGTGCGCGAGACGCCGGTGACCAGGATCCCGAAGCCGGTGATGGCCCACGACACCGCCACGATCACGAGCAGCACTCCGACCGGGTCACCCCAGTCGGCGCCGAAGACCGCCGCGGTGACCGCCCACACCGTGAGCATGGCCACCAGTCCCAGGACAAAGGTGCTGGCGCTCTTGCCGGTGAGAAGGGCGGCGCCGGTCACGGGGGCGGCCCGCACCCGGGCCAGGGTTCCGCTGCGCCGTTCAACGAGCAGGCTGCGAGCGGCGGTGCCCAGGGACAGGAACAGGAACACGATGGACATCGAAGGCGCGAAGTAGGTGACGGCGTTCCAGGTTCCCGACACGTCCCGGGGCTCGATGACCACGGGAGTGCGGACCTTGCCCACCTCCTCCAACACCCGGGCCGCCACCTCCGGATCGGCATCGGGGCTGGAGGCGGCCCGCTCCAGCGCTGTGGCCACGGCCAGGCGCCCGGCGTCGACCTGTGCCGCCAGCCCGCCGCCGATGGCGGTGACCACGTCGGCCAGGATCTGGTCGCTGCGGTCCACGATCACCGTCAGGCCGAGGGGATCGTCCCCCGCCAACGATGACGCGAAGCCCGACGGGAAGACGATGACGCCGGCCAGGTCGTCCCCGACCCGCGTCCGGGCCTCCTCGGCATCTTCCACACGCTCGAAAGACAGAGGGCTCTCTTCGTCCAGCCCCGATGCCAGGCCCTCGACGATGCCCGCCGAGAGTTCGGATCCGTCCGAATCGACCACGGCGACGGTGGCCTCCAACTCGAAGCCCTGCCCGAAGGCCAGACCGATGAGGGCTGCCAGTGCGATGGGCGCGACGACCGCCTGGACGATGGCCGAGCGATCCCGCAGCCGGCGGCGCAGGTCGTTGGCGGCGATGGTGATGGTCGCGGTCACGTACGAGCGGTGCGTGGTGGCCATGGGCGTGCAGGGGTCTCAGTCCCGCAGGGCCTTGCCCGTGAGCTGGAGGAACACGGTCTCCAGCGTCGGTTCAACCAGGTCGATCCCTCCTACGGCCACGCCGGCGGCTTCTGCAGCCTCCACCACCGGGGCCAGGACCCGGTGGCCGTCGCTGACCAACAGGTCGACGGCACCTGGTGCCGAGGAGACTTCCAGCACGTCGGGCAGGCGCCGGCAGGCCTCGGCCAGGGTGGCCAGGTTGCCCGGGGACTGGACCCGCACGTGGGTGTGGACACCGACCCGTTCGATGAGCTCGGCCCGCGTCCCCTCGGCCACGAGGACGCCTTCGTCGATGATGCCCACGCGGTCGCAGAGCCGCTCGGCCTCTTCCATGTAGTGGGTGGTGTAGAGCACCGAGAGGCCGGCCCCACCGAGGGTCTCGATGGCTTCGAGGATGGCGTTCCGGCTTTGGGGGTCCACGCCGACGGTCGGTTCGTCCAGGATCAGCAACTCGGGTTCGTGCAGGAGTCCCACCGCGATGTTCGCCCGGCGCTTCATCCCGCCCGAGTAGTGCTCGATCCGGTCGCCTGCCCGGTCTCCCAGGCCCACGACCTCGAGCACGTTGTCAACGGCCCTGCGGAGCCCGGCGCCGGCCAGACCCTGGAGTCGACCGAAGAACTCGAGGTTCTCGCGGGCCGACAGGTCCGGGTAGAGGGCGATGTCCTGGGGGACGAGCCCCAGGTGGCCACGGATGGCGACTCCGGCCCGGGCCGTGTCCTCTCCGAGGATGTGCACCGTGCCGGAGTCGGGGGTGACCAGCCCGCAGACCATGTTGATGGTCGTGGTCTTGCCGGCTCCGTTGGGACCCAGCAGACCGTAGGTCTCGCCTGCGGCGATGGTGAAGGAGACCCCGTCGACCACGGTTCGGTCGCCGTAGCGACGGGTCAACGCGTCACAGGCCAAGACGGGGGTGCCGGTCATCTCGACCCGATCAGCACTCGTGCCGCCGCCCAGCCCACAGGATCGCTCTCACTCCGGATAGCAGGCGCAGGCGTTGCCGCAGGGACCCACGGGTGGCCCACCCGCCGGGGCTCCCGCCGACGCCGAAGATGTGCCGACCGCGGCGAACACCGACAGGAGACGGGTGGTCTCGGCGTGGCCCTCGGGGCAGGTGGCGGGGGCGTCCGAGTCGCTCATGGGCCGGCGCAGCTCGAAGGTGTCGTCACAGGTGTGGCATCGGTACTCGTAGCGGGGCATGGCATCCAGGATAGGCAGACGGCATCTCGAGGACGGAGTTGGCCAGCACGACCGAGTTCGGCTCGGGGAGACCGCCAGAGGCGTCAGAGGCGTTCGATGATGGTGACGTTGGCTTGACCGCCGCCTTCACACATGGTCTGCAGGCCGTAGCGGCCGCCGGTGCGCTCCAACTCGTTGAGCAGGGTGGTCATCAGCCGGGCGCCGGTGGCACCCAGGGGATGGCCGAGGGCGATGGCGCCGCCGTTGGGGTTCACCTTGGCGGGATCGGCGCCCGTCTCGTGCAGCCAGGCCTGCACGACGGAGGCGAAGGCCTCGTTGATCTCGACCAGGTCGATGTCATCGATGGTCATCCCCACCTTGGCCAGGGCGTGGGCCGTGGCGGGGATGGGTGCGGTGAGCATCCACACGGGGTCGGCTCCGCGCACCGAGAGGTGGTGGATCCGGGCCCGGGGGGTGAGGCCATGGTCGGCAAGGGCCCGTTCAGAGGCCACCAGCAGAGCGGCGGAGGCGTCGCTGATCTGCGAGGACACCGCAGCGGTGACCCGACCGCCCTCGAGCAGGGGTGCCAGGCTCTGCATCTTGGCCACGTCGGGTTCGCGTCGAGGTCCCTCGTCGGTGGTGCAGTCACCGAGGGGGACCACCTCGGCGTCGAAGCGACCCTCGTCGATGGCCTGGCATGCCCGGCGGTGCGACTCGAGGGCGAAGGCCTCCATGTCCTCGCGGGTGACGTCCCAGCGTCTCGGCGATCATGTCGGCCGAGCGGAACTGGCTGACCTCGGTGTCGCCGTAGCGCGCCCGCCAGCCCGGGCTGGTGGAGAACGGGTCGGGGAAGCCCAGGTCCTGGGCGACCAGCATGGCCGAGGAGATCGGGATCTGGCTCATCTGCTGCACCCCGCCGGCCACGATCAGCTCCGCGGTGCCACTCATGACGGCCTGGGCCGCGAAGTGCACGGCCTGCTGGGACGAGCCGCACTGGCGGTCGATGGTGGTGCCGGGGACCTCGTCGGGCAGGCCGGCCACCAGCCAGCAGGTGCGGGCGATGTCACCGGCCTGGCCTCCGATGGTGTCGACGCAGCCGAAGACGACGTCGTCCACCGCGGCGGGATCGATGCCGGTGCGATCCACCAGCGCGGCGATGCTGTGGGCGCCGAGGTCGGCGGGGTGGACCTGGCTGAGCCCGCCGCCTCGGCGTCCTACGGGCGTGCGCACTGCGTCGACGATGTAGGCCTCACCCATGGGTACCCTCCCGGTTGGGATCGGATCCGGGCGAGCCGACCGAGGCGGGCCCCAGCACGGCGGTGGCCACCCGGTCACGGTGCCAAGCCGGTGTACCCCACTCGGAGACCAGCGCCCAGGCCCGTTTCATGAACAGGTGCAGGTCGTGTTCGACCGTGTAACCGATGGCGCCGTGGCACTGGAGCGCGGTGCGGGCCGCCAGGTGGGCGGCCTCGGCCGCGTAGACCTTGGCCATCGAGACATCACGGGAGCGATGAGGGTCGGCCGCTCCGTGGGCCAGGGAATGTGCCGCCCGGTAGACCACGGGCCGGGCGAACTCGAGGCGCAGATAGGCGTCGGCGAGTTGGTGCTTTACCGCCTGGAAGCTGCCCACGGGCACACCGAACTGGTGGCGCTCGGTGACGTAGTCCACGGTCATGGCGATCATGGTGTCGGCCAGGCCCACCAGGAAGGCGGCGGTGGCCAGGGCCCCCCGGTCGAAAGCCCGGTTCACTCCCGCCCATCCGACCTCGCCGCGGGCGATCACCGTTTCGGATACGCGGTGCCAGTCGATGAGGACCAGCTTGCGGGCCCCGTCGACCGAGTCCTGGAGGGTGCAGGTGACCTGGTCGCGGGGGACGAGGTGCACCTCGTCGTCGTGCACCAGGATCAGCACGTCCGCTTCGGATCCTCCGGCGATGGCCGGGGTGCCGCCGTGCTGGACGCCGACGAGGGCCTGGCCACCGGCCAGGGGCGCCAGCCAACGTTCGACCACCTCGGGAGGAGCCACGTCGGCGATGAGGGGTGCGCCCACTGCGGCCACGTCGATGAGGGGATCGGGTAGGGCCACCCGGCCCGCCTCCTCGACGAGCAGGACGAGGTCCAACTCGCCGAGACCGAGCCCGCCGTGGGCCTCGGGGAGGAGCATCCCCACCACACCCATCTCGGCCAGGGCCCGCCACCGGTCGCGGTCCACGGCCGAGTCGGCGGGCGCATCCCAGGCCCGGCGCACGGCGGCCGGCGGGCAAGTGTCGGCCAGCAGGTCGCGCACTGCGTCGGCGAAGGCGAGCTGGTCGTCGGTGAAGGCGAACCTCATCGCCGGTCTCCCCGGGGCAGGCCGAGGACCCGCTCGGCCACGACGTTGCGTTGGATCTCGTTGGTGCCCGCGTAGATGGGGCCGGCCAGGGCGAACTGGTAGCCCTTCATCCACGTGCCGCCGTCGACCGCGCCTTCGGTGCCGTCGACCAGTTCGGCCCGGGGGCCGAGCAGGTCGAGGGCGGTCTCGTGGAGGTGGACGTCGAGCTCGGACCACCACAGCTTGTTCAGGCTGGAGCGGGCGCCGGGCGAGTCGGCCCTCGACGATGTCGGTGACGTCGCGCAAGGTGTAGCCAGGTTGTAGGCCTCGGCGTCCATCCAGGCCTCGCACGACCCGGTCGCGCAGGCGAGGGTCGCCGTCGGCCGGTGCGGCGGTAGAGGTCGACGAGGCGATCGGCGGCGGCCTGGAACCGTCCGGGGCTGCGCAGGGTGAGTCCCCGCTCGGATCCGGTGGTGGCCATGGCCACCGACCATCCCTGGTTCACCTCGCCCAGCACCATGGCGTCGGGGACGAAGGCGTCCTCGAAGAAGACCTCGGCGAAGCCCTCGTCGCCGTCGAGTCGACCGACGCCACGCACGGTGACGCCCTCGGTGTCGAGCGGGACGAGGAAGTAGGTGAGGCCACGGTGGCGCTCGGCGGTGGGGTCGGACCGGAAGAGACCGAACAGGTGGGTGCAGAAGGCGCCCCGGGTGGTCCAGGTCTTCTGGCCGGTGAGCCGCCATCCCGCCGCCGACTCGTCGCGCTCGGCGCGGGCGGAGATGCCGGCGAGGTCGCTGCCGGCGTCGGGTTCGGACCAGCCCTGGCACCAGGTGTCCTCGCCGCTGGCCATCCGGGGCAGGAACTCGTCCTGCTGGGCGTGGGTGCCGAACTCGAACAGGGTGGGGGCCAGCAGGAAGATGCCGTTCTGGGTGACCCGCTGTGGTGCGCCGGCGCGGTAGTACTCCTCCTCGAAGAGGAGCCACTGCCACAGGGAGGCGCTCGCGTCCGCCGTAGGCCTCGGGCCAGCGACACGACCGCCCAGCGGGCGTCGAAGAGGCGTGCGCTCCCAGTCGAGGTGGCAGGGCGAATCCCTCACGGGTGTCCCCCGAGGGCAGGGGCCGGTCGGGGACGTTACGGCGCAGCCAAGCCTGCGCCTCGGCCCGGAACGCCTCGTCCTCCTCGCTCCAGGTCAGGTCCACGCTGTGAGACTACAGACGACCTGACGGTGTGTCAGGTCCGGTGGCGCGGCTCGGGCCTGCCTCGGCCACCGGGAGCAGGATCAGTGGAGGAGGGCCGCGTCGTAGCGAGCCAGGAAGGCGGCCATGGCCTGGCGGGTGACTGCACTTCCGGGCCGGAAGGTCCCGTCGGGGAAGCCGGTCGTGATGCTACCGACCGACGCCATCCAGGCGATCTCGGTGTAGAAGGGGTGGCCGGGGGTCACGTCGGAGAAGCCGGGGTCGGGGAAGGGCCCCACGGGATTGCCGGCCAACCGGTAGAGGAAGGCAGCCATGGCCTGTCGGGTGACGGGCAGCGTCGGTCGGAAGGTCCCGTCCGGATAGCCGGTGCCGATGCCGGCCCACACCAACCAGGAGATCTCGGTGAGGAAGGGGCTCGAGCCTCCGACGTCGGTGAATCCCGGGTCTGGGTAGATGCCTGGCGGGGAGCCCTTGAGGCGATAGAGGTGGGCTGCCATGGCCTGGCGGCTCACGGACTGGGTGGGCCGGTAGGTGCCGTCCGCGTAGCCGGTTCCGACCCCTGTTGCCGTCATCCAGCAGATGGCATGGTTGAAGGGGTTGGTCCGCGCCACGTCGGAGAACCGGGCGGCG
This sequence comes from uncultured Actinomycetes bacterium, assembly GCA_963719935.1. GTDB lineage: Bacteria > Actinomycetota > Acidimicrobiia > Acidimicrobiales > CAVRDY01 > CAVRDY01. Next base: position 520,198 of record CAVRDY010000001.1, on the reverse strand, counting down.
CACAGGTCCCGGATCTGGACCCGGTTGTTGAGGCTGTCGGTCACATAGAGGAGCCCATCGGGGGATACGGCCACGCCGTAGGGCTCGTCGAGTTGCCCCGGGGCCGAGCCCGAGGTCCCGAAGGTCGCCAGGTAGGAGGCGCTGCCCGTGGCGGGTTGCACCCACCGCTCGACGTTGTCTGCGTACCGGTCGACCACGTACACGTGGCGATTGGCGTCGACGGCTATTCCGACAGGGAACTGGAACTGGCCCGCCCCCGAACCCGGCGTGCCGAAGGTCCGCTGGAACACGCCCGTCGAGGAGAACACCTGCACCCGGCTGTTGTTCTGATCGGTGACCATGACCCGGCCATCGACGTCGACGGTCACCCGGCGCGGGACGTTGAACTGGCCAGCGGCGCTGCCCTGGCTCCCCCAGCTGCGCAGGTAGGTACCCGTCAGGGAGAACTGCTGCACACGGTGGTTGACGCTGTCGACCACGTAGACGGTGTCGTCGGATCCCAGGGCGATCCCGTCTGGGAAGGAGAACTGGCCGGGGCCGCTCCCCGTGGATCCCCAGCCGTAGCGGTAGGTGAAGTCGTCGTCGAAGACCTGGACGCGGTTGAGGTAGTTGTCGACGACGAAGACCCACCCCCTGTCGTCCACGGCCAGGCCGGTGGGATGGTGGAACTGGCCTGGCCCGGTGCCATAGGACCCGAACTGGTCCAGGAAGCCCCCCATGCGGTCGAACACCTCGACGCGGGCTCCGAAGCTGTCGGTGACGTAGACCGTGCCGTCAGTGCCGACAGCGACGTCATGAGGTTGGCTGAACTGGCCTGCGCCGGACCCCCCCGAACCGAACTCGGAAACCAACCCCGGGGATGTCGGCGTGGCCGCTCCCACGCCTTGTGCCGGCACCAGCACCAGAGCACTCAGCAGCGCCACGGTCACGGTCAGCCCGAGACCAGCTCGCGAATCGAGAGCTTTGCGGGATACAAGAGCCCTGGGCATGGCAACCTCCAGACCTCGGACGGGGCAGGCCTTCGCCCCGCCACGTCACTCGTGTGAGGGCGAGATCGTATCCCGCGCTGACGGTCGGCGGTCTGGTGGTGGGTGTCCACGAGCGCCACGAGCTGCACGAGCTGCTCTCCCCTCCCGGACAACGCGGGGGCCCAGCGTGGACGTCGCAAGGAACACGTCGGGAAGCTGTCCTCGCGAGTCCCCCGTCGTCTCCGCAGCCTCCACGCAGGCAATCCCCTCCCCGAGACCGGCAGACACCCACACCGGCAGACACCCACACCGGCAGACACCCACACCGGCAGACACCCACACCGGCAGACACCCACACCGGCGGACACCCCAAACGGCGGACACCCACGGACAGGTTCCCGACGCACCGATTCAAGGCCCACCCGCCGGGCCGGCCTCCTCCGGGAGCGGAGTCCGGTACCGGCCACGGCCAACCCGTACCACCCTGCCCGCACGCACCTCCACCGCCAGGGCGTTGGAGACCGTGTGGGAAGGCCGTCCGGTGACGCCGTAGCCCTGCTGTCCGAGGAGCTGTACCAGCTCGTCGACTGTCAGCTCGTCAGCCCCCGCAGCGCCACCAGCCTCACCAGGCCCCAGAGTGCGGGCCGCCCCTGCAATCGCCTCCAGCAACTCCACGAGCAGTGACCGCAGCACCGGACCTCGCACGACCTCTCGCACCTTCGGGACCACGGGCGCCAGGTCGGCAGGGGTCACCCAGTGCCGACGCCGCTCAGCCCTCCAGGTGCCGTGCACCGCCTCTTCTGCGGCGCGCACGCGACCCGCGAGTTCACGCCTCCGTTCGAGCAGGGCCAGAAGCGGAGTTCCCAAGAGAGGGGTTCCCAATCGTCGCGTCCCCAGCAGCGCGGCTCGCTCTCGCTGCTGGGACTGGAACCGTTCTGCTCTGCTGCTACTCCGGGGATCCATGCCCAGAGGATCCCACCACCCTGTGACACGAACTCACCTGAGGCGAGCCAACACCTCGCGGGCCTCAGCCACGATCCCCTCGACCACCTCGGACACCGACGGCAGGTCTTCGATCTCCCCCACCACCTGACCGGTGGGCAGGATCCCCACCTCGGTGTGGCCGTCCACAAGCGCAGCTTTCGTCAGCATCGGCGCGTTGGCCGCCATGGCCAGCTGGGCCCAGGTCAGCTCCTGGTTGCGGCGCATGGCCAACCCCTCCTGCACCAGCGCCCGCAGGGAGGTCCCCGTGAGGGAGCGGAACCGCAAGGCGTTGGCCACCGCCCTGGGCAGGCGGGTGAGCACCGAGGCCCGCTCCAGCTCGTCGACCACATCGGTGCGGATCACCCGTTGGGGATGGCCGTCCACCGCGGTGGTGCGCACCGTGTCCCGCAGGCCGGCCGCCAGGTAGCGCTGCTTCACCGACTCGGGCACCGTGCTCTCAGCCGTGAGCAGGAAGCGGGTGCCCATGGCCACCCCCACCGCCCCCCAGACCAGAGCCGCCACCAGACCCCGCCCGTCGCAAAAGCCCCCGGCGGCTATCACCGCCACGTCCTCGTGGCCTGCCGCCCGCAGGGCATCCACACAACCCGGTATCAACAACGACGTGGGCACGTCACCGCTGTGACCCCCGCCCTCCATGCCCTGGGCGATGACCGCGTCGACCCCGATGCCGGCCATCTTCACGGCATGACGGGGAGCACCCACGGTGGGCACCACGAAGCACCCCGCCTCCTTGAGCCGGGCGACGGTTGCGGCCTGAGGGGGCGAGGCGAACGACGCCACGGGCACACTGGCATCGACGATCAGCTCGATGCGCTCACCCAGATCGGGGGCGTCGGACCGGAAGTTCACCCCGAAGGGCCGTCCCGGGGCCCGCTCCGACACCTCGGCGAGGGCCGCGGCCAGTTCTGGTAGGGTCATGGTGGCCGACGCCAGGATGCCCGAGCGCGCCGGCGTTGGCCGTCGCCGCGGTGAGGCGGGCGCCCGACACCCAGCCCATGCCGGTCTGCACGATGGGCACCTCGATCCCCACCCGATCGCAGAACGAGGTACGCAGCACGCCCATCCGGCGCAGGGCTGTGCTCACGACTCGGGTACCTCTTTGTGACGCAGGCCGTCAGGATCGATGCGGGCTATCCACTCGAGCTCTTCGGCGGTGGGCAACCGGCTCGCCGGCACGGCGTCCGCGCCGCCGTCGGGAACCACCAACTCGAAGCCCGTGGCCTCGATCACCTCGTCCACGCTCGACCCCCGGATGCACCGAGCGCAACCGCATGCGATGATCGGGAGTCTCGAAGTCGAAGCACCCCGAGGTTGGACACGACCCGGCGGATCTCGTGGAAGCGGGCAGCCACCGGGCCCAGCTCGGCCGCCCGGTCGTAGCCCACACCGCACACCACGTCGACCCGCTCGACGAACACCTTGGGGCTGTGGTTGGGCACCCAGTAGGAGGTGGTGTGGTTGATGGTGTTGCCCGGTGCCCCCCTGAAGCCGAGCAGCTGGGCCTTGGGTTGGTGCCAGTCGCCGATGCAGGCGATGTTCTGGTTGCCGTAGCGTCGACCTGGGTGGCCCCCATCATCACGTGGCGGCGGCCGTTCCACAGGCAGGTGAACATCTGGGGGTACGGGTTCCAGGACTCGAGCGCCACCGTCGCCTTCCTCGTCCGAGCGGGAAGACCTCGGCCGCGAAGCCGGCGAAGCCGTCGGTGATCACCGACGTCGGGCTCGAAGGTGGCCCTGGCCAGGCGGCCACCGATGATAGGCATGCGTGCCGATCGGGTTGCACGAGGCGATTCGCCGTCCCCGCGGAAGCACTCGGCGATCGCCACCGCGCACACGTCGGCGCGGCTGGCAGCGCTCATGGTCGGCCATCTCCCCTGGCCGCCACGGTCGCTCCTGGTAGTCGGCCTCGCTGGGCACGATCGAGGTACGTGGCCCGGAACGCCTCCCACGCCTCGTCGGAGCCGGCGGTGGCGGCGTACTCGCTTCTGGAACGCCTCGTCGCGGCCGTAGTCGGGTGGGCACTCGGTGAAGTGAGCGCCCGTTGGGTGCCTCGACCACGCCGTGCACCGTGAGCCGGCTGATGCGCAGCGTGTGGTGCGTGCCCTCCTCGGCCAGGTCCGGCGGTGGGCACGATGCGCTCGGCCGACAGGTAGGTGCGGTGCCGCGGCCTGGGCCATCCAGTCGTCCATGTAGAGGTCGGCGCCCAGGAACTGGCCGTTGCCCGCAGCGTCGGCCCGGTTCAGGTGGACGAGCGCGGCGTCGACGTGCAAGCGCCGGCACGGCCAGCAGCTCCTCGCCGTCGCCGACCGGCCGGGGTACGGGCGGAGGTGACGGTTCGGGACCTGTCCATGAGGCGCGGGACGTCGCGAGCCGAGCCCGGCCCGAGTCGGCAGGAACGGCACCCGCCAGGTGGCCGCCATGAGGCCCAGCAGCAGCATGCCCTCGTCCCACTCCTCGACCTCGATGCGTGGCGGCCTGGCGAGCGGCCCGGTAGTGCGGCTCGAGGGGGATGGTGTCGAGAGACGACGAACCCCGAGATCACCTTGCGCACCTTGCCGGCCCGGCACAGCAGGCCGACGTCGGGTCCGCCGTAGGTCACCAGGGTCAGGTCGGTGCAGCGTCGCTGCGCAGGATGGCCCGCACGATCGACATCGGCTTGCGGCGTGAACCCCACCCCCCGATGCCGATCGTCATGCCCGACGCCAGCTCGGCCACGACCTCGTCCTCGGTCATCAGCCCTTGTCGCTCGACTGGACGCGTCACGCGTCGCGCTTCTCGACGAAGGCGTCGCGGGCCTCGTCGGCCACGCCCGACAGGTTCAGCTCGAAGGTGAAACCCTGCTCGAAGCGGTAGGACCGCTTCACGTCCCACAGGTCGATGCCGTTGAGCGACTCCTTGGCGGCCCGGATCACCGCGGGGCGCTTGGCGGCGATGGCGTCGGCCACCTCCCGGGCCGCCGAAGCCAGCTCGTCGACGGGGCACCACCCGCAGAACCGAACCGAAGGCCGCAGCTCGGCGGCGGTTGCGGTGGCCGACGTGTAGACCATGGCCCGCATCTTGTGCTGGGGCACCAGGCGGGCCAGGTGGGTGGCGGCACCGAGCGCCCCGCGGTCGACCTCGGGCAGCCCGAAGGTGGCGTCGTCGCTGGCCACGATGATGTCGGCGTTGCCGACCAGGCCGATGCCGCCGCCCAAGCAGAACCCGTTCACCGCGGCGATCACCGGCACCTCGCAGTCGTAGACCGCGGCGAAGGCGGCCGTAGCAGCCCCGGTTGGCGCCGATCAGCGCCTCGTAGCCCTCGGTGGCCTGCATCTCCTTGATGTCGACGCCGGCGTTGAAGCCCCGGCCCTCGGCCCGAAGCACCACGACCCGCACCTCGGGGGTCGCGGCCGGCGGCGAGCACCTGGTCGGCCAGCTCGAACCAGCCGGCCACGGTCAGGGCGTTGACCGGCGGGCAGTCGACGACGACCTCGGCGATCCCGTCGGTGATCTGGGTGGTGATGCCCATGCAGTCCTCCGACCGTTTCTGATGACTCGTCAGATCCTAGGTCAGCCCCCACGGGCGGCCACAGGCGAGCGGTGATCCGGGGCGCACCTCTCCCTGTTCGTCGAGGTGCCCGCAGCGGAACAGCAGACCCTGCACCACCGGTACCAGGTCGGCGGGCAGGATCCCCTCCTCGAGGAGCTGGGCGTAGGCCGTTACGAACGGAGTGCGGTCGAGCCCGGCGAGCTGCGACGCCATGTCCTCCACCACAGGGATCTGGCGACGCCCGGAGCCATGTCCGGCCAGTTCGAAGAACAGCGCCGTGGCCAGGCACTTGGGGCAGCGGCCGCAGTTACCCACCGGGGTGTGGCGCTTCCAGCACACCTGGAGGTGGTCCCGGACCAGCGGATGGCCGCCGATGGCACGGATCTTGTCGAGGCGGGTCGCCCGGCCCCCGACATGCTCGAGGGTCACCGAGGTCGATGACCAGTGCTCGTCCATGCGCCAGTGCGATCCCCAACCGGCCGGCCAGGGTTCGGGGTAGGACGAAGCCACCAGCACGGTGCCCACACTGCCCCCCAGCAGGTGAGCCACCGCCGCCAGCGCCCCGCCGTGGGTGCGCGGCCACCCCAGCTCCTCGAAGAGCGGCACCTGACGCAGGTTGGTGCGCACCACCACCAGGCGGCTGCCGACGGTGCCTGCCACCTCCCGCATGTGGGTCAAGAGGTCTCGGGCCCGTACCTCGTCGTCGAGGGGGATGTCGAAGCCCACCACCGTGACGAGCACCTCGGGCGGGCGGACCCGCTCCAGGAGCACGTGGAAGCTGTCCACTCCACCGGTGAAGAACAGGGCTGTGCCGTCGCGGCGCTCGCCGGGAACAGAGATCGTGGGCGCCTGGGGTCGGTTGACCTCCAACCCCCACCACTCCAAGGCCAGCGCAGCGATGGCCGGCACGGCGTCGACAAGGCGGGCGTCGAGGGCCCCGGATAGCACGAGATCGGCACCCCGACCGGCCGCGGGGAGCAGGAAGGAGGCCATGGCGGCATCCGGGGTGGCCCGCAACTCGGCGTCCTCGGAGGTGAACCACACGGGCACGCCATCGACACGCCACTCGACGCGGTGCTCCGCACCGACGGCATGCGCCACGAAGTCGGCGATCCGCACGGTGGGTCTGACCATCGGCCCGCAGTGTAGGAACCGCCGCGCCGGGAACCCGATGCCAGGAACCCTGGGCCGCGCTCGCTGCACCAGCACGCCGGCGTGGCGCCGCACCCCGCTTGACCCCACCCGGGGCCTGGGTCAGATTGCAGGGATGACCCCAGACCCGGATCCGCCGGCCCGTGCCCCCTTCGACTGCTCCGGCCAGGTGGTCCTGGTCACCGGCGGCACCAAGGGTGTCGGCCACGGGATCGCCACCGGCTTCCTCCAAGCCGGTGGCCAGGTGGTGGTGTGCGGCCGCACCGAACCGTCGACACTTCCCTCCGCTCCCGACGGCTCCACGGCCACCTTCGTGGCCTGCGACGTCCGCGAACCCGACCAGGTCGACGCCATGGTGGCGGCCGTATCCGACCGCCACGGCCGCCTCGACGTGCTGGTCAACAACGCCGGTGGTGCCCCCTTCGCCGACAGCGCCACCGTCTCGCCCCGCTTCGTCGAGAAGATCATCGCCTTGAACCTGATAGCGCCCTTCACCTGCGCACAGGCCGCCAACCGGCTGATGCAGGAACAGGACGGCGGGGGCACCATCGTCAACATCGGCAGTGTCAGCGGCCTGCGACCCTCACCGGGCACCGCTGCCTACGGAGCAGCCAAGGCCGGCCTGCACAACCTGACCACCACCCTGGCGGTCGAATGGGCCCCCAGGGTGCGGGTCAACTGCGTTGTGGCCGGCATGGTGCGCACCGAGCAGGCCCACCTGCACTACGGCGACGAAGCAGGTGTCGCCCGGGTGGCGGCCACGGTGCCCCTCGGCCGCCTGGCCGATCCCGCCGACGTGGCCCAGGCCTGCATGTTCCTGGCGTCACCCCAGGCCTCCTACATCAGCGGCGCCCTGCTCACCCTCCACGGTGGCGGCGAGCGACCTGCCTTCCTGGCGGCCGCGTCCGACGGGTGACAACCTGACCCGATGGAGCCTGCCGCGCCCAGCCCCGACGACACGGGGTTGATCCCCCTGCCACCCCAGCCCGACGGTGTGCCCTGGCCAACGCTGCTGTGGCCGGTGGCCGCGCCCGACGACGACGCCGTCGACCTCGATGTCGCCGCGCTCGAGCTGGCCAGCGGCGCTCTCTTCGATCCCGCCCAGCGGGGCCGGCTCGGGACCACCCACGCCCTGGTGGTGGTGAAGGGCGGACGGATCGTGGTCGAGCGCTACGCCCCGGGCGTGGCCGGCACCAGCAGGCGCATCTCGTGGTCGACGGCCAAGTCCGTGCTGCACGCGCTGGTCGGCATCCTGGTGCGTGAAGGCCGGCTGGAGCTGGACTCGCCGGCGGCCGTACCCGAATGGGCCGGCGCGGACGACCTCCGCAGTGCCATCACCCTGCGTCAGCTGCTGGAGTTCCGTTCAGGGCTGGCCTGGCGGGAGGAGTACGTGGACGACCAGGCCTCCGACGTGATCGACATGCTCTTCGGTGCCGGCCAGGACGACATGGGTGCCTTCGCCGCCGCCATGCCCCTGGCGGCCGAACCGGACAGCACCTTCTGCTACTCCTCGGGCACGAGCAACATCGTGAGCCGCATCGTGGCCGAGGTGGTGGGGACCGGTGACGACTACCTCGGGTTCGCCCGCCGGGAGCTGTTCGGTCCCCTCGGCATGCTCAGCGCCAAGCCACGTTTCGACGGCGCCGGCACGCTGGTGGCCTCGTCCTACGTGTACGCCACCGCCCGGGACTTCGCCCGCTTCGCCCACCTCTACCTCCGCGACGGCGTGTGGGAGGGGCGGCGCCTGCTGCCCGAGGGCTGGGTGGACATGGCCCGCACGCCTCGCAGCACTGACGCCGACGGCGACCGCCACGGCATGCACTGGTGGATGTGGGACGAGAACCCCTGGGGGGCGTTCGCGGCGGTGGGCTACGAAGGTCAGTACCTCCTGGTGGCCCCGGCGCTGGATGCGGTGGTGGTCCGTCTGGGCAAGACGGGGGCCGATCTGCGTCCCGGTCTGCGGGCCCAGCTCAGCGGCGTGCTCGCCTCCCTCGCCGGCTGAGCGGGTGGCTCAACAGACGGCGGCCACGTAGGGGTAGGGGTTCACGGCCACGCCGCCGATGTGGATCTCGAGGTGGAGGTGGGGGGCGGTGGCAGCCGCGTCACCGGTGTTGCCCACATAACCGATGACCGTGCCCGCAGACACGCTCCCGCTCTGGCCGTAGGCCGAGAGATGGGCACCGTAGTAGTAGCGGCCGTCGCTGCCGTCGAGGTGGAAGGCGAGTCCACCCACGCTGTTGCCCCGGTGGGTCACGGTGCCGCTGACCGGCGCCACGATGGGCGTGCCGGAGGAGGCCATCATGTCGACGCCCTGGTGGGCCCAACCCTGGGGCCGGGGGGCACCGAAGGAGTCGACGAAGGCCGAGCCCGGGACAGGGCAGATCATCCCGCCGCCGACGGGAGCCTGCACCACCGGCTCGGGCGGTGTGGCGGGTGCGGGTGTGGGGGCAACGTCGGTGGTGACGGTCGACGTGTCGCCGGCATCGCCGGCATCACCGGCATCGCCGGGCGAAGTGGTGCTGGCCGCTGCGGCCGCAGCGGAACCGGCTTCGCGAGCCGCTTCCTGGCGAGCCAGGGTGGCGGCCCGCTCGGCGGCCGCTCGGCGCTCGGCTGCCGCGGCGGCCTCCCGAGCCGCTTCTTCTGCCCGGCGACGTTCCTCTTCGAGGCGGCGGCGTTCGGCTTCCTCCAGCACCGCAAGCTGGCGTTCCATCTCGGCCTGGGTGGCGGCCAACTGGTCGACGAGCGCCTCCTGGTCGGCCAGCCGGGTCCGGATGGCTTCCTCGGTGGCCGCCAGCTGGGCCTGCAGCGCACGGTGTTCGTCGAGCACGTCGGTGTCGTGCTGGGTGACGAGGCGAACCAGCGCCTCGGCCTTGGCAGCCTCGTTCAGGTCGGCGGTGGGCAACACGGCGTCGGGACCACCGGCGCCGATGTACTGGTCGACCACGATGGCGGTGACCTGGTCTTCGATGGCGGCCAGTTGGTCTTCGATGCCGGCCTGCTCGGTCTCGAGGTCGGACAGCTCGGTTGCCAGCTCACCGAGGGCGGCCTGGGCGTCCGCGTACTCCTGGGCCGCCCGCGTGGCGGCGTCTCGTGCCTGGGCCAGTCCCGGAGTGGCCTCCTGGGCCCCGGCCAGACCGGGTGTTCCCACTCCGGCCGTGACCAGTGCCGCCAGGACCAGGCCCGACAGCCAGGCGGCGGGACTCCGGCGGCGCATGGACCCCCACCCTATCCGTTGCGAACGCGTGACGACGCCATGACGACGCCGTGACGGGCCTCGGTGGTGCGACCTGCCGCACGCCCCCGAGAGCATGACCTCGGGTTTCTGGGGTGAAATGAAGGTCTGGGTTGGGCGAAGTTGGGCGCGCGCGACCGATCGGTGGTCGTTCTCGCTGAGTTGATTCGGGTTGTGTCAGGCGGCGGGTGTGAGGGTGACCGCGTAACCTGCCGCTTCGAGTTCGGCGACGCGGCGCTGAACTTCGCGAGCGGGGTCCTTCTTCTTGTCGTAGTAGTCGCCGCCGAGTTCCTGGTAGACCTCACCGGTGGAGAGCATGTGCCATGCCGACACCAAGATGCTGTGCGCGATCGCGACGGCTGCCTTGTTCGGTCCTCGCCGGCGGGCGATCCGGCTGTAGCGGGCCGACAAGAACGTGTCTTTGGTGCGCGCCGCTGCCCGGGCAGCCTCGATCAGTGCCTCGCGTAGGTGACGGGAGCCGTGGCGGGTGCCTGCGGGTCGGCGTTTGCCGGCCGACTCGTGTGACGCGGGAGCGACTCCTGCCCACGCGGCGAGATGCCCGGCGGTGGGGAACCGGGACATGTCAACGCCGGTCTCGGCGATGATCGTCTGCGCGGTGAGCTCACTGACGCCGGGGATGGTGATCAACAGGTCCACCGCTGAACGGAAAGGGGCTACACGCTCCACGATCTCACCGGTCAACGCGTCGATCGTTTCGTCAAGAAAGTCGATGTGGGTCAGGATCCGGCGGGCTACTGCGCTGTGATGAGCCACCCAGCGGCTCTCGAGCGCTTCGACCAGAGCAGGGGTCTTGGGACGCATCCGACCCTTCGCCAGCTCAGCGAGCACCACGGGGTCGCGTTCACCCGAGATGAGCATCTCGACCATCGCCCGGCTCGACTGGGACCACACCTTCGACGCCACCGACGTCAACTTGATGCCCGCGTCTTGGAGCAGCTTCTCGAGTCGTTGGATCTCTTGGCCCCGAGCCCGGATCTGGGTCTTGCGGTAGCGGGTCAACTCCCGCAGCCCCCGGATCTCAGGCGACGGCACCAAACTCGGGCGGACCATCCCATGGGCGGCCACATCAGCGAGCCACTCCGCGTCAGACATGTCGGTCTTGCGTCCCGGCACGTTCTTGACGTGATACGCGTTCACCAGCCACAACTCGTCGAAACGGTCCTCCAACCCGTAGAAGACCGGCCGCCAGTACACGCCGGTGGCCTCCATCACCACCAGCTCAACCTCTCGTTCGGCGAGCCACCCGCCAAGGTTTCGCACCCCGGCCGCGGTCGTCGAGAACGACGCCTTGTCGATCTCCACCGACGTGCCGTCGAACAACCCGACACACGCCGCCACCGAGTCTCGATGGACATCAAGCCCAGCGACCCGATCATGGATCCGTCTCATAATCTTCCTCCTTCAGCTCAGGGGCCGTCGGAGGGGAACCAGGGGCGATTCAGAATCTGGGGTTCGTGCTCGAAGCAACACTCCCCGGTCCCTCGGATCCCGCACCAGACTTTGAACGGGCTCAACGGCACCAAGAACCAACGGCGACCACGCCCCGACGGCCACCGCGATCATTTCATCTCTCCCCGGTGGCCGCCCCGCCCCGGCCATCACGACTTTGACCGATACTGAGCGATTATCGCTCAGTATCGGTCAAAGAAACCGCTGAGGGCGCGGTCAGGGGGTGGCGGGTTCGCGGGGCAGGCCCAGCACCCGCTCGGCCACGATGTTGCGCTGGATCTCCGACGTGCCGCCCCAGATGGTCGATGACCGGCTGCCCAGGAACTCGCCCTGCCAGCGCCCCGGCTCGTAGTGCCCGGGCCCACCGCTGCCCGCCTCGGGGGGCGCTGGCCCAGAGCCTCCCGGCTGGCCTGGCCAGTGGCCGCCGATGAGCAGGGCGTCGGCGCCCAGCACGTCCATCGCCAGCTCGCCGATGATCCGGTGGTGCTCGGACCACAACAGCTTGGCCGTGGAGGCCTGGGGGCCCGGGTTCCCCGAGTCGAGCAGGCCTGCCAGGGTGCGCAGCCCCCCGTAGCGGATCAGCTGCACCCGGGTGTGGGCTCGGGCCAGGCGCTGGCGGACGATCGGATCGTCGGTCAGTCCCCGCCTGGCGGGCCTCGGTCGATCAGTCCGTCCAGGGTGGCCTCGTAGGCGCAGGTGGGCGGTGGCCGCCGAACCACCCCGCTCGTTGCCCAGCGTCGTCTTGGACACCCGCCAGCCGTTGCCCAACCCGCCGATCACGTTGTGCAGCGGGGCACGTGTCGCGTCGAAGAAGGTCTCGGCGAAGTGGGAGTCGACCGCCGAGGTGACGCAACGGCCGTAACTCGACGCCGTTGCCGGGCCGGAACTCCTCGTCACGCTCGAGGGGTACGAGCACGTAGGAGATGCCGTCGTGGCGGTCGGCGGTGACCTCGGTGCGTACCAGGGCGAAGCACATCGTGGCGTCCCAGAACCACGACGTCCACACCTTCTGGCCGGTGATCACCAGCTCGTCGCCGTCGACCACGCCCCGGGTCTGCACGTTGGCCAGGTCTGAGCCGGCGTCGGGTTCGGAGAAGCCCTGGCAGTAGCGGTCGGTGCCGTCCAGGATGCGGGGCAGCAGGCGACGCTTCTGCTCGTCGGTGCCGTGCACGATGATGGCCGGGCCGACTAGGCGTCTCGCCCATGCCCAGTGTCGGTCGCTCGACCCCGGCCCGGGTGAACTCGGCGTCCACCGCAGCGGCCTCCAGACCCGACAGGCCCCGACCGCCGACCTCCTCGGGCCAGTTCAGGCACAGCCAGCGGTGCTCGCGCAGCAGGTCGACCCACTCGCCGCGGGGCGCAAGGCCACCGGATCCCCCGAAGCCCCGACCGGCCTCGGCGTGTTCGGCCAGCCAGGCCCTGGCCTCGGCGGCCGCCGCCCGGGCGGTGGGCCCGAAGTCGATGTCGGCGCCCCACTTGCTCGCTCACAGGTCGTCGGGGTAGTCGCCGGTCTTGGACAGGCTCCACTGCGGATCGCGCCGCTCCAGGAATGCCATCACGCCCTCCTTGGCGTCGGCCTGCTGGCCCGTCCAGGCGAACAGCCGGTCCTGGCGGGCGCGGGCGGCGGCGCGGTCGGGTTCGGTCAGGAACTCCCACAGGACCCGCTTGGTGATCGCCACCGAGACCGGTCCGGTGTTGGTGGCGATGTCATGGGCGAAGTCCAGGGCCGTGTCGACCACCTGGTCCTTCGGGGACGCAGCGATGCGCAAGCCCCATCTCGAAGCCCTCCCGGCCCGAGAAGATCCGTCCGGTCAACAACACGTCCATCGCCGCGGCCGCACCGATCAGGCGCGGCACCAGCCACAACAGGTCGGCGTCGGGCATGATCCCCCGGCGGTTGAACACGAAGCCCAACTTGGCGTCCTCGGCCACCACCCGCAGGTCCCACTTGATGGGCATGGTGAGGCCCGCCCCGACAGCCGCTCCGTTGATGGCGCGATGATCGGGGTGCTGAGCTCGTGACGGTGCGCCGGGCCCGCAGTACGGCGGCGGTGTCCTCGGCGCCGCCCATGGCGGTGCTCTCGCCGGTGAAGGTGCTGGCACCCCCGCCGAGGTCGGCGCCGGCGCAGAACGCCTTGCCGGCACCGGTGACCACGATCGCCCGGCACGAGTCGTCGGCGTCGAGGTCGATCGAAGGCCGCGGCCAGTTCGGCGGCCATGGTCCAGGTCCAGGCGTTCATCCGCTCGGGACGGTTCAGGGTGATCAGGGCCACCGGCCCGTGCCGCTCGACGATGATCTGCTCGTAGCTCATGTCGTGTGTACCTCCGGTGTATCGATCTCGACCTCTGCCATCTCGATGAACCCGAGGATGGCCGCGCCGAGGGTAGGTGCGTACGCTTCGTCGCGCTCGCGGGATCGGTGGCCACCCGCGCATGTCAAGGCACCCGGCTCTCGTCAAGCTTCCGGGATCCTGTCGGGAACCTGTCCTCCGTTGTCCGCCATTGTCCGTCATGACCGAGAGCCGTCAGCCTCGTCCGGTCGCGGCCAGCCGCCGTGGGTTGCATCCAACCGCAGTCGGCGTGGATCAGGCTGCCGGGATCGCGATGTCGAGACCCGCGACCTGAAGGGCGGCGCCTCCGGCGTCCAGGAGATGGACGTGCGCACGGGTGTGGGCGTCGGCCACCGCCTTGCGGACGACGGGCTCCTGGGCCGGGTCGACCATGCGCATCGTGACGACTACCTCGGTGCCTACCGCGACCCCTTCCAGGGTGAGGTGGGCAGCCGCGGACGGTCGGACGAAGATCCCGGCGCCGTCGGGGATGGCCGAGATGTTCCAGTCCGCCACCACGAGTCGCGGGCCGGCCTCGCCTGACACGTCGACCAGCCGCCACTGCTCGCCGGCGGTGAGGGGGCCGTCGAGGGGGATGCGCAGGACACCGGGAGGCTGAGGCCCGGCGTCTTCGACCGACGGTGACACGAACTCGACGCCGTACTCGCCCGCGTCGACCACGGTGCGCGGCCCCGGGACCGGACCGAGCGCGGTGCCCAGCGCCTCGTCGAGGGCGGCGTGGACCTGCTCGTCCCACAGCGCATAGCCCTCGGAGTTGAGGTGGAGGAGGTCAGGGAGGAACAGCCCCGCGTCGGGTGGCGCCCCCGTCGCCAGGTACGCCTGGCGACCGTCGACGACGTGCAGGCCCGACCACTGCTCGGACAGCTCGATCACCATCTCGTGGAACGCCTCGGCCTCGGGCCAGCGATCCCAACGAGACGGCGTGGGTGTGACGGTGATCATGGCCACGGGCACGTGCCCGACCTCTTCTCGGATACGGGTGAGCAGGCAACGGTAGGCGTCGAAGGTCTCCTCGACCGTCGCGCCCTCAGCGAGGTCGTTGGCTCCGGCGAACACGACTACCGCAGAGGGCTCGTGCGGTGAGATCAGCACGTCCGCGGCCCCGGCCACCTCCGAGAGCCACGCCCCACCGAACCCGCGCTGGACAGGGGCCCACGACGAGAACTCCTCGCTGAGCGACGACCACATGCGGATGCTCGAGCTGCCGGTCACCACGACCCGGCCCGACTCCAGCGGGGCGGCCGCCTCCTGGTCGGCCCAGCGCTCCAACAAGGCGTCGTAGGCCGGGTCGGGCTCATCTGAGGCCGTGGCGCACGGATCGTCGTCGAACACCGGCAGCTCGGCTGTGCCGGGTGCGGTCACCGAGGGTGGGGGCTCGGTGGTCGAGGTTCCCGCTCCCGTGGCCATGGCCGTGGCCGTGGCAGGTACAGACCCGGCGCCGCCGCCGGCACCATCGCCGGGATCGTCGGTGCCGGTGCACGCGGGAACCAGTGCCAGGCAGAGCAAGCCCGCCGCCAAGCGCCGGTCAGATCTCGGGCGACGGGCCATGCCGAACCCTACTGTGACAGGCCACAGCCAGATCGGAGCCGCAGCGCCCACCCAACACTGGCATTGCGAGCTAGGCACAAGGCAGCGGGTATCCCCCGACGAGAGGCACGATCCGATAGAACCTGGACGTGCCTGACGACCAAGGGGAAAGGCCCCCGCCCGTGACTGGCCGCGGCTTGTGGCTCGAGAGGGTCTCGTCGATACGGCAGTGGCAACAGAGAGGCGAGCGAGCGCCCCACAAGCCGTTGCTGCTCCTCTACATGCTCGGGAGGCACCAGTCCGGCCGGCGCCCCGCCGTCGCGTACGCAGATGCACAGAGCCACCTCGACGCGCTGCTGGCTGAGTTCGGTCCACCCAATCGGACGAGCTCTGCCTATCCCTTCCGGCGCCTGGCCAACGACGAGGGGCTCTGGGTTCTCGAGCATGACCCCACAGAGGTGCCCACCGACGAGCCGCGCCCTCGCTCCGCCGGACCAACACCTGTGGCCAACTCGACCCGGACCTGCGGAGCGCGCTCGACCACGACCCTGGGCTCCTGCCCCTGCTGGTCCGCCATCTGCTCGAGGACAACTGGCCGCCGTCGCTGCACGACCAGATCCTGGTCGCGGCGGGCATCGACCTCGACTCGGTCGAACACGACCTGGTGGTCGGCCGGATCGAGAGAGAACGCCGACCTCGTGACCCGACGTTCCGACCACGCGTGATGCTGGCCTACGAGTTCCGGTGCGCGGTCTGCCTGTTCGACGGGAGGATCGACAACGCCCCGGTCGGGCTCGATGCCGCTCACGTCCGATGGTGGTCGTCGGAGGGACCCGACGAGGTGGCCAACGGGCTCGCCATGTGCAGCTTCCATCACCTGCTCCTCGATCGGGGGGTGATCGGCATCGACCGCGAACATCGGGTTGTGGTGTCCAAGCACTTCATCGGTCACAGCCCGTCCGCGCAGGAGGCCGTGACGAGGTGGCATGGCGCCGACCTGCTCGAACCCAGCCCGGGCGAACCGACCGTCGACGAGGGGTTCATCAGCTGGCACGCCAGCAACGTGTTCCGCACACCGGCGCGCTCTGGATAGCCGACCGCCCCCGCCCAGCATCTCGCGATCGGGCCCGTCGGCCGATCCTCTCGACTGTCAAACCACGAGCGATGCGAGCGCGTCGTCGATCTCGATCAGGCCCGCGGCCACGCGCCACAGATCATCCTGGGCATCGTCGCCCCGGGACCCTCGGCGCGATTCGGCATCCCAGTAGCCGTCGACGATCCGCCGCAGATGCTCGAACGCCAGAGGGCGCTCCTCGAGCAGCTGCTCGCGCACCTGGTCGTCGGCGGGCGCCTCCACCGTGGCGCCGGCTCCCGAACGAAGCCCCTCGATTGCCGTCTCGTCGACACCATCGGGCGCCGACCAGAAGCGAAGGACCCGTCGGTGTCGAGCGCTCCAAGCCGGCCACACCGACGGCCGGTAGCACCACTGCATCGGGCGCTTGCCGAGTCGAAGCCGGTCACCGACCCACTCACCGGCAGGATGTCGGGCCATCCACGGCAACGCGTCGGGCGGCACATCGAGCAGCAAGATGACGCTTCCGGCGTCGAGCTCACCTCCCGAGTCGAGGAGCTCGCCTGTCACCCACATCTCCTCTAGGGGCCAACCAGTGTTGATGTCGCTCAACCGGACCAAATCGGTGGCCTCGGCTGCCATCTCCACAAGATGCCGGATCGCAGTCGCTCGCTTCACCAGATCATCATCGCCTAGCTTCCCAGGCCATGCGACGACTTGTTGGCGGACTCATCGCGACACTGATGCTGGCCGGTGCGTGCAGCTCCAACGACGGTGACGCCACCTCTTCTGACGACGCCGGAACGGTCACCGCGGACCCAGGGGCGGCTGTCTTCACCCTTCCCGCCGCTGACTTCGAGCGGGGCCAGGAGCTGGCGTTGGCGCTGACCGACGAGCTCGGAGGTGACCCGGTGACCGCGGTGGTCGCCGTCGCCCTGGCCGTCGACCGCGGCTACTCCGACACGCAAGTCGCTGAGGCGATCGAAGCTTCGACCCTCACAGAGGACGGCCTGATCGAAGCGGATGGGTCGACGGTGACTCCCGCATCACCAGGTCTCGGGCGGATCGTCGACAAGGCGCCCACACCGGCGGCGAACGGCTCCGAGAGCACTCCGGATGCCACCGAGCTGAGTGCGGGCCCCCGGGCCCCACAGGTGCGGTTGGCCGTGTTCGGCCAGGAGACCGGCACCATGACCGTCGACGCGCTGGTCGATCACTTCGAACCGCGACATCGGCGAGATCGAGATCACGACGGGAAGGCCCTTCACCGAAGAGGTCGAGGAGCGCTTCTCGAACCTGAGCCCAGCCGGACGAGCCGGGATCGGGCTGCTGGCGGCCATCATCGCGGTCACCCTTGTGAACTCGGCAGACCCGGACTACTTCGACGGAGAACACGGACGCCGCTGACTTCATCTTCGATCAGCTGCTCGACCCCGAGAAGTTCTGCCAGTTCCGCGTGGCCGCTCAGGCTGAAGGCCCAGTGGAGCTCGACCTGGGTTGCGACAGCGCCACAGCCGACACATCTGCCGGCGACGGCGATGCGCCTTCCGACGGCGACGAGGGCGGCGACGACGGAGATGATGGGTCGGACGGGTCGGCGATCCCAACCAGCTGGGTTGGCGAGTGGACCGGCATCGGATCGGTCGAGACCGTCACGGTCAACCAGGTCGAAGTGAGCCGTGACGGCACCTCCTATCTGCTCTCCGGCCAGCTCGATGCCCTGGAGCCGGTCGGGTCGGGCGGCTGTGAGCCCCACATGGTCTGGGACATCGAGGGCACCGGCAATGCCAAGCCCGAGAACGAATTGTTCATCGACATGACCCTCACCGGAACTCGGACCAACGAGATCATCGGCGGACCGGCCACCTGCCGGGACGAACCGATCGTGCTCGATGTCGACGTCATGGTGACGATCTTCCTCGAGGAGGACCACTCCGCCGAGGTGAACCGGGGAATGGACAGCTTCAGCATCCAACCCGGCTGAGGGTCGCCCCCTCAGCGGCGTTCCAGCTCCACTGCCGGCTCGGTCGCCGCGTCCTTCTCGGTCAGGAACGCCTCGTAGCGCTCGTCGCCCACCAGGTGCCGCAGGAGGAAGGCCACGGTGTAGCGGTTCTGGAGCCGGACGGCCTCGTCGATCGGGAAGGCGTCAGGGCCGCACGTCAACCGGTAGGGCTCGACCAGGTCGGCTGCGCCGACGTCGGGCCACTGCTCCTCGCTGAGCCCCAGGTCGAAGAGCATTTCACCGAAGAAGCAGACGGAGGCGAAATGGGTGTGGGTCGCACCCACGATCGATACCTTCGACACGACCGGCGCCGCCGTGAGCTGCTCGAATGCCAGGTCGTTGTTGGCGATCGGCACGTCGACGTCCTCGGTGCCGCCCATCAGCATCACCGGGATCTCGACCGCGCCGAGCTGCTCCGCGGTGAAACCCACGTTGGGACCGCTGCGCTCGTCGCGCTGCAGATCACCGTCGATCACCGCCGAGACCACGACGATCGCCGCTACCCGTGAGTCGGGCTCGGCGCCGGCCCAGCCCGGCGGCCGCACCGATTGCAGTCATGGCGCCGAAGGAGTGTCCGACGACACCGACGCGCTGCCCGTCGATCCGTCCGGCGAAGGGTCGAACGTCCGGTTCCGCTCGACCATGGCGTCGATCAGAACCGAAACGTCGGGCACACGGTTGGCCGCGGCCACGTCGAAGGGGTCGCCCGGAGTGAGACTGGCTGTTGCCCGACGTGTTCTGCCGAGCCGCGACGACGAAGCCGTGGCTGGCCAGCGCCTCCATCAGGTCGACCGACTGCGTGTTGATGCCCTCGTAGCCGTGGGAGAACACGACCAGCGGCTGGCCCGGCCGGTCCGACACCGGCGGATCCTCGACCGCGACATCCGAGTCCAAGGCGATGCCCGGGCCCAGGAGCAGAGAAGCGGGGGCGGCGTCGCCCGCCGTGCCCGGGTCGACGGGATACCAGACCTCGACTGGCAGGGTGCGGTCGTCTCTGGCGGGGTCGATCACCTCGAAGGCCGTGTGCCCCACCTCGAAGGAGCCCAGCCGATCGGGCACGTCGACGGCCTCGGTCGGGTCGGTCGGGTCGTACGCCAGCTCGGTGGTGGCGACGGTCGGGGACGTCTCGGAGGTGTCGGGCGCCGTGTCGGCCGCGTCGTCGGGAGCGTCGTCGGGTGACGAGCCGCCACCACACGCCGCCAGCACGCCTGCCCCGATCGCGAGGACGAGCAACCATCTACTCGCCGTTCGCTCGATCACCGGTGTCCTCGGCCCACGCTGGCTCCCCCGACGGATCTCCGGTCAGAGACCATCGCCGGGAACGTACCACCGCGATCTTCGGGTCAGCGACGAACCGCGCCCTCATGGATGGACTCACCTAGCCTCGATAATTCACGCGTCTGAGATGGCATGAGGTAGCCAGGACGCGACAGGTGCCTGTTCTTCGGCTTTTCTTGTAGTTGCGAAACAGCAAGAACGACCGAGAGAAAGGCACCTGACAGGTGGACGGTAACAGCACACGGCGTGTGGTGGTAGAAGACGGCGGCGAGCAGGTCGTCGCCCATGTCGGGTTGCATTCGTTGGGGCAGCTCGCTGATCGCCTTGGGTTGGGCTCGGCGCTGTCGGCGGTGATCCCATGGAAGGGCAACGGGGTGCCGTTGCATGACCGCGGGACGGTGTTCACCCAGATGATGTTGGTGCTCGCCGGGGGCGGCGAGTGCTGCGCGGATGTCGAGCATCTCCGCGCCCAGCCGAGGTTGTTCGGCGAGGTGGCGTCGGACTCGACGGTGTGGCGCACCATGCACCAACTCGACGAGTCGATCCTGGCCGAAGTCCGCGACGCGGTCGCCGAGGTCCGCGGCGGGGTGTGGAAACGCGCCGGGATCGGCGTTGGCCGGGGCCCAGTCGTGTTGGACATCGACGCGTCGCTCGTCGAGATCCACTCGGAGCAGAAGGAAGGAACCGCCGCCAACTACAAGCACGGGTTCGGGTTCCACCCGATGTTCTGCTTCGCGGACGCGACCGGTGAGACGTTGGCGGCGATGCTGCGGCCCGGCAACGCGACCGCGAACGACGCCGGTGACCACCTCACCGTGCTCGATCAGGCGATCGAGCAGTTGCCCGAAGCTGTCGCGGCCGGTCACCGCCGCGGCGATGACAAGAAGTTGGCGAAACGCAAGGTGGTGGTCCGGGCCGACTCGGCCGGGGCGTCACGAGGGTTCATCAAGGGATGCCGGGACCGCAACGTCGGCTTCGCGGTCGTAGCCCGCAAAACCCCCCAGATTCAGGGTGCGATCGCCACGATCGAAGTCGACGACCAGCGGTGGCGACCCGCGATCCGACAGAACGGCAAGCTCCGCAAAGGAGCCGCGGTCGCCGAGATCACCGACCTGTGCGACCTGTCCGAGTATCCCACCGGGACACGAGTGATCGTGCGGCGAGAACCGCGGCACCCCGGCGCGCAGACCTCGCTGTTCCCGTCGCTGGAGTACCGCTACTGGGGCCAACTCACCGACCAGACAGGCACCCCGGTCCAGCTCGACCGGTTCCTGCCGCGCCCACGCCCATGTCGAGGACAACATCAAGCACCTCAAAGCGTCCGGCCTGGAACGGTTCCCGTTCAAGTCGCTCGCCGCCAACCAGGCATGGCTGCAGTTGGTCGCGATGGCATCGGACCTCGTGCGCTGGTTCCAACTGCTGTGCCTCGACGGCAGCCTCGCCAAGGCCGAACCGAAGACGCTGCGCTGGCGGTTCTGGCACACGCCCGCCCGCGTTGTGCGCAAAGCCGGCCGCGACATCGTCCGCATCCTCGACGACTGGCCCGACGCGGCAGCGTTGCTCGCCGCCAACCAACGCATCAACGCGCTCACCTGAAGACGACCGGACCGAGCCCAGCAACACGGACAACCGCTAGCCGTACGCGCCCACACCACCACGATCGACACGCCGCCCACGCCAGCCGCAGCGCGAACCACACGTCGCACCCCGGCCTCCTCGCCGATCCGGGACCCAACCGGGACCCAAGAGGTCAACGACCCGCCTCCTGCTATCGGCGTGAATGATTGGGGCTAGAGGAGCTGGGCTGGCGAGACACTCCGAACGCCTTCGAACCGGATGAAGTCAGCGTCGAAGGTGACGATCGTGCAGCCGTGCTCAACGGCCAGCGCCGCCAGGTGAGCGTCCACGGTCAGGTTGCCCCCAGTTCCCAGGGGAACGAGTAGTCGGCGCAGGACCCCTGCGTGGTCAGCGGTCGGGGCGACCACGACCGAGGACCTCGACGCCAGCCACGCGTCGATGCGATCGAGGGCCTGCCCGGCGGTCAGCGGTCGCGGGAAGATCGCTGGCTTCGTTGCGAGCCGCACGAACGCCAGCATCGCGATCCACGCGAACGCCACCGCCTGATCCGACGACAAAGAAGTGTCCAGCCATTGCTTCGAGGTGCGGTGGTGAGGCGCGTCCTCGTTGACCGCGTACAACAAGACGTTGGCGTCGACGAGGTTCACGCTCCTCGCCGCATCTTCGCCAACAAAGCCTCGTCCTCGAGCTCCGATGCCAACCGCAAGGCCGCATCGAGATCGACCGTCGGTGTCCCAAGCGAGACCGACTCTGTTTCAAAGGGAGTCGCCCGACCGATGACTCCGGCCCGGACCGCATCGTTGAGCGCCACCTTGAAGCTCACACCCCGTTCGCGCATATCACGTCGGACCAACTGGTCGACGTCAGGATCGAGCGTAACTGTCGTTCGCATGTTGCCATCATAGCATCAGTGATCTGATGTGTTGATGCGGCACTCCTTGATGCGGCAGTCCTTGATGCGGCGGTCCTTGATGTGGCGGTCCTTTGCGTTCCGACGGCTCCGGGTGCACGATGGCGCGCCGTTGTCCCAACCGAGAATCGAGCCTGTGATGAATCGCCCCGGGGACACGATCGATGTGTGGTCGCGGCGTCGAAGCTCGCCGAACGCGCCACGGCGCCCCATCGCCGTGCTCGTCACCCTCGCCCTGGTGCTCAGCACCCTCGCGGTGCTCGCCCCCACCCCGGCCGGAGCCGCTGCACCCAAGGTGCAGGTCGGCCACGGTCCTCTCAGCTCGAGCCGTACCGTGATGGCGGCGTCGGGCCGCAACGTCTACGCCACATGGGAGGACCGGGGCTTCTTCGGCACCGGGACCTCGGTGGTGCGCCTGGCTCGCAGCACCGACCGGGGTGAGACCTGGACCTTCCCCATGGCCGCAGGTCTCCTGGGAGCCGACAACGACCAGCGACCCACGATCGCCGCCATCGGCGACGAGGTCCACGTGGCCTGGGAGCACTGGGCCATCGATCCCACCACCAAGGCCGTCACGCGCCAGATCCACTACCGCCTGAGCGAGAACGGCGGGGCGACCTTCGGCGGGGTCCGGATCCTCGACGCCGCCGATCCGACCCCCACCGACTCCCACGACCCCAAGCTCGCCGTCACCGCCTCGGGGACCTGGGTGACGTGGGCCGACGGGGGCGGCGCTCAGGTCCGGGTGGCGGTCGTGCACGCCGACGGATCCGCTGACGTGCGCAACCTCGGTGCGGGGGAGCTCCCGAGCATCGCAGCCCAGGGCGGTGGCGTCCTCGTGGCCTTCGACCGGCTCCCGGCCCCGTTGGCCCCCAAGGAGGTCTGGGCCGCCTACTCGGCCGACGGCGACACGTTCGCTCCCGCCGTCAACCTGTCCAACAGCCCCGAGAGCCTCTCGTCGTACCCGGTCGTCGCCGTCAACGACGGCGACTTGCACGTCGCCTGGCACGAGGCCACGACACCGCCCACGATCCGGGCATCGACCAGCGCCGACGAAGGCGCCAGCTTCGGGACACCCGTCATCGTGGGAACAGCACCGGCGCTGTACCCCTGGGGCAACCCCAGCATCGCCGCCTACCCGGGCCTCGTCGCGGTCGCATGGGCGGCCCCCGACGGACGCTCTGTCCAGGTGGCGTCCAGCACGGACCACGGCGCCAACTTCACAACGCCCGTCTCGATCAGCGGCGCCGTCCGCGGCAGCCCGACCCTCGCGGCTCCCGCCCTCGAGAGCGGTCCGATCGCGATCTTCGACTGGAGCATGCCCGAACGCCTCGCCGACGTCGACCACGACGGCGTGCTCGACGAGCACAACGACGCCGCGTACATCTCCCCCGCAACCTGGCAGGTCGACCTCGACGCCTGTGCGTCGCACACCGACGGTACGGGTCCGCTCACCTTCCAGTGGCGCATCGACGACGTCGTGACCGGCGGCAACACCTGCGCCCTGTCCCACGAGTTCGCCGACCTCGGTTTCCACGACATCGACCTCACGGTCACCCAACCCGACGGCGAGCGCGACCACCTGGTGCGCACCATCGACGTGGCCGACCATCTGATCGTGTCGATCGGAGACTCGATCGCCTCAGGTGAGGGAACCCCCGACAAACCCGAACCAGGGCTCACCTGGAACAACCGCCAGTGCGATCGCAGCGGCCTCGCCGGTCCCGCCCAGGCCGCCCTGCGCCTCGAGCAGGCCGATCGGCACAGCTCGGTCACCTTCGTCCACCTGGCCTGTTCGGGCGCAAGCATCACCGGAGCCGATGTCGCCAGCGGAGGTCTGCTCACACCGTACGAAGGCATCAACCCGGGACCACCGCTCGACCCTCAGGTCGTCGCGGCGAAGGCGCTCACCGGCACCCGGTCGGTCGATGCGCTCCTCGTGTCGATCGGCGCGAACGATGCTGCCTTCTCCGACGTCGTCAAGGAGTGCATCGCACTGCCCTTCTGCAACCACATCTCCGGCGTCGTCGACCCGTTCGATGCCAAGCTCGCGGCGCTGCCCGGGCGCTACACAGTGCTCTCCGGCGCGTTGACTCCCTGGGTGCCGGCCGACAAGGTCTTCATCAGCGAGTACCCCGACCCGACCATCACCGACTCGGGGGCGTGGGACCTCTCCTGCGTGGGTGACGGCCTTTGGCCCGGTGGCACGATCAGCGACTCCGAAGCCCGATGGGCCTCTGAGCATCTCGCCGCCGGCCTGAACCAGGCCGTCGCCACCGCGGCTCAGGCTCACGGCTGGAACTACGTCGGTGGCATCTCGTCGGGCTTCGCTCGTCGGGGGTACTGCGCCGCCGATCACGACATCGTGCAGATCGGCGAATCGCGCGACCGCCAGGGCGACATCAACGGCGCCTTCCACCCCAATGCCGCCGGTCATCAGCGCTACGCCGCGGCCATCCACGCAGCGGTCCACGCGAAGCTGACGGCGAGCGCGCCCGTCCCGCCGAGCCCGCACCCTCTCGATGACCCTCTCGGCGACCTCTACCTGGGCTGGATCGACGGTCCGAAGGTGGTGGGGACGGTCCTCGCCCAGACCGGCGCGGGGCTCGCCCCGCTCTCGACCCGCACGCTGTCGGCGCCCGCCAACGACGTGGGGGCCGGATGGGTGTCGGTCGCCGCGACCGGCCAGGGGGCCTGGGCGGGGTGGACCGAGCAGACCAACAACGCCCAGACGTGGGACGTCAACGGGTTCAAGGCCTTCATCGGGACCCTGGTCCAAGGGCCGCCGAACCTCCGACCGACCGAGGTCGAGTTGGTGCAGGGACCATCGGATCCGGTGGCGTTGGTCGCAGGGCGCAGCACGGCCATCGCCGCCACCATCGAGTCCGACATCAACGAACCCGTGACTGCCCAGGTCGCCTTCACCGTCGACGCCGAGCCAGGCGCCGGTGTGGTCGCCAGCGGAAGCCGGTCGGTGACGTTCACGCCGGGCGAGAACACCGTGCTCCTGTCTCCCGATCCGCCCTTCCTGCCGACCGAGAGCGACAGCTACTCGGTGACGATCTCCGTCGACCCCACCAACACGGTGACCGAGACCGACGAGGGCGACAACCAGCTGACCGGCGCAACGGTCGGTACGGCGCCGAGTCGAGGCTTGAAGGTGGTGTACGTGCCGTTCCTGGGCACCAGTTGCCCCACTGTCTCGAACCTCGCGTCGCGTTCGAAGCCCTTCCTCGAAGGGGCGCTTCCGATCCCCGACGGCACGCTGTCGTCCACGACGAACTGCGCGCTCTCGGCATCGGGTGCCGCCACCCCGGCCGGGATCGTGGACGCGCTCGGCTACCTGGGTTCGCTCGCCCATCTCGCGGGCGCCGACGTGGTGGTCGGCGTCGCGCCGAGCGGCTGGCTGAACGGCGCCCAGGGGGCCGGCGCGGTCGGCGTCGCCCTCGTGGCCGGTGGCGCCGCCGCTGACCCCACGACCGGCGCGGTGATCGTCGACCAGGGCTACTCGGGCGATGTAGTGGCCCACGAGATCCTGCACGCCCACGGCAAGAACCACATCGCCGACGTCCCTGCACCAGGGTTCTGGGTGGCGCGGCGGACCGAGGTTCGCGGTGTCGACCTGATGAACCCGTCGGTCGTCACGAACCCGTGGCTCTCGGCGGCCACCTACGAGTTCTTCCGCGAACGGCTGGCTAGCACCGCGGGAGACCCGACCATAGTGCTGGTGCGGGGGACGATCGGCTCCGATGGCACGGTGACCGCCGACCCCTGGTACCGCGAGGACAGCATCCTCGACGTGCCGATGGATGCGTCCGGTGAGATCACCCTCGAGTACCGCGACGCCGGGAACGCGGTGTTGGGGACGACGGGCTTCGACCCGTCGCCGGCCGAGGCGGTGTACGCACCCGGTTCGGCCCCGCCCGAAGCGCCAGCGGGGGCTCCGCTGCCCGGGCCGCGCACGTTCGCGGTGCGGGTTCCCGACCTGCCTCCCGGCACCACCAGCATGGTGCTGCTCGACGGATCCGACGTCCTTCTCACCCGGCCCGTTACTGCCGCCGCGCCCACCAACGCCCTCACCACGCCCACCGCGGGTGCATCGTTCTCGGTCGGCGAGCAGGTCGAGGTAGCCATCAGCGCGGGCGACATCGACGGCGGGACGCTCAGCAACGCCCTGTTCGTGAGCATCGACGACGGCGTCACCTGGCGCCCGCTCACCATCGACCACAGCGGCACCTCGTTCACCTTCCCCGCGACCTTCGACCTGGTGTCGGACCAGGTGAGGGTGCGGGTCGTCACGACCGACGGGGTGCGCACCGCGACCACCACGTCGGACCCCTTCGAGATCACCCAGGACGCCGAGGTCGGCAACCGCGTCTCGTACCTCCGATGGCACTACGACGAGAACGGCACCGATGAAGGACTGTGGACGATGGCGCCCGACGGGAGCGACCAGCGCGAGGTTCCACTCCCGCCCGTGCCCGCAGGAACTCCCAACGCGCCCGCGCTGAGGCAGCCCGACCTCGCTCCCGACGGGAGCCGCATAGCATTCCTCTCGCACCTCGCCGAGACCTCCCCGGGCATCTACCAGTACACGGGTGACTGGCGATGGCAGATCTGGTCGGTGCGGCCGAGCGGATCGGAGCTCACCCGACTGACCTCACCATCCTCGGGCGGGTACGACTTCGACTACAGCTGCCCGGTGCACTCGCCCGACGGGAGCATGATCGCGGCGGCGGTCCGCGGGGTCTCACAGACCTGGCCGTATCCGCAGACCCATTCGATCGTCGTGATGGACAGTGACGGGTCCGGCCTTCACACCGTCGTCGACCTCCCCGCCGACGTGAGCCTGATGGGCCAGACCCGCACCGAGGATTCGGGCACCTGCCCGTCGTGGTCCCCCGACGGCCAGCACCTCGCCTTCAACGCCCACCAGGACTTCGTGGGCGAGCACATCTACACCGTCGATGTCGACGGCACCGGCTTCGGGGTCGTGTGGAGCGGGCCGGACGACGTGCTCCGGCTCGGCTACGTCTCCTGGTCGAGCGATGGGGACGGTCTCATCGTCGGGATGGAGACGGCCGAGGGGCTCGGCCTGCACTCCGAGGTGTGGCGCGTTCAACCCGACGGCAGCGACCCCCACGAGCTGTTCGCCGAGGAGTCAGGCCGGCTCTTCTACCCGCGCACGTCTCCGGACGCGACCCGCATCTACGCCAGCCGACTCCACAGCGCACCGACGTACACCGCTGACATCTTCGACTTCGTCTCGTACGCGCTCGACGGCACCGACCGCCGAGACGTGCACGCCACCGACGACGCGTACTCCTTCCTGTGGCCCGACTGGGTCGATGCCGGAGGTGGTGTCGACCCCCCACCGGTCCCCCAGCCCGCCGACGCCGGTGGCCCTTACGTCGCCACCGAGGACGTTCCCTTCCAGCTCGACGCCGGCGTGTCGACCCTGGCCGCCGACGAGGTGCCGGCCGCCGCGTGGGACCTCGACGACGACGGTCAGTTCGACGACGCCGTTGGCCTGCGCCCCGAGGTGAGCTTCCCGGTGCCCGGCGACCAGCCGGTACAGGTCCAGATCATCCCGGCCTCGGGCCCCGCGGTCACGAGCGCTCCGGTGCTGGTGGCGGTAGCGGCCACCGGGCCCGAGGTGGTCGCCCCCGCAGCGTCCGCCGGCACCCCGAGCCAGCCGGTGACGATCACCGCCGGATTCGTCGACCCGGGCGACGAGGCGCACACCGCGTCGATCGACTGGGGCGACGGCGCCGGCCCCCAGCCTGCCGTCATCGCTCCCGGTACGGACGGCGGCGCGCTGTCTGACGAGCACCTCTACACCACCGTCGGTCCGCGCACGGCCACGATCGAGGTGTGCGACCAGGGCGGGCCCTGTGGGAGCACCACCGTCGAGGTGCAGATCGCGGCGTCGCTCCCCGCCGATCTGCCTCCCACTGCCGTGGGAAGCTCGGCCGGCACGCCGGGAGGCACCCCAGTGTGGGTACCACTGACCGCCTCGGATCCCGAAGGGGCCGAGCTGAGGGTCGCATTGATCGGCCCGCCCGCACATGGCACCGTGATCGCCACCAGCCCTGAGCTGGGGATCGTGTACACCCCCGCCGCCGGGTTCGCCGGCGACGACTCCTTCAACTTCACCGTCACCGACGGGCGGAACCTGAGCGCTCCCGCCACGGTCACGGTGCACGTCGGCAACGAGGGCCCGGTCGCAGAGCCGGACACCGTCGCCGGGCTGTTCGACGCGCCCACCGTGATCGACGCGTCGGTGCTGCTCGCCAACGACCACGACCCCGACAACACCGCGACGCTCGCCCTCGCGGGTGTCTACGAAGGGCCCGACACCCACGGCACCGTCGATCGGGTCGGCGACACGATCACCTACACCCCCGAGTCGGGATTCACCGGCACCGCGACCTTCGAGTACGCGGTCAGCGATGGCTCGGTTGCGGGGGTGGGATCGGTGGAGGTGGACATCGCGGCGCCACCCGGGTCCCCGGGCGTGCCGCTCGACGTGTCGGCCATCGGTGGCGACGCCAGCGCGGACGTCCGCTGGCACCCACCCGGTTCCGACGGAGGCTCTCCCCTCACCGGCTACGACGTGAAGGTCGTGCAGACCGCCGCGATCACCTCCGTCGGGCCAGCGGTGACACAAGCGACGGTGGGGGGACTGGTAAACGACACCGACTACACGTTCGCGGTGCGGGCACGCAACGCGGTCGGCCCCGGCCCGTGGTCGGCGATGTCCAACGTGGCCCGACCCCGAGCCTCGTGCTCGGTCGACGCGTTCTCCGACGTCCCCGACAACCATCCCTTCTGCCCCGAGATCTTCTGGATGGCCGACAACGGGGTCACCACCGGCTACGCCGATGGCACCTTCAGACCCGTCGCCGCGATCTCGCGCCAGGCGATGGCCGCGTTCCTCTACCGCCTCGCCGGTTCGGAGTCGGGACCCGACCCGACCTGCACTACCAGCCCCTTCCCCGACGTGCCCGTCGACCACACCTTCTGCGGCGAGATCGACTGGATGGTCGACGCCGGCATCACCGGCGGGTACGACGACGGCACGTTCCGGCCCGCCGCGGCGATCTCACGCCAGGCCATTGCCGCGTTCCTCTACCGGATGGCGGGATCGGAGTCGGGACCCGACCCGACGTGCAGCCTCGATCCGTTCTCCGACGTTCCGGCGAACCATGCCTTCTGTGGCGAGATCGACTGGATGGTGGGCAACGGCATCACCGGCGGGTACGACGACGACACCTTCCGGCCCACCGTCACCGTGTCCCGCCAGGCCATGTCGGCCTACCTGTTCCGCTTCGACATCCTCACCGGCATCCTCTAGGCGAGCAGGCTGGGGTCGGGCCGGCGGGTCGATCGGTGGAACGACGCGGTCGGAGAGGACGACGACGGCGTGGTGTCCATGCCCGTGCCAGAAGCGGTCGTGGTTGCCCGTGAGCAGGACCTGCGTCCGCGCAGCTCATTCACGCGGCAGCGTTTCGGCCAACTTCCCGAAAGCGAGGCTGCCGGCTGCTGAGTGTCGGAGACCTGCCCCTCTACACTCTGCCGGTGCCGCATCCGATCCACTCGTTGGCCCAACACGGATGGCAGATCGCACGCGGTGCAGTGCCGGTGCGCATGTCTCGACCGGTCAGGTCGCGAGCCCGTTGGTCGATCGATCAAGCCAGAGCGTGGCAGTCCGAAGCCGGGTGGCTGGTGGGCTGCAACTTCACGCCTTCCACCAGCAGCAACCAGCTCGAGATGTGGCAGTCCGACACCTATGACCCGGACACCATCGACCGAGAGCTGGGATGGGCGGCAGGTATCGGCATGAACAGCATCCGCGTCTTCCTCCACGATCTCCTGTGGGCATCAGAAGGCGAGGACTTCCTCGAGCGGGTCGATGAGTTCCTCGACATCGCCGCACATCACGGCATCGTCGCCATGCCGGTGCTGTTCGACGGCGTGTGGGATCCTCACCCAAAGCTCGGGCCTCAGCGTGAACCCCGGCCGGGAGTGCACAACTCGAGGTGGGTGCAGGGACCCGGTGTCGACGTTCTCTCCGATCCCGACAGGTGGCCAGACCTGCGCGGTTACGTCGAGGCGACGATCGGCCGGTTCGCCCACGACCCGCGGGTCGTGTGTTGGGACCTGTTCAACGAACCCGACCAACGCAACGTGCTCTCCTATGCCCGCCACGAGATGGGCGGCAAGACCCAGGCGGTGAACGCCCTGTTGAACCTCGTCTTCGACTGGGCCGAAGCGATCGACCCCGATCAGCCCCTCACCGCCGGGGTCTTCACCGGAGTGAGTGGCGCCACCGAGCGGGTCAGCGAGCTGAACCGGACGATGCTGGCGAGAAGTGACGTCATCTCCTTCCACTCCTACAGCGGCCGAAAGCGCCTGGGCGCGACCATCGAGCACCTGCAGGGATACGACAGGCCCCTGTTGTGCACCGAGTGGCTGGGGCGGACGGTGGGCTCGACAGCCGACCTCCTCGAGGTGTTCCACCGGGCCCAGGTCGGCGCATGGTGCTGGGGGTTGGTGGACGGCCGCACCCAGACCCGATTCCCCTGGTCGTCCTGGATCCGGCGGCCGAAACCGAACGCTCCCTGGTTCCACGAGCTGTTCCATGCCGACGGGCGCCCCTACGACGAGGGCGAGGTGGCCATCTTCAGGGAGCTGACCGGCGGCGGTCCCGCCTCGGTCAGCCGGACAGCGAGGCGATGAAGGCGTCGAGAGCTTCGATCTCGATCTCGGTCGACGCGGCGTAGCCGTGGTTCATGGCGGTGACGTCGTCGGCAGGGTCTTCCACCGTCGAGGTGCAGTCGACCCCGAACAGATCGAGATCGGTGGCCGGCTCGGCTATCGGCACCTCGAGCACACCCCGGATCTCACCTTCGGTACAGGTCGGCACGTTGAGGTTCGTCACGTGGATGGCGGCACCCACCGAGCTCGGCGACCCCACGATCGCGTCCCTGTTGTCAGCCAACCAGTCGAGCACCAGCTCGACGGCCGTCTCGTAGTCGACCACGCCCTCGTCGTCGCCGGTCTCGACGAAGCCGCCACTGACGGCGAGTGCCGGTACACCCGACCGTGCGGCCGTTCGGGCCGCCCCCACCGTTCCCGACAAGGCGACCACGGGACCGAGGTTCTGGCCTTCGTTGACGCCGGAAATGACGAGGTGGGGCCGATCACCCGACGCGCCGTCGCCCAGCGCCCAGGCCACGGAGTCGGCGGGCGTGCCCGCAACCGCGGTGCCGGGATGACCCGACGAGGTCTGTGAGTCGCTGACCGCCGGCGGCTCATCGGTGCGGCGGTCACCCGAACCGCTCTGGTTCTCGGCCGGAGCCACCACGGTCACGTCGGTGTCGGGCAGGTCCGCCAACGCCTGGACGAGGAGGTCGATGCCTTCGGCTCCGATGCCGTCGTCGTTGGTGACCAGGATCCGCAGCGTCGGCACCGGCGGCGCTGTGGTGGTCGGCGCCGGAGCGGCGGTCGTCGGCACCGGCGGCGCTGTGGTGGTTGGCGCCGGAGCCGTCGAACCGGTGGTCGTGGAACCAGCGGTACCCCCCTCATCGGTCGAGCAGGCCGCGGCCACGACGATCACGGCCACGCCAAGGAGCCTTCGAACGCTCATGCCCGGAGACGATAGGCGCCGGGCCCGCCTCGCCGTCGTCTAGGCGCTTGCCCTCCTGACATCGACAATTCGTTCGCGATGTGGCAAGCGCCGGCCGGCGGCGCGACCGCAAGGGAGCCCGACGGCGATGGGGAGCATCCCGAGCGCCAGCGAGGGAGCGTGGGGGCGCAGCCCCCCAGGCAGCTAGGCGCTTGCCCTCCTGACATCGACAATTCGTTCGCGATGTGGCAAGCGCCGGCCGGCGGCGCGACCGCAAGGGAGCCCGACGGCGATGGGGAGCATCCCGAGCGCCAGCGAGGGAGCGTGGGGGCGCAGCCCCCCAGGCAGCTAGGCGCTTGCCCTCCTGACATCGACAATCCGTTCGCGATGTGGCAAGCGCCGGCCGGCGGCGCGACCGCAAGGGAGCCCGACGGCGATGGGGAGCATCCCGAGCGCCAGCGAGGGAGCGTGGGGGCGCAGCCCCCCAGGCAGCTATGCGATGCCCACACCCGGACCGAGGTGATCGCATCGACCTTCCGCCTCGCAACTGGGAACGAGAGGCCCCGCCGACAGGGAGTTCCTCTAGGAGACCGACGGCCCCATGTCCGGCTCAGAGGCCCTTCTGGAGAGTTGTGATGAAGGCCTCCACGTCCATCGCGGTGAGGGTCTGGGTCTTCAGGGTGCCCCGGCTGGACAGGGCCGTGGCCACCCGGGCCATGGCCAACTCGTCGGGTGCCTCGATGATGTTGAGGAAATCCCACTGACCCAACAGGGCCCACTGGTGCAGGATCTTGACCCCCATGGACTCGACGTCGGAGTTGACCTGGCGGAGCCGCTCGGGGTTCTCCCGGAGGGTGGCCGAGCCCTGGGGTCCGAGCGTGGACAGCATGACGAACACGGGCATGGCCGCAACCTAGCGCACCACCACCGACCCAACCGCCGACCCTTGGGTCATCCGGGTCAGCCCGGCTCCACGTCGGCCACCGTCGCTTCCTCCCCCGCGTCGACCGGTGTTTCGAGGAAGGCGTCGAGCATCTCGGTGGCCACCTGCTCGGTGGTCAGGCGCAACCCCAGGGCCAGCACGTTGGCGTCGTTCCAGCGCCGCGCCCCGCGCCGTCTCGGCGTCGGTGCACAACGCCGCCCGCACCCCGGCCACCTTGTTGGCCGCGATCGACACCCCCGTACCCGTCCAACAGCACACCACTCCCCGATCGGCCCGCCCCGACACCACCGCCTCGCCCACGGCTCGACCCACCTCGGGCCATGGCCGGTCCGCGGCCACCACCACCACGTCGTGGCCTCCCGCCCGAAGGTGGTCGACCACGGCACCCGTCAATGGGGTGGTCTCGTCGGTGCCCAGAGCGATGCGCACGGCCCGAGGGTAGTTGAGGGGTGGTGCGCCCCCGCCTCGACCGACCCGGACCACCCGCCGCCGAGATACCCTCCCACGACCGCACCAGAACAGCGTCCGTCCCCCGAACGAAACCGCCGAGGTGAAGCATGCCCCGCCGAGTCGCCGTCGTCCCCCACACCCACTGGGACCGTGAGTGGTACGAGTCGTTCCAGAGCTTCCGGCTCAAGCTCGTCGATCTCGTCGACGGCCTGCTCGACCTGTTGGAGACAAACCCCGCCTTCACCCACTTCCAACTCGACGGCCAGATGGCCGCGGTCGACGACTACCTGGCCATACGCCCCGAGGCCGAAGACCGCCTGCGGGCCCTGGCCGCCGCCGGGCGCCTGTCGATGGGCCCCTGGTACGCGCTGCCCGACGAGTTCCTCGTGTCGGGCGAGACCCTCGTCCGCAACCTCACCATGGGCCTCGAGCGCGCGGCCTACTTCGGGGGTGCCATGGCCGTGGGCTACCTGCCCGACATGTTCGGCCATGTCGCCCAGATGCCCCAGCTGTTCCGCCTCCTGGGACTCGAACACGCCGTGGTGTGGCGGGGCGTGCCCGCCGCGGTGGACCGCGACGCCTTCTGGTGGGACGCCCCCGACGGCTCGCGGGTGCGGGCCGAGTACCTGCTCGACGGCTACTCCAACGGCGCCCACCTGCCCGACGACGGCGCCGAGCTGGTCCGCCGGGTCCAGGCCTGGGAGGACACCCACGGCCCCGCCCTCACCGGCGACGTGCTGTGGATGAACGGCACCGACCACCTCTTCCCCCGTGCCGACCTGCCCGAAGTGCTCGCCCAGGCCCAGACCCACAGCGACGACTACCGCTTCGACATCACCTCCCTGGCCGACTACCTCGCCGCCCAACCCGTCGACGACCTGCCCACCTGGCAGGGGGAGCTGCGCTCGGGCGCCCGGGCCAACCTGCTCATGGGCGTCACCTCGAACCGTACCGACGTCCGCCAGGCCGCCGCCGGAGCCGAACGCAGCATCGAACGCCTCGCCGAACCGCTCAGCGCCCTGCACCTGCCCGCCGAACGCTGGCCCGCCACCCTCCTGACCCAGGCCTGGCAGCACCTGGTGTGGAACTCGGCCCACGACTCGGTGTGCGCCTGCTCGGCCGACACGGTCTGTGACGCCGTGCTGGTGCGCTACGCGGAGGCCACCGACATCGCCACGGGCCTGGCCGACCGAGCCGCCGCCGCCCTCGGTGACACCCTGGCGGTCCGCGGACCGGTGGCGGTCAACCCCTCGCCCCGCCCCCGGTCGGGCCTGGTCGAGCTGCGCCTACCGGGCAACGCCAGCGGTGCCACCGGCGACGGCGAGGCCGGTGCAGCCGGCAGCGCAGCCGGCGCCAGCGCCGAGTTGGGGGAGGCCGCCCAGGTTCTCTACGAACATCCCACCGACCTGCCCGTGGTCCTCACCCGCGAACTGGTAGCCACCCTGGCCACCCAGCTGCTCACCTACGAGGCGGCGGTCACCTCCGCCGAGGTGCACACCCGCGACGACGGCTCGACTCGAGCTCGAGGTGCACCAGGAACCCGGTGCCCGCGCCGGCGTGACCGCCAAGCCCGTGGTCACCGCCCTGTGGGCCGCCGGCGACGGCGACCCGAACACGCCCACCACCCTGCGCCTGCGCTTCCCGCCCACCCGCCAGGTTCTGGTCCGGGTCCCCTCGGTCCCCGCCTACGGCTGGCAGGCCTGGGAACCCGGTCCCCTCGACATCGAACCGGTGCGCGCCGGCGACGGAGTCCTGGACAACGGCCTGATACGCGTGGAGGTGAACCCCACCGACGCCACCTTCTCCCTCACGGACCTGACCGGCGGCGACGCCAGCGACACCAGCGAAGCCGGCGGTGGCACGACCGTGAGCGGCTTGGGCCGGCTGGTCGACGGCGGGGACACCGGCGACACCTACAACTACAACCCGTCCGAACCCGACCGCCTCGTCGACCACCCCGAAGCCGTCGAGGTGACCACCGCGGAGACCGGACCGCTGCGGGCCCGCCTGGGCATCGACGCCCACTACGCCTGGCCCGCCGAGATGGGCTGGGGTGGACGCAGCGACGACCTCCACGACGTGGTGGTCCACACCACCCTCGAGCTCCAGGCCGGATGGCGCCACGTGCTGGTCACCGTCGCACTGGACAACACCTGTCGTGACCACCGCCTGCGCGCCCACTTCCCGCTGCCCACCCCGGCCCAGACCTCCCGGGCCGAATGCGCCTTCGACGTCGTCACCCGCGGCCTACACGCCGAAGGGGGACCAACCGAGCGGGCACTGCCCACCTTCCCCTCCCGCCGCTTCGTCACCGCCGGGGGTCTGACCGTCGCACACGAAGGCCTCCCCGAGTACGAACTGGTCGACGTGCACGACGGCGCCGCCCACGAACTGGCCCTGACCCTGCTGCGGGCAACGGGGATGCTGTCCAAGCCGCCGATGACCTACCGGCCTCTGCCCGCCGGACCCTTCGACCGCCTGACGGGTTCGCAGGTACCCGGACCCCACCGGCTGTCCTACGCCTTGGCCTTCGACTCTCACGACCCTTGGGCGCTGGTGGACGAGGCGTTCCTGCCTCTGGCGGTGACGCGGGCCCGGGGCCGGGGGGACCGGCCCGGGGTCGGCAGTGCCCTCGAGGTGCGGGGTGCACCGGTGTCCGCCGTGCTGCGTGAGTCGGGGGCGTTGACGGTCCGGGTGTTCAACCCGACCGACGACACCGTCACTGTCGAGATCCCGGGGCGCACGGGCTGGCTGGTCGACCTGCGGGGCCACGCCCAGGGCCCCTTCGACACCTCCTTCCCCCTGGAGCCCCACGCCATCGCCACGGCCCGCCTCGACCCCTGAGGGCGGGGGCGGCCCGGGTGCACCTCAGGGTTCGGGGGCAGGATCCTCGGCGGGCGTTCCCGGCTCTACCGCCTTGCCTTCGATAATTCGGCGTACCGCCCGGTCGGTGACGTCCCCGGCGGTCTCGGCGGCCAGGTCGGCCAGACGCTCGGCCATGCGGTCCGAGATCCACACCCGCCGGGCGGCGCGCCGCTCACGGGCCCGACGCAAAGTGCGGCCCTCACCGTCGCCGTCGACGCCGTCGTCGCCCTCCCCGTCGCCGTAGCGGTCACCCGCCCGCTTCAGCACCCACAGCTTCACCCGTCCGATGTGGCGCAGGTAGTGCGGGCGCAACGTCCGGAACCCGAACCGGGGGTCGCCCTCGAGGGCCTCGAGAACCTCGGCGGGCACCACCACCGACCCCGGGTAGGCGATCGACACGATCCGGCTGGCCAGATTCACCGCCGGCCCGTACAGATCGCCCTCCAGGCGCAGACCCGTTCCGGTTGCGAGCCCGACCCGCACGTCCCCCAGCGCCTCGTGGGCGGCGTAGGTGTCGGCCAGCGTCAGGGCCAACTCGGCTCCGGTGGCCACGTCGTCGGCGGCGAACATCACCTCGTCACCGATCATCTTGACCACGCGGGTCCCCGGGAAGCCGGCCACCACGTCGTAGGCGACCTCTTCGAAGCGGTTCACCAGCCCCGCCAACTCGTGGGGCGGGAGCTGCTGGCTGAGGCTCGTGAAGCCCTCCAGGTCGGCGAACCCGACGGTGACCTGCTGGGCGGTGGCATCGGCCTGCATCAGCCGGGCCCGGGCCTCGGTGGCCAGATGACCCCGCCACACCCGCTCCATCACCCGCGAGAGGATCGGGATCAGCTCGGCGGCCCGAGCCACCTCGCGCGCCGCCTCCTCGTCGGAGATGGGGTCGAACTCCGACAGGTCCCCACCCGCTGCCCGCCGGTCGGCCACGTCCACACTGGCCGCGGCGATGCGGGCCACCGACGACCCGATCACACGGGCCATCTGGAGGGCCACGTCACGGTCGATGACCTCGGCGTCCACGAAGGACAGGACCCCTTGGAGAACGGCCAAGTCCTCCTCGCTGAACGCCGGCTCGCCCGGCTCGGGATTCGGGAAGCCCAATGCCCGCCAGAAGGCCCGCAGTTCTTCGGCGGCGAGACCGCTGCGCTCCGATGCCGCCTCCAGATCCATGCTGGGCAGCTCGTCGCGGATGGCCCGCTCGATGGCGGTGGCCGCCAGGGGACCCTGGCGGCGGGCGGCCTCGATGGCGGCGTCGTCGAGGCCGCCGGCTCGCAGCACCGCCTCCCAGAAGGCGTCACCACGATCGTCACCGGACGGGACAACCTCTTCACCGGACGGGACAACCTCTTCACCGGACGGGACAACCTCTTCACCGGACGGGACAACCTCTTCACCGGAGGGGACGAGCTCGTCACCGGTGTCCGAGTCGGAGTCTGGGCCGGTGCGTGGGTCAGAGCGCCGGCCGGCTCCCGAGCCCCTGCTCGAGCCAAGGCCCGGGCCCGAACGCGAGCCGGAACGTGAGCCAGAGCGCGGGCTGGTGCCTCGCCTGCTCACCGTGACCGGTCCTGGCCGCTGTCGGGGGTCATCCGGGGGATCTCCACGGGGGTGCCCGGGGGAGCCACGGGGCCGAGCAGTGCCTCGCCCCGGGGGTCGGTACTCGACCAGGTGGGGTCCAGGCCCGGGGCCCGCATCAGGGGGACCGGCGCTCCGGGCAGAACCGGCCCCAGCTCCCAGAGCAACGCCGGGCGGTCCCCGTGCCAGCGCACCGCCATCGAACAGGACCCGAACGGGGTGGGCACCTCGTGGGCCTCCCAGCTCTGACCGAACCAACGCTCGGGCATCGCGGGCACCAGGCGCAAGCCGCCGGCGTCCCATCCCAGCACCCCGTCGATGATCGTCGACACGACCGCGGCACTGACCCGCACGTCGGGATGGCGACCCCAGCCGCTGCCCCGCGGCCCCGGCTCGTGCACCTCGGGCCAGGTGCGCAACCCGCCCCCGTCGGCCAGAACGGTGGCCACCCGGGTCCACCCGATGGGATCACCAGCGGCCAGTTCCGCCCCGGCCAGGGCCAGCGTGTGCGCCGGGCGGGTGGTGACGACCTCGTCCGCCACGACCCGGCTGTCACCGTCGCAGCCTGCCAGGACCCGGCCATCGGCGTCACAGGCGTGACGGGCCAGGTGGCGACGGGTGGCATCCCACCAGGCCGCGCCGGGAACCTCGGCCAGCCACCGGGCCGGGATCAGGTCCCCGGCCCGGCCCACGGTCGTATCGGCGGCCGGTGCCAGGCTCTGGGCGTGGCGGCGGGCGGCGGCCGCGGCACGGTCCTCGCCGGCCCAGGCCAACAGATCGGCAGCGGCCTCCAGGCCCGCCCTGACCCACACCGCCTCGCCGCCGGACGAGTCGGCCCCGGGTTCGGCCTGCCCCGCCCCCTGCCCGGATTCCTGCCCAGCCCCCTGGTCCGCCGTCCGCCCGGCTGTCCGGCCCACGCCTCGCCCGGCGCCCCGGCCCGGGCCTCGCCGGGCGCTCAGCCCGGAGGCCAGGGCGACCACCACCTCCCGGAGCGCGCCGGCCAGCGCCGTCTCGCCCGTGAGCGCCACGTGGTGGCGTACCGCCACCAGGGCCGCGCCCGCTGCGGCGTCGGCTCGGGCCGCACCGGCCATACCGGCACCGCTCCCCGAGGACTCGGCTGCACCCACCAACCGTCCCCCACGACCAAGGGCGTCGGGCAGGGCCAGCACCACCCGGTCGGCTTCGTCGTGGAAGCCGGCGGCGTCCAGGGCCAGAGCCATGGTGGCCGCTGAGCGCCAGTCGCGTCGCTCGTCACCGGTGACCAGCGTGCAGGGCCCGCCGACGGTCGCGGCCAGCAGCAGTTGGCAGCGTGCGGCCTCGAACCCGGCCAACAGGCCGGCGTCGGGCAGCTCCAGGCGGGGACCACGCCCGGCCTGGGCCTCCCATCCCTTGGCCACCGCCGCGGGTGCCGGAACCCGGGCCGGGAAGCGCACGCCAGCCATTCCCCCCACCCCGTCCGCCAGCCCGTCCTCCAGCCCGTCCTCCGCCCCACCCGCCAGCCCGTCCGCCAGCCCGTCAGTCGCGGCGTGAAATACCGGGCCGCAGGGCAACAGGACCCGGGCCACCGCCGTGTGGGCCAGGGCCACCACCGCCACGGCCAGATCGCCCACCGTGGCGAACTGGTGGGGCGGGCCGGCCAACACCAACGCCGGCTCTCCCCCCGGCTCCTCCCCCACTTCCACGGTGCTGCCCACCAGGCGCGCCCCCGGGCCACCGCCGGTCCCTCCACCACGAAGGCCACCGCCACCGGGACTGGCGACGCGTTCTCGACCTCGACCACCACCCAGGTGCCCGACGGGTCTGTGGTCCGGGCCGCCCATGCCCGGTGCAGGGCGTCGCCGCCGGGCACCCGCATGGCCGTCTCCACCACCGGTGCGTCGGCCACCAGCCGGGTGCGCACCGCCACCTCGACAT
Source organism: uncultured Actinomycetes bacterium (assembly GCA_963719935.1). Taxonomy (GTDB): domain Bacteria; phylum Actinomycetota; class Acidimicrobiia; order Acidimicrobiales; family CAVRDY01; genus CAVRDY01. The sequence goes on along the minus strand of CAVRDY010000001.1, from coordinate 480,750 downwards.
CGGGCAGGTGCCACCGGTCCTCGGCGCCCACCCACCACCCAACCCGCCACCGGCCCCCGGGATGAGGTTCCACCCAGCCCCGCTCGTCGACCAGGGGCCGGGCCGGATCCCCGACCACTCCCAGGAAGGCGGCCCGGCTCATGCCGATCCGTCGATGCCGTGCATCTCTCGGCGCTGGCGGCGCCCCAGCAGCCCCCGGTAGGCGTCGGCGGCGGTGCAGCCGCCGTGGCACACCCCGTAGACCTGCTCGGCGATGGGCATCTCCACGCCCAGGCGTTCGGCCATGGGCCACACCACATTGGACGTCTTCACCCCTTCGGCCACCTGCTGCATCTCGTCGATGATGGCCTCGATGGTCTTCCCCTGGCCGAGCTGCTCGCCCACCGTGCGGTTACGGCTCTGGGGACTGATGCAGGTGGCCACCAGGTCACCCATCCCCGCCAACCCCGAGAACGTGAGCGGGTGTCCTCCCAGGGCTATTCCCAATCGGGAGATCTCGGCCAGTCCCCGGGTGATCACCGCGGCGCGGGTGTTGTCGCCCGCTCCAGCCCGTCGGCCATGCCCGAGGCGATGGCCACGACGTTCTTCAGGCAGCCACCCAGCTCGCAGCCCACCACGTCGTCGTTGGTGTAGACCCGGAACACGTCGGTGGCGAACAGCCGCTGGAGAGCCTCGCCCATGCGGCGCTCGGACATGGCCAGCACCGAGGCCGCCGCGAACCCCGCCAGGATCTCCTTGGCCAGGTTGGGGCCGGTGAGCACCCCATAGGGATGGCCGGGCACGACCTCCTGGACGATCTCGGTCATGCGGGCGTCGGTGCCCTGCTCGAGGCCCTTGGCAAGGCTGACCACAGGCACCCAGGGACGCAGCGATGGTGCCGCCTGTTCGAGGGTGGACCGGAAGGCGTGGGAGGGGACTCCCATCACCAACACGTCGGCCTCGCCCACCGCTTCACCCAGATCGGCGGTGGCCACCAGGGCAGGGTGCAGCTCGAACCCGGGGAGGTAGTCCTCGTTGGTATGGCTCGAGGTGATCGTCTCGGCCTGTTCGGCCCGCCGGGTCCACAGCACCGTCGGTGTGTTGTGGGCGATGAGGTGGGCCACGGTGGTGCCCCACGAGCCCCCACCCAGGACAGCGACCCGCAGTTCCATGCCCTCACCCTAGGTGGATCGGGGGAGGCGGGGCCTTGCTACACGCTTTTCGGGGAGGTCTGTTGTTCGTGGGAGCGACAAACCTCCTGGAAAAGACGGCGGTCCGCCCCAGGACAGATGGCGACCACCCGGCCCAGGCCGTCGGCGCGAGGAGTGGGGTGTCGTCGGTCGGGTAGCGTCCCCGGGATGGGTCGACGCAGCCGCCGCAGGAACAGGGGATCGGACCGGCATCGGCGGTCCGATCCGACCGTTTCACCCAGTCCCGAGGAGATGCGAGAGGCGGTGGCCGAGGTCGGCACGGCGCTCGCCGAGGGACCCGAGGCCCTGCTGTCGCTGGTGAGCCTCCTGCTGGCAGACATCGAGGGCCTGACCCACCCCGGCGAGCTCGAACACCCTGGCGGTCGCTCCGGGGTGATCCCGGCCGTTCCGCCCATGACCCTGGAGGAGTCCATCGCCGGCCTCCTGGCCGTGTCGGGGCCCGAAGCCGCCAGCCTCCTCCTCGGCATCGGGGCCCTCGCCGACCTCGATGACTTCACCCGGCAACGCATCATCCACCACATCGCACCGTGGCGAGCCGATATCCCCGCGTGGGTGCTCGCCCTGGACGAGGTGTCAGCCACCGAAGCGGTCGTGGTGCGAGATCCCTTCGAGGAGGGAGAGATCCTGCTCGTCGGTCTCGAACTAGCTGCTGAGGACACGAACCGGGCGATGACCCTCATGCTCCACGTCGATCTGGACGAGCTGCCGGTACTCGTCGATGCGGTCCTGCTCGGAGAGCCGGTGCCGTCGCTCCTGGACGAGCTGGTCGCCGAGGGAGACGACGACCACGGGCTCGGCGCGCCGACCCACGCCGTCGTTCCCCCCGCTGATGCTGCCGCCTGCATCCACGATGCCATCGCCGCCCGCGACGCCCAAGACGCCCGGGACGCCCAGGACGCCCAGGACGCCTTCGGCGCTACCAGCGCTACCGGCGACGAGGACTGGCCGGGAAGCCGCCCGCTGGTGGCCTGGTTGATCTCGACGCTGCCCGCGGGCGGGGTCGGCTACCGGCCCCTGCGTTGGGCCGACGAGGCGCTCGGCGAGCTGGTCGATCGCTTCCTGGGCAGCGAGGGCGGCCGCCCCTTCGACGACCGGGACGGTGCAGGTGCGCTGGCCAACTGGGTCGAGAGCCTCGTCTCCTTCGGAGCCGCCCGAGGTCTGGGTGACCCCCTCCGATGGAGTCCCGCAGGCGTCGCAGCGTGGTTCATGTGGCTCGACCCCGACCAGCCGGCCGTCGACTCGATGCTCGACATCCTGCGGGCGTTCGTGACCTTCGCCCACCAGGAGAAGGGGTGGAGCGCTCGGCACACGGCCATCACCGTCGACGCGATCGATTCAGCCGAACCGTACATCCGGGCCGCACTCGCCGGCTACGAATCCGATCCGGTGTTCATCCCCGACGTACTCCAGGGCTGGGGGACGGATCCGCGCGCCTTCCTGACCATGCTCCGCGACGAGCTCGAGCGCGAGGTGGGCGGTGACGAGGCCCTGGCCGAGCTGGACGCCCGGCCCCTGCCCGACGAGGAGTTCGTGTGGGACGGGATCCCCACCGAGGCGACCGCGCGGGTAGCCGACGTGCTGGAGCTCATCGACCGCACCACCGTCGAGGTTCTGGGCGGCGGTGGACCCGCAGGGGTGGAGTACCGGACGGCGGCCCGGCGTTTGCTGCACCGGGCCGCCACGGGTGATCCGAAGGTGGTGCGGCGGGGCCAGGCAGCCCCGGCGGCCGCGGCGATCTGCTGGGCGCTGGGCAAGGGCAACGCCGGCCTGTCGCGACGCCGGGGAGGTCTCACCGCCAAGGCACTGCTGGGGTCCCTGGGCGTGAGCGGGTCCGTGCGGGGCCGCGCCGACGCGCTGCTGGCCGCCGCAGGGCTCGACGCCACCTGGGACGGCGACGAGCTGGCGCTGGGCAGCGCAGACCTCCTCGTCTCGGAGTGGCGGGCGGAGCTGATCGAACGGCGTGACCGCCTCGACATCATGCGCGACGGTGAGTTCGACGGCCTGGCCGACGGCCTGCTCGACCCGGTCGCCGATCCCGGCGGGGTGCATGTCCTCCGGGTCTCCCTCAACGGCGCGCGCCCTCCGATCTGGCGCCGGATCCGGGTGCCGAGTGACATCACCCTGGCGCAGCTCCATGAGGTGGTCCAGCTCGCCATGGGATGGGCCGACACCCACCTGCACGAATGGACCGTCGACGGGAACCGCTACGGGGTGCCCGATGACGAGTTCGGTCCCTTCGGCCCCCAGTGCGAGGACGAGTCCTCGGCCCGGCTGTGCGATGTCGCCGCAGCAGGCGGACGCCTCAACTACCTCTACGACTTCGGGGACAACTGGGAGCACACCGTCCTGGTGGAGACCGTGGAGCAGCCCTCCGTCGGGCTCGACCGCCGGGTGGGTTGTGTGGCCGGTCGGGGCGGATGTCCCCCGAGGACTGCGGCGGCGTGTGGGGATACCTCGATCTCCTGGAGCTGTTGAAGGACCCGGAGCAGGATGTGGAGGGCCGGCTCGACTGGTACGGGCCGTTCGATCCGGTCGCCTTCGACGTTGCCCCCGTCGACCGGTCGCTGCGGGCGCGCTTCGACTGAGCGCGCGGCGCCACCGGGCGACGTGATCGGCGATCGGACCAAGGTGACGGGATCGGCGACCTGCAGCGGTCCCGCTGATTCGACCCGCGCCGCTTTCGGGGAGGTCTGCTGTTCGTGGGAGCGACAAACCTCCCCGAAACCGCGACGCTGACCCCCTCGGCCGGGACCGGGGGGTCCTGGGGGGTCCGGGCGGCGAGGGATCGGGGTCCGGACGGGGGGACCCGGCGGGGGACGGCCCTACAATCGTGCGATGGCCGGCCCGGCGACCCCTGTGCCCACCTGCGGCCTGCTGGTGCCGGTCAAGGCCTTCCACCGGGCCAAGCTGCGCCTGGCCCCGGTGCTGGATCCCACCGGTCGTGCCGCCCTGGCCCGCAGCATGGCCCAGGCGGTGCTGGACGCCGCAGAACCCCTGGCCACCTGGGTGGTCTGCGACGACGACGACGTGGCCGCCTGGGCCACCCAGGCCGGGGCGGCAGTGCTGTGGAGTCCCGGCAAGGGCCTCAACGGGGCGGTCACCGACGGGGTGGCCGCCGTGGCCTCCGCCGGCGTGGACCGCGTGGTCGTGGCCCATGCCGACCTTCCCCTGGCCCGCGACTTCACCCACCTAACCACCACCCCCGGCGTCACCCTGGTGCCCGACGAACGCCGCGACGGAACCAACGTGTTGAGCCTTCCCACCGGGGCCGGCTTCCGCTTCGCCTACGGCGCCGGGTCGTTCCGCCGCCACGAAGCCGAGGCCCGCCGGCTGGGCCTGGCCGTGTCGGTCGTGGACGACGCTGAACTGGGCTTCGACGTCGACGACCCGGCCCACCTGCGCCGTCTGGTGGCCATCGACCCCAGCCGGGTGCCCGTGGCCGCCCGTCCCGCCTCCTGAGATGCAGCGCAACCTGTTGCCCGTCCCGGCACGCGCCCTGGCCATCGGCGCCCACCCCGACGACGTCGAGTTCGGTTGCGGGGCCACGCTGGCCAAGTGGGCGGCGTCGGGCTGCGAGGTGCACCTGGTGGTGTGCACCGACGGGTCCAAGGGCTCCTGGAACCCCGACGCCGACCTGGCCGAGCTGGTCGCCCGCCGCCAGCAGGAAGCCACCGAGGCCGCCCGTGCGCTGGGCGCCGCCGACAACACACGGGCGCCGGAACCGGGCGCCGCCGACACCTCACGGGCGCCGGAACCGGGCGCCGCCGACACCACAGCGGCGGTCACGTTCCTGGGTTGGGTCGACGGCGAGGTCGAGCTGGGCCGAGCCGGGGTGGAGGCCCTGGCCGCCCAGATCCGCCGGGTCCGGCCCGAGGTCGTGCTCACCCACGATCCCTGGAAGCGGTACCGGTTCCACCCCGACCACCGAAACGTCGGGTGGCTGGCCCTCGACGCGGTCGTGGCTGCCCGCGACCCCCACTTCTTCGCCGACCAGGGCCTCGACCACCACCGGCCCCGGGCCCTGCTGCTCTTCGAGGCCGACGAACCCGACCACCTCGAAGACGTCGGTGGGTTCGTGGATGCCAAGGTGGCCGCACTGCTGGCCCACCGATCCCAGTACGAGTCCACGATGGGCATCGCCGACCCCGAGGACGCCGGCCAGCTCACGGCGTTCCGTCACCGGATCCTGGACCGCACCGCCGAGACGGGACGGCCCCACGGGGTGGCCCACGCCGAGACCTTCAAGCTGATGACGCCCTGAGCCGGGGCGAAGGCGGCCCGGCGGTGGCACACTGGGGCCCGGCGACCCAGGAGAGCATTGATGCAACGATTGACCGGACTCGACGCGGCGTTCCTCTACATGGAGACGCCTACGTCGCCCATGCACGTGGCCAGCCTGATCGTCCTCGATCCCTCCGAGAACGAGCACCCCTGGAGCTTCGAAGACGTCCAGGAGGTCTACCGCGAGCGTCTGCACGTGGCTCCTCCGTTCCGCCGCCGGCTCGTGACCATCCCCTTCGATCTGCACCACCCTCTCTGGATCGAAGATCCCGACTTCGACCTGAGCTGGCACGTCCGTCACATCGCGGTGCCCCCGCCAGGCACCATGGCCCAACTGGAGACCCTGGCCGCCCAGCTCATGGCCATCCCCCTCGACCGAACCCGTCCCCTGTGGGAGGCCTGGGTCATCGAGGGGCTCGAGGACGGCAAGGTGGCCGTGGTCACCAAGGTTCACCACTCGGCCATCGACGGGCAGTCCGGCGAGGAGATCCTGGTCAACCTGTTGGACCTCGAACCCGGCGTCCAGCACGTGGCCCCACCGGAGGAACCCTGGGAACCGGACCGGGTACCCACCGACACCGAGCTGTTCGGCTTCGCCGTCTCGTCCCTGGCGCGCACCCCGATCCGGGCGGCGAAGGCGGTGCGTCGCACCACCGAGGTGGCCCTCAACATCCGCCGCCACAACCGGGAGCCCGACGTGACCCCTCCCCCGTCGCTGTTCAGCGCCCCCCGCACGTCGTTCAACCACGCACTCACCCGCAACCGTGCCTTCGCCACCGAGACGGTGTCGCTGACCGACGTGAAGGCCGTGAAGAACGCCTTCGGGTGCACGGTGAACGACGTGGTGCTGGCCCTCTGCGGCAGCGCCCTGCCGCGGCTATCTGGAGGCCCGCGGTGAAGAGCCTGAGGGATCCCTGGTGGCCATGGTTCCGGTCTCGGTGCGCACAGAGGATCACAAGGACACCCACGGCAACCAGGTGTCGTCCATGCTCACCACCCTGGCCACCGACGTGGACGACCCCGCCGAGCGCCTGCGGGTGATCCACGACGGCACCCGCCAGGCCAAGGACCAACAGGACCTGATCGGCGCCGACACCCTCCAGGACTGGGTGGAGTTCGCCGCACCCGCCGTGTTCGGCCGCGCCGCCCGCCTCTACAGCCGCACCCGGATGGCCGACCTGCACCGTCCGCTGTTCAACGTGACGATCTCCAACGTGCCCGGACCCCCCTTCCCCCTGTACTTCGCGGGCTCCAAGGTGGCCGCCACCTACCCCATGGGCCCCATCTTCGACGGGGGCGGCCTCAACATCACCGTGATGAGCTACCTCGACAAGATGGACTTCGGCCTGTTGGCCTGCCCCGATCTGATCCCCGACGTGGCCAGCATCGCCCGGGGCATCGGCGAGGCCCTCGAGAGCTACCAGAAGGCCGCCGCCACCACCTGACCTGCCGCGAACATGTGTTCGTGACCGTGTCCAGGGGCGAACGTCGCGACGCCACAATCCTGCACGCCGACCTCGACTCGTTCTACGCCTCGGTCGAACAGCGCGACGACCCCGTACTGCGGGGACGGCCCGTGATCGTGGGCGGCGGGGTCGTGCTGGCGGCCAGCTACGAGGCCAAGGCCTTCGGGGTGCGCACCGCCATGGGCGGCCGCGAGGCGCTCGCGCCTCTGCCCCGAGGCCGTGGTGGTGGCGCCCCGCATGTCGGCCTACGCCGAGGCCAGCCGGGCGGTGTTCGACGTGTTCGACGACACCACCCCGCTGGTCGAGGGTCTCTCGATCGACGAGGCGTTCCTCGACGTCGGCGGCCTGCGCCGGCATCGCCGGCACCCCCGAGACCATCGCCGCCGACCTGCGGGCGCGGGTGGCCGAGCGGGTGGGGCTGCCCATCACCGTCGGCGTCGCCCGCACCAAGTTCCTGGCCAAGGTGGCGAGCGGGGTGGCCAAGCCCGACGGGCTGCTGGTGGTGCCGCCCGACGGCGAGCTGGCCTTCCTGCACCCGCTGCCGGTCGAGCGGCTGTGGGGCGTCGGGCCCGGTCACCGCCGCCAAGCTGCGCCGACCGGGGATCTGCGCACCGTCGGCGAGGTGGCCGCCCTCACCGAAGGCGCCCTGGTGGCGCATGCTCGGCCGGGCCTCCGGCCGCACCTGCACGCCCTGGCCCACAACCGCGATCCCCGTCCGGTGCAGCCCGGGCGGCCGCCGGCGCTCGATCGGGCGCCCAGCAGGCCCTGGGTCGCCCGGTGCGGGCGACCGAGCCGGCGGAAGCGCTGGCGGCCCTGGTCGACCGGGTCGCCCGGCGCCTGCGAGCCGGTGGCCGGGCGGGCAGCACCGTGACCCTGCGCCTGCGCTTCGGTGACTACTCCCGGGCCACCCGATCCCACACCCTCCCCCAGGCCACCCAGCAGACTGCCACCGTGCTGCGCACCGCCCGCCAGCTGCTGCACGACGCCCAACCGCTGATCGCCGAGCGCGGGTGCACACTGATCGGTGTGGCCGTGAGCGGGCTCACCGACCAGGGGACCCTCCAGCTCGAGCTCCCCCTTGATGCGCACCGCCCGGCACTCGACGAGGCCCTCGACGATCTCCGCGACCGCTTCGGTGCCGGCGCGGTCACACGCGCCGTGCACCTGGGTCGCGATCCCGACTTCAGTGTTCCGGTGCTGCCCGATTGAGTGCATGACCGCGCACCACCGACGGCCCAGACCACTACAGCGAGCCGCTCGCTAGCCGCGCGTATCCACCCAGATCTCACGCACACCCGAGAACTGGGGGACATCGATGGTGGGATCCTGACCCCGCCCTACCCGATCCAGGAACGACACGACGTGTCCGGTGGTGGCGGCCTGGGACTCCTTCCCGTGCCGGTTAGCGCAGTCATGCTCGTACAACTCGAAGGCGAAGGCTTCAGGCACTGGCGCACCGCTCTCGAGCGCTGCTCCACCCTCAGCTCCGATTTCACCCACCGCGGTGCACAACTCCACCATCGCCAGGGATCCACCACCCTCCAACCAGACCGCCACGCGCGGACCGCTGACCTGCTCGTAGGAGAGACGCACGGCCTCGGTCGGCGTCACCAGATCATCGGGAGCCACGATGAACAGGGTGGGGGTGCTGTTCGCACCGGGGGTGGGGGTGCCGTCCGGAACGACACCTGAGCCACCCGAACCCAGCCGGAGCAGGGCGAGCGCCTGGTGCTCCGCGACCCACCTTTGCGCCAGGCCCCCTCCCAAGGCGTGCCCCCCTACGATGGGGGGACCCGCGTCGACCATATCGCCGAGGTGAGAGCCGACCAGGGTCTCGATGGTCTGGGACACCAGGTCGAACATGTCGGTGTGAAAGGCCAGTCCGGTCGACGCCAGGGCTGCCATGTTGACCGACTCCCACTCGGGGGCGGCCACCAGGTACCCCCGTCGGGCCAGATCCGATCCCAGTCGGGAGAACACCGACCTCGTCGTGCCCACACCGTGCACCAGCACGACGGCAGGACAGGGGCAGGCCTGGCGCTGTGAATCTGCATCGCCGATGGCCTCGGTCTCGACGACAGCATCCCGGAGAAGTGGGTTCAGCTGACCGAGGTCGTACCTTCTGGTGGCACCTACGGTCTCCGCCGTCGGGTACCAGACCTCGACCGGGAAGCCGGGGCCTTGCAGCGTCGTGACCCCCGCTGAGTACTGGGCGTCGGGAGGGGCCCCATGTACCTGGCCAGGCTCCTGGCGATCGCGGAGGAGATGGACCGTCACGGCGAACGACAGGAGGGCCACCGTGGCGCCGGCCAGGACACCGAGACGACCAGCCCCCACTCGTCGAGACCGGTGACGAGATCCACCGGCGTGGCCACGCTGCTCGATGAGGCTTCGCTCAGTCCTTCAGGCGGCCTGGAGCCAGGCCCTGACCCGGATCGCCACGTCGTCGGGCACCAGCCGGTCGAGTCGTTCGAGCATCCCCGGTGACCAGAAGGCGATGCTCAACTGGAGCACCCCATCGGGTGCCACGCCGTAGCCGAGAGGAACCATCCCAGCCTCGAAGAGACGGGTATCGAAGGGCCCCTCACCCAATGCGGCACCCCGGAGCTCTGGTGCGTCACCGTTCAGCTCGGCGGTCCAACGATCCAGCGCATCACCCAGGAGCCCCTCACCAGACTGCTCCATCACCACCTGCGCCACCTCAGCGAGCGCGTCGTGGGTGGTGTCGTCGGGCTTCAACACGGGTCCGGACCCTTCCAGAGGTCGCGCCTCGAAGACCTCGATCACCGGCTGCTCGTACAGGGCGATCCGACCCGTGACCGTCACCGGAACATCGTCGGCAACCTCGACCGCCGGATCGATCTTCGCCGCCAGGCCAAGGCAGGGCACATACCCTCCGCGCTCCCAGGGGCTGGGGGCGTAGCAGACCCTGGCATCACCACCTGGACCATGCTCCAGATACCCGACTCCGGTCACCGTGATCACCCGCTGCTCCTCCTCGCCCCCACCCGTTCCCCCCGTGGTCGAACCAAGCACCGGCGGCACGGACGACAGGGTCTGGGGCTCCCGAACCACCGTCGTCGAGACCGCGGTGGTCGGGCCCGCCGCCACCGTCTCTGACCGCTCACCGGTCCCACAACCCACCGAAGCGACCAGCACCAACGCCGCCACCAACCGACCGGACCTGACACCCGAGCTCATCGGTACCCTCCTTCGCCCGCCGCTCATGACGCCCACTGATACAGGTAATAGCGCGTGAAGTAGGACAAGGCCTTCCCCGAGTTCGACGAAGGCCAGTATCCCTCCTCCCCGGTAGCCGTGCCCGCAGTGTGGATCGCCCGCACACACGTGTTGACCTGGGGAAGACAACCCACCTCCTGCTCGTAGATCGGCGACCCGCTGTGCCCGGAAGAGGTGTCGAGGTCGTAAGCCAGGCGAGCCGTGGACACATCGAACGCGGCGACATGGCCGTCGTCACCCCACATCTGCCCTGAGTTGATTCCACCCCCGTACGGAGCGGGTGCTGGATAGCCCCGGTTGATGACCGGTGTCCAGATCGTGGTGTCCCACACCATCGCCATCGAGCCGTAGGGAGAGCCGTTGGTGCAATCCAGGTTGAAGGTACCGAAATCGTGACCGGGCTGGCTATAGTTGTTCGCCTCCCATTGCGGGAGGACGTGGCTTCCCGTCGAAGTGCAGAGGTCATAGGGATAGACCCCGGGCCCGTCCTGGGCCTGGATGACCAGCACCGGATCCGATTCGTCGAAGCGGTTGCCCCCTCCGGGGTCCATGATGCAGTGGGCGGCGGTGGCGATGCTCTGGGGGGCGTAGAACCAGCCCGAGCAGTACTGGGTGAACCAGTTCTCGGGTGTCACAAACCAGAGGGCGGTCACGCGCGACCCCGTCGTCGGCGTGATCCGCGTCCGATCCTCGTCGCCGAGGACTGAGGCGCTCCCAGGCGAGGCGCCCACCGCCACATGGGTCAGGCCAGCGGCAAGTGCGGCAAGGACGACCAAGGCGACCCTACGTCTGAGAACGACATGTTCCTTTATCCGTGCCATTGCTTCAACAATCGCACCCCCCCCCCCCCCCCCCCCCCCCAGAAGTCAAGTCAGTCCTTCAGGCGGCCTGGAGCCAGGCCCTGACCCGGATCGCCACGTCGTCGGGAACCAGCCGGTCGAGTCGTTCGAGCATCCCCGGTGACCAGAAGGCGATGCTCAACTGGAGCACCCCATCGGGTGCCACGCCGTAGCCGAGAGGAACCATCCCAGCCTCGAAGAGACGGGTATCGAAGGGTCCCTCACCCAATGCGGCACCCCGGAGCTCTGGTGCGTCACCGTTCAGCTCGGCGGTCCAACGATCCAGCGCATCACCCAGGAGCCCCTCGCCAGACTGCTCCATCACCACCTGCGCCACCTCAGCGAGCGCGTCGTGGGTGGTGTCGTCGGGCTTCAACACGGGCCCGGAGCCTTCCAGAGGCCGCGCCTCGAAGACCTCGATCACCGGCTGCTCGTACAGGGCGATCCGACCCGTGACCGTCACCGGAACATCGTCGGCCACCTCGACCGCCGGATCGATCTTCGCCGCCAGGCCAAGGCAGGGAGGAGGATCGCCCTTCTCGTGCGAACTGGGGGCAAAGCAGACCATGGCGTCACCAAACCGATAGCGCTCCAGATACCCGACTCCGGTCACCGTGATCACCCGCTCCTCCTCGCCCCCACCCGTTCCCCCCGTGGTCGACGGAGAAACCGGCGGCACGGACGACCGGGCCTGGGGCTCCCGAACCACCGTCGTCGAGACCGCGGTGGTCGGGCCCGCCGCCACCGTCTCTGACCGCTCACCGGTCCCACAACCCACCGAAGCGACCAGCACCAACGCCGCCACCAACCGACCGGACCTGACACCCGAACTCATCGGTACCCGGCCCGCACAGGTGCCTTCGGCCGTGAGTATGGCCGGTTCGCCTGACGCACGTGGGATCCGACGGTGCTCAGAGACCAGCGGTCCGCATTCGCCCCTGACAGACTGGGCTGCATCAGCCGCAGGGCTATGGGACGGGGGCTTCCTGCACATCCTGCAAGCCGCCCCGCGCGTCGATCGCGGCGACGACCTCAGTGCCTCGCGCCTCCTGGTCTGGAGCCCCCGCGTAGTCGCCCATGACGGCTTCGCGCCAGTCAAAGGTTGGCGCCTCGAACTCGGCAGTCGGCACGAAAACCGTCGGCGCGATTGCCACCCCAATGACCGACCCAGACCCGTCTACTGCCTGAATGACGTCACCTGGCCGAGCGGCCAGGAAGCCGGTTGGGACGAATACCTGGCCCGTGCCATAGAAGTCGATGGCGATCCAGCCTGCGTCCAGTTGATCGGCAAGCTGCTGTCCACGTGCGTCCTCGGTGAACCACTCCCTGTCCGGATGGTCCTCGGGGAGGGTGGCCGCCTGGTCCGGATTCGACGGTGGAAGTACCGCTTCGGACTCGGGTTCCCTCGATTGATCGATGGCTCCAGCGGCGACACCAACACCCAAGAGCGCCAAGGCACCTATGGCCGCTGCCGCCTTTACCGTCGCTCGCTTCCGATTTTCCATTTCCACGGTTCTTACCCCTTGCAGCAGGACCTACGCTGTGTTCGGGTGTTGTGGACTCATGTGCGGGTAGTAGTCGAGCGTATCGCACGTGTAGTACACATAACCTGACGCTACGAAGTTCAGCGTCGCCCCTCCGTTAGCCGGACATCCGCCGGGCCCGGCCTCGGATATCCGTACAGTCGTTGTTGCCCAATCGGTGCCATCGACATCGCACGCAAGCCAGCCGAGGCCGGTGTAGTACTGGAACACCACTGCGGAGGCCAGCGAGTATGCGTTGACCTTCGGGAGGGCATCACAGTCGCTCGTCGTGCCTGTGAGCCAGGAGCGCGCCTTGCCTGCTGAAGCGGAGGAGCCAGGAGTGTGAATCGACGACTTCCCACACGCTGCGTATCCGCTGTGGTTCCTCCAGTTCCAGTCCGACGAGATCTTCTCATCGGCCCAGCGGGGCTCGGCGTGGCGAGCAGCGCTAGTGCGAGAATGAGCAGAAGCGCCCGACCCTTCATTGCACCCTCCTGGACTGGATTTCGGAGGGCGTGGGAGGGCGTCCCTCGAGCATGCTCCGTGAGGATGCGTGGACAGTGGACCCTCGGGGTTCGCGGATGGGGTCATACCAACGACTGGTGGCAAAGGCGGCCCCACGGCTGCGACCGACCTGATTCCCCACCCGTACCATGCCAGCAAGTGTCGCACCCCCCCCCAGAAGTCAAGTCAGGCCTTCAGGCGGCCTGGAGCCAGGCCCTGACCCGGATCGCCACGTCGTCGGGAACCAGCCGGTCGAGTCGTTCGAGCACCCCCGGAGACCAGAAGGCGACGCTCAACTCGAGCACCCCATCGGGTGCCACGCCGTAGTCGAGAGGAACCATCCCGGACTCGAAGAGACGGGTATCGAAGGGCCCCTCACCCAAAGCGGCACGCTCGTACAGAGTGATCCCACCCGTGACCGTCACCGGAACAGGTCAGCCACCTCGACCGCCGGATCGATCTTCGCCGCCAGGCCAAGGCAGGGAGGAGATCGACGGGTTCATCCGGGCTGGGGGCATAGCAGACCATGGCGTCACCAGACCGATAGCGCTCCAGATACCCGACACCGGTCACCGTGATCACCCGCCCCCAGCCCCGCAACCCACCGAAGCGACCAGCACCAACGCCGCCACCAACCGACCGGATCTGACACCCGAGCTCATCGGTGCCCTCCATCGCCCGCGCTCGGGGACAACGCGGTACGCAGGCGGGCGGCCACGGCGGCGGCCTCGTCGTCGTCACCGTAACGTTGGCGGGGCCAGAAGAAGCCGCGCAGGCCGTCTTTGGGATTGCGGGGCACGACGTGGACGTGCAGGTGCGGCACGCTCTGGCTGATCCGGTTGTTGGCCGCCACGAAGCTGCCTGCCGCCCCCAACGCCTGCTCCATGGCCGCCGACACCCGCTGCACCTGGGTGAACAGAGGGCCCAGCGTGGGGGCCGGCACGTCGGCCAGGGTCTGGTGATGGTCGGCGGGCACCACCAGGGTGTGCCCGGGGAACAGGGGCGTCCTGTCCAGGAAGGCCACCACCCGCTCGGGACCCTCCCCCACATCCAGCACGACGTGGGCCTCCGACTCGCCGGCGGTGATACAGCAGAAGACGCAGTCGGCCACCACTCGATGCTAGGAGCCGAGGGCGAGCGGCGGGGGGCGGGCGAACGGGCGGTGAACACCATGTGGCTTCTGTCCCCCCATCCCCCACCCACAGGACCGCACCGGGCACCATGGCAGGCGGTGATGCTCCCGCACCTCACCCTGGTAACGCGCCCCCACCGGTGGGTGTGTCCCGGCGGGACGGTGCCCGATCCCTGGCAGGAGTCCCGTGACCGACCTCCTCGTGCCCCCGGCGCGCCCCGGCACTGCCGGGACCGCCGCTCCCACCAGCTCCTCGGCCGCCACCGCCGCCACCCGGGTGGTGCTCGACACCTCGGTGCTGGTGTCGGACCCCGAGTCGCTGTTCGCCTTCGCTGACGCCGAGGCGATCATCCCCCTGGTGGTGATCGAGGAGCTCGACGGGCACAAGACCCGCCTGGACGACGTAGGCCGGGCCGCCCGCCAGGTTCTGCGCCAGATCGAGGAGCTGCGGGTGGCCAACGGCGGCGACATCCGCCGGGCCGCTGCACTGCCCGGCGGGGGGACGTTGCGCATCGAGACCAACGGCCTGTGCACCGAAGAGGTGGCCGCCCACGGCCTCGACCCGACCAAGGCCGACAACCGGATCCTGGCCGCCGCCCTGGGCCAGCACCGCAGCGGGCCGACCGTCGTGGTCTCCAACGACGCCGCCCTGCGCATCAAGGCCGCCCAGGTGGGTCTCGAGGCCCGAGAGCACCTGCGCCGGCGGGGACGGATCGACGACCGCCGACCCTCGGGTTGGACGACCCTGGACGTGCCAGCCTCGCTGATCGACACCGCTCTACGCCTCCCGCGCCCCCCGCATCCGGGACCTGGACCCCACCGAGCGGGAACATCTCGACGGTCTCGACATCAACACCTTCGCCGTGCTGCGCGCCGGCAGCCAGTCGGCCCTGGTGCGCCGTCACGCCTGACGACCGTCTGGTGGTGCTGCGCCAGGCCGAGGCCTGGGGCCTGCGGCCACGCTCCAAGGAGCAGCAGTTCGCCCTGGACCTGCTGGTGGACCCCGACATCGGTGTGGTGGCCCTGGACGGGATCGCCGGGCACCGGCAAGACCATCCTCGCCCTGGCCGCCGGGCTGGAGCAGGTGATGGAAGGCCGACTGTTCGACAAGCTGGCCGTGTACCGGCCGGTCGTGCCGGTGGGCAAGGCCGAGTTGGGCTTCCTGCCCGGCACCCTCGACGACAAGTTGGACCCGTGGATGACCGCGGTCACCGACGCCCTGGTGGCCCTCACCGACCGGCGCAGCCACGCCGACGCCCGGGCCCTGCTGGACGAGATGACCCGGCTCGACAAGCTGTCCCTGGAGGCCGTCACCTACCTGCGGGGACGCACCCTCCAGGGCACCTACGTGGTGGTGGACGAAGCCCAGAACCTCGAGCCCACCACCCTCAAGACCATCCTGACCCGGGTCGGCGAGGGCACCAAGGTCGTGTTCACCGGCGACACGTCTCAGATCGACGCGCCCGTACCTGTCCGAGTACACCAACGCCCTTGCGGTGTTGACAGACGCCTTCGAGGGCGAACGCTGCTTCGGCCACGTACGGCTCATGACCTGCGAGCGTTCCGAGGTGGCATCCCTGGCCGCGGTGAGGTTGTAGGCGCGGGGTCGGCGGGTTGCCAGGCCGGCGGGTTGCCAGGCCGGCGGGTTGCCAGGCCGGCGGGTTGCCAGGCCGGCGGGTTGCCAGGCCGGCGGGTTGCCAGGCCGGCGGGCCGCCGGTGGAAGCCCGTTTGGACTTCGTCGGGAAGCTGTCCGCCTGAGTCCCTGGTCGCCCGCGAGCTCGAGACGGGAGTGCCGGTGGCGCGGGCTGATCCGAGAGGCCCGGTTCGAGGCCGGTCGTGACAGACCGCGCGGACAGCGACGGACAGCGACGGACAACGTCCCGACGGACCCAGTCCCGACGGACCCCGAACCCCCTGGTCTGGGCGCGCCCGAGCACGAGGCACTCCCCACCGACCGCCCCGGGGCCGAGCCATCGGAGTCACCTAGAGTCAGGCCACGTGGCCAGCACGCGCACCGCTCTCACCGAGTTGGCCACCGCAGTTGGCCTGGTCTGGGAGCCGGACCTCCCCTGGCCCACATCGGTGGAGACCGCAGAAGTCCCCGGCATCGAACACGACCGCTGGTGGCCGGTACTGGCTCCTGCGGTGGCCACCGGGGGTCGAGACCGCGACCTGCTGCTCGCGGCCCTGGCCAACGGGCGCGCCTTCCGGCTCCAGGTACTGGACCGCCCACCTCGCCACGTGGAGTGGACCGGAGCCGACAAGACGGTCTGGCCTTCGGAAGTGCCACGTGACCTGACCGTGGACGACGTGTGGTTCATCCAGGCCAAGCACGACTCGACCTGCGTGCTGAACACCTCCCCGGCGGCCCTGCTCGACGACCTCCTGGCCGAGACCGAGACACGCACCCGCCGATCCTGGTACGACGAGGTCGCAACTCTGGAACTCGCCGCCTACTACGACGCCGTGCGCCGGGCCACGGCTCCCGGCGACCTGCCCGTGGACCATGGCGATCTCGACCACGACCATCGCCAACTGCTCAAGAAGGTCATGCGCGGGCGCGATCATCCCAGCGCCGACGAAGAGGCCCGCTACGCATCGCTGGCCGCCGCCGTGTCCGAGCGTTCGGCACACCGCTGGCAGGCCCGGCTGTCCCGCGCAACCCAGGGCCAGCAGGCCCGCCTGGTGATCCGCATGTTGAGGATCGCCGGTGGGCCGTACTGGCTTCTCGGTTCCAAGGGCCACGAGCCCCTTCGCCTGCGGGTGAGTGACTCGCGCGCCTGGCGCGAGCGCTACCAGGTGCGCTCGCTCCTGGCCGAACCTGCAGGGGCGGGCCAACCGCAGGTGAACTGGAGGGCCGAGATCGTCGACCGTGCCACCCGCGAGGCGGACACGGTGGCGGGATTCTGTGAGATCCGCTGGTCCCACGGAAAGCTCCAGGGGAACCCCGAGTGCAAGGTGCAGGTCACCACTCCCCTCGACGCCCTCCCCGGCTATGACCCCATGGGCGGCCCCTGAGCTGAGAGGACGCCATCGTTTCTGTCCCACCCTCACGACAAGATGGGGGTACGGGCTCGCGATCCCCACCGCTGCGGCGGGAAGCAATCGCCGGACGCCACCAACGACCGGAGGTACTTCCCGTGCCCACCCCCGCCCGCACCCGCACTGTCCGCACGAGCGCTGACCGCACCGACACGACCCCCGACACGCCCGGTATTCCCGACACGCCCACCCTGCTCACTCGAACCGCAGAGCTCGTCCAAGAGCTCCTCATCCCCGACCAGGGCAGCGTGCTGGTAGGCCTGGTACCCGCCGAAGGGCACCTCGACATCGCTCTGCGTCCCGTCGAGGGCCATCCGGTGGACGACCTACTCGGCTTCGAGGCACCCGAGAAGTGGGCGGCGCTCGGCGTCGGGGCCACGGGGCGGGCCCACTCCCTCGAACCGCACCTCGACGAGGCGACCGTCCCGGCCCAGCGCGTGCGGGTCGTGCATCTGGTCGCCCGCGACCGCGACGGCCTGCACTCGGGTGGTCCGCGCCGACGGGGGCGTGGTCGTCACCTCCGCACCCGCCGCCGGCCCTGTAGACGACATGTGCCGGCGCGCCCTGGGCCTGCCCACGCCCGCCCCCGATCCGTCACCCGACCAGAGCGTGGCCGGCCTGCTGGCGCGCTGGTGGATAGACGAGGTGCTCGACCGGGCCGACCGTACCCCTGGCCCCTTCACCTGGGCGACCGTCGCCGCCGCCCATCCCCTGGCGCAGGCGGTGGCCTCCGAAGGAGACCAGACCCCCACCCGCCAGGGCCTCGAGTCCGCCGGGCGACTGTGGGTACGGGCCAACCCGTGGTCGCACCTGCACGAACGAGCCTGCGCAGGATCCGACGCGGTGGGCGGCCTCGGTCCCGACGAGGCCCGCTGGTTGGACGAGGGCTCCTACGCTCGCTGGTGCCTGGCCCTCTTCCCCGAGCTCGCCGACCTGGTCGCCTCGTTGGCATCCCTGGCCCCAGCCGGGGTGGTCGGCGCGGTCATCGACACCTTGGACGGCTGGGGCCTGTGGGGTGAACCCGACGGACCGCTCGACCACACCCTCGATGCCCAACCCGACGGTGCGCTTGACAGCCAGCAGGACTGCCCATAGGACGTGCAGCGTGAGCGACGACACCTTCACCCCACGGCCCGAGCACCACTTCACCTTCGGCCTGTGGACCGTCGGCAACCGCGGCCGCGATCCGTTCGGTCACGAGATCCGGCCGCCGCTCGACCCCGTCGAAGCGGTCCACCGCCTGGCCGACCTCGGTGCCTACGGCGTCAACTTCCACGACGACGACCTGGTGCCCGCCGGGATGCATCGCCGCCGAGCGCGACGCCATCGTCGACCCGCTTCCGCCAGGCCCTCGACGCCACCGGGCTGTGGGTGCCGATGGCCACCACCAACCTGTTCAGCCGCCCGGTGTTCAAGGAGGGCGCCTTCACCGCCAACGACCCGGCGGTGCGGCGCTTCGCCGTCGCGCAAGACGCTCGACGCCATCGACCTGGGCGTCGAGCTCGGAGCCACCATCTACGTGATGTGGGGCGGGCGTGAAGGCGTCGAGGCCGACGCGGCCAAGGACGTGTCGGCCCCGCCCTCGACCGCTACGCCGAGGCCGTCGACCTGTGCTGCGCCTACGTGCGCGAACACGGCTACGACCTGCGCTTCGCCCTCGAACCGAAGCCCAACGAACCCCGCGGCGACATGCTCCTGCCCACCGTCGGCCACGCCCTGGCCTTCATCGACGCGCTCGAGTGGCCCGAGATGGTCGGCCTCAACCCCGAGTTCGCCCACGAGACGATGTCGGGCCTGTCCTTCCACCACGCCGTCGCCCAGTGCCTGTGGCACGGACAAGCTCTTCCACATCGACCTCAACGCGCAGCGCATCGGCAAGTTACGACCAGGACTTCCGCTTCGGCAGCGAGGGCATCCGCGACGCCTTCTACCTGGTGACGCTGCTCGAGGACTCCGGCTGGGAGGGCATGCGCCACTTCGACGCCCACGCCTACCGCACCGAGGACGCCGACGGCGTGTGGGACTTCGCCCGCGGCTGCATGCGCACCTACCTGATCCTGGCCGACAAGGCCCGCGCGCTTCCGCGACGACCCCGAGATCCAGGACGCCCTGGTAGAGGCCGGGTGTGCGCGAGCTGGCCGAACCCACCAGCCCCGGCGGGCTCGACGCACCGGCGCTCGCCGCGCTCGGGAGCCGACCGAGGTCGACGAAGCCCGTCTCGGCGGCGCGCGGGCTACGGCCACGAGCGCCTCGACCAGCTCGTCACCGAGCTCCTGCTCGGCGTGCGGTGACGCGCGACGGTCGTGGCCGGGGTCGACTCCTCGACCCAGTCCTGCAAGGTCGAGATCCGCGCACGTGGACGACGGCAGCCTGGTCGGCATCGGCGTCGGCTCCCCATCCCGCCGGCGCACCCGCCCCGCAGCGAACAGGACCCGAGAGCCTGGTGGCAGGCGCTGGTCGACCGCGATGGGCGCCGCCGCACCGTGCCGCGGCGAGCCCGAGGTCGCCGCCATCTCGGTGGCGGGCCAGCAACACGGCCTGGTCGTCCTCGACGCCTCCGGAGGGGTCGCTCCGCCCGGCCAAGCTGTGGAACGACACCGAGTCGGCCCCCGACGCCGCCGCCCTCGCCGACCCGCTGGGTCCCGAGCGCGTGGGCGCCGGCCAGCGGGTCGGTGCCCGTGGCATCGTTCACCATCACCAAACTGGCGTGGCTGGCCCGCTGCGAACCCGACCACCTCGGGGGCCCTGGCCACGGTTCTGCTCCCCCACGACTGGCTCACCTACCGGCTGCGCGGACGAGCCGTCACCGACCGGGGCGACGCCTCGGGCACCGGCTACTACGACCCGGCCACCGACCGGTGGCGGCCCGACCTGCTGGCCCTGGTCGACCCGACCCCGGCGACCAGGGCTGGCTGGCCCGCCTCCCCACCGTGCTCGGGCCCCACCGAGACCGCCGGCCTCTGCACGCCCGAAGCCGCGTCGGCCTGAGGGCTCGTCACCGCTCCGGTGGTGGCGCCGGGAACCGGCGACAACATGGCCGCGGCGCTCGGGCTGCGGGCTGGCGCCGGGCGACGTGGCCATCTGCCTGGGCACGTCGGGCACCGTGTTCACCGTCGCCGACCATCCCACCTGCGACCCGACCGGCGCGGTCGCAGGGTTCGCCGACGCCACGGGCCGCTACCTGCCCCTGGTGTGCACCCTGAACGCCACGCAGGTCACCGACACCGTCGTCCGCATGGCTCGGCGTCGACCACGACCGCTTCGGCGCCGCCGCCCTCGAGGCAGCCCCGGGAGCGGCCGGGGTGGTGCTCGTGCCGTATTTCGACGGCGAGCGCACCCCCAACCTTCCCGACGCGTCGGGCACCTTCGCCGGGCTTCGCACCACACCACCCGCGAACATCTTGCCCGGGCCGCGGTCGAGGGCGTGGTGTGCAGCCTGCTCGACGGGCTCGACGCGCCTGGCCACAGCAGGCGTCCCGGTCGACAGCGGGGCCCTGGTACTGGTGGGCGGCGGGGCGCGTTCCCCCGCCTACCGCCAGATCCTGGCCGACCTGACCCAGAGACGGGTGCGGGTGGTTCCCGACGCCGAGCACGTGGCCCGGGGTGCGTGCGTCCAGGCGGCGGCGACGCTCGGCGGCGAAGACCCGAGCGCCGTCGCCCTCAGATGGGGCCTGGGGGAGGGCACCCAGGTCGAAGCCGACGCCCGGGTCGACGGCACCGCGGTGCGCGCCGCCTACCGGTCCACACGAGCAACCCTTCACCCTGGCGACTGAACACCCGGGCCCCGCCACCGAGGGGCACCAACCGGTGGGGGCCCGGCCAGGCGACTGCTCCGGGTCGGGGACCCGCCGGTACCCTGCGTCCCGTGGCCACAGAAGGTCCCTCACCGGGGAGCGTCTCCCGCCGTCGCCTGCTCGTGGCCGGCGGCTTCGGCGCGGCTTCCTGGGCGGTCCTGCGCGAGGTGCCGTCCTCGCTGACCACCACCGGGGCCACACCCGGAGGGGCGGCCACCGCCACGACCGTAGAGGTGCGCGAGCCCGTGGCACCCGCCACCCTGGCCGACGCCCCCGACCCACCACCACCGGACCACACCTATGACCTGGCCATCACCGGAGGCCGGGTGATCGACCCCGACTCGGGCTTCGACGGGACCGCCGACGTGGGAATAGACGGCGGAACCGTCTCCGCCATCGTCACCGACCCCGATCGGCCCCTGACCGGCCGCCAGCACATCGACGCGCGCGGCCTGGTGGTGGCCCCCGGGTTCATCGACATCCTCTCCTATGAACCCAACGACTACGGCGTCTGGTTCAAGGTCGCCGACGGCGTGACCACCAACTTGGGGATGCACGGCATCAACTCCACCGCTGACGACTTCTTCGCCGCCTACGAAGGCCGCGTCCCGTCCACTTCGGAGGGGCCTTCGACAACCCCTACATGCGCTGGACGTTCGCCTCGCTGCGCGACGGCACACAGGCCTACCCCTACCAGATCGACCAGCTGGCCGACCTGTGCCGGGCCGGTTTCGAATCGGGCTGGTTGGGTGTCGACCTCGAGCCCGAGTACACGCCCGGTGTGGGTCGCGACGAGATCATGGCTCTGGCGACGGTGGCGGCCGGGTACGGCCGGCCGGTGTTCTTCCACGCCCGGTACTCCGAACCGGACCAGAACCTCGAGGGCATCGACGAGATCCTGGCAGTGGCCCGCGAGGCAGGTGTGGCCGTGCACGTCGACCACATCACCAGCACCGGAGGAACGGGCACCATGGCCGAGACACTGGCCCGCCTGGAGACAGCCCGCGCCGAAGGCATCGACGTCACCGCCTGCCTGTACCCCTACGACTTCTGGGCCACGACCCTCCAGAGCCCCCGCTACGGACCCGACCCCCTCACCGGGGTGCCGGTGACCGAACGCTACGGCGTCGACTGGGACGATCTGGTCATCGCCGGTACCGGCGAGTCGCTGACCGAGGCCCGCTACAACGAGCTGCGCGCTTCGGGCGAGAACCCACTGGTCGCCGCTCTGCACACGATCCCCGAAGACGAGATCCGCCTGGCCATGGAGGCCGACTACATCATGGTCGGCAGCGACGCCATCCCCGAGCCGGGCGACAACAACCATCCCCGGGCCTCGGGCTGCTTCGCCAGGATGCTCGGCGAGTACGTCCGCGAGCGAGAGGTGCTGTCCCTCGAGGCGGCCCTGGCCAAGATGACGATCCTGCCGGCTCGACGCCTGGAGGCCGCCTGCTCCGCCTTCGCCCGCAAGGGCCGGATCCAGCGGGGCGCCGACGCCGACATCACCGTGTTCGATCCCGCAACCGTGGCCGACCGCTCCAGCGTCGAGGAGCCCGCCACCGAATCGGCCGGGATCGAAGCGGTCGTTGTCGCCGGCCAGGTTGTCCTCGACAGCGAGGGACTGCACCGCGACCGGCTGGCCGGCCAGGCCCTCAAAGGCGGGACCTGACCCCCACTTCGGATCGGCTCAGAACAGCCCGCCACCGCGGCGTCGTCCCGCGGTCGGTTCGGTCGGGTCCGGGTCGGCGGCGGCCCCAGCGCCGACGGGAACCCCACCCGAATCGGCGGACTCAGCCATCGGCGCGGCGGGTTCAGGTTCTGCCGCTTCTCCCCCGGCCGTCCACTCGTCGGCCTCGTCGTCCTCGTCTTCCACCTCGTCGCCCGCGAAGAGGGGGACGGCCTTCTTCTTGGGACCGGCGGCCGGAGTGACCTCAGGGGTCGAAGTCGTTGCGCTGTCTTGGCCCACGCTGTGCGTTGCGCCGTCGCGGTCGGCCACCAGAACGCCGCCGGTGGGGGCCGAGCCGTCGCCCGGCCCGAGGGCGTGGACACCTCCCGATCGGGCGCGGGGCCCGCTGTCGGTCTCTTCCAGCAGCTGGGCGTCGAGCTTCATGAGCGAGATGGCCGACAACGGCCCGAAGTAGGGGTCGCCGTTGGTGCTGGTGAAGAAGTAGGCGGCGGTCTTCGACGGGAACAGCGTCTTGTCGTCATCGTCGACGAACTCGAAGGGAACGACGGTGAAGGTGCCGCGCTCGACCCAGATCCACTCACCTTCGATGATCACCCGGACCACGGTCTTGGCGTTGATGCTCACGCAGATCCCCCGACGTCGGCTGCGACGAGTGTAGAGCCGCGAAGGTGGAGCCGGGCACGAAGACCCGGGCGCCCGAGCCCATGAACCTGGGCCGAACCCCGAGCCGAGCCCTGAGCCGAGCGCTGAGCTGGAACGCCGGTGAACCCCTCGGGGCCCTGGAGGCGACAGGGAGGCATGATCCCACGCCTCATCCTGGGTGCGGCCGTGCTGGTGGCCCTGGTCATCGACCCCGGCCCCTTGGCCCTGATCGCCCTTCTCTTCGTGGTCGTCGTGCCCTTCGAGAAGCTGTTCCCACGTCACCGCCAACGCCTGCGCCGGCCCGGGCTGGGCACCGACCTGTGCTACGCCCTCCTGCAACCCCTCACCGGCGGGGTGGCCGTGGCCGTGGGTGCCGCCATCGGCCTGGCTTCTCTGGCCTGGCTTCCCGGGCTGGCCCTGCGCCCCCTGGTCGCCCTGCTCCCACCGGTGGGCGCCGCACTCCTCGGCGCAGCCCTCTTCGACCTGGTCCTGTACTGGGTGCACCGTTGGAGCCACGAGGTCCCTTTCCTGTGGCGTTTCCACGCGGTACACCACTCGCCCCGCCAGCTCGACTGGGTGGCCGGGTTCCGCAACCACCCTCTCGACGGCACCGCCGGCGCGCCCGCCATCGTGCTGCTGCTGGCCGCCGGCTTCAGCCCCGAGATGACAGGGGGCCTGGCGGTCGTGCAGATCATCACCGGGCTGTTCCTGCACGCCAACGTGCGCTGGCGCTGGCGTGCCCTGCACCGCATCGTGATCACCCCCGAGTTCCACCACTGGCACCACTCGAGCGAGACCGGGGCGCGCGACACCAACTACTCGGTCTTCCTCCCCCTGTGGGACATTCTCTTCGGCACCTACTCCATGCCCGCCGACCGGCGGCCCCAGCGCTACGGCATCGACGAGCCCATGCCCGACGGTGTGTGGGCCCAACTGGGACAACCCCTGCGCGGCCTGCCCCGCCCCGGCTGGGTGCTGGCCCACCCCGTTCTCGCCCTCCGGCGCCTGCGTGCCGCGCTGGCCCGGGGTCTGGGCCAGGTCCGGGCCTGCACCCACCGCCGCCGCCCACTGGTGGCCTACTAGGGGCCAGGGTCGGCCGCAACCCAGACCACCTCCGCTGCGATCGGGAGACTCCCGACCGGTCTCTGGGTCGCCCCCGGCGCGAGTCTCCGGGCCGGTCACTGGGTCGCCCTCGGCGCGCGTCTCCGGGCCGGTCTCTGGCCCCCCCCGCACGATGAGCGCGTCGCCGACCCGACAGCGGCCACAATGGCGGCCGTGACCGCCGTCCTGGCCGCCGAAGGAATCGCCAAGCGTTGGGGCAACACCATCGCTCTCTCCGAGGTGACCTTCTCGATCCCGCCGGGAGTCACGGGGCTCTTGGGCTCCAACGGGGCCGGCAAGACCACCCTGCTCGGCATGGTCCTGGGCCTGCACCGGCCCGATGCCGGCTCCCTGGAGGTGCTGGGACTCGACCCGGCGGTGGCGGGGCCCGAGGTGCGCCAGCGTCTCGGCTACGCGCCCGAACATCACAACATCCCACCCGACGTGCGCGCCCACGACTTCGTACGCCACCTGGCCGAGGTACACGGCCTTCCCCGCCGGGAGGCCACCGCCCGCGCCTCGGATGCGCTGTGGATGGTAGGCCTGGGGGAGGAGCGGTTCCGGCCCATGGGAACCATGTCCACGGGGCAACGCCAGAGAGTGAAGCTGGCCCAGGCCCTGGCCCACGACCCGCGCCTGGTGCTGCTCGATGAACCAACCGACGGGCTCGACCCCGTGCAGCGCGACGACATGCTGGCCCTCATCGGACGGGTGGGCCGCGACCTGGGCATCGACGTGGTGCTCTCGTCCCATCTGCTCGACGAGGTCGAACGCATTTGTGACAACGCCGTGATCATCGACGACGGGCGCGTCGTGGCCAGTGGCACCATCACCGAACTGGTGGGCGACACGGGTGGGTTGGTGCTCGACGTGGACGGCGACGCCGGTTCCCTGGTGCGCGCCCTGACCGAGGCTGGCCTGGTGGCCAGCGCCGAGGGCTCGACGGTACGGGTCGCCGCCCAGGGAGACACCGACCTGCTCGGCATCACCACCGACGCCGTGATCCGCCTCGACCTCGGGGTGCGGCGCCTGCACTCCGGACGGCGTTCCCTCGAGGACGTGTTCCTGGGGGTGGTGAGATGAGCCAGCCACCGCCGTCGAACTGGCCGGCCACACCCCCAGCGGGCCCCCCCGGTCTTCCCCCGTCGCACGGGTCGGCGCCACCCCCTGCCCAGGACGCCACGGGCGCGGGTGGTGAGGGCACCACCGCCATCCACGACACCGGCTACCAGCACTACCACGGGCCCCGTGGCGGCCTGTTGGCTTCGATGCGCCCCGTCGTGGTGCTCTCCGCCCAGCGGGTGCTGGGGCTGCGCCGCCCGGCGCGGGCCAAGATCATCCCCGTCGCCACCGCCTTCTTCGCCTACGTGCCTGCCATCGTGTTCGTGGGCATGGCGGTGCTGATCCCCGATGAGTTGCGCGCCGAGGTGATGAACGACGACGCCCGGCTGTACGCCGACTACTACGGCTCCATCGTCGCCGCCCTGGTGCTCTTCACCGCCTTCTCCGCTCCCGACATCCTCTGCCCCGACCGTCGCACCGGCATGCTGGGCCTGTACCTGGCGTCACCGCTGGATCGCGACCACTACCTGGCGGCCAAGGCCATGGCCGTGGGGTTGGTGCTGGCCATCGTCACCGTGGGCCCACCGCTGTTCCTCCTGGTCGCGTACCTCATCGCCGGAACCGGGCCGGACACTCCCGTCGACGCGGCGGTGCTGGTGGTACGGGTGCTGATCGCCGGGGTTGCCGTCTCGGCCCTGTACGCCGCGGCTCAGCATGGCCGCAGCCAGCCTCACCACCCGCCACGCCGCCGCCTCGGCCGGAATCGTGGTCACGCTCCTCGGTTCGTCGTTCGTATCCGCGGTGCTCGTCGAGAGCGGGAACAGCGCTCTCTTCGGCCTGCTCAACGTGTTGGAGCTTCCCCTCGCCGTGGTCTTCGTGATCTACGGGGAGTCGATAACCGAGACTGACAACGCCGCCTTCGCAGAGCTTGCACCCGGGGTGATCGTGGCTGCCTACCTGGCCTGGACGCTGGCTCTGTCGTTGTTCCTACGCACCCGCTACCAGCGCCTGGACGTGACCAGGTGACCCGTCCAGCGCCGCGGGCGGTGGTGGCCGGACCGGAGATGGTCATGGCCCACGACGTCTCCAAGTGGTTCGGTGACGTGGTCGCGGTGAACCAGGTGTCCTTCAGGCTGGGACCAGGCGTGACCGCCCTGCTCGGACCGAACGGTGCCGGCAAGTCCTCGGTGCTTCGCCTGGTGTGCGGGCTGACCGCACCCTCTCGGGGTGTGGTCCGGGTTCTCGGCGCCGATCCCCGCACCGACCGCGGCGTGAGGGCCCACATCGGCCTTGCCCCCCAGCAGGAGACGCTCCTCGAGGGCGAGCTGGCCCTCGACTTCGTCGCGCTGACCGCAGGGCTCTCCGGCGTCGCCCACCCCGAGGAGGCCGCCCGCGAGGCACTGGGCACCGTCGGGCTCGATCCCGACCTGGCCCGCCCCCTGGGGACCTACTCCAAGGGAATGCGCCAGCGCGTGAAGCTGGCCCAGGCACTGGTGCACCGCCCGGCGGTGCTGATGCTCGACGAGCCGCTCACCGGCCTCGATCCCCGCCAGCGGGTCCAGGTGATCGACCTGGTCCGCTCGATGGGAGCATCGGGAACCTGTGTGGTCGTGTCCTCCCACGTGCTCGACGAGGTGGAGCGCTTCGGTTCCCGGGTGCTGGTGATGGCCAAGGGCCGCCTGGCCGCCGAGGGGGACTTCCGGGCCATCCGCGAGCTGATGGACGACCGGCCCCACCGGATCCGTCTTCTCACCGACCGGCCCCGCGAGCTGGGTACCGAGGTGCTGCGGGCCGGCCTGGTGGTGTCGGTCCACCTGGAGGCCGACACCGTGACCGTAGAGACCCGCGACGCCGCTGCGTTCAGGCGCGGCGTCCTGCCCGCCGCTCAGGCTGTGGGTGCCCGGGTCCCCGAGATCCGTCCCCTCGACGACGATCTCGAGAGCGTCTTCCGCTACCTGGTGGGAGCACCGTGACACCCCACGAACCACCGCCACCTCCACCGCCGCCACCCCCACCGCCGGGTGCCGTGCCGGCCGCGGTGTCTGGGCCGGCCGCGGTGTCTGGGCCGCCCGCGGTCTCCTTCCCGGCCAAGCCAGGGTGGGACAACCTGGGCCGGCTGATCCGGTTGTTCGCCCGCACGCAGTTGACCAGGGGACGCCTCCTGGCCATCGGAGCCTTCGGTGCGCTGGTCGTGATCGTGGCGGT
Source organism: uncultured Actinomycetes bacterium (assembly GCA_963719935.1). GTDB lineage: Bacteria > Actinomycetota > Acidimicrobiia > Acidimicrobiales > CAVRDY01 > CAVRDY01. The sequence continues at coordinate 453,042 of CAVRDY010000001.1, read as the reverse complement.
CGCGGTCGTCGGCGCCGAACCCCCGGAGGCAGACCAGGCCGCCGCAGACCTGGTCCTGGCCGGAGGGCTGTCCCTCCTGGTCCCGGTGGCCGCCGTGGTGGTGGCCAGCGCATCCTTCGGTGACCTGCGCGAGGACGCCACCTTCGTCTACCTGTGGCTCCGCCCTGCGTCCGCGGTCCCGACCGTCGTCGCCGCCTGGCTCACCGCAGCGGTTGCGGTCTGGCTCCTGGTCATCATCCCCTTGGGGATCGCGGCCGCGCTGGTGGCCGACGATGCATCAGTGGTCGTCGGCACCGTCGCGTCGGTGACCCTGGCCGTGACGGCCTACACGTCCGTGTTCGTGCTGCTGGGCCTGGTCACCACCCGACCCCTGGCCTGGGGCATCGGGTACGTGCTGTTGTGGGAGGGCTTCGTCGCCCTGGCCGGGGACACCGCCAGCCGCCTGGCGCTGCGGGCCTACACGCGATCAGTGCTCGCCGAGTTGGCCGGGACCGACGTGCGCCAGTCGACCATCTCGATGCCCTGGGCCTGGCTCGTACCCCTTGCGGTCACCGCTGTGGCGCTGTGGGCGGCGTCCCGCCGATTCGCCCACCAGGACGTGGCCTGAAGTCGAGCCACGACGGTTTGCTGCGCAAGGAAGCGAATGTTTGGGTGTGGTGGTGCGCCAGTAGCCGGCGTTGCGGGCAGGCCCGGCGTGCCCTGGGCGTTTCGTGCGCAAGAACTGACCGTTTCGGTGCGGTTCTGCGCCACAAACCGGCATTCGGGGGCAGGCCCGGCATGCCCTGGGCGTTTCGTGCGCAAGAACTGACCGTTTCGGTGCGGTGGTGCGCACCAAGCCTCCTCGGGGTGAAGACGAGCACCCCGAGATAGCACCTGCGTGGCACCCCCAACGGGATTCGAACCCGTGCCGCCACCTTGAGAGGGTGGTGTCCTAGGCCGCTAGACGATGGGGGCAGGAAGCGACGAATGATACCGGGCCCCCGAGGTCCGACCCAATCCCTTCTGCAGTCCCGCCGCATCCCCACCGTGTTCCCGTCGCATCTCCGCTGCACCCTTGCTGCAGCCCCCGGAGCGTGCCGGGCGGAGAGACAAGACGGTTCCCCAGACCGATCGCCTGGGGCACCGCTCTAGTTCGAGTGGCTCGGGGGGGAGGACTCGAACCCCCAATAACTGGACCAGAACCAGTCGTGTTGCCAATTACACCACCCCCGAAGGGTGCCGGGATCCTACCGGCAACCCCGGGCAGCACCCAACCGCGTATGAACACGCACGGGCACTCCCCGACGCTGCCTCACACCCACTGACCGAGGCGCCGGTAGCCGACCACCCGGCCCAGTGCCACCGCACCGGTCTCGCGCACCAACTCGGCCAATCCGAACTCCTCGTCGGTGGGCGAAACCGCTGCCCCGGGCATCCCGACCTCACCGGTGATGTCCAGCAGCCGCTTCGAGTGGTAAGGCGAGCTGACCAGCAGGGCCGACTCGAACCCCTCCCCGGTCATGATCAGCCGGGCGGCTGACAGCTGCTCGTAGGTGTTGGTGCCGTCCACCTCCAAGAACAGCGCCTCCTCGGGGATGCCCTCATGGCGCAGGTAGTCGTAGCTGCTGAAGGCCTCGGTGAAGCGGTCCCCCTCCTGCTTCCCGCCCGTGACGATCACCGCCGCAACCGTCTGGTCCTCGAACAAGGCCAGGGCGTGATCGAGCCGGGCCTGGAGAACCGGGGAGGGACGGCCGTCGTACTGGGCGGCGCCCAACACCACAGCAACGTCGGCTGCCGCCGTCTGGTCGTCTCTGCCCGCCGACCAGACCTGGAAGAAGGTGACTCCCAGGTAGATCCCGGTCACCGCCACCGCCGCCAACCCCAGGCGCAAGGCCCAGCGCGTCAGGCGAGCGAGACCCATCAGAGTCGTGCCCGGGCCGCTCGCAACCGTTGCAGGGTCTGCTCGCGGCCGAGGAACTCGAGCGACTCGAACAGGGGAGGTCCCACGCTGCGTCCGGACACGGCAACCCGGATGGGCCCGGTGGCCTTGCCCAACTTGAGTCCGTGCCGCTCCCCCACCGCCCGGGTCGTCTCGTGCAGGGTGTCGGTGTCCCACTCACAAGTGGCGTAGGCATCCACCGCATCGTCGAGCAGGGCGGCCGCCACCTCCGAGCCCGCCATGACCTTGGCCCAGGCGGCCTCGTCGACTCTGGGGACGTCCTCCACCAGGAAGTCGACGTGGCCGGGCACCTCATCGAGACGGGTGACCCGCTCCTGCACCAGCGGCGCCAACACGTCGAGCGCGGCGTCGCCCCGGCCCTCACCGAACGCGGTGTGCAGGAAGGGCCGGCTGACCTCGACGAAGTCGGGCGCATCCATGGCCCGGATGTACTCGCCGTTGAAGTGCGCCAGCTTCTTCTGGTCGAAGAAGGCCGACGAACCGGTCACGTCCTCGAGCCGGAAGAGCTCGACGATCTCGGTCATGGGCCGGATCTCGACACCATCGGGTGGACCCCAACCCAGGGTGGCCAGGTAGTTGGCCATGGCCTCGGGCAGGAAGCCCCGCTCGATGTAGTCCTCGACGGCCACGTCGTCGCGCCGCTTGGACAGCTTCTGGCGGGACTCGTTCACGATGAGGGGCAGGTGGGCGAACACGGGGAGGTCGTCGTGGCCCAGCGCCCGGCGCAGCAGAACAGTCTTGGGCGTGGCGTTGAGCAGGTCTTCACCCCTCACCACGTGGGTGATTCCCATATCGATGTCATCCACCGTGTTGGCCACCAGGAACAGGGGCGAGCCGCTGGACCTGACGATGACGAAGTCCTCGAGGTCGGCGTTGGGGAAGGCCACATCGCCACGGATCACATCCGAGAAGGCCGTCTCACCCTGGTCGGGCGTCTGGAACCGCACCACCCGACCCGGCCCCTCCCCGAGATCGCGCTCGCGGCAGTGACCGTCGTAGCCCGACTTGCCGTCAGGGACCTGGGCCCTGGCCCTGAGTGCCTCGGGCGTGCAGTCGCACCAGTAGGCCCGGCCCTCCGCGAGCAGCCGGGCCACCGCGTCATGGTGGTGCTGGCTCCGGTGGGACTGGAAGGTGGGCTCCTCGTCCCAGTCCATCCCCAGCCAGCGCAGAGTCCGGAAGATGAGGTCGATCAGCTCGGGTCGGCTGCGTTCACGGTCGGTGTCCTCGATGCGCAACAGGAACTGGCCGCCCTCGTGACGGGCTGCCAGCCAGTTGAACAACGCGGCGCGGGCCGATCCCAGGTGCAGGAACCCCGTCGGAGAGGGCGCGAAACGGTAGCGGGAGGTGGGGTTGCTCACCGGGCCGAGGGTACCCTCCCCGGCAATGGACCGATGCCGCATCTGCGCACCCGCCAAGGGTGTCGGCTGGCGCTCTCATCGACCCCACACCCTCCCGGCGCGGAGCCGATGGTCCACCGTGGCGATGGCCCTGGTGATCCTGGCGGGTGCCTGCGGTCACGATGGCGAGGGCGAGTCGGGCTTCGCTGTGGCCGCTGGGCAACTCGCTCCCACCACGGACTCCCCCACCTCCGCGACCACAGCTCCAGCGGAGGTACGGGGCGAACTGGTGGTCGTGGCCACCGCCACCGTCCCCACTGTGACCGTCTCGTGCGCTCCGCCTCCGGGAGTGGCGGCCGGCGCCGTCGGTGAGCCAACGGTCGACCTCGGCAACGGGTGCCGGGCCCCCGCACCCCGGAGGGCCGGCCGGCGCTCTCGCCGATCCCTGGCCCCACACCCAACGTGGTGGCCAGCGTCGTCGAAGGTGGGTTGGCTTTCAACCATCCGACCTACTTCGGGAACCCCCTGGTGTTCACCGTCGTCGCTCAACAAGGCGACTGGCTCCAGGTCATGGTGCCCGCCCGACCCAACGGCCAGCTGGGGTGGGTGTCGACCACCGAAGTGGAACTGTCCAGCCACCGCTGGCGGGCCGAGATCGACGTGACCACCAACCGGCTGAAGGTGTGGCAGGACGGCGAAGTCGTGGCCGAGTCGGGCACCGTGGACGGCCGCCCCTCCACCCCGACCCCCCTGGGCCGGTTCTACTTCAACGAGAAGATCCCCCGGGAACCCACCTCGGCCTACGGATCCTGGATCCTGTCGACCAGCGGATACTCGGACACGCTGGAGACCTTCGACGGCGGGCTCCCGGTGTTCGCCGTCCACGGCACCCCGGACGAGGCGCAGATCGGAACCGACATCTCCAACGGATGCGTACGCATCCCCAACGCCGTGGTCGAGCAGTTGGCCGCAACCATGCCCGTCGGCACCCCTGTCGACATCGTGGCCACCTGATCACTTACCGGATGCCACCTGATCGCCACCCGATGGCCCGCCGGACGCCACCGGCCGGCGGGACGAACCGGGTGGCGGGACGAACCGGCCGGGCGCGCCGTACCATGCATCCCATGGCGCACGCCCCCGGGCGCAGCAAGCGGACTCTGTCGAGAGCAACCGAGCGGACCGTGGCCGTCGCGGTACTGGCCACATTGGCACTCGGATCCTGTGCGGGGAACGAAGCCGATCCCCAGGGTGCGTCGGGGTTCACCACCCCCTCGGGGCAGCTGGTCGTCTCCCGGACCCCGATCAGCGGTCACCCCGATCCTTCCCGCTGGGAGGTCGAGGTGGCCTGGGTAGACCCCGAGGTCTCCCAGGTCATGATCCTCCCGGAGTTCCCTCCCGAAGACCCGGCCCCCGACGATCTGTTGGCCGACGACCCTCGGACAGACGAGCCGCCGGCAGAAGCCGACGACAAGCGCTCCGAGTCCCCGCAAGGTGATCGGACACGGAGCCCGAAGGCAGCGGACACGGCCGCAGCAGCTGACACCGCCGCGGCCAGCGCCACCGTTGCCGAGCACGCCCCGGGGCCGGATCTCACCCTGACGGCACAACCCCAGCCAGGAGCCGAGTACCTGACCCCGATCCCCAGTCCCTCCCTCTCGTGGGGATCCGCCCAGACCGAGGACGCCTGGATGTTCCAGAATCCGACGACCATCGGGAGCCCGCTGGCATTCCTGGTGGTGGAGAACCGGGGCGACTGGCTGCGCGTTCAGTTCCCGGCTCGGCCCAACCAGCAGACCGGATGGCTCGATGCCTCCGAGGTGACAGTCACCACCCACCGCTGGCACGCCGAGGTGAACGTCACGACGAACCGGCTGAGGGTGTGGGACGGCGACGACGTCGTGGCCGACACCGGGGTCGTCGCCGGTACCAGCTACACGCCCACACCGCTGGGGCGCTTCTACCTCAACGAGAAGCAGCAGGTGGAGCCCTGGTCGGCCTACGGCTCCTGGATCCTGTCCACCAACGGCTTCAGTGACACCCTCGAGCGCTTCGGGGGGGAGGTGCCCATCTTCGCCCTCCATGGCACCCCCTACCCCGAGACCATCGGACAGGACCTGTCCAACGGCTGCATCCGAATGCCCAACGAGATCGTCGAGTACCTCGCCGAGAAGATGCCGATCGGTACCCCGATCGACGTCGTGGCCTGAGCAGAGCGGGCCCTCAGGTCTCGTTGTCGGGTCTACCGAACAGGGAGGGCTTGCCCGGTGGCTTCTGTGCCGGTGGACCGGGCCGTGAACCGCCGGGTTGCCCAGCACCGGGAGGCCGCTTCACGACCTTCTTCTTGATCTTGCGGATCCTCTTCACCTTCTTGACCGGCGCCGAGGGCGCTATCGCGTCCGCTCCATCAGCTGCGGTGGCAGCTGCATGCGCTCGATGACTGCGGGCCGCGGCTTCAATCGCCCGGGCCCGGATCTCGGGATCCCCGGTTACATGGACCCCTTGGTCGTCGAGCTCGTCGCCCTGGGCTCCCTTGGCCTCCGAGACGAGTTCGGCAACCGACGGGGCAGGTTCGGGCTCGGGCAGGACCGCGACCAGCTCTGGTTCAGGCTCGGGCTCCGGCTCGGGCTCGACCGCGACCGGCTCTGGTTCAGGCTCGGGCTCTGGTTCGGGCTCTCGTACCGGCTCGACCGCGACCGGCTCGGGTTCGGGTTCGGGCTCGGGCTCGACCGCGACCGGCTCGGGCTCCGGCTCTGGTACCGGCTCGACCGCGACCGGCTCTGGTTCGGGCTCTGGTACGGGCTCGGGGATGAACTCGACCGCGCCGTGCGCTGGCTCCGACACGGACTCGACCGCGACAGATGCCGGCTCCGGCTCGCCGGCCAAGAGGGACTCCCAGTCGCGGCGGCGAGCCGCAACCACGTCCCGGGGCGACAGGCGCAGCACGCTCTCGGGGACGAGGTCGACCAGATGGCGTCGTTCGGACTCGTGGTGGTGGTGAGCCACCCCCTCGAACAGGTCCCGGCGCCGATCGACGAGATCGGCTGGGGCCTCTTCCATGTAGCCGAAGATGTCGAGCGCCAGGCGGAGGTCGTGGATCACCGGAGCACGGCCGAAGAGCGAAGCCCGCTTCAGAGCCACGGCACCACAGCCGGCCAGGACGTCGTCAGCATCCTCGCCCTCGGTCAACACCAACGACCCCTCCAGGCTGCGTGTCAGCCGCAGGACGTAGCCCTGGTCCGGCCCGGGACTGCCCAGACGGGGGCCTCGGGGCTGCCCTGTTCCCGGCACTTCCCCCGGGCGCTGCGCGAACCAGGGCCGGGCGCCGCGGGCCGGCGACCGGTAGGCGCGCCCGACCTCCACCTTCGACTGGGGAACGTACGGCGGTGCACTCATCAGGGGTCAGCGTAGGCGCGGGGCCGGTCTCGCCAGAACCCGAGCTCTAGACCCGACGCGACGCTCCTGGGCGCCGGGCCGCGCAGGCCGGCGCCCAGCTCCCGTGGAGGCGGAGCCTCCGAGTGACCTAGTCCGGGTCTTCGCTGTCACGGCCCTTTTGGAGGCCGCCTCGGTAGCTGGACAGCAGGCTGCGAACCTCGGTGGGGCTACGCCGGGTCTGAGGTGCTGGCCGGGCACCGGAGCCACCCAGCCGCATGGGACGGCTGGGGACACCCGCCTCCTTCGGTGTCCGCCGGGCGAGCATTGATCCATCGGCTGCTCCGGGAGCGGCGTCCGCCAGCTCAGCCGGTTCGGACTCGGCGAGCACCGGCTCGACGTCAACCGCAGCATCCACCGCCGCAACCGGCTCGAGGTAAGGCTCGTCTGCGAAGGCCACCCCCTCCACTTCGTCCCAGACGACGTCGTCGGCGACCGGCTCGGGGGGCCACTCGTCCACCGCACCTTGGAGGATCGCCTCGTCCTGGATCGGCTCATACGAGGCGGCCTCATCCGCCACGCTTTCGTCGTACACATCCTCGTAGGCACCCTGGCCGAGGTCCTCATAGGTGTCCTGGCCGGCGTCCTCGTACGGGTCCTCGTACGCGTCCTCGGGTGCACATGTCTCCCGGTGTGACGGAACCGCCAGCCTCGGCACAGAACCCTGCCTGGGCTCGTCCCGGCGAGGATGAAGTGGGCTGGGCCGCGACCTGTCTTGCCACCAGGTGGAAGGCGGGGGCAGAAGCCCGCGCCGGACGAGGATCACCGCCGCCACGATGACCACCACGACCACGATCAACAGAGCCGCCATGGCCCAGACCGTAGCCGCCTGGCGTCACCAGCGCCTCCGCGAGTGCGCCTCCGAGCGTGGACCGCTGCGACTGGGCCCTGGCCTACCCCAGAACAGGGGTGTGCAGCAGGCCGAAGACGACCGAGTCGACCAGCGCCTGCCACGAGGCCTCGATGATGTTCTCGCTGACCCCGATGGTCGACCAGGTGCGGTCGCCGTTGGTGGAGTCGATCAGCACCCGGGTCACCGCCGCCGGTGCCCTTGGCGGTGTCGAGCACCCGCACCTTGAAGTCGGTGAGGTGGATGCGCTCGCCAGTTGCGGGTAGCGTGCCGCCGATGGCCTTGCGGAGCGCCTGGTCGAGCGCGTTGACGGGACCGTTGCCCTCGCCGGTGGCGATGACCCGCTCGCCGCCGACCTGCGAGCTTGATGGTGGCCTCGGTGAGCACGTCCCCGGCCCCACGTTGGAGTGCGGCTCCTGGCCGGGCTGGGGATGCGCTCGACGATCACCCGGAAGGACTCGAGCTCGAAGAACGTCCTGGCGTCCAGCCCGTGGCCGCGCCGCATCAGCAGCTCGAGCGAGCCGTCGGCGGCCTCGAAGTGGTACCCCTCGTGCTCGAGCGTGCTTGAGCTCGTCGAGCACCTCGCTCGAGCGCCGGGCCGTCGAGGTCGAGGCCGATCTCCGCGGCCTTCAGCTCGAGGTCGACCGGCCCGCCAGCTCGGACACCACGAAGCGGGTGCCGTTGCCGACCGCCTCGGGATCGACGTGCTCGTAGGCGTCCTTGCGGCGGGCGATGGCGACTGACGTGCAGGCCGGCCTTGTGGGCGAACGCCGACGAGCCGACGTAGGGCGCCTGCGGGTCGAGGGTGATGTTGACGAGCTCGGCGATGTGGTGGGAGACCGAGGTCAGCCGCTCGAGGCGGCCGGCGGGCAGGGTGCTCACGCCCATCTTCAGCGTGAGGTTCGGGATGATGGTGGTGAGGTTGCAGTTGCCGGTGCGCTCGCCGTAGCCGTTGATGGTGCCCTGGACCTGGACGGCGCCGCCCCGCACGCCGGCGAGGGCGTTGGCCACGCCGCAGCCGGTGTCGTCGTGGAGGTGGACGCCGATCGGCGTGTCGCCGAGGTGGCCGGTGACCGCGGCCACGATCGCCTCGACCTCGAAGGGCAGCGAGCCGCCGTTGGTGTCGCACAGCACGAGGCAGTCCGACCCCGGCTCTGGCCGCGCCCTCGAGCACCCGCAGGCTGAACTCGGGGTTGTGCTTGTAGCCGTCGAAGAAGTGCTCGGCGTCGAAGAAGACCCGCAGGCCCTGGCCCACCAGGAACTCGACCGAGTCGGCCACCATGGCCACGCCCTCGTCGAGCGTGGTGCGCAGCGCCTCGGTGACGTGGTAGTCCCAGGCCTTGCCGACGATGCACACCGTGGAGGTGCCGGCGTCGACGCAGGTTGCGACAGGGTCGGGTCGTCGTCGGTCTTGCCCTTGACGCGCCGGGTCGACCCGAAGGCCACCAGTCGCGCCGAGTTGAGTGCGAGCTCGTCACGGGCGCGCTCGGAAGAACTCGTCGTCCTTGGGGTTGGCGCCGGGCCAGCCGCCCTCGATGTAGTGCACGCCGAGCTAGTCGAGCTGCTCGGCGATGCGCAGCTTGTCGTCGACGGTGAGCGAGATGCCCTCGAGCTGGGTGCCGTCGCGCAGGGTGGTGTCGTAGATCTCGACCGCCTCCGGCCAGACGGCGGGGAGCTCGTGGGAGGCGTCAGTCGGTGGACATGTTCCAGCCAGTCCTTGTAGCGGTCGACCTCGCCGCGGACGGCCTTGCCGTACTCGGTGGCGATGGCCGTGGTCATGGCGCCGGGGCACGGGATGGCGCGGTCGTCGACCGAGTTGACGGCGCTCACCTCGGCCGCGGTGCCGCACACGAACATCTCGTCGGCGATGTAGAGGTCGGTACGGGCCAGGTGGTCCACCTTCACCTCGATGCCGAGGTCGCGCGGCGATGGTCATGACCGAGTCCTGGGTGATGCCCTCGAGCGCGCCGGCGGCGAGCGGGTGGCGTGACGAGCGTGCCGTCGCGCGCCGACGAAGATGTTCTCGCCCGTGCACTCGCTCGACGTAGCCGCTCGGGGTTGAACATGACGGCCTCGTCGTAGCCGGCCTTGAGTGCCTCGACCTTGGCCAGCGACGAGTTCACGTAGTTGCCGGTGGTCTTGGAGGCGGGCGGCATGGTGTTGTGGTCGTGGCGGGTCCACGACGAGATCTTCATGCGCACGCCCTTGGTGACGGCGTCGTCGCCCAGGTAGGCACCCCACGGCCAGCAGGCGATGGCCACGTCGACCGTGCAGGGCAGGGTGTTGAGCCCCATCTCGCCGTAGCCGTAGTAGGCGATCGGGCCGGATGTAGCACGACGGCAGGCCGCTCTCGCGCACGGTCAGCTTGGTGGCCTCGACCAGCTCGTCGACCGAGTAGGGCAGGTCCATCATCATGATCTTGGCCGAGTTGTGCAGGCGCACCATGTGGTCGGTGAGGCGGAAGACGGCCGGGCCCTCGGTCGGTCTCGTAGGCACGGACGCCCTCGAACACGCCCATCCCGTAGTGCAGGGAGTGGGTGAGCACGTGGATCTGGGCCTCGTCCCAGGCGACGAGCTCGCCGTTCATCCAGATCTTCTCGGTGGGGGTGATGGGCATCGCTGGTCTCTCCCTGAGGTTCTGCGATCAGCGGCGACGATCGGCGTCGCCGGTCTCGGGTGGTCGGATGCCGGTGACGGTCGGTGCCGACGTGCCGGGCAGGCGGCCTCGCTGGACTGCGACTCGGTCGGCGGCGTCGGCCTCGCCGAGGAAGTCGAGCATCATCGCCGCCGACAGGATGGCGGCGAGCGGGTTGGCCGTGCCTGTCCCGGCGATGTCGGGGGCCGAGCCGTGCACCGGCTCGAACATCGAGGGCCCGGTGCGGTCCGGGTTGAGGTTGGCCGAGGAGGCCAAGCCGATACCGCCGGACACCGCGCCGCCGAGGTCGGTGAGGATGTCGCCGAACAGGTTGTCGGTGACGATCACGTCGTACTGGCTGGGGTGACTGCACGAAGTAGATGCAGGCGGCGTCGACGTGGTTGTAGGCGGTCGCGACGTCGGGGTACTCGATGCCCACCGCGTCGAAGGTGCGCTCCCACAGGTCACCGGCGAAGGTCAACACGTTCGTCTTGTGCACCAGGGTCAGGTGGCGGCGGGTGCGGGCCTGGGCCAGCTCGAAGGCGTAGCGCACGCACCGCTCGACCCCGTGGCGGGTGTTGACCGAACCCTGGGTGGCGATCTCGTGCGGTGTGCCCTTGCGCAGGAAGCCGCCCTCGCCGGCGTAGGTGCCCTCGGTGTTCTCGCGGATGACGACGAAGTCGTGGGTTCCGTCGGGATGGGTGAAGGGCCGCTGGTTGATGTACAGGTCGAGTTCGAAGCGCATCTTGAGCAGCAGGCCCCGCTCGATGACCCCCGGGGGGACGTCGGGGGTACCGACGGCACCCAGAAACAGGGTGTCGAGTGCGCGCCACTCGTCGAGCACGTCGTCGGGGAGCACGGTGCCGTCGCGCAGGTAGCGGGCCCCGCCCAGGTCGTAGTCGACGGTGTCGATGGCAACGCCGGCGGCGCGCACGACCTTGAGGGCCTCGGCCACCACCTCGGGACCGATGCCGTCTCCTCCGATCACTCCCACCCGGTGGGTCATGGTCCGAGCTGTCCCTTCTTCTGGTTCTGTCCTGTGCTGGTTCGGACTTGCTGCGTGCCGGCCTGCTGCGTGCTGGCTTGCTGTCGGTCTGTGTGCTGCTGGTCGGTCGCGGGTTCGGCCCGATAACGACAAAACCGCCCACCGCAGTGGACGGTCAGGGCGCACGCCGGTGGGCGTGCGCTAGGCGATGACGATTACGGGACGGGTGCGGTCATACATAGGTCCCTGCCAGTGTGGAGGCCGAAGGGCCCAACGTCAACCTGGTTGCCCGCCACCGGCAGGTACCCCGAGCCGGGGCCTGTCGCCAGGCCAGGTCCGCTGGATAGCATCGGGCCCGTGGACGGCCAGGTGCATCTCTCTCAGGCAGCGTACGACCGGTTGCGGACCGAGCACGACGACCTCACCACGCGAGGTCGAATCGAGATCGCCCGCAAGATCCAGGCAGCCAGAGAGCTGGGTGACCTGTCAGAGAACGGCGACTACCACGCCGCCAAAGAGGAGCAGGGCAAGATGGAGGGCCGCATCGCCCACCTGGCCGCCCTGCTCGACGACGTCACCATCGTGGAAACCAGCGCCGATGGTGAAACCGTCCAGCACGGGACGGTCGTGTCGATCCGCTACGAAGGTGACGACGACCACGAGACCTACCTCATCGGCTCGATCGAGGAGCGCCACGAAGAGCACGAGGTGATCTCACCCTCGTCCCCCCTGGGCGCCGCGCTCATGGGCGCCGCGGTCGGCGAGACCGTGTCCTTCCAGGCGCCGGCCGGCACCCTCAAGGTCAACATCGTCGCCATCGACGTCTGAGGTACCCCGATCACGGCCCTGACCCCAGGGCGGACACGAGTGCTCCTCACCGGCACCGAAGATGAACGCTTCCTCTCCCGACCCGGCTCCCCCCGTGCAGCTGCCCCCCGGCCGGCGACTCGACCTCGGCGACAGAGGGGTGACCTTCGTGCGCGAGGTACCCGGCCCACCCGGGGCTCCCACCGTGTTCCTGCTGCACGGGTGGCTGGCCACCGCCGACTTGAACTGGTGGCCGTCATACGGACCGCTGTCGGACCACTTCCGGGTGGTGACCATCGACCACCGCGGTCACGGCCGGGGGATCCGCACCGACCGCCGCTTCCGCCTGGCCGACTGTGCCGACGACGTGGCGGCTGCCATCGACGCCCTCGACCTGCCCGCGGTGATCGCCGTCGGCTACTCGATGGGCGGCCCCATCGCCCAGCTCCTCTGGCACCGCCATCAAGAGAGCGTCGCCGGGCTGGTTCTGTGCGCCACGTCCCGCAACTTCGCAGGCAAACCGGGCGAGCGCGCCGCCTTCGCCATCCTGGCGGGAGCCGGCGCGGTGACCCGTGCCGTCCCGGAGCGGATCCGACTTGCCGCCCGGGAACGGGTCACCGGCCGCCGCTACGACGGGGACACACCCGCGGCGCGGTGGGCCCGCAGCGAGTTCTCCCTCCACGACCCCCGCATGCTCCTCGAAGCCGGCCAAGCTCTGGGGCGCTTCTCTTCGCACCAGTGGATCGGCGACGTCGACGTCCCGGCCGCCGTGGTCCTCACCGAGCGGGACAACCTGGTACCGCCGCACCGGCAACGCAAGCTGGCCGACGCTCTCGGGGACTGTCGGGTGTTCCCGGTCGACGGCGACCACGTGGTGTGCGCCGAGCAGCCCGATCGCTTCGTTCCCGTTCTTTCCGAGGCGTGTCGCGACACGGCGTCGCGCGCCGGGCTCAGCTCCCGGCGTTGAGGGATTCGACCTCCACCACCACCGGCCGTCCCAACACGTCCTCGAGAAGACCCTTGCGCTCGTCGGCCGTGTAGAGCTCGAGGTCCAAGAGGACGTCTGCGGTTCGGGGTCGGGCCAGGACTTTCACCCGCTTCGCCTTGGCCACCACCGACAGGGCGGTCACGGTTCCGGTGTGTCCCCGGTCGAGGGCCAGGGCCACCCGGAGGATTCCCGCCAACCGGCACACGAGCTGACGGTCGGCGGTGTCGAGGCGCGCGAACTCGGCGTGGACGTCCTTGGGGGCGCTCTTGCGGTGGTACCGGGCCACCTGGGCGATGAGCTCGATCTCGCGGTCGGTGAAGCCGAGCAGATGCTCGGAGTTACGGATCACGTAGTAGCTGTGCTTGTGATGCTGGGCGTGGGACACGAAGATCCCCACGTTGCACAACAGAGCGGCCGCCTCCAGCAGCTCACGGGCCTCCAGGTCGAGGCCGAGGGTGTCAGCCACGCCGTCGAAGAGCTGCAGGGCCAGCTTGGCGACATGCGCCGAATGGTCGGGGTCGTCGTCACACAGCTCGGCCAGGTGAAGGACGCTGGTGCGGCGTAGATCGTGCAGGTGATGGCGCGCCGAACCACGGGAACGTTCGATGGCGTCGAGCAGCACCCCTTCACGCAGGGCGAAGTCCGAGTAGGTGAGGCCGGTCAGCCCGAACGCCTCCATCACCTCCTGGAGGATCAGGGCTCCCGCCAGGATGATGTCGGCCCGTTTCGGATCCAGGCCGGGAAGGGCACGACGATCCTCGACGGTTCCGGCACGCACGAGGGCTTTGGTAACCCGCCGTACCTCCTTGCGGGTCACCTCGACACCGTTGAGGGTCCGAAGTTCCTCTCCCAGGCGGTCGGCCACCACCATGGCCACCACCGACTCCACCGTCCCCGAGGCCCCGGCCACGACCTCGATGCTCTCCAGACCCTGAGCGCCCAGGTCGCGCACCACCGGCGCCAGCGCCGCGTTCACGTGACGGCGCAGGGCGGTCACTTCTTCGTCACCGGTGCGCCGCCGGGTCAGGAAGCGCCTCGTGAGCCGGATCGCACCCAGCTTCAGGCTGCGTACCAACTCGTCCCGAGTGCCGTCACTGACGACGATCTCGGTGCTACCTCCACCGATGTCGACCACCAGGTGCCGGCGTCCGAAGATGGGCAACGCCTGCAGCACGCCGAGGTGGATGAGCCGGGCCTCCTCGAGGCCGGAGACGACCTCCACCACGACCCCGGCCTCGTCGCGGGCGCGCCGCAACAGGTCGGCACCGTTGGCAGCCTCACGCACCGCCGAGGTGGCCACGGCGCGGACGGCCGCTCCGTTGCTGTCGACGATGCGGCGGAACCTAGCCAGCGCGTCCACGGCCCGATCGACGGCGTCGGGCTCGAGGAGCTTCATGTCGCCGCCCGAAGAGCCGAGCCTCACCATCTCCTTGGCCCGGTCGATCACCTCGAAGGTGTGACCCTCACCCACCCGGGCCACCACCAGGTGCACGGAATTGGTGCCGATGTCGATGGCGGCCAGGACGTCGAGCGCCCGCAGGGACGGGACCAGAGGCCCGGCAACCGAAGCGAGCGAGGCGAGTGCGGCCGGTGCGGCTTCTGTGGCCGGTGCGGCTTCTGTGGCCGGTGCGGCTTCTGTGGCCGGTGCGGCTTCTGTGGCCGGTGCGGCTTCTGTGGCCGGTGCGGCTTGCTCTGTCGGGCTCGCCGCGTCAGCGGTCGGGGGTCGGGCACCCGTCATCTCGCTCACCGCCATGCGAGCCTAACGGTGATACCCGGCTGCCACTTCGACGGAGCGGGCGGCGGCCAACACCGAAGGGCCGTAGCGGGGACCGGGGGAGCGTGTAGTGCGCTCGAGGGGACCCGACACGCTCACCGCAGCCACCACCGCGCCCGTTCGCGTCGTGGACCGGGGCGCTCACCGAAGCCACGCCGGGCTCGCGCTCGGCCACCGAAGCCGCCCAACCGTTCTTTCGGACCGAGGGGTCGTCCCGTAGCACCGCACCGGCCGAGCCCACCTCCAGGGGTAGCACTGCGCCCAGGGGCACGATGGTGCGCAGGCCGTGGGGTGATTCGAGCGACGCCACGCACACTCGTCGGTCGCCGGCCCGCACGTAGAGCTGCACGCTCTCGCCGGTCTGATCTCGCAGCGCGGCCAACGCCGGGCCGGCGGCGGCCACCCAGGGCACCGATTCCTGTGCCGCCCGACCCAGCACGACCAATCGCGGGCCGAGCGCGAACTGTCCCCGGTCGTCGCGACGCACCATCCCGTGCACCTCGAGCGCCGAGAGCAGGCGGTGGGTGGTGGCTCGGCTGTAGCCGCTCTGGGCGGTGAGCCGGGACAGCGGGAGTGGGGCGTCCTCGAGAAGGGCCAGCAGGCGAACCGCCTTGTCGAGCACCCCTACACCCGATATGGTTTCCATGAGATGAGATGATGATCTCATTATTTGAGACATGCAAGTCCGGCTCCGGTTGGTCAACCGGCCGGAGCCAACACCATCGGAGAACCCATGGAAACCCGAACGCTGAGTGACAAGGTGTGGGACCGCCACGTGGTCCACCGGTCCGAAGACCAGGGCGACCTGCTCTACATCGACCTGCACCTCGTGCACGAGGTCACCTCCCCCCAGGCCTTCGACGGGCTGCGCCTGGCCGGTCGCACCGTGCGCCGGCCCGACCTGACCGTGGCCACCGAGGACCACAACGTCCCCACCACCGACACCCACCTACCCATCGCCGACCCCGTCTCGGCCACCCAGGTGCAGACCCTGCGCGCACAACTGCGCCGAGTTCGGCATCCGCGAGTACGCGATGGGCGAGCCCAGCCAGGGCATCGTGCACGTCATCGGGCCCGAGCAGGGGCTCACCCAGCCCGGTATGACCATCGTGTGCGGCGACAGCCACACCTCCACGCACGGTGCCTTCGGGGCCCTGGCCTTCGGGATCGGCACCTCGGAGGTCGAACACGTGCTGGCCACCCAGACCCTCCCCCAGCGACGCGCCCGGAACCATGGCGGTAACCGTCGAAGGCGACATGGCCCCGGGCGTCACCGCCAAGGACGTGATCCTGGCGATCATCGGACGGATCGGGACGGGCGGGGGCATCGGTTCGATGCGTCGAGTACCGGGGCTCGACCATCCGGTCGCTGTCCATGGAAGGCCGGATGACGGTCTGCAACATGTCCATCGAGGCCGGGGCCCGCGCCGGGATGATCGCCCCCGACGACACGACCTTCGCCTACCTCGAGGGCCGCAGCCACGCACCAACCGGGCGCGCCTGGGAGCAGGCGCTCGACGACTGGCGCGCACTGGTGACCGACCCCGGCGCCACCTTCGATCGCGAGGTCACCCTGGATGCCACCACCCTGGTGCCCCACGTGTCCTGGGGGACGAACCCGGCCCAGGTCGCACCCATCGACGGCGCCGTCCCCGACCCCGAGGGCTTCACCGAGCCCTCCCAGCGCGACGCGGCACGCCGGGCCCTCGAGTACATGGGACTCACCGCCGGAACGCCCCTGCGAGAGGTGCCCGTGGACACCGTGTTCATCGGGTCTTGCACCAACAGCCGCATCGAGGACCTCCGCTCGGCGGCTTCCGTGCTCGACGGTCGGCAGGTGAGTCACGGGGTCCGGGCCCTGGTGGTCCCCGGCTCCTGGGCCGTCAAAGCCCAGGCCGAGGCCGAGGATCTCCACCGCGTGTTCACAGCCGCCGGCTGCGAGTGGCGCGACCCGGGTTGCTCCATGTGCCTGGCCATGAACCCCGACAAGCTGACCGCCGGCGAGCGCTGCGCATCGACCAGTAACCGCAACTTCGAGGGCCGCCAGGGTCGCGGCGGCCGCACCCACCTCGTTTCCCCCTCGGTCGCCGCCGCCACCGCGGTGGCCGGTCACTTCGCCACCCCCGCCGATCTGGCTTGAGAACCAGGAGCCTTCCATGGAACCCGTTCACCTGGTGCACGGCACCGCCCTCCCCCTCGACCGATCCGACGTCGACACCGACCAGATCATCCCCTCCGACTGGCTCAAGCGCGTCGAGCGCACCGGCTTCGACCGGGGGCTCTTCGGCGAATGGCGGGACGACCCTGGCTTCGTGCTCAACCGACCCGAGCACGAAGGAGCCGTGGTGCTCGTGGCCGGGCCCAACTTCGGCACCGGCTCTTCGCGCGAGCACGCGGTGTGGGCCATCCAACAGTACGGATTCCAGGCCGTCGTGTCCTCGCGCTTCGCCGACATCTTCGCCAACAACTGCACCAAGAACGGGCTGGTGCCCGTGCAGGTGGCCCCCGAGGTCGCCGAGGCCCTGCTCCGGGCCGTCACCGAGGATCCGACCCTGCTCGTGACCGTGGACGTGGCCACCCGCACACTCTCTGCACCCGAGGCCGGAATCGAAGCGCCCTTCGTCCTCGACGACGCCACCCAGCAGCGCTTCCTCGGAGGTCTCGACGACATCGCGCTGACCCTGCACCACGAAAGCGAGATCGCCGCCTACGAGTCGGGCCGGCCCGGATGGTTGCCCTCGCTGGGTTGAACGGCGGGCGCCTCGACCCCACCACCCGGATCGGGAGCGCTAGCGTCGGGTGCATCCCGACGGAGCCCTCGTGAGCGACAACCCCGACACCGACCATCCACCCGTACCCCCCGAAGGGAGCGACCGGGCGGGCCGGCGCGGCGACCAGCGCCGCAGTGAAGAACGCGGCGACCAGCGCCGCAGTGAAGAACGCGGCGACCAGCGCCGCAGTGAAGAACGCGGCGACCAGCGCCGCAGTGAAGAACGGCGCGGCGAGCGGCGTGAGCGGCTCGAGATCATCGAGAGGGCCGCCATCGAGGCCGAGCTCGAGACTGGCCGCCGCGAGCCCACCATCCACGCTGCCAAGCGCAGCCTGGCCGTGCGAGCCGCCAGCATGGTGCTGGGATCTGTCCTCGTGCTGGCGGGATTGGTCATGTTGTTGGTCCCAGGACCGGGGTTGCTGGCCATCGCCATCGGGCTGGGAATCCTGGCCCCCGACGTGCCCTTCGCCGCCCGTCTGCTCGACCGGGTCAGGGACCGCCTTCCCCAAGACGCCGACGGCAAGCTGCCGGCGCACGTGATCGCCGGCATGGTGGCCACCGCGGTGATCGCCACCGCCGGAAGCATCTGGTTCGCTTTCCGATGATTCGGGAACCAATCGGCCGGCGGTGACGTCGAAGCCCCAGTCCGCACCCCACGGGAGGGGAAGCCATGCGCCACCGTCTGACCGCCATCGCCTGTGCCACAGCCGTCCTGGCCGGAGCCTGCAGTTCGGGTTCCGACCCGTCCTCGGATCCCCCGTCGACCGCCGGCGGAGACGATCCTCCGGGATCCGACGGCGACCCGGGTACGACTCCGAAGGGCCGGTGGCTGGGCAGGGGCCTGACGCCCTTCGACAGCTGTGACGAGCTGTCCACATGGTTGGCCGACGAGGGTTCCAGCCGCGTCGGCGCCTACGGGATAGACGGCGGCCTGGGCGGGTCCTGGCGGGGAGGGGCCATCGACGACATGGTCATGGCCCCCACGGCGTCCGAGGAGATGGCCTTCGACGCCGATTCCGGAGGCGACGGCGGCCTCGAGGCCGGCCAGGACTACTCCACCACCAACGTCGCCGAGGAAGGGATCGACGAACCCGACCTGGTGAAGACCGACGGAGAACGCCTCGTGGTCGTCATCGACGGCGTGCTCAGAGTGGTGGATGTCTCCGGCGCGAGCCCCGAGCTGGTCGGTTCCCTCTCCCTGAGCGACGGCTGGGGCCACGAACTCCTACTAGCCGGTGACCGGGCATTCGTCTTCTCGACAGGAAGCGTCGGCGACATCCCGGTTCTACGCGAAGCCATGGAGGACGAGGCGATCGAGTCCTTCGTGCCCTATGCCGACAGCACGGTCATCCAGGAGATCGATCTCTCCACGCCGACCAGGCCCGAGGTGGCAGCCACCCAGGTGATCGAAGGTCGCTACCTGACGGCGCGGGTCGTGGACGGTGTGGCCCGGGTGGTGGTGACCACACCACCCATCGGCCTGGACATGGTCACCCCCACCGGTCCCGGTTCGGAGGACTACGCCCTGGAGACCAACAAGGCGATCATCGCCGACCTGGATTCCAGCGACTGGCTTCCCCAGGTGGCCACGGTGGACGGCCAGCAACGCGTCGAGACCGAACCGCTGGTGGGATGTGAGGACGTGGCCCACCCCGAGGAGTTCAGCGGGTTCGGCACCCTCACGGTGCTGTCGCTCGACCTGGACGAGGCTCTCGACACCTCCGACTCCGTCAGCGTGGTGGCCGACGGCGAGACGGTCTATGCCAGCGCGGGGAACATCTACGTGACCACCAACGCCTGGTACGACGACCCCGACGAGATCGGCGACGACTACACCACCACCATCCACCGGTTCTCCATCGACGAGGCCGGTCCGGTCTCCTACGCCGGCTCGGGATCGGTCCCGGGGACCCTCCTCAACCAGTTCTCGCTCTCCGAGCACGAGGGTGTCCTGCGTGTGGCCACCACCGCCGGATCCCCCTGGTCGGGTGACAGCTCCGAGAGCATGGTCACCACCCTCGGCCTCGAGAGCCAGGAGCTGGTCGAGCTGGGCCAGGTGGGCGACATGGGCGCAGGCGAGCAGATCTACGCCGTTCGCTTCATGGGCGACATGGGCTACGTGGTGACCTTCCGCCAGACCGACCCCCTCTACGTGCTCGATCTGTCCGACCCGGCGACACCCCAGGTCACGGGCGAGCTGAAGATCCCCGGCTACTCCGCCTACCTGCACCCCGTCGGCGAGGGCCTGCTCCTGGGAGTCGGCCAGGACGGCACCGACGACGGGGCCCTGACCGGGGCGGCCGTGTCGCTCTTCGACATCTCTGATCCCGCCAGCCCCACCCGCATCGACCAGCTCAACTTCGGCAACGGCTCGAGCCCCGTGGAATGGGATCACCGGGCGTTCCTCTGGTGGGCTCCCGAAGGCCTGGCCCTGGTGCCCATGCAGACCTGGGAAGAGGGAAGCGAGCTCTCCGGCGCCGTGGGCATCGACGTGAGCGCGGGTGGACTCAGCGAACGCGGTCGCCTGACACCCCCGCCCCTGGCCTGTGGCGATCCTGTCCCGCCCGACGCCATCCCCCTCGACGAACCGGCCAGCCCTCCCGAGATCGACATCCTCGATGAAGATCTCGTCGATGAAGACCTCGTCGATGAGGAGTTCTTCGATGAGGAGTTCGCCGGCGAGGAGATCGTCGAGCCCTGCTACCAACCCGACCCGGGTGTCGTGCGGGCCGTGGTCGTCGGTGACACCGTGCTCACAGTGGGATACACCGGCCTGGACACCTACGCCCTGGCCGACCTGGCTCCCGGTGCCTCGGTCGCCTGGGCAGGCTGATCAGCCCGTCCCACCACAGAGCGGTACCCTCACCAAGGGACCCGTCACTCAGGGACCCGTCACTCAGGGACCCGTCTCGGACTGGCGCCGCTCGGTGATGGCACCCAGGCGTACCACCCGGTTGGCGGCGTTGAGGAACGCACGGGCCGCAGCCTCCACCACATCGGTGGACACACCCCGTCCCGTGACCTCGACCCCGTCGTCGGAGGCGAACTGGATGATCACGTCACCCAGCGCGTCCACGCCGCCGGTCACCGACGACACGTTGAACTCCGTGAGGGTCCCCTGGATCCCTGTGGCCTCCTTGATGGCCTTGCAGGCAGCGTCGATCATGCCGTCGCCCTCGGCGGTCACCTCCACCTTCTCACCCGCCCGGGTCAGCACCACCGTGGCTGCGGGGACCTCGTCGGTGCCGCCGCGCACGGCCAGGGAGACCAGCTCGAAGGCCTTGTCCACCGACGTGCCCAACTCCTCGGCCACGATGGCCTCCAGGTCGGCGTCGGTGATCTGCACCTTGCGGTCGGCCAGCTCCTTGAAGCGGGCGAAGGCCTGGTTCAAGGCGTCACCCCGGATGGTGAGGCCCATCTTCTCCAGGGTGTCGGCGAAGGCGTGGCGACCCGAGTGCTTCCCCAGCACGATCTGGGTGCCGCCCTGCCCGACGGTGGTGGGGTCCATGATCTCGTAGGTGGTTCGTTCCTCGAGTACGCCGTGCTGGTGGATGCCCGCTTCGTGGGCGAAGGCGTTGCGACCCACCACAGCCTTGTTGTACTGGACGGGGTAGCCGGTCAGCCGGCTCACCAGCCGGCTGGTGCGGGCCAGCTCCTCGGCCCGTATTCCGGTATCGACACCGCCGAAGAAGTCAGGACGGGTTCGAAGGGCCATGACCACCTCCTCCATGGCGGCGTTGCCAGCCCTCTCCCCCAGGCCGTTGATGGTGCACTCGACCTGGCGGGCCCCGGCCGCAACGGCGGCCAGAGAGTTGGCCACGGCCAGACCCAGGTCGTCATGGCAGTGCGTGGAGATCAGGTAGTCGCCGCTCACCTGCCGGCGCACGGCCCTCAGCCGCTCGGCGTACTCTTCGGGGATGCCGTAGCCGACCGTGTCGGGGATGTTGAGGGTGGTGGCCCCGGCGTCCACCGCGGCCTGCAGGACGGTGCACATGAAGTCGAAGTCGGACCGCGAGGCGTCCTCGGGACTGAACTCGACATCGTCGGTGTAGCCCCGAGCGTGGGCCACCGCAGCCGCGGCTTCAGCCCGGACCTGCTCGGGGGTCATCTTCAGCTTGTGGCGCATGTGCGTCTCGCTGGTGGCGATGAACACGTGGATCCGGCGGCGTTCGGCAGCCTCGATGGCCTCCCAGCACCGGTCGATGTCACCGCGGGCGGTACGGGAGAGGCCGCAGATCACCGGTCCGGTGACACTGCGGGCCACGGCGGCCACAGCCTCGAAGTCGCCCTGGCTGGCGATGGGGAAGCCGGCTTCGATGACGTCCACACCGAGGCGCGCCAACTGCTCGGCGATCTCCAGCTTCTCGCCGACGTCGAGGGAGATCCCGGGGGACTGCTCGCCGTCACGCAGCGTGGTGTCGAAGATGATCACTCGGTCGGCCTGGCTGGAGGTCTCGGCCATGGGTTCGCCTTTCTGGTGTGCAGGTGGGGTCTCGTGGTGCTGCCCAGTTGCCCGGAACCGCTACCGGGGCAACGAAAAACCCCCTGGCCCTCGGGCACAGGGGGTTCGGCGAGCACCGATATGGGGGTGCTCGCCCTAGATAAGGAGCAGTTCCGCGGTCGATGGATGGCGGTTCATGGTGAAGTCACTGAATCAGGATTCGATGCAGGTGTCAAGGGAATGGCGGTTGGGTGCGCCGATGCACAGGTCACCGGAAGGCTGCGTCGACGGCTCACGCTTCGCCTTCTCTTGGTCGGCCGGGCCCAGCGCTCGACGGCCGTCTCTGCGAGCCTACAAAAGCTAGCGTGCAGAGATGGCCCAACAACCGGAGGTATGCCCCTTGCGACAAGCGCTCCGTCGCCCCGCCATGGTCCTGGGTCTCGTGATGCTCTCCACGCTGGCAGTGCTCATAATCACTGCCGGCAGGCGCCGGCGGGCCCTCCCGGCTCTCGATGTCATCGATCCGGCGCCGGTGCCCTGGCCCCCGCTCGTCGAGGGCGACACGCCCGGTCCACACGGCGAGCAGCACACGCTGGAGAGCGACCAGGTTCCCGACGATTCCGGTGACCACGAAGCCGGTGCACCCGAGACCGAAATACCCGAACCAGGTGCACCCAAAGCCGGTGACCCGGATGGCAACCTCACCCCGTGGGTCGAGCCCATCGACGGGTCCTGCCCCGACAGCCACCCGGTCAAGGTCAAGGTCTCCAGCGGTATCTTCCACGTGCCCGGAGGGGCCAGCTATTCCCGCACCGTGCCCGACCGCTGCTATCTGAGCGCAGAGGCAGCACGAGCCGACGGGTTCCGGGCAGCCAAGCGGTAGCGCGATTCAGCGCCGCGAAGCGGGCCGCCGCGTCAGGGAATGCTGATGGCGTGGACGCTCACGATCCCCTCGGCCCGCCGAAGCTCCTCCAGGACCGGCGGCGGGGCAGGCGTGGAGGTGGCGAGCACCATGAGGGCCGAGGCACCCGACGGGGACGTGCCCACGTCCATGTCGTCGATGTTGACGCCGGAGGTCCCCAGGATGGTGCCCACCCGGCCGATGACCCCCGGACGGTCGTCGTTGCGAATCACCAGCATGTGATCCGAAGGGGGGACGTCCACGATGTGGTCGTCGACCACCACCAGGCGGGGCTGTGCACGCAGACCGACGAGAGTCCCGGCCAGCGCCCGGCCCCCGCCCCGCACTCCGATCAGGTTCACATAGTCGTGGCTGGTGGACGTTGATGACTCGCGGACCTCGATCCCCCGCTCGCGGGCGATCTGGGGTGCGTTCACATACGAGACCGGCTGGTCCGAGGTCGCCCCGAAGTAGCCCTTCAGCATCGACAGGCTGAGTATGCGGGTGTCGTAGTCGGCGAGGGTGCCCTGGTACTCGAGGGTGAGCTCGTCCACCCCGCCCTCGGTTAGCCCGGCGAAGAGCCTTCCCAACTGCTCGGCCAGGGGCAGGAAGGGTCGCACCGTCTCGGAGGCCTCGGCCGCGCTCACATTCACCGCGAAAGGCACGAACTCGCCCCGCAGGGCCAGGGAGACCTGGTCGGCGATCGTGTCACCGGCCTTGTCCTGGGCCTCGACCGTGCTGGCCCCCAGGTGGGGGGTCACCACGACACCGGGGAGAGTGAACAGCGGCGATTCGGTGGTCGGCTCCTCGGAGAACACGTCCAGGGCCGCACCGGCCACCTGACCCGCCTGCAACGCCTCGGCCAGAGCCGCCTCGTCGACGATGCCGCCCCGGGCCACGTTGACGATGCGCAAGCCCGGCTTGGCGCGGGCCAGCAGTTCACGCCCGACCAACCCGACGGTCTCGGGCGTCTTGGCCACGTGCAACGTGATGAAGTCGGCCTCGCTCACGAGCTGATCCAGGTCGAGCAGCGTCACGCTCATCTGGCGGGCCCTCTCCTCGGACACGAACGGGTCGTAGCCGACCAGGCGCATCCCGAATGCCAGCGCGCGCTGGGCCACCAGCTTGCCGATCCGCCCCAGACCGACGATGCCCAACGTCTTGTCCGAGAGCTCCACACCGGTCCACGCAGAGCGCTCCCAACGGCCGGCAGTCAGGGCAGCGTGGGCCTGAGGGACGTTGCGGGCCATGGCCAGGAGCAGGGCCATGGTGTGCTCGGCCGCGGAAAGCGTGTTGGATTGCGGCGCGTTGGCCACCATCACACCCTGCTCGGTGGCCGCGCCCACGTCGACGTTGTCCAGACCGATCCCCGCCCGACCTACCACGACCAACTCGGATCCGGCCCCCAGGACCTCCCGCGTGACCTTTGTGGCAGAACGAACCACCAGAGCATGTGCTCCCCGGACCGCGGTCAGCAGGCCGGCGGGGTCCAAGTCGAGTTGGACGTCAACGTCGTGGCCCTCCGAGCGAAGGCGGTTGAGCCCGGGCTCGGCAATGGCCTCGGTGACCAGGATGCGTGCCATGGGCTCATCCTGACCGCCACCCGCGGCCCGGCGCCAATGGCCTGGCTACGACTGGTATCAGCCCGGGCCGGGCTCGAACTGGCTGATGATGTCCTCGGGTTCGTCCACGCCCGGATCCAGGATGAAGCGGGTGCCCCAGTAGAAGACGAGTGGGAGCACCACCAGGGCCAACAGGTAGCCCACGATGATCGCTACCCGCTGGCGCCCGGTGAGCAGGAGCCGGCCCCCCAGGTAGCTGCGGGGTTCGTCACGGTCCTCGGCCACTTCGGCCACCTCGGGTTGAGGGCTACCCGGTGGCCTGGGCGGTGCCGGCCGCTGGTGTCCCAAGACCTGCTCGGCCCGACCGGCGTCCCCGGCCAGGACCCGGACCAGGATCTCCTCGGGACGAGGCCCGCCCGGCACGGCCCAGCCGGTGCCCGCCACCGGTGTCAGCTCGCTGCCGATACCCGCTTCCAGCAGGCGCGACCCGAGAGCGCGTGCCCCGGCGTCGTCTCGGGCCACAGCCACCACCGTGAAGCCCTGGGCATCCACCGCGGCCGCCAGCACCATCGGTTCGACCGCGTGAGCCGGTGGCGCCGGCGCGCCCGGCACCTGAGCCGGATCAGCCGGCGAGGCTGACCGGGTCGGCGACGCGGCCGGGGACCCGGCAGTCGGGGCAGTCGGGGCAGTCGGGGCAGTCGGGGCAGTCGGGGCAGTCGGGGCAGTCGGGGCAGTCGGCGAACCCGGGGCAGTCGGGGCAGTCGGCGAACCCGGGGCAGTCGGCGAACCCGGGGCAGTCGGCGAACCCGAGGGTACCGGCACCGGCGGCGGCCCGGCCGAGGGGACTGACACCGGCGGAGGCCCGGCGATCGATGGCGCCGGCGGCTTCTCACCTCGAAGGACAGCTCGGGCAATCTCGACATCGACCGCGCGTACCCACAAGACGTGGGCCGAGCCGTCGCGCCCCTGGGTGGGGGTGATGCCGGCGGCAAGCAGACACCGGGCATCCTGACGGGCCGAGGCCGCCTCACTGTGGCGCGCCACCTCCTCGGCACCTTCACCCCTGGCTCCTGAGTCCCGCTCTGGTGGCGACATCCCGACGCGGCTCACCTTTCCGGCAGGTGCTCGATGCGAAGGGGCTCGATGCCAGCCGGTGCGTCGAAGCCCAGGATGGAAGCGTAGAAGAACAGCTCGGCCTCGAGAGCTCGGCGGATGGTGGCGGCCTGGCGGAAGCCGTGCTGCTCGCCCTCGAAAGCCAGGTAGGCATGAGGCACGTCGTTGCGATCCAGAGCAGCAACCAGAGCTTCGGCCTGGGAGGGTGGGACGACCTCGTCCTCGAGCCCCTGGAGAACCAGGACCGGCGAGTGCAGCCGGTCCAGGTGGAACAGGGGGCTGCGCTCCCGGTAACGCGCCTGCTCGGCTGGGTAGGGGCCGACTAGGCCATCCAGGTAGCGGCTCTCGAACTTGTGGGTGTCCCTGGCCAGGGCCTCGAGGTCGGTGACGCCGTAGCTGCTGGTTCCTGCGGCAAAGCGGCCGGTCGTGATCAGGGCCATCAGGGTGGTGAAACCACCGGCCGATCCGCCATGGATCGCCAGCCGAGCACCGTCGACCAGGCCCTGATCTGCCAGCCAGGCGGCGGCGGCTGCGCAATCCTCCACGTCGCTGACTCCCCAACGTCCATCCAGGAGACGCCGGTAGTCGCGCCCGTAGCCGGTTGAGCCCCGGTAGTTGACGTCGACCACCCCGAACCCCCGACTGGTCCAGAACTGGATCCCCACCTGGAGCTGGGGGCGTGCCGCCGAGGTCGGACCGCCGTGGATGGCCACGAGCAGCGGGGGTAGCTCTCCGTCGAGCCCTTCCCAGTCGGGGTTCGTGGGCGGGTAGTAGAGGCCGTGGGCAACCTCGGCGCCCCGGTCCTCACGGTCGTCAGGGTCCTCTGGTCCCGTGGGAAAGGAGATGTGGCGGGGCACCGACCACCAGGTCGGATCCAACCCCAGATCTCGCGGAGGCCGCAAGACCTCCCAATGTCGGGCCGCCGCGCCTCCCGGATCGGTGTCACCCGTCGGATCGAGGGCCACGACCGCAGGCTCACGGTCGAAGCCCGCAGCGACCGCCACCAGCCCGGCACCCCGACGCTTCAGGCAGGAAAAGGACGTGAAACCACCACCACCGTCGGCCTCGTCTTCGGCCTCGTCTTCGGCCTCGTCTTCGGCCTCGTCTTCGGCCTCGTCTTCGGCCTCGAGCGAGCCCCCGAGCGAGCCCCCACCCAAGCCTCCGCCCACCGGCCACACGATCCGCCTGGCGCCCGCGGCCTCCATCACCCGCAGGTCGTCGATTCCCTCACTGGCAGCCGCCACCACGACGCGGGAGGGGTTCTCTCCAACCAACGCGTACCGGCTCATGCCGAAGACCCACGGGGGTGTCCCGACATCGGCAGCCATCTCCCAGACCGGCGATCCCTCGTCGTGGTTGTCGGGCCGACCAGGCGTGGAGAACCGATAGAGGTTGGACCAGCCGCTCCGGTCAGAGAGGAAGTGCAACACCCCGTCGGTTGACCACTCGGGCTGGGTCACTGCCTCACCGGGGCCGCCCGCCACCCGACGAGCATCCACCAACTCCACATCGTGAAGGTCGGCGGCAAGAGAGGCCACCCACAGCTCGCTGGCGTCCCAGGGCATGTGGGGATGTGACCACTGCACCCAGGCCAGCCAACGGCCGTCGGGACTGGGGCGAGGGTTGGAGACGAAGTCGGCATCGGTACCGAGCCCCAGACGCGTCACCTCCACCGGTCGGAATGGCCACGAGCTCGTTGCGGCACTCCCCCTCGACTTCGTGGGACTCGCGCACACACAGCACCCAAGAGCCGTCCGGGGTGACACGGCCGTCGGCATAGCGGAGCCCGTGGGGAAGGACGGGCGGACGGGTGATGGGCGCCGGACGGGGATCGTCCGGGCCGAGCCGGTGCAGACGCTGGTCGTCCCAGTTGACGAAGAAGAGCGTGCCTGCGTGGAGCCACCAGGCACCTCCGCCGTACTCGTGAACACGGGTGCGTGCCCCGTAGCCCTCGGGAAGGACGTCGATCGGCGCCTGCCCAGGGGAGGAGCGGACGATCTGGACGCGCCCTCCTTCCTGTGGTCGCAGCTCTGACCACCAGACCGCCGAGTCGTCGATCGCTTCGTCCTCGACCCACACCTCACCCAGGCTCACCGCTGCCTGAACGACGAGCTCGGGAGTCACCGGGCTCGGCCAGGAGCCGTACGGGCTCTGGTTTCGGTCTGGACTCATCGCAGAAGCGTGGCACATCGACCAACCGGTTTCGTCTGCCGATGCTCCGTCCGGCACCATGACGTCCGATGACCAGCGACATTCCCGACATCAAGATCCCGACCGACATCCTGCCCGCCGACGGGCGCTTCGGGTGCGGCCCCTCCCGCGTGCGACCCGAAGCGCTCCAGGCGCTGTCGGCAGCCGCTCCCGACTACCTCGGCACCTCTCATCGCCAGGCCACGGTCCGCTTCGAGGTGGCCCGGCTGCGCAACGGGCTGGCCGAGCTGTTCTCGTTACCCGACGGCTATGAGATCCTGCTCGGAAACGGCGGCACCACCGTCTTCTGGGACGCGGCCAGCTTCGGGCTGATCGACCGGCACAGCCAGCACCTGTCCTTCGGCGAGTTCTCGTCCAAGTTCGCCACCGCAGTTGCTGCCGCCCCCCATCTGGACGAGCCCGAAATGATCGAGAGCCCGCCGGGGACGCATCCCCTGGCGGTGGGGCGGCCCGAGGTCGACAGCTACGCCCTCACCCACAATGAGACCTCCACGGGGGTGGCCATGCCTCTGACCCGCCCCACCGGGTCAAACGACGGCTCGCTGGTCCTGGTGGACGCCACCTCGGCGGCCGGGGGGCTGCGCTTCGACCCCGAAGCGATCGACGTCTACTACTTCGCCCCGCAGAAGTGCCTGGCCAGCGACGGCGGGCTGTGGCTGGCGGCCTGCTCACCCCGCGCCGTCGAGCGAATCGAGCGGGTGGCAAGGTCGGATCGATGGATCCCCGCTTCGATCGATCTCGGCATCGCCCTGGAGAACTCCCGCAAGGACCAGACCTACAACACACCGGCGCTGGCCACGGTGTTCCTGGCCGCCGAACAGGTCGACTGGATCAACGGCAACGGAGGGCTCGAGTGGTCAGCCCAGCGCTGTGACACCTCGGCGGCCACCATCTATGGCTGGGCCGAGTCGACGAGCTATGCCAGCCCCTTCGTGACCGACCCCGCGCAACGCAGCCACGTGGTGGCCACCATCGACCTGGAGGGCGTCGACGCGCTCACCGTGTCGGCGGTGCTCCGGCGCAACGGCATCCTCGATACCGAGAGCTACCGCAAGCTGGGGCGCAACCAGTTGCGCATCGCTCTCTTCCCCGCCATCGACCCGGCCGACGTCGCCGCTCTCTGCGCCTGCATCGACCACGTCGCCGCCCACCTCTCCTAGCAGGGCAGGCCCGCAAACCGTCGGTTCCAGTGTGCCCTTTTGGGCACCCACAGCCGACAGAACGACCGGCCCGCAAACCGTCGGTTCCAGTGTGCCCTTTCGGGCACCTCCAGCCGACAGAACGACTGGGAGGGAGTCATGCTGCCGACTCGGCGAGGCCGAGAAGCAGTCGCAGTTCGGCGATGATCCGTCCAGGGTGGTGCTGCAACTCGTTCCAGGTGATGTGGATGATCCGCCAACCCGCCAGAGTCGCCTCGTTCCTCCGCCTCCGGTCGCGCTCGAAGTCGCGCTCGCGTGTGTGCCACCGGCGCCCGTCGCACTCGATGATCACCCGTTGGTCCCGGAAGAGGAGATCGACCCGCTGCGGCGCCCCGGGACGCCAGGGCAGGCTCGCCTGGCGCTCCGGGGCCGGTAGTCCGGCTGAGGCCAACAACTCGATCACGCGGGCCTCGAGCTCGGACTCCGGGGGGACATAGCCCTCGCCACGCGCTTCGAGAATCGCCCGCAGGGACTTGACTCCCGGCTTGCCGCGCCGGGCCAACGCCTCGAGACGCTGGCCCACGGCGCCCACCTCGATGACCTTCGCAACGAGCAACTCGTCTACTAGGCGCTCGAGCGGCAGCTCGGGCAAGACAGCCGCGAGGTCGATGACCGTCCTGACCGGCGAGGTGAGGCGGACCCCATCGCGAAGGATGCAGTCGTCCTCGCACATGTCCGAAGACTCGTGGATCACGACGCCGGGAAGGCGGTGGGTGGTCCCTCGTGGCACACACACCGTGACCGGACGCACCCCCATCCGCGGAAACCCAAGCCGACGTGCCGCCGACTGGTGAGACACGACTCCCCCCGGTAGGCACAGCGCGGCGACGGCATCCTCGCCAGAGATGCGTGCCGGCACGGTGGCACTCCGGTAGACACCTCGCTGCACGCTCACCCAAGAACCGGTTCTGATCCTCTGGCGAATCGTCTTGTCACTGAAGCCTGCGATGAGTGCCTGGGCGCGGGTGAAGTGCCCGTCCTGTTCGGCAGCCACCCGGGCCAGGGCGTTGTCACTGGTTTCCATGCCCCCATGATCTCCTGCCCCTGTGACAAGAACGGCAGAGTGACCGGATCGCCACCGAGAGTGGCTACAACCTCCCAGTGCTCCCATTCTGTCGGCTGTGGGTGCCCAAAAGGGCACACTGGAACCGACGGTTTGGAGCACCGACGGGGGGGCTGGCGGGGTGAAGTGGGTCAGTGGGAGGCGGCGAAGCCCCGGTCGAGATCGGCGAGGATGTCCTCGATCGTCTCCAAGCCGACCGAGAGGCGGATGAGGCCCGGATCGACTCCGGTGTCGGCCTGCTCCTCGGGGCTCAGCTGGGAATGCGTGGTGGTGGCGGGATGGATGACGAGGCTGCGCACATCACCGATGTTGGCCACGTGGCTGTGCAGGTCCAGAGCCTCCACGAACCGGCGGCCCGCCTCGATGCCGCCCTTGATCACGAAGGCGGGCACCGAGCCGGCACCCGCGGGTAGGTACCGCTGGTACCGCTCGTACCAGGGACTCGACGCCAACCCTGCGTACGAGACCGACTCCACCTGGTCGTGGGCGGCCAGGTACTCGGCCACCTGAACGGCGTTGGCCACGTGGCGTTCCATCCTCAGGCTGAGCGTCTCGAGTCCCTGCAGGAACAGGAACGCGTTGAAGGGGGACACCGCCGCACCCAGGTCGCGCAGCATCTGGACCCGGGCCTTGATGATGAAGCTGCCCGGGCCCAACGCCGGCCAATAGGCCAGCCCGTGATAGCTGGGGTCGGGCTCGGTGAAGTTGGGGTACCTGTCCCCCACCCCGAAGTCGAATGACCCGCCGTCCACGATCACCCCACCGATAGCTGTGCCATGGCCCCCGATGAACTTGGTGGCCGAGTGCACCACGATGTCCGCGCCGTGTTCCAGGGGGCGGCACAGGTAGGGCGAAGCGATGGTGTTGTCGATGATGAGCGGCACCCCGACCTCTTTGGCGATGGCAGACACGCCCTCGAAGTCGAAGATGTCGTTCTTGGGATTGCCGATCGTCTCTCCGTAGAACGCCTTGGTCTCGGGACGCACCGCGGCACGCCAGGCGTCCAGGTCATCGGGGTCGTCCACGAAGGAGACCTCGACGCCCAGCTTCGGCAAGGTGTAGTGGAGGAGGTTGTAGGTACCGCCGTACAGAGAGGACGACGACACGACGTGGCTACCCGCCTCGGCGACGGTGAGGATGGCCATCATCTCCGCGGCCTGGCCGCTGGCCACCACCAACGCCCCGGGGATCCCCACCGCGGTCTCCGTCGCCCCCTCCAGGCTGGCCAGGCGGGCTTCCAGAACACCCTGGGTGGGGTTCATGATGCGGGTGTAGATGTTCCCCATCTCCGACAACGAGAACAGGTTGGCCGCATGCTCGGTGTCACGGAACTGGTAGGCCGTGGTCGCATAGATGGGCACCGCCCGTGCGCCCGTCGCTGAGTCCGGGATCTGGCCCGCGTGGATCTGGCGTGTCTCGAAACCCTGGTGGTCGCTCATCGGGCCCTCCGTGTGGTCGCGGTCGGTGCTGGCGCCCCCAACAGGCGCGGACCGGGCATCCTAGGGCGCGATCGATACCGGATGTGAGGTGACCGAATGCCCGTAGCGGCAAACCGAGGCGAGCTCACCCGACTCGCTACCGAACGGATCCTGGTCGTGGCACCACTGGTGGTCGGTGTCATCTGGCTGCCCATCATCCTGCTGTGGGGCGATGCCCCCTTCGCGGTCACCTTCGACGACGCCTGGTACTACTTCGAGATCGGGCGCAACATCGCCGCCGGACACGGTTCGACCTTCGACACCATCAACCAGACCAACGGCTACCACCCGCTCTGGATGGGGATCTCGGCCTCGGCCTACGCCCTCGGCCTGGACGACCTGGTGGCGGTACGCGCTCTGCTTGCCCTTCAACTCGGAATGTGGGTCACCACCCTGGGTGTGGTCGCTCTCGTCGCGAGCCGCGCCTCGGGCGGGTTCGAACGCCTGGCCAACCGAGACGACCAGGACGCCGCGGCGCGCCTGGCCCAGGTCACGGCCGCCCTGGTGCTGATCCTCCTGGGCCTCAACCCATATGTGATCAAGACCACCGTCAACGGACTCGAGAGCGGCACCGTGGTGCTCAGCCAGGCGGGGGTGATCGCCCTCGTGTGGGCCGCCCGAGGCCGAGTCCTCACCACTCCACCACGACGGCAGATCCTCTTGGGCTCGCTCCTGGCCATCGCCTTCCTTGCCCGCACCGACGCCGCTCTCCTCATCGCGTGCCTTGGTCTGTGGTCACTGGCCGAGCTCCGCTCCGAACCTCACTCGCTGCTCGTCCCACTGGTCCGGCTCTATTCCATCCCCGCTGTGGTCATGGGGGGCTGGTTTGCCTTTTCGATCGGCACCTTCGGCGAGGCGCTGCAAGTGAGCGGCGAGGCCAAACGCCTACCCCTCACCGGGAGCCGGGGAATGGTGCTCGCAGCCCTGGCTGTCCTTGCTCTTGCGCTCGCCTGGCGGGGCCGACGCCGGCTCGGCATTACCTACAGCAGGGGTCGCCTCCCTCGCACCTCGGACTTCTTCGCCCGCACAGCCTGGTTCGCGGCATTCCTGGTGTTGGTGGTGGGCTACTACACCCAGCTCTCAGCCCAGCAATGGCTCTGGTACTTCGCACCGCACGTTCTCTACGCGACGTTCCTCATCGTGCTGGCCACCCTCGACTTCTGTGAGGGAGTGGCGGCCGAGGCCCCCGCCGGCCAGCCGGCTGCTCGGGCCATGAGGCCGATCCAGGCCATCCTGGTCGGGGTGCTCGTGCTGGGTCTGGCCCTGCAGATCAACAACTTCGCGGATCCCGGCCAGCGTTCCATCCAGCTGGCCAACCGCCGAGCCGGGGAGTGGATCACCGCCAACCTGCCCGACGACGCCCGACTCGGATCGTGGGACGCGGGAGTGGTCGGCTACTTCACCGAGCAGCCCGTCATCAACCTCGACGGCGTCGTCAACTCCTTCGAATGGCTCGAGGCCCAGCGCAACGGAGAGACGGACACGTTCCTGCGCTCGCGCGACCTCGGCTACACAGTCAACCACGCCCCGATTCTCGACGGCGAGGACGCAGGCATCCGCGACGACGTCACCCGGCTGCTGGACGAGGAGGCGGGAGCCGGCGTCGTACTGGTCCACCGCGAGGAGTTCTCCTACAGCGGCCGTATCGAGGGGGCCTCGGGCCCCACCGCTCGGCAGTGGGCCGTGTTCGTGTACAGCGTGCCTCCGGCCGCGCCGGACGAAGACCTCTAGTTGGCGTGCAAGTTCAGAGCCGGCTGGAAAGCGCTGATCGGCAACTAGCCCCCGCTGACGTCCTGGACCCGAGCCTTCCCGGCAGCGATCCAGGGCATCATCGAACGCAACCTCTCACCCACCTGCTCGATGGGATGCTGGCGGCCCGACTGCTCCAGGGCCAGGAAGTTCGCGCGACCGGCCTCGGACTCGGCGATCCACTCGTCGGCGAAGGCCCCACTGCGGATCTCGTCCAGGATCTGCTGCATCTCGGCGCGCACGTGGCCGTCGATGACTCGAGGCCCTCGGGTGAGGTCGCCGTACTCAGCCGTGTCGCTGATCGAGTAGCGCATCCCCCCGATTCCCTGCTCGTACATGAGGTCGACGATCAGCTTGAGCTCGTGGAGGCACTCGAAGTAGGCGATCTCGGGCTGGTAGCCGGCGTTGACCAGAGTCTCGAACCCTGCCTGGACGAGAGAGGTGAGCCCCCCGCACAGCACCACCTGCTCGCCGAAGAGGTCGGTCTCGCACTCTTCGGCGAAGGTCGTCTCGATGACGCCGGCCCGGGCGCCTCCAATGGCATCGGCGTAGGCCAAGGCAAGGCCCTTGGCCCTGCCGCTGGAGTCCTGCTCGACGGCGATCAGGCAAGGAACGCCGCCGCCCTCCTCATAGGTGCGCCGAACCAGGTGACCCGGGCCCTTGGGCGCCACCATCACGACGTCGACCCCGGCGGGAGGCTGCACTCGCCCGAAACGGATGTTGAACCCGTGCGCGAACAAGAGAGCGTCTCCGTCCCGCAGGTGCGGCTCGATGTGGTCGCCGTAGATACGGGCCTGCTCGGTGTCGGGAACGAGCACCATGATCACGTCGGCCTCTTCGGCCGCGTCGTCGAAGGAGAGCGCCCTCAGTCCGGCGCTCTCGGCTTTGGCGTGGGAGGCCGAGGCCTCCCGCAGGCCGACCCGCACGTCGATGCCCGAGTCCTTCAGATTGAGGGCGTGGGCGTGGCCCTGGGAGCCGTAGCCCAACACCGCCACCTTTCGGTCGGCGATGAGTGACCGATCGGCATCATGCTCGTAGTAGATGTTGGCCACGGATCAGCTCCTGTGCGAGGCCCGAGGGCGGAGATGGGACGGTTGTGGGGACGATGATGGTCTGCGGAGAGCGGGGCACGCCAGAACGGAGGCGGAGACTCCGGGAAGTGGGCGCGAGCACTTGCCTGTCACGCGGAACCTAGGAAGCCGCGATCTGGGCCGTACGCAAGGGCTGTCCCTTGTGGAGCTTGGGGAGCGCGATTCGGCCCGTGCGCTGCAGGTTGACGATGTCGTACAGCTTCAGCAGCTCCTCGAAATCGTCGATGCGCTCGGGCACGTCCTCCAGGGAGACCAGGATCTGGTCGGCACCCACGTCGAGCACGCGGCCCCCGTACACGTCCACGAGCTCGATGATCTGGTGCCGCCGATCGGCCACGGTGGCGATGGTGGCCAACAACAGCTCGCGCTCCACCGATTCGCCGGGGGGAAGCTCCTGGATCTTGACCACGTTGATCAGCTTGAACAGCTGCTTCTTCACCTGCTCCAGGGGAGCCGACTCGACGTCGACCACGACGGTGATGCGACTGAAACGCTCGTCGTCGGTGGGGGCGACGGCCAGCGAGAAGATGTTGTAGCCCCGCCGGGCGAACAGGTTGGCCACACGGGCCAGCACTCCGGGGCGGTTCTCGACCAGGACGGACAGGGTGTGATGGGCGGGCACAGTCGGCACGGCGATCACCGCCCGTCCTGGCTGGGGTGGACCAGGATGTTGTCGTTGGCCTGGCCTGCGGGCACCATCGGGAAGACCTTCTCGGCCGAATCGACCCGGCACTCCAGCACCACGGGCCGGTCGTCGACCTCGTTGGCCTTGTCGATGGCGGGCTGGACCTCTTCTGGAGACTCCACCCGCAATGCGACGCAGCCCATGGCCTCGGCCCACTTGACGTAGTCGGGGATGTCGGGCGAGAGGTACACCTCGCTGTAGCGCTCCTCGTAGAACATCTCCTGCCACTGGCGGACCATGCCCAGGTAGGCGTTGTTCAAGATCGCGACCTTCACCGGGATGCGTTCCACTGCTGCGGTGACAAGCTCCTGGGCTGTCATCTGGAAGCAGCCGTCACCGTCGATGGCCCAGACCATCCGGTCGGGACGACCGACTTTGGCACCGATGGCGGCGGGCACCGCGAAACCCATGGTGCCCAGGCCCCCCGAGCTCACCCAGGTGTAGGGGTGGTTGAAGCGCCAGAACTGACTCGACCACATCTGGTGCTGACCCACCCCGGTGACCAGGATGGTGTCCTCGGGCGTGTTCTCGCGCAGCTGCTCGATCACGTACTGGGGCTTGAGCATCTCGCCCGGTTGGGAGGGTTCGTAGGTCAGCGGGTAGGTCTCCTGCCAGTCGGAGATCGTCGAGTGCCACGCCTGGCGATCGACTTCGGCCTCGGGACCACCGAGGTCGTGCAGGGCGGTGATGATCTCCTCTATGACCAGACGGCAGTCGCCCACGATTGGCACGTCGGGAGCACGGACCTTGCCCTGCTCGGCAGGGTCGATGTCGACGTGGATCACCTTGGCGCCAGGAGCGAAGGCATCGACCTTGCCCGTGACACGGTCGTCGAAGCGTGCTCCCAGGGTGATCAGCAGGTCGGCGCGCTGAAGGGCGGTCACCGCCGTGTAGTTGCCGTGCATGCCAGGCATGCCCAGGGCCAAGGGGTGGTCGTCGGGGAAGGCGCCCCGGGCCATGAGGGTGGTGACCACATGGATCCCGGTCTGCTCGGCCAGAGCCCGCAGAGCCTCGGCGGCCCGGGCTTTGAGGATCCCACCACCGGCATAGATCACGGGCCGCTCTGCCTCGAGGATCAGCCGGGCCGCCTCGCGGATCATCCGGGGATGACCCTGGGTCGTGGGCTTGTAGCCGGGGAGGTCGACGTCGTCGGGCCAGTACCACTCCATGGCCGAACGGGGGTTGCGAGGATCCACGATGTCCTTGGGAAGGTCGACCAGCACCGGGCCAGGACGGCCGGTGGTGGCGATGTGGAACGCCTCTCTGATCGTGCGGGGGATGTCCTGGGCGCTGGTCACGAGGAAGTTGTGCTTGGTCACCGACATGGTGATCCCAGTGGTGTCGCACTCCTGGAAGGCATCGGTGCCGATGGCCGCCAGGGGGACCTGGCCGGTGATGACCACCATCGGCGTGGAGTCCAGGAAGGCGTTGCACAAAGGGGTGACAATGTTGGTGGCGGCCGGACCGCTGGTGACCATGGCGACCCCGGGCCGCCCGGTGGCGTGGGCGTAGCCCTCGGCCATGTGGCCCGCCCCTTGCTCGTGGCGCACCAGGATGTGGCGGATGGGCGAATCGAGGATGGGGTCGTAGACGGGGAGGATGGCCCCGCCCGGCAGCCCGAACAGGACGTCCACGCCCTCCATCTCCAGGGAGTTGATGAGCGCCTGGCCCCCGTCCATCGGGGTGCCGTGAGGGACTGCGTTCTGGATCATGATGGTCCTTCCTCTCGGGCTGTCACCGTGCCACAAAACTGCAACGGCCTCCCGGTCGGGAGGCCGTTTCGAGCGCACGGGCGCGGGTGGTCGCCGTGCGCTCTAGGGTACTACGAGACCTGCGGGCACAGACATGGCTCGCACAGCATGCCATCGGAACGGTCCACGCGCAACCAGCATTGCGGGTCCATCTCTGGACATCTGGACTTCACCCGACCAGGGGTCCTGTTCACCATCTGGTAACCTCTCCGTCGGTCATGGCTGGGAGTTGCCCGCGCTTGGTTGACCTCAGACCGAACTCACCTGAACCACAACTCATCCAGACAACGAAGGGGATGAACCGCGATGTTGAGCTATCTCGATGCCGGAAGCGGCAGCATGATCGTCGGAGCGGTGGCTGCTGGCGCCGCTGGCGTGGGTGTCGCTTTCCGGTCGGGCCTTGCGAAGTTCAAGCGGTCGCCGAAGTCGCGTACCGAGTCCGAACCAGAAGCCGAAGACGCGCCCACCGCCGACAACCCCTCGTGACCGAATGGGGGGCCCGAAGGCTTGGGCCCCCCGACGGTGGGTCATAACAGAGCGCGGGATGACAGAGGGCTACGACGCGGGCGTCAACTCGAACATCACACGAGTGCCGCTTGCCAGCTCTTCCCGACGAGTGACCTCGAAGGCCGACTCCAGCAGCTGCTCGAAGGCCGCCAACCGGTAGCCGTCGTGCACCCCGGCTCGCTTGTTGCGCATCAGGCGCTGGACCATCGGGTCGTCCTCGGTCGGGAACTCCAGGACGACCACGGCTCCGAGGGAGCGCAGCAGAGCCAGGATCTCACCCAGGGGAACGTTCGCGGTGATGGCGAGGTGGTGGATCACCGCCAGGAACAACACCAGGTCTGGCCGGTTGCGGTCGAGGAAAGCTTGCCGCTCGCCACCCCGCCAACCCAGGCCGGGCGAGGGCTTGGCCAGGTCGACGACCAGGGGCAGGATGTTGGAGGGCCCTTCGCCAGCCAGTGAACGGAAGAGCAGGTCCACCACCAGGTGGTCGCTGTCGAAGGCGATGACGTGGTCGGAGTGGGGCGACACCAGGCGTGAGAACCGCCCGTCGTTGCAGCCCACGTCCCAGGCAATGTCCCAACGCCTTCGAGCCGCGGCCTGAGTGACGAAGGCCTCCTTGGCGGCAAGCTCATCGGAGGTGTAGTGGGGTCGATCCACATAGGACGACCACTCCGACTCGGATCTCTTCCAACGGAGGGATTCCACCAGCTTGGTGAGTCCGGCCACATTGGCTTCGATCATTCGCTTGGAGAAGCCGCTCTTGCGCAGATCGGCCTTGACGTCCTGCTCACGCTTGGCGAAGCGCTGCTGGACCTGGGCATGCAGTGCCACGTGCACCATCATCCCCTTGCGCCACAACCGCAAGGGGCCCAGCACCCTGGCTGCCAGCTCGGGCGTGATCCCGTCCACATCGGCGACCAGTAGAGGCTGGAAGGCGATGTCCGCGTAAGCCTGGAACAGGAGCGGGTACAGGTAGAGCTGGCAGAACTGGAGGTAGCCGTACCAGGGGTCGCCTGGCTGATAGGGCTCGAACGAGCCGTAGTCGATGAACAGGGGACGTGTTCCCTGGAACTGCACGTTGTAGGGGGTCGCGTCCTTGCAGGTTGCCTCGTCGGCCAGCGCGGCGCTCAGGAGCTC
Source organism: uncultured Actinomycetes bacterium (assembly GCA_963719935.1). GTDB lineage: Bacteria > Actinomycetota > Acidimicrobiia > Acidimicrobiales > CAVRDY01 > CAVRDY01. The sequence goes on along the minus strand of CAVRDY010000001.1, from coordinate 414,637 downwards.
GAGTTGAATGAGTGCAGCGGAGCGAAGCATCGAGAAGCACCACTCGTATGGGTATGACCACACCGCCAACTTGGGGTGGGCCACGAAGGTGGTCCAGAGGGGGTCGCTCATGTCGGCCGGGCGATCGACGCGCTCCCCGGTGATGAGGCTGCCCGCTCGTTGGGCCTCACCGAAGAACGCAGAGCCCTCCATCGCAGCCAGAGCTTTCGCACCTTCGTTGTCCAGCGCCCGGATGACCGCCTCTTCACCGACGAACACGCGGTTGCTGGGATCGCGGAAGGACCCAGGGTCCAGTCGCATCATCGACGTCTCCTCTGCATCGACACCGGTGATGGGAACCGGCATGGCTAGCTAGCTGTCACCGGCTACTCGGCCGGCACGGGCGGGCACCTGAAGCCCCGGCTCCCTGCGCTCCCCCGGGGGGAGAGGGTACCTACCATGGCTGCCCACATGCAGATTCCCGACACCCGATCCACCACCGATGAGTCAGGCCGGCCCGCCGGCTGGTTCCGAAGGCATCCCTTCGTGGGCCGCTACCTCGAGCTTCAGGCGCTGTGGGGAATCACCGTGAGTCAACCGATCCTCGACACCCTGGCCGGCAGCCCGGAGACCCTCGTCTACCGCCGGGCGACCGGAACCGACGTCGTGGTGTTCGCGCTGGCGGTGACCATCACCGTCCCGCTCTTGGCGGCGGGAGCTCAGCTGGCCGTCCATCGCTGGGCACCCCGGGCGTCGCGTTGGCTCCACCTGGTTTCGACTGCCATGTTGGCTGCGCTCGCCGGCTGGCAGCTCGTGGAGCGCCACACGCAGGCTCCGGTGGCCGCGCACCTGACTGTCGGTCTTCTGACGGCGGTCGTCGGCACCTGGCTGCTGGCCCGCACCGCCGAGGCCCGCACGGTGCTGCGCTTCGTGGCTGTCGTTCCCCTGGGAGTGGCCGCGTTGTGGGTTGCCACCGGACCCGTCCACCGGGTGGCTTTTGCTGAGGGGCCGGACACCTCGGCCGGGCTCCCGGTGACCGACCCGGCGCCGGTGGTGATGGTCGTGCTCGACGAGCTCCCCACCGCTTCACTGCTCGGCGCGGACGGACGCATCGATGCTTCTCTGTTCCCCGCGTTCGCCGAGCTGGCCGAGGGTGCCACCTGGTACCGCAACACCACGAGCGTGTCCCCCACCACTCCCGAGGCGGTGCCGGCCATCCTCACCGGCAGGTATCCGAGCTCGCTCGGAGCACTGCCGACCTCCAGCTCGCATCCCGACAACCTGTTCTCCGCTCTGCGTGGCAGCTACGAGCTCAACGTATGGGAACTGGTCACCCAGCTCTGCCCCCCTGAGCAGTGTCCTGCCCGCGGAGGGGCCACACAACAGGGGTTGGGCGCGCTCATGGCCGATGCCGCCAAGGTCTGGGTCGACTACGTCGACCGCCCTCCCCCCCGCAAGGCCGAGGCCTTTGCCATCCGCCAGTCCGACCCCGAGGCCCCGGCCACGTTCGAGCGCTTCATCGCCAGCCTCGGCAACGGCGACAAGCCGTCCCTTGACTTCCTGCACGTCCCCCTTCCACACCAGCCCTGGAAGCACCTGCCCTCGGGAGCGCGCCACGACGGACCCTTCCTGGCCGAGGGCCTGGACGGGAGCGACCGCTACTCGTGGGAGAGCGACCACCTGGCCGAAGCCGGGCGGCTCCGCCACCTGCTACAGGTGCAGCGCACCGACGAGCTGCTGGGCCGGCTGCTCCGCCGCCTCCGGGACCTCGATCGCTACGACGAGTCGCTGATCGTGGTCACCTCGGACCACGGCGCGGCCTTCACCGAGGGCGAACCGATCCGAGGGCTGGCCGACGCCAACGCCGAGGAGATCCTCTGGGTGCCGTTGCTGGTGAAGGAGCCTGGCCAGCTCTCGGGCCGCATCGACGATCGGCCCATGGAGACCGTCGACATCCTTCCCACCCTTGCGAGCATCCTGGGAGTCGACCTGCCCTGGGAGATCGATGGCCGTGACTCCAGGGAACCCCGCCCGGAGACGGTCGACCTGCGCCGCTTCTACCCCTGGAAGTACAACGTGCTGCTCCCGCCACCCGGATCGGACCACGTCGAGGTGGACGGCGAAGCCGGCTTCTCCGCACTCCTGGAGCGCCCGCCCGTGGGTTCGGCGCCCCGCGACGACTTTCAGCTCTTCCGCTTCGGACGCTGGGGACACCTGGTGGGCCGCCCCGCGGCAGATCTGGTGGTTGCTTCTGCAGCCGGTCCTGGGGCCGATCCGGATGCAGGCGGCTCCGCAGGTGGAACCGGAGGCTACGGACGGGCCGGCGGGGTCGGCAGCGACGGGGGTGTGGTCCTCACGGACAACGACGACGAACCCGTTGCCGCTGACCACTTCGACATGTCCCTCGGCGACGACGTCGTACCCGTCTACATCCAGGGGACCATCGACGCACCTCTTCCTGCCGACGTCGCGGTGACGGTGAACGGAGTGATCGCCGGCTGGTGCGAAGTGTTCTCCGAGGGTGACGACCAGCGGTTCTTCGTGCTCGCCCCACAGCAGCTCTTGGGTCCCGGGCCCAACGAGATCGAGGTCTTCACCGTGACCGGCGAACCCGCCGCCCCCCGCCTGACTCCGCAACCCGTGATGTGGAATCAGAAGTAGGTGGAGCAGAACGGAGCTCGCGGTTCGACGATGGCCGCGTCGAAGGAATCGAGGGCCCCGGGGCGACGCTCTTCGACACGACCAGAGTCGGCCAGTGCAACCGCGCCGTGCCCGCCCAGTGCCAGCATCCCCAGGGTGGCCGCCGAGAGGCGCAGATCGGCTGACCCGGCACCGACTCGTGTGCAGCTGGCACCCGCCGGACCCCCCTCGAGGCGGAAGGTGCCCGAGGTCGCGGGATCGAAGGCGTCGACGACCTCCAGGGTGATCCCCACCTCGACCCGGTACCGGCGGGAGGTGAGCAGTGCCGCGACGTCGAGCGGGCACAACCAACAGAAGTCGACCACCGAGGTCACCTTGAGCTGGCGCGGATCGCCCAGACGCCACCTCAGTGGTTCGTCCACCGGCCGGATGCGGGGGGCGATGGTCCGGACGTGGTCGAGCTCCCACAGTGCCTCCCAGAGCGCCGCCTCGACCTCGGGATCGGAGGCCAGCAGGTCGAGCACTTCGAGTCGCCACTCCTGGACTCCGTGGTCGACTCCGGGATGCAGGCGGTAGACGGCTGCGCCCACCACCGCATCGGAGCCAATCTGGCCCGGCGGGCGCAACAGCATTGTGGACACCCTGCCCCCACCCTTCCAGTGCTCGAAGGGCCCGGTGACCAGCCGCCACCAGTCGGGCGTGCGCGCCAACGCCCCGGGCCGTGCCGGAACTCGGGCCTCGAGGGCGGCCAGGATCTCCGCTGCCTCACATCCGGCGACGACCTCGCGGCTGTGCGCGCCGGGGCCGCCGGGCCCGCTGGACCCGAGGGGTGTCCCTCCCGGCCTCAGCTCTCCCGGCGGTCGGGGGGCGGTGGTTCGGACGTCGACCTGCCAGCGAGCTTCCAGGGTGGCTGCTCCGTAGCCGAAACGCTCGTAGATGGAGCCCGCGGAGGCCGTGAGCACGGCTGCGTCCAGCCCTCTCTCGCGCGCCTGATTGTGCACATGTTCGACCATGGCCCGCAGGTGGCCCTGGCGTCGCGCATCGGGAAGCACCGCCACGTCGCACAAGCCGGCGACGGGGATCCGGCCGCCGCCCGGGACGGTGAGCATGAAGGGGTACCAGCCCGCGACCGCGACCGGCTCACTTCCGCGCCACACTCCGACCATGTGGTCGACAGGCAGGACGGTTCGTTCGGCTGCGGCGAACTCCTCGCTGGGCTCGTTGGCGAAGCCCAGCGCCTCGGTCCGGAACCAGGCGGCCACCTCGGCCTCGTCGGCGGGAGGGCGCAAGTTGTCGGCCATCCGCACTTGCTAGCAGAGGCGGACGTCGACCTACGGAACTGTTTGAGCCGGCCAGAACAGACAAGGCGGGTGAAAACGTCAAGAGCACCCGCGCCTGGCGGGTGCTCTTGGAATCGAGAGGACCGGGCTGGGTCAGCCCATGTCGCACTCCTCTTCGAAGTACTGCTCGATGGCCGCGTTGGCCGCCTCGACCTCAGGATCCGCGAAGGGGTCTTCGATGTCGGCCATGAAGCCCTCTTCGGCAAGCTCTGTGAAGTAGGACGAGAAGGCCTCGGCCACGATGGCAAACTCCTCGGCGATCTCGTCGGGAACGGTCGTCTCCAGGTCTTCCAGGTCGGCCTGGGCCTCGGCCAGAGCTTCCTCACCGCCCAGCGCCGCGAGGCTGGACATCAGGACCGCTCCGTAGGTCATGGCGAAGCCGAAGCAGTCACCACCCATGATGTCATCCAGGTCACCGAGATCACCCAGGTCACCGAGATCACCCAGGTCACCCAGATCACCCAGATCACCCAGATCACCCAGATCACCCAGATCGTCCATGTCGTCGGAATCATCGGAATCGTCCGAACCGTCCGAACCGTCCGAACCGTCCGAACCGTCCGAACCGTCCGAACCGTCCGAACCGTCCGAACCGTCCGAACCGTCGGAATCGTCGGAACCGTCGGAACCGTCGGAACCGTCGGAACCGTCGGAATCCTCGATCTGGGCCGAGATGTCGTTGTTGTCATCGTCACCACAAGCCGTGGCCGAGATCACCAACACCGCCGCACTCAGCACAGCTACCAACCAACGAAGTCGCACGCCTCTCTCCTCTCGACAGGGACCACCAAGGCCCGGTACCGGAGCAACGCTAGTCCACACAGCCGCGGCCGCGACCGCGGCCCCTCATGGGTCAACTGCCACGGCAGGTCGACTACGTGGCCCCCAGAGGCAGAGGTCAGCCGTCCTGGCGTCGTGTGGCCAGAAGAGCGGTGACGACCTTGCCGTCGGCCTGTCCCCGGGTGGCAGCCATCACCTTGCCCACGAAGAAGCCGCTGAGCTTGCGGACCTTGGCGTCATCAGCAGCCACGAAGGCAGCCCAGTCCTCGGGATGCTCGGCGATCACGCGGTCGACCACTACGACCAACTCGTCGGACTCCATGGCTTCGAAGCCCAGCTCCGCTGCCACCTCGGCAGCCTCGCGCCCCGAGGTCGCCATCTCGGCAAGAACCGTCTTGGCCTGGGTGGACGTCAGCGCCCCCTCGACCTCCATGGCCACCAGCCTGGCCAAGGCGCCGCCATCGATGCTGACCTGGCCGTCGGGAGGAAGGTCGTGCTCGACGTGTTTGAGCACGGTGGCCGCGTCGGCACCGGCCCCGATGGCAGCCAGACAGAGGGCATCCCGGTCGCGCTCCACGTGGATCGCGACCGTGGCGGGCTCCACTCCCGCCACGTTCCCCAGTCGGTGGCGGCGGTCTGCGGGCAACAGCGGAAGTGACTCACGGATAGCGGCTATCCAGGCGTCGTCGGGCTCGAGAGGCACGAGGTCGGGTTCGGGGAAGTACCGGTAGTCCTGGGCTTCTTCCTTGGAGCGTCCGGGTTGGGTTCGCCCGCGTGCCTCGTCCCAGTGCCGCGTCTCCTGGACCACCCGTTCACCGGCTTCGAGCAACTCGACCTGGCGGGCGGCCTCGTCGTCGATGGCCCGACCCAGGGAACGCAAGGAGTTCACGTTCTTGATCTCGCAGCGGGTTCCGAGAGCGGAGTCACCGATCCGGCGGACCGACACGTTGGCATCCACCCGGAGCGATCCCTCTTCCATCTTGCCGTCCGAGGCATCGACAGCCACCAGGATGGCCCGCAGCTCGGTCACATAGGAACGAGCCTCCTCAGCCGAGCGCAACTCGGGACGGCTGACGATCTCGAGCAGGGGGACCCCGGCCCGGTTGTAGTCCTCCAGCGAGTACCCGGCCCCGTGAATGCGACCGCTGTCGCCGACGTGGGTGGACTTGCCCGTGTCCTCCTCGAGATGGGCCCGCTCGATCCCGACCCGACCACCTGACGGCAGCTCCAGCCATCCTTCCACGTTGACGGGCAGGTCGTACTGGCTGATCTGGTAGTCCTTGGGCATGTCCGGGTAGAAGTAGTTCTTCCGGGAGAACACCGACGGCCGGATCTGGCAGTGCAGCGCGAGCCCCACCCGGATGGCCTTGTCGACCGCGGCCCGGTTGAGCACGGGCAACGAACCGGGAAGACCCAGGGTCACGGGGTCGATGTGGGTGTTGGGATCGCCTCCGAACTCGTTGGGAGCGGCCGAGAACAGCTTGGTGACCGTGTTCAACTCGGCGTGCACCTCGAGACCGATGACCGTCTCCCAACCCTCCAGGTCTGCGCTCCGGTCGCCTTCGGAATCCGATCTCGGGCTCATGGTGCGCTGCCCTCCAGTACGCGGGCTGCGCGGAACATGGTGGACTCGCCCAGCGGGGGGCCCAGCAGCTGTACGCCGATCGGCAGGCCACCGGAGTCGGCGCCGAAGGGCACCGAAACTGCGGGTATCCCGGCCAGGTTGGCCGAAACCGTGCAGACGTCGCTCATGTACATCGACAGCGGGTCGCCTGCCTTCTCGCCCATGGCGAAGGCGACCGTGGGGGTGGTGGGTGCCAGCAGCAGGTCGACCTGGTCGAAGGCACGCCGGTAGTCGTCGAGGATCAACGTGCGCACCTGTTGGGCCTTGCCGTAGTAGGCGTCGTAGTAGCCCGCGGACAAGGCGTAGGTGCCGAGCATGATGCGCCGTTTGACCTCGTCGCCGAAACCCGCGGTGCGGGTCGCCACCATCATCTCGTGGGTGGTGGGAGCCTCGACCCGCAACCCGTAGCGGACCCCGTCGTAGCGGGCCAGGTTGGAGGAGGCCTCGGCCGGTGCGATCAGGTAGTAGGCGGACATCCCGAAGACGGTGGCGGGCACGCTCACCTCGCACAGGTTGGCTCCGGCGGACTCGAGAGCCTCGGCCGCCTGCTTCACCCGGTCGGCCACCTCGGGGGCGACCCCGCCTGCCAGCAGCTCGGGTACCAGGGCGACCCGTAGCCCTTCGACTCCGTCGTCCAGGTGGGCCAGGTAGTCGGGCACCCCCTCGGGGATCGAGGTCGAGTCTGCGGGATCGTGTCCCGCGATGACGCCGAGCAGGATCGCCGCGTCTTCGACCGAGGTGGTGAGCGGGCCGATCTGGTCGAGCGAGGATGCGAAGGCGACCAGTCCCCACCGGGAGACCAGCCCGTAGGTGGGCTTCAGGCCCACGACCCCGCAGAAGGCCGCCGGCTGGCGGATGGATCCTCCGGTGTCCGACCCCAGAGCAGCGGCGGCCATCCGCGCCGCCACCGCAACCGCCGAGCCCCCCGAGGACCCCCCGGGCACCCGGCCGGGATCGGTCGGGTGGCGGGTCGGTCCGAACGCGGAGTTCTCCGTTGAGGACCCCATGGCGAACTCGTCCATGTTGGTCTTGCCCACGATCACCGCTCCCGACTCCCGCAGCCGGCTGACCACGGTGGCGTCGTAGGGCGGACACCAGCCCTCGAGGATGCGGCTGGAGCAGGTGGTGGGGATACCCCGGGTGCAGAGGTTGTCCTTGAGTGCCACCGGCACCCCCGCAAGTGGCCCCGGGTCGACACCTCCGGCCACGGTGGCATCGACCGAGGCGGCCTGGGCACGTGCCGCCTCGGCGGTGGCGAGGTTGAAGGCGTTCAGATCTCCGTCCAACTCGGCGATGCGGGCCAGGTACTCCTCGACCACCGCAGACGCCGATCTCCGCTGTGTGCGCACCGCGTCGGCGAGGGCCGCCACCGTGTCAGGTGCAGCAGGCGGCGTGGCCGGCGGGGCTGGGGCCGGTGGCGGGGCCGGTGGTGGGGCCGGGGTCACGGTGTCTCGCCCAGGATCGGCGGAACCCGGAACTTGCCGTCCTCGACGTCAGGGGCCTGGGCCAGCACCTCGGCACGGTCGAGGAGAGGACCGGACTCGTCGGCTCGCAGGACGTTGCGCAGCGGGTAGGGGTGTGAGGTCGGGGCCAACCCCGACACGTCGAGGGCTTCGACGTCAGCCGCGTGGTCGAGCACGGCTCCGAGTTGGTGGGTGAAGCGGTCCAGCTCGTCCTCGGTGAGGGCAAGGCGGGCCAGGTGGGCGACGTGGGTGACGTCGTCGCGGGAGATGCGTGTCATCGCCGGCATGCTAGTGGTGGGTCCATAGACTCCCGAGGGGCCTCAGAGGCCCTCGAACCCGCTGGCTCGCACCAGCCCCTGGGTCGCGGGATCAGGGTGTGACCCACGGCACTTGCAACTGACCGCTGGGTTTACTTGACTGTGCGGTCAAGAACAGAGGACCCGGTCGATACAAGGCCGGGCACACAACGCCGCCGGACGGTCCGGTGGCCCAGAGCAAGAAGGGGGCCGCACGTGGCCGACAAGCACGAGTTCCTGAGCCCGGATTGGATCGGGGCCGCCAAGGCCCTGCGTGAGAACTTCGACGGCGACCTCCCGGCGCCGCCGACCACGATGAAGATGAACCTCGTGATCACCGAGGCTCCCTTCCAGGACGACGAGATCCATGCTCACATGGATTCGAGCGATGGCGACCTCCAGATGGACCTGGGCCACATGGACAGCCCTGAGCTGACCGTCACGGTCGACTGGGCGACAGCCAAGGCGATCTTCGTGGACCAGAACCCCCAAGCCGGCATGCAGGCGTTCATGGCCGGCAAGATCAAGGTCCAGGGCGATATGACCAAGCTAATGGCGATGCAGCAGCAGACCCCTGACGCCAACTCCCAGGCCGTGGCCGACGCCCTCAAGGAGATCACCGCCTGATCCGGGCCTTCATCGAAACGAGTATTCGACGGGGCACCTACCGGTGCCCCGTCGTCGCGTCCGGGAACCTCAGCTCAAGGCGTCTGCGGTGACGCGTGCACCGAGGTCAGCCTCCTCGCGAGCCGCCCCCGTGCCTGGTGGAACACCGCCTCCGGGCGCATCGTGCACGGTGCGGCGCACGAAGGCCGCCGCCAGCACCCCGCCCGCGCACAGCGCGGCGCCGACCAGGTAGGCGCTCTGGTACGAGCCGGCCAGCGAGGTTGCCTCGCGTGCCTGCTGGACGGTGAAGAGCACCTGTGTGCCGGTCACCGTTCCCATGAGCGCCACCATCTGCTGGGCGGCCCCGACCACGCCCAGGTCGTGGTCGGCCACGGCGTTGGCAACGGTCGCCGCCATCGCCGGCGAGGCCGCCCCCATCCCCACACCCGACAGGGCCAGAGCCACCATGACCGGGGCCAGGCCCGATGCCACCCCGACGGTGGCGAAGGTCAGCATCGAGGCCAGGATCATGACCGACCCGGCCAGAGAACTCACCCGCTCCCCCACCCGCATAGCCATCCAACCAGCCACAGGTCCGGCCGCGGCGAAGGTGAGAGGCCGGATGATCGACACGTAGCCGCTCTGGGCCAGGGACTGGCCGAGCACCTGCTGGAGCAGTGCGGGTGTGAGGAGGAATCCGCCCATGTACGCGGCGTTGGTGAAGTACTGGTTGGCCAGGGGAAGCGCGACGTTGCGCCGACCGAGGTACTCGAGGGGGAAGAGGGGTTCGGGCACGAGGCGCTCGACGACCAGCCAGGCCGCTCCCAGTACGGGAGTGGCCACGAACGCGGTGAGCACCAGCGGTGCCGTCCAACCAAGCTTGGGACCTTGGTTGAGGCCGACGAGAAAGGAGGCAGCCGCCACAGCCAGCAGGACCGACCCCGGGACGTCGAAGCGCACGTCGGCGCGTCGCGGGGTCTCGGGAAGAGCCACGAAGCCGATGACCACCACCGTGGCGATCAAGGGTGCTTGGGCGAGGAAGATCCACTTCCAACCGAAGGCCTCGACCACCGGAGCACCCGCGACCACACCGACGACGGGTCCTCCGGCTGCGACCAGTGCCCAGTACCCCATGGCCTGGACGCGTCGGGCCCGGTCGAAGCTGGTGTTGATCAAGGCCATCGAGGCGGGACCGGCCGCGGCACCTGCAGCGGCGGCCAGCACCCGGAACGCCACGAGCGACGCGCCGCTCCAGGCCAGGGCGGTGCAACCGGCGAGCACGGCGGCCGCCGACATGCCCGCCAGGTACATGCGCCGGGCGCCGTAGATGTCGGCGAGCTTGCCCCAGGTGGGTCCGACCACGGCCATGGCGAGCATGGGTCCGGTGATCACCCAGGTGATCGTGGCAGTGTCGGCCGAGAGATCGTCGGCCAGGGCTTCCAGGGAGACGGCCAGGACCGTGATGGTGAAACCCACCGCGAACAGGCCGGACAGAACGATCGCCAGGACGATCCAGGATCGGCGGTCGCTGCCCGCCACCCTGGCCTGTACCCGTTGACGCCAGAGCACCGTCCAGGGCACCACGGCGATGGGCGTGACGCCAGGTCCTTCGACCACGAGGTCGCTGTCGGGTTCGTGGACCGGGGGCACCGGCCCAGGTTATTGACCGTACGGTCAAGTTCCCCCAACGGTTTGCCGGAACCCGGGCCACGGCGGGCACCGTGCCGCCCCGGTCGATCAACCAGGGTCTTCGGGCGTGCCCTCGTCGGTGGGCGTGCGGGTGATGAGGGTGACGTCCCGGCCCTCCTGGATGGGCACCCCGGGGGCTGGGTCGGTGCCCACCACGGTGCGATTCGGCGGACCTTCGACACCGGCCACGACCAGGTTGGCGTCCTCCAGAGCATCGGTGGCGTCCGCGACGGCCAGGCCCGTGACGTCGGGGAGGTTGATCCATGGGAGTCCCTTGGAGACGACGACGCTGACCGAGTCCCCCCGCTCCACGGTCGACCCCGGCGCCGGGGTCACCTCGATCACCAGACCTTCGTCCACGCTGCGACTGGACTTCTCGGTCACCTCGACCGCCAGCCCCAGAGCCTCGAGCGTGTCCCGGACCTCGCTCCCGCTCGAGCCGGCCACCTCGGGGACGGTCCGGGGCTCCGGCCCCGCCGACACCGTCAGAGCGACTGAGCTGCCCTGGGGGAGTTCGGTCACCCCGTCCAGATCAGCAGCGATCGCCAGCACCTGACCCTCGGGTGCTTCCTCGTCGAAGGCCTGGGTGATGTCCCCCATCGTCAGACCGAGCACCTCCAGCGCGGCTTCGGCGTCCTCGGTGCTCAGCCCGGGAAGGTCGGTGGGGATCGTGACCAGGGGAGGCCCCAGGGAGACCTCGACGGCGAGCACTTCACCCTCGGCCAAATCCACGCCGGGCAAGGGATCCTGCCCCACGATCTCGCCGGGTGAGGAGTCCTCCAGGCGGACCTCGGTGCGATCGAGGGTCCAGGCACCTTCTTCGATCAGTGCGGCCAGGTCGGCCTCGCTGCGGCCCACCAGCTCGGGCACCGGGTGAGTGGGGATCCGTGAAGACCACCAAGCCCATGCCGACCCGCCCGCCACGGCCGCCACGATCAGCACCGCAACCAGGATGGCAACTCCCCTGCGGGGTTCGCCCGGCGGGTCGTCCATATCCTGGTCGTACAGGGAGGGCACCGACCCTTCGCGTCTTGCGACCGGGCTGCCGGGCGCCGTCGGTGCGATCGTCTGCTGCTGCCCCGGACCTGTCGGTGCTCCGAGATCGGGGCCCTCGCCGAAGGCAGGAGCAAGGGACCCGGCATCCTCGACCATCGTGCTCTGGCGCCCTGTGGGCGGCCGGCCCGGGTCCGCTGCCACGAGGGGCAGGATCGCAGTCGGATCATCCTGACCGGCCGCGACGATGGTGGCCCCCGTCCCGGGCGGCGTGCCCGGTGCGCCCGAAGGCGAGGGATCCGGAGGTTGCTCCGGCGGCCCCTCCGGCTGTTCGTGCTCCGCCGACTGTTCAGCGACGACCAGGGGCAACGGTGCGGGACGGGGCAGATCACCAGCCGCTGCCAGGAGCGACACAGCCAGCTCCCCTGCGTCGGGACGCTCGGCCGGATCCAGGCGACCGGCGCGCCCCAGGGGACCCCGGAGCACGCCCATGGGGGCCGGCACCACCAGCGGCTGGCTGGCCCGCCGCGCCAATCCCTCCACCGGGTGGTCGCCTGACGCGAAGGGGACCGCTCCGGTGACCGCCTCCACCAACACCAGAGCCAGGGAGTAGATGTCGGTGGGTGGTCCCGCGGCCTCGCCCCGAGCCTGCTCGGGGGAGGCGTAGCGGGCGGTGCCCATCATCGAGCTCCCGGGCTCGGTGAGCGCCGCCTCGGCCAACACCCGTGCGAGACCGAAGTCTGCGATGCGCAGCCGACCGTCGATGCCGAACAGCAGGTTGGCCGGCTTGATGTCACGGTGCACCAGGCCGCGGGCATGGGCGTGCTCCAGACCCCGGACAGCTTCGAGACCCACCAGCAAGGCCTGGGACAGCGACAGCCGGTGGCCCGCTGCCAGCAGGTCGCGCAGGCTCCCACCCGCCAGATACTCGGTCACCAGGTAGGGGATGGGTTCCTCCCCTACGTCGTACACCGCCAGGAGGTGAGGATGGTTGAGCGCAGCGGCGGCTCGGGCCTCGACCTCGAAGCGCCGACGCACCGAGGGCTCTGAAGCCAGCGGCCCGTGCAGCACCTTCACCGCGACGCGACGACGGAGCTGGGTATCCTCGGCCAGGTAGACCTGGGCGGATGCGCCCGCGCCCACCAGGGCGATCAGGCGGTACCGGTCCCCCAGGACCCGGCCGGTGAGGTCAGGATTATGAGCCGTCATCACCATGGGCACGGTACCCGCCCGCTCCGGCTGGTCAGTGTAGCCCGGCACGGCCGCCGATAGCCTGACGCCGGTGCCCGATCCGACTTCCCCCTCCGCCGATGACCACCCGACCGGTGCCGGTGCCACCCCGCCTACGGGCCGCCCGGGCGTGATGGGCACCAGACGGGGGCGCCCACCGAGTGATGGTGGTGACGGGCTGCGCCGCGTTCTGATGGCGACGACGGTGCTGGTGGCAATCGGCCTCTTCGTGGCTGCGGGCTTCGTGGCGGACACCGACGCTCCCAAGGCCGGCAGCACCGGAACCTACGTCGAGAGGCTCGAGCCCGCCCCAGGATCCGAATCGTTCGTTCAGGCGCCCGTACGCATCGACCTGGCTCCCGGATGGGCCCTGGCCTCCCTCGAGGTCAACGGCGTTCCCATCCCCGAAGACCAGTGGCAGATCACATCCGCCCTGAGCCTGTACCAGTTCCTACCGGCTGACGGACGAGCAGTGGAGCGCTTCCAGCCCCAGCGCAACGCCGTGCGCGCCGAGGTGTTCCCCGTCCAGGATCCGGCCGACCTGCGGCCGGTGTCGTGGACCTTCGACAGCCTCTGACCACCGGGCTGTGACGCCGGGCGCGCCGCAGCGGGCGGGCGGGCGGGCGGCACCGTGCGCACCAGTGCACCGAAACGGTCGGTTCTTGCGCAACAAACCCGGCCACGCACCCCGGGCACGAACTCCGGGCATCCAGCCCGCTCGGGTGGGGTGTCAGCCGCGATCGGGGGTCCCCAGGGCTAGAAGACCCCGCAGTTCGTCCAGGGCCGGGGTGTGATCGGTGTCCACCTGGATGGCGTGCAGGCCGAGGTCCCTGGCGGCAGCCACATTGCCCGGCGCATCGTCCAAGAAGGCCGCCGCGTGGGGCGGGATCCCGCCCAGAGCGTCCAGGGTGTGGTGGTAGATGCGGGGATCAGGCTTGCGCATCCCCACCATGGACGAGTCCACGACGAGGTCGAACAGCTCGTCCAGAGGGAGCAGTGGACGCCACAGGCCCGCCAGCTCCCGGGCGTTGTTGGTGACCAGTGCCGTCACCCGCCCCGAGGCCCGGACCTGGCGGACCACTGCAACCACGTCGGCCCGGATGGCGTCCCCCTCGCCGGCCAGGCCCATGCCCACCAGCACCTGCATGGGGTCCAGATCGACGCCGTGAGCCTGGGACTGCTCGCGAACCGAGTCCCGGTAGGTGATCAAGTCGATCTCGCCCCGCTCCACGCGATGCCAGGGATGGTCGGTGTCCTGTTCGTAGGAGCCGAACACGATCGCCGTCCCCACCGCGGGATCGAGGCCCAGGGCCTCGCAGGCCGTGACGATGGCGTCGAAGGGCGAGGGGGTGAAGACCCCACCGAAGTCGAAGAGCACCGCCCGGATCACCAGTCCGTCCTCGGCCTCGACCATAGGGTTCTCGGGATCTGTGGCGGAACTGTCGGTGGTGCCGGCGGGTGTGGTCAAGGTGTGGCCTCCTGGTCGGGGAGCGTTCCGGTTGCCAGGAGGTGCTCGAATCCCGCCTCGTCGAGGACGGGGATTCCGAGTTCGCCGGCTCGGGTCAGTTTGGACGCGCCCGGATCATCGCCCACCACCAGAGCGGCTGTCTTCTTCGACACCGAACCCGGGCTGCGCCCACCCCGAGCCTTGATCGCTGCCTCGGCCTGCTCCCGGGAGTACGAAGGCAGCGTGCCCGTAACCACGACCGAGCTGCCCTCCAAGGTATGGGCGAGCGCACCGGCGGCGGGATCCTGGCTCGTACCGCTCGGCCTCACCCCCGCGACCAGCAGGCGCTCGACCAGTCGGCGGTTGGGTGGATGGGCGAAGAAGTCGTGCACGCTGGCGGCGATGACCGGGCCGATCCCCTCCACCGCAGCCAGATCGTCGACCGACGCTGCCATGATGGCCTCGATGCCACCGAACTGGCGGGAAAGCAGCTCGGCCCCGGTAGGTCCCAGATGGCGGATGTTGAGGCCGAACAGCAGGTTGGCCAGAGGTCGGTTCCGCGATGTGTCGATGGCCCGACGCAGGTTGGCCACCGACTGCTCGCCGAAGCCCTCGAGCGATCGGATGCGCTCGTAGTCGAGCCGGTACAGGTCGGAAACGTCTCCCAGCAGTCCCAGCTCGGTGAACAGGCGCACCCGCTGCTCGCCGAAGCCCTCTATGTCCATGGCCCCCCGGGAGGCGAAGTGTTCGATGCTGGCCTCCCTCTGGCGGGGACAATCGCGGTTGGTGCAGAAGGTGTCGCTCTCGCCGGGCAGACGTGTGAGCGGTTCGGCGCAAACCGGGCAGGCGGTCGGGAACGGCCAGGCTTCCGAGGAACCGGGGCGTTCGGCGAGGACCGGGGCGACCACCTCGGGGATCACGTCACCTGCCTTGCGAACGATGACCGTGTCACCCGGACGGACATCCTTGGCTCTCACCTGGTCCTCGTTGTGCAGGGTGGCCAGGCCAACCGTCGACCCCCCGACCAGGACCGGCTCGAGCACTGCGAAAGGAGTTGCCCGGCCGGTCCGCCCGATGGACACGCCGATGTCGAGCAAGCGGGTGGTGCGCTCCTCTGGCGGGAACTTGTAGGCGATGGCCCAGCGGGGTGCCTTGGCGGTGGCGCCCAGCGCCTGCTGGAGCTCGAGCTGGTCGACCTTGACCACCACGCCGTCGATCTCGTAGTCGAGGTCGTGGCGGTGCTGCTGCCAGTGCTGGCACCTCTCGTGAACCTCGGCCAGGGTGGACAGCACCACCACATGGGGGTTCACGGGCAGGCCCAGGTCGCCCAGCAGGCCCAGGGTCAGGGAGTGGCGCGTGAGCACGGGGCCACCGACGATCTCGCCCACCTGGTAGCACCAGAAAGCCAGCCCCCGCGCCGCGGTCACGGTCGGATCCTTCTGGCGCAGTGACCCCGCTGCCGTGTTCCGGGGATTGGCGTAACCGGGCCGGCCCAGAGCGGCCATCTCCTCGTTGAGGCGGCGGAACTCGCCAACCGGGAGGTACACCTCGCCCCGCACCTCGAGCACCGCCGGCGCGCCCGGGAGGTGGTGAGGTAGGCCCGCGATGGTTGCCACGTTGGCGGTCACGTCCTCGCCTACCCGCCCGTTGCCCGCGTGGCGGCCTGGACCAGGAGACCTGCCTCGTAGCGGACCGAGATGGCCAGGCCGTCGAACTTCAGCTCGCAGGCGAACTCGGGGCTCTCACCGGCTCCTTGCTCGGCCAGACGGCGGTCCAGGCGGGCAGCCCAGGCGTCCAACTCGGCAGCCTCCATGGCGTTGTCCAGGGACATCATGGGCACGGCGTGGGTCACCTCGGCGAAGAGGGACGATGGCGCTGCGCCCACCTGCTGGGTGGGTGAGTCGGGGGTGACCAGTTCGGGGTGCTCGGCCTCGAGCGCCTGCAACTCGCGTACCAGACCGTCATAGGTGGCGTCGGGGACCGTCGGCGCGTCGTGCTCGTAGTAGGCGCGACCATGAGCCCGGATCTCGGAGCGCAGCTCCTCGATGCGCTGGCTGGGATCGGGGACGTCTCCGGCCATCACAGGGATGCTACGGCCGCCGTCGGCGCCCCAGGTGCCGCGCCCCAAGTGCCCTGCCTCCAGGCGGCGCGCTTCTAGATGGCGTGTCTCCAGGCGGGCGTGTCTCCGGACAGGCTAGGCGCCAACGGAAAGGCGCACACCGATGGCCTGGTCGTGGAGCCGTTCGGCCAGTTCCGCGGAGAAGGCCATGACCTGCTCGGCCTGGGTGACCCCGTGGGTGGCCAGCCCGCATGCCGGGGTGATGAGCGCCTGGGTGCGTAGCTTGACCGGGTCGCAGCCGTCCTGGACGAGGCGGCACCAGAGCTGGGAGAGCTGGCGCCACAACATCTCGGGTGTTGTGCCGAGCGGCCGGTCGGTGGGCACCGCCCCCCAGGCCACCCAGCCACCCCTCTCGAGGTGCTGAGCCAAGGCACCCGCCATCGGGGTGAGGTCGCTGTCGAGGGGCATTGACAGGATCTGGGGTCCGGCCTGCATCACCAGGTTCCAATCGGCCGGCCCGCAGCAGTGCACCCCCGTGATCGAGGCCGGCTCCAGCACCGCCAGGACGGCACTCACATGGTCGAGAGCCACCTCGGCGTCGATGGGGAAGTCGGGATCCAGCGCACCGGTCAGCCCGGGCTCGTCGAGGAACACCACGCGCTGGCACTGGGGGAGGCGCTGGTCGAGCAGATCCACCAGAGCCCGGGCCCTGGCCCGTACCGCCGAGGCGGCCACCTCGAAGGCAAGCGCTGCGGGCACCCCGCTGGCGTGCAGGGCGACGCCCAGCGTTACCGGCCCCGTGAGCTGCGCCTTGACCGGGCCGGTGCGGTCAGCGACAGCAGCCAGGAAGGCCCGGAGCCCCACCCAGCTGGCCCCACCGAAGCCGGGGTCGACCAGAGGTTCTCCGGGGTCGAGGTTGCCGACATCGATGTCGAGCAGCCCGTCCTCACCGACCTGGATGCCCCTCACGCCCCACGCCGCCTGGGCCAACATTCCCTCCCGGGGGGAGTGGGCGGGAAGGGTTGGCGCCGCAGGCAGGCGCGGCTGGTGGCGTAGAACGAAGTCGACCGCGTCCCCGGGATCCTCGTGGGGCAGGCTGCCGATCGCGGTGGCCAGACCGAAGGGCAGCGCGATCTGCCAGGTGCCGGGTGCCTGCTCCTTCCGGGCTCCGCCCCCCTGCTGCATGACGTCTGGATACTGATCCGGGACGATCGGGCGCAAATCGGGGCCGCGGATGCGAGCGCCTCCACCCGACGGGTTCGCACCCGGGCGCGGCTGTCGGCAACGCTTCGGGTATGCGCCCCCGCCTCGGGACCTGGCCCTTGCTGGTGGTCTGGGTCCTGCTTCCGCTGGCCGCGGGAGCCACCGTGGCCCGAGCCCTGGAAACGACCTCCGCCGGCTTCCAGACGGCGATGACCGTGGGGGCCTGGGCCTGCTGGGCCACTGTGCTCGTCGCCGGCCTGGTACCCCTTCCCGCCACCCTCACCTTGTTGCGGGTGTCGGTACCCGCTGCACCCTTTCTGCTGATCTGGGCCACGTGGGCGGCCGAGCCCGAGGCTCGTGATGCGGTGGGCCTGGGCATGGCCACCCTTGCCCTGATGGCTGCTCTGTCGCCGGGGCTGGCTGACGCATGTGTAGACGGATCCTCCTACGGCACCGAGCGACGTTTCGCGCTGCGTACGCCGGCACGGCTGGTACTGGGGCCGGTACCGGCAACCTGGTTGATGGCAGCCGGGGGGCTGCTGACCGGCCCGGTGCTGGTCGCCGCCCGGTTGTGGGCGCCCGGCGCGGTGGCATGGGTCCTGGGATGGCTCGGCGCCTGGTGGGCCGTGAGGGCCCTGCACGGGCTGGCCCGGCGCTGGATCGTGCTGGTCCCCGCAGGACTCGTGGTGCACGACCACCTCACCCTTGCCGATCCCGTGCTCCTGGCCCGCGGTCGCCTCGAGCGCCTCGGGCCCGCCCCCGCGTCCAGCCATGCCGAGGACCTGACCGGAGGTGCCTGGGGTCTGGCTCTCGAGGCCAGCCTCGAGCCACCCGTCGAACTGGTCAGGGCCGGCACCGAAGCCCGCGACCTGGTGACTGCCGGTGCGGTGCTCTTCACCCCGCTGCGTCCCGGTGCCCTGCTGGCCGGGGCACGCGATCACCGGTTGCCCGTGGCCTGAGCTTGCCCGGAGACGTCGATCAGGCCGGAGCGGACGCTGCCGTTCCGCCTCCCTCCACCCGATCGTCGTGGTAGAAGACCACGCTCTGACCTGGCGCCACACGGCGTTGAGCCAGGTGCCAGCGCACCAGTGCACCGGCGGCAGCCGGAACGTCATCACCACCGGAGGCAGCCGGAACGAGCTCGGCGTCTTCGGCCGGCCCGTGCGCGGAGACCTGGACCTGCACCGGACCCCAAGTGGGGTCTCCGGCCCAGCGCAGGCCCACGACGGGCTGCTCTGCCACCAACAGATCGTGGGCTTCACCGACTGTCACGACCCCTGCCTCCACATCGACGGCCCGCACGTAGCGCGGGGGTCCGCCGGCCAGACCCAGGCCCCGGCGCTGCCCGACGGTGACGAGTTGCACAGCGGGCACCTCGCCCAGCTGCCGACCGGTCACGGAGTCCACCACCCGGCCGGGTCGCAACTCGGTGCGACGGGCCAGGAAGCGGGCCCGACCGTCGGTTGCGGTGATGAAGCACACGTCCTGGCTGTCGGGCTTCGCGGCAGTCCGTAGACCGAGCGCCCGCGCCCGGGCGCGCACCTCGTCCTTGGTCATCGCTCCGACCGGCAGCTCGATGCGCTCCAGTGCCTCCCCGTCGAGCATCCACAACACGTAGCTCTGGTCCTTGGCCGCGTCGCGACCCCTGGCCACGCGGCGGCGAACCCCCTCCCCCATGATCCGGGCGTGATGACCGGTGGCCACTGCGTCGAAGCCGAGGAGTCGGGCCCGTTCGGTGAGACGGGTGAACTTGATGGAAGCGTTGCACTCGATGCACGGGTTGGGGGTGAGCCCCCGGGCGTGGGCCGCTACATAGGGGGCCACGACATGGTCGGTGAAGTCGTCGGTGAAGTTGAAGACGTGGTGGTCGATGCCCAACTGCTGGGCGACACGGCGCGCGTCGTCGACGTCGCTGACCGAGCAGCAACCGCTGTCGGTGTCTCCCCCCCAGAGCCGCATGGTGACGCCCACCACCTCGTGCCCCGCATCCAACAGACATGCGGCGGCCACCGAGGAATCGACGCCGCCTGACATCGCAACGAGTACTCGGCGGCGGGTGGTCATGGGCAGGAACGCAACTGCTCCGCCGCGGTGGCGACGATCTCGATGGCGGTGTCGATGTCGGCGTCGGTCGTGGTGGAACCCAGACTCAGCCGCAGACTCCCCCGTGCCAGGTCGTCGGGAACGCCCATGGCCACCAGCACAGGCGAAGCTTCGAGAGCACCGCTCGCACAGGAGGCACCCGCGGCAGCAGCCAGGCCGTGGCGGTCCAGCAGGACCAGCAGGGCCTCGCTCTCGATCCCAGGGATGCACACATGGCAGCTGCCCGCCACGGTCGCTGCTCTCTCCGCGGTGCGCACGAGACCCGCTACCCGGTCGACCAGACCCTGGGCCAGGCGGTCCCGCATGGCTCCGACCCGTTCGACGGTGTCGGTCCGCTCGGCCACGGTGGCGACCAGCGCGGTGGCCAGCCCCACGATCCCGGCGACGTTGTGGGTCCCTGCCCGGCGTCCGTGTTCCTGGCCGCCGCCCACCAGTAGGCCCGCCCAGGGAGTTCCGGCCCGCACTACGAGAGCACCGCTTCCCTTGGGTCCCCCGAACTTGTGGGCGCTGATGCTGACGAGGTGGGCCGGACGGGCGAGGCGGGCGACGTCCAGCCAGGCGACCGCCTGAACGGCATCGGTGTGGACCACCGCTCGAGGAGCCTGCTCGGCGACGAGCGTGGCGACGGCTCGCAGCGGCTGGACGGTGCCAACCTCGTTGTTGGCCAGCATGACCGACACCAGGTGCACGTCGGGGTGGAGCATCGACGCCAGGGCGTCGAGAGCCACCGCGCCGAACTCGTCGACGGGGATGGTGCTCCCACCCAGCAGCGCGACCGGCGCCCGCACCGCAGGATGCTCGATGGCCGAGCACAGGATCGTTCCCTCTCCCGGACCGGTGGGCGTGGACTCATCGTGGCCAGCGACCGGGGCGTCGGTACGCGCCGGGGGCACCGAGCCTCCCCGGGCCCGGTGCACCCCGAAGACGGCAGCGTTGTCGGCCTCAGTCCCGCCGCTGGTGAAGACGACTTCGTCGGGTTCGGCTCCCAGCGCTTCTGCAACCTGCTCCCGGGCCTGGTCGACCGCCTGGCGGGCGGCGCGCGCCTGACGGTGGCCACCCGAGGGGTTGGCGAAGCAGTCCGCGAGGAACGGGGCCATCGCCTCGGCCACCTCGGGACGCACGGGCGTGCTGGCCGCGTGATCCAGGTAGACGTGATCCAGGTTGGCCCCGGTGGGGTGGGGTGGGATCATCCCGCCAGTCTTACCTGGACGGGAGACGATGCCACCCCACCCCGAGTCATCGGCTCATCGGGCAACCCGAAGTTCAGGCGACCTTCTTGAGCATGGGGCTGGCGCCGAGCGTCTCGTCGGCGGTGGCACGGTCATGGGTCAGGTATCCGAACAGCGCCCGCCAGGCCACGGTGCCTCCCGCGACCACGAAGCCGGTGGCCCAGACGGCCAGTTCCTCCGAGCGCAGGGAAACGGCCCATGCGGCGAACATGTCGTAGTCGAGGACCCACACACCTCCCAGGGCCACGGCGAAGGTGAGCAGCGAGCGCATGGGGCCCGGATCCCGGTCCCCCGTGTAGAAGACCAGCGCGTCCACCAGCTTGAGGACCGCCAGGCTGAGAAGTGCGACGACGGCGAAGGTGTACATGAGATGCTCCTTCCGGTTGCGGTACGCACCCCGATGGGTGCACGAACTTGGACCCGCCACGCGGAGCCTGGGGTTACCGATCCCCCGTGTCGATCCTGTTCCCGGTTCGTGACGGGCATGCCATCCTGGTCAGGTGCCGGACCCACTGGCCGAGAACCCCTCCGCCTACGGAGACGCCTACGCCGACGTCTATGACGAGTGGTACCCACCCGACACCGAGTTGGACGGCATCGTCGACCACCTCACCCGCTGGGCCGGGCCGGGCCCCGCCCTGGAGCTGGGCGTGGGCACCGGGCGCCTCGCCCGACCCCTGGCCGCCCGCGGTGTGACCGTCGTGGCTCTGGACGTGTCGGGGGAGATGCTGGACCGCCTGGGTCACCACCTCCGCCTGGGGGGACGGCCGGGCACGCTGAGGCCCCGGCACCGAGGGTCCTGGCGGTGCAGGCCGACATGCGGCGACTCCCCTTCTCAGGTTCGGCCTCACTTCCCCTGGTGGTCACCTCCCGCAACACCCTGGCCAACCTCGTCGAGGCTGGTGCCGCCGAAGCATGCGTGAGGAAGGCAGCGGCTCTGCTCGCCCCGGGCGGCCGCCTGGTCGCCGACCTGGCTCTACCCGACCCTGACTCCCCGCCGGGAACCTCCCTGGGCGTCGGTCGAATGGACGCCGACAGGCTGGTCCTCCACGCCGTGGACCACAAGCCTGTAGAACAGCGGGTGATCGGCCAGCAGATCGACCTGTCGGCCGGCGTGCCGCGACTCCGGCCATGGGCGCTACGCCTGCTCGATCCGGCCGACCTCGACGGCTGGACGGTCGCGGCGGGCCTCGTACTCGAGCACCGGTGGCAGGACTGGAACGAAGACGCCTGGGAGGGGAGCCGGGACCGCCACGTCTCTGTGTGGCGGCGTCCAGCCGCTAGCGTTGCGCCGTGCCCGACTGGGTGAACACATGAGGACGTACCGGTGAGCCAGCTCCGTTGGAACCCGCTCACCGGCCGCTGGGTCACGATCGCCGGCGACCGCTCGGCCCGACCGACCGACTTCGCCCCCCGCTCACTGCCCGTGGAGGCCGAGCCCGACCTGCCCTGCCCCTTCTGCCCCGGCAACGAGGAAGAGACACCTCCGGCGCTGGAGACCTACGCGCCCGGTGGCAGCTGGGTGGTGCGGGTGGTACCCAACCTGTACCCCGCCTTCGCCGGCACCGATCCGCTCCAGGTCGGCGACCTGGGACCCGTCTGGCGACAGGCTCCCGGCAGCGGCGTCCACGAGGTGCTGGTGCTGTCGCCCGACCACAAGCGGGGCTGGGGTGACCTCGACGACCGGCAGGCGGCCCTGGTGATGGCGGCACTGCGGGACCGCATCGAGGACCACGCCCGTTACTCTTCGGTCCAGTACACCCAGGCCATCGTCAACCACGGGCGCGAAGCAGGTGCGTCGCTCGAGCACCCCCACGGCCAGCTCCTCGGGATTCCGTTCGTCCCCGGCGAGATCAGCGACGAGCTGCGCGGCTTCGACTCCCACGAGGACGTGCCTGCTGTGCGCCACCGTCGAAGAGGAACGGGCCGCGGCTGCCGGGTCGTGCTCGACACCGGCAGGGTGGTCGTCATGCCCGTACTGGAGCGGTACGCCCTACGAGCTGCTCGTCCTGCCCACCACCTACGAGGCCCACCTGGCCCGGTCCGCACCCCGCGACCTGGTAGCAGTGGGTCAGGCCTTGCGTGATGTGCTTCACCGGCTCACCGAGGTGGCAGGCGACGTCGCGTACAACATCGTCTTCCACCTCGCACCCCACCACGAGGACATCCCCTTCCACTGGCACGTGCACGTGTTCCCCCGGCTGACGTCGGTGGCTGGCTTCGAACAGGGGACCGGTGTGATGATCAACCTGGTCGCTCCCGAGGACGCCACCCAGCAGCTGCGCCCCTGAACTCGTTCGCGATGCGGCAGGCCCCGCATGGCGGCGCGACCGCCAGCGAGCCCGCCGGCGTCCGAAGCATCCCGATCGTCAGCGGGGTGGCGTGGGGGCGCAGCCCCCAGAGATCTAGGCGTCGGCCGCACGAGGGTCAGGGGAGGGCGACCGACCGTCACCGACGGCGCGGGTCAGGCCACGCACCAAGTCTGCGGCTTCACCCGAACCGGTGAGGTCGAGGTGGACCTCCCAGCCCGAGAGCATCTGCACGGTCAGGCGTCCCTTGCTGTCGTATCGCGCCGTGCCGATCGCGTCGAGGGGCACCTCGCCGATGAAAGCCTTGGGCTTTCCCCGCAGCCCACCCCGGCTCCAGCACAACAGGCGACGATCGGTGAGCACCAGAGCCATCTGGCTGGCAGAGGGGAAGGCTGCACCCGGACGCTCGCCGTAGCGCCCGGCCAGGGCCTCGCCAGCGGCCAGCTGTGCCTCGACGTGACCGCGATCGACCATCCCGCGGCGCGAGGCTGGTGGAGGTTGACCTTGCCGGCATAGACCACGTCTGCGGCGGCGACGACCTGCTCGCCGCGGACCAGCACCTTGGCGGCCAGTTCCTTGAGCTCGTCCAGATGGCTCATGGCGCCGCCCTCCTTGGTTGGCCCGGGGTCGCCCCGGCAGTTGCGGGCCTTCCCGGCGAGCATAGGTCAGCGGGGGTTCCGGTGCGGGCCGGACCACTCAGAACTCGAGCACGGGCTCCAGAGTGGCCCAAGCCTGCTCCGCAGCCCACATCGCGCCCAGAAGCAGGCCGCGGCCGAGACCGGAACAGCCGAGCCAGGCCAGAGCCGGCTGGCGGCGGGTCATGGCCTCCATCACCATCGTTCCCGCGAGAGCGCCCCCTGCCAGGCCTCCGAGGTGACCGCCGATGGAGATGCCGGGGATGGCGAAGGTCAGGAGCAGGTTGATGCCCACGATCATCCCGAGTCCCGACGAGAGCGGGTTGATCCCCTGGCGGCGCTGGAGCACCACGGCCGCACCGAACAGCCCGTAGATCGCCCCCGAGGCGCCCACGGTGGGAACGAAGGGATCGATGAGCAACGCCCCGAACGATCCGGCCAGCAGCGAGACGCCGTAGATGGCAAGGAAGGCCCCTCGGCCCAAAAGCTGCTCGATTTGGGGGCCCAGGATCCACAACACATACATGTTGAAGCCCAGGTGCAGGAGCCCGCCGTGGAGGAAGGCCCCGGTCAACAGCCGCTACCACTCGCCGTGGGCGACCCCCACCATCTCGCCCACTCCCGCCGGCACGATCAGCCGGCCTGACGCGGCCATCCACCAAGGCAGGCTGCCCAGCAGGGCGAAGCGATTTCGAGGTCCGACAGGCCGACGACCGCTCATGCACCGCCACGAGCTGGACCACCACGAAGACGGTGAGGTTCAGCGCGATCAGCACCTGGGTGACGACCGGCTGGGACCACCGGCGTCGCAGCTGGGTACCCGAGACGACCCGGCCCGGGATCCCTTCGAGCACTGGGGGCAGTGGAAGCCGACCGATGCCTGGCGCATGCAGTCAGGGCAGATTGGTCGGGTCGCACCGCTGGCACCGCACTCCGGCCCGGCGATCCGTCGTGGCGGTAACAGATCTGGACGTCCTGTGCAAGTCGGACCCTACCGCCACGGACGGGGCCAACGAGTCGGCCGCTACGCTCACGGGCCCCGTTCCCGACCGCCTTCGACGAACAGCTCACCGTCCTGGCGCGTGTGCCGGAGCTGCTCGTCGCCTGCGACTACGACGGCACGATCGCCCCGATCGTGGACGATCCCATGAAGGCCACGCCCCGCCGCGAGACCGTCATCGCCCTGCGGACGCTGGCCAACCTGCCCCAGACCGACGTGGCGGTGATCTCGGGCCGCTCGCTGCGCGATCTGGCGGCGCTCAGCCGCCTGCCGACCGAGATCCACCTCGTGGGCAGCCACGGCAGCGAGTTCGACGTCGGCTTCCACCGCGAGCTGGCTCCCGAGACCCAGCGCCGCCGCAACGACCTCCGGGTCGAACTGCTGGCCCTCTCGGCACGCACCCCGGGTTCATACGTCGAAACGAAGCCGGTCGCCGTCGCCTTCCACTACCGGGCGTGCGACCCCGACGTGGCCGCTGCCGCGCTGGCCGAGATCGACGCCGGACCCGGCCGCTGGGAGGGCGTCACCGTCCGTCACGGTTCCAAGGTCGTGCGAACTGATGCTCGTCGACACCGACAAGGGGATCGCCCTCGAGCGCATCCGTCACCAGGTCGGCGCCAAGGCGGTGCTGTTCATCGGCGACGACATCACCGACGAGGACGCCTTCGCCACCCTCCAGGGACCCGACGTCGGGTGTCAAGGTCGGCGGTGCCTCGAGCGGTACGGGTGGTGACACTCCGTCGGCGGCCGCCTTCCGGGTCGACGACACCGTGGCGGTCGCCGAGTTGCTGGCCTCCCTCTGCGAGCTCGCGGCGCGAGTGGCTGGCGGGATCGGCCGCTGTCCCCATCCTCGCGTACTCCATGCTCTCGGATCAACGCACCCTCGCTCTCGTGACCCCCGATGCCCGTATCACCTGGATGTGCGTTCCCCGCGTCGACTCGGCCGCCATATTCGCCGAGCTGGTCGGGGGGCCTTCTGCGGGCTTCTTCGCCGTGCGACCCGTGGGCACCGCCCCGCCGACAGGGCAGCACTACGTGGCCGACACCATGCGCCTGCAGACGACATGGACCACCCTGACGGTGACCGACTACCTGGACTGCAGCCGCGGTCGCCCGGGGCGCCTGGCCGGACGGAGCGATCTCGTACGTGTCATCGAAGGAAGGGGCACGGCTCAGGTCACCTTCGCCCCCCGCCTGGACTTCGGCCGCTCGGCGACCCGACTGGAGGTCCACCCCGATGGCCTGGAAGTGCTCGGGGCGGCAGACCTCATGGCGTTGCGGTCGCCTGGCGTGCGCTGGGTCGTCGAGGACGACGGGATGCACCAGACAGCCCAGGCCGAGATCGACCTCAGCGGGGGGCCGGTGGTGCTCGAGTTCCGGTGCGGGACGGCCAGCATCGGGCCCCGAGGCTGTGGGCGAGGAGAGCCGGCGCGAGGCCACCGACCGGTTCTGGAGCGACTGGGCGGGTCAGCTCGAGCTCCCGGCCGTAGCGTCTGAGCTGGTCCGTCGATCAGCGCTCACCCTGCGGAGCGCTGTGCTACGGGCCCACCGGGGCGATCGTGGCCGCAGGCCACCACCAGCCTGCCCGAGCACATCGGCGGCGTGCGGAACTGGGACTACCGCTACTGCTGGCTGCGCGACGCCGCGATGGCCGCGTCTTCGCTCGTCCGCCTGGGCATCCAGGACGAGGCCATGGACTTCCTCGACTGGGTGCTGCGCCTGCTCGACGGACCGGGATCCCGATGACCGGATCCACCCGCTGTACTCGGTGACCGGCCGCCATCTCCCGCCCGAGGCCGAGATCACCGAGCTGGCCGGCTACGCAGGCAGCCGTCCGGTGCGCGTCGGCAACGCTGCCGACCGCCAGGTGCAGCTGGACGTGGCCGGCCCGGTCGCCCGCCTGGTCTGGTTGCTGGCCGAGCGCGAGGCCCCGATGTCGGGCCGCCACTGGCAGGTCGTCCAGGCGCTCGTAGCACGCGGTGGCCCAACGCTGGCACGAACCCGACCACGGCATCTGGGAGATCCGAAAGCCGCCCCGGCACCACGTGTACTCGAAGGTGATGTGCTGGGCCACCGTCGACCGGGCGATCGCGGTGGCCCCCCGATTCGTGAACAGCATCGACCCATCCTGGGCCGAGCTCCGGGACACGATCGCCGAGGACGTGCTCACCCACGGCTACAAGACCGGGGTCGGAGCCTTCACGGCGGCCTACGACGGCACCGACGCGGACGCGGCCAGCCTGGCGGTGGGCCTGGCCGGCCTCGCTGGCACCTGACGACGAGCGCTTCCTGGGCACCGTCGCCTCGGTCGAGCGCGAGCTGCGCCACGATTCCACCGTGTACCGCTACCTGGGTGACGACGGGCTCCCCGGCAACGAGGGCGGGTTCCACCTGATGACCTCGTGGTTGGTGGACGCCTACCACCTCGTCGGGTCGCGACGCAGATGCCCGTTCGCTGTTCGACCAGCTCATCGCTCTTGCCGGCCCCACCGGTCTGCTCTCCGAGCAGCACGACCCCCTCAGCGGGCGCCCGCTGGGCAACCACCCCAGGCCTACACACACCTCGGGATCATCGACAACGCCCTGATGCTGTCCGGGCTCAGCTGAGCGAGGTGACCTCGCGAGGGCGCCGACCCGAGGGGCTCAGCGCCCGGTGAACAGGGCCTTGCCCGGCCCGTGTTCCAGGAAGCTCGTCACGCCGATGGCGGCGTCGTCGGTGGCGAACACCTCCACGAAGCAGGCGGCCTCCAGGTCGAGGCCGGCCGCCAGGTGGGATCGAGGCCGGCGTCGATGGCCCGCTTGGCCAGCGCCTGGGCGGCCACGGCCCCCCGGGAGAACTCGGCGGCCCAGGCGACGGCCTCCCCGAGGACGTCCTCAGGAGGCGTCACACGATCGACCAGACCCATGGCCAGAGCCTCGTCGGCGCCCACCTGGCGACCCGAACAGATCAGGTCCTTGGCCCGGGCCGGGCCCACCAGGCGGGCCAGGCGCTGGGTGCCACCTCCGCCGGGGATGATGCCGAGCAGGATCTCGGGCTGGCCCATCCGGGCCCGTGAGGAAGCCACCCGCAAGTCACAGGCCAGGGCCAGCTCGCACCCACCCCCGAACGCGTACCCGCTGATGGCGGCGATGGTCACCCGCGGGAAGGATGCCGACCGCGTCGAGCGCTGCCCGGAACGAAGCCGCGACCGAGGCCGCCTCGGCGGGACCGCCGAACTCGGTGATCTCGGCCCCGGCGGCGAAGATCCGGGATCCGCCGGTGACCACCAGGGCTCCGGGAGGTTCCGTGTCCCCGGTGTCGATCTGGTGGCGCAGGCCGTCGATGTGCGCTCGCAACTCGTCCAGCAGGGCCTGGCTGAGGGCGTTGACCTTGGGATGATCGAGGGTCAGCACCACCACGCCGTCGTCGCGGCGCTCCCCGTGCACCAATGGTGTTTCCACGGCCGGCACGCTAGCCGGTGCCCTACCAACTGGGAACGCCACGGGGGTCTGCCGCAGGCCGCCGATCAGGCCAGGTCGCCCAGGACCTGGTCGGCGGCCGACCACGGATCCAGCCGGCGCTCCCGGACCTGGCGCTCGAGCGCATCGCGGTCCACGGCAGCACCCAGGGACAGGGCACGGGCGTGGAGCCGCTCCACGACGATGCACTGGAGCTCCTCGGCAACCTGACGGGCACGGCGGCGGTCCAGCTCGCCCGAGACCTCCAGATGCCGGCGATGGGCCGAGAGCGCGGAGCGCAGCTCATCGATACCGGGATCGGAAGCCTCGGTGGCCACGGTGGCCACGATCGGTGGGCGCCACCCGTCAGCGAGACTCGACAGCTCCAGCATCTGCTCGAGGTCGCGGCGGGTGTCCCCGGTGCCGGGCCGGTCGGCCTTGTTGATCACGAACAGGTCGGCCACCTCCATGAGGCCGGCCTTGTTGGCCTGGACGGCGTCACCCCAGCCCGGATTCACCACCACCACGGTCGTGTCAGCGGCCCCCGCCACCTCCACCTCGACCTGCCCGACCCCGACGGTCTCGACGAGGATCCAGGTGTACCCGACCGCGTCCAGGACCCGGATGGCCTGCGGGGTGGCCAGGGCCAGGCCGCCGAGGTGACCGCGGGTGGCCATCGATCGGATGAACACGCCCTCGTCGAGGGCATGTTCGTCCATGCGGATGCGGTCGCCCAGGATCGCGCCCCCGGAGAAGGGTGACGACGGGTCGATCGCCAGCACCGCCACCCGGTCACCTCCGGCGCGCAGGCGACTCACCAGGGCGCTGACCAGGGTGGACTTGCCTGCCCCGGGGGCACCGGTGATGCCGACGGTGGCCGCCCCGCCCCCCAGCGGGTGCACGACCCTCGCCAGCTCCCGGGCCGCGGCTCCGCCCTGCTCGACCACCGACAGCATCCGCGCCAGGGCACGCCGGTCACCTTCGCCGGCCGCCGCCAGGAGCTCGTCCGGCGAGGCGACCCGGAGCACGGCCGAGGAGGTCACGGATCAGAGGCTGACGGCGGTCTCGTTGAACTCGGCCACCGTCTCGCCGACGTTGACCACTTCGGTCACCCCCTCGACCCGGTCGCGTCAGGATGCGCTCGATCCCGGCCTTGAGGGTCTGGTTGGATGCCGGGCAGGTGACGCAGGCTCCAACCAGCTCGACCTGGACGACGCCGGTGGACTCGTCGACGTCCACCAGGTGGATGTCGCCGTGGTCGGCCTGGATGGCGGGCCGGATCACCTCGATGACAGCTGCGACCTTCTCGCGCACGCATCGCATGCTACCGGGCGGGTGCGGCCCCACCCCACCTGCGGCTTGGGCGCGCCGCCGGGCGGCGACGAGACTCGGGGGGTGATCCTGGCTCACCAGGGTGGCTGGGACGAGTTCCTGCTCGTGGCCACGCCCGTCGCCGCCTTCGCCGGCCTGTTGTGGCTGGCCAACCGCCGGGCCCAGGCGCACGCCGAGGGACGGATCGAGCACTCCCCGGGCACTGTCGGCACGACCGGGGTCGGCACGACCGGGGCCGGCACGACCGGGGCCGGCACGACGGGGGCCGGCGCGACGGGGGCCGGCGACGAATTCCCCGACCCGGTTCCACACCCTGAATCTGGGCCACCCACGGACGCCGGGCCACCCACGGACGCCGGGCCACCCACGGACCCCGGTGTTCGTTGAGGACTCCGGTATTGGTGTCGACGGGCCGGGTCAGCCCTTGGCGTCGACGTCGGCGCCCACCGCCCGCAGCTTGTCGCCGAAGTCCTCGTAGCCCCGGTCGAGGTGGTGGGCGTCGGACACCACCGTCTCGCCCTCGGCCCGCAGTCCGGCCACCACCAGCGCGGCCCCGGCTCGGATGTCGGGGGCCCGCACCGGCGCTCCCGAGAGCCGTTCACGACCGCGCACCACGGCGTGATGGCCCTCGGTGCGGATGTCGGCGCCCATGCGCACCAGCTCGTCGACGTAGCGGAAGCGCCCGGCGAAGAGGTTCTCGGTGACGATTCCGACCCCGTCGGCGGTGGCCAGCATGGCCACGAACAACGGCTTGTAGTCGGTGGCCAGCCCCGGGTAGGGCAGCGTCGACACGTCGACGGCCTCGAGTCGGCCCGGTGCCATGGCCCACAGCCCGGCACTGTCGGGCGAGATCCGCATGCCCATGTCGCCGAGCTTCTGGACGAGCATGTCCATGTGGTCAGGGCGGGCACCTTCGAGCGTCAGCTCGCCGCCGGCGACGCCCAGCGCGGCCAGGTAGGTGGCCGCCTCGATGCGGTCGGGGATCGACCGTGTGCTCGACGGCGTGCCAGCTCGTCGACGCCCTCGATCATGATCGTGGAGCTGCCCGCACCCAGGATCCTGGCGCCCATGCGGTTGAGGAAGGCGGCCAGGTCGGCGATCTCGGGCTCGCGGGCGGCGTTGTCGATGACGGTCGTTCCCTCGGCCAGCACCGCGGCCATGAGCGTGTTCTCGGTGGCCCCGACGCTGGGGAACTCGAGCAGGATCCGGGTGCCGTGCAGCCCGGTCGGCCCGGGCCTCGATGTAGCCGTGCGCCGTCTCGAAGCTCGACGCCGAGCTGCTCGAGCGCGCCCAGGTGCATGTCGATGGGCCGGGGGC
Organism: uncultured Actinomycetes bacterium; assembly: GCA_963719935.1. Lineage (GTDB taxonomy): Bacteria > Actinomycetota > Acidimicrobiia > Acidimicrobiales > CAVRDY01 > CAVRDY01. The sequence continues at coordinate 383,925 of CAVRDY010000001.1, read as the reverse complement.
CGAAGTCGTCGCCGCCGGGCAGCGCCACCCGGGCCCGGCCGAACCGGGCCAGCAACGGGCCCAGCACCACGATCGAGGCCCGCATCCGCTCGACCAGCTCGTAGGGCGCCTCGGGCAGGACGTCGGCCGGCGCAGTCGATCCGAGCTCGTCCGGCACCGACCCAGCGCGGCCGGTCATGCCCATCGACGTCGAGCAGCTCGCCCATCCAGTCCACGTCGGCGATGCGGGGGACGTTGCGCAGACGATAGGTGCCCTCGGCCAGCGTCGTGGCCGCCAGGAGCTTGAGCACCGAGTTCTTGGCCCCGGCGATCGGCACGGTGCCCTCGCAGGGGGCCGCTCGGTCGCACGATCAGGCGCTCCATCGGTGCAAGTATGGCGCCGAACGCGAGGGGGAAGGTGACCACACTCGGCACACCTACGAGGCCACGCCAGAGGAGCTGGCCCTCGTACTGACCCCGCGCGACGACCTCGTCCTGGAGGTCAGCAGAGGGTCCCGGCCGGTTCGGGCTGGTCGAGGGACCGTTCGACGACTACGAGCGGACGGTCACCCACGAGCCGCTGGGCGAGGACCGCGACCGGGTGCACGAGCAGGTCGACTTCCGCCTGGCCATCCCCGTCTTCGGGTGGATGTTCCGGGGCGTGGTCCGCAAGGCGCTGGGTCCCCTGGGCCGCCGGAGCGGGGGGACTGCCCTGGTGGTCCCCACCGGACCGGCTGACCGCCCGGGCCTCCTAGGTGCTGGGGCTGCTGTGCGGGCTGGCGGTGGTCGCAGGGTACCTCGGCACGCTGCTCACCCAGACGATCACCTTCGCGGCCGACGAGTTCGGCGCCTCCGACACCCAGCAGGGTGCAACCCTGGCCGCCGTGCGCGTCGGCGTGGTGGTGGCCCTGGTGGTCTCGGCCCTGGCCGACCGGCGGGGACGTCGACAGATGCTTCTGCTCGCCCTTGGCCTGGGCTGCGTGGCCTCGGCCACCACCGCGCTGGCGCCCGACCTGGTCTGGTTCGGGGTCAGCCAGACCGTTTCCCGGGGCCTGTCCACCGCCGCGGGCGTGCTGCTCGGGATCATGGCGGTCGAGGAGATGCCCGCCAGCTCACGGGCCTACGCCGTGAGCGTGATGGCCATGTCCGGCGCCCTCGGAGCCGGGATGGTGCTCTGGCTCCTCCCCCTGGCCGACCTGGATCCCGACGCATGGCGCATCCTCTTCCTGGTCCCCCTCCCGGGTCTCCTGGTCGTGCGGTACCTGGGCCGGCACCTCCCCGAGTCCCAGCGCTTCTCGCGTGCCGAGACCACCGAAGTCGACGACGTGGCCGGTGCCACCCCCAAGCCCGCCGCACCCACCAACAACGCCTGATGCTTCTGGCCGCCTCGGCTCTGCTCGGTCAGATCTTCTTCGCACCCGCCTCGCAGTTCTTCAACGAGTTCCTCCGCGACGAACGCCAGTTCGCGGCCTGGCAGATCACCGTGTTCCAGGTGGCCACCAACCTGCCCGGTGGTCTGGGCATCGTGATCGGCGGCAAGCTCGCCGACGTCCGGGGCCGGCGTCTGGTCGGCTCGGTGGGACTGGTCGGGGGCGTGGGCGCCACCGTGGTCATGTACAACGTGGTGGGATGGCCGATGTGGGCCTGGTCTGTGAGCGGGGCCCTCCTCGGGGCTGCGGTGGTGCCAGCCCTGGGCGTGTACGGTCCCGAACTGTTCCCCACCAGCCTCCGGGGTCGGGCCAACAGCCTCATCACAACCCTCGGTGTGGCGGGCTCGGTGACAGGTCTCTTCGCAGCCGGCTATCTGTCGGATCGCTGGGGCGGGTTCGGTCCGGCCATGACCGCTCTGGCCCTGGGGCCGGCTCTGCTGGCCCTGTTGGTGCTCGTCTTCTATCCCGAGACGGCCCACCAGGAGCTGGAGGACCTCAACCCCGAAGATGCGGTTCTCCGCGGGATCCCGATTCCCGACGACCCCCACCTGGCCCACGACGCAGGGTCGACCCCGGGGCCCGAGCGTCCCCGAGGAGACGAGGGCGACCCGCGTCGCGCCGGAGAGACCCCGCTCTCCAGGTAGCATCCCGCCACGATGCTGAGCGCGCCCACCGGCCCCCGACCCGCCATGCCGCATCGGCCCGTGGCACTGGTGGCCATGTTGGTGGCCGCAGCATTGACGGCGGTGGCCTGCTCGTCAGGAGGCGAGGGTCCGCGCCTGGTAGCCGACGGCGAAGCGACCGGTCCGGGGGCTGGGGCCAGCACGCCCCCGACCTCGACGGCCGCACCGGCCCCGCCCACCACCGCCGACGACGGCCTGACCCACGAGGTGGCCACCTCACTGGTCGAAGGCGCGCAACCCATCTACGACTCGCCGGACGGCTCGGTCGCACGCACCCTGCCGAATCCCTGGATCGGGACCCAGTCGCTGGTGCTCCTGGTGAAGCAGACGGTGGACGACGAGTGGCTCGAGGTTTACCTGCCGGTACGACCCAACGGCAGCACCGGCTTCGTGCCCGTCCGCGACGTCGAGGTGAGCCGGCACCGGTGGCGCATCGAGGTGAATCTCTCGGCATTCCGCCTGGAGGTGTTCGACGGCAACCAGCCCTTCCTGGGGGCCGACATCGCCGTGGCCGCGGACAACACACCGACCCCCGGCGGCCTCTACTTCACCACCGAGCTGCTCCAACCCCCGACCCGAACGGCCCCTACGGCACCTTCGCCTACGGGCTGTCGGGCTTCTCGGACGCGATGGAGTCCTTCAACGGCGGACCGGGCCAGCTCGGCATCCACGGCACCAATCAGCCGGAGCTGATCGGAACCAAGGTCTCCCACGGCTGTATACGCATGCGCAACGAGGACATCGAACAGCTCGTGCCGGTGCTTCCCGTGGGCGTCCCCGTGCTCGTGAACCCCTGAGGTCGCAGGACCACCCGGGCCGCCACCGCACAGCTCAGCGAAGGCGTGACACCCAGGCCGCCACTGCCGCTGCGACTCCCGCGTGGTCACGGGGATCGTGGCCGCCGCCCACGAACACCAGCTCCACCGGCCCGGGGATGGCCGCCGTCTCCCGGTGCAGTTCGTCGGGCGACCCGAAGGGGTCCTGCGACCCGACACGAACAGGCACGGCACGTGCAGATCGGGGAAGTGCTCGGTGCGGAGCCGTTCGGGCTTGCCGGGTGGATGGAGCGGATAGCTGAGCAGCACCAGACCCGCCGCCGGAAGACCCTCGGCCACCGCCATCGAGCACATCCGGCCCCCGTAGGAGCGACCACCGAGCACCAGCCGGTTCGCCCGGAATGTCGGTCGGCCACCACCGCGGCCGCCGCCTCCCACAGGTGGGCCACGGCGACAGGCGCACGGTCGGGGGCGCGGCTTGCCGGCGATGCGATAGGGGAAGTCGACCCGCTCGACCGGGATGCGGAGCCCGTCGTCGACGGCGACCAGGGTGGCGTGATCCCGATTCGCTCCGGCCCCGGGGGTCAGCAGCAGCGCGCCGGCTGTGGGCATCGTCAGACGGCCAACAGGATGCGGCGGGCCTCCCGCAGGTCGGCGATCCGCTGCGCGGCGGCGTGGCGTCGCCGCCGTGGTCGGGGTGGGCCCACGGAGAGGCGCCGGAAGCGGGCCACCACCTCACCCTGGTCGAGGAGGGGGCGGCCATCGAGACCATCGAGGACGATGTTGTCGAAGCCGAGAGATCGAGGGCCCACCCCACGGGATCGTCCATCGCCACCACCGACAGGAGCTGACCCGCCACCGGCCCCGGCGAGGCCGGCGAACAGGGCCGGGACACCGGCCCTTGCCAGCGCAGCGCCCGTCGGATGGCGGCGAACACGGTGCCCTCGGCGCCTCGGGCAACTTGCTGGCCGCGTAGAACGCGGCGAGTACCCGCTGGGCGGGAAGACCCATGTCGTCGTCGAAGAGGGCGTGAGCGCGTTGCCGCTACGGACGAGCCGCACCCGGGAGCGAAGGAGCCCGACCCGGTCGACCTGGAACCGGAACCGGAGTCGGGGTTGGGGCACCCGCCGTCCCTCCTCGAGTTCTCGGGAGAGCCGGGTCAGCTCGGCGATGTCGTCGTCGTCGACCCTCTTGACGCCGTCGGCCACCACACAGCCGAGCAGGATGCCGCCGTAGCCCGGGGCCGGATCGCACGGCAGGGTGCTGTCGCCGAGCGCGACCCGACGCGTGGGAGCGATGGCCCGAGAGTGGAAGTACTCCAGCTCCGCGAGGTGCACTGCACCTACACCAGCGAGCGCAAGGCCTCGCGCAGGGTTCGTCAGCCTGCTCGGTGGCGCCGTCGATCGTCGAGCTCACCGTCGGTTTCGAGCAGCTCTCGAAGGGCCGCGACCACTCGTCGATGAGTACCGAGCCCATCCCTGTCCGGTCGAACCCGAAGGGAACCGCCAGCTCCTCGATGCGATCGGCCCCCTTCACCAACGCGAGGATGGCATCGGCGTTGTGGGCATCGTGCACCAGACGGTCGCACGCCTCGAAGAGATCAGAGAGGACCCGTTGGGCCACCAGCCCGTCGTCGGGATCGGCGAGGTCAGCACTCTGCTGCGCGGGCAACGCATCGGGGAAGTCGATGCCGTCGAGCAGACGCTCGACGGCGCCTCGTCGGCCTCGTGCACGAATAGCTCGCCGTCGTCGCTCAGCTCGTGAGGAACGCGGCCGTTGACCAGGGCCTGGAGCAGCGCGGTGAGGCTCTCGTCGCTCATGTCGTCGACGTCGTAGGCGAGCTTGTCGAGCTCGGGATCGAGCGACAGATCGACGGCGGCTCTCGACTCCGGCCATCATGGCTTCGACCGATGCCGGTCCGCGTTCACGCACGACCAGCGTGGTGCCGTCCCACGCGTGGGGCAACGCTGGCGGCGGACCACCGTGGTGAGCGACCGCTGTCCCCAAGGCATGCCGCCACATACGGCGAAGAGCGGCCACTCGCCCGGCCAGCTGGTGGCTGAGGATGTACGCGCGACTCGGGGGACCAGTCCGAGAGGTCGTAGCGTCGTGGTGGGCTCGACTCTTGCTGACCGGGGCCGGAGCCTCGTCGACCAGGGGATACCGCAGTCGGGGCACTGCCTCGATGCCGCGACACGAACTCGCCGCCACAAGCGGAGCACCACCGTGCCGCCCGCACCTGTCGTCACCCGCCTGCCGTGGCCAGGCCGCGCCGTCCGCGGTCAGGTCGTCGAGCAGATCGTCGACGGTCGTCTCCAGATAGCTGGCGACGATGAGCCGGTGGCCCCGCCAGAGGTGCTCCATGTTGCGCTCTTGGAGCTGTTGCTCGAGAGCCGAGGCGAGCTTGGACGGGCCAGGAGTCGAAATCGAACTCGGTGAGGGGTTCACTGGGCCGGCTCGCCGTCGATCCACTCCTCGCCCCCGGCGGGTAGGAGCGTCGACGCCATGCCTCTGGCCACCGATGATGCGACGGACTCTGGGTCTTGCCCTGAAGGGCGTTGAGCCACGAGTGGAAGGTCATGGTGCTTGGCCACGGCGGGCACACTACAGGCGTGCGGGCGGCGCGCTAAGTAGGGTGCCGGGATGTCTGACGGAGAGATGGAAGTGCCCGAACGCAACCTGGCCCTGGACCTGGTCAGGGTGACCGAGGCCGCGGCCCTGGCCGCCTCCCGGTGGATGGGTCGGGGCGACAAGGAAGGCGCCGACGGGGCCGCCGTCGACGCCATGCGGGTGGTCCTGCAATCGGTTCCCATGGACGGCATCGTGATCATCGGCGAGGGCGAGAAGGACGAAGCCCCGATGCTCTACAACGGCGAGCGCATCGGCGACGGCACGCCTCCGGCGTGCGACATAGCCGTCGATCCGATCGACGGCACCACGCTTGACACCTCTGGGACGGGGCAACGCCCTGTCGGTCATCGCCGTGGCCGAGCGCGGCTCCATGTTCGACCCCGGCCCCTGCGTCTACATGGAGAAGATCGCCGTCGGTCCCGACGCCGCCGGCCGCGATCGACCTCACCAGGCCTCTCCCACCGAGAACCTCCGGGCCGTGGCAGACGCCAAGGGCACCAGCGTTCGCGACGTCACCGCGGTGATCCTCGACCGTGCCCGCCACGACGACCTCGTCGCCGAGATCCGCTCCACGGGTGCGCGCATTCGCCTGATCCCCGACGGTGACGTGGCCGGCGCCATCTCCACCGCCTGGCCCGATCCGGGGCCGACATCCTCCTCGGGATCGGCGGCACCCCAGAGGGGGTGATCGCCGCGGCGGCGCTGAAGGGCATGGGCGGCCAGACTCCTGGGTCGCCTGTGGCCCCGCAACGACGAGGAACGCCAGGCAGCGCTGGCTGCGGGCTACGACCTCGGTCGCGTCCTCACCACAGACGACCTGGTCCGAAGCGACAACTGCTTCTTCGCGGCTACGGGCATCACCGACGGCGAGCTGCTCCAGGGAGTGCACTACCGGCGGCGACGGGGCCAGCACCGAGTCGCTGGTCATGCGTTCGCGCACCGGCACGGTGCGCCGTGTCGCCTCCTGGCACCGACTCGACAAGCTGCGGACCTTCAGCGCAGTCGACTTCGACTAGTGCCGCCGCACGAGAAGCGCGCCCTACGAGGTCACCAGCCGGGCGACCAGCTCGCGGACCGCTGAGGCGTACCTCCCCACCGGTTGGGCCAGCACGAGGGGCCGCCCCGCATTCTGATGCTCGGAGGCGTCGGGGACCAAGGGCAACCGGGCGATGACCGGCACACCCACCAGGCGGCTGGCCTCCTCGGGACCGAACCCGGCCGGAGCTCCCTCACCGTCGCCCGGAACGCGGTTGACCACCAGGTCGACCAGGTCCTCGGGAGCCCCCGCCCGGACCAGCACCTGCACGGCCACCATCGAGTTCTTGAGGCTGGTCGCGTCCAGATCCGAGACCAGGATCAGTTCGGTGGCATAGGCGAGGAGGTCCGCCGCCTCCACCAGGGCGAACGACGCGTCCAGGATGACCGTCGATGCCACCCCCTGGAGCGCGCTGAGCACCTCCAGGAGCCGGCCCGGGTCCATCTCGGCCGCCGGACGCGTCGACCTCGGGGGTGCCAGCACAGCCAGGCCGCTCGACTCGTGGGTGACCAGCAGGTCGAGCACGCTGGACCCGCCGCCGCCCAGACCGTCGAAACCATCGCCCAGCGGTGGAGGCGGGAGCCCCAGAGCGAGGGCCACATCCCCGAAGCGCGGGTCGCCGTCCACCAGGGCCACGGTGCCCCGACCGTCGCCGGCCGCGGCCACCGCCAGGTTGACGGCCAAGGTGGTCACGCCCTCGCCTCCCTTGGCGGAGGTAACCACGATCAGCCGGCCCGCCGGGACCCGGCCCTGAGCGGCGAGGGCACCGGTCGACCCTCGACCCAGGGCTGTCTCCAGATCCGCTCCGAGCGCGGCACCCAACGCGTCGGGGTCGGCACTGGCATCCAGCACGTCGAGCACCCCGGCCGCCTGGGCCGCCGTCACGAGCGCCTGGTCCGCCCCCTCCACGACCAGCACCACCTCCAGGCGCGACCGCTCGCCACGCCAGGCTGCCATCAGCTCCACCAGGGAACCCGCGTCCACCTCCTCTGCGCTGGTCGTGGGACCCACCACGACCAGGACGGGTTCGTCGCGGTCACCGTCACCGTCACCGGCGGTGAGTGCCGCCGAAACTCCGCTGAGGGAGGGAACGTCACGGCAGCGGCGGGGCGCCACCAACCGGGCCAGGGTGGTGCGCCAGAGGAGGTCGGCGTCGGCGACCACCACCGGCTTGCTCACGGGCGGAAGGCTACAGGGCGCGCCACAGGCGCACGGGTGCTTCTCTCGTCCGGCTCGGATAGCGCGCGAATCCCCGCCGGGCCAGCAGGGCAAGAACCGCCGGTTCGTCAGGGGCGATGGCCCTGACCTCGTCGGCGCCCCGCTCTGCGCAGACCCACTCGAAGTGGGCCACGAGGTGCGAACCCACTCCTTCGCCGCGGGCGTGGGCGGCGACAGCCACCACTTCGAGCACCGAAGAGGGGCCCATGGTCCATCCCGCGGCCACACCCACCACGGCCCGTTCACGGCGGGCGGCGATCACCAGGCCCCGGGAACGAGCTGGTGGGGGGTCGGGGCGGTGCGTGCCCAGCGTGAGGAGTGCCGCGGCGACATCGGGGGCCAGCAGATCGCCCACCACCAGTTCGATCTCGAGCGGACCCCGGCTCACCGTGGCCCTGGGCCGGAAGGCCATGTCGGCGATCGGCTCCCACCACCGCCGACCGGTGTCGTCGCGGTACTGCTCGAGCAGGTGGATCCCGTCGAAGACCACGCTGGTCCGGTAGTCGGCCAGGGCGGTCAGCGCCGCGCCGATACGGTCGGCAGCCAGGTCCTCCACCAGGGTCACGTGCGGCACGAAGGCATGGTCGATCCGGCGGCCGAAGGGTCGGCTGAACGCCCTGTCGCGCAGCCGGTGCACCGCTGCGGTCTGCCCACCCACGGCCAGGTACACCACGGGGCTCACGGGATGGAAGGTCGCTGCCGGCCCCAACTCGACTTCGAAGGGGGCGGTCACCTCGGCCGCGTCACGCAACAGCTCCAGACCGTGTGGCACGTCGGCCTCGGCCACGTTGACCGGAGGGGCCAGCGTCACGTGGGGGGCGATGCGCTCCAGGCCAGGGGCACCCAGAGCCCGGCGCAGACCGTCGATCTCGTGACGGACCGGCTCGGGAACCATCAGGACCACACCCAGGCGACGTCGGGGCATGGCTCCTAGTGTTCACCCGATGGACATCTCGCGCTACCGCGTCGCCCCCGGTGCCTCCGTGGACCTGACCGAACACGACCCAGCGGACCAGTCGGGCTTCTCCGGTGGCCGCGAACGTGCCGGTGAGACGATGGCCCGCCTGACCGAGGAGCTGGCCGACCTCCAGAACCTCCTCTACGCCCAGCAACGCCATCGTGTGCTCCTGGTGCTACAGGGGATGGACACCTCGGGTAAGGACGGGACGGTACGCAAGGTCTTCCGCGAGGTGGGGCCCCTGGGCGTTCACGTGGCCAACTTCACCAAGCCCACCGAACACGAGCTCGACCGCGACTACCTGTGGCGGGTGCACCGCCACAGTCCCCGGGCCGGCTTCATCACCGTGTTCAACCGCAGCCACTACGAAGACGTGCTGGTCGTGCGCGTGCACGGGCTGGTCCGCCCCGCAGTGATCGAACGCCGCTACGGACACATCAACGACTTCGAGAGGATGCTCGCCGACGAACAGGTGACGATCGTGAAATGCTTCCTGCACCTCTCCCACGAGGAGCAGCGCGTACGCCTCCAGGCCCGTGTCGACGACCCCCACAAGCGGTGGAAGTTCAACCACGGCGACATCGGAGAACGCAACCACTGGGACACCTACCAGAGGGTCTACGAGGTGGCCCTCTCCCGGACGTCCACAGACTGGGCGCCCTGGTACGTCATCCCGGCTGACCGCAAGTGGTATCGCAACCTGGTCGTGGCCCAACTGCTGGTCGAAACGCTGAGGGGCCTGGACATGACCTGGCCCGCAGGCCCGGAAGGTATCGAAGGCCTACAGGTGCCCTGACCCGCCCTACCGAACACACCAGCAGCCGCGTGCCGGCAGTCGCGGCGGACGGTCAGTGGCTGGAGTCAGTGCCCGTGCCGGTGGCCCGCAACCGGGCCCGGGCACGACGCAGGGCGGCGTCGGCTTCGACGTCCTCACCGGCACGCACCGCGGCCTGCGCCCCTTCCTCGGCCCGACGGGCGCGCTCGACGTCGATCTGGCCGGCCAGCTCGGCCACGTCGGAGAGGATCACCACACGGTCCCCGGCCACCGAGATGAACCCACCGTGCACCGCGGCGCGCTCGTCACCCTTGGAGGACCGGATGGTCACGACCTCGGTCTCGAGCGCACCCAGGAAAGGGGCGTGACCGGTGAGGAAGGCGATGTCGCCGCCCCCGACGGTGCGGGCGATGACCATGTCGGCCTCACCCTCGAAGAGGATCCGCTCGGGTGAGACGACCTCGACAGCCAGGGTCATCAGCTGCCTGCCTCGGAGCGCAACTGGGCGGCCTTGTCACGGGCGCTGGCGGCGTTGCCCACGTTGAGGAACGCCTGCTCGGGCAGGTCGTCCAGGCCGCCCTCGACGAGCTCCTCGAAGCTGTCCACCGTCTCTTCGACGGGCACGAAGATGCCCTTCATGCCTGTGAACTTCTCACCCACGAAGAACGGTTGGGACAGGAACCGCTGGACCTTGCGGGCCCGGTCGACGGTGATCCGGTCCTCCTCGGAGAGCTCGTCGAGACCCAGGATGGCGATGATGTCCTGGAGCTCCTTGTAGCGCTGGAGCACCTCCTGGGTGCGCCGGGCCACCCGGTAGTGGCGCTCGCCCACCACCTCGGGAGCCAGGATTGTGGAGGTGGAGGCCAGCGGGTCGACTGCGGGGTAGATGCCCAGCGAGGCGACCTGACGGGAGAGCTCGGTGGTGGCGTCGAGGTGGGTGAAGGTCGTGAACGGTGCCGGGTCGGTGTAGTCGTCGGCGGGTACGTACACGGCCTGGAGCGAGGTGATGGAGCGACCCCGGGTGGAGGTGATGCGCTCCTGGAGCTCGCCCATCTCGTCGGCCAGGGTGGGCTGGTAGCCCACGGCGGAGGGCATCCGTCCCAGCAGGGTGGAAACCTCCGAGCCGGCCTGCACGAAACGGAAGACGTTGTCGACGAAGAGCAGCACGTCCTGCTGCTTGACGTCGCGGAAGTACTCGGCGACGGTCAGGGCGGCCAGGGCGACCCGCAGGCGGACCCCGGGAGGCTCGTCCATCTGGCCGTAGACCAGGGCCGCCTTCTCGATGACGCCCGACTCCTGCATCTCCAGCCACAGGTCGGTGCCCTCGCGGGTGCGCTCACCCACCCCGGCGAACACGGAGACACCGCCGTGCTGGGAGGCGACCCGGTTGATCATCTCCATGATCAGCACCGTCTTGCCCACCCCGGCACCACCGAAGAGGCCGATCTTGCCGCCAGCCAGGTACGGGGTCAGCAGGTCGATGACCTTGATGCCGGTGGGGAACACGTCGGCCTTGGGCTCCAGGGTGGCGAAGGCGGGGGGCTCGCGGTGGATCTCCCAGTAGTCCTCGACGTTCTCCAGAGCATCGGCGTCGAGCACCTGGCCGGTCACGTTGAGCACGTGACCCAGCACGGCGTCGCCCACCGGCATGGCCAGGCCCCGACCCAGGTTCTCCACGGCCTGACCTCGGCGCAGCCCGTCGGTGGGCTTGAGGGCGATGACCCGCACCCGGCTCTCGCCGATCTGCTGGGCCACCTCACCCATCACCAGCGTGTCGGTGCCGCCCAGGCTGACCGTGAACTGCACGGCGGTGTTGATCCGGGGCAGGTGGCCGCGGGGGAACTCCACGTCGACCACGGGGCCGGCGATGGCGACCACGCGGCCGTCTTTGCGCTCGGTGGGGGTGTCGGTCACGGTCATGGGGTGCTTCTCCAGCTTCTCGGAGCAGTGGTCGGAGCGGGGATCGGGTCAGGGATGCGACGGGGCCTAACGGAGAGGCGCCGGTGGCGGGTGGTCAATTTCTTCGCGGCGGGGAAAGAGGTGGGCGGGGAAGAGGTGGTCCACGATGAGGTCTTCGGGTGAACCCTGGTCCTGGGCCAGGGCCTCGGCACCGCCCACGATCTCCATGATCTCGGTGGTGATGGCGTCCTGGCGGGCCCGGTTCATGATCCGGGTGAGGGTGGTCTTGAGCTCTTCGGCGTTGTCGGTGGCCGACTTCATGGCCCGCTGGCGCGCCGCGTGCCCGGAAGCCGAGGCGTCGAGCAGGGCCGAGAAGATCCGAGCCTCCACGTAGCGGGGCAACAGGGTGTCGAGGATGGTGGTCGGGTCGGGCTCGTACTCGAGGTCCGCACTGGGGCCATCGGCGTCGCCGGTCTCGTCCTCGACAACGTCGAGGGGCAGGAAGCGGCGCACCACCGGCCTCTGTGTGCCCGCGGAGATGAAGCGGGTGTAGACGAGGTCCAGGGTCTTGAACTCCCCGGCCTCGAAACGCTCGCGCACCGCGCGGCCCACTGTCCGGGCGTCCTCGTAGGTGGGCTGGTCGGTCATGGAACCGAACGACTCGTCGATGCGGTAGTTCCGGAAGCGGAAGTAGTTGGCCGCCTTGGACCCCACGAGGACCAGGGCGTAGTCGTCGCCCTCGCTGCGGCGGGCCGCCAACTCGCGCTCGACCATCCGGATGATGGTGTTGTTGTACGCCCCGCACAGGCCCCGGTCGCCCGCCACCACCACGAAGGCGGCCTTGCCATCGCGATGCTCCCGCAACAGGGGGTGGTCCAGGGCGGCACCCGCTTTGACCAGGTCGAAGATGACGCTGGTCATGAGCTCCGCATAGGGACGAGCGGCGTTGGCCCTCTCCTGGGCCTTCACCACCCGGGTGGCGGCGATCAGCTCCATGGCGCGGGTGATCTTCTTGGTGGATTCGACGCTGCGGATCCGGCGCCGCAGGATCCGTTCCTGGCCGCCGGCCATCAGGCCACGCTCCCGGCTCTCGCCACCAGGTCGCTCACGCGGGGGCCTCCGGGCGGTCTATCTCGCGTTCCTCCAGGATGGCCTCGGCCCGCCCACCCACGGTTCGGGCCTCGGCGTCGCCCTGGTCGGCCGCGCCGGGTTCGGGCCGCCTGCCCGTGCTGGGCGAACACCTTGACGAACGCGTCGACAGCATGAGCCAGCGCGTCGCCGTCGGGGAGGGCCCCGGTGGTGCGGACGGTCTCGAGGATCTCGGGGTGGCGGGTGCGCACGTACTCGAGCAGGTCGATCTCGAAGCGCCCCACGTCGGCCACCGGGAGGGAATCCAGGTAGCCCTTGGTGCCCGCGAAGATCGAAACGACCTGCTCCTCGACGGCCATGGGCGAGTTCAGGTTCTGCTTCAACAGCTCGGTGAGGCGATAGCCGCGTCGAGCTGGGCGGCGGACACCTTGTCCAGCTCGGATCCGAAGGTGGCGAAGGCCTCCAGCTCGCGGAACTGGGCCAGGTCCAGCTTGAGGGTGCCGGCCACCGACTTCATGGCCTTGATCTGGGCGTCGCCACCCACCCGGGACACCGAGATGCCCACGTCCACCGCGGGCCGCACACCCGACTTGAACAGGTCGTCCTGGAGGTAGACCTGACCGTCGGTGATGGAGATCACGTTGGTGGGGATGTAGGCGGAGACGTCGCCCGCCTTGGTCTCGATCACGGGCAGGGCGGTGAGGCTTCCCGCTCCGAGGGCGTCTGAGAGCTTGGCGGCGCGTTCCAAAAGCCGGCTGTGCAGGTAGAACACGTCGCCGGGGTACGCCTCGCGCCCGGTGGCCGGCGCAGCAGCAGCGACATCTGCCGGTAGGCCTCGGCCTGCTTGGAGAGGTCGTCGTAGACGATGAGCGCGTGCTGTCCGTTCTCCATCCAGTGCTGGCCCATGGCACAGCCCGCGTAGGGGGCCAGGTACTTGAAGGGGGCCGGATCCGAGGCCGGGGCCACCACCACCACCGTGTAGTCCATGGCGCCGTGTTCGGCCAGTGTCGCCACGGTCTGGGCCACCGTGGAGCCCTTCTGGCCGACCGCCACGTAGATGCACTTAACGCCTGTCCCCTTCTGGTTCAGGATCGTGTCGATGCACACAGTGGTCTTGCCGGTCTTGCGGTCACCGATGACCAGCTCGCGCTGACCACGCCCGATGGGGGTCATGGCGTCGATGGCCTTGATCCCGGTCTGGAGCGGCTCGTGCACGGGCTGGCGTCCGGTGATGCCGGGGGCCTGGATCTCCATGCGGCGCGGCTCGGCACCGGTGATCGGACCCCGGCCGTCGATGGCCTCACCGAGGGCGTTGACGACCCGGCCCAGCAGGGCGTCGCCCACGGGCACGTCGAGGATGCGGCCGGTGGCCTTGACCGCTGAACCCTCTTCGATCCCGGCGGCGGACTCGGAGTCGCCCAGGATCACCGACCCGATGGACTCCTCGTCGAGGTTGAGGGCCAGGCCCACGGTGCCACCCTCGAACTCGAGCAGCTCGTTGACGGCAGCGTCGGGCAGGCCCGACACCCGGGCGATGCCGTCTCCCACCTCGAGCACCCGACCGATCTGGGTGTCCTCAGGACGGGGAGCGAAGCCCTCCAGGTTCTTGCGGAGGGCAGCGGTGATGTCAGCGGTGGAGATGGTCAGCTCAGCCATGGGGGCACTCCGGGCGGTGGGGCGGCAGGGACGGGGCAGGGAGGGTCATCAGAACACCTCGCGAAGCTGGTTGAGTCGGGCGCGGACGGAACCGTCGATGACGCGATCGCCGATCTGGGTGACGACACCCCCGATGACCGCCGGGTCCACAACGACGCGCACATCCACCTGGCCTCCGGCGCGGGTTGCCAGGGCGTCGGCCAAGCGCTGTCGCTGGTCGTCGTTGAGCGGCTTGGCCACGCGCACCTCGGCCACCTTCTTGGCCGAGGCCCGGGCCGTGGCGGCGACGAGAAGGTCCACGATGGCTGGCAGCTCCCGGGCACGCCCGGCAGCCACGATCAGGGCCACCGCGGCACCCGTTACGTCGTGGGCCCGCCCACCAAGCAGATCCTGGACGATCTGGGTGCGGCGCTCGGCGGGGATGTGGGGATCGGCCAGAACTGACCACAGCTCGTCGTTGGCTTCGAGGGTGCGGGCGAAGCGGAACAGCTCGTCGGTGACCTCGCCCACCTGCCCCTCGGCGGTGATGATCCCGAGCAGTGCCTCGGCATAGATCTCGGTTCGGTCGGTCATCAGGTCCTCGTGTGGATGCGATAAGTGCGGGTGGGACGGCTCAGTTGTTGGCCATCTGGGCGATGTAGGACTCGATCAGCTCGTCCTGGGCGGAGTCGTCGAGGGTGTTGCGGACGACGACCTCGGCGGCACCGAGGGTGAGGTCGGAAACGCTGCGCTGGAGGTCGGCCATGGCCTGCTGCTGCGAGGCCGCGATATCGCGCCGGGACCTCTCCCTGGCTTCTTCAGCCTCACGTGCACTGCGCTCCTCCGAATCGGTGGCAATACCGGCCGCAGTGGCCCGGGCGTCGGTCAGAATGCGTTCCCGTTCGCTGTCGGCACCCGACAGCTGGGCACGCAAGGTGGACAGGCGCGCCTCCTGGGTGGAGCGGGCGTCGGCGGCCTCGCTCAGCTCGGCCTCGATGCGCTCCCGGCGGGTGGCCATCCCCTGGCGGGCCGGCCCCAGGCCGAACTTCCAGAGAGCACCGAAGATGATGAGGAAGGCGATGCTGCCCCAGATCACCTCGTTGATGTCGTGGGGAAGGATGATGTCGTTGGGTTCGTGTTCGGCCGCGGCCAGGATCAGGGCGAGCATGAGATCTCCTGTGGTCAGCGGGCCCCGGCCCGCCGGACGTAGTCGTCGATGACAGCTTGCTGGGCAGCGGCGTCGATGTCGCGTTGCACCACGGCACGGGCGGCCTCCACGGCCAGGGTGCCCACTCCCGAGCGGAGCTCGTCGAGGGCCACGCCTTTGGCCGCTTCCACCTCGGATGCGGCCCTGGCCCGGTCGGCAGCGATCTCGGCCTCGGCCGATGCCATCACCTCGGCTCGCGCCTGGTCGGCCATGTGGCGGGCGTCGTCGATGACCCTGGTCGCCTCGGCCCGCACGCCGGACATGGTGGTGTCGTAGTCCTGCTGGAGGGCCGTCGCATCGGCTGCGGCCGTCTCGGCCGCCTCCTGGTCGGCCCGGACCTTGGCGGCCCGCTCCTCCTGGACCTTCGTGATCGGGGGCAACAGGACCCAGCGCATGAGCGCCCAGAGCAAGGCGAAGGTCAAGGCGCCCCAGAACAGCTCGTTGGAGGTGGGGAGGATGGGGTTGGCCACCTCCTCCTCGGCGTGCTCCTCGGTACCGGCCTCGGTGCTGTGGCCTGCCTCGGTGCCCTCCTCGTCCGCCTCTCCACTGGTGGCGGCGGGCTCGAGCACGGTGGTCTCACCTTCCTGCACCAGGCGGAAGGTCATTGTGTGGGACACGACGTCTCCCTCTCGATCGGGGTCTCGCGCACGCGGGACTCGTTCTCCTCGGGTGAGCGGTTCAGACGAACTTGAGGAGGATGAAGACCACGAAGCCGATCAGGGCCAGCGCCTCGGTGAAGGCGATGCCCAGGAACATGGTGGTACGCACCATGCCGGCGGCCTCGGGCTGGCGGGCCATGGCCTGGACGGACTGCCCGACCAGGTAGCCGATGCCGATGCCGGGGCCGATGGCGGCCAGACCGTAGGCCAGGCCGGCACCCTGGGCGCCCTGGCTGCTCTTGAACTCATCCGGGGTGAGCTCCACGGTTTGGGCCAGGACGCTGGCGACGGAGCTGATGTCCATGGTTGCTTGCTCTCCTTGTGTCTCGAGATCGGTTGGTCTCGACTGGGGATTCGGGGGATCTGTGCTCGGGAACTGGGTCAGTGCAACTGGGTCGTGCTCGGGGTCAGTGCTCGGGATGCAGGGCACCGCCGATGTAGACCGCAGCAAGGATGGTGAAGATGTAGGCCTGGAGGAACGCCACCATCACCTCGAAGCCTGTGAGGGCGACGAGCATGAAGAAAGAGAAGGGAAGCGCGGCCACCAGGGGGGTGAGCGAGAACAGGGTGATGGTGAGCACGCTGAAGGTCACCAACAGGATGTGACCGGCCAGCATGTTGGCGAAGAGACGGACGGCCAGGCTGAAGGGCCGGACGATGAAGGTGGACAGCAACTCGATGGGTGTCACCAGGATGTACAGCGCCTTGGGCACCCCGGGCGGGAACAGCGCGCCGGCGAAGTAGCGGAACGGCCCCTGGTGCTTGATGCCCACGGCGACGAAGAACACCAGCGTGAGCAGGGCCAGCAGGGCGGGGTTGGCCATGCGGGCGTTCGCCGGCATGTGGAAGGTGGGGATGACCTCGAAGATGTTCCCCACCAGGATGAAGAAGAACAACGAGATCAGATACGGGATGTAGCGAACGCCGTCGGGTCCGATGGTCTGCATGACGATGCCGTTGCGGATGAAGTCCACCGACACCTCGGCCAGGTTCTGGAGGCCCCGGGGCACCAGCTCCTTCTTGGCTCCCAGGAAGATCACCGCAGGCACGAGCACCGCCACGCAGTTGATGAGGGCGATCTTGTTGAATGCGTACCAGTCCTCACCGAAGATGGCGGGCCACTCGACCAGGTTCTCGATGGGGGGGAACTCGACTGCTCCGAGGATCACGGCCGGCTCGACTCCTTGACGTCGGACGAGGGGGAAGAAGAGAACGAAGAAGAGGAAGAGGTGCGGGTGGGCACCAGGGGCGGTGGGGGCTTCAGCCCGGGGAAGGCCAGCGAGGCCGACACGTGCTTCATCTCCCAGAACAAGAGGCCCAGGTGGGTGACGACCAGGGTGAGACCCAGCGGCCAGACCGACAGCCACCAGGCGTCGCGCACCGCCCAGACGGCCAGGAAGATCAGCCCGAGGCGCACCAGGAAGCCGAACAGGGCCGCGGCCATCATCAGGGCCAGCGAGATGCGGGCCGAGTAGGCGAGCAGGAACGCCGAGAGCAGGAAGTTGGCGCACACGATGACCACGGCGTAGCCCGCCGAGAGCATCCCTGCGGCCCCCCAACCCACCGCCCCGGCGACTACGGCCACCGGGAGCACCCATCCGGCCCGGCGGACCAGGTCGAAGGCGATCTCGGTCTCGGGAGCGGGACCGTCGAGACGGCTCAGCGCGAGGTCGCCCATGGGCGTCCCTCCTCGTGCTGGCGCATGCGCTCGGCGTAGACGTAGTAGATCTTGACCACCACGCCCACCAGGGCCAGCAGGCCCATGGCGATGGTCAGCACTGGTGTGGTCCCCAGGGCCCGGTCGGCGGCGTAGCCCACCAGCGCGAAGAGCAGCGGGGTGAGCACGAGCTCGAAGGACTGGCTGAAGCCGTCATCGAGGCCCTTGTTCAGTTCGCGCCGTTGCGAAGCATCCACGGGTGTCCGACCTGGGTTCTGCGGGGCATGGGCCCCTCCGGTGCGCGCCATCGCCCTGTGGCGCTTGTGAAAGTGCGCGCAATCTAGGGGAGGCGTCCGCAAACCTGCAAGTTCAGCGGCGGGGCGGCACCGTACTGCCGGGCGACGCCGGACCGGCGCCCACCTCGCCCTGCCCCTCTCCGGGGCCACCATTGTGCCCGTTGGCGTCCCGGGCCTGGCGGAGTCCGGGATGGAAGAGGGTGAACAGCAACAGTGACAGCGCAGCGACCCCCACGGGCACGATGGCGTCGCCCTCGCCGGTGTAGGTGGGGTACAGGACGAAGAAGGAAAGCAACGCCGACCATCCCCACAGGATCAGCACGCTGCGGCGATGTCCGTGACCCAGGCGCATCAGGCGGTGGTGGAGATGGTCCTTGTCGGCAGAGGTCACGCCCTGGCGTCGGCTGGCCCGGCGCACGATGGCGAACAGAGTGTCCAGGATGGGCACCCCCAGGATGAACAGCGGTATGAGGAGGGGGGCGAAGAAGAAGAAGGTCTGACCGCTGAACTCCTGGTCGGTCCGGCCACCGACCACCATCGTCGAGGCCGCCATCAACAGCCCCAGGCCCAACGCACCCGTGTCACCCATGAAGATCCGAGCCGGGTGCACGTTGTGGGGCAGGAACCCCAGCACAGACCGCGAAGGTCAGCACGGCCACCAGCGGGGCGATGTTGCCGCTGGCCAGAAGGCCCTCGTCGGCGAGCACCAGCGCGTACAGGAAGAACGTTCCCGAAGCGATGGCCACGATGCCCGCGGCCAGGCCGTCGAGGCCGTCGATGAAGTTGACGGCGTTGGCCATCCCCACCACCCAGATCACCGACATGAGGTAGGACAGGTCGGGTGAGAGGATCACCAGCCCGCCGAAGGGGATCCGGAACACCAGGATGCTCACTCCCGACAGCACCAGGATGCTCGCCGCCAGGACCTGCCCCGAGAGCTTGGCCGGTGGTGACACGTCGCGCAGATCGTCGATCATCCCCACCCCGAACATGACGGCCGCCGACAGGGCCAGACCCAGGGGCTCGGTGCTGGAGGCGAACACCGCGGCGAAGTCGTCGAGCTGCCAGGCCACCGTGAGACCCACCAGCACCCCACCCAGCATGGCCAGGCCCCCCAGGGTCGGGGTGGGCGCCTCGTGGACCCGCCGTGCATCGGGCCGGACCACCGCGCCCATGCGGCGGGCCAAGATCCGGACCAGCGGTGTGAGCGCCGCGGTGGTCACACCGGCCGCCGCTCCAGCTGTGGCGTAGGCGCCGAAGCCAGGGGTCATGCCGGCGGGTCCGGGGATCGCAGCGACGAGGCCCCCGCGCCCCACCCGGTCATGGCGTCCGGGGGTAGGCGGGGAAGGCGGTGCACAGCGACCGCACCTCCTCACGGATGCCCGCCAGCGCAGCCGCGTCGTCGCGGTCGCGCAGCGCGCGGGCGATGAGCGTGCCGATCTGGGCCATCTCGGCCACTCCCATCCCCTGGGTGGTGGTGGCGGGGGTGCCGATGCGCAGACCGCTGGTCACGAAGGGGGGACGAGGATCGTCGGGGATGGCGTTTCGGTTGAGGGTGATGCCCGCCTCGTCCAGCACCACCTGGGCGTCCTTTCCCGTGAGCTCGGCATCGAAAGGCCGGAGGTCCACGAGCATGAGGTGGTTGTCGGTACCTCCCGACACCAGCCGGAACCCCTCGGAGGCGAGCGCTGCGGCCAGGGCCTGGGCGTTGGTGACGATACTGGTGACATAGGCGCCGAACTCGGGGGTGGCGGCCTCGCGGAAGGCGACGGCCTTGGCGGCGATGGCATGCTCGAGGGGACCCCCCTGGGAGCCGGGGAACACCGCCTTGTCGATCGCCTTGGCGTGGTCCTGGCGAGCCAGGATGCAACCACCCCGGGGGCCACGGAGGGTCTTGTGGGTGGTGAAGGTCACGACATCCGCGTGGGGCACGGGCGAGGGGTGCACCCCTCCGGCGATCAGCCCGGCGATGTGGGCGGCGTCGAACATGAACAGCGCGCCCACCTCATCGGCGATGGCCCGGAGGGGCTCGGGAT
Source organism: uncultured Actinomycetes bacterium (assembly GCA_963719935.1). Lineage (GTDB taxonomy): Bacteria > Actinomycetota > Acidimicrobiia > Acidimicrobiales > CAVRDY01 > CAVRDY01. The sequence continues at coordinate 363,961 of CAVRDY010000001.1, read as the reverse complement.
CGATGATGCGGGGATAGGCGGTGGCACCGGCCAGGAGCATCTTCGGCCGGTGCTCGAGGGCCAGGTCACGGATCTGGTCGTAGTCGAGGCGCTCGTCGCTGGGGGTCACCCCGTAGGGCACGAAGCGGTAGAAGATTCCCGAGGCGTTCACCGGGGATCCGTGGGTGAGGTGACCTCCGTGATCCAGGCTCAGACCCAGCACCGTGTCGCCGGGCTGGAGCAGGGCGAGGAACACGGCCATGTTGGCGTTGGCGCCCGAGTGCGGCTGGACGTTGGCGTGGTCGGCGCCGAAGAGGTCCTGCACCCTGCGGCGGGCCAGATCCTCTACCTGGTCGATGACCTGGTTTCCCCCGTAGTAGCGCCGGCCCGGATAGCCCTCGCTGTACTTGTTGGTGAGCACCGACCCGGTGGCCTCGAGCACCGCCGGGGAAGCGAAGTTCTCCGAGGCGATGAGCTGCACCGTGGTGTTCTGGCGCTCCAGTTCTGCAGCCAGGAGATCGAACACCTCGGTGTCTCGGTCGATGGGCCAGGGCATGGCAGGCTCCTCAGGCGGCGGGTCGGGCCGCGACCCGGCGGCGGGCGGCGGCAGCGGAGGTGGGTCGTTCGAGGTGGGCCGTTCGGGGTGGGGCTCGCCTGCGGCGCGGGCAGGCACAACGACCAGTCTGGCGGACTCCGGACCCGCTCGCGTCATCCGGCTGCTCGCTCACGGGCTCGGGCGAGGATCAGGGAAAGGTCCGCTCCACGAAGGCTTCCACCAGTGCATCCAGGTCGCGAGCTGTGCGCTTGTACACCCGCAGGGGTGATCCCACGGGGTCGGCGATGTCATCGTCGGGGGAGTCACCCAGGTGCTGGGTGGGGCTGCGCCCGACGTGGAGTCGTGCCAGCCAGTCCCCCGGAGGCTCACCGGCCTGACGGGCTCCGACCTGGTCGGCCCGGCGCAAGAGCTCTTTCAGGGTGAACGTTCGGGGAAAGCACTCGGGAGTCAGCACCGCGGCCTCCCGGACGTGGCGACGAGCCATGGCCAGGACCAGGTCCGCGTCCTCCAGGTACTCCGCCGACACGACCCTGCTCCGGTGCTCACCGATGTCGATTCCCCGCATGGCCATCACCTCGACAGCCTCATCGGTGGCCGGCCTGCCCTCGGAGAGGAATCCCGCAGAGGTCACCATGGCGTCAGCGATGCCACGCTCGACGATGCGGGCACGCAGCATCCCCTCGACCATGGGAGAGCGGCACTGGTTGGCGGTGCAGAGCACGAGGATCTCGATGGCACCGAAGGATACGTGGCCCCGGCTCCCCCGCGACCACTCCTGCTGGCCGGCTCTTCGCCCCAAGGGGCTCATCGCAACGCGGTCGGGGCCCCAACCCCAACCGCCGAGGCTTCGCCCCAAGGGGCTCAGCCTCTCAGTGCGGGCGGAGGCGTGCCCCGAGAGTCACCATCACCCGATCGTGCACCTTGGGCATGGTCTCGAGCAGCTGCTTGAAGGCACCAGCATCGAGGGAGATCAGGCGCATCGGGGTCTCGGCAACCACCGAAGCCGTGCGGGGACGGTGGTCGACCAGGGCCATCTCGCCCACCATGGCACCCGACTCGAGGGTGGCGATGTGCTCGTCACCGGTGTAGACACCGGCCCGTCCTTCGAGGATCACGAAGCACTCCAGACCGACGCGCCCCTGGTCGATGAGCAGCGCCCCCTGCTCGGCCTCGACGTCTTGGGCCAGGTCGGCAACCCGCTGGAGCTCCTCGTCGGAGAAGCCGTCGAAGAAGGACACGCCGCGAAGCTTCTCGAAAGGCTGGTGGGCCTGGTGTCGCTTGAACATCTGTCTCCCCCTCACGGGCGGCTGGTGGCCAGCAGACTAGAGGATCGCGTCGTCGAGTTGCAGCGGACCGGCACGCAGGACCCGCGCCGCTCCACCGGCAACCTCCACCACGGTGGACGCCGGACCTGTCAGGCGCCCTCCGTCCACGACCAGGGTCAGGCCAGCCACATCCCGGGCCACCTGCTCCGCGGTGGCACCTGTGGGTTCACCATGGCGGTTGGCACTCGTGGTGGCCAGCGGACCGACCATCCGGGCCAGTGCCCGGACCAGCGGGTGATCCGGGCAGCGCAATCCGACGGTACCCGTCGTCGAGCCGACGATCTCGGCCACGCCGGGGCGCGCGGGCACCACGAGGGTGAGAGGACCGGGCCAGTGAGCCCGGGCGAGGTCTGTGGCCGGGCCCACGAGGTGACCCACCGTGCCTGCGCTCTCTTCGTCCGCCACGAGCACGGCTATCGGGATGTCCGGGGGGCGTCCCTTGAGCACCGCGAGGCGGGCCACCGCGTCGGGGTGGGCCAGGTCGGCAGCCATGCCGTACACCGTGTCGGTGGGAAGACCCAGCACCTCACCGGCGGCCAGCCGGGCGGCCAGCTCCTCCAGGCTCACTTCCCCGGCAGCGGGTGAGGTGGGCTGTTCGGGACCGGAGAAGGCGGGCACAACCACCACGGACACCGGTGCAGGGGACAGCGGGGGGTCGGTCACCACCCGCAGGCTATTTCGACGGCCGTGATCTCGTTCCCATCGCCCGGACGAGGAGCCTCGGCCTACAGGTGAGAGAAGGAGCCGTTTCGACGCCCCTGTGCACCCGGGTAGAGATAGTGTGACGAGCCGATGGCCAAGTACCGCTGCCCAGAGTGTGGGGCGGCCCACAAGGATCCGGAGCCCTACTGCCGCCTGTGCGGGGGCCCCATGACCGAACGGGCCCAATACCAGCAGTTGAACGTCGACCACTCCATCGACGCTTCGCGCTTCCAGCGGCAGGGAATGGGTCACTTCGTGGTCTTCGGACTGATCCTGGGGGTGGCCCTCGTTCTGGCAGCGGTGTGGTTCGGATTGGTCGAAGGAGGCGAGGAGGTCCGGGATCTCAGCAACGAGATCCCCGGAGTGGGCGGCGCCGAAGACCAGTGGTTCCTGTGGCCCGATCCCACCGAGCGGCTGATCGTGGAAGTACCAGCGCTCCCCGAAGAGGCGAGCGACCCCCTCTCGCTCGCCGACACCGGCGACACCTCCCACTTCGACATCGTCATCGGCGACGGGGTCCACACCATCGCCTACACCGACGGGCTGGGCTTCACCTACGACGAGGACTCCCCCTCCGAAGCCCGGATCCTGCTCGAGGAGACCGCCGAAGACCTGGCCGAGCAACAGGGCGCCATCGTGCTGCGCCGGGGCGAGGTCTTCAACTTGCAGGGCCGCCACCCGGCTGTCGATGTCACCTACGACGGGCTCTCGGTCGGCGGCTCCCCCGCCTTCGGGTCCGCCCGGCTGGTGCTGGCCGACGGCGAGATCGTGTTCGTTCAGACCCTGGCAGCCCAGCAGTCCCCCGACTCCTTCGGACGCCTGCGGGACAGCCTGACCTTCGTGGCCGACCAGCCCGATCTGACCGTCCCCACCATCCCACCCGACGCCCCCGCCGCCGGCGGCCTGGGCCGTGCCGGCGAGGACGGGACGACAACCACCTCCGGGTAGACGACCGCCACCCCGACGACTACTGGGGAAGACCGGAAGGGGCGGTCAGGAGAGCGGCAGCGGTCAGGACGGCCGGCGGGCGACCAGCACCCGGGCCCGGCCCGCCAGATCGGGATGGGTATCGACTTCGACCCAACCCGCCGCGCCGGCGCGTTTCGCAACCTGATCCGCTTGGTGGGGAGCGAGCTCCACCACCAGGGCACCTCCAGGCTCGAGCCAATCGAGGGCACCGTCCACCAGAACCTCGAGCGCTTCGGTCCCGGAGGTCCCCGCCACCAGGGCACCCGGGGGCTCCCAACGCCTGACGTCATCGGGGAGAGGATCATCCCGGGCCACATAGGGAGGGTTGGCCACCACCAGGTGCCCCCGCCAGCTGGGGTCGAGAGCATCGAACCACGACCCCTCACGCAACTCGACCCGGGTGGCCGGGCGACCCAGGCCCGCCAGGTTGGCTCGGGCCACCTCGAGAGCGTCAACCGAGATGTCGGTCGCCACGACCTCGGTCCGGGGACGTTCGGCTGCCAACGACAGGGCGATGGCTCCCGACCCTGTACCCAGGTCAGCCACTCTGGCCGGCTCGTGACCACCCACACCCTGGCGGTCCAGTTCGGCCAGGGCCCGGTCGACCAGCGTCTCGGTCTCGGGTCGAGGGATCAGCACCCGTGGGTCCACGAACAGATCGAGTTTCCGGAAGCTCCAGTTCCCCAGCACGTACTGCAGAGGCTCACCTGCGACCCGCCTGGCCAACAGCCCCTCCAGGTGGGCTACTCCCAGTCGGCTGGCCGGGTCGTCCAGGTGGGCGTGCAGCGCAGCCCCCCGGTGACCACTGACCTCCTCGAGCAGGCGTCGGGCGTCGGGCCCAGGAGAGGGCAGACCGGCCTCCTCGAGACGCTCTGTGACGCGGTCGAGGAACCGGCGCCAGGCCACCAGCTCTCCCCCACCCGCACCCGGATCACCCGCCTTGGCAACCCTCGGTTCGGGACCACCGGTGGGCCCCGGTGCCGGAGCTTGTGGGTGACCGTCACCGGCAGCCGTATCAGCCATCGTCGGACTCGGTGAGCTGACGGGTGCGCTCGTCGCCGATGAGGGCGTCGGCGACCTCGTCCAGTTCGCCGGCGAGGACGCGATCGAGCTTGTAGATGGTCAAGCCGACGCGGTGGTCGGTGAGGCGGTTCTCCTTGAAGTTGTACGTCCGCACCTTCTCGGATCGGCCGCCACCTCCGACCTGGTCACGCTTGGCCCCCGCGGACGCGCTGGCCTGGCGTTCTTGTTCGAGTCGGAGCAGGCGGGCTCGCAGCACCCGCAGGGCCTTGGCCCGGTTCTGGAGCTGGCTCTTCTCGTCCTGCATCGACACGACCAACCCCGTGGGCCGGTGTGTGATGCGCACCGCGGAGTCGGTGGTGTTGACCGACTGGCCTCCCGGCCCAGATGAGCGGAACACGTCGATGTCGAGGTCGTTGGGGTTGACTTCGACTTCGACCTCATCGGCCTCGGGGAGCACCGCCACCGTTGCGGACGACGTGTGGATCCTCCCCTGGCTCTCGGTGACGGGCACACGCTGGACGCGGTGAGGGCCCCCTTCGTGCTTCATGTGGCTCCACACCTGGTCGCCGCTGAGCTGGAAGGTGATGTCGCGGTAGCCACCCAGGTCGGAGGGGTCGGCTCCCAGCACCTCCAGGCGCCAGCCCTTGCGGGTGGCCCAGGCCCGGTACATCTCGAACAGGTCCCGGGCAAACAGGTTGGCCTCCTCCCCTCCTTCGGCACCCCGGATCTCGACGATGACGTCGCGGTCGTCGTTGGGATCACGGGGCAGCAGTAGCACCCGGAGTTGTTCCTCCAGTCGGGGCAGTCGCTCCTCTATCTCGGCCAACTCGACCCGCAGCTCGTCGCGCTCGATGGCATCGGCCTCGGTCAGCAACTCCTTCAGGGCTTCGACGTCACCGGTGGCGGCCCGCAGGGCACGTCCCACCGACACCACCTCGTCCAGGTGCTTGTGGCGGCGCGCCGCCTGGGTGTAGCGAGCCGAGTCCGCGATCAGATCCGGGTCGGCCAGGCTGGCCTCGACCTCCGCGAGCTCACGCTCGAGTTCGGGGAGGCGCTCCAGCATCGAGGTCATCGTAGGGAGCCCGTTCGCCAGCCCGCCGGGACCGTCACCACTCCGCAGATGCCCCGGAGACCCTTGGCCAGCTCGCCGAGCAGGGGGTGGGCGTCACGTTCGGGCACCACCACCACGATCGAGCCGGGGGTGCTGCCATGGTGGCGGTGATAGACGTCGGCCGCCTCCACGACCAGATCGAGGTCGACGCCCACCGAGCAGGCAGCGAGCACAGGGGCACCCGAACCATCGACACCCAGGGCACACGCCGCCACCGCCTCGCCGATGGTGGTGCGGGGTTCGATGGGATCGACGGACTCGAGGTGGGTGGCAGCCACGATCCAAGGCTCCTCCATGACCAGAGCCCGCAGCCAACGTTGAGACGCCAGGTCAGCCAGCGGGTGGGCGCCTGCGGTAGCGGTACGGGCCGACCGGACCGATTGCACTGCCGAGACCAGGGCACCTGGCGGCGCGACCTCGCCGTGCAGGAGCGAGAAGGCTTCCCGGTCATGGCGACCCACGCCGACCGCCAGGCGGGGCGACCCCTCGCCGGTGATCACTCGGGCCACCTCGAGGCCCAGAACCTCGCCGGTGATCACCCCGTGCTCGACGACGACGTCCGCTCCCGCCTCGGCCAGCGACCTCAGCAGGGGTTCGGCTCCCGGAGGGGTTCCGACCTCGGGACGGTGTGGAGCTGGATCAGCTCGGTGCAGGGTCTGCCCCTCGCACCACCACACCCCCGGCGTGTGGTCGTGGTGCATGGCCCGACGGGCCAGGACCCCCGCCACGGCCGGTTCGTCCACGACGATGTGGACCTCATCGACCTCCTGGCGGCGCGACCAGGCCAGAGCAGAACCGAGGCTGTGGGTGGGCCGGTCATCAGCCAGGAACCAGCCAGCGCGCCCGCAGCGCAGCGTGGCGGCGCCTCCGTGACCACCCACGACGGGGTCGGCGCAGCCCGAGTGATGCTGCACCAGAGCCGTCAGCTTGGCTTGGAGGAGCCGAGCCCGCCGCTCGGGGTCGGTGGCGGGCACTGGGGCCACCGGGCCTCTCAGGCGGTGGCCGTGGGGGCCTTGGCGACCTCGGCGAGGAACTCGTCGTTGCTGGCGAAGGTGGAGAGCCGGTCGATGAGCATCTCCAGGCCCGAACCGGCGCCCCCGGCGTCGCTGGCCAGCCCCGACAGCACCCTTCGCAACTTCCACACCATCTGCAGCTGCTTCCGCTCGAAGAGGAGCTCTTCGTGACGGGTGGATGAGGCGTCCACGTCGATGGCGGGGTAGATGCGACGCTCGGCCAAGTGGCGGTCGAGTCGCAACTCCATGTTGCCTGTGCCCTTGAACTCCTCGAAGATCACCTCGTCCATCTTGGAGCCGGTCTCGACGAGCGCGGTGGCCAGGATGGTGAGGGAGCCGCCCTCCTCGATGTTGCGGGCCGCGCCGAAGAACTTCTTCGGCGGGTACAGGGCGCCCGTGTCGATACCACCCGACATGATGCGCCCGGTGGCCGGTGCCGCCAGGTTGTAGGCCCGCGCCAGGCGGGTGATGCCGTCGAGGATGATCACCACGTCACGGCCGTCCTCGACCAGCCGCTTGGCCCGCTCGATCGTCATCTCGGCCACCGCGGTGTGCTCGTCGGACGGGCGGTCGAACGTGGAGGCGACGACGTCGCCGCGCACCGACCGTCGCATGTCGGTCACCTCCTCGGGCCGCTCGTCGACCAGCAGGACGATGAGATGCACGTCGGGGTCGTTCGCCTCGATCGACTGGGCGATGGTCTTCATCACCGTCGTCTTGCCGGCCTTGGGGGGTGACACGATCAGACCACGCTGCCCCTTGCCGATGGGCGCGATCAGGTCGACGATGCGAGCGGTCATGTTCATGGGATCGTCGGCCTGTTCCAGGCGGAGCTTCTCGTCGGGGAACAGCGGGGTGAGATCCTCGAAGCTCGGACGCTGGCGGCCAGCCTCGGGGTCGCCGCCGTTGACCTCGTCGACCCGCAACAGCGCGGGGTTCTTCTCGTTGCGCGACGCCGGGCGGCTCATGCCCTTGACGTGGTCACCCTTGCGCAGTCCGTACTGGCGGACCTGCTTCAGCGACACATAGGCGTCGTCCTTGGAGGGCAGGTAACCCTTGGTGCGCAGGAATCCGTAGCCCTCGTCCCGCAGATCCAGCAGGCCGGTCACCTCTATGGGATCTGGAAGGGCCTGGTCCTCCTCGGGCCGGTCGCGGTCGCGGCTGCGACCTCGGCGTCGACGCTTGCGGTTGCCGGCCTCGGGCTCCTCGTCGCCACCCGACTGCCCACCACCCGACTGGCCACCACGTGACTGGCCACCACGTGACTGGTCACCCTGGGACTGGTCCGCACCGGACTGGCCACCACGTGACTGGCGACCCTGGGACCGGTCTCCGCGGGACTGGTCATCCTGGGATTGGTGGCGACGGTTCGCGGCTGGTGACTGGGAGGAATCGCCGGTGGCCTCACCGCTGCCGGCGTCCGGCCCACCACCACCACCGGTGTCCGGTTCGGTGGCCTTCTGGGCCGACTTCTCTCCGACCTCGGCGTCGGCTCCGTTGGACGTGTCCGCGCTCTTGGCGGGGGCCTCGGCGTCTGCGCTCGTGGCCTCGTCCGAGGCCCCGTCTGCACTTCGATCTTCGCCTACATCCGCGCTTTCGAGCTCCGCCTTTGTCCCCACCCGCATCTGCATCTGCATCTGCCGACGCTGACGTCGCCCGCGACCTGGCGCCCGAGGCGCGCTTGGGTGCGCTGCCGCTGCCGTTGCCACCCCGGCCGTTGCCACCCCGCCCGTTGCCACGGGCGGAGCCGTCGTCCGCTCCGGCTTCGGCGGGTGGAGACGTGGCTTCGGTGACTCCGGCGAGATCGAGGATGAGGTCGACGATGTCGGCCTTGCGCGCCCGCGATCCGGGCTTGCCCCCCAGCGCGACCGCGATGCTCTGGAGCTCCTCGCGGTCCTTCTTCTCGAGTACGGAGCGCTCCATCTGGGACTCCACGCTCACGGTGACCTCACTTCCTGACGGGTCGGGATTCCCCCGCAGCCGGCCCGGTGCACACCGGTCCCACGTCACTGAAGGGGATTGTGGACGCTGACGTGTGATCTACCCACCGGATGAGGATCAGACTGGCTGGTGCCTGCCGTGAGCTTCCCCGATACAGCGAACGAAGCGAAGCACATCAGCTGTACTCGCACCGGCCGCCCGCCGTCAGCAACCCGCACAGCGTACCGTCCCCGAGCATCCACGGCAACAATCCGCGTGTTGCGCCCCGGAGATCAGCGCACCGAGGTGAGACGACCCATCAGGTGGTGTCCCACCACGACCGGCGCGTGAGCCACGCCCGCTTCGCTGTAGTTGCCGCCGGGACCCGATGAGGTCGAGTCGTAGAGCAGGTAGGGCACCGGATCAGCGGTGTGGGTCTTGCGCGCCAGGGGCGTGGCGTGGTCGGGGAGCAACAGCATCCGCCATGGGCCAATCTCATCCAGACCGGCGACGAGGTCGGCCAGGATGCGCCTGTCCCAGTTCTCCAGTGACCGCACCTTCTCTTCGACGTCGCCGGCGTGGCCTGCCTCGTCGGTGGCCTCGACGTGGATGAGGAACAGGTCTGCACCCGACGCCAGGGCATCGAGAGCCGCCTCGCGCTTGCCCTCGTAGTTGGTGTCGTAGTGACCGGTCGCGCCCTCCACCTCGACCAGGGCGATTCCGGTCAACGCCCCCAGGCCCCTCACCAGGTCGACCGCTGTGACCAGTCCCGCCTCGAGGCCGGTGACCTCGGTGAACGCCGGCAGCCGGGGTGCCGGCCCCTGACCCCACAACCAGATGCTGTTGGCTGCAACATCGAAGCCGGCCAACACCTGGCGCGACGCCTCCATCAACTCGGACAGCCGAGGCGCTGCCGGCCCCTGGGGCCAAAGGGCGGGATGGTCGGTGAGATCGTGGGGAGGGACGCAGGTGGCGTCGGCCAACTCTGCTGGAGCCACCATGATGTGGCGGTACTGCACGCCAGGGTGGAACTCGATCCCGTCGCCACCCAGCACCGCATCCAGCGCCTTGACGGCGGCAGCGGCTTCGGGTGTGGGGGGATGGCCGCCGGCGAAGTCGATCATGGTGCCGTCCTCGCCCAGGGTCACCAGGTTGCAGCGGAAAGCCACCTGGTCGGGCCGCAACACAAGACCCAGGGCGGCAGCCTCGATGGGCGCCCGTCCCGAATGATGACGGGCAGGGTCGTAACCGAGGATGGCCATGTTGCCCACATCGCTCCCCGGTGGCATCCCCGGCGGAATGACCGCGGCCCGGCCGACCTCGGCCCGGCCCGCCAACGCCGCCAGCGTCGGCATGTGGGCCACCTCCAGGGGCGTGCGGTCACCCAGTTCTGCCAGGGGCTCGTCGGCACACCCGTCGGGAACGCACACCACGTACTTCATCGCAGCATTGTGCCAGGACGCTGCCGGTATCGGACAAGCGTTGACCGGCCGAGCCGAGTGCGGTCCTGCCGGAGGGGGCGTACGCTGGTACCACGATGGCGGTGCACAAGGCCTGGCGGCCGCAGTCCACGACTGCGTTCGTGGTCGTTGCCATGATCATGGTCACGGTGGCGACCCTGGGGGTCACGGACGCGGGTGCGGGGGGTTCGGGCGGAGCAGCAACCACACAGCACATCGAAGCCACGGCAACCCCCGATGGCGTCGGCGAACCCACCCCGATCGACGCGGCCGGCCGCGAGGACCTCATGGCTGAGGCACTCGCGCTCTTGGATGGGCCTCCGCCGGCCGAAGGGAGCGCGCTCCAGACCGCTGCGGCCGAACCCGTGACGGTCCGTGATGCCAGCGACGCGCCAGCGCTCACCGTCGTGAGTCCGGCCACCGACCCCGCCTCCGTGGCTCCGCCGGCCGGGTCACCGCTGAGCGAGCCCATGATCAAGCGCGACTGCGGCTTCAGCGTGGAACTCCAGGGCGACCGCGCACTGTGGATCTTCTGTGACACGCACAACCGGGACGCGGATGGTGTCTCCACCTACATCTTCAACTCGACCGCGGCGGTGGCCAGTCCTGCGGCCTCGACCGCAGTCCTGGAGGCGGTCGACGGCAAGGATCGGCCCTACCGCTTCATCACGCCCTCCCCGGCCGACAACCCATGTGTGGGTCCGTGGGAAGGTCGCTTGCACATCATCTGGCCCCTATCCGCCGCGGTGACATCTCTTCCCTCGGGTAGCGAGCGCGTGCTCATCTACTTCACCAACTACTGCTGGGAACGTGGCTCGACCGGGCTGTCTGGGCTCGAGACCGTTTCGATCGGGTTGGCCGCCTGGGACCACGATCCCAAGGGACCTTCGCCTTCATCGGGCGCCATCCAGGCCACGATCCTGAACCTCCACCTATGGGACCGGAGCGAGATCCTCGGGCCCTGGGGCTCGTTCGGCGAGGCGGCCGTGACCGGCACAGATGGCTACCTCTACGTGTACCGGTGCCGTTCCGGCCTGGGCTGCCAGGTGGCACGGGTGCAGCCCGACACAGCCATCGACCCGGGTTCCTACCGCTATTGGGATGGGCTGGGCTGGGCCACGACCGCGCCTTCGGGCGCAAGCGTCGACCTGGGTGCTGCGCCACCGCCCAACGCCATGCTCAACGTCGTCTACCTGGATGGTTGGAACCTCTACGCAATGGCGAACATGGACCTTCCGTCCCGTGAGCAGACCGACGTGAAGGTCCGGGTGTCCACGGCGCCGCAGGGCCCCTGGAGTGAGCCGGCGATCTTGAGCAACCCGGTCGACTGCCGCACGCCGGAGGGCTGCTACGCCGGCTACCTGCACGCGGGGCTGAGTGGCCCTGACCACGTGGGAGTGTCGGCCTACGACTGGTCGCACTACGGGCCCCGTGACGGTCAGGTCCGGGCCTGGGCCACCAACGTCGCTGTGTTCCCGCCGCCCGACGGGATCTGCCACACCGGCTTCGCCGACGTGCACTCCGGCCATCCATTCTGCACCGAGATCGCCTGGTTCGCCCGCGAAGGGATCACGACCGGCTGGCCCGACGGCACCTTCCGCCCGACCCGCAGCACGACCCGTCAGGCCCTGGCCGCCTGGTTCTACCGTGCGGCAGGGTCTCCCCCCGGACCCTTCCCCCGACCCGGGGTTCAGCGACGTGCCCCCCAGCCACCCCTTCCACACCGAGATCGCCTGGTTCGCCTCCCAGGGAATCACCACCGGCTACCCCGACGGCACCTACCGGCCCACGCTGGCGCTGACCCGCCAGGCGATCGCCGCCTTCTTCCACCGGCAAGCCGGCGGGGACCCGGGACCCTTCGCCGACCCGGGGTTCAGCGACGTGCCCCCCAGCCACCCCTTCCACACCGAGATCGCCTGGTTCGCCTCCCAGGGAATCACCACCGGCTACCCCGACGGCACCTACCGGCCCACGCTGGCGCTGACCCGCCAGGCGATCGCCGCCTTCTTCCACCGGCAAGCCGGGAACTGAACAGGCCTCCGCGTCGGGTCCGGGTCAACGAGGGGGGCTCGTGGACAGGCCCAGCAGGTGATCACGCAGCGCGTCCAACGATGCCGGCAGGGTCACGTACCGTTCCGGTCGCTCCAGCAGGTCGGCCAGGCGTTCGGGGAGCGCGGGGCGGACTCCGGTCGCGGCTTCGACCGCGTCGGGGAACTTGGCCGGGTGGGCGGTGGCCAGGCAGACCATCGGGTGTTCGGCGTCTGCGGGGCGGCGCAACGCGGCGCCCACGCCCACCGCGGTGTGCGGGTCGAGGATCACGCCCTGGGTGGTGTGCATCTCGCGGATCACTGCGGAGGTCTCCTCGTCGTCGAGGCGGTCGGCGTCGAAGCCGCCACGAAGGCGATCCACCCAGGTGGCGGGCACGGTGGCCTGCCCTTCACGACGGAACCGCTCGAGCACGTCGGTCACCGCCGGGGCGTCGCGGTCGGAGAGCTCGAAGAGGAGCCGCTCCAGGTTGGAGGAGATCTGGATGTCCATGCTGGGGCTGAGGGTGGGGTGCACCTCGGCCACGGCCAGGGTTCCGGTCTGCCAGAACCGGGTGAGGATGTCGTTGCGGTTGGAGGCCATCACCAGCCGACCCACGGGAGCGCCCATCCGGCGGGCGGCATCGCCGGCGAAGATGTTGCCGAAGTTGCCGGTGGGCACGGTGAAGGACACAGGCCGATCGGGCCCACCCACGGCCAGCGCCGCGGTCACGTAGTAGACGGTCTGGGCCATCACCCGAGCCCAGTTGATGGAGTTGACCGCTGACAGGTGCAGTCGGTCCCGCAGGTCCGTGTCGGCGAAGAGGGCCTTGACCAGATCCTGGCAGTCGTCGAAGGTGCCCTCGACCGCGATGTTGTGAACGTTGGCCGAGGCCACCGTGGTCATCTGACGGCGCTGCACCTCCGATACCCGCCCGGCCGGATGGAGGATGAAGATCTCGATGGCTTCCCGGTCCCGGCAGGCCTCGATGGCCGCCGATCCCGTGTCGCCCGAGGTGGCCCCCACGATGGTGATCCGCTCACCGCGGCGGGCCAGCTCGTGGTCGAAGAGCCTGCCCACGAGCTGGAGGGCGATGTCCTTGAAGGCCAACGTCGGACCCCAGAACAGCTCGGCCAACCAACGGTGGTCACCCAGGGGGCGCATCGGAACCACGGCGGCGGCGTCGAAGCCCGTGTAGGAGTCGGCCACCAGCTGAACGAACCGGTCACGGTCGATGCTGCCCTCCACGAAGGGCCACATGACCTCGGCCGCCACCTCGGCGTAGGGGAGGTCTCGCCAGCGGGTCAGGTGCCCGGGCTCGATCCTCGGCCATTCCGCGGGGAGGTAGAGCCCGCCGTCTTCGGCCAGGCCGGCCAGCAGCACCCCGGTGAAGTCCAACTCGGGCGCGCCACCTCGGGTGGACACGTAGCGGGCCACGGGATCAGTCCCCGTCGCCGACTACCCGCAGCATCGAGCCGACGCTGCGCACCACGTCGAGGTGGCGCAGATCGTGCAGGGTCGCCTGTACGTCGCGCTCACGGGCCACGTGGGTGATGAACACCAGCCGGGCGTCGTCGCCCAGGCCCTCCTGTTCCATGGACCGGATCGAGACGCCGTGGTCGCCGAACACCGAAGCGACGCGGGCGAGCACGCCGGGACGGTCCACGACCTCGACGTTCAGGTAGTACTCGCTGGACTGCTCGTCGATGGGCCGGATGCGAGCGCGGCCCAGGGTTCCGATCGAGGCGCAGGTGCCCCGGCGCAGGTTGGCGGCGGCGTCGATCAGGTCACCCAGCACGGCGCTGGCCGTGGGCCTCCCCCCGGCTCCGCGCCCATAGAACATGAGCTGGCCCACGGCGTCGCCCTCCACGAACACGGCGTTGTAGCTCTCCCGGACCGATGCCAGGGGATGACCGAGGGGCACCATCGCCGGGTGCACCCGTACCGAGATCTCGATGTCGGCTCCCTCCCCGTGGGTCTCGGCGATGGCCAGCAGCTTGATGACGTAGCCGAGCCGGTCGGCCACCGCGATGTCGGCAGCGGTGATGCCGGCGATGCCCTCGTGGTAGACGTCGCCGGCCACGACGTGGGCGCCGAAGGCGATGGTGGCGATGATGGCCGCCTTGGCCCCTGCGTCATAGCCCTCGACGTCTGCTGTGGGGTCACGCTCGGCGTAGCCCAGGCTCTGGGCTTCGGCCAAAGCCTCCTGGTAGCTGACCCCGCTCTCGCTCATGCGCGTGAGGATGTAGTTGGTGGTGCCGTTGACGATGCCCGTCACCCGCGCCACCGGCTCGCCGACCAGCGATTCGCGCAGGGGCCGGATGAGGGGGATGCCTCCGGCGACCGCGGCCTCGAACAGAAGGTCGACCCCGCTGCTCTCCGCGGTGGCGAACAGCTCAGCGCCCACATTGGCCAGCAGTTCCTTGTTGGCGGTGACCACCGGCTTCCCCCCCTCCAGTGCGGTGGCCACCAAGGTCCGGGCGGGTTCGATTCCTCCGATGAGCTCGACGACGATGTCGACAGCAGGGTCGGCGACCACGGCGGTCGCGTCGTTGGTGAGCACCTGTTCGGCCAACTCGACGTCGCGCTCGCGTGCCAGGTTGCGCACCGCCACCCGCGTCACCTCGAGGTGCAGGCCGGTGCGGGTGGCAATGGCGTCGCGCTGTTCGGACACGAGTTGGCACAGAGCGGCACCGACGTTGCCGCAACCCAGCACGCCCACGCGAACCGGTACGGGAGAAGCCGGATCCGGGGAGGTCTCAGGTGCAGGAGCCGAGGTCACGGACGGCAACGCTACCGGTCCGGTGGTCCCCTAACCGTGAGGGTTGCATGTCATTGTATTTCATGTCATCTTCTCGGCATGGACGCTGACTCTCGCGCACGCCTCGGCGCTGTGCCCCCCGCACGCCTCGGCGCTGTGCCCCCCGCACGCCTCGGCGCTGTGCCCCCCGCACGCCTCGGCGCTGTGCCCCCCGCACGCCTCGGCGCTGTGCCCCCCGCACGCCTCGGCGTGGAGGCCGCCGCGCTTCGGACCGCGGCGGCCGCGCTGCGCACCCTCACCAGCCAGATCGTCGCCACGATGGCCATCGCCGATCCCTTCGATCGAGAAGATGTCTGGCAGGGTGCGGTCGCCGATGCCTTCCGCCACCGGCAAGCCACGCGCCGCAGCCAGGTGCTCAACCCCTGGGCAGGCCCTGTGTCCGAACTGGCACGCACCGCGGCGGACTGGGAGCGCCGGGCCGACGCACTCGAAGCCACCGCCGCCACCTGCATGGCCTGAAGCTGCCCGCGGAGTACAGGCCGGGTCGGTCATCTGCCGGCGGCTCCGGCCGCGGACGCTCCCATCTCCTCAGCTGCCGCGGCCAGAAGACGGGCCACGGGTGAGTCGCGCCGCGCCTCTTCTACCAGCCAGGCCTCCCAGCGCGCACGCTGGTAGGGATCGAGCGCCAGGAGGTCGCGCAGACGACCTTCGGCGTCGAGCAGACCCGTGCCTTCGAGTGTGGCGGCCTGCGTCGAACTGCCCGCTCCCGGCGCGAACAGACCGTTGGCACCTCGGGCATCCCAGAGCGCGGCGAGTACGACCCACTGGAGCACTCGCTGGTCGCCCGCCAGCTCCGCCGGGAGCGACAGCAGCCGATCGGCGACCTCGGTGCGGTCGGGGACACCCGCCTCCGTGACCATCCCGGACGCCCCGGACAGGGTGGTCCCCACCACCCCCGGAAGGGTGCCCGTGACCACCGACAGCGCCGTCGACCACATGGCGACGTCCCGATCGCCCCGCTCGTCCGCGACAAGGGCGGCGTCTGCCATCACCCGGTCTTCAGCATCTCGCAACGCCGCCACCACGTCGGACACGCGGCGCACCGTGGGAGCATCGGGAGCCGGGCCGGGCCTGGCCAGAGTGAAGTGGGCCCAAGACCAGGTGGCCGCCCACAGGAAGCCGGCTGATCGCTCAGAGGCGACGGCCCGCTCCAGGAACCGGGCCCGTGCCTCGGGTGACAGGTCACCGATCACGGCCCGGGGGTGAATCGAGTCGAGCTCGCCCGAGCCCAGTTCGGCCAACCAGGGCCCGGCGATGGTGCCCAGCCCGTCCTCGACGCGAGGGGCCAGCCGCCCGGCACCCGCGACCGCCTCCATCAGCCGGCCGGCTGCCAGGGCCCACGCCTCCCGGTGGCTCGCCGGGTAGGCCGCTGGGTGGGCCGCTGCTAGGTCCGCCGGGTGGGCCCCGGCCAGCACGGGTGGCCGGGTGCCGGCAACGAGAGCCGCCACCAGCGCATCGCCGCGATCGGGCCAGCCGACGTCGGCCTCGAGGAGGACGGGCAGGGGGTGACGCAACACGAACAGACGCGCGGCAGCAGGGCTGGCGGCGAGAGCCTCGAGCAACAGGATCCGACCGTCGGTGGCTGGTGTGGAGCCCAGACCGTGGGGACCGAGGGGCTCGGCGGCGAGGATGGCCCGGTTCACCGGCGCCAGGACCCGGTCGGCCAGTTCGGCCAGCCAGGCGGGATCCCAACCCTCCACTCCGACCACCAGAGCCCCCAGTGCGGCCAGATCGAGGCTGCGGGCCTCGGCTGCGTCGACGAGGTCGCCCGCCGCGATGGCCGGTGGGTGGGACCGGCTGTCGAGAGCCAGCCAGCCGGCCAGGGCCCCCAGCCGGGCCGCTTCGGGCCCGGGGGGAGCCTCACCCCACCTCGGTGCACCCACGGCAGCGCTGACCGAGTCGAGCACTCCCTCGGCGCCCAGGAACTCGAGAAGAGCGGCGGCGAAGACCGGATCACTCCCCCACTTTTCGGCGGCTTCGACCAGGGCACCGGCGTCGCCCTCGCTCACCCGGAGTGCCACCTCCCTCGCCGCCCGCAGGCTGGGACCCGGATCGGCGTGAGCCCGGTGCAGGGGGCCGCGAAGCGAGGACAGCACAGGGTTGGGCAGGGCGGCGGCTGCTTCCCAGGCCCGCACCGTGACCACGAGGCGGTGCAGCTGGGCCGCCTCGGTGGCGAAGTCGTCAGCCACTTCGGCCAGGCGCACGGCCGCATCGAAGGGAGCACCGTGGGCACCGAGGAGGGCAAGGGCCCCACGGGCGTGGGAGTCGAGCTCGACACCGGTACGAGCCAGGGCCCGGACCAGCAGCTCGGCCTTGTCGGGGTGGATGGCGACGAATGAGCGGGTCATAGGGCGAGTTTGTGGCTGTTCTGATCCTTTTGCAAGGTTTTCATTGCTTTTCCGTATAACCGCGTCTACCTTGCTCAGCAGGCTGATCGCCAGCCGAACTCCAACCACCGGATCCCAGACGGAGGTCGCCATGTCCACCAGCCAGGTAGGCGTCAACCTCGACCAGATGGTCGAGCTCGCCCGGCGTTTCGAAGCCAAGGCCAGCGATGTCGAGGCACTCATCGCGGACCTGTCCCGCCTCGTCGGCGGCGGCGGGGCGATGGGGTCTGTGTTCTGGCAGGGTCAGCTGGCCGACCGCTTCCGCACCGAGTGGGAGACCGTCTACGTACGCTCCCTGCGAGAGCTGGCCACGGCTCTGCGTGAGCAGGCCCGCTACGTCGACGAGAACCGCCGCCGCTCCAACCTCGTGCTCAACGGGATCGACGCCTGAGTTCTCCCTCTCCCGGCCACCGGTCGGGTCCGCGCCCGAGTCGCCCCCTCCGGTGCGGTCCGCCGCCCGACCGGCCTGCCCCTCCGGGTCGGCTCTGTCTCCCTCCTACTGCCACGGTCGCCGACCCGGAGGGGCCCCACCTCGGGCCGTACGCCTTCCCCCTCCCCTTCCTCCGCCCATGCTCGTCACCATCGACATCGACGGCCGGCCGCGCCCGGCCCGCCTCCACCTCACCCCCGAAGCCACCGCAGCACATCTCGTCGAGGCTCTGACCCCGGGGGTTGTTGAGCGTCGGTCCGGGGCTGAGCCTGAGGCCCCGATCGCGGCCGTTCTCACCGTCGACGCCACACCGGTACCCGGCGACCAGAGACTGCTCGGGCTCCCCCTTCGCAACGGAGCCCACCTGCGCCTCCTGCGCGATGACGCATTCGCCGACCCCGATGCCGGCCACGATTGCGCCGGGGAAGGCCAGACCCTGGCGGCCGGGCTGGCCGTCACGGGCGGGCCCGACGCGGGCCGACAGTGGACGCTGCCCCCCGGTCGGTGGGTGTTGGGGCGTGGCAGCGGGGCCGAGCTCCAGATCCTCGACCCCACCCTGGACTGCGCGCAGGTCGTCCTGGAAGTGGACACCCACGGCTCGGTTGCCGCCCGAGGCCGTGCGAACACGACCAACCCCACCTCGATCAGCGCTCCGGGTGCGGCTGCCCCCGGCGGTCGCACCGCGGGCGATGCCTACGGTGCTCTCGGCGTCGAGCCGGTGGCGCTGGGGGCCGGGGTCGTGCTCACCGCGGGTGCCACCACCGTCGCTCTCGTTCCTCAGGGCGAACACGTCCTCACCCTGGCAGCGCCCGATCCGATCGACGGCCGAGCCCCCTTCGACCGGCCACCGGCGCGTCCGCCAGCACCCCTGCCGCCACTGGTTCTGCCACCACCACCGGCCCCGCCCGGGCGATCACCTGCGCTCAGCTGGGCGTTGCTCCTGGGCCCACTGTTGGTCGCGGCGGTCTTGGCGGCCGTGTTCTCCCCGGCCATGGCCGTGCTGGCACTGCTGGGCCCCGTTCTCACCCTGGCCAGCTGGTGGGAGCAACGCCGCCGCGCCCGCCGACAGGGTCGTCGGGCCGGCAGGGCGCGCGCACGGGATCTGGAGGTCTTCGCCGACGAGCTGACGTTCCGGCGAGCCGCAGAGGTGCTCCGCCGTCGCCGCGACCACCCTGACCCAGGCACGCTCATCCGCTGGGCCCGCAGCCCCGGCGCCCGCCTGTGGGCGCGCCGGGCCACCGACGACCTCCACGCCGTGCTGCGCCTCGGAGTGGGGCGCGTCCGCTGGGACCCTGCCGCCGTCGCCGTGCCGGCAGGCCGATCCCCGGATCAAGCCCAGGCGACCTCGACCCAACTCGCCCCGGCACAACTCTCCCAGGCGAATGGCGCCGATCCCGAAGTGGAGCTGCTCCTGGCCGATGCCGCCGACCTCGACTCGGTTCCCGTCACCGTCGACATCGACGCGGCAGGGGTGCTCGGCCTGGCCGGACCCAGGTGGTTGGTGGTGGCCGCGGCCAGGGCTCTCCTGGTCCAGGCCGCCGTCCACATCGGACCAGCCGACATCGACCTGGTCTGCTTCGGCCTGCCCGAGTTGGACCCGGTGCTTCATTGGCTACCCCACCGCCCGCCCCGGCCCGACACCGACCTCGGCGCGACCGGTCCGGCGCGACCGACGCTGGTGCTGGTGGGTGACGAGCGCCCCCTGTCGCCGACGAGCCCGGCCCGGCGCCTGGTGGACCACCTCGGCGATGCCGCTCTGGTGGTGGCCCTGGCCCCCGAGGTGGACCAGCTCCCCGGTGGATGTGGCGCCGTGGTCGACGCCGGCGCGGGCACCGGCGAAGCGACCCTGTTGGGCCGCGACCGTGACACGGCACTGGTCCTCGACGGGCTCTCCAGCGAGGTGGCCGAGACCGCCGCCCGGGCCCTGGCCCGCCTTCGCGACCCTGAGGACGAAGACCCCGATACCGCTCTCCCCGCGCACGTGCACCTGGCCGAGCTGGTCGACACCTCCACCCCGGCCGCCGTCCGCGACCGCTGGCAGGCCGGCGGCGGCAGGCCCGTGGCGATGCTGGGGGTGGGCACGTCGGGCCCCGTCTCCGTCGACCTCGTACGAGACGGTCCCCACGCCCTGGTCGGGGGCACCACCGGATCGGGCAAAAGCGAGCTGTTGCGCACCCTGGTGGTGAGCCTCGCCCTGCATGCTTCACCCGAAGACCTCACCTTCGTCCTGGTGGACTTCAAAGGAGGAGCCGCCTTCGATGCCTGCGCGGCGCTCCCCCACGTCGTTGGGCTGGTCACCGACCTGGACGGCGGCATGGGTACCCGTACCATCCGAAGCCTCGACGCCGAGCTGCGCCGCCGCGAGAGGCTCCTGCGAGCTGCCTCGGTCACTGATGTCGACACCTACCGGCGCGAGCGGGCCGGTCGACCCGAGTTGCCCGCGCTCCCACGCCTGGTGCTGGTGGTCGACGAGTTCGCCGCGCTGGCCCGCGACGAGCCGGCCGTGCTGGAGGCCCTGGTCGATCTGGCCCAGCGGGGACGGTCCCTGGGGATGCACCTGGTGCTGGCCACCCAGCGGCCGGCCGGGGTGGTCAACGAGCACATCCGCACCAACTCCGACCTGCGGATCGCTCTGCGGATGCTCGAAGCCGGCGACTCCCACGACGTGCTGGGCAGCCCCCAAGCCACGACCCTGCCCGTGGACCGCCCCGGACGCGCCCTGGTCGGCCGGGGCGCCGGGGGGCGGGCCGTGGCATTCCAGGTGGCCGTGGTGGCCAACCGGGGCTCGGACTCGAGCAGCCGGGGGGACAGCCACCCGCAGGGTGAGGAGCTGTTGAACAGGGAACATCCGAGCGAGACCCGTCCGAGCGGTGGCTCTCCCGGCGAGAACGGCCCGGGTGGCCAGGCCGTGACGGTCACCTGGCTCGACAGCGTCTCAGCGTGCCCGCCGTCATCGGCCACCCCCACCGCGGTTCCCGACACCACCCCCCAGCCAGGCGACCCTCCCCCGGGCGCAGACCTGGCCAGCGTGGTCGACACGATCCGCCAGGCCTGGGCCCGGCCGGGAGCCACCGCCCCCCACCGACCTTGGACCCCACCTCTGCCTGCCGTCCTCGAGATGGCTGACCTGGTCACCATGAGCGCCCAGGCACCCGCTGACACGCCTGGCCAGACACCCGGCCACCTCGTGTACGGGCTGGCCGACGACCCCGACCACCAGCGCCGGGTGCGGGCGGTCTGGGCGCCCGCTGAAGGGCCGCTCGTGGTCGTGGGCCAGCCCGGCAGTGGGCGTTCCACGGCCCTCGCCACCTTGGCAGCCGCCGCCGCCGGCATGGATCCGATCCCCCACGTCTATGTGGTCGGCGACCCCGGCACCCATGCCGATCTGGTCGCCCTGCCCCACGTGGGCGCCGTCATCGCCACCGACGACGGCGAGACCCTGGCCCGCCTGGAGCACCTGATGGAACGTTGCGCCCGCGACCCGGCGATGCCCCCGCTACTCGTGCTGGTCGATGGCCTACCCGACCTGTTGGCCACGCTCGACACCGCCGGGGGCCCCGCAGCCGTCGACCGCTGGATGCGCTTGTGCACCGAGCACCGCCGACGGGTGGCGACTGCTTTCGGCGCTCCGAGAGTGACGGGCATCCCCGGCCCGCTGCTGGCAGCCACGCCCCACCGACTGGCGCTGGCCCTTCCCGACCCCTACGACTACACGGCCCTGGGGCTCCCTGCCCTGGATTCTCGGGGATGGCCCGCGGGACGAGGGTGGTGTGCGGCCACCGGCCTGGCCGTGCAGGTCGCCCTCCCCCCGCCGATCCGGTCGGGTCGACAACCCCAGGCCGTCGCACCACCGGCCACCCCCGATCCCCTGTCGTCCCTCCCGGCCCGGGTCTCTGTCGACGAGTTGGGTCCTCCCCCCGAGGCGACCGCCCTTGCCCTGGGCCTCGGCGACGAACCCCGGCGCGCGGTGTGGCTGACTCTGTCCCCCGGAGACCATCTCCTCGTGGCCGGGCCGGACTGCTCGGGACGCTCGACGACCCTGGCGGGGCTGGCCACGGCCGCGGACCGGGCGGGCTACCGGGTGGTGGCCTGCGGACCGGCTCGCTCGCCGTTGCGTCACGGACCGACACACCGCTGGTGGGTGGACAGGCCGGACCTGGACGGCACACTGGACACGCTCGCCACTGCCGGGGAACCGGCGGTGGTGGTGGTCGACGATGCCGACCTGGTCGGTGACCCGGGGGGACTGCTGGGCCGCCTCGCCACCGACCACGGGCCGGTGCACCTCCTGGTGGCCACCCACCGCGACCGGCTGCGCGGCGCGTACGGGCACTGGACAGCACCACTCGGCCTGGCCCGCTGGGGTCTGGCGCTGCACCCCGGTCCTGGCGACGGTGCCCTGTGGGCGACCACCGTTCCGGTCGGTCCACCGGGCCGGCCACCGGGAAGGGGCTACCTGCTCGAACACGGCAAGGCCGCTCTGGTGCAGGTGGCCTGCCCGTGAACCACCCGGCGGGATCGGCCGCCCCCGCCCTGCTCGTCCCGACGGTTCCCGGGGCCGCCGACCATCCCGCGGCAAGTGGGTGGCCGCGGGAGGATCCCCGCTGGAACGACCCGGCGGCCACGGTGGCGATGGTTCGCGGGGCCGGGCGTCGGCCTCTGGCCCCACCCGCTCCCCCACCCGCCCCTGCATGGAAGCGGGTGGGAGTGGGCCTAGGCGTGGGCCTGGCGGTGATCTTGCTGGGTGTGGCGACGACCAGAGTGCTGGCCGGGGACGGACCGGGAGCGGACCCCTACCCGGGAACCACCGTGGTGCCCGACAGCTCGACCAAGGGCATGCCCGCCGATGAGACCTCCGCTGAGCCCACCTACTCGTACCTGGCCGAGGAAGGAGTGCTGACCATGGGGGACGGTGCTCGGTACCAGGTCGGCGAACCCGGCGACATCCTGGTGGTGGGTGACTGGGACTGCCGGGGCGACTCCACCCCCGGGCTCTACCGGCCGCGCACAGGCGAGGTGTTCCTCTTCGACGTGTGGCCGACGGGCGACGAAGTGACCTCCCGGCCGGCCGCGGCAACCGGCATCACCGGTGGCGAGGCCCAGGTGAGCGGCGGTCCAGATGGCTGCGACATCCTCACCCTCACCCCACCCTGACAGGGGAAGGGGCTCGGGGTTCGAGTCCCGCCAGGTCCACTCGTCGTTGTCGGAACGACAACGATCGAACTCGTCGCACTGGTCGTGTAGGGGGCGGCTGCGGCCCGCCGGCATCACCTGTTGTACCTACGCGTACGTACTTGTACACTTTGGCCATGGCAACAATGTCGGTCAGCGAAGCGCGAGCAGCCCTGACGGCTGTCCTCGACCGCGTTGTGGCCGGCGAGGAGGTGACGATCACCCGTCACGGGCGAGACGTGGCTGTCCTCGTCCGTCCCGACGCACTTCGAGTCCGTCGCGCTGACCGATCCCTGGCCCAGGCCGAGCGACTGCGTGATCTCGTTGAGCGCGGTCGGAACGCTCGGCTCACCGATGCTCCCGCCATAGGAGCCGAGCGTGCCGAGCAGTTGGCTGCTGAGGTAGCCGAGAGTCGAGCAGCGCGCTGACCGGTCGATCGATGGACGCGTTCGATGCGGATGTCTTGATCTACGCGGCCGTGCCCGACCATCCGCTGGGTCGACGTGTTCGCGCGCTGTTCCCCGCGGAGCCGACCACGAAGACCGGGGCGGTCGCCGGGACCGGCTCGGTGCTGTTGATACCGGAGCTGCTGACCAAGCCGATTCGCGATGGCGCAGAGGACGAAGTCGAAGCCCTGGCCATCCTGCTCGGGCGCCTCGATCTCCGGCCGGTCGACGCGACGCTGGCTGAGCTCGCCGCAGCACTCGGGTCGACCTACGGCCTGCGGGCGGCTGATGCCGTCCACCTGGCGACGGCCGTCGCCGCTGGGGCTGAGCGATTCATCACGAACAACTCCTCGGACTTCCCGACGACCATCACCGAGGTCCAGGTCACGTACCCCAACGACCTCCCCGACTGCTGATCACCCAGCCGGCGGTTGGTGATGGGCTTGGCGGCGACTGGCTGTGGGGCAGCCAGACGAGGTCCGGATCCTGATCAACCGGAGGACGCTTCTACACCCGACGTCCCCAAGATGCGCCCCGACGACGGCCGGGTGGTGTCCACCTTCCTGGTCCAGGCCAGACGGCAGAAGCTACAGATCTGCCCAATCCGAAAGGTGTGAAAGCCGTCCCGTCAGGTCCACTCGTCGTTGTCGAAACGGCAACGATCTGCCGCGTCGCCCCTGGTCACGGGTGGGGTTCGAAAGACGAGACGAGGGTTCCTGCCCGCTCGCTCACCGCTCTCTGAAGGCCTCGGCCCGGCTCAGGGGAACGTCGAGCGACACTCCCCAGACAACTGCATTGGGGTCGTCCGCTCGCTTAGGGCCCGCCGCGAAATGAGTCGCGAGGTTCATGCTGCTGCCAGCGTGTAGTTCCAGTCGCTGTGCCAGTCGTGGGGTTCGATGGGTAGGGCGTGGAGTTGTGCGTCGGTGACCTTGACGCCGGTGGGATACCAGTTCGGGTCGTAGCCGGCCTGGATGGTGAGACCGGTGCGGGTGGTCGTGTTGGAGATCAGCTCGATGATGGTGCGGATGTCGGTGAGGGGTTGGCCTCGCCAGTTCATCGAGATGAAGCTGAACATGCGGTGTTCGATCTTGTTCCACTTGGACGTGCCCGGTGGGCAGGGCTGCGCGTTAGTCCGGTGTGTAGGGCTGTGACCTGGGGTTATGTGTCTGGATTGGCGCTGGGTCGCGGTCCGATGGTAGCTGTTGGTGTGTGAGGGGACGCTTCGAGAGCTGTGACGGGCTTGTGGTTCGGCGTGTCGTGCCAGGTGAGGTCGCCCGCTTCGACGGGCTCTTGGATGAGCATCACTGGTTGGGTCGTGGCCTGACGGGCGAGACGGTCCGCCAGGTCGCGGTGATCGACGGCGAGTGGGTCGCGTTGGTCGGGTGGGGATCACCGGCGTTGCGGGTCTCGGCCCGCGACGACTGGATTGGGTGGTCCTCTGAGCAGCGGGTCCGGCGGCTGCGGTTCGTGGCGAACAACCAGCGGTTCTGTGTGCTGCCGGCGGGCCGGGTCCCGAACCTCGCGTCGGCGACGCTTGCCGTGGCGATGCGCCGGCTGGCTGAGGATTGGGTCGCGTTGTGGGGTCACCCGGTGGTGCTGGCGGAGACCTTCACAGACCCGAGCCGCCATGTCGGGGGCTGCTACCGGGCCGCGAACTTCGCGGAGGTCGGCCGGACCAAAGGGTGGGGGCGCGCGAATCGCACCTATGTGCATCACGGTGTCGTCAAAGCGGTGTGGGTGCGTGAGCTGCGACGTCACAGCCGCCCGATGCTTTCGGGCGTGTTCGATCATCCGGTGTTCACCGGCCACCCGAGAAGGAGACCTCTCATCGACTGCAACCTGTTGGACTTCGAGTCAGACAGCGGGCTGTTAGCCCGCCTGGACCGGCTGCCAGAGCACCGCTCCGCGCGAGGGATCCGTCATTCGGTTTCCTCGATCCTCGCTGTCGCGGTCGTCGCGACCCTGTCGGGCGCGAAGTCGTATCGGGGGATCGGTGAGACCGCCGCGGATCTGCCTCAGGACGTCCTCGCTCGGCTCGGCTGCAAGTTCCATCCGGTGAAACGCGTCTACATCGCGCCGGCGGAGAACACGCTGCGCACCACCCTCCAAAAGGTCGACGGCGACGCGCTCGACAAGGCGGTCGGCGGCTGGATCGCCGATCAGGACCTCACCGCGCGCCTCGCCGCCGCGGTGACCGCGGACGACGAGACCATCCCTGGCCTGGTGGGTGTCGCAGTCGACGGGAAGTGGCTGCGCGGCACGGGCCGCTCGGGCGCGGAGCAAGTCAAGCTGTTCGCTGCGCTGGCCCATGACAGCGGCGCGGTGATCGGCCAGACCCAGGTCCCCGACGGCACAACGGAGAACGCGGCGTTCGGTCCGCTCCTCGACCAGATCGGCGACCTCGACGGCAAGGTGATCACCGCGGACGCCGCGCACACAAACGCGGAGAACGCCCGCCATGTCGTCGACGACCACCACAGCGACTACCTGTTGGCGCTCAAAGGCAACCAGCCGACCGTCGAAGCGACCGTGAAGACCCTCCCCGGAGGGTCCTTTTCCCCCTGAGCACACGACAACGAACCGCGGGCACGGCCGGCTCGACCACCGGGCCACCTCCACCGCGGCGGCGCCAGCGGGGCTGTTCCCGCACGCGACACAGATCGTGCGGGTGTACCGCGAGCGCTGCAACCTCGACGACGAGCTGATCTCGTCGGAGACCGCCTACTACCTCACCAGCCTCCCCGCTGCCCTCGCAGGCCCCGCCGAGCTCGACCGGCTCGTCCGCGGGCACTGGGGCATCGAGAACCGGGTCCACTACGTCCGCGACGTCACCTTCGACGAAGACCGCTCCCAAGCCTTCACCGGGAACGGGCCCCGCAACCTCGCGACGTGCCGCAACCTCGCGATCAGCGTTCTGCGCTTCGCCGGCAACACCAACATCGCGCGAGCGGTCCGCCACATAGCCCGCGACATCACCCGCGCGTTGACTCTCCTCGGGCTATGACCGCGTCGACCAGCACGCAGAGCGCGCCCGCCTGGGATGTGCTCGAACAAGCGCTCACCAACCAACAAGCCGTCCGGGTCCGCTACGGGGGCCACGACCGGACTATCTGCCCGCACGTACTCGGCTGGAAGAACAACCAGCCGAAAGTCCTCGCCTACCAGATCGACGGCGCAACCAGTCACGGACCGCTCCCAACTGACCCGACCCGCCGGTGGCGAGCGATGCTCATCAACGACATCCACGACGCGGTGATCGTCGACGGCGCCTGGCAGACCGGCCCGAACTACACCCCGATGACCAACAACATCGACCACGTCGCGCTCCACTGCTGACCACTACTGACCCCGATCACCAAGGGTCCCGGCCACCTCCGACCGCACTCACACCACGAGCCAGCCAGCAGACCTCGACACGCACCGACACGCCGCCCCGCTCAGCCGCGGCCACGCCAACGGCGCCTTCAAAGCGCCCACGACAACCGCGCGGCCTTGGCCCGGTGGGTAGTGACACACCGTGATCCGTAGCCCGGTCTCCACAGCGAGTTCAGCGAGGTGCTTCTTCCAGGCGCGGACCGGCGCGGACCCGGTAGCCGTTGGAACCGCCGGCATCGGCGGTGATCAACAGCCGGGTCGCGTTCGGGAACCGGGCCTTGCCCATTCGGTTCCACCACCGACGGATCGACTCGACCGCGAACTCGGCGGTGTCCGCGGTGTCACCCACCGATACCCATCCTTCGTCGTTGACGACGTCATAGACCCCGTAGGGGATCGCCTTGGCGTACTCGCCCAGCGCCGGATCCGCGAAGTCATGGACGTTCACGCGCTGTCGGCTCCCCGACGGGTTGCCATTCCCGGCCGCCGTTGGCGTAGTTCCCGATGAGTTCCTTCTTCTTGGTGTCCACCGAGATCACCGGCTCGCCAGCTTCGATGAAGTTCGTGGCCACGTCGTTGAGATACCGGAACTGGGCGTCACGATCGGGGTTCGTGGTGCCCTCGGTCTGCTTGGACGGCGCCTGCAACGAGTAGCCCAACTGATGCAACAGCCGCCGCACCAGCTCTGCTGACACCGTGAAACCCTTCTTCTCGAGGTCCTCCGCGAGTTTGTAGGTCGACTTCAGCGTCCAGCGCAGCAACGACATCGGGTTCCCGCGGGTCGGGCCACACCAACTCATCGAGCGCCGCCAACAACCCGGGTTGCTTCTCGATCGCCGGCTTCGCCCCCGCTCCCGGAGCTCGCGTCCGATCCGATGGTTCCACCCCGGCACGAACCTCACGAGTCGCCGTGTTGACCGTCGACGAACTCATCCCCGACGCCTCCACAACCCGCGCCTGCCCACCGCGACCCAGCGCCTCCACCATCGCTCCCGCCACCACCCGCCGCTGCCGCTCATCCAGATGCGGCATCACCGTCGAAAAGAACCCCGACAAGCCCTCTGACGTGATCTCCATCCCACCAGACTATACCTCGCGAATAGATCCCGCGGTGGACCCTTAGCCCCGATAGTTCACGAGATATCGGTGGCGGGGTCTGAGCGACTGTTGTTTGAACATGGGTGGCCGTGTCGGTCATTTCGGTGGTCGGGTGTTGTGCTGGGACCGGGCGGTGGTGGTGGGATGTCGTGTTGGGGCGCGTGGGTCGGGCCGTGTGGCCACCTCGGCTCGCTGGCTGGTGTGAGGTCAGACGATGAGGGCGACGCGTTTGTAGGCGTCGCGGAGGTCGTCGGCGGCGGGCCATCCGTCGAGGAGACGGACGATGTCGCGGCGCGACTTGCGGATGATCCGGGCGGGTGTGTGCCAGAGCTTCCACCGCAACGTCTTGGGTTCCGCGGCCGCGAGGTGGCCGGCGAGGCACAGCAGCTGGAACCAGCGGACGAGGTCAGCGGCGAAGCACACCGTCGCGAGCCAGGCCTGGTTGGCGTCGAGGTCGCTGAACGGAAACCTGCACAGCCCGGAGTCCTTGAGTCGGCGGATGTGGTCCTCGACGTGGGCGTGGGCGCGCATGTGGGTGTCGAGGTCGACAGGGTTCCCGGCCTGGTCGGTGTAGTGACCCCAGTAGCGGAACCCTTCGGATGGGATCAGCGACTGCTGGGCGCCGGGGTGGCGTGGTTCGCGTCGCACGATCAGTCGTGTTCGGGGCGGCCATCCGGACAAGTCGACACGGTCGGTGAGCTCGATCACCGACGCCCCGGGTCGGGGTTCGCCGGCGGGGGTGACGGCGGGTTCCCACGCTTGGTCATCGATGAGCACCCCGAGTATCGCGCCGTGAATCTGGGCGTTCTTGCGAGCCACGACGGCGAACCCGACGTTGCGGTCACGACACCCCCACACGAACCCGTGGGTACAACCAGCCGAATCGGTGCGCACCATCACCGCCCTGGCCACCTCGTCGACGTGGTCGCCGACATGGTGACCAGCCGCGACCGCTGCGGGAAGCTGAGCGACCGCTGCGTCCAACAGGTTGAGGTGATCGGCGATGTTGTTGGCGGCCGCGTTCCCGGGCCGCAGGATCGCGGCGAGCGTTTCACCGGTCGTGTCCGCGAAGCACAGCATCGGGTGGAACCCGAACCCACCCTTGTAGGTCGGGGCGGTGCCGGCTTTGTTCTCGGAGTGGATCTGCACCAGCGACGCGTCGATGTCCAACACCACCCTCTCGGTGTTGTTCGTCACCGACGACCGCTCCCATACCTTGGCCCGCACCCCGGCGACGGCTTCCCACAACCCTTCCACGGTTGCCGGCTTGAGGTCACGAAAGGTCCGATACGTCGTGGAGTCCGACGCGACCGAACCGAACAAGCGGTGTTCGACACGC
This sequence comes from uncultured Actinomycetes bacterium, assembly GCA_963719935.1. Taxonomy (GTDB): domain Bacteria; phylum Actinomycetota; class Acidimicrobiia; order Acidimicrobiales; family CAVRDY01; genus CAVRDY01. The sequence continues at coordinate 334,810 of CAVRDY010000001.1, read as the reverse complement.
AGATGCTCGACGTCCGCGGAAGACTCGCCTCCCCCGGCGAGCATCAACATCGCGTGGGTCAACACCTTGCCGCGGTCATGCAGCGGCGCCCGCTCACCGGTCGGGAGAATCCGATCCGACAAGGCTGCCCCCAACCCCAACCGGTCCGCGAACGTGCCCAACGCGTGCAACCCGACATGACCGACCGTGCCCTTCCCGCCGCCCTCGATCCCGACCTTCAACGCGCTGGTAGTCTCCACCTGTCAGGTGCCCTCCTCGTTGGCCTTCTTGTTGCTTCACAACACCAAGAAAAGCCCATGATCAGGGCACTTGTCGCGTCTCAGGTACCTCGCGTCATCTCACCCCGTGAACGATCGGGGTTAGGTTTCCGGTGTGGGCCATGTTGTGATCACGTCCGCTGCGTACCTGGGGGATGTCGCACCTTTCATTCCGGTCGGCCGACAGCTCGTTGAGGCGGGGCACACGGTGACGTTCGTCGCACCGGCGGGCTTTGCATCAGTTCTGAGGGCTGAGCCCTTTGTGCATCATCACTTCGGCTTGGACTTCTCGGCCGCGTCCATGCACGCGGATCCGGTCCATACACGGTTGATGCGTCACCCGCTCGCCAACACTCCCCGTCTCGCCAAGTACTGGCTTGGTCGTGCGTACCTCGACGATCCGCGTGCCGTCGAGGAGTCGATCGCTGACGTGCTCGACGGTGCCGATGTCTTGGTGACGCATCCGGCGGTGGCGATGATCTCGCTCCCCTTGGCACACGCGGCCGACGTGCCGGGCGTCGTTGGTCACCTGTTCCCGATGCTCTTGCCCACAGCGCAATGGACACCCTCGATGCCCTACGGGTTCGCGGCCCCGCGGGTCGTGAACCGCGTCGCGTGGAAGGCATACGACTTGTTCGGCAAGCTCGCCTTTCCCGAGGCCGAGATCAATGACCTACGCCGGCGCTGCGGCATGCCGACCCGGAATGGTGCTGCGGTGTCTGCGTATCTCGACGCCGTCGAGACCGTGCTGCTCACCTCGCCCCACTACGCGCGCCGCCAGCGGACGACTGGCCGGCAGTGACGCTGGGGGGGTTCTCGATCTGGGACGGGCCCGTCAACTCGCCGGTGCCGCCCGAACTCGACGACTACGTCGACGCGGGAGAACCACCGATCCTGGTCACGCTCGGGACATCGGCTGCGACCGATGCCGGTGAGCGGTTCGCTCGGATCCGTTCGGATCTTGCCGAGCGAGGGCTTCGATCGATCGTGCTGGCCGGCAACGACGCGAACGCAGCAGCGCTGGCCGATGAACCCGGCGTCGTGCCGTTTGCGCCCCTCACCACCCTTTTGCCGAGATGCCGCGCCGCGGTTGTCTCCGGTGCGTTGGGAAGCGTGGCGGCGGCGGTTTCCGCAGGCATCCCCACCGTTGTCCATCCCCAACTGTGGGACCAGTTCTGGCACGGACGACAGGTCCGAACCCTCGGCGTCGGCGCACTCGCCCGCAGCGTCGGCCAGGTCGCGGACCGAGTCGAATCAGTCCTCGCGAGCCACGTGGCACAAGCGGCATCTGAACTCGCCAACTCGATCGCTGGCGAGGATGGTGTCGCCGCTCTCGCTGGCGCCGTTGATCGGGCTTTGGCTCGACCTCGCTGATCGAGAACTACGCACACCGAATGCCGGTTCCTGGGCGTCGGGTCCAGCGGCGAATGGTTGATCAGTGCGCGTTCGGTTCTCGACCCCGGCGCGGAGCTTCCCCAAATGGATCGGAACGTGTGGGCGGCGCCGTGCCCTGTCGCTCAGGTGCTGGGATCAGGGCGCTCTGCGGATGAGCGGGGTCGGGTGAGCGGCTGAGGGGTCCCGGGCGCGAGACAGGGGTCCATGTCACCGACCGACACGAACCGTCGGCCGTGAATGTGCCGGTGTGGTCGGAGCCCCGATCCGGGACGTCATGTCGGCGGTCTTCGTGAGGCGGGTGGCCAGAGCGAGTCGGTCTGGTCGAGCACCTTGTTGGTCATCTGGACGAGGTCCGCGTCACTTGGGCTGGTGGCCCATACGGCGACGAGGGCGTTTTGGGCGGCGACGAGGGCCATTGCGGCGGTGGTGGCGGTGAGGGGTCCGTCCGGGTGGTCTGCGGTGTCGGGTCCGAGGAGTTCGATGTAGCGGGCGGTCCATTCGGCGTCGGAGCGTCCGTGGCGGGCCAGGAGCGAGGGCGATGCCATGAGGATCGCGAACGAAGCGATGACAGCTTCGCGGTCGGCCTCGATGAAGCGGGCGACGTCGAGCAGCGCTCGTCCGAACACGTCTCTTGTCGGCTCGTCTGGTTCGCGTGTTTCTAAGGTGGCGTTCATTACCTCGAGCCATCGTCGGGGAGCCTCGAAGACGAGGTCGTCCTTGATGGGGAAGTAGCGGTAGATCGTCCGCCGTGAGACGCCGGCCGCGACGGCGACCTGTTCCATCGAGGTCTGATCGAAGCCGTGATCAGCGAACAGCGCGAGCGCGGCGTCGACGATCTCGGCGCGAGTCTGTGCGGATCGACGGTTGACGAGTCCGGTCATCTGATGGCACAGTGTGTCACTATGGCATTATGTGACACAAGCTCTCCGTTCGGACCCAGTTCATGAATACGGCTCAGAACCTACTGGTGGGCTACGGGATGGTCATCCTCGTGTACGGCTTCGTGCTTGGCATCCCGCTTGCAGTAGCCCGCTCGGGTGCCCCGCAAGCGTCGCGCCACCTCGTCACCACTCATCTGTCCGCGCTCATGCAGGGCCCGGTCGTCCTCGGGTTGGCCTTCGCCATCGGCACCGTGTCGTTCGACTCCGGTCTTTCGGTAATCGCCGCGGGGCTCGTGATCGCCGGGCTACTCGCGGAGAGCCTCGGCGGAACGATCAACTGGCTGCAAGGTACCGGCGACCAGTTCGCAGAAAGGGGGCTCGGGTTCCGCATCAACGCCCTCACCGGCGCTCTCTCCATCCCCGGCGTCCTGATCATCGCCGTCGTTGTCGTCGCTCGACTCTGAAGACGAAGAAGCCCACTCCCAACGAAGGACCCACATGACCAATCGACCCACCCGCCTGCTCACATCGGCCGTCGTCGCCTGCCTGCTCGCCGCAACCGGCTGCAGCGACAGCGACACAACCGAGACCGCCACCTCCGCTGCGCCGCCGACCGACCTCGCCCCGACCGAGCAGATACCCATCAACGAATGGGTCGCGGCATTCGAGCGCCACTGCATCGAGACCGCCGAGAGACGCTCCGATCCAGCCCTGACCAGCGATGACCTCGCCGAGATCTCGAGCAACTCGATCCGTGAGATGCGAGCGATCGGCGAACCCGCAACCCAAGCCGCCGACGCACTGATCCTGCTCGAGGTGATCGAGTCCCAAACCAACCCCACCGACCTCTCTCAAGAAGAGATCGATGAGCAAGACACCAAGTTCCTCGCAGCTGCCGCAACGCTCGGGATCTCCGACGAGTGCCTCGGCGGGGCGCCAGGATGACGCCATGAGCACCGCGGCAGGACGGCGGGGACTCCGAAGCAATCAGACATGAGCGTGCGACTCGGAGTCGTCCTGTCGATCGCGGCCTGTGTGTTGATGGTGGGATGGCACTTCGTCCCATCCACGGTGACCTACCAGGGAGAAGAGATTCGCTGCGTTTCAGCATCAGTCGATCGTTCGTCCCCCGAATCTGAACTCGAGGATCATCAGCTCGCATGCAGGCCAATAGCCGCGACCAAAGAAGTGCAGGTCTACGCCGGCATGGCCACCGCTTTGGCCGTGATCTGGGGCACCTACGGTGTCCTGGCCGCTCGAGACCGATCAACAACAGAGCCGGCCTAGAGGGCTTGGCCCGACCGAGACGGGCGTGCGCGCGGTTGGCGTCGTCCAAACCGACTCACCCTCGTCATCGGCATGAGTACGTCCCGCGCGGTGGTGCAAGCGAGGTAGTGGTCCACCAGTCAGCTGGAAACCTATAGATCTAGCCGATCTGAAGGGTTTGAAAGCCGTCCCATTAGGTCCACCCGTTGTGATTTCTACAACGTTCGTGCTGGTCAGAGGGCACGCGACCCGTTCCGTCGCTCAGGAACCTAAGGGTCCACCACGGAATTATTCGCGAGGTATAGTCTGGTGGGATGGAGATCACGTCAGAGGGCTTGTCGGGGTTCTTTTCGACGGTGATGCCGCATCTGGATGAGCGGCAGCGGCGGGTGGTGGCGGGAGCGATGGTGGAGGCGCTGGGTCGTGGTGGGCAGGCGCGGGTTGTGGAGGCGTCGGGGATGAGTTCGTCGACGGTCAACACGGCGACTCGTGAGGTTCGTGCCGGGGTGGAACCATCGGATCGGACGCGAGCTCCGGGAGCGGGGGCGAAGCCGGCGATCGAGAAGCAACCCGGGTTGTTGGCGGCGCTCGATGAGTTGGTGTGGCCCGACACGCGGGGGAACCCGATGTCGTTGCTGCGCTGGACGCTGAAGTCGACCTACAAACTCGCGGAGGACCTCGAGAAGAAGGGTTTCACGGTGTCAGCAGAGCTGGTGCGGCGGCTGTTGCATCAGATGGGCTACTCGTTGCAGGCGCCGTCCAAGCAGACCGAGGGCACCGCGAACCCCGATCGTGACGCCCAGTTCCGGTATCTCAACGACGTGGCCACGAACTTCATCGAAGCTGGCGAGCCGGTGATCTCGGTGGACACCAAGAAGAAGGAACTCATCGGGAACTACGCCAACGGCGGCCGGGAATGGCAACCCGTCGGGGAGCCGACGCGCGTGAACGTCCATGACTTCGCGGATCCGGCGCTGGGCGAGTACGCCAAGGCGATCCCCTACGGGGTCTACGACGTCGTCAACGACGAAGGATGGGTATCGGTGGGTGACACCGCGGACACCGCCGAGTTCGCGGTCGAGTCGATCCGTCGGTGGTGGAACCAGATGGGCAAGGCCCGGTTCCCGAACGCGACCCGGCTGTTGATCACCGCCGATGCCGGCGGTTCCAACGGCTACCGGGTCCGCGCCTGGAAGAAGCACCTCGCTGACCTCGCTGCGGAGACCGGGCTACGGATCACGGTGTGTCACTACCCACCGGGCACGTCCAAGTGGAACAAGATCGAACACCGCATGTTCAGCTTCATCTCGATGAACTGGCGAGGCCAACCCCTCACCGACATCCGCACCATCATCGAGCTGATCTCCAACACGACCACCCGCACCGGTCTCACCATCCAGGCCGGCTACGACCCGAACTGGTACCCCACCGGCGTCAAGGTCACCGACGCACAACTCCACGCCCTACCCATCGAACCCCACGACTGGCACAGCGACTGGAACTACACGCTGGCAGCAGCATGAACCTCGCGACTCATTTCGCGGCGGGCCCTAACGGGGCTCTTTCAAACCGCCGCCTCCGCGCGGTCCTACCATCGACGCCATGAGGCCAGACCCGCCAGCGCCTGTTGCTGCGATCCGAAGCGCCGCCGTCGTCGGCATAGGTGTCGGCGCGGCCGTGGGCGGGACCTTCGGGGTTCTGGCCGTCGTAATGGCGTACAACCTCCCGAACTACCGCAAGGGTGAGAAGGACTTCGAGCCGACTTCGAGCCGACTTCGCTGGCGGAACGATTGCTCGACGGAATCCGGGGAGCAGCGATCGGTGCCGCGGCCATGGGTCTGCTTGTAGGTGTAGTGCTCGTGGTGATTGCTGCCGCCGAAGTCGTCGGCGCGCGCACCAGGCGAACCGACGGGCCGGAGGTCGGGACGTGACCGGACGCTCCACCCAGCGTGGGTTCGCCACTGGTTCCATCGTTGCCGAAGTTGCTCCTGGCGCTGCTTCCGCCGATCGTCATCCGTGACGCTGCCATCCTCCTCCAGCGGTGGGCGCTATGACGAAGGGATCCCCTGGGCGGCTGAGCTCGTCGACGCACTGGTGGTCCCGCGATGACTCGCTACCCGGCCTCGCGTTCGAGTTCGTGCTCGACCGCTCGCCGGATCCACGAGCTCACCGAGCGGTCGTCAGCGGCTGCTCGCTCGCGAACGTGCTCGAGGGTGTCCTCGGCGAACCGGACCGGAACGATCTCGTTGAGCCTGCCACGACGACGGCGCGCTAGTCCCTGCGGCTCATGATTCTCAGGCCGGCCGTAGAACTCGTACTCCTCTTCGCGTGTCATCTTCCTTGGGCTAGTGGTCATCGGTCCCCCTTGTATCGGTTCGCGAGGTGTACGGCAGCCTCGTAGCAGCCGATGGGTCGGCATCGACTCGGGTCTCCACTGTCGGGAGGTGCGAGCGGCACCACGAGCACCGTGCCAGCGACCTCCGCCACCATGAGCCAGTGCGCTGGTGGTTTCGCCGGATAGAACAGCGGGTCCGAGTCCCACACGTCGTAGATGTGATCGATCCCGAGCGGTGCATGCTTGAAGAGGTGCGCCGCCTGATCGTCGATCTCGAAGGGGTCGTCCGCGTCGAGTCGATCGAGATCGAGCAGTTCCGGTTCATCCACTGGGGAGCGTATTACAACAGACTACATTTCGCCCACCTTGGCTGTGCGAATCCTCCCCGAAGGATCTTCGACACATCGCTGACCTGGGGAAACTCTAGATTACCGAACAGATGTTTGGTTTCAAAGCTGTCCCATCAGCTCCACCTGTCCGCTCCGCTCGGGCCGGTTGCCGCCACGAAGGCCGAGGGGCGCGTCGTCGGCGATGCCTTCCGTTAGGAGGGTTCGAAGGATCCCCGTTAGGTCCACTCGTTGTCATCTTCACGACGACTGGATGAAGAACAGGTGGTCGACGATCACGGTTCGAAATCGCGCGATTGGGGTCGTCGGCCTGGGCCGACCCGCGACATGACTGGGCGCGGAGTTCCGCGTCGCCTGGTTCACGCCGGTCGTGCTGTCACCCATCCGAGCTCCGAGGTGACGCGCACTCCGGCGATCGGATCGTGTAGCGGCCCGATGGTTTCTCGAAGAGCGTCGCAGAACCCCTCGTAGCCGACGGCCTCGATGGCAGGCACTGCGGGCCCGGCTGCTGCCAGCGCACGGACCGCGGTGTTGACATCAGGCCACTCGTTGGTCACGTCGATGGTGCCCTGCGCCTGGAGTTCGAACTGGGACGCCTCGAGCATCTCCGCGGCAGCACCAGCGGTCTCACCCAACTCCATCGTCGCGCTCTGGTGGCTCGGGGGTGACAGCTCGATGATCTTGGTGAAGTAGGGGAGCAGCCCCATGCGCTCGAAGGAACCCCAGTAGGTCATCCCGAGCTGCCCGTTCGAGGTGAGCACACGGCGAACCTCGGCGAGCGCGGCTTCGCATCCCTTCCAGATCCCGTTGAAGCTCGTCACCGCATCGAAGGAGTCATCGTCGAAGGGAAGGTCGTACATGTCGCCGACCCGCAGGTCCGCTTCGGGGGTTCGTCGTCGGGCGATGTCGATCAGCGCCTCCGAGGCGTCGATTCCGCTGACCGAGGCCCCCCGGCGGTCGGCGACGGTGGCGGCCAGACCTGAGCCACAGGCGACGTCCAGGTAGCGCGTCCCCTCGTCGACACCCACGCGATCGAGGAGCAGGTCGTTCGCCGGCCGGGAGTAGGGCTCGAACAGGTAGGCCCACTCCGTCGCTCGCGCTCCCCACCCGCGCCCGGCGTTGGTCCACACGCGACGACGCTCGTCGGGGTCGATCACGGTGTTCGTCTCGAGCGCGGCATCAGTCATGGGTCCCCTTTAGTCCGTACGATCGGTCGTACTATGTCAGACAGTACGACCGATCGTGCTAACTTGTCAACACATGACTTCGGAAGCGAGCAACGTGGCGCGACGACTCCGCTCCGACGGCCAGCGCACCAGGCGGTCGATCCTCGAGACCGCCGTTCGCCTCGCCACCGTCGAAGGTCTCGACGGGCTCAGCATCGGCAAGCTTGCGAGCGCCACCGGCGTGAGCAAGAGCGGCGTGTACGCACACTTCGACTCCAAGGAGGACCTGCAGCTCGCCACGGTGGAGACCGCCCGCGCACTCTTCATCGATGTCGTGGTCGCCCCCACCTCGGAGCGCGCCGGACTCGGCCGCCTCCGCGCGCTGTGCGACTCCTTCCTCGCGTACGTCGAGAAGGGCACCCTTCCGGGGGGCTGCTTCTTCGCAGCCGCCGCCGCCGAACTGGGAGGCCGGCCAGGAAGCTTGAGAGAGCGCATCGCCGAGAACCAGCGGGACTGGATGCACCTGCTCACCGACGCCGCAGAAGAAGCAGTGTCGAGGCGAGAGCTGCGCGCCGAGACGGACATCGCGACCCTCGTGTTCGAGCTCAACGCCCTGGTGATCGCGGCGAACACCTCGTTCATCCTCCATGACGACCCGGCCGTGATCGCCCAGGCACGCACCGCGGTCGACCGGGTGCTCTCTGCGGCTGTGCACAGGCCAGTCACGGGCGGACTCCGCCCGAACTTCGTCCCCAAGGAGTTGCCGTGAATGCACCGTTCGTCATCGCCGCGTCGAACGAGGGGGAGATCGACAATGGGATCGGCAAGCTTCGCCTGCTGCTCGAGCCCGGGCGCGCACCGGGCTTTGCGATCTTCACCAACGACTTCCCCGCTCTGGGTGACGGCCCGCCAGCGCATCACCACGACAACTACGACGAGGCGTTCTACGTGCTGGCGGGTGAGATGGAGTTCTGTGTCGACGGTGTCACGGCGCGCGTCCCCGCCGGGTCGATGGCGTTCGTTCATCGCGGAGCGACCCACTCGTTCCGGAATCCAAGACCCGAATCGGCCCGGATGCTGGTGATCACCACCCCGGAGGCGATCGACCTGATCGTCCGAATGGCCGAAGGGGCGCGCGGTCCCGAGGCACTGCCGACCCTGTTCGCCCAGCATGACTCGGAGATCGACGGGCCACCCCTGGGCAAGACAGCCCGGTAGACGGCACCGAAAGCCTCGCCACAGCCAGCAGCCCCGGTTGGGGCATGACCGATGTCGTCGTCGGCGTCCTCAGGGCGACCTGCGCTCCTCCCCTTGCGGTCGGGTGAACCCGGAGGTCGAACTGCCCCAACAAGCCCAGCGAGGGCGCGTAGTTCCCGGCGTACCGGGAACATCTGCCCTTCCTGTGAGGACCGCTTCGGGCGGACGATCGGGCCATGATCAAACCACGCAAGTTCATTGGAATCGCCGTCGTGGCCGCCGCCAGCCTGGCGGTCGGTGGATGTAGCGACGACGACGAAGCCGCAACGTCGACCACACAGGCGTCAGAGGCCTCGGCTCCAGAATCTGCTGCCCCCGACGGGTTCGTCGAGGAGGCGAACGCTCTGTGCATCGCCAACAGCGGGCAGATCGGCGCCTTGTTCGCCGGAATGGGCGCTGAGGGTGAGCCCACTCCGGAGCAGCTACAGGAAACGCTCGATGAGGTCGTCTCGCTCAGCCGAGACCTGATCGATGACCTGGAGGCCGTGACGCCCCCCACGGACATCGAAGAGGACTACGCCGCGATGCTCGCGCAGGCGGCCACCGATACCGACGAGGCTGAGGCACAGGGCCTGGCGTTCTTCGAGACCGAGGATGACCCGTGGGCGGAGACGAATGAGATGGCGCGCGATCTGGGCCTCGACGGGTGCGCCGGGGGCGGCTGAGGTACCTACTGTTTGTCCCGATGAACGGGACAACGTCGATGAGCTCAGGACGGGGTCACCGTTGGTACCGGCCAGCGTGCCTCGTCCTGAGCACGCTCACGTTCGTCGTCCTGGTGGTCGCGCTGGGCTTCGCGGTCGCCAATCGAGGGACCGATCTCGTCGTCCCCGCTCCTGGACCGGGTTTCCTGGTGGTCCAGGTGGTGTCGGCGGTGGTCTGGGTCGTGGCGGCTCTGGTGATGCTGCGTCGACCGGACTTGGCGTGGGCTCCTCTGGCTGCCGTGGCCGGGCTGTCTCATGGGGTCGCGGCGGCGGGGTTCGGCTGGGCGATCCATGCGGCCACCCCGGGCCAGGAGATCGGGGGCCTCAGCGTCGCGACCTGGTTGTTCATGTGGACGCTGCCGGTGGAGGTTCCGATCGTTACCTGGATGCTGGTCACGGTCCCCGGCGGGGTGTTCAGTCGGCAACGTCTCGACCGGGTTGGTGCCGCCGCTGTCGCGCTCACGGGACTCGGCGTGGCGTTGAACGTCGTCGCCCCGCTCGACGTCACCGACACCGACCTGGCTGGAGCGGTGAACCCCCTGGGTGGCGGAACGTCGGTGGGACTGATCGCACCGCTCTTCCTCATGTTGGGGTCGCTGTTGGGCGACGGGGTGTTGGTGGTTCGCTGGCGGAGGGCACGGGGCAGCGATCGACTGGCGCTGCGACCCGTCGTCGTACTGGTGCTCCTCGTCCTCGCCATCGTGCCCCTGATCGCCGTCGGTCCTCCAGGCGTGGGCGTCGCCCTCGCGCAGATTGCGACGGTGCTGGCGATCATGGCCCTCATCGCTGCCGTGTACCGCCACCAGCTCCTGGGGATCGAACGAGTCCTCGATCGGTCCATTCGCTACGTGCTCCTCGGCGGGCTGCTGGCCATGCTGTATGCCGCCCTGGTGGCAGCCGGCGAGTACCTGTTCGGCGAGAGCCTGGGGCTCGTGGCGGCCGTGACCGTGGCACTCGTCGCCCTGCCCCTCCACACGCGACTGGCTCGCGCCGTCACCACCTTCGTCTACGGGTCTGGACGCGACACCCAGGCTCTGGTGGCAGCGATCTCCGAGCGAGGCCAGATCAGCGGCTCGCCCCGCGAGCTGCTCGTGGACGCACTGGCGAGCCTGCAGGCCGGGCTCGATCTCGCGTGGGTGACCGTCACCACCTCCGACGGTGAGAGCAGGGAGGTTGAGAGCGGCCAGTGCCCGACCGGTGAGGACGCCGCTGACCGGTTCGACCTCGTGCATCGCGGCCATTCGATCGGTGTCCTCGCGGTCGGACCTCACCGTGACGGAGAGCCTCTCGATGCGGTCGATCGCCGCCTCCTCGCCGAGGTCGCACCCCACCTGTCCATGATCTACTCGTCGATGCTCTCGGCGACGGCCCTCGCACGGGCGCGGGACCATCTGGTCCGGGCCAGGGAGGAGGAACGGCGGAGGCTTCGGCACGATCTCCACGACGGCCTGGGACCGGTGCTCACGGGTGCAGCGCTCTCCATCGATGCGGCTTCGAACAGCCTGACCACCGACCCCGACCGCGCCGGCGAGCTGCTCGCGGCCGTCCGAGCAGAGCTCACCGCTGCCCTGACCGACATCCGGCGGATCGTCGAGAACCTCCGCCCACCCGCGCTCGACGAGCTGGGGCTGGCCGGTGCTCTCCACCAGCACTCGACCCGATTCCCGACCCTCAAGGTCACCTTCGAGCTCGACCAGCAGGTGCGAGACCTTCCCGCGGCTCTCGAGGTGTGCGCGTACCGGATCGCCACCGAAGCCCTGACCAATGTCGCCCGCCACTCAGACGCTGGGCATGCGCTCGTCGAGATCCGCCTCAACGGCACCCTCGAGATCGAGATCCGAGACGACGGAAGTCCCTCCGCGACGACGAACTGGCCCACCGGGGTCGGCATCGAGTCGATGAACGACCGCGCAGAAGAGCTGGGCGGATCACTCACAGCAGGACCCACACCCGAAGGCGGACGGGTCCTGGGCCGAATTCCGCTGCCGACGCCATGAGCGGACCCTGGCGCGTGGTCGTGGTCGATGACCACGAAGTTGTTCGTAGCGGCCTCCGGGCGCTGCTGGCAACCGTCGACGACATCGAAGTCGTCGCCGAAGCCGCGAGTGGCGAGGAAGCCACCTCGATCGTCGGCGATCTGCTGCCCGATGTGGTGCTAATGGACCTGCAGATGCCAGGGGGCAATGGCATCGATGCCACCCGGACCATCACCAGCACCCACCCAAGCGTGGCCGTGCTCGTGCTCACCATGTACGAAGACGATGACTCGGTGTACGCAGCGCTACGAGCCGGAGCCCGCGGCTACCTGCTCAAGGGAGCCGGCCAAGGCGATCTCGTCCGGTCGATCGCAGCCGTGGCATCGGGTGATGTGGTGATCGGACCCGGAGCCGCCGAGCGACTCCTCACGAACCTGTCGGCACCGTCGGCCGAGCGGGCCGCATTCCCTCAGCTGACAGATCGCGAGTACGACGTCCTGCGACTCGTCGCCGAGGGCCTGTCAAACCCAGGGATCGGACAGAAGCTGGGCCTGGCCCCCAAGACGGTGGCGAACCACGTCTCCAACATCCTCACCAAGCTGGCCGTCATGGATCGCGCCGAAGCGATCCTGCGGGCCCGACAAGCCGGGCTCGGAGCCATCCAGAACCCAGGAGACCCGACACCAAGCTGGTGAGACCCAGCCACTCCTTGCCCGCCACCCGAGATGCCATCAGGGACTCAACAGATCGGCCCGATCTGACGAGGCTCGGAAGCCGTCCCGTCAGCCCCACTCGTTGTCCTCATTACATCGCTTCCCTGCTCAGCGTCGAGATCTGCTGCCCGATCGCGCGGAAACCCTCCGAGCTGGTTCAGTCTTCGTTGGCAGCTGAGCGTGCACTGGGGACGGCGGGCGGCCCTCACCCGTCGCCCATGCGTTCGAGGATCAGCTCGACGACGACCGGGCCGGTCTCTGGGTGGAGCCGGAGCCCTTCGACCGTGTTGAGGCAGTTGGTTCGTGGTCGAGGCCGACGAGACCCGGACGACAGTCCCATCGGACGGGTGGGGTCACACTCGGGTGACGTTCAGACCCTCCAGGTCTGGGAAGTCGTCGTCCTGAGTAACGACGGGTACGGCGAGCGCAAGTGCCGTGGCCGCGATCCAGGAGTCGTTCACAGGCATGCGCTGTCCGGTTTCGCGTAGCAGCACTCGAAGTCGAGCCCACTCGGCGGCAACTGCCTCGTCCACCGGAACCGGATCCAGCTCAAGAGCTGCGGTCAGGGTGGCCAGACGGCGGTCCCGCAGGTCGAGGGTCTTGGCTGCGAGAACGCCAGCACGAAGCTCACCGATCGTGATGATCGAGACGGCCAGCTCCTTGGGTAGCTTCTCGACGTTCAGCGGACGTCCGCTTTCGCGAGCGATGAAGACGGACGTGTCGGCGAGACCGCGGTTCACGAGAGCGGGAGCTCGTCGGTCATGTCGCCCGCAAGGTCCTCAAGGTCATCAGCGAGGCCGGCATCGGCCTGGTGTGTGAGCACGGTCGCCGCAAACTGGCTCCGAGGAACCCATCGAGGCCGCCGCCCGATGGGGGCGAGGATCGCAGTTGGGCGACCATCGACGGTGATCGTGAGGGTTTCGCCTGACTCGACGCGGTTCAGCAGCGATCGGGTTGAGTTGCGCAGCTCGCGGGAGGCAACATCCGGCATGCGACAACTGTAGCAGTGATGCGACATCTGCTCAGGTGGGAATCGAGATGGACCCGAGGGGGTCTCGAGGGGGTCGCGCGGGGGAAGCATCTGCCGGACCCCGCTCGTGCCCGCGGTGTTTCGTGCGCATGAAGCGACCGTTTCGGTGCCGTGGTGCACCACAAACCGGCCTTCGAGGGCAGGCGCTGCGTGCCCGCGGTGTTTCGTGCGCAAGAAGCGACCGTTTCGGTGCCGTGGTGCACCACAAACCGGCGTATGCGAGCACCTGGCCGGCGGGCGTTGTGACCGCCACGCCGAAGTGGCATAGTCATGCCATGGCTCGCACACGCGTGAGTACGACAGTCGACGACGCCCTGTTGACTGAAGCACGGGAGGTGACCGCGGCGACCTCCGATGCGGCGCTCCTCGACCAGGCGCTTTCCGCACTGCTCGCGCAACATCGGCGCGCCGAGGTTGATGCCGCCTACGCAGCGTACGACGAGCTGCCCCTCGACGAGCCGGACGAGTGGGGCGATCTCACCTCCTTCCGGGCCGCTGCCGGCTCGTCGTGAGCGACCAGCCTCGCCGGGGCGAGCTGTGGTGGTGCGAGCTGCCCGACATCGGTCGCCGACCCGTCGTCGTGCTCAGCCGCGACGTCGCGATCCCCGGCTCGGTCGAGCCCTCATCGCTCCTTGCACGACGACGATCCGCCACCTTCCGAGTGAAGTAGTGCTCGAACCCGAGGTGGATCCCGTCCCGAAGGTGAGTGCCCTCAACCTGGACTCGGTGGAGAGCGTGTCGCTCGGCGTGCTCGTGGACCGTCTCGGACGGCTCAGCGACGAACGGATGCGGGAGGTCTGCAGCGCCCTCTCGGTTGCCGTCGACTGCCGATGACCCGGCGGTCGGGTTGACTCCCTCAGGTCCGCGGATTCGACGGGTATGGTCGGCGCCCGACCGTGCCTACAGCCGGGGACTCCTGGCGCCGATGGGGGATGACCGGAGCGGGCCGAGCAGGCGGCCCGGCTGTGTGTAGGGTGCGCCATGGCTCTTCGCATGCGCGTGACGGCATGCCGGCGACGGGCGGGATGCCGGGGCCACGTCAGCGGGTGGCTCCTGGTGACGGCCCTGGTGACCGGTAGTGCTGCCTGCTCGGGTGATGAACCGGGGACCGCGACCGCGACCACAGTCGAGCCTTCCGCCCCGATGCCGACCGTCGAGTCCACCGACGGGTCGGCCGCCGAGCCCACCGCCGAGCCGGCGGACGGCGAGACTTCGGGCGAGGCGACGCTCAGGTCGGCGGCAGCCGGTGCCGGCATGTCGATCGGAGTGCACGTCGAAGGCGACGCAGAGGCCGTCTTCCCGCTGGTGGTCCGCGAGTTCGATCGGGTGACGGTCCATGGCATCACCATCTCGGCCATGCAGCCCGAGCGCGGCCAGTGGAACTTCGCCGCGGCCGACCAGATGATGGACCTGGCTCGAGAGCACGATCTCAGCACGCACGGATTCCACTGGCTTTGGAGCCAGACCCTTCTCGACTCCAACCCGGCCTGGTTCGCAGCCATCACCGATCCAGATGAGCTGTGGGCGGTGCTCGATGAGCACCTGGCCACCGTCGTCGAGCGGTATCCGGACCTCGGGCGGATCAACGTGGTGAACGAGCCGTTGGAGGTGGGCTCCGGCGAACCGGTGCAGAACCAGTTCCACGACGTGCTCGGTCCGGACTACGTGGCTGAGGCCTTCCGCCGCGCCGATGCGATCGCCCCGGACTACGAGCTGTTCATCAACGAGAACCTGACCGAGTACAACCCCGACAAGGCGGCGGGGCTGGTGGCGATGGTGACGGCGCTGGTCGACGCGGGCGTGCCCATAGACGGGGTCGGCTTCCAGACCCACCTCTTCGCCGGCGATCCCGACTGGGAGCTCTTCGAGGACACCATGCGCCGGATCGACGACCTCGGTCTAACTGTCAGCGTCACCGAGCTCGACGCTCCGACGGCGCCCGACCTCGCCGACCGGGACCAGGTGCAGGCCGAGAGGATGGCGAATGTGGTCGAGCTGTGCCTGGCGGTGCAGGCCTGTGACTCGGTGATCATCTGGGGGGTCGACGACGGCAACACCTGGATCGACTGGTTCCTGCAACCGGGCATGGAGCCCCTGCTGTTCACCGAGGACCTCGAACCCAAGGCTTCCTACGACGCCGTGCTGGCCGCGCTTCGAGCCGCAGGAGACGACGGAAGCTGATCAGGGAACGCCGCTGGCAGCCCGAGGCAGATCGGCCCGAGTTCGTCACCCTGCGTTTCGCGGGGTCGCGCGCCTCGGTCTCCTTGGCCCACGTCAGGGTGCGCAGCCCGGCCCAGGCCCTCCTGGTAGTGGCCATCGCGACCTGGGCGGGGCTGTTCTCGATCCTGATCGTCCGCCGTCACACCTGGTTCGGAACCTTCGACCACGATCTGGGGATCTGGGACCAGTCGGTGTGGCTGCTGGCACGGGGGAGTTCCTTCAACACCGTGCGGGGCCTGGAGGTCTTCGGCTTCCACGTGAGCCCGGGCCTCTGGCTCTTCGCTCCCGCCTCATGGCTGGGGGCGGGCCCGCACCTGTTGAACGTCACCATGGTCGTCACCCTTTGCGCCGGGTCGATGGCCCTGTTCCTGGCCGGGCGCCGCCTCCAGCTGGGCGAGTGGATCTCGCTGGGACTGGCTCTGGCCTTCCTCGGCAACTACGCGGCCCAGTGGATGCTGATGGAGACCTTCCACCCCGAGGTGGTGGCGGTGGCGCCGCTGCTGTTCGCCTGGCTGGCGGCTCAGGACGGCCGGTGGCGGGCATACGGGGTGTGGTTGGCCCTGGCTGTGATCTGGAAGGAGGACGTGGCCCTGGCCGCCGCCATGCTCGGAGTCGTCCTGGTGGTTCGGGGAACCAGGTCCCCAACCGGCTGGCCCGCGCCGGCCGGGACCCGCCGGGCAGGGTGGTGGTCCGTGGCGCTGTGCGGCACCTGGTTCCTCCTGGCCGTGGGCGTGATCGTGCCTGCGGCCAGCCCGGAAGGCAGCTTCACCGATTCGCTGTTCGTCGGTCTGGGGGACACGCCCTCCGAGGTGGCCCGCACCGCGCTGACCGAACCGGACCGGGTGGTCGACCGCCTCGGTGAGTCCGACGCCCCCGGCTATGTCCGCCAGCTCACGGGCTCGTTCGCCTTCGTGGCGTTGCTGTCACCCCTGACCCTGCTGGTGGGCGCACCGCAGACACTGATCAACCTGCTGACCGATCTCGAGTTCTTCTGGACGACCCGCGTGCACTACGCGGCTCTCCCCTTGGCCGCCTGTGGCATGGCGACGGTGGAAGGCGTGGCCCGGCTTCGACGCCTGGATCCCCGGGCAGCCCAGTGGGCCACTCTGGTGGTGGTCGCGGCTGCGATGGCCACCGCCCTGCGCTGGGGGGCGGGGCCGTGGAGCCCCACCTACCGGGCGGGCTACTGGCCCCGTGGGCCCGAGGAGATCCAGGCCGACCTCGAGGCGGCCGTGCGCCACCCCGGACCCGCTGACGCGGTGGCGGCCACCTACAGCCTGGTCCCCCACCTCAGCCACCGGGAGGAGATCTTCACCTTCCCCAACCCCTGGTTGGCGTCGAACTGGGGAGTTGACGGAGAACGTCGCCCTGACCCGGCCCGGGTCGACTGGCTGGTGCTTCGCCCCGACCGTCTCACCGAGGACGAGTTGGGCGTCCTCGCCGAGGTGCTGGCCCGGCCCGAACAGGTCATGGACCCCGACGAGGACCGGGCGGCGGTGCCGGTCAGCGACCTCGCGGAGCGCACCGATCCCCGGTTCTGGGAGGTCCTGGAGGCCCGAGAAGACCTCTTCGTCGCCCAGCGGGTGCGTGGCTGACCCTCACGCCGGCGAACCCAGGTCGACGTCGGTGGCCAGCAGGTCGGCGTCGGTCTCCCGGCGCACGACGAGGCGGGCCTGGCCACCGGACACGAACACCACCGGCGGTCGCGGCACCCGGTTGTAGTTGGAGCCCATGGAGTGGCCGTAAGCGCCGGTGACCGGCGTCGCCACCAGGTCGCCCACCTCCAGGTCGGCGGGCACCCTCGCCTGGCGGACGATCAGGTCACCGGACTCGCAGTGCTTGCCCACCAGGGTGACCTGACGGTCCCGGGCGGCGGTCACCGCCCGGGGCAGAAAGGTCTCGTAGCCGCTGCCGTACAGGACGGGCCTCGGGTTGTCGCTCATCCCGCCGTCGACGGCCACGTAGGTGCGCACACCGGGGATCTCCTTGATCGTGCCCGACGGTGTAGACGGTGATCGCCGCACCCGCGGCGATGGCGCGTCCCGGCTCGGCGCTGACCCGGGCGGTGATCCCCGCCTCGGCACAGGCCGAAGTGACGGCTCGGCCCCACTCGGCGATGGTGGGGGCGGACTCGCCCTCCACGTAGGCGACCCCGAGACCACCGCCCACTGACAGCTCGGGCAGCTCCCATGTGTGCACGAGGGGGGCGAGGGCGATCACGGCCCGGTGGAAGAACTCGGCCTCGAACACCTGGCTGCCGATGTGCACGTGCAGCCCCACCAGCTCGACGCCGTCGCTGCGCCGGGCCCGGTCGAGGGCGGTCTCGGCGTCACCGGAGGCCAGACCGAACCCGAACTTGGAGTCGACCTGGCCGGTCTGGACGTACTCGTGGGTGTGGGCCTCGATGCCCGGTGTCACCCGGACCAGCACCCGGGGCGCTCGGGCCCCGGCGGCCACGAGGGCCTCGATACGGTCGAGTTCGTCGAAGGAATCGACGACGACGCGTCCGACCCCGGCGGCCAGGGCCCGCTCAGCTCGGCGACCGACTTGTTGTTGCCGTGAAGGACCAGGCGCTCGGCAGGGACCCCGGCGGCGAGAGCCACGTGCAGTTCACCGCCGCTGGCGACGTCGATCGCCAGGCCCTCCTCGTGGACCAGCCGGGCCATGGCACCGCACAGGAAGGCTTTGGCGGCGTAGGTCGCTCCACCGGGAAAGGCCGCCGCAGCCTCGCGGCAGCGGGCCCGCAGGTGGTCCTCGTCGTAGACGAACAGGGGCGTGCCGTAGCGGGCGGCCAACTCGACGGTGTCACAACCGCCGAGGACGAGATGGCCCGTCGGCCCGGTGGTGGCCGTGTCGGGCAGCAGCGACGGTGGGATCGGGCTCACGGTCCGCTGAGGCTAGTGGTGCCCTGGACCAGGGCGGCTACGCGATAGAAGCAAGGGGGTGGGACTGCACTAGATTCGACAGGTCCGGTGGCACCATCCACCGACTTGCCCCCGTAGCTCAGGGGATAGAGCAGCGGCCTCCGGAGCCGTGTGCGCAGGTTCGAATCCTGCCGGGGGCGCTCGTTGGTCCGGGTGAGCCCGATCGCCCGACCCACCAGGGCCTGCCGGCACCGTTCCGGGGCGTTGCGGTTGGCAATTGCCACCCGGTGACCAGTGACGGGGGCAGTCCTGACTACGAGCGGTCCAGGATCGCCTGGGCGGCGGCGACCAGACCGTCGGGTTCGCCCGGCCACCCGGCGGTGAGCTCGAGTCGCAGCCCCACAGCGCCCTGTTCGACGACGAGGGCCCCCACCGATCCCGGTGCGATATCCAGAGCTGTCTCACCGTTCCACAACAGGACCCGGGCATCGTCACCGACGCCACCCAGGGGCTCCACATACCAACGGTCCCAGGGATCGTAGGCAGCCAGCTCGTCGAGTCGGCCTTCCCCACTCGGGAACACGTCGAGGTTGAGCTTTCGTGACGCAGTCACGTCCCATCGACAACTCGACCCGCCGTAGTCCTCCGCGGCAACCGTGCCCTCCGAAGCCGACTGGGACCCTGTGGGTGGTGTCCCATCGAACACCGCGGCCACCTCGTCGTCTGACAACAGGTCACAGGCGTCGCCTTCCCACGGAGCCCGCCCCCCGTCCGACTCGGGCGCGGAGGCCGTCGTCGAATCGGCATCGACGGCGGGGGCGGTCGCATCGTCGTCGGCGTCGGTTCCGCCACATGCCGCCATACCCCACAGCGCCACGGCCACCAGCGTTGCCCTCCCCGACAAACGTTGCATATGAGCCCCCTCTACGACTCAGGGCACCCTAGCCGTGCTCGGCCACTGCCCGCCGGATCGCTCGGCCCACCCCACGACATCGATGTCGTCGTCGTCGGAACCCCGAGCGCTCCCGCGGTGGGCGGGGTGGAAGCTCACTCGCATGTCGGGGGTGCTAGTCGGCGTCGTCGAGCTCGCGGATCAGCCGGGGCGGCGCGGTGAGGCGATAGGACGCGTCCAGGAGCTCTGCCACCTCGTCCCAGTCGTCCACGGCGCCCACCTCGAAGCCGATCCACCCCGACGGGCCGAGATAGGCGGGTACGTAGGTGCGCGGATCCTCGGCCAGCGCGGCCAGCTCGTCCGGGTCGGGTAGCACCACAATGGATTGCGGGTGCTGCACCCAGTCGCCGTCCACCTTCACGGAGCCGCCGTAGTAGGCGAACACCTTCGTGGTGAAGAACGCGGGCCGGCCGTGGGACACCTTCTCATCGGCGCCGGGGAACCTGGCGGCCAGCGCGCGAACGCGAGCCAGCGCGGGATCGTCGTCGTCGAACATCTGCGGGTGCGCCACGACACCAGGGTAGGCGACCTCTCGGATCCGCAAACCTGGCCCCGCGTGTAGGTTGCCGTGGTTCGCTCATCCACGTCGAGGAGCAGCCCCATGACCACGACCATCGTCGACGCCGGCCCCCAGCATGCATCCTTCCTCGCCTGGGTCGAGCTGACCGCGTTCCGGTCCCACCTCGAGCGAGGTCTCTGGGATCGGTTCATCGACGGCGACGAGGCCGAGACCCTCCGGTTCCTCGAGGCCTTCACCACCACGAGCGCCCAACACTGGAGTCACCTGTCGACCTTCCTGGTTGCCGAGGTCGACGGGTCTCCCGCTGCGGCACTGGGCGGCTACCTCAATGACGACCTGGGGGACTTCTCGTACCTACAAGCGGGTGTGACCGAAGCGGACGAGGCGCTCGGCCGAACCCCCGAACAGACGATGGCCGGCTGGCAGCGGGTCGCGACGACGATCCTGGTGGGGCCCGAGCACGAGCCCGGAGCCTGGGTCGTCGAGAACGTGGCCACCTCTCCCACCCACCGCCGGCAGGGGCTGATCCACTCCCTCCTGAACACCGTCGTCGCGCGGGGCCGCGAACGCGGGGCCACGCAGGCCGACGTGAGCGTGTACATCGGGAACGACTCCGCTCAGCGGGCCTACGAGAAGGCCGGATTCCAGGTGGTCGCAGAGAAGTGCCATCCGGACTTCGAAGCCGTCTGGGACTGTCCGGGGATCCGCACCCTCAGCATGCCCTTGTAGCGGGTCGTGCAGGACCGGACACGCCGCTTGTGGGACAAGCAGAACCAGCACGTCGGCGACCGTCAGCGGTTGTTCACCGCCGTTGACCAGGCTGTCGACGCCACCAAGGTTCTGTACCCGGGCTCGTACGTCGATCTCGCCGCTTCGTTCGTGTGGCCTGCGGTCACCTATGTCGACCTCGACCGGCGGGCAGCACAGTTCTTCGCTGACGAGAACGGGATTCAGCAGTTGATCTCCGAGCAGGGCATCGATCCCTCCACCGGTGAGGTGCGCTTCATCAGAGCCGACTACACGAGCGAACTCGATCTCCGCGACGACGAGTTCGATCTCCTCATCTCGCTGTACGCCGGCTTCGTCTCCGAGCACTGCACCGACCACCTACGCGTCGGGGGCACGCTTCTCGCGAACCCCAGCCACGGTGACGTCGCCATGGCCTCGATCGACTTCCGGTATCGCCTGCGGGCGGTCATCACCGCACGGTCGGATCGGTACTCGGTGACATCGCAGAACCTCGACAGCTACCTCGTGCCCAGACGCAGTGTCGACTTGACCAGGCAATCCCTCCATGCGAGCGGCCGGGGGATTGCGTACGAGAAGTCCGCGTTCGCATACCTGTTCGAGCGAGTCGCCTGAAGGTGACGAACCCCGAACCGTGTCAGAGCTGTCCGGTGGAGCGCAGCCAGTCCAGGGTGTCCTGCGCGATCTCGTGCAGCGAGGGCGGGTCGTAGCCCAACTCGGCGATGGCCTTGTCCGAGCAGGTGTACCAGCAGTGCGCGAACGCCTTGGTGAAGGAACGGGTGATCTTGGGGGGACGTTTGGTGATGGCCGCCACACCCTCCCATGCCGCGCCTATCCCGAAGAACAGCCACACCGGTAGCTCCCAGCGGGGTGGCTTGGCGCCGGCCACCTCGGCGATGACCCGGCCCAGCTCCAACTGGGACGTGTTGGGTCCGCCCAGGAGGTAGTTCTCCCCGCAGCGGCCCTTGTCGTAGGCCAGCAGGTGGGCCCGGCCCACCTCGCGGATGTGGCAGAAGGAGGTCTTGGCCGGCATCATCGCCGGCAACTGGCCTTTGGCGATGGCCTTGAACAGGATCGTGAAGTTCTGGTCACGGGGGCCTAGCACCGCTGCCGGGTTCAGGATGACCGCGTCGAGCCCCGCCTCGATGCCGGCGTGCACCTCCTGTTCGGCCAACCATTTGGTGCGGTCGTAGTTCACCGGCGACAGAAGGGCCTTGGAGGTCAGGCCCTCGTGCAGGGGTTCTGACTGATGGCCGTAGGCGGCACCGCTGGAGGTGAAGATGAACCGGCCCGCGCCGTTGCGTTGGGCGGCGGTGACCAGCGAGCGCGTACCCAGCACGTTGTCGCGGTACTGGGCGTCGTACTCACGTGGCCAGAAGGTGAGGTTGCCGGCCACGTGGAAGACGGCGTCGACGGCCTCGGGCATGTCGGCTGTGACGCGATCGGGATCGTGGATGTCCGTCTCGATCCAGTCGATCTCGTAGTCGGCGAGCTCAGAGGTGTTCGAGGTGGCCCGGCGCGCGGCGCTGACCTTCCATCCGGCGTCGCAGAGCTGCATGGCGAC
Organism: uncultured Actinomycetes bacterium; assembly: GCA_963719935.1. Taxonomy (GTDB): domain Bacteria; phylum Actinomycetota; class Acidimicrobiia; order Acidimicrobiales; family CAVRDY01; genus CAVRDY01. The sequence goes on along the minus strand of CAVRDY010000001.1, from coordinate 312,616 downwards.
CTCGGATCCCACGAAGCCGCTGGCGCCGGTGACGAAGGCGTGGGGCATGGCTTGACCTCCTTGCTGTTGATCGGTCTGGGCGGCGTCTGGATGGCGTCTGGATGGCGAGACGGGAGTCACTCCATGTGACGCACGAGGCTGCGGTAGACCCGGGAGACGCGGGGGAACGAGTCGATCATGTCGCCCCACAGGTCGAAGTAGTCGCGGTGATCGATGACCATGCCGTCCTCGTCGAGCACCAGGCGGCTCACACCGTCGTCGGCCAGCTCGGGGATGCGGTCGCGGATCTTCATCTCGGTGGTCCACTCCACGAAGATCACGTTGCCCTCCTGCGCGACCCGGTGGACGATGCACCGCAGTTCCTTGCAGCGCTGCGGGAAGCGCAGCAGCATCTCGATCACCGCGTCGCGCCCCTGCACCCTCTGGATGGCGTCACGGAACACGACGTCGGGGTGGTAGTGCTCACGCACGATCGACACGTCCACGCCCTCGCCCGAATCGGACTTGCCTCGGAATGAGAACATCTCGCGGGCGGTGTCGACTGTGAAGGGTGCCATGGGTCCGTCCTCGACTGGGGTGGGTGGTACTCGGGAGTGCCCGAGCAGATGGGCGATCCTGTGTGAACAAGACTAGGTTAACGGTATTCACTCAGCAAGGCCGTGGCTTCCTGCGGCACCCGACGAGCGGAGAGCTGTATGGACGTGACCGACCTGACCGGCCGATGGGTGGCCGTGACCGGGGCCGGCAGCGGCATTGGTGAGGCCATCGCCCGCAGCGCAGCAGGCCGGGGCGCCCACCTGGCCCTGTGCGACATCGACGAGACGCGCCTCGAGGCGGTTCACCGCGACCTGGCCCGACCGGGCCGCGAAGTTGTGGTTCGGGGTGGTGGACGTGGCCGACCCAGAGTCCATGGAGAGCTTCGCCTCTTCGGTGCACACCCAGACCGCCGCCGTGGACATCGTCGTCAACAACGCCGGGGTGACCCTGGCGGCCAGCGCTCTCGAGACCACGCCGGAGGACTGGGCCTGGATGCTCGGCATCGACCTGATGGGTGTCATCCACGGGTGCGCTTCGTTCTGCCCGCCCATGCGCGACCTGCGGCCGGGGCGGCCACGTGGTGAACATCGCCTCCATGGACGGCCTCGCAGCCATGGAGGGCTTCGCCGCCTACTCGACGGCGAAGTTCGCTGTGGTCGGGTACTCCGAGAGCCTGCGGGCCGAGTTGGCCCACGCCGACATCGGGGTCAGTGTGATCTGCCCCGGGCCCATCCGCACCCGCCTGGTGGCCGAGATGCCCGAACGCGGTCGCTTCTCGGGTGCCTATGGCGACCGGATTCGTGCCGAGAACCGCAAGAGCGGTGTGCCCGCCGACCGTGTGGCCGTGGCGCTGTGGCGCTCGGTGTCCCGCAACCGGGCGGTGTGCCCGGTGACGCCCCTGGCTTGGATGACCTACTACATGAAGCGGCTGACTCCGGGCATGACCGCTCGGGCACTCGCCCAGGTGGAGCGTCGCTTCCTGGCCGGCTGAGACACCCTCCCTTTCTTTGACCGATACTGAGCGATTATCGCTCAGTATCGGTCAAAGAACGTCGGGGGGCGCCGGGGGGATGCCGAGGCGGAGCGAAGTCGGAGACGAGGGCCGGGTGGCGGGGGTCAGTCGCAGGTGACGCCCTCGGGAGGAGCGCCGGGCACGTGGCCGATCACGGTGGTGGTCGTGGTGGCGGAGGACGACCCGCCCGACGAGGACCCGCCCGACGAGGACGTGCCGTCCGACGATGCCTCGTCGCCGGGTTCGGCCCCACCGTCAGGTTCGGGGTCGAGATCGCGTTCGGTGGTGTCGAGCCCGTCCGCCGGGGCAGCGGGGCGGGGCACCTCCTCGACGGTCGTGAAGTCGGTGCCGGTCTCCACCACGACCTCGCCCGCGACCAGGGTCGGATCCTCCGCCAAGTCCGCTCCCGCGCTCAGGTGACGTTCCACCAGCGCTGCCAGATCCGCACTGCCGGGAGCGTGGCGCACCCGGGTGCGGGGCAGCGGTTGACCGTCCACTCCGGGAACATCACCCACCCCGGTGACCGCGAAGCCCACCGCCACCAGAGCCTCCTGGACCAGGCCGGCCTGACCCCTCACCCCCGAGCCGTTGAGCACCGTGACCTCCACCCAGGACGGGTCGAGATGGTCGGGGGGCAACCCCCGGAACACGTTGAGTGCCGGCTGGGCGAGGGCGGGCACCAGGCGCACGACGGCGGCGCCGCCGCCGGTGGTGAACTCCTCGACGGGCAGCGTGTGGGTCTGGATCGACTCGCCCTCGAACTCGGCGAAGCGCTGGCCCATGGCGGCCAGCACCGTGGGTTCGAGATCCTGGTCCAGGCGGGTGTGCGCGATTCCGATGTCGAGCATCCGATTCATGTCGATGGGCTGGAGCACCGAGAGCGTGCCCCGAGCCTCGGCCAGGGCCTTGCGCAGGAACACCTGCTGGCGGCTGATACGGCCCAGGTCACCGGTCGGATCCGATTCCCACAGGCCTTCGGCTGTCATGTACTGGAGGTGGCGTGCCCGCACGAAGGCCAACGCCTGCTGGCCACCCAGGTTCATGCAGCCCGGCTCTGAGATCACGAACCCCGAGTTGGTGTCCTGGTAGATGGTCTCGAAGTACATGGGAACCCCACCCAACTCGTCGACGAGGTCCTGGAACCCCATGAAGTCGACCTCGGCGTAGTGGTGGATGGGAATCCCCAGGGTCTCCTGGACGGTCCGGATGAGACGGTTGGGGCCGTCTTCATAGCTGTAGGCGGTGTTGATCCGGTCGTGGGTGTCGGTTCCGGAAACGGCGACCCACAGATCCCGGGGGATCGACAGGATGTCGAGGCGCTCACGCCCTGGGTCGTAGCGCAACACGATGAGCGTGTCGGCACGTTGGCCCACGGGTTCCTCTCCCCCTCCCGTGAACACCGCGACGTTGGGATCCGATGAGTCGATGGCCTCACGGGAGTCCGAACCCACGATCAGGAAGTTCTGGGGTTCGTCATCCGAGACGCCGGAGGTCAGCTCGGAGGCGTCCACCCGCTCGAACTGGCCCCACTTGCGCCACACCGTGGACAGGAGAGCGGCGGCCACCACGCAGCCCACGGTGGCCACCACGCCGAGCGCCACCAGCAGGCGCTGGCGCCCGGTGCGATGCGGACGTTCGGGGATGTGGGTGTGGGATTCCACGGCGGAGGTGCGCACCGATCAGGGGCCGAGCGACAAGGGGCGCCCGCGGAGCGTACCGCCACCGGCGGTGTCAACCCGGGCACGGCCCGAGGGCCGAGGGCCGAGCCGCACAGACCTTGCCCGCCGTTGCGGCCTCAGACCTTGCCCGCCGTTGCGGCCTCAGACCTTGCCCGCCGTTGCGGCCTCAGACCTTGGCCTCGACCTTGGGCTCCTTGGCCAGCCCCAGGACGCGCTCGCCGACGATGTTGCGCTGGATCTCGGCGGTGCCACCCCAGATGGTCTCCGAGCGGGAAAAGAAGAACGAGGACTGGAGCACGCTGACGGGGTAGTCACGTACGGCCTGGCGTACGCCGTAGCCCGGGATCATCTCATCATCGTCGCTGCCGGTGAGGATCTGCCCGTGGGCTCCCATGAGGTCGATGTAGAGCTCCATCACCTCACGGTGGTACTCGCTCCAGAACATCTTGTTCGTGGCCCCGAGCGCGGCGACACCCGGGTCCTTGGTGCCCTGCACCACCGCCGACAGCGACCGGTAGCCGTTGATGCGCATGAGCTGGACCTTGGTCCAGGCGGCCATGAGCCGCTGGCGCACCGTGGGGTCGTCGATGGCACCGTTGGCTCGGGCTGCGGCGATGACCTCGTCCAACTCCTTCTCGAAACGCCGGTAGCTGGTGGTGGCCGATGTACCCCGCTCGAAGCCGAGGGTGGTCATGGCCACCGCCCACCCGTTGTTGACCCCGCCCACCACGTTGTCCTTGGGGCAGCGGGCGTCGGTGAAGAACACCTCGCAGAACTCGGCGCCGCCGTCCACCTGCTCGATGCGACGCACCTCGATCCCGTCCTGGCGCATCGGGCACAGCAGATACGAGATGCCCTTGTGCTTGGGGGCGTCGGGATCGGTGCGGCACAGGACGAAGATGTAGTCGGCGATGAAGCCCTGCGTGGTCCAGATCTTCTGGCCGTTGATGACCCACTCGTCACCGTCGAGCACAGCCCGGGCCGACAACCCGGCCAGGTCCGATCCGGCATCGGGTTCGCTGAAGCCCTGGGACCACGCGATCTCGCCCTTCAGGATCTGGGGGAGGAAGTGGCGCTTCTGCTCCTCGGTCCCCCATTGCAGGATCGTCGGACCGACCAGGGTGTCGCCGAAGAAGTCGGCCCGCAGTGAGACCCCGGCGCGGTGGAACTCCTCGTTGAGGACGACTGCCTCCATGGTCGACAGACCCTTTCCGCCGTACTCGGTGGGCCAGGTGGCGCAGATCCAGCCCCCCTCGTAGAGAGTGCGGATCCAGGTCTCGTTGAACTCACGTCGCTCTTCGGCACCCATGCTGAAGCCCTCGTCGAACCAACCCGCGGGCAGGTGATCCTCCAACCAGGCACGGATGTGGGTGCGGAACTCCTCGGCTTCAGGGGGGTAGCTCAGGTCCATGCCCCCATGCTTGACGCCCGCACCGGCCAGGCGCCAAGTCCTGACGGGGCGTCAGGTCGGGGGCCGGCTGCGTCAGTCTGGTTTCAGGTGGCGGCGGGCTCCTCGACCAGTACCGGACCGAAACGGAAGGTCCGGCCCTCGATCTCCACCTCGGTCTCGACCGCGCGCAGCCCAGGCGCCTCTTCCTCGAGTGTTGCCTCCGCGGGCGTTGCTGCCTCAGGGGTCTCCGACGACCCCACGGACGTCCCGGCATCCCGCCCCGCGGCGTCCGCGGCGGCCTGGATCGCTGCCGCGATCGGCCCGGGTCCCGCAGCGCCGTGATCGTCGGCCTCGCCGCGCTCCACCTTGGCGACCAGTTCCTTCAGCTGGTCCAAGGTGGCAGGCCCCTTCACCAGGTAGACGTCTCCGACCACCACGGCCGGGCAGTCCGCGATGCCCCGCTGGCGGGCCTCGTGGTCGTCGAGGAGCACCTGGGTGAGGTGGTCCCGGTACAGGCCTCGGAGGCTCATGGCGAAGCCGTCCTCGTGGAAGCCCACCTGGCGGGCCAGGTCGATCAGCACCAGGCTGTCCGAGATCGTCCGGTTGGCTGTGAAGAACGCCTCGAAGACCGCCCGGCGGTAGGCATCGGAGAGGGTCGGGTTCTCGAGGGCGGCGACCTTCAGGGCCACCAGCGGTGGGGCCGAGTGGCTGGGCGGAGGATCGGATGTGGCCCACAGCGAGAAGGTGAGCCCCGGTTCGGCAGAGGCCGGCTCCATCCACTCGATGGTGCCCTTCCGGAACTCGTCAGGATCCTGATCCTGCTTCTCGGGGTGGCGCAGAAAGGCCCTCCACTCGAGCACCACCCGGTCGCCCAGTTCTTCGACGAGGTGGTCCAGCCGGGTCGCCACCACGTAGGACCATGGGTCGAGAACATCGATCCATGCCTGGAGCTGTACCGGCTCACCCATGACCCCAGTCTGCCCCACCCGGGTGGCGGTCAGGGCAATGGAGGACTCTAGGCTGACGCCATGGTGCCTCCCTCTCCCCCTGAACCCGAATCTGCAACCGAGGACACCCCCCGTACACCGACGAACAGCACCGTCAAAGGCGCGGGACGCTGGACCTTCCAGTGGAAAGAGCTCCACGAGGAGGTCATCACCTCCGGGCTGTGCACCGGATGCGCGGGATGCGTCATCTCCTGCCCTCACGACGTGATCGGCTACGACCACACCGAGGGCAAGTACAAGCCCTTCCATCTGGAGGACGAGCTGGGGCCCACCGACTGCGTGCACGGACAGAAGGGCTGCACCTCCTGCACCAGGGCCTGCCCGCGCTTTCGCACCTGGGAGCACGAAGCCAACGACCACCTCTTCGCCCGGGATCGGGACGACGACGAGATGGCCGGGGTCTACGGCGACATCCTCCTGGCAAGGGCCAGCGACGAGATGGTGCACCGCATGGGCCAGGACGGCGGGTTGGTATCGGCCATCCTCATCTGGGCCCTGGAACACGACTACATCGATGCCGCGCTGGTGTCGAACCTGGACGGCAGTCAAGGCGAGTGGCGGGCGGTGCCAGGCGTGGCCGCCACCCGCGACGAGGTGCTCGCGGCCGCAGGGTCCCGCTACACGTACTCGGCGAACACCCTGGCCTATGACGAGGCGCGCGAACGGGGGCTGTCCCGGTTGGCGCTGGTCGGCATGAGCTGCCAGTCGTCGGTGCCGCCGGTGATGTGGAGCCGCAAGATCGGCAAGGTCGGCAAGCCCATCGTGTTCAACATCGGCCTCTTGTGCTCGAAGACCTTCGACGACTCCATCTTCGAGGAGCTCTTCGAGACCAAGTACGGCCTGCGTCGTACGGACATGGTCAAGATGAACATCAAAGGCGTGTTCCAGATCTGGACCCGTGACGGCGGCTACCACGAGATCCCGCTGAAGGAGTGCCACGCGTGGACACGGGAAGGGTGCACCCACTGCCCGGATTTCGCCGCCGAGCACGCCGACATCTCCACCGGGGGGATAGGCAGCTTCTCGGACTGGACCTTGACCATCGTGCGGACCGAGCTGGGCCGCGAGATCATCGCCCGGATGGTCGCCGACGGTTCCATCGAGACCAAGGCGGCCGACGAGGACCCCGCGGCGGTCTCCCTGATGCACAAGCTGGCCGCGAAGAGCCGCGCCCGTTGGCCGGAATGGGCCGAAGGAGGGGTGCGCGTCGGGCTCCCCTCCCGCCGCTGAGGCCCGGCCGCGGTTCAGGCGGTGAGGCGACAGGCCTCGAGCAGGTCGGCGAAGTCCTCGGGTAGGTCCAGCACCTGGCCCGGCAGTCGGTCCTCGGCCAGCAGCCGCCGGTTGACTGTTTCGTAGCGCGCAACGGGGATGGAACTCTCGATGGCGTCGTACCAGCAACGACACACCGGCAGCACCTCATCCCCACCGTCCGCGGAGCAGGCCGCCAGGAAGGCCTGGCGGATCTCGGGGGTGTAGGTGGGATCGGACTCGCCGGGCTGCAGCAGGGCCAAGGCTGCTCCCCCCGCAACCAGAAAGGAGAGCGTGCCACCCACGACCCACCGCACCCGCCGTGTCCCGGCCAGCCGAGCCAGCCGAGCCTGCGGAGTCGGAGGAGTCGGAGGAGTCGGAGCAGTGATTCCGGGGGTCCGGGCTGGCTCTGAGAGCCCGTCGTCGTCGTGTGCCGGGCCTTCGGCGCCCGAATCCTCAGCAGAGAGGTCGTTCACCGCGGGGGGCCGCAGGCGTCGCGGATCTCCACCAGCTGGGCGGCGCGTCGTCGGTGTCGAGCTCGGTGTCGTCGGCGTCAGCGTCTTCGAGGGCGCTCTCCCAGTCGTCTTCGAGGGTCTTGAAGGTGTCGAAGGAGAGGTTCTCCACATAGCCGTCATAGGTGCAACGGCAGTACTCGAGCTGCTCGGCGGGTGCGCCGTCGGCGATGACCACCTCGTCGTCGTCGGTCTCGGTCGTTCCCCCGTCGTCCACGCTGACCAGCCCACCCAGCGCCTCGTCGAAGCTGGCCAGACAACCCTCCATCACGTTGGCCTCAGCCCGGGTACCCCAGTCGTCCGGCGCGTTCGAAGGGAGGGCACAACCGGCCCCAAGCAGCGCTACCAGGACGGCGAGCGCGCCGACACGGCCCGCTGTTCGCGCGCGAGGAGCCGACCGGGGTGCGAGAGACGATCAAGGATTGCTTCACGAAGAGAGCACGCTAGCCGCCTCCCCATCCCCTCCGACAGCCGCCATCAGGGGCGGTCCGTCCGGCTTCCGACGCTCAGAGCGTCGCCAGGTGGGAGATCAGAGCGCGCCGAGCCTCCTCGGCAACGATCTCCTCGACTCTGGCATCGGAAACCGGATCCGGGGGGAGGACCGACGCATCGCACACGACCCGGGTGAGCGCTCCCCATAGCCCGCCCCGGCTCGTGAGGGTGACCCTCGTGGCCTCGTAGGGGCGGAGCCGGTCTGAGAGCGCCTGCATGCATCGGAGTATCTGCCTGGGACAGATGTGCATCCTGAGGCAGACGGCCTATTTCTTGATTAATTGACCAAAAGGCTCACTTCCTAGATTCGATGAGTGGGCCGTTCTCATCATTTTGCCTGGTCCAAGGAGCCCTCAACCGGTCCGAACGGCCTACGAACACCCATACGGGGGACCGAGGGAGCGGCGCTCAGGCATCCACCAGAGTTCGTGCCCTGGCGAAGACCTCGTCCAGCATCGCTTCGGTCAAGGTGCCCGTGAAGGTGTTCTGCTGGCTGGGGTGGTAGCTGTCCAGCAGCCAGCGTCCCCCCTCGAGGGCATGCTCGGCTCCGTGAGCGAACGCGGGGCGGGGTCGTATCCCCAAGAGCGTGGCCAGGCCCTGATGGGCGACACGCCCAAGGGCCACCAGCACCCTGGCCTGGCCCAACGCGGCCAACTCGCGCTCGAGGTAGGGCCGGCACTCGGCACGCTCGGCAGCGGTGGGCTTGTTGGCCGGAGGCGCGCACTTGACCGGCGCGGTGACCCAAGCTTCCCGGAGCACGAGGCCATCCCCCCTCGATTCGCTGGTGGGCTGGTTGGCGAACCCGGCCCGCCACAGCGCCCGGTACAGCCATTCGCCTGACCGGTCACCGGTGAACATCCGTCCCGTGCGGTTGGCACCGTGGGCGGCCGGTGCGAGGCCCACCACCACCAGGGTCGCGCCAGGGTCGCCGAAGCCCGGGACGGGACGCCCCCAGTAGTCCTCGTGGCGGAACGCAGCCCTCTTGTCCCGTGACACCTCCTCCCGCCACTCGACGAGGCGGGGACAGGCCCGGCAGGACACGACCTGCGCCTCTATCGCATCCAGGACACCGGTCGTCTCGGCTGACGACCCCTCCGTCCGGTCTTCTGGGGAGAGGGGCTGCACGACCGACACGGTAGGTTGCCCGGGATGCCCCCGGCCGCCCCCCGCCCCACCGTGGTGCTGCTCGTTCGTCACGGCCAGACGCCCACCACGGGCTCGACGCTGCCAGGGCGCGCCCCGGGGCTGCACCTGGCCGACACGGGGCGGGCGCAGGCCGAGGGGGTCGCCGCCCGCATCGCGTCGCTGGGCTCGGTCACCTCTGTCTACGCCTCACCTCTCGAACGCACTCGGGAGACAGCGGCTCCGATAGCTCGTGCCTGCGGCCGGCGCGTGCGCACCCGCGCCGGGCTGCTCGAATGCGACTTCGGGGACTGGACTGGCCGGTCACTGGCCCGCCTGCGCCGCCACCGCGCATGGTCCCAGGTGCAGCGCTACCCGAGCGGGTTCCGCTTCCCCGGTGGCGAGTCCTTCAGCGAGATGCAGATCCGGATCACCTCCTGTGTCGCCGAACTGTGCGTCGCCCATCCCGGAGAGACCATCGTGGCGGTGTCCCACGCCGACCCGATCAAGTCGGTGGTGGCCCAGGCCATGGGCGTGCACCTCGACCTGTTCCAGAGGATCGTGGTGTCACCCTGCTCTGTGACCGCCATCCTCTACGGCTCGTCGGGACCAGTCGTGCTTACCACCAACTCGACCGGTGACGACCTGAGCCGGCTGGTGCCGTCGTGACCACCTGGAGGGAGCACGGCCCGGAACCGGATGGCACCCTGGACCCACGATGAGCGAACTGGACTTCCCGACCCCCGACCTCTTCACGACCGGCACCGTCGGTCCCCCCGGCCAGCGCGTGTTCTACCTCCAGGTCGGCGATAGTGGCCGGGTGGCCACGTTCCGCCTCGAGAAGCAACAGGTGGTGGCCCTGGCCGACTCGCTGGAGGGCCTGTTGACCGACCTCGCCGACCCGACTGCCGAAGCGGCCGAGACTGGCGAACTGGTCCAACCCCTGATCCCCGAGTGGGCGGTGGGGGCCATGGGCGTTGGATACGACGAAGCCGGCGACCGGATCCTCGTGGCCGCACAGGAGCTGGGTGACGCCCCCGAACCGGAGGATACCGAGGCCGGGCACGCCGAGGAGGAGCCGTCCCTGGCCGATCTTGGAGACCTGGCCACCGCCCGTGTCTTCCTCACCCGAGCTCAGGCCGCTGCTTTCGTCACCCAGGCCCGAGACATCGTGGCCGCCGGACGCCCGCCGTGCCCCTTCTGTGGTCGCCCTCTCGATCCGGAGGGCCACGCCTGCCCGAGGATGAACTGAGTGGGCGAAGCCGTGGCCGCCGGTCACCTCGCCGGAGGCGAGCTGGAGGTGCTGGGCCGGCTCCCGTACAGCTCCAACACCACCCTGCTGGCCCGCGTGTGCCGCGCCAACGGCGAGCTGCTGGCCGTCTACAAGCCGGGGCGAGGTGAGCGTCCCCTGTGGGACTTTCCCGGTGGTCTGTACCGGCGCGAACGAGCGGCCTTCGTCCTCTCCGAGGCGCTGGGCTGGTCACTCGTCCCCGCAACGGTGATCCGCGACGGACCGCTGGGCGAGGGCTCGGTGCAGCGCTTCGTGGAGGCCGACCCCGAAGAGCACTACTTCACCGTGGTGACCGAACCCTCCCACCACGACCAGCTCCGCCGGTTGTGCCTGTTCGATCTCGTGGCCAACAGCACGGACCGTAAGGGAAGCCACGTGCTTCTCGACGACGACGGGCGCCTGTGGGCCATCGACAACGGGCTCAGCTTCCACGCCGAGGTGAAGCTGCGCACCGTCATCTGGGACTTCGCCGGCGAGCCGATGCCTCCCGATGCGCTCGCCGACATGGAACGCCTGGTCGAGGAAGGCCTACCCGACGAGTTGGAGGTGCTGCTCGAACCCGACGAGCGCGAGGCACTGGCCCTGCGTGTCCGGGCGGTGCTCCAGGCCGGGTCCTTCCCCCACGACCCCACCGGGCGGCGCTGGCCCTGGCCGGTGCTCTGATCCAGCAGGACGGCACGAACGAGGGGTCAGTCGCACACATGGGCCACCGGCCCCCGACCATGACCGAGGCGCCACGCAGCGGAGCGGCGGATGCGGCCTGCCACGTACCGCTTGGCCTCTGCGACCGCGTCGGCCACGCTCTGCCCGGATGCCAGTCCCGCGGCGGTGGCCGAGGCGAAGGTGCATCCGGTTCCATGGTCGTTGGTGGTGTCCACCCAGGGGCTACGCAGCTCGGACACACCATCAGGACCGATCACCAGATCGACGGCGTCGTCGTCGGTGACGTGCCCGCCCGTGACCACGACCCAACCATCGGGTACGAGCGAAGCCAGGGCTTGGGCATGGGTGCGCACGTCAGCCGCGGAGCGAAGGGGCCGGTCCAGTCCCAGCAGCACCGAGGCCTCGCGCAGGTTGGGGGTCGCGACCCGGGCATGTGGTAGGAGGGCCTCGACGTAGGCCTGCTCGGCACCGCGGTCGAGCAGCCGGGCTCCGGTGGAGGCCACCATGACGGGGTCGACCACCAGGTTCGGCAACTCTCCCACCGCTGCGCGGCCCGCCACCAAGCGGATCACCTCCTCGTTGGCCAGCATCCCGGTCTTGACGGCGGCCACGTCCAGATCGGTGAGCACCGAGTCCAGTTGGCTCGCCACGAAGTCGGAAGGCACCAGGTGCACACCCTGCACGCCGGTCGTGTTCTGGGCAGTCAGCGCGGTCAGCACCGCCGTGCCGTGCACGCCGTGGGCCGCGAAGGTGGCGAGGTCGGCCTGGATCCCCGCTCCGCCCGACGGGTCGGATCCGGCGATGGTAAGGACCACTGGTGGGGAGGGCTCGGGTTCCACGCCACTCATCCTGGTCGCGCTTCCAGGCCGTCGCGAACCTCGGCCAGCAAGGCCCGTGCCACCTCACCGGGCCGTGCGGCGGCCATGACCGCACCCTGGACGGCCACGCCATGGGCTCCGGCGGCTACGACCCCCGTGGCTACGCAGGCCGTGGCTACGACCCCCGTGGCTACGACCCCAGGGGCGATCCCGCCGAGGGCGTAGACGGGCACCGGACAGATGGCCGCCAGCCGAGCCAGGCCTTCGATACCCAGCACCGGGCCATAGCCGGGCTTCCCGGGACTGGCCTGGACGGGGGACAAGGTGATCCAGGCCGCGCCCGATGCCCCGATGGCAGCCAGGTCGTCACCGGCGTGGCAGGACCGGCCCAGGAGTTGATGCCCGGGGCCGGGAGGCCATGGGTCGGCGGCAGCCAGGTGCACCCCGGCGGCGCCCAGGCGGTGGGCCAGATTGATGTCGGAGGCCACCACCAGGGAGATCCCGGCGACGGTGGCGGCGGCGGCCACCTGCTCACCCAGGGCCAGCCGCGAGGGTGGCTCCATGTCCTTGTCTCGCAGCACGACGGCGACGTCGGAGCACCCGGCCAACTCGGCCACCACGCCCGCCAGCGTCGGGGGGCCCGCGCCCAGTTGGTGACGGTCGGTGAGCACGAGCAACCTGGGGAGCCGGTCCCGGTCCAGGGGCAGGTCCGGGGGCAGGTCCGGGGGCAGGTCCGGGGGCACGGTGGCACTCACAGGTCGGGGCGGCCCAGATCCGAGGTGGAGGCAGTGGCATGGTGACGGCGGGGGATGCGCCCGGCGAGGCGCGCGGCCCGTCCTGCCACCACGGCATGGCGCATGGCGCGGGCCATGGTCACGGGGTCGTGGGCGCGGGTGATGGCCGAGGCCACCAGGACCGCGTCACAGCCCAGTTCCATCGCCTGGGCCGCCTCGGAGGCGGTACCGATGCCCGCGTCGAGGACCACCGGAACCCCGGCCCGGCTCACGATCAGCTCGAGGTTGTGCGGGTTGCGGATTCCCAGGCCGCTACCGATGGGGGCACCCAGCGGCATCACGGCGGCGCAACCCAGGTCTTCGAGTCGTCGGGCCAGCACCGGGTCGTCATTGGTGTATGGCAGCACCACGAACCCGTCGTCCACGAGTTGTTCGGCCGCGTCAACCAGTTCCAGAGGGTCGGGTAGGAGGGTGTCCTCGTCGGCGATGACCTCCAACTTCACCCATTCGGTCGAGAAGGCCTCGCGGCCCAGGCGGGCCATCAGCACGGCCTCACGTGCGGTGAAGCACCCTGCCGTGTTGGGGAGAAGCGTCGCACCCACCCGGCTGATCACGTCGAGGAGTCCGCCAGAGGTGCCGGTGTCGACCCGGCGGAGTGCCACGGTGACCAGCCCGGTACCCGAGGCCCGCAGGGCCGCCTCGAGGATGTCGAGGTTGGCGGCCCCGCCGGTACCCGCCACGAGGCGGCTCGTCAACTCGCGCCCGGCCACCACCAGAGGATCGGCTGCGACAAGATCGGTTCCGTCAGGATCGATGTCTGGCTGGGCGTCGGGCCGCTCGTCGGGGCTGTGGTCCACGTCATCCCCCCTGGGCCGCGCCGAGGATCTCGATTCGATCGCCCTCGGCCAGCACGGTCGAGTCCCAGGCGCTGCGGGCCACTATCTCGCCGTTGCGAGCCACGGCCACCCCTCTGGGTGTGGGGGCCACCAGGCCCACCAGAAGGGCCACGCTGGTGCCCTCGGGCACGTCCCGCGCGGTGCCGTTGACCGACAGGTTCATGCCGTCACCGGCGCGAAGCGGGTCGGGGAGGCCGCCGCGGTGACCTCGTGGGGAACGCGCCCACCCGATACCAGGGCGGCGACGGCTTCGGCGGTGAGAGGAGCCAGCAGGACACCATGGCGGAAGTGGCCGGTGGCCATGACCAGCCCAGCCGGGCCACCGGGTGCGACGGGACCGATGACGGGTGCGTTGTCGGGGGTGGCGGGCCGGAGGCCCGCGGTGACCTCGACCAGTTCGGCCTCGGCCAGGGCCGGCAGGACGGCCACCGCGTCGCGCAGGAGGTCGTGTACGCCGCCTGCGGTGACCGTCGGGTCGAAACCGCGCTCTGTGCTGGTGGCACCGACGACGATCTCGCCCGAGCGTCGGGGGACGACATAGACGTGGCGGCCGTGCACCAGAGCCCGTACCACCACCGAGGGGGCGTGGCCGGCGGTGCGCTCCCGCAGGCGCAACACCTCACCGTGAACCGGGTGAACCGGCGACCAGGATCCGATGCCTCCTCCACCGGCCCCACCTGCGGATCCAGTTCCGAGCCCTTCGACCAGGGACGACCAGGCCCCACCGGCCAGCACCACTGTGCCCGCGCGCAGGTGCTCGCCGCCCTCGAGGTCGACCCCGACGACAGTTCTTGCGACGACAGTTCCTCCGACGCCGGTTCTTCCGACTTCTGAGTCGGGCTGCACCACGATGCGCCGAACTCGCCCGGTGATCTCCTCGACGCCGGCTGCACGGCCGGCGAGCACGAGGGCCGCCACCACGGCACGCGGATCGACCGCGCCGTCGCCGGGGGCGAGCACGCCGCCTCGCACCTGCGGGGCGAGCAGGGGTTCGAGGGCCCGGCACTCCCGGGCCCGCAGCCGACGGCTGTCGAGCCCGCAGTCCTGCTGGAGGCGCTGGAGGTCGTCGAGTTGGGCAACATCGCCAGAGTCGACGCCCACCACCAGCACGCCGCTCCGCTCGAAGCCCACGTCGGTGCCGCTGGCTGCCTCCAACTCGGCGGCGAAGTCGGGCCAGCGGCGCATCGAGGCCAGGCTCAGGGCGATGAGGGGCACCTCTCCCCACCATGCCTCGGTCACCGGGGTGAGCATCCCGGCGGCCGCCCACCAGGCACGGCCGGTGTCGTCCGCGTCCACCACTGCCACCCGGGCACCGGTTCGGGCGGTACGCCAGGCGATGGAGCGGCCCACGATCCCACCGCCCACGACGATCACGTCCGCGCTCACCGCTCTGCACCCGCAATCGGTCCACCCACCGGGCCGTGAATCGAACCGTCGATCGGCCCGGCCGCCAGCCCGGCGGCCAGGAACGCCGCGGTGGCGACGGCGGGATCGGGGGCTGCTGTGATCGCGGAGAGGACGGCTACACCGTGCGCGCCGGTGGCCAGGACCTGCGGGACCCGTTCGACGGTGATACCCGCGATGGCGATGACGGGGATGGACACGGCATCGACAACCCGAGCGAGGGTGTCCAGCCCGATGGGCGCGGGCAGGCCCTGCTTCGAAGAGGTTGTGTAGACCGGCCCGACCCCCAGGTAGTCGGCACCTTCGGCCTCCAGGCGGCGTGCCGTCTGCGGATCTCGGGCGGTACCGCCCACCAGACGGTCGGCCCCCACGATGCTTCGCATGGCCGCCACCGGCAGATCCTCGGCACCCCCGTGCACGCCGTCGGCACACGATGCCACCGCCACGTCGGCCCGGTCGTTCACGAGCACCCCTGCGCCATGCGCCCGGGCCAACACGACCATGGGGGTTATGGCTGCCAGCAGGTCGGCATCGGTGCCCGGACGGGCCGCTCTCAGCTGGATCAGAGGTGCGCCCGCGCCGACAACCTCCGCCAGCACCGACGGGGCCGATGCGTCCAGAGGGTCCACGATGACATGTAGCCGAGCCACCGCGACCCCGCAGCCCGAATCACCCCCGCCGGCACAGCCATCCCCGCCGGCACAGCCATCCCCGCCGTTCTGGGGCCTGAAGCGTTGCGGATTCCGCAACGCTTCAGGCCCCAGTACGAGGCGCCGAGTAGACCTCGCCACCGGCCGAGCGGAATCGTTCGGCCTGCTCGGCCAGCCCGATCTCCACGGCGCGGGTCAGGCCCGCCTCGGTGTCCAGACCGTGGCGCGCGGCATAGGCCCGGACATCGTGGGTGATGGCCATCGAGCAGAACTTGGGACCACACATCGAGCAGAAGTGGGCGGTCTTGGCCGGCGCGGCCGGAAGCGTCTGGTCGTGATAGGAGCGGGCCGTCTCGGGATCCAGCGACAGGTTGAACTGGTCTTCCCACCGGAACTCGAAGCGGGCCGCGGACAGCGCGTCGTCGCGCTCCTGGGCCCTCGGGTGGCCTTTGGCCAGGTCAGCGACGTGGGCCGCGATCTTGTAGGCGATCACGCCCTGGCGCACGTCGTCGCGGTCGGGCAGGCCCAGGTGCTCCTTGGGTGTCACGTAGCAGAGCATGGCCGTGCCGTACCAGCCGATGTTGGCCGCCCCGATGGCCGAGGTGATGTGGTCGTAGCCCGGGGCGATGTCGGTGGTGAGGGGACCCAGCGTGTAGAAGGGCGCATCGTGGCACCACGCCTGCTCGAGGCGCACGTTCTCCTCGATCTTGTGCAGGGGCACGTGGCCGGGGCCCTCGATCATCACCTGGACCTCGTGTTCCCAAGCCCGGAGGGTGAGCTCGCCCAACGTCCGAAGCTCCCCCAGCTGAGCATCGTCGTTGGCATCGGCGATGGATCCTGGCCGCAGCCCGTCACCGAGGGAGAAGGCCACGTCGTAGGCGGCCATGATCTCGCACAGCTCCTCGAAGTGCGTGTAGAGGAAGTTCTCGGTGTGGTGAGCCAGGCACCAGGCAGCGAGGATCGAGCCTCCCCGGCTCACGATGCCGGTACGGCGGGTGGCCGTGAGGGGCACGTAGCGCAGGAGGACACCGGCGTGCACGGTCATGTAGTCCACGCCCTGCTCGGCCTGCTCGACGACGGTGTCGCGGAACAGCTCCCAGGTGAGCGCTGCCGGGTCACCGTCAACCTTCTCGAGGGCCTGGTAGATCGGCACGGTCCCGATGGGAACGGGGCTGTTGCGGATGATCCACTCGCGGGTGGTGTGGATGTCGGGCCCGGTCGACAGGTCCATCACCGTGTCGGCTCCCCATCGGGTGGCCCACACCAGCTTGTCGACCTCCTCCTGGATAGACGAGGTGACCGCCGAGTTCCCGATGTTGGCATTCACCTTGGTCAGAAAGCGACCGCCGATGATCATCGGCTCGCTCTCGGGGTGGTTCACGTTGGCGGGGATGATGGCCCGGCCGGCCGCGACCTCGTCCCGCACGACCTCAGGGTCCATGCCCTCACGCACGGCCACGAAAGCCATCTCGGAGGTGATCTCACCACGCCGCGCATAGGCCCGTTGGGTCACGGGCCGACCCGGCCGGCCGCGAAGAGGTTGGCGATGCTCGCCACAGAAGGGATCGCCGGGGGCTGCGGACCCGCTGTCCCGTGCGGCGGCGCGCCCGTCGTCGCGGCGCTGGGGGGCACGGCCGGGGTACTCCTCGGTGTCGGCGCGTTCGTGGATCCAACCCAGGCGCAGGGGCGCAAGGCCCACGGCGGGGTCACTCCCGGGACCACTGGTGTCGTACAACCGCACCGGAGGGTTGGGCACCGGACCGTCGGGGCCCGACGAGGGCGAGAGGCGGACCTCCACCATGGGTACCGAGATGTCGGCGCTGGGTCCGGGCACCGAGATCCTGGTGCGACCCGGCGGAGACAGTTCCTCGGTGGACAGTTCCCGGTTGGACATGGCACTCCCTTCGCCGGCATGACCCGGATCAGGTTCGGGCGGTCGGCGCTTGGGGCGCCCTCTCAGCCCCGACGGGCTCCCGCGTGGTGGTCGTCGTCCAGTGTGGCACCGCCGACCCAGGGATGCGACCCCGAACCCCGCTCCAACTCCGGCCGTGGGCGGCCCGGAATGCGGGGGGGGCGCCGAGCGACCGGTGACGGTAGTGTCAGCCAGCCATGCACTTCGCCAGCGACAACGCCAGCGGGGTCACCCCCGAGGTTCTCGAGGCACTCGTCGCGGCGGCCGAAGGCTGGGCTCCCTCCTATGGAGGTGATCGGTGGACCGAAGCGCTCCAAGCCCGCATGGCCGAGGCCTTCGAGCACGAGGTGTCCGTGTACCCGGTGGTCTCGGGTACCGCGGCCAACGCCCTGGCCCTTTCGGTGTTGACACCGCCGTGGGGTCTGGTGCTGTGCCACGAGAACGCCCACGTCTACGTCGACGAGGCCGGCGCTCCCGAGCACCTGTCGGGGGGAGCGCGCCTGCATCCCCTGCCTGGTGAAGCCGGCCGCATCGATCTCGAGGCGCTGTCCTCGGCCCTGGCCCGGGTGGGACATGGCGTGCACTCCTCACCCCCCTCGGCGCTGACCATGACCCAGCTCACCGAAGCCGGCACCCTGTATTCGCCGGAGGGGCTGGCCGAGCGGGCGGATCTGGCAAGGCGGCACGGCCTGGGCGTTCACCTCGACGGCGCCCGGCTGGCCAACGCAGTGGTCGCACTGGGCTGCTCTCCGGCTGAGATCAGCTGGCGGATTGGAGTGGACGTGGTGTCCTTCGGGGCCACCAAGAACGGGGCTATGGATGTGGATGCCGTCGTCTTCTTCGACCCGGCGCGGGCGGGCTCCTTCGAGCGGCACCGCAAGCGCGCCGGACACCTGGTTTCCAAGATGCGGTTCCTCTCGGCGCAGCTGCTGGCCTGCCTGGAGGACGATCGGTGGTTGCGTTGGGCGGGCCACGCCAACCGCATGGCCACTCGGCTGGCCCGCGGCCTGACCGACCCCGACACCGGCGTCCCGGGCGCGTCGTTGGCGGTGCCGACAGAGGGGAACGAAGTGTTCGTCTCGCTGCCGCGGCCCGTGCTGGAGCGCCTGCGGGTTGCGGGAGCCACCTTCTATGAAGAAGCCGTTGCCGGCACTGTGGCCACTCGCCTCGTGGCGTCGTGGTCCACGACCCCCGAGGAGGTGGACCGCTTCCTGGCCGTGGCATGCGACGAGGACAGCGCCATGAGGCGAACACCGAACCGAACAGGCGGCGCGCCGTGAAGGAGGTCCGCCCGTGAACGGCAGCACCGCAGCCCTCGTGGACCGGGGCGATCTGGACGAGCTGGGTCGCCAGGCGAACCGGTTGTGCGCGGCGGGAGACTGGGACCGGCTCGAGGAGTTGCGTTGGCGGTGCCGGGCAGCCCACGAACGGGGGAGGCAGCTGTGGCCCGTCGCGTCGCGCTGCGAGTACCTGCTGGCCCTGCATGCTCCCGCCGCGAGAGCAGCCGCCGTGGTCGTGGAGGGAGCCGGGGCCTTCGCTCCAGGACCCCTCGCCGAGGTGGTGGCAGCCTCCCATCCTTGGGTCACACTCGATCCACACCTCGAGGCAGGACCGCTGCGCACCGTCGTGGCCCACGAACGAGTGCTGCGCGGCGAGGACCTCTCGGACGCCTCCCTTGCACCCGCCCTCGAGGTGGCGCCCTGCCTCCAGAGCTGGGAGCCCGCCTATCCCCTGGCCACCTACCGTGACGACGGCATGCATGTCCCGACCCCGACGCCACGAGAGGTGGCGCCGTTGGAGGCCGCAGCGTCCACACCGCGAGGGGCCACAGTCGACCGGGGGGTCTACCGGCAGGGGTTCGATGACCCGGTCGTGGCCGAGGCGCTGCGTTCGCTGGTGCGCACCTGGTGCACCCACAGTGAGGGCCGGGCCGCGGTGGCCTCGGTGGCGGGAACCGCCGAGGAAGCAATCACCTCCCTTGCAGCAGGGCCGGTGGGTGCGGTGGAGGTGACCCCGGGGGAGGCGTTGGCAGTCATGGCATGGGCAGCGGCCAGTGGTGGGGCGCACGGCCGGCGACGGGGCGCCGCCGCGGGTCGCACCGACGCCTGGTGGGCAGCGGCCGCGTTCTGCGGCCTCGAGGAGACCTGGCCGGTGGATCCCGTCGAGTTGGGGGAGGCCACCGCAGAACTGCGCTGGCTGAGATGGAGCGACGGGGCCGCGACCAGGGGCTGGTATCTGCTCCTGGCCGTCGAGGATCCCGCTGACGGGTTGGCCTGGGCCATCCGAGCCGTCGACACGGGGAGTCCGACCGAAAGCGGCGCGACCGCGAGCCCGGCCGCGGATCCGCTGGCGGCGGAGGCTCCGACAGCGGAGAGCCCATCGCGGGCCGGCGGCGAGCCAGGAGAACCCGAGTGAGCGCCGGGAGGCGCGTGGCCTGCTGCCAGGGGGCACACAGGTGGCCGCCGGTGATCGTTCTGGCGATGACTCTGGCGCTGGGGGCCACTGCTACCGGTTGTGGTGGGGAGGATCCCGACCCGAGCCCGGGCGGGACAACCGCCAGCACCGGCCCTGCCGTGCTCGATCCCGATCGCCTCCCGGTGCTGGTGGCCACACGCGCCATCGCCGCGGGCACCGAGGGCACGGCCGCAGCCGAGCAGGGGTGGCTGGAGGTCACCACCGTCACACGAGCCCAGTTCCCCGAGGACGCCGTCGTGTCCGTCGCTCTCGTCGAGGGTCTCGTGGCCACTCAGGACATCGTCGAGGGCACCATCGTCACCGCGGGCATGTTCATCCCCGCCCGACCCGCCCCCTGAGGGCCCCGACCCAGGACGTCCCGGGACGGCGATCAGCCGCGTGCCTGAAGGGCTTCGATCAGCTTGGGCATCACCTTGTGGACGTCACCCACGACGCCCAGGTCGGCGACCGAGAAGATCGGAGCCTCGGCGTCCTTGTTGATGGCGATGATGTTCTTCGAGCCCTTCATGCCGACGAGGTGCTGGGTGGCACCCGAGATCCCGGCGGCGATGTAGACGGTGGGCTTGACCACCTTGCCGGTCTGGCCGACCTGGTAGCTGTAGGGAACCCAGCCGGCGTCGACGATGGCCCGGGATGCGCCGGGAGCCGCCTTGAGAAGCTTGGCGAGCTGCTCGACCATCTCGAACTTGTCCTTCTCTCCGATGCCACGGCCTCCGGAGACGACGACCTCGGCCTCGTCGAGCTTGGGACCGGTGGCTTCCTCGACATGGCGGTTGACTACCTTGGAGGCTCCCGCCTCGGGCACGTCCAGCGCGGCCACCTCGGCAGCACCCCCACCACTGGGCTCAGCGGCGAAGGACTTGGGCCGGACCAGCACGATCTGTGGACCTTCACCGGTGAACCTGGTCTTCACCAGGGTGGTGCCGCCGAAGACGGGCTCGGTGCACACCAGGGCCCCCCCGTCGACCTCGAGGTCGACGTTGTTGGTGATCGCAGTGCGGCCAAGCTTGGCCGACAGGCGACCTGCCACGTCGCGGCCGTCGTAGGTGGTTCCGAAGAGGATTGCGTCGGGACCGTTGCCGCCCTGGGCCTGGGCTGCGATGGCGGATGCCACCGGGACCCCCGGGAGGGAACCTCCCAGATCGCCGGTGGCCCAAACCTTGGTCGCACCGTGGGCGCCGAGCTCGTCGGCCACGGAGGCACCGTCACCACCGATGACGCACTCCACGCTTCCGGCCAACTCGCGGGCCTTGGTGAGGATCTCGAGGGTGATCGTGGCCACCTTGCCTTCGGTGGCCTCGGCGAACACCCAGATCTTGTCGATTGCCATGGTCTGTCTCCTCTCGCCCGCTCAGATGACCTTGAGGCCGTCGAGGAACTCGACGATCTTGAGATGGGCTTCGCCGTCGTCCTCGATCACCTCGCCGGCCTCCCGGGTGGGAGCAGGCTCGATGCTCACGATCTCCTGGCCTCCGCCCGCCCAGCCCACCTGGGATGCGTCGAGGCCCAGGTCGGCGACCGTCACCTCGTCGACGGGCTTGCTCTTGGCGGCCATGATCCCCTTGAAGGAGGGGTAGCGGGGCTCGACGACACCGGCGGTGACCGACACCAGACAAGGGGTGGGGCACTCGACCTCGTCGTAGCCCGCCTCGGTCTGGCGCTGCACCTTCACGGTGCCGCCATCGACCGCGATGCTCTTGGCGAAGGTGACCGAGGGCAGGCCCAGCAGCTCGGCGAGCTGCTCGGGAACGGTGCCGGTGTAGCCGTCGCTCGACTCGGTGGCGGTGAGCACCAGATCGGCCCCGCCGGCCCGCTCCACCGCCTTGGCCAGAACCCGGGCCGTGCCCAGGGCGTCGGTGCCCGACAGCGCGCTCGTCACTCACCAGAACGGCCTTGGCAGCACCCATGGCCAGCGCGGTGCGCAGCCCACCCACCTCGTTGTTGGGGGCCATGGACACCAGGGTGACCTCGCCTTCCCCGGCGGTGTCGACCAGCTGGAGCGCCATCTCGACGCCGTAGCTGTCCGACTCGTCGAGGATCAGCTTGGTGTCCCGCTTGAGGGTCTTGGTCTCTGGATCCAACGCACCCGGGTCGGCCGGGTCCGGGATCTGCTTCACGCAGACGACGACGTTCATGGCGGACAGTCTGTGCTCTCGTGCATTCCTTCACAAATCGACGGGGGCTGCGCGCCACGGCCGTGGGCGGCCAGGATGGGGGCATGCGCCTTCTCCTGATGGTGAACTCGTCGGCGTCCTCGGTCACCGCCCGGGGCCGTGTCGTGATCGGCAAGGCGCTCGCTGCGGACCACGACGTCCAGATGGTCGAGACCAACCGGCGGGGTCACGCCACGCGACTCGCCCGCGCTGCTGCCCGGGACGGGGCGGAGGTGGTGGTGGTGCTGGGCGGAGACGGCACTCTCAACGAGGCGGCAAACGGGTTGGCGGGCTCGGACACCGCCCTGGCCCCGCTGCCGGGCGGTTCGACCAACGTGTTCGCCCGGACCCTGGGCCTACCCGACGATCCGGTCGAGGCGACCGGCGTGCTGCTGGACGCGCTGTCGCGTCGATCGATCCGACGCATCGGGTTGGGCAGCGTCAACGACCGGGCGTTTCTCTTCCACGTGGGGATGGGCTTCGACGCGGCCGTGGTGGAGCAGGTCGAACGTCACGGCACCATGAAGAGGTGGGCCTCGCACCCCCTGTTCGCCTACTGCGCCATCACCACCTGGTTCGGCCACTACGACCGCAGCCGACCCCGCATGGCGATCCACCACAGCGACGGCCGGGTGGTTGACGACGCCTACTTCACGGTGGTGCTGAACACGAACCCCTACACCTACCTGGGGACCAGGCCTTTCAACCTGGCCCCTGACGCCAACCTGGAGCGGGGCCTGGCGGTGGTGGCCATCCGCACGCTCAAGGCTGCTCCCTTCCTCACCCTGGTCGGCTCGGCCCTGGCTTCGGGACGGCTCCTCCGCCGCAGCCGCCGTGTCGACTACCGGGCTGACGTGAGCGACGTGGTGGTGACCGGTCACGGGCCCTTCCCCTACCAGGTCGACGGCGACCACCTGGGTGACACCGAGCGCCTGGAGTTCTCCCACCGGCCCGATGCCCTGGCCCTCGTCGTACCCTGATCCGTTAGGATCCACGGCCATGGCGACCTGGGTGGCAGGAACCGAGGAGTCCACGGTGGCGCAGACCGGCGGCGGGCTACCCGGACGCGGTGCCCTCCCTGGCCGGGGCTCCACCGACACCGCCCAGCGGGTTCCGGTGGGCACCTGGCATGCGGTGGATCTCGACTCCGGCCGCCCGGCTTGTGGAACGAACCGCTTCCTCGAGGTGTGGCCCGACCACCCCTCGGCCCAGTCCGGCGACGCGCCACGCTGCCCGGAATGCGCGGCAGTGACCGGCTGACCGGCTGACCGGCCACCCGGCTTCGGCTCGGCTCCCGCCCCGGCATCGGGCGCACCAGGCGACCGAAACGGTCGGTTCGTGCACACCAAACCCCAGCCCACCCGCCCCGACGGCCGACTTCGGCGCTACGCCCCGGCATCGGGCGCACCAGGCGACCGAAACGGTCGGTTCGTGCACACCAAACCCCAGCCCACCCGCCCCGACGGCCGACTTCGGCCTCGCTACTTGCGACCGAGGACCTGGCAGGCGAGCTCGGGTACTTCGGTGACGATGCCGTCGACACCCCAGCCCGCCAGATCCTCCATGCGATCGGCCTCGTGCACCCCCCAGGCGTCGAGCACCAGTCCTGCAGTCCGCACCCTGTCAACCACCTTGCGATCCAGATGGCTCACGTGGAGCTGCAACCGGCGGTGTCCGGCGCTCAGGCAGCGCTCGATGACGCTGGCCGGATCGAGCATGTCGAAGCACATCCAAGCTGTGGTCAACTCAGGGGCGATTGACCGGATGCGGGCCAGCGCCTCCAGGTTCATCGACGTGACCATCACCCCGGCGGGATCACGGGACAGCAGCAGCGCAGCCACGCCCTCGGAGATCCGATGCTCGGGGTCATAGCCGGGGTCGTCGCGGGTGTTGCGCAGCACCACGGCCACACCCACCGAGCCACACGCTTCGACTGCGTCGATGAGCAGCGGCACCGTGCCGTCGGCGCCGCCTGAACCAAGATCAGAACCGCCACCGGTACCCGCCAGGTCGTCGGCATCGACCTCCGAGAGGATCCGGCCATCGGAGAGGTGGGCGTCGTCATGGACCACGACCACACCGTCGGCGCTGCGGCGCACGTCGAGAGCCACCCAGTCGACACCCAGGGCAACAGCGGCCTCGATGGCGGCGATCGAGTTGGGCTCGTGGGCCCGGGCGGCGCCCCGGTGGGCAATGACAGATGTCATGGGATTTCTCGCACTGAACCCTTGATCCCTTGTTCACATGCGGTTACCGTGGCGTCACCGCAGTTGCACGCTCGTGTTTCCACGAGCGGCGGCATGTGAACATCTTCACATCTGCTTGCAGATGGCAACCCCCGAGCCTGTGGAGGCAACGTGGCCCTCACGTCCGCACGCGCACTGACCCTGTCCGCCCAGCCCGACGAGTGGCGGGCGGGCGCGGCATGCCGAGACACCAGCCCAGACCTGTTCTTCCCCGTGGGAACCACGGGCCCCGCCCTCGACCAGATCGCCGCCGCCAAGCGAGTCTGCGACGAATGCGAGGCCAAGGAGCCCTGCCTCGAGTATGCCCTGGCCACCAACCAGGATTCGGGTATCTGGGGTGGCACCTCCGAGGAGGAGCGGCGCGCCATCCGGCGCCGCCTCGCCGCCCAGCGTCGCCGCGCTCGGCTGATCGCGCACCACCACTCCCCTGACCTCAGCCCGCCCCGACCAGCGGGCATGTGATCGACGCCACCGTGCCCGGTCGCGTATCTGTGCCTTCGGCGCGGTGCACCTCGAGCGTGCCGGCGAGCTCGGTCTCCACCAGGGTCCCCACGATCTGAAGGCCCAGACCTGTGCTGGCGCCCGGCACGAAGCCCTCCGCCAGGCCGACGCCGTCGTCACAGACACTGACCGACAGGCTGCTCCCGTCGTTGTCCAGCTCCACGACCGCCTCCCCGGGCACCACGTCGTCCCCCACGGGGTAGGCATGGTCCACCACGTTCTGCAACAGCTCGGTCAGCACCACCGCCAGGGGGGTGGCCATGGTGGCCGGTAGCTTGCCGGCGTCGCCGCGCACCTTGAAGTGCAGCGGTCTGTCCGGAGAGCTGTAGCCCTCTTCGACCATCCGAACGAGGGGGCGGACGATCTCCACGAAGGGGACGTCTTCGCCGGCCTCCCGCGACAGGGTCTCGTGCACGAGTGCGATGGAACGGATCCGCCGCACCGATTCCTCGACCGCGGCCTTGGCCTCCGGCGATGTCAGACGCCGGCCCTGAAGGCGAAGCAGCGACGAGATCGTCTGGAGGTTGTTCTTCACCCGGTGGTGGATCTCGCGGATGGTGGCGTCCTTGGACAGCAACAGCCGATCCCGGTGGCGCAGCTCGGAGATGTCGCGGGTCATGCACAGCCCACCCGTGACCACCCCCTCGTCGATAAGAGGTAGGCAGCGCAGGACGACCACCGTGTCGGGGCCGTGTTCGATCTCCTCGGTGACGGGCACCCCGTCACCGAAGGCCCGGCGGACCGCGGGACCGTCCACGCCGAGCTCGTCGAGGCGCAGACCGTCGATCTGAGGTGGGACGCCCAGTCGCTGCAGAGCCGACACGGCGTTGGGCGAGGTGAACACCACCCGACCGTCGGAGTCGAGGATGACCACGCCGTCACCGATGCGGGGGATGAGGTCGGCGCGCTCGCGCTCGTGGGGGTAGGGGAACGTGCCCGCCGCCAGCATCGTCGCCAGCCGCTGGAACACGCTGACGTAGGTGACCTCGAGCTCACCTTGCTGGCGGCCCATCGTGGGTGTCGACTCGCGGGTCAGAACGGCGATCTGGTGCTTCCCGCGGCGCACCGGCACTGCGCTGACGCTCAGGTCCTCTCCGCCTGCCCCTCCGATCACGGTTCCTTCCACTTGTCGGTCCTCGGTCGCGCAGCGGGCCACGAAGGGGCGCTCACCGGCGGTGGACTCTTCACCGGTGCGGTCCTCGTGGTAGATGGTCTGGCCGGTGGTGGGCCGAACGTGATCCAACACGACGTAGCGGCCCGAGTTCGTCGGCGCCCACACCAGCAGATCCGAGAAGCACAGGTCGGCCAGCAGACCCCACTCGGCCACCAACCGCTGGAGGTGATCCACATCGGCGGAGGACAGGCCGGTGCGGAACCGGGCCAGTTCGGGCAGGCTCGCCATCGCCGGCCATGCTAGGCAGTGTGGGGACCGGGCACCGCTCCGGCGAGCAGAACCCACCGGAGTCGCGCCACAATGGCAACCATGTCAAGAGCAGACGAACGGTTGGGTTCGTCGGGAACCACCCTCATCGACCGGCTCCGCCAGGAGTGGCTCGACGACGTGGGCAGCTGGGGTGCCGACCCCTCCCTGGCGGGCAACACCTTCGACGATCTGGTGGCCCGCTACGGCGAAGAGCACCGCCGCTACCACACGCTCGAACACGTGGCCGCCGTGCTGCGCACCGCCGAGGGTCTGGTCGACGGCGGAGACCGCCAAGCAGTGCGAATGGCGGCCTGGTACCACGACATTGTCCACGACTCCCACAGCCACACCAACGAGGCCCGCTCCGCCGTGCTGGCCGCCGCGCAACTGGCCGCCCTGGGCGCTCCCGCTCCTCTGGTCCAGGAATGCGCCCGACTCATCGAGGTGACGGCCACCCACGAGGTGACGGACGGCGACGAAGCGGCCGCGGCCCTGGTAGACGCCGACCTGGCCGTGCTGGCCACCGGTCCCGATCGCTACGACCGGTACCGGAAGGCCGTTCGCAACGAGTACGCCCACCTCGACGACGAGTCCTTCGCCGCCGGGCGGAGGCGGATCCTCGTGTCGCTTCTGGAACGCCCCTACATCTTCGCCACCGCCACGTTCCGCACCGAGCGCGAGCCCGCGCGCCCGGGCCAACCTGCACCGCGAGCTGAACCAGCTGCCCCGGGCCCCTTCGGACGAGCCCCGTCCTGACCGGACCCACCGGCCCGGGCCTGCCCCTGCCGGTGGCCGGAGGGTGCAGGCTCAGCGCCAGATCGCCGCACCCAGCTCCAGGAGGCCCGACAGATCGGTGAGGTCGTGGTCGAAGTAGGGGACGGTCGCGACCAGTTCCGGGACCGCGCCCAACTCGGCTGCCTGCTCGGCCTCGCGCTGGGCGACCACCCTGGTAGTTGAGGAAGCTCTCGGCCACCTCTGTGAGGACACGGGCCACATCGGCGGCCGAGGGAGGTTCGCCTCCGCCCCCGGCCGAAGCCCCCAGCTGGGGCAGAAGTGCGGCCGCCACCTCGGTTGAGCGGCTGCACAGCTGCTGCGGCAGCGGTGGCGGCGTCGGCGTCCAGCAGGTACGGGGGCAAGCACCTTGTTGAGCACCAGCGCG
Organism: uncultured Actinomycetes bacterium; assembly: GCA_963719935.1. Taxonomy (GTDB): domain Bacteria; phylum Actinomycetota; class Acidimicrobiia; order Acidimicrobiales; family CAVRDY01; genus CAVRDY01. The sequence continues at coordinate 285,292 of CAVRDY010000001.1, read as the reverse complement.
CCCAGGTGGAACTCTGCGCTCGGGACAGGGCCTCGATGAAGAACTCGGCCTCGCGGGCCGGCGCCGACTCGAGGGTGGAGACGACCACGAAGGTGGTCCGCTTGTCCTCCAGGGTGCGGGTGACGGCCTGGGCCCGTTCCACGAACCCGTCGTACATCGTCTGGAACAGGATGAAGAACTCGGCGATGTCCTGGAGGAACTGGCTGCCCAGGATGCGGTCGGCGATGTCGTAGAAGGGCCGCGAGACCGCGTTGTACGATGCGGCTGCGGTAGGGGGCGATGAGCCAGCGCAGCAGCCGGCTCGAGAAGAAGTCGGCCATCCGCTCCGGCGCCTCGAGGAAGTCGATGGCGTTGCGGGTGGGCGGGGTGTCGACCACGATCAGGTCGTAGCGTCCCGAGGAGTGGATCTCGTAGAGCCGCTCCATGGCGATGTAGTCGTGGCTCTGGACGAAGCGGCCGGTGATGTTCTGGTAGAGCGGGTTGGCCAGGATGGCGTCGCGGGTCTGCTCGTCGGGCGCGTGCTGGGCGACCAGGTCGTCCCAGGACTGCTTGGTGTCGAGCATGGCGGCCCAGAGCTCGCCCCGGGGCATCGACGCCCGCAGCCGCCCAGGCCTCGTCGGGGATGCGGGTCTCGACGTTGCCGAACCGCTCCAGGCCCAGCGCGTTGGCCAGACGGCGGGCCGGATCGACGGTGAGCACCAGCACCTTGCCGCCGAGGTGGGCGGCGGCCATGGCCCCCGCGGCCGCGGCAGTGGTGGTCTTGCCCACACCGCCCGAGCCGCACGACAGCACGATCTCCTTGGCGGCCAGGAGCTGCTCGAGGGACTTGGCCCGCTCGGTGTCGGTGACCCGGGCCATCAGTACCCCAGCTCCGCGCCGAGGGCCTCGGCCAGCTGCCGGGTGGCACGCACGCCGTGCTCGCGGGTGAACAGGTACGGCAGGTACAGCGGCTCGATCCCCGCCGGTAGCTCGTCGCGAAGCCGGGTCAGGTGCTCGGCGCGGCTGCGACGCAGCGTCACCGCCAACGAGGCCGCGTCGAGTAGGACCGGAGCACCCTCGCCCAGCTCACTCGGTCAGCACGGCCATGGCCTCGGGGCGACGCAGCCGGTCGAACAGCTCCTCTTCACCGCGCCCGAACAGCTCGGGCAGGACCCGGTTCACCACTGACGGCAGCCACGTCGCACCGGGGTCTCCGTAGCGATGCGATCGGCCAGCTCGAGCGTCTCGGTGACAGGCATCTCCTCGGGAGCCGACACGATCACCGCGCCGGTGGTTGCCGGGTCGGCCAGGATCTCGACCATCCAGGCCGTCTGGTCGCGGACCACGACCGACCTGGACCAGCTCGTTGATGGACTGGGCGGCACGCCAGCTGGCCGACGATGTGACCGGTGGCCGAGGCGTCGACCACCACCAGGTCGTAGTGGCTCTCGCGCACCTCCCAGCAGAGCTTGCCGACGGTCAGGATCTCCTTCACCCCAGGGGCGGCCTGGGCCACGAAGTCGAAGCTGCGGGCCAGGGGACCGATACGGGCGATCAGGGGGATGCGCAGCTGGAGGCGCAGGTACTCGCGAAGGGATGCCTCGGTGTTCATCGACATCGCGAACAGGCCGGGCTCGACCTCGCACGGATCGAAGCCCGTGGAGCCCGACTCGAAGAAGTCGGCCAGGTTGCCCTTGGCGTCGACCTCGCAGACCAGGGTGCGCTTCCCCCGGCCCGCGGCCAGCGTGGCCAGGGCAGCGGCCACCGAGGTCTTGCCGACGCCTCCCTTGCCGGTGACGAACACCAGCTTCCGGTCGAGCAGGTCGATGGGTGGCGGAGGCATCAGTTGGCGATGGCAGGTGGGCGAGGGCCCTCAGCTCGTGGCGAAGCCGATGCGACGCTCGTGGTCGGGGCTGCCCAACTCGACGTAGGCCACCTTGGCGGACGGGATCGCGTACTCGCGGCCGTGGTGGTCGGTGAACCAGAGCACTCCCTCGTCATCGGAGAGCGCCTGCTCGATGGCCGCTTTGAGCGCGGCCCGGTCGGTGTCGGCCGCCAACTCGATGTCGAGCTCACGGGCGCTGTAGGTCACGCCGATGCGAACGTCCACGGCTGGTTCCTCCCGGGATCGTGGGGGCCGCCGGGACGGCGACCGGACCTGGGCTCAGCCTAGGCGTGTCGCCGTCACCCTCCCCCATCTGCGGCAGCACGAGCTCCGTCATCGCATCGAGAACCGTATGTACCGCAACCTCAGCCGTCGAGCACCTTGAGCTCGGGGTGGTGGCGGCGCGTGGGGGCCAGCCCCACGTCGATGGCCTCGGCCAGGTCGGCGAAGGCCCGGCCGGCCTCGCCATCGGGGGCGAACGCCATCATGGGTCGACCCGAATCGCTTCCTTCACGCAGCTCAGGGACGAGGGGCACCTGCACCGAGCAGGGGCACCTCCAGACGGTCGGCCAGCTCCTGGCCGCCGCCGGCTCCGAACAGCTCGTAGCGCGTGCCGTCGTCACCGGTGAACCACGACATGTTCTCGATCACACCCTTCACCTCCAGGTGGACCTTCTCGGCCATGAAGGCGGCCCGCTGGGCGACCCGCTGGGCCGCGGGCTGAGGGGTCGTCACCACGTACACCTCTGCCCGGGGCAGGAATCCGCGCCAGTGAGATCGAGATGTCGCCGGTTCCCGGAGGCAGGTCGACGACGAGGTAGTCGGGGTCGTCCCAGAACACGTCGGTGAGGAACTGCTCGAGGGCCTTGTGCAGCATCGGGCCCCGCCAGATGATCGGCCTGGTCCTCGTCGGCGAAGAAGCCCATCGAGATGCAGCGCACGCCGTGGGTCTCGGGGGGCACCAGCATGTCGTCGATGACCACCGGCGGATGCTCCACACCCAGCATCCGTGGGATGGAGAACCCCCACACGTCGGCGTCGACGACGGCCACCGAACGTGTCCCGGTCGGGCCAGGGCGATCGGCCAGGTTGGCGGTCACCGACGACTTGCCCACACCGCCCTTGCCCGAGGCCATCAGCAGGACCCGGGTACGCGAGGCCGGATCGGCGAAGGGGATGGCGCGGCCCTCGGCGTGACCGTGGGCCGGCTGGCTGCCCGCGGTCGCCGCGGGGTCGCCGTGAAGGCGTCCGGCGCAGCTCGGCCGCTCCTCGTCGGTCATCACGGTGAAGTCCAGGGACACCGACGTCGACGCCCGTCCAGCGCGGTGACCGCCTCTGTGACCCGCCGGTCTGGATCTCGTTGCGCAGCGGGCACCCGGCGACCGTGAGGGCGACCTGCACGTCGACGGCTCCACCATGATGCCGACCCGCCGGACCATGCCCAGCTCGACGATGCTGCGGTGCAGTTCGGGATCCTCGACGGGGCGGAGGGCCTCGATGACGTCGGCCTCGGTGACGGCCATTTGGTCTTCTCCTCGGGATCTGGCTCGGCTGTGTGTGAACCCAGGCTGTGGGCGCGCCGGCCCCTCATCGGTGGCCTGCGCGAATTTCTCCTACGCAGATAGGTAGAATACCCGCCTGCCGGTACCGGCCCGCACGCCCGAGGAGCTTTCCCCCTCCCAGTTCGAAGCCGCCGTCACCGCCCTGACCTCGGCCTTCGGTGATCCCACCCGCCGGGCCATCTTCCTGTTGGCCCGTGACCACCCGGAGGGTCTGACCGCCTCCCAGGTCGCCGAGCCCTTCGACCTGCACGCCAACGTCGCCCGCCACCACCTCGACAAGCTGGCAGCCGGCGGCTACCTGGAAGTCGCCGATCGGAACGCTCCCCCGCCGGCGGGCCGGGCCGTCCGTCGAAGCACTACCAGCATCGGTTCCCGACGCCTCGGCCCTCGAGCTCCCGGTCCGCCACGACGACCTGCTGGTCACGCTGCTGGGCAAGGCCCTGCGCCCGCCTCGGCAGGGACGAGGCCGAGGCCCTGGCCGAGGAGGTGGGCCTCGAGTACGGCCGGGTCATGGCGGCCAACCTGGGAGCCGATGGCGATGCTCAGCGTTCGTTCCGAACCGCGCTTCACGCGGTGGCCGACGCACTCACGGCCCACGGCTTCGCGGCCCACGCAGAGAAGCATCAGGGGGGATTGCGCATCGTGTCCGAGCACTGCCCCTTCGGAGACGCCGCCCTGGACAACCCGGTCATCTGCGCAGTCGACCGGGGCATGGTGCGGGGGATGCTCGGCGCCCTTTCCTCCCATGAGCCCACGGCTCAGCTGGAGGCGTCACGACCTCTGGGTGACGCCCGCTGCGTGACCAGCGTGGGGCAGTAGCAGCTCCGCCGCTGACCTACAGTGGCGCCCTCCGGACCGCCGAGCGACACCGACACCCCGATGCCCACTGTCTTGTTGATCCGCCACGCCAGCGCTGGTTCGCGCCAGCGCTGGGACGGCCCCGACAACCAACGACCGCTGTCCGAGAAGGGGGCCCTCCAGGCGCGTGGGCTGGCCGAGGTGCTATCCGACCATCCCGTGGCGCGTGTGCTGTCCAGCCCCGCGGTGCGCTGCCGGCAGACCGTCGAACCCCTGGCCCTGGAGCGTGGCCTCGAGGTTGAGACCCGCAAGGAGCTGCGCGAAGGATCAGACCCGACTCGCGCCATCGACCTCCTGGAAGAACTGGCCGCAGAGGATCCTGCCCTCTGCACCCACGGCGACGTGATACCCGAGGTGATCGGGCTTCTCGCCCGGAGGGGCATGGACATCGCCGGGCCCGTGGGCAACAACAAGGGCTCCTGGTGGGAGCTGCAGTTCGAGGACGGCCGCTTCGTCACGGCCCGCTGGCACCCTCCCACCTGAACGTCCGCGCAATCGAAGCAGTTCGCAGCATCAGGCAACCGGGTCAGGGGGTGGCGTCTGTGTCCCTGGCCGAAGCAAGCGCCTCACGCAAGCCCGATCCCTCTACCAGGGCCTCCATGTCGGCGGGGGGGCCGCTGGCGTCGAAGGCGGCCAGAGCTGCGGCGGCCTCCGCTTCGCGGCCAAGACGGTGCAGGACCACGGCCCTGAAGGCGAGAGCGTCGGGCAGGTCGGGGTCCAGGGTGACGGCCTGGTCCAGGTGGTCGAGCGCCTCGGTCAGGATCACATCGGCGTCGTCGCCGATGACCGCCCCACCCACGACCAGGGTGACCGGTTGCCAGCCCCGGTAGGCGTGAGCCGCGGCATTGCCGGGAGCGCCGGCGATGACCGCGTCGTAGATCCGCAGGGCCTCCACCGGAGCCACCGCCCCCGCCACCTGCTGGGCCACGGCCAGGGCGATGTCGTCGTCGCCGCCGGAAGCCAGATCGCTCAGGGACTCCAGGCCCTCGTCGAGGCGCTCGGCATCGGCCAGGACCGCCAGGCGGAGGCTCCATGCGTCCAGGTAGCCGGGGTCCGCCGCGACGGCTTCACCCAGTTGAGCCAGGGCCCGCTCCGTGTCGCCCTGCCGGTGGAACAGCGACCCCTGGTAGGCGAGAGCCTCCACGTCGGTCGGGTCGGCGACCAGGACCCGGTCGTAGGTGTCGATCGCTGCATCCACCTCGCCGTCCATCACCTGGGCCGTCGCCAGGCGCAACAGGGTCCGGACCGAACCCGGCTCGACCACGAGCGCCTCCTCGAAGGCCGCCGTCGCGGCGGCAGCGTCGCCCGCAGCCAGGAGGCGGTCGCCGTCGGCCACGAGGGTGCGCGCCGCATCTGCCCCACCGCCGGTGATCTCGTCTCCGTCGCCCCGGCGTCCTGTGGCGTCGAGCACGGCCAGGCCCGCCAGCACCGCCAGCACCGCCACCGCCGTGCCAACCACTAACCGGCGGCGGCGTCTGCCACCGGAGGGTTCGCCCCGCTGTGGCACCACCGACTGGCTCCCGGCAACCGGCCGCGGCTGTTCGGCCGAGTCGAGGGCCCGCAGCACCGCCGCAGCCCGGGTGGTGCAGTCGTCCTTGAGGGCCCGGTAGTCCTTCTCGGTGAGTTCACCCGAGGCACGCTCAGCTTCGAGCTCCTCGAGGGTGCGCAACAAGAGGTCACGTTCGTCCAGCAGTGCCTGGCGAGCGGGGCTCACGGCTCCTCCCCCACGCGGCGCGCCGCCAGGGCCCGGGCCACCAACTCTTCGTCGCCGGTGGTGGGTGTGCCCGTAGGCTCCGACGAGGGCCTGTTCGACCAGCGGCGCAACATCATCACCAGACCGGCTCCGGCGGCGACCACCGCCACAGGCGGGATGAACCACACCAATCCCGTGAAACCCCCGGTCGAGGGCTCGAGCAGGATGCCTTCGCCGTAGGAGGAGGCGAGGTCGTCCAGGATGGCCTGGCGCGCAGTGCCCTCGGCCAGCGCTTCGGCGATCGTCGCCCGGATCGCCCGCGAGGAGGCCGAGTCGCTCTCGGCGGCGGACTGGCCGTCGCACTCGGGGCAGCGCACCGACGCCGCGATCTCGTACACGCGCTCCTGCTGGGTGCGGCTTCCGGTGTCACCGGTGGCCGCCACGGCCAGGGCACCGACCAAGACCGCCACCGCCGCCAGCCACGAGATCCGCAGCGCCATGCTCACGGTCGCCCCGAGAGATCATCGATGGCATCACTCAGACCGGTGGCCGTGATCTGGCTCACCCATCGGGCAGCCACCGTGCCGTCGGGGGCGACAAGATAGGTCTCGGGAACGCCGGTGACCCCGAAGTCGACGCCGACGCCAGCCGTGCCCTCCACGAGCACGGGCCAGGACCCCCCGAGCGTCTCGAAGAACTCCCTCGCGTCGGCCTCGGTGTCGTCGAAGGCCACGCTGACGACGCTTGCGTCCAAGCGGTCCGCGTCTGCGGCGAAATCGACCAGCTCGGGATGCTCCTGGCGGCAGGGACCGCACCACGAGGCGAAGAAGTTGACCACGACCCACTCACCGCGGTGGTCGTCGATGTCATAGGGGTCACCGGACAGAGTGGGGCCGGCCACCGGGGGCACCAGGCGCCCCAGGACCGGGCTGGCCGCGCTCTCGCCCCCGGGGGTCCGGGTGAACAGGACTGCCACCAGCAGGGCCAGGACCACGCCGACGCCCAGGGCCACCCAACGGGTGGGGTGCCCGGTGACCACCCTGGCCGGTCCTTCGGTCTCCGGTCCTCCGGTCTCCGGTCCTCCGGTCTCCGGTCCTTCGGTCTCCGGTCCTTCGGTGGGGCGATTCACGGGCCCACCCCCACCGGTCGGGGGTGGGGCTCCCCGGGTCGGTTCCGACCCTCCCCGGTGCCCTCGGTTCCCCTGCTTGCATCCTGGTCGGCACCCCCCAGGCTGCCGCCGTCCCGGCCGGCTCCCTGGCCGTGGACGTTCTCGCCTCCGTCCCGAGCCCGGTTGATCGCCGACCGCCGCTGGAGGCTGCGGGCGGGGATCATCGCGGCCAGCGTGCCCATCACCACCACGCCGCCACCGATCCACAACCACACAACGAGGGGCTGAACGGTGACCCGCAGGCGGATGACGCTCTCCTCGCCCTCTGGAGCCTGGAGAAGGCTCAGGTGCACGTCGTTACGCCAGGTGGAGCGGACCGAAGGCGTGCCCACGGTCTGGCCGGCGTCGTCGAAGCGCACCAGCCGGGGGGCGTATGGGCCCGCGCCGTCCACGGTGACCAGGGCGGCAGCCTCGCTGGTGCGGCTGGTGGTCTCGAAGCTCGGGCCGACGTACACGAGATCGTGGCCCGCGAAACTGGCCTCCTCGCCGACATCCAGGGTCAGTTCGGCCTGGCGCAGGTAGCTGGTACTGGCCGCCAGGGCCACCCCGATCATGATGATGCCCAGGTGCACGATCATCCCGCCGCTGGCCCGACCCACCAGCCCCCGCCAGCCCCGCTGCCGTACCGCCCCCACCAGTTGACGTCCCGCAGCACCGGCCGCCACCCCGCCCAGGGCGAAGGCCGCCACCGGCGCCAGTCCCGCGCGCCGGCCAGAACCCCGGCCAGCGCAGCCACCGCCCCACACCAGACGGGAACGGCCAGGCGGCGCGCCACGAGATCTGCACGCGCCCGCCGCCAAGGAAGCGCCGGGGCCACCGCCATCAAGAACAGCAGTGTGAGACCGAGGGGCATCGTCATCCGGTTGAAGTAGGGAACACCGACGGACACTCGATCGCGACCCGCAGCCTCGACCACCAGAGGGAACACCGTGCCCAGGAGAACCACGAAGGCGAAGGCCGCGAAGACCACGTTGTTGGCCAGGAAGGCCGCCTCCCGTGAGACGGGGGCGTCTATGCGTGCCGGGGTGCGCAGGACGTCACCTCGCCAGGCGATGAGCCCCACGGTGAGAGCGACCACCACGGCGAAGAAGGTCAGCAACCAGGCGCCGATGGCGGACTCGGTGAAGGCGTGCACCGACTCGAGCACACCCGATCGGGTGATGAAGGTGCCCAGGATGGTGAGGGCGAAGGTGGCCGACAGCAGCGAGATGTTCCACACCCGCAGCATCCCCCGACGTTCCTGCACCATGACCGAGTGGATGAAGGCGGTCGCGGTGAGCCAGGGCAGCAGCGAGGCGTTCTCCACCGGGTCCCATGCCCAGTAGCCACCCCAACCCAGCACCTCGTAGCTCCACCAGGCGCCGGCCAGGATCCCTGCGGTCAGGAAGGCCCACGACGCCAAGGTCCACCGGCGGGTGGCCACCAACCAACCCTCGCCCATCCGCCCGGTGATCAGGGCAGCGATAGCGAAGGCGAAGGGAACGGTGAAGCCCACGTAGCCCAGGTAGAGAAGGGGCGGGTGGAAGGCCATCAGCGGGTGGTTCTGCAACAACGGGTTCGGCCCGGGACCGTCGTAGCCGGCGGGAGGGTCCCAGGTGGTGAAGGGATCCGCCGGTCCGGTCACCAGCGCGAAGAAGAAGGCGCTGACCACCAGCATGACCAGGAGCGCCCAGCCCACCATGGGGTCAGCCAGGCGATGACGGAACTTGAGCCGCACCGCCATCAGGTAGCCGGCCAGAACGAGCACCCACAGCAGGATCGATCCCTCCAGGGCGGCCCACAGGGTGGCCACGTTGAACAGCGGCGGGGTCTTGGTGCTGCCGTGCTCGGCGACGTAGACGAGGGTGAAGTCCCGGGTGATGAGGGCGTGCTCCATGGCCACCACCGCACCCACGGCGGCCACCAGCACCAGCCACACCCAGTCGGCGGCCAGTTGCACCAACCGGGGCCGGTCGCGGGTCAGGCCCACCGCCACGGCCACCGCCCCACCCAGTGACGCCACCAGGCCCAACACGACGGCGGCCTGCCCGGCGGCCGCGTTCACGACCCGACCCCGCCGTCCCCCCCGGAGCCCCCGCCCCGACCGGCGGCGCCGATGCCGTTGTCGCCATCGCCCAGGTCGCTGTCGGCAGGGCCGTCGCCGCTGTTCCCGGCGGTGCCGTCGCTGTCGCTTTCGCTCTTCCCGGTGGTGTCGCCACCTGAAGTCCGGGCGTCGCGCAGCCGCTCGCCGTTGTCCTCCACGTAGACCTCGTCGTGCTTCACGAGAAGATCGTCACCGGCGAACACCTCACCCTCCCAGCGACCTTCCACCACCACGGGGATGTTCTCCTGGAACAGCTCGGGGGGGGCCCCGGTGTGGTCGACGCGTGCCACGACCCCGTTGTAGGTCACCTCGAAGGTGACACCGGTGGGCTGGGAGACCACCGATCCGGCCACGACGGTGCCCTGGATCCGGATGCGCCGGTCGCCCAGCGTGGCGCGCTGCTCGACGGCCTCGTCCGCGTTGTAGAAGTACACGGTCGCGCTGGAGAGACCCCGCCAGAGCACGAAGCCAGCCACGAGGACCAGCCCGGCCACCACCATCCCCGCCAGGCCGCGTCGGCCCCGGCGGGCGGCGGCCTGGCGGGGTCGCAGATCGAGCTCGGCGGGCGCGCGGTCGGTCATTGGTCGGCTTCCATCCATCGACGCCGCTGCGCGGGAACCTGGGACGACAGCCGCCGGCCTCGCACGACGAGAGTGGCCGCGTAGGCGCCCAGGGTGGATACCACTGCGGCCCAACCAGCGACCACGTACCCCCAACCACCCGTCACGAGGGACCTCCCCGGGTCGAAGGTGCCCCCGCCTCGGCTCTGCGGGCCTCCAGTGCCTCGGCCAGGCCTCCGGCGGCCACCTGCCGGCTCAACCAACCCACCCGGAACCGGTGCACCAGCAGCCAGGCGAACACAGCGGTGCCCACCACCATGGCGAACATCCAGGTGAACAGCTGCCATCCCTCGATCTGGGGGTCGAGGCGCACGATCGTGGTGGTCTGGTGCAGGGTGCGCCACCACTCGACCGAGCGGTTGACGATGACGACGTTGGGCACGAGCGCCAGCCCGAGCACGGCGGCCCGGCGGGCTCCCACCTGGACGTCGTCGGTCGTGGACCGCAGAGCCAGATAGCCCACCAGCATCAACAGGAGCATGAGGGTGGTGGTGAGCCGGGCATCCCATGTCCAGTAGGTGCCCCAGGTCGGCCTACCCCACAGGGCGCCGGTCACCAGGGTCAGGGCTGCGAACACCGCTCCGATCTCGGCGGCTGACTCGGCCACCAGATCCCACCAACTGGACCGCTTCCACAGCACCATGGCCGAACCCAGGGCGCAGGTGAAGCAGGCCAGGTAGGCGGTGGTGGCCGAAGGAACGTGTACGTAGAGCAGGCGAACGGTCTCGCCCAGTTCGGTGTCGGGCCCGCTGACCACGAAGGCCAACCAACCCAGCACAACTGATGCCGCCAGGATGACCAGACCCAGGACGCGGGTCATGGCCGAGCCCGTCGTGGCGGGGCCCTCCGGCGACGGCACCCCGGCGGACGGCACCCCGGCGGACGGCACCCCGGCGGACGGCACTGAGCCCCCGGCTGCAGAGGTGTCGGTGCGAGCGGTCACGAGTCCTCCAGCAGGGCCCCGAAGGTCAGGGCCCCGAAGGTCAGGTATGCAGCGGAAAAGGCCCCCAGCACCGCCACCCACGGCCAACCGTCGGCGGAAGTGCCGGCCAGCGCTTCCTCCCACGCCCTCGTGGCCGCGATGAGGATGGGCGCCACCACGGGCAGCAGGAGCAGCGGGAGGAGGGTCTCTCGCACCCTGAGCCCGAGGGCGAGCACTCCGTAGAGGCTACCGGTGGCAGCCAGGCCTGCGGTGGCGGCCACCGCAGCCACCGCCAGTAGAGCCCGCGCTGGCCACCGGTGTCCCGTAGAGGATCGTGACCGCCACGAACAAGAGCGCTTCGAGGACAAGGAGTTGGGCCGCGATGGCCGCCGCCTTGCCGAAGAACACCCCCGCGGGATCCAGTCCCGAGAGGCGCAGACCGTCGCTGTTGCCGTCGGCGGCCTCCAGGGCGAAGGCCCGCTGGACCGCCAGGAGGGAGGCAAACAGCACCGCCACCCAGAACAGACCGGCGGTGGCGCGCTCGAGCACTCCGGAGTCGGGGTCGAGGGCGAAGGCGAAGAGAACCACGACGACCAGGGAGAAGGGCACGACCTGATGCAGCACCACACGGGCACGGGCCTCGATCCGCAGGTCCTTTCCGGCCACCAGCCAGGCGTCACGCCACACTGGCCACCCCCTCCACCGACACCGCACCGCTGTCAGGAGGTAACGGGCTGTCGCCGACGACGGTGCCGCCCGCGATGGTGACCCGCCGCCCTCCCAGGCCTCCCGCTCGCTCGAGCTCGTGGCTCGCCACCAGGACGGTGGCCCCCGCGGCAACTGCGTCCCGCACCAGGTCGTCGACGATGTCCCGGCCCTCCTGGTCGAGCCCGGCGTGGGGCTCGTCGAGAAGCCACAGGCGCGGGCGGCGGGCCAGCATGGCGGCCAACGATGCTCCGCCGCCGCTGTCCGGTGGACAGTCGTGCCACCGGGGTGGTTCGCACCCGGCCGTCGAGACCCAGCCGGGTCAGGGCAGCCTGGGCCTGCTGGTCGTCGCCCCGCACGGCCCGGGTCCAGAAGCGCACGTTCTCCTCCACTGTCAGGTCGTCGTAGAGGAACGTGGCGATGCTCACGAGACCGACCTCGGGTCGCAGCCCGGCGCGGTCGGTGCGGAGGTCATGACCCAACACGACCCCCTCACCATCGGCCAGGCGCACCAGGCCCGCACACAGACGCAGCAGGGTTGACTTGCCGGCCCCGTTGGGGCCCTCCAGGTGAACGACCTCACCGTCGGCGACGTCGAGAGTGACCCCCGCCAGGGCCGGGAAGGAACCGAGCAGGGAGACCGTGGCGCGTAGGTGGACGACGGACTCCACAGCGGGAAAAGCGTACCGGGGGGGCGCGGAGGTGGCCAAGGCGGGCGGGGCTACCCTGACCGCCGTGAGGCGGCCCCGGTGAGACGTGTCCTCGTGGTCCTGGAGTGGTCCGGCCGCGCCATGATGACCGCTGGCGTCGTGCTCTTGCTCTTCGTCGCCTACCAGCTCTGGGGTACCGGCATCCACACCCGGGCTGCCCAGAACGACCTGGAACAGGCCTTCACCGAGACCCTGACCGAAGCAGCAGAGCAGGCCGACGACGCCGGACTCGCTGGCGACGGCCCGTCAGACGGTGTCGGTGAAGTCGCGGGCGCATCGGACTCCCCCGGACCAGCTCCGGGCGGCACCCCCGTCCAACTCGGCGACGGGGTCGGCCTGGGCGAGGCCTTCGGCCTGGACGACAAGGCGATCGCGGCCCTGCCTGCGCCCGAGCCCTCCCAGGCCGCCGGCTACATCTCGATCCCGGCCATCGGATCCAACTGGTGGTACGTGGAAGGCGTCGATCTGGCCTGGCTGCGCGACGGCCCCGGCCACTTCCCCGGCACACCGTGGCCGGGCCAGACCGGCAACGCCGCCCTGGCCGGTCACCGCACCACCTACGGCGCCCCCTTCCACCGCGTCGACGAGCTCCGGTCCGGCGACGAGGTGCTGGTGGAGACGGCCCAGGGTGAGTTCCGCTACGAGGTTCTGCCGGTCTCCGAGCTGGCAGACGCCATGCCCGTCGACGTGGGCGACGATCCCGATCGGGCCCATTTCATCGTGGATCCCGATGCCGGGTGGATCCTCGACGACTACGGCGACGACCGCATCACCTTGATGGCCTGCCATCCCAAGTACAGCGCCGCCCAGCGCATCGTCGTGGTGGCGGAGTTGGCAGGAGAGGTAGCACCCACGACACCTCCCTCGCCCGACGCCCCGCCGGCGGTTGAGGCCATAGCCGCCCTGGGTGGCACCGGGAGCGCCCTGGTGGGCAACGACCCCACGGCCCGGCTACCCGCCCTGTTGTGGGCCGGGGCAGCTGCATCGGTGTGGCTGCTGGCATCCCAGATCGGACGAACCTGGAAGCGGGCCCACTGGCCCGCCTATGTCGTGCTGACCCCGGTGTTCCTGGCCGTCCTGTTCGGATGCTTCGTCCAGGTGGAGCGCCTGCTCCCGGCTGCCTACTGATGCGCCCCGCAGCCCCGCGCACCCTCACGATCCTCCTCGGTGCGGTTGCGACCGTTTGGGCCGCCGGCCTGGCCGGCTGCGGGAACGAGGGGCCGGACGCGGCCACCACCACCAGCACCGAGACCACCACCACGGCGGCCCCGACCACCACGGAGGCACCCGGCACACCGGTGGATCCTGCGGTGCTCACCCTGGGTGACTGCTTCGAGGACCGCGTGGTGGCCGGGCAGGGCCAGACCGAGATCGACGAGCAGCAGACGGTGCTGGTGGACTGCGACGACCCGCACCGCAACGAGGTGTACCTCGTCACCCGACTCGCCGACGAGATCGGAGGACCCTTCCCGGGGGGCGAAGCCATCACCGCCGCAGCCGACGAGTTGTGCCTGGCCGGCTTCGCAGACTTCGTGGGACTCCAGTTCGAGCTGTCGATCTGGGAGATCGGCTACACGGTGCCCACCGAGGCCACCTGGGCCCTCCCGGACCGGACGGTCACCTGCTTCCTGTTCCACCGCGAGGGCGACAAGGTGAGCGGCTCCGCACGCGACAGCGCCCGCTGATGGACCGGACCGGATCTCCCCGGGGCAGAGCGCGCTCAGCGACCGTGGAAGTGGGGGCGGCGACCTTCTCGGAAGGCGGCCAGGCCCTCCTGCAGGTCCTCGCTGTTCCAGGCTCTCCGGAAGGCGCCCTCGAAGCCGACGCTGTCCCGACCTTCGACGGCGGGCTCGAGGCCGTTGAGCGCCAGCTTGTGGCCAGCGATGGTCAGAGGCGCCAAGGCGGTGATGTCCTCGGCCCAGGCCATGGCGGCGTCGAGATCGCCCAGGCGCTGCACAAGGCCGAGGGTGTGGGCCTCGCCACCCGAGATGGTCTCCGCGGCCAGGAGCATGGCGGAGGCCGGACCCTGACCGCAGAGCATGGCGAGGCGCTGCACCGTCCACTCGTCGACCATCAGGCCCAGCCGGGCGGCGGGAACACCGAAGCGGGCATCGGGTGCGGCCACCCGCAGGTCGCAGGCGAGCGCCAGTTGGGTGCCCGCTCCCAACGCCGCACCCTCCACAGCGGCCAGGGTGGGGGCGGGCATGTCACGCAGGTCGCGCAGAACCTGGGCCAACTCGACGCGGAAGTCGTCGTCCTCCACCCCCGAGAGGTCGGCTCCGGAACAGAAGTGCCCACCGGCACCGGTCAGCACCACAACCCGGGATTCGGTGGAGGCGCGCAACGCTGCATGCAGGGCCTCCAGCGCACGGCGGTCGACGGCGTTGCGACGGTCCCGGCGGTCGATGGTGACCAACGAGACGAGACCGCGCTCCTCACGATGGATCATCGATGCGTCCACGCCGGCGGCCGCTTCTCGATGAAGGAGGTGCGACCCTCGGTGGCGTCCTCGAACTCGCTCACGACCGAGAGCAGCGGGTGCAACAGACGCAGCGCGTCCTCGGCCGAGTGGTCGAGGACGCCGTAGAAGGAGTCGCGCCCGAGGCGCATCACCGCGGCAGGCTTGTTGGCGAGCTGGCGGGCCAGGGCAGCGACGGTCTCGTCGAGTTGACCGTGAGCCACGACCTGGTTCACGAACCCGATCCGGGTGGCCTCGTCCACACCGAGACGCCTGCCGGTCATCATCAGCTCGAGCGCCTTCTTGGGCGGCATCGAACGCAGCAGCGGGACCGTGATCATGAAGGGCCAGAGACCGACGTTGATCTCGGGCACCCCGAAGCTGGCCCGTTCGGAGGCGACCACGAAGTCACAGGACAGGGCCAGGCCGAAACCGCCGGCGAGGGCGTAGCCCTGCACCTTGGCGATCGTGGGCTTGCCGAGTCGCCACAGGTCCAAGAAGAGCTGGGCCAGCTCGCCCCGCGCCTCGTGCAGGTCGGCCGCACCCGCTCCCGTGGCCATCGAGGACAGGTCCGCCCCCGCGCAGAACGCCTTGTCGCCGGCACCGGCGAGGACCACCACCCTCACCGAGTCGTCATGTCGCAGGCGGGCGGCGTGGGCGCGCAGGTCGGCGATCACCTGCCACGAGAGGGCGTTGCGCTTCTCGGGCCGGTCGATGAGCAGGGTGGCCACCGCGTCGTCGACCGTGCAGCGGACCTCGGAGTCACCCGGCTCGGCGTTCGGGGCGTGGTCGGAGGATCCGGGAGAATCCGGGGGGGCCGGTGTGTCGGGCTCGGAGGCGTCCATGGGCCGGGACGTTACCGGCCTGACGCCCAACTGGCCCGCCCGACTGGCTTCACGTCCGGCCTGCGAACGTCCGGGCGGGCATCCACCGCCCAAAGCTCGTGACGTCCTACCGTTGAATGCCATGGATGTCGTGACCGTGGTCGGCCTAGTCGTGGTGACGGTGATGTTCTTCTCAGGCGTGGGCCTGGTCTGGCTGGGCTTGAGGAAACGGCCCGACCGCCTACCCCAGGGTGCCGAAGTCATCCTGGCGGCGGTGGCCGAAGGTCACCTGGCCGCGCCGAGCCACACCACCGCCGTTCCCCGCGTCACCTCCCAGGCACCCATCACCCCCATCACCCCCGCCGCCGCACCCGCCGGAGTCGCCGCACCCGCCGGCACGGCGACCGGTAGCCAGGCGGCCATCGACCTGCGTCACCCCCCCGCCGTGCCACCCCGGGCGGCCACGGCGACTCCGGCGGTGCGCCTGATACCCGCCCCACCCGAACGCCCGACGCGACCCCGCCGCCCCTCACGGCCAGAGACCTCGCGGCGCCCCACCGGGCAGTCCACCACCGAGACCGAGTCGACGCCCACACCGGTCCCGGTTGCTGCAGCCGAGGAAGCAGCCGACCTCACCGAAGCGCTGTTCGGCTCCTGACCGCGGCCGAGACTGCGCCTCAGCGAGACCCGCGCCCTCGGGCCCGGACTGCCAGTGCCTCAGGGTTGATGATCGTCACGCCCCGCCGGTGGGTCTCGACAACCCCTTCCTGCTCCAGTAGCTCCAGGCCGTTGGTCACGTCCCGGGGGGCACACTTGAGGTGCGAAGCCAGCTCGGAGTCGGTGCAGGGCACCATCAGCCAAGGTCCGGTGGGCTCGCCCCGCTCACCGGCCAGATCCTCCAGGCCCCGTGCCAGCCGGGTGACCGCGTCGGTCTCGCCGAACTCGACGTGGCGGCGGTCCGCGGCACGCAGGCGACCGGCCAGGGTCTCGAGCAGCGCCAGAGCGGCGCCGGGCTGATCCCGCAGGAAGGCAGCGAAGTCCTCCTTCAACAAGGTCAGGGCGTCGACATCGTCGACGGCCACGGCATCGGCGGACCGGGGCAGACCGTCGATTGCCGACAGCTCGCCCAGGAGGTCGCCGGGGCCCCTCTCGGCCAGTACGACCTCACCCACGCCCGGACGCAAAGAGGCCACCTTCACCCGGCCCCGGGTCAAGATGATCACGTGCTCGCTGCGGTCGCCCTCGCGGAACACCGTGGCGTCCGCCTCGTAGCGGCGGGGTACCGCCAGAGAGCGCAGCCGCTCCTGTGCGGCGGCGTCGAGAACGTGCAGGAAGGGGAGCTCACGGGCCATCGTTGTCATTCCTGTCGGCACCGGCGCGCCACCGTTGAGCAGACCTCCCGCACCGGGTGGTGGCAGCCATGGGACCGGCCGGTACCGTGGCGGCTTGCCCGCGCACGCGGTCTGATCTGATCGCGAGCTGCGTGCTGCCCCCATCTCATCATGGCCACGTGTGCGCTCCTGTCCTTCCGTCTCGGGCTGACCGACGGTGTGTCGATCATCGCCGGCCTGTGGGGCCGGGTCTTGGCTGACCTCGGCTTCGAGGTGACGACCATCGCAGGCGAGGGGCCCGTCGACCACTGCCTGCCCGCTCTGGCCATCCAGCCTCCAAGCTGCACGGCGGACGGCACGGCGGACGAACTAGCGGCCGTGCTGGCCGACGTCGATCTGGTTGTGGTGGAGAACCTGCTCTCGATCCCGCTCAACCTGCCTGCTTCGCGCCAGGTCGCCGCGGTGCTGGCCAGACGGCCCGTGATCGTGCACCACCACGACCCACCCTGGCAGCGTCCCCGCTTCGCCCACGTCACCGAGTTACCCGCCGACGACCCCGCGTGGCGGCACGTCACCATCAACGAGCTGACCCGCCGACAGTTCGCCGAACGGGGCCTGGAGGCAACCACCATCTACAACGGGTTCGACACCGACCAACCAGATGGTGACCGTGACGGCACCCGCGCCCGGCTCGGGATCGCACCCGGCGAGCTGGTCGTGGGCCACCCCGTGCGTGCCATCGCCCGCAAGGGGATACCGGCGGCCATCGCCCTGGCCGAGGCCCTCGGCGCCACCTACTGGCTGCTGGGTCCCGCCGAGGAGGGCTACGACGCCGAGTTGGACGGACTGCTGGCCCGGGCTGAATGTCGGGTCATCCACCAGGCTCTCCCCCACACCCCCGACGTGTACGCCGCTCCCGACCTGGTGGCCTTCCCCTCCACCTGGGAGGGATTCGGCAACCCCCCCGTCGAGGCCAGCATCCACCACCGGCCTGTCGCCGTGGGGTCCTATCCGGTGGCTGCCGAGCTGCAGGCCCTGGGGTTCTCCTGGTTCGACGCCGGCGACGTGGAGGCCGTGCGGGGATTCCTGGCCGAGCCCGACCCGGGCCTCCTGGCCCACAACCGGAAGGTGGCCGAACAGCACTGCTCTTTGACCGCGACCCGGGACCGCCTGGAGGACCTGCTCGTCGAGGCAGGCTGGAAGCCATGAGCAGCCGGGGTGCATCCAACCCCGACCCTGGGCCCAGCGGGTCTGGCAGTCCCGACCCGGTACTGCGCCGACGCGAGCTGTGGCGGCGGGCCACCAGCCTGGGCCAGCGGGGAGGCTACCTGCTGTTCGCGGCGGCCATGGTCCTGTTCGTCGTCGGCTTCGTGGTGGGATTGACCGAGGTGCTGACCCGGATCATCGTCGCGTGCCTGGTGGCCGGGTCCCTGGTGCTGGCCCCGGCCATCGTGCTCGGCTACGCGGTGAAGGCGGCCGACAAGGACGACCGGGCCCGGGGCTGATGGCCCCTGCAAACCCTGGAGCCCCGTCGCCGCGGTGCCGCGGCGCAAGTCAGACTCCCAGCGCCAGGGAGATCCCACCCTGAAGGAAGCCCACCGCGCCGCCCAGCACCCCGCCCAGCGCGATCAGGATCCACTCGTCCTCCTCCAGCAACCCCCGCAGCATCTGCTCGAACTCGGCCTTGGTCAACGACCCCAGCTTGGAGCTGACCGTGTTGGCCACGTCCAGCTTCTCGCGTGCGAAGTCCTCGATCGCGGGCTGGATCTCGGGGGCAGCCTCAGCCACCCGCTGGACGAGCATGTCCTGGATCTCGGCCACCTTTGCCGGGGTCACCTCGGCCTGGGTCAACGAGGACAGCATGCCCTTCTGGGCTTCGATCTCGGCGGCGACGCGGTCGAGCACGTCGGTGGCGATGCGCTCTCCGGCCTCGCCCTCGGAGAGCAACCTGAACAGGTTGGCGGGGGTGAAGATCTCGTCCGCGGCGATGCGCCCATAGTCGGCGGCGATCTCGGCCTGGCGCTTGGGGAACATCCCCTGGTAGCGGATGGGACCGACCCGTAACTCCTCTTGGGGGCGGAAGATCATCTGTATGGCCAGCCAGTTGGTGACGAGCCCGACGATCACCCCGACGATGGGCATCATCCACCAGATCCCGAACACCGAGAGGAACCCCACCTGGACCAGACCGATGAGGAACCCGAACACCCCGCCGTAGATCTCGATGAAGCGGAACTCTTTGCGGCCCATCTCCTGGAAGAGACGCACGAGGCGCTCGACGTTCTCGCCGGTGAGCAGCGTGGTCACCAGGTGGTGCAGGTCCAACAGGTCGTCGGACACCCCCTGGAAGTCGGCGAAGATCTTGCGGGCCGCCCCCCGGGTCTCGGCTTTGACCATGTCGATGACCAGGCGCTGACCCTCGGGCCCCCACTCCTCCCAGATGAGGGGTTGGAGGATCTCGGTGGCCTCCCAGACCAACTCGTAGGTGTAGTCGTCGAGGATGCCTGCGAAGACCCGTTCGATCTCGTCAGGATCGAATCGCTCAGCCAGGTCCCGGGCCGAGAGGATGTCGGAGGTGACCGTGTCGGCCACGTCGTTGGCGAACTTGTCGGCCCGCTGGGGCAGCACTCCCTGCCAACCGATGGGGCCGATCCCCCGGAACTCCTGTGGGCTGAAGATCATCTTGATGGCCGACCAGTTCGTGAGCCATCCGATGAACGCGGTCACCGGGGGGATGACCAGCAGTGCCACCGTCCACTCCGCCACGGCTGCGCACGCTAGCCGCCCACCGGCCAGGCGGTGCGAGAGCGGGGCCCGCCGGCGGGTTGCCCCCGCCGGTTGCCGCCTGCGACGATGCCCGGATGGCCCGACTGCCCGCCGCCCGCCGTCGCGAGCAGTTGTTGGAGGTGGCCCTCGAGGTGTTCGCCCGCCAGGGCTACCACCAGGCGTCGATGAACGACATCGCCGTGGCGGCCGGGGTGACCAAGCCGGTGCTCTACCAGCACTTCGAATCGAAGCAGGACCTCTACCTGGAACTCCTCCAGGACGTGTCCACCCGCCTGCACGACGCGGTGATGGAGGCCACTGCCCTGGCCCACGGTCCCCGTGACCAGGTCGAGCGGGGGTTCCGGGCCATCTTCGGGTGGATGGCTGAGAAGCCGGCCCGCTTCGGGATCCTCTTCAGCGGCGACACCATGCGTGAGCCCCACTTCTCCCAGGCGGCTTTCGACACCGAGCACAGCACCGCCGGAGCCATCGCCCAACTCATCACCGTGGAAGGCATGGATGCCGACCACCGACTGATCCTGGGCTACGGGCTGGTGGGCATGGTGGAGGTGATCGGGCGTCAGTGGTTGGCGGGAACCGTCGAACTCGACCCCGACGACCTCGCCACCCAGTGCGCCAACCTGGCCTGGGAGGGCCTGCGCGGAGCCCGCCAGGTCTCCCCGGCCTAGGACGGTCCAGGACGGTCCAGGGCGGGCCTGGCGCGGGTCTGGGGCGAGCGATCACCGGGTCGGGATCGTCACCAGCCGAACCACGAGTTCCAGAACTGCTGCCAGAGGCGCACCAACCATCGGGCAGCATCCCGGAAGGTCGTGGCCGACGCGGCCTGGCGGGTGATTGGGTGCGACGGCCGGAAGGTGCCGTCGGCGTATCCGGTCATGATGCCGTTCTTGGCCACCCATTCGATGTCGTCCCGGAAGGGGTGCTCGGGCCCGACATCGGGGAAGGGCACCGGGTCTTCGCGTACCGTGCTCGGAGCTACCGGTGTGACCTCGGCCTCGAGGCGATGGAGCATCGCTGCCGCCGCCTGGCGGGTGACGGTGGCCGTTGGCCGGAAGGTGCCGTTCTGGATAGCCGGTGGTGATCCCCCGCTCGGCGGCCCAGGCGATCTCGGTCGCGAAGGGGTGGCTGGGCGGCACATCGGAGAAGCCCTCAGCGACGCGGTCGGGAGCGTCGGCCGGAACAGAAGCGTCCCCGGCCAGGCGGTAGAGGAAGGCGATGTACGCCTGGCGGGTCACCTCCGCGGCCGGCCGGAAGGTGCCGTCTGGATAGCCGGTGGTGATGCCCCGGTCGGCCGCCCATGCGATCTCCGTGAAGAACGGGTGGGATCCGGCCACGTCGGGGAATGGGTCCAGCCCGGTGGTCTGGTCGCCCCACCAGAAGAACGTGAGGTTGATGCCCATCACCGCAGCCCAGGGAATCGAGTTGTCGTAGATGGAGTGGAGGGTGAGCTCATCACCCGCTTCGACACGGTGATGCATGGCACAGGGAACCACGCCCTCGAACGGGGGTCGGCGGGCCGATGCTCCTGAGGTGTCGTAGACCGCCGAGGACCGGCACAGGAGGCGGTCCTCGGAGTCGTAGATCTCGGTGGCGAGCCCCCCCTCGTGCAGGTGGCCACCCGAGCCGACCATCAGGCCGTCGAAGGGAATCTCCCAGGTCCGCGTGCGGTGGTGCTCGCTACCGGAGCCTCCTCCCCCCGGCACGTCGTACTCGGCACCCCCACAGCTCGCGGGGACGCCGTCTTGGGTGGTGACGTCCATGAACCAGGGAGTGGCCCACCGGGTGTTCTCGTTGGTGGCGTCGGGGTCGTAGCCGATCGTGTACTTCACCCAGACCTGCTGAGGCTCGTTGCTCATGTTCATGAGGTGCCAGGTGGCTCCCCAGACCTCGCTGTCCCACACCTTCATGGCGTAGGGATCGGGCAGTGTGATGGGTGTGCGCTCGGCCCCGCTGGCCAGGTGGGGCCAGACCTTGTAGCCGTCCATGGTGCGCCCCGGGCACGCCGGGTCGTCGGCACCGACGGTGGCGATCACGAAGTGGTGGAGGTGCACGTCATGTCTGGGGATCGGTGTCCCCGTGTTGTCGACCAGATCGAAGGTGGCCGACTTCAGAGCCCAGTAAGGAACGTCTGGGTTGTCGATGGACGGCTTGGGGACCGCTGCGTCGCCCTCGTCCTGCCAGTGGCCCGTGCCCCGCGGGTCGAGGTCGAAGGGCCCGACCTGGACCGTGGCGTACTCGATGTCTGCAGAATCGCCGCCAGGGTCGTTGAACAGCGGTTGGTCCTCTGCTGCCGCGGTCGAGCCTGCCAGCGGCAGAGTCGCCAGTGTCAGGGCCACCAGAACCGCAGCGGCCACTGCCGTCCTGGGCCAGCGGGCGGGCTGCGCGCAGTAGTTCCCCATGTCGTCCCCCATGTGTTCCCCCCGGTGTCTTCCCCCGTGTCTTCCCTGTGGTTGCACCCGCGCGCTGCCGCGCGGGATGTGAAGGCACCCTACCAAGCAGTCTGTCTTGCCGCTCCGGGGGCGCTGCGATGCAATACTCGCCCCATGGGTGGCACCGTCGAGGCCCGTCCCGGCACCCGCGCCGACCTCGGGGCCATCGGACGCACCTACACCAGGGCTTTCAGGGACGACCCGGTGTGGGAATGGCTCCTGCCCCGCGCCCGGGCCTGGCGCCGGAGTGTCCCCCATGTCTTCCGTTTCGCAGCCGACGAGCACCTTCCCCACGGCACCGTGTACGTCACACCTGAGGTGACGGCGGCGGCGGTGTGGGCGCCACCCGGTCATCGCCAGGACCAGTGGCGCGAACTGCGGGCGGTCCCGCGCATGGCGGCGATCTTCGGGATGCGTTCGCTCGACGGCTTGCGCTTCCAGAACGCCATACGGCGCGCCCATCCCCAAGAGCCGCACTGGTACCTGGCGATCCTGGGAACCGACCCGGTTCACCAGGGCAAGGGGCACGGGTCTGCGGTGCTGGCCCCGGTGCTGGCCCGCTGTGACGACGAGGGCGTGGGCGCCTACCTCGAGTCGTCCAAGGAAGCCAACCTGGCCTACTACCGCCGCCACGGCTTCGAGGTGCAGCGTGAGATGCTGCCCGTGGCGGGCGGTCCCCCGATCTGGCTCATGTGGCGCGACCCCCGCTGAGGCGTGCGCACACCACTGCCCCGTGGGAATGATGCGCACAACCCGACCGAAACGGTCGATTGGTGCACACCAAACCGCGACCCCACCCGATCGGATTCCTGCTCAGCGGCTGAGCGGGGCCTAGCTACTTCGACCTGAAGAAGTAGCGGATAGGTGCTCGCGTTTGGTTGCGGATGGTGGGATGATGACCTCGACCCGTAGGACTAGTACGGATCGAGGCCATCGTGTTGAGAACGGTAAACGCGCAGCCCACGTTGTGGGAGGCGATCCTGCCAGCGGAGTGCCTGGTGTTGCCGGGCGATCTGGAGGCGGTTGATCGGCTGTTGTCCGATGAGCGGTTCTTCGAGCCGTTCCGTGCCCACTTCGACGCGACGTTCGGGCGGCCCTCGATCCCGATCGAGACGTATCTGAGGATGATGTTCCTCAAGCACCGCTACTCGTTGGGCTATGAGCCGTTGTGCGCGGAAGTGAACGACTCGATCTCGTGGCGCCGGTTCTGTCGGGTGCCTCTCGGGGAGCGGGCGCCGCACCCGACGACGCTGATGAAGATCACCAAACGTTGCGGGCCCGACGTCGTCGACCAGCTGAACGAGACGCTGCTGATCAAGGCCCACGAAGCCGACGTCGTGAACCTCGAACGGGTACGGGCCGACACCACGGTGATCGAGGCCGACATCAAGTACCCGACCGACTCGAGCTTGTTGACCCGCGCTGTCGCACGGCTGGCCCGGCTCGCCGCACGGATCCAGGCGACGGGGGCGGCGGCACGCACCGTGGTGGTTGATCGCAGCGCCGACGCGCAGGCCCACGCGCACTCGATCGGAGCGTGGCTGCGGCGCCGGTCCGGGGAAGCCAAAGACGAGGTGTTGCGCATCACCGGCGGAGTCGCCGACCTCGCCGACGCGACCGCGTCCGAAACCGAACGTGTCGTTCTCAACGCCCGCCGGTGGTTGGCGTCGCACCCCGACACCCCCAAGGCGGGGCGACTGGCCCGCCTGATCGACGATCTGGAGGCGTTGACCGCCACCACGAACCAGGTCATCGACCAGACCCGCCGGCGGATCGCGGGTGAGATGCCCGACGGCGCGACTCGCCTGGTGTCGTTGCACGAACCCGACGCCCGACCGATCCGCAAGGGCCGCCTCGGTCGCCCCGTCGAGTTCGGCTACAAGGCCCAGATCGTCGACAACGTCGACGGGCTCGTGCTCGATCACACCGTCGAGATGGGCAACCCCCATGACGCCGAACAGCTCGAGCCAGCGATCGCCCGCATCAAAGCACGCGCCGGAGCCGCACCCACCGCGGTCACCGCCGACCGGGGCTACGGGTTCGCCAAGATCGACAAGGCACTCAGCGAACTCGGTGTCGACACCGTCGCGATCCCACGGGCGGGCAAGCCCGGCGTCGCCCGCGCCGGCCTCCAGATCAGCGACCCGTTCATCGCGCTCGTGAAGTGGCGCACCGGCAGCGAAGGCCGGATCAGCTCACTCAAACGCGACTACGGGCTACGCCGAACCCGCCTGATCGGCCACACCGGAGCTCGCACCTGGGTCGGCCACGGTGTCCTCGCCCACAACCTCACCAAGATCGCCAGACTCACCACGTGACCCTCCTCCTGCTCGCTCTCGCTGTGGCCGTCATGCTCGCCACCCACGCCCTCGACACCCTCGGCCGCGACATCGACCACCCCGCCGCAGAAAACGAACCAACCACCAGCGCGCCGGCCCCAGCACAGGACGCGCCCGCGGCCGCTCACCTCAACCAGGCACACGACCGAGACGACCGAGCACCGCGATCGACGTCGCTGCGGCCACAGACCCGAGAGGCACCACCCGACCGCCACGAACCGACGGACGAGTCGATACCACACGAAGCCACCGACCGAGCCACAGCCAGCCACCCGACGAATCGGCAACTCGCGCCACCGACTATTTCAGGTCGAAGTAGCTAGCCCCAATCATTCACGCCGATAGCAGGAGGCGGGTCGTTGACCTCTTGGGTCCCGGTTGGGTCCCGGATCGGCGAGGAGGCCGGGGTGCGACGTGTGGTTCGCGCTGCGGCTGGCGTGGGCGGCGTGTCGATCGTGGTGGTGTGGGCGCGTACGGCTAGCGGTTGTCCGTGTTGCTGGGCTCGGTCCGGTCGTCTTCAGGTGAGCGCGTTGATGCGTTGGTTGGCGGCGAGCAACGCTGCCGCGTCGGGCCAGTCGTCGAGGATGCGGACGATGTCGCGGCCGGCTTTGCGCACAACGCGGGCGGGCGTGTGCCAGAACCGCCAGCGCAGCGTCTTCGGTTCGGCCTTGGCGAGGCTGCCGTCGAGGCACAGCAGTTGGAACCAGCGCACGAGGTCCGATGCCATCGCGACCAACTGCAGCCATGCCTGGTTGGCGGCGAGCGACTTGAACGGGAACCGTTCCAGGCCGGACGCTTTGAGGTGCTTGATGTTGTCCTCGACATGGGCGTGGGCGCGCAGGAACCGGTCGAGCTGGACCGGGGTGCCTGTCTGGTCGGTGAGTTGGCCCCAGTAGCGGTACTCCAGCGACGGGAACAGCGAGGTCTGCGCGCCGGGGTGCCACGGTTCTCGCCGCACGATCACTCGTGTCCCGGTGGGATACTCGGACAGGTCGCACAGGTCGGTGATCTCGGCGACCGCGGCTCCTTTGCGGAGCTTGCCGTTCTGTCGGATCGCGGGTCGCCACCGCTGGTCGTCGACTTCGATCGTGGCGATCGCACCCTGAATCTGGGGGGTTTTGCGGGCTACGACCGCGAAGCCGACGTTGCGGTCCCGGCATCCCTTGATGAACCCTCGTGACGCCCCGGCCGAGTCGGCCCGGACCACCACCTTGCGTTTCGCCAACTTCTTGTCATCGCCGCGGCGGTGACCGGCCGCGACAGCTTCGGGCAACTGCTCGATCGCCTGATCGAGCACGGTGAGGTGGTCACCGGCGTCGTTCGCGGGTCGCGTTGCCGGGCCGCAGCATCGCCGCCAACGTCTCACCGGTCGCGTCCACGAAGCAGAACATCGGGTGGAACCCGAACCCGTGCTTGTAGTTGGCGGCGGTTCCTTCCTTCTGCTCCGAGTGGATCTCGACGAGCGACGCGTCGATGTCCAACACGACTGGGCCCCGGCCAACGCCGATCCCGGCGCGTT
Organism: uncultured Actinomycetes bacterium; assembly: GCA_963719935.1. Taxonomy (GTDB): domain Bacteria; phylum Actinomycetota; class Acidimicrobiia; order Acidimicrobiales; family CAVRDY01; genus CAVRDY01. Next base: position 259,420 of record CAVRDY010000001.1, on the reverse strand, counting down.
TCCACACCCCGCCGCGGACCTCGGCGACCGCGTCGCGGACTTCGGCCAGGATCGACTCGTCGAGTTGGTGCATGGTGCGCCACACCGTCGAGTCCGACGCCACCTCGCCGAACAACCTCGGCTGGGCGCGGAGATGCTCGACATCCGCGCAGCACTCGCCGCCCCCGGCGAGCACCAACATCATCTGGGTGAACACCGTCCCGCGGTCATGCAACGGCACCCCGTTGCCCTTCCATGGGATCACCGCCGACAGCGCCGAGCCCAACCCAAGGCGATCAGCGAGCTGCCCCAACGAATGCAACCCGACATGGGCGACGACCTGCTCGCCGCCGTCTTCTACCACCACACGCCGTGTGCTGTTACCGTCCACCTGTCAGGTGCCTTTCTCTCGGTCGTTCTTGCTGTTTCGCAACTACAAGAAAAGCCGAAGAACAGGCACCTGTCGCGTCCTGGCTACCTCATGCCATCTCAGACGCGTGAATTATCGAGGCTAGGCGTTCCAACCGGTGGCGGCGCGGGTGATGGCGATCGCATGGAATCCACCCCGCCAGGCCCTCGGCCCCGACCCTGCGTCAGACCGAATACGACACGCTTCACAGAAGCTTCACCACAGGTGCGCACCCGCGACCGAGCGAAGAGCTTCCACGAACTTGCACCCCCGGTGCCCGCCGCCTCGTCCCGGTCCCGAGGTAACTCCCGCTTGGTGTCCTGGGATCGGTCCCGGCCGTGTCCAGGAACCCGGTCACGGCGGCGAACCACACGGCTCGAGCAAGCCACGCCCCATGCCCCACACCCCAGCAAGAGCACAGCGACGCTGGACCGTTCCGCCGGCCGTGGCGGCTCAGGCTGTGGTCGCAGCCGCGACCAACACTCCCGCTCCGGTTGCGAGCAATGTTCCACCGACGAGCCACACCTTGACCACGTTCATCGTCAGGCATCTTCGTCGAGAGTGCTGCGACGCCCGTCGATGCACATCAGCCAGGCCACGAGCTGACTCCGTCGCATGAGCACGACGGCACCCACGAGCAAGAAGGCCGCACTCAGCAGGACGAAGCCCGCTGGCATCACCGGGGCAACAGGTGGGCGTGACGCAGTTCGTCGATCGCCTGGTCCGGCACACCCACGACGTCGAGGTGCACGATCGATCGACCACCGGGGCCGTCGACGATGTCGACAACACGGGCCAGGAACGGCTCCTCGGCGTCGCCGGCCACGATGAGTGCCCCCGCCTGCACGCGATCCGGCTCGTCGGCCGCGTCGAGGAAGGCCCACAGGTAGCCGGTCTGATCGATCTGCTGGATGTCGGCGGGCAGCGTGACGACGACGGCGCTCTCATCGCTCATGACTGCCTCCTCACATGATGGGGATTGACCCGGACCTCGCCGAGCACCTGGAGCAGCTGCTCAGCTCGCTCCGAAGTGTACGGGTCGAGGACGACGCTGTAGTGCGGAGCGACGAAGGTCGGGAGCAGTCCGAACCCTGCGGCAACGAGCTGCCCGACCGATACGGCGGCGTACCGGCTTCGCGTGCGGAGGCGAGGGCCGCCGAGGATCGAGTCCAGCGTCCAACCCTCCACAGTCACCTCTGCCGAGATCGCCGAGAACGGCCGTCCGTCGAGGCTGAAGCGGCTGCGGGTCGCATCGGCATTGCGAAGCAGTCCCTCGACGGTCAGCGGCCAGCCGCGCACCACGAGGTGGGCGTCGGGATCCAGGCGCTCGTCGTCCCGCAGGAGGGCCTCGATCGGTTCGAGATCGTTCATCGCGCTCCTTCGGCCCGCAGGGCGTCGCTCATGCTGGCGGCCAGGTCGGTGTCACGATCGGCGAGGGCGTGCGAGTAGACCCGGAGTGCCGTCGACGGGTCGGCGTGGCCAAGGCGGCCGGCGACGGTCGCCAGGTCGAAGCCGTTGCCGAGGGCTTCGGTGGCCGACCAGTGCCGCAGATCGTGCAGGCGCCAGCGGACGTCGATGTGGCCAAGGATCGCGAGCGACGCCACCAGTACCCGATGCGGTCCGGATGGGGTGGGTCCTCCGTGTCGCCTGACAGCCACACGATCAAGGGCTCACGCTTCGTCCGCTGCGGATCGAGGAGCGTCACCGTGTCTGGATCCAGCGCCACCCGACGACGGTCGGCCGTCTTCGTGGCGTCGTCGCGCAGCACCGTGACGATCTCACCGTCTACGGACTCGCGCACCACGGTGAAAAGTGCTGGTCAGGACTACTCGATGCGCAGGCCGGAGATGGCCCGGGCGATCACCAGCTGCTGGATCTGCTCGGTGCCCTCGAAGATGTCGTAGATCTTGGCGTCGCGGTGCCAGCGCTCGACGGGGTACTCACGGGTGTAGCCGTAGCCGCCGAGGATCTGGATGGCCCGCTCGGTGACCCACACCGCGGTGCGGCCGGCCTTGAGCTTGCACTGGATGCCCTCGGCGTTGGTGTACGTGCCGTTGCGGGCCAGCCAGGCGGCCCGCCACACCAGCAGGCGGGCGGCGTCGATCTCGGTGATCATGTCGGCGAGCATGAAGGCGATGGCCTGGTTCTCGATGATCGGCCTTGCCGAACGCCTGACGCTCCTTGGCGTACTCGAGGGCGTACTCGTAGGCGGCCCGGGCGATGCCGACGGCCTGCGCGGCGACCGACGGGCCGGGTGGCCTCGAAGGTGGCCATGGCCGGCTGCTTGCCCGACGAGACCTGGGGGTTCTTGGCCGCCTCGCGGGCCCGGGCCAGCTTCTCGTCGAGCTTCTCCTTGCCGCCGAGCAGGCACGATCCGGGGATTCGGCACGTCGTCGAGCACGACCTCGGCGGTGTGGCTGGCCCGGATGCCGTGCTTCTTGTACTTCTGGCCCTGCGACAGGCCGGGCGTTGCGGGCGGGACGATGAAGCTGGCCTGGCCGCGGCTGCGCAGTTCGGGGTCGACGGCGGCCACCACCACGTGGATGTCGGCGATGCCGCCGTTGGTGATCCACGCCTTGGTGCCGTTGAGCACCCACTCGTCCTTGGCCTCGTCGTAGACGGCCCGGGTGCGCAGCGAGGAGACGTCGGAGCCGGCGTCGGGCTCGGACACGCAGAAGGCGCCGAGCTGCACCTTGTCGGCGGTGCCGTAGCACTGGGGCACCCACTCCATGACCTGCTCGGGCGTGCCGTTGCCGAGGATGCCGGCGGCGGCGAGGCCCGAGCCGAAGATCGACAGGCCGATGCCGGCGTCACCCCAGAAGAGCTCCTCGAGGGCGACCGGCATGGTCAGCCCGGTCTGGTCGGCGATCATGGCGTTGGCCATGAAGTCCATCCCGTAGAGCCCGATCTTGGCGGCCTCCTCGACGATGGGCCAGGGGAACTCCTCGCGCTCGTCCCACTCCTCGGCCGCAGGACGGACGACGTCCTCGGCGAAGTCGTGGATCCACTTCTGGATCTGGAGCTGGTCCTCGTTGAGCTGCAGACTGAAGTCGCTCATGGTGTGCCTCCCGGGGCGGCCCGGACCTGGCCCGGGCTGAACGAAGGAACGATGGACGATGGTGGACTGGCCACCTTAAGTTACCGAGTGGTAATGAAGGGTAGGCGTTGGGACCTTGCGGCGTCCAATCGTGCCGGGCCCGGTACCAGGGCCATCACCAGGACCGAGGCGACGCCCCCCACCACGAAGGGAAAGCCCACGCCGGTGGCGAAGAGCGCGCCTGCCACCGCCGGGCCCGCCACGCGGGCCATGCTCTGGGCGGACTGCTGCCAACCCAACGCGCCGCCCGATCGTCCCGGTGGGGCCAGCCCGGCCACCGTGGAGGACAGGAAGGGCAGGAGCAACCCCTGGCCCACCACGACCAGGGCCAGGCCCACCGAGAGCGTGGGCCAGGATCCGGCGGGGGCCAGCGCCACCAGCCCGGCCCCGTTGAGGGCCAGACCCAGGCGCAGACGCGGCGGGTTCGCCCAACCAGCGGCCCACCGGGGCCACGAGCAGACCACGTACCACCACCACGCCCAGGCCCACCGCCGCGAACACCAGGCCGATCGAGGTCAGGTTCACCCCGAACCCGTTCTTCGGCCAGCAGCGGGAAAGTGGCCTCGAAGGCACCCAGGGCTGCGGTGGCGACGAATGATACGACCAGCAACTGCACCAGCGCGGGCGCCAACGCCCTGCCCTCGGCACCGGTCGATGCCCCGGAACCCGTCGATGCCCCGGCGGTAACGGCTTCCCCTGCGGGGGCGACCGAGCCAGCGGCGTCGACCTGGGCGCCGGGTTCGGCCGGGGTCCCGGGTCTGGTCTCGGGCAGGCGCCGCATGGCCACCACGGCGTTGGTGCCCGCTATGGCCGCCGCCAGGAAGAAGGGGAGCCGGTGATTGCCGAGAGCGGCCAGGCCTCCCAGGGCGGGACCCAGCACGAAGCCGGCCCCGAACACCGCTCCCAGCAGCCCGAACAGCCGGGGGCGCTCCTCGGGTTCGGCCAGGTCTGCGGTGGCCGCCCGGGCCACCGCCACCGACGCGCCGGAGGCACCGTCCACGACACGCCCCAGGAACACCACGGCCAGCGATCCGGCCAGGCCGGTGATGAGGCTGCCCGCCGCTGATCCCGCCAGGGCCACGATGAGCACCGGTCGACGGCCCACCCGGTCTGACCAGCGGCCCAGCAGGGGTGCCATCACCAGCTGGGCCAGCGAGTAGGAGGCCACCACCATCCCCACCGCCACCGGGCCGGCTCCGAACTCGTCGGCGTACAACGCCAGGATGGGCACGACGATGCCGAACCCGACGGCGTCCACCGCCACTGTCACCAACAGGACGCTGAACCCCCCAGGAAGGGGCCGGCGGTCAGCGGATCGGCGACGCATCCCGCCAGCCCACGCCACGACCGGCGGGCCGGTCAAGTCGGGGGAGCCACGAAGGGGCAACCGCACCCGTGCCCGCCCCCGTGCCCGCGTCACTCGGGTGGTTCAGGCGGGTCGCACCTTGGTGCCCTCGGGCGTGTCCTCCACCACCCAACCGTCGGCCTGCAACCGGTCGCGCAGGGCATCGGCGCGGGCCCAGTCCCGGGCTGCACGCGCCTCGTCACGTTCGGTGGCCAGGGCCTGAACCTCGGCCGGCACCGACGCGCCGGTACCGTGCAGTTCGAGGCCCACCGCGCCCAACACCTCCACCACCGCCGCCGCCAGGGGAACGGCCGCCGCAGTGTCGCCCGCGTCGAGCAAGGTGTTGAACTGGCGCACAGCCCTGAACACGACATCGACCACCCGCGGAGTGTCGAGGTCGTCGTCCATCGCGGCGCGGAACTCGTCCAGCACCACAGGGTCAGCCAGCACAGCGTCGGGCAGTGCCCCCTCGAGGAGTCCCGCCAGCCGGCGGGCGAAGGCGTCGAGACGCTCCAGTGCCGCGGAGGCGTCGGCCACGGTGGACTCGCTCACCTCCACCGGTGAGCGGTAGTGCGAGCGCAGCACCAGCAACCGGTAGGCGCGAGGGTCGGCTGCGCTCGATCAGGTCGACGAGGTTCACGAAGTTGCCCAACGACTTGGACATCTTCTCGCCCCCCACCTCGACGAACCCGTTGTGCACCCAGTGCCGGGCGAAGGCCTTTCCGTCGGCGAGGGCCTGGGCCCGCTCGTTCTCGTGGTGGGGGAAGGCGAGATCCTGTCCTCCGCCGTGGATGTCGAATCCCTCGCCCAACAGGTCGAGCGACATGACCACGCACTCGGTGTGCCAGCCGGGTCGGCCCGGACCCCACGGCGAGGGCCACGACGGCTCGCCGGGCTTGGCCTTCTTCCAGAGGGCGAAGTCGATCGGCGAGCGCTTCTCGTCGTCGACCTCGACGCGGGCGCCGGCCACGAGATTGTCGATGGACTGACGGGCCAGCAGCCCGTAGTCGTCGACCGCCGACGGGCTGGAAGTACACGCCGTCGAGGTCTCATAGGCCACCTGTCGATCCACCAGGTCCGCGATCAGGGCCACCATCTGGCATCGACGTAGGCCGAGGCGTGGGGGTCGTGCGTCGGGACGCAGCACCCCGATGGCGTCCATCGCCTCGTACCAGATGACCTCGTTGTCGGCCACCACCTCGGCCGTCTTCGCCCTCCTGCGTTGGCCCGTTCGATGATGTTGTCGTCGACGTCGGTGATGTTGGAGACGTAGGTGACCTCAAGGCCCGACCACTCGAGGTACCGGCGCAACACGTCGAACACGAGCGAGAAGCGACCGTGCCCGAGGTGGGGCGGTCCGTACACGGTGGGGCCGCACACGTACATCGACACCTTGCCGGGGACGGCGGATTCGAAGGGCACGACCTCCTGGCGGTGTCGTGCGGTGCGAATGGGCGCGACAGCACCGCCACGCCGATGGGGCACCGGTAACAACGGTGCCAACGATTCCGGCCGCCGCCGAGGGCCCTCCCAACCTGACGTGGCCCCGCCCAGCTCCTCCCGCACCCCGCCGACCACCAGGGGAGACCGTGAGCGCCAGGTCGTCTTCGAGAACGTCTCCAAGCGTTTCGACGCCGTCACCGCCGTCGACTCGCTGTCCCTCGAGATCCTCGACCGCGAGTTCATGGTCCTGCTCGGGCCGCAGCGGCTGCGGCAAGACCACCGCCCTGCGCCTGATCGCCGGCCTCGACGACGTCACCGAGGGCACGCTGCGCATCGGTGACCGTGTCGTCAACGACATCGAGGCCAAGGACCGCAACGTCTCCATGGTGTTCCAGAGCTACGCGCTCGTACCCGCACATGACCGTGGCGCCGCAACATCGAGTCGCCCCTGTTGGACCGCACGCTTCGAGGTCGACGGCGACCACCGGCGCAAGCTGCACCGCGAGCCGAGCGCGACGAACGCATCGGCGAGGTGGCCGCCGGACCCTGGGCCTCGGGACCTTCCTCGACCGCAAGCCCGCCGCCCTTTCCGGTGGCCAGCGCCAGCGGGTGGCCCTGGCCCGGGCCATCGTGGCCCGGCCCGAGGTGTTCCTCTTCGACGAGCCCCTGTCCAACCTCGACGCCAAGCTGCGGGCCGCCACCCGGGTCGAGCTCGTCGAGCTGCACCAGCGGCTCGCAGACCACGTTCGTCTACGTCACCCACGACCAGGTCGAGGCCATGACGATGGCGACCCGTATCGCCATCATCGCCGAGGGTCGCGCTCCAACAGGTCGGGCCCCCCCAGGCCGTCTACGACCGGCCCCACAACCTCTTCGTGGCCCGCTTCATCGGCAGCCCGCCGATGAACACCGTCGACGGCCACGCGTCGAGGTGCCGACGGTGCGACCTTCGCGGCCTGCTGGGCGAGCGGCCGCATCCCCCTCGGTCGCCTGGTTCGGAACCGGGCCGACGGGACCGCGCGGTGGCAGCGTCGCCCATCACTGCGTCGGCGCGGTCGCGCCCGAGCACCTGGCCACGACCTCCGCCGCGACGGCCACGCGTCAGCGCCACCATCAGGGCCGTGGAGTGGCTGGGCCACGAGCGCCACATCATCTGCGACCTCGGCGGCACCGACGTGATCGTCCGCGAGCCCGCCGAGGGTGCAGCCCCCGCCACGGGCCGAGATCGTCCGGCTCAGCGCCGACCCCGAGCACGTCCACCTCTTCGACCCCGACACCACGGAGCGGCTCAATTGAACCGGCGGCCGGGTGACGACGGCGGCGAAGGCCGCATGAGGCGCGTAGGCGCGCTCGCCTAGCTGTTCCTGCGCCCTCGCTCCTGGTCTTCGGCGGCTTCTTCTTCTACGCCCTGTACCGGCTGGTCGACCTGAGCCTGCACCAGCAGAACCGCACCGGCACCGCCCAGACGCTGGGTGGGCTTCGAGCAGTGGCGGGAGGTGCTCACCGGCGAGCGAGTTCACCGAGGGCCTGTGGATCACCGTGCGCTACGTGCTCCTACACCGTGCCCGCCGGCCTGGTCCTCGGCATGCTGCTGGCGGTGGCCGCCCACCGGCGGCTGCGGGGCATCAAGGTGTTCCAGACCATCTTCGCCTCGACGGTGGCCACCTCGGTGGCGGTGGCCTCGGTGATCTTCTTCACCCTGGTCAACCCGACCGTGGGCTACTTCCGCGACCTGGCGGTGATCAGCCTGGCCGACCCCGACACGGCACTTCGGGGCGTGGCCCTCTCGTCGATCTGGCAGAACCTGGGCCTCACCTTCATCATCGTCCTGGCCGGCCTGCAGGCCATCCCCGACGAGATCGACGAGGCGGCCACTGCTGGACGGCTTCGGCCCGGTCCGGAAGTTCTTCCGGATCACCCTGCCGCTGCATCTCCCCGACGCTGCTGTTCCTCGTGGTGATCCTCACGATCTTCGCCTTCCAGGCCTTCGCCCAGATCGACATCCTCACCAGCGGCGGCCCGGCGGGAGCCACCGAGACCCTCGTGTTCAAGATCTTCAACTCCCAGCAACCCGTCGACGTCGGGTGAGGGCGCGGTGATGGCCATCGGGCTGTTCGTCGTCACCTTGTTCGTCACCATCGGCCAGTTCGCTGATCCTCGAACGGCGGGTGCACTATGGCGACTGATTCCGCGGCCACACCGGCCCCGCCCGCCGACACCCGGCCCGCCCGCACCCGTCCCGGCCGGCGCGCCCGGCAGTGGCGCAACCTCGGGTGGTACACGCTCCTCAGCACGTTGTCGATGATCATCCTGTTCCCGGTGTGGATGACCCTGGTGCGGTCGCTGTCCGCTCCCCTCACCTACGTCACCCGGGGGCAGCCTCCCTACCCGGTGGAACCCGAGTGGGACGTGTTCTCCCGGGCCTTCATCCGAGGGCGACCTGGGCCGCCACCTGCTGGTCTCAGCGCGGGGTGACGGTGATCATCACCGGCGGCCAGTTGGTCACCTCGATCCTCGGGGCCTACGCCTTCGCCTTCCTGCGCTTCCCCCTGAAGCGGACCCTGTTCGTGGTGTTCATCGCCACCCTCATGCTGCCCGTCGAGGTGACGCTGATCGCCAACGTGCGCACCATCCGCGACGCTGGAGCTGGCTCAACAGCATCCAGGGCCTGACCGTCCCCTTCCTGGCCACCGCCTTCGGCACCTTCCTCATCCGCCAGGGCTTCCTGGCCATCCCCCGCGACCTGCGCGACGCCTGCCAGCTCGACGGCTTCGGCGACATCGGCCTTCCTGTGGCAGGTGGCCATCCCCCTCACCCGGCCGATCATCGCCTCGTTCACGCTGATCGCGTTCCTGGCCGCCTGGAACCAGTACCTGTGGCCCCGGGCGGTCACCACCGAGACAGCAGTGGGCCACCGTGCAGATCGCCCTGCAACAGGTAGCCGCCCAGAACATCACCGAGACCAACATCGGATTCGCGGCGGCCATCATCGCCGCCCTCCCCATACTGGCCCTGCTGATCGTCTTCCAGAAGCACCTCATCCGTGGCCTGACCGCCGGCGCGGTGAAGGGTTGACCCCGGCGCACGAAGATCTTGCGGTGAACACGACCCGGTCGCGCACCCTCCTCACCCTGCTCGTCCTGTTGGCCCTGATCGCCGCGGCATGCGGCGGTGACGGTGGCGACGACACCTCTGGCGGCGGGGGCAACGGCGGCAACGGCCCCGCCGGGGACGGCAGCGACCTTCCCGAGTGCCCCCTGGACGCGCTCGAGAGCTGGGACGCCGCCGCCGACGGTCGGGTGGAGGTGGTGCTGTGGCACACCCTCGTGGCCGAGACCCGCGAGACCCTCGTGGCCATGGCCGACGACTACAACGCCAGCCAGGACAAGGTCACGGTCCGCGTCGAGAGCCAGGGCGAGTCTTACGACGAGTTGCTGCGGAAGTACACCCAGGCCATCCCCACCGGTGACCTACCCGGCCTGGTGGCCCTGGAAGACACCGTCACCCAGTTCATGGCCGACAGCGGCACCATCCTGCCGGGCCAGTCCTGCTTCGAGGCCTCCGGAGTCAGCCTCGACGACTTCATGCCCCTGGCCGTCGACTACTACACCGTCGACGGCGCCTTCCAGCCGGTCTCCCTCAACCTGTCCACGATCATCCTCTACTACAACCGCGAGCACTTCACGCGGGCCGGCCTCGACCCCGACTCGCCGCCCCGCACCCTGGCCGAGCTGCGGGCCGCAGCGGAAGCGCTCCAGTCCGCCGGGGTGACACAGCAGCCGCTGGTGATGAACATGCAGCCCTGGTTCATCGAGCACCTCCTCACCGGCGCCGGTGCCCCCATCGTGGACGACGACAACGGGCGGGGCGAGGTGGGCGCCACCGCGTCGGCGTTCGACAACGACGCCTCCGACGAGGTGTTCGCCTGGCTGGCCGGCATGCAGGCCGACGGGCTCCTCAACGCCGTGCCCGGTACCGAGGGCCAGTTCGACCACTACTTCGCGGTGGCCCTCCAGCAGGCCTCGATGACCTTCGAGACCTCCACGGCGGTCACGTCCATCAACGCCTTCCTGGAAGGCAGCCTGGATCCCACCCAGTTCGACCTCGACCTCGAGGAGCTGCCCGCCATCGACCTGGACATCGGCGTCGGCGTCTACCCGGGTGTCACCGAAGAAGCCGCGGGCCGGGGGCAGCTGGGTGGAGGCGTGTGGTACATCCCCAACACGTCACCACCCCAGGTGCAGGCCGCCGCCTGGGACTTCGCCCGCTGGTTCAACGAACCTACCCAGCAGGTGCGCTGGCACCTCGAGGGCTCCTACCTGCCCTGGAACCTCGCGGCCGCCGAGGATCCATCGGTGGCCGAGAGCTGGGCGGGCACCCGCAAGGGCGGCTGGCTCCAGACCGCCTACGACGCGCTCACCAACGCCGACCCCACTTGGCCGGGGCCGCTCATCGGCCCCTACGACGACACCCGCGAGGCCATCCGTGACGGTCTGGACGAGATGCTCTTCGTAGGGGCCGAGCCCGCCGACGCGGTGTCCCAGGCCGATGCGGCGATCACCGAGGCCGTCGAGCGCTACAACGACGAGAACTTCTGACCACGCCCTCCGGGGCCGGAGAGGAGATCCCATGCCTGCCACGCCTTCGATGCGCCGATGGTTGACCACCCTGGCCGTGCTGGTCGTGCTGGCCCTGACCAGCGCGGCCTGTGGGGGTGACGGCGGCGACACGTCCAGCGAAGGCAGCCAGAACGGCAGCCAAGACGGGGGCGACGGGGGCGGCAGCGATGGCACCCAGGCCGGACCCGACCTGCCCGACTGCCCGGTGGGCGCCCACGAGGACGCCACCGAGCCGGTGGAGGTGGTCGTCTGGCACACCTTCGTGGCCAAGTCCTCCGACACCCTCCAGGCGCTCACCGACGAGTACAACGCCAGCCAGGACCAGGTGAAGGTCCGCCTGGAGAGCCAGGGGCAGGACTACGAGACCCTGCTGCGCAAGGTCACCGAGGCGATACCCACCGGCGACCTGCCGGGGGTGGTGATGGTGGACGATCCGGCCACCCAGTTCATGGCCGACAGCGGGATCGTGCTGCCCGCCCAGGCCTGCTTCGAGGCGGCCGGCATCAGCCTCGACGGCTTCCTGGACACGGCGGTCGCCTACTACACCGTCGACGGGGCCCTCCAGCCCGGGGTCCTCAACATCGGCAACACGCTGCTCTACTACAACCGCACCCACTTCGAGCGGGCCGGACTCGATCCCGACGACCCGCCCCAGACCCTGGAGGAGGTGCGGGCAGCCGCCCAGGCCATCAAGGACGCTGGCGTGGTCGACACGCCCCTGGTCATGGCCCTCCAGCCCTTCCTGATCGAGTTCTGGCTGACCGGCGCGGGCGCTCCTGTGGTGAACAGCGACAACGGCCGGGCCGAGGCCGCAACCGAAGGGGCGCTCGACAACGAGACGGCTGTCGAGCTGTACACCTGGATCGCCGACATGCACGCCGACGGGCTGCTCAACGCCATCCCCGACACCGAGGGCAACGTCGACCACTTCTTCGCCCTGGGCCTGGAACAGGCGTCGATGCTGCCCGACACCTCCTCTGCGGCCACGTCGGTCAACGCCTTCTTGAAGGGCGAGGACCTGGGTGACGTCGACGGGGCCGACCCTGACGCGATCGACGCCGAGGGCCTCGACATCGACGCGCGACGCGCTGGCCCACCATGGGCCCGGACCAGAGCACCCAGGTGGGCGGGACGGCCTGGTACCTGATGGCCGACCAGCCCGACGAGGTGATCGCCGGGGCATGGGACTGGATGACCTTCATGAACCAGCCCGAAGTCCAGGCCCGGTGGAACACCGAGGGCTCGTTCAGCCCGTGGGTGACCGCGGCGGTGGAGGACCCTTCCCTCCAGGAGATGTGGACCACGACCCGGCTGGGTTCGTGGCTACAGGTGGCCTACGAGCAGGTGGCCGACATCGACGCCACCTGGCCGGGGCCGCTGATCGGCCCCTACACCGAGACCCGTGACGCCATCCGCGACTCGCTGGACCGCCTCATCCTCGAAGGACAGGCCCCCGCCGAAACCCTGGCCGAGGCCGACGCCGAGGTCACCGAGGCCGTCGAGCGCTACAACGACGAGAACTTCTGACCCGCACCCGAGAGGGCGGGTTCAGGCGCTGGCGGTGGGCCGGAACCGGCCGGCGATGTCGAAGACGGCCCAGGCGCCGCAACGCGAGCAGTCCGGTCCGTTGCCGTAGCAGCAGTAGGGCGTGGTGAAGCGATCCCCGTCGAGCCAGAGAGGCAGCAGGAACGACCGCACAGGACAGTTGGCGGTCACCTCGGGAGCGATGTCGGGTGCCATCAGATCGAGCGCGGCCGACCGGTTGCGCACGAAGCCTCCGAAGCGGCGCTTGAGGTCACGGACCGTCTCGACAGCCACCATGCGCGACTCGAGATCCGGCCAGCCCGGATCCGGGTCGGCGTCCAGGTAGGGGACGACGAAGCTGAAGGTCATCCACTCCACCCGGGTGTCGACGAGCACCTCGACGAGAGCGGCGAGGTGCTCCTGGTTGGACGGGGTGACGGTGCACTGCACCTGGATCCGCGAAGAGAAGTCGTCCGGCAGATCCGCGAGGCGGCGGAGGACACGGCGGAAGCTCCCCGCACCCCTGATGGCGTCGTTGACGTCCTCGGGTCCGTCGAGGGACACCACGTAGAGGACATCGGGGCCGAGGTCCAAGAGGGGCAGGGTGCCGTTGGTCGTGATGTGGCTGGTGCCGAAGAGCCCCACTCCCCGCTGCAACAAGTCCTTGCGCAGCAGCGGTTCGCCTCCCATCCACATCATGTGGCCGATGCCGTGGCGGTCACGCAGCGCAGCCAGGACCTCGAGCATCTCGTCGGTCGAGAGCTCCAGCCGGGGGCTCAGGGCATCGTTGGGGTTGTCGTCCTGGTAGACGAAGCAGTGCACGCAAGCAAGGTTGCAGCGGTTGGTGATGTTGACCATCGCCGCCGGGTAGTGGGCGTCGGCCGAGAAGCCGTTGGCCAACAGCACCCGCCGGTCCAGGAGCTCTTCCTGGCTTTCCGTCAGAGTCGCGCCCACGCAGCGAGCATAGAGGACCGTCGCAGAGCCGTACCGCCTGGCCGTGCAGCGGCCCGGCCAGAGGCCGGGTGGCGTTCACTCACCGGTGAAGACGGGCTCGCGCTTCTCGATGAACGCCCGCATGCCCTCGATCTGGTCCTTCGTGGCCGAACAGCGCCGAACCGCGGCCCGCTCCAGATCGAGGGCTTCCTCGAGGGGCGCGTCCCCGGCCTGCACGACACACCGCAAGACCTCCTCGACGGCCACGGGTGGACGCTTGGCCAGGTCGAGGGCCAACTCGTGGGCGCGCCCGGCGCAGCTCCGCCAGCGGATGCACCTGCTGCACCAGTCCGATGGCGTGGGCCTCCGGCCCGGTGAGCCGCCTGACCCGGAGGATCACGTCGAGCGCGGCTGCCCTTCCCACGGCGCGGGTGAGCCGGGCGGTACCGCCCCAGGCGGGGACGGAACCCAGGTCCAGCTCGGGAAGGCCGATCTTGGCTCCTTCCAGGGCTGCCAGCCGGAAGTGGCAGGCCAACGGGAGCTCGAGGCCTCCGCCCAGGCAGTACCCGAAAAGAGTGGCGATCGAAGGCTTTCCCAGGTTCTCGATGCGGTCCAGCACCCGTCGACGCTGGTCGAGGACCTCCTCGAAGCCCCCTCGGTCCTCGGCCCCGCCCATGAGCTGCTTGAGGTCCATGCCCACCGAGAAGTTCTCGTCGCCATCCGCGGTGAACACGAGCGCACGGATCGAGCTGTCGGCAGCCGCTTCTTCGACGGCCTCCTCGACGCCGTCCATGTACTCGAAGCTCATCCGGTTCAGCGGCACGTCGTCGTTGACGATCGTCATCACCCCACCGTCACGTTCCACTCTCACGATCGCCACTCCTCGGTTCGTACTCTCAGCTGATGTCAGATCCCCGGGCACCAGCTTCCTCGCACAGGACCGCGCGGATCCAGTGGTGCTAGGCCCCGGTTCCCCCGCGAACAGCTGAGATCAGCCCGCAGCCCAGGGCCCGGTGAAGTCGACCGTTGCTCCCACCGCCAGCCACCCGGTGCCCAGCGCCGGGACGAAGTTCGCGTCGTAGCCCACCAACCACAGTTCCTCGGGGTCCCACGGGGCTGGCCGGAGCACGCGTACCGCGACGAAGGCCTGACCCTGTTCGACGGGGTCCTCCACTTCGCCGCCGGGGGTGGCGTCACCTCCGAGGCAAGCCATCTCCCAGACCGGTTCCCCCGCGTCGACCTGGCGCCTGAGGACGCAGGCCGCGGCATCGAAGGTGCGCTGCGGTTGGCAGGTCCGGTCCGGGGGACAGGCCAGCTGGCGGTAGTTCCACTCGACTCCGGTCATGTGCAGGCCCTCGCCCATCTCGACGAGCTCGTTGTAGGCGGGTATGACGTAGCCGACCGAACCGGGGCCCTCGGCGGGGAGGTCGTCGTGACCCCACGAGCGGAGCGTCTCGTCCACGATCCGGCGGATGTCGGCCTCGACGACAGGTGGGGCCACCTCTGCTGTGGGGTCGTCGCCGGGGAGTCCCTCGAACCGGAGGATCTCCCCGCTTCCTTCCCGTCCGACGATCAGCGCCTCGCTACCGTCGTGGTCGACACAGGTGATTCCACGCAGCCCGCTGTTCTGCTCGTTCTCGACAGTGTCGGTGAAGGCGCTCACCCAGCGTTCCTGACCAGCCGGCAGGACCCCGTCGATACGCCGGAACAGGGACGTGCGCACGGTGACCCACGCCGATCCCGCGCAGCTGGCGAAGCCCGTCACCTTCTGGTCGATACGCTCGCCGGGCACGACGAGCTCGGGCTCGGCTGACCATCGGATGGTGCGCCCTTCGGAGTCCCACTCGCCACGCAGGACCCCGGTCGGTCTGATCCCGGCGTAGAACGCAAAGGCGTCTCCCTCGTCGTGGGCCCCAAGGGCCCGGGCGTCGGCTCCGGGCGCCAACCCGAACTCCTCCTGGAAGCCATCACCCGGTCCGACCAACCAGCGCAGCTCCGAAGTGCCGCCCTCTCGTACCTGGCCGACGAGCACCTCGGTGTCGGTACCCCCCGCGTGGGGGGAAGGTACGACGAAGGACTCCAGCGCCATGAGTCGCAGCTGGTCACCCTGGACCACGACCTGCCACGGACCTTCGCTCGACTCGCCGACGCAGGATCGTGCCACCGACGTCCAGGGGGGCCATCCACTGGCTCGAGGATGCCCAGAGCGCCCCGCCGTGGGAAACCACCTGGACCATCTCGGTCGTCGCCCCCAGGGCTCCACCCGCAGAAGCCGGGAACTCCACCCGGACAGGGATGGCGGAGGAATCCACCTGTTCCCGATCCGGTGAGGTGGTCTGGGTGACTGAGGGAGCCGGGTTGCTCGTGGCCATCCCCGGAACTGTCGACCGAGCCGTGGACGGAGCGGGAGAGCCCGAATCCCCACCGCAGGAGACCACCGCCAGGATCAACCCGGCGAGAAGTGCAGGTCGCAAACAGGCCCGATTCATCGCCGAAGCCATCGATCTCTTGGTTGTCACGAATCCGCCTGACATCTGCCTCACCCTGCCACAGGCACCCGAGACGCGCCCGCAAAGCCGGGCCTGCTCTCCCGGCACCGCTTGCTTCCAGAGCCGGCCGGATAGGATCTCGTCGGCGAAGGAGGGGCAATGCCTGGCGGACCACGGATCCTGATCATCGACGACGACGAGGACATCAGGTCTCTCCTCACCGCCGAGCTCGAGGACGCCGGCTGCCGCACCCGCACCGCCGCCGATGCTGACACCGGGATCGAGTCCTTCAGGCTCCACCGACCCGACCTGGTCATCCTCGACCTGCGACTCCCCGATCGCGGAGGTCTGGAGGTCCTTCGCGAGATCCGCAAGATCGACCGCACCCCGGTGATAATCCTCAGCTCCAAGGATGAGGAAGAGGACCGGGTCGTGGGCCTGGAACTGGGGGCCGACGACTACGTCGTGAAGCCCTTCTACCCGCGTGAGCTGATCAGCGCGGGTGCGTTCGGTCCTGAGGCGTGGGCAGGAGGTCATGGCCGAGAGCTCGATACTGGACTACGGCGACCTCGTGATCGATCTCGCTACCCGCGAGGTGCTCCGTCACGGTCGTGTCGTCGACACGACCGCCAAGGAGTTCGACCTCCTCGCATACCTGGGCTCCAACCCACGCCGTGTCTGCAGCCGCGAAGAGCTACTACGAGAAGTCTGGGGCTCCTCATCGGACTGGCAGGACGACAGCACGGTGAACGAGCACGTGCACAGGCTCCGCAAGAAGATCGAGGACGAGCCGTCCAAGCCGGTCCGGCTGACGACCTCCCGGGGTGTCGGCTACCGCTTCGAGCCCTGAGCGCGCATCAGGCGGCCGATGCGGGCCAGGAGGTCACGGTCCCGTATCGGCTTCTGGATGAAGTCGTCGGCTCCGAGGGTAAAGGCGGTCTCGACCGCGTCCTCGTCGCCACGTGCCGTCTGGACGATCACCGGCACTCCCGAGACCGACTGATCACGCCGGATCCGTTCGATGACTTCGAAGCCGCTGATATCGGGGAGTCCGAGATCGAGGAGAACCAACTCGGGTCGGGACAACGCCAGCCGGCGGAGCGCATCCGACCCCGAGCTGGCGATCTCTACCAGGTAGCCGTCGTCGCGCAGAAGCCCCGACAGGTAGGTGGCGACGTCTTCGTCGTCTTCCACCAAGAGCACGGAAGGGCTCCAGACCTCGCTGGGATCATGGCAACAGATGCGATCCCGACCCAGTGCCTTGGCCGCCAGCAACCTGAGGTCGGCATGGTGCATCGCCACTTCGAGAGGTTGGCCGTCCACATCGAACACACCGGCCGAGAACGAGAGCACGACCAGCTCACCACCCGAGCACGACATCGGATCGCGTCCGAGCCGAGCGGCCACCCGACCCAGGGCCGTGGCGGCAGACCGGGCGTCCACATCGGGGAACAGGACGACGAACTCGTCACCGCCCCAACGTGTCACGAGCTCTCCCGCCCGCAGCTCTTCGGTCATCACCTCGGCGAAGTGCGCAAGGGCGCTGTCGCCGACGAGGTGACCGTAGCGGTCGTTCAGGGGCTTGAAGTTGTCGATGTCGAGGAAGGCGAGAGCGAACGGCGTCTCGTGGCGAACCGCCACCGACCGGGCGCGCTCGAAGCCCTCGGCCAGCGCAGCCCGATTGGCCAGGCTGGTGAGGGCGTCCACCCGGACGGTCCTGCGGATCTGTTCACGGTGAGCCAAGCGGGCCGTGATCGCTGCAACGAGAAGGTCAAGGCCCTGGCTCTTCTCGAGGACCACGTTGGCCCCCAGCAGCAGACACTCGGCGTGGACAGCGGGGGGAGCAGTCGCCGCCATCACCACGAACTCCGGCGCGTCGGTGCCCGTCTCATCTGCCAGGTGGGCCACGAGCTCTCGCCCGTCACCATCGGGGAGGACGAGATCGAGGACTACCAGTGCGGGGTTGAGCACATCGACGGCCTCGATGGCCGCATCCAGTCTTCCGACGGCGGCCGCCTCCCAGCCCTCGTCGTGGAGACGCTCGACGAGCAGGCTGCTGAAGTCGGGATCGTCCTCGACGACGAGGATCCGATCGCGGTCGTCGTCCCCGACGATCCCCCGGATATGGTCGATCAGCACCGCCAGGTGGATAGGTACCTGATCGGGAGACGAATCCTCGAGGTTGGCGGCAAGGACCGACAGCTCCGGATAGCCGTAACTACCCCCGGATCCCCTCACCTGGTGGGCATGGGAGCGGATCTGATCCGCGAGCCCCGGATCATCTCCCAACTTCCCGGACAGAGCCTCGATCTCGGCGAGGCGCCCCCGGAGGTTCTCGTGGTATCGCCCCATGACCGCACCCCGAGCGGCCCGCAGCTCACCCATCAGCTGCCTCCACGACCGAGGAGTCGCTCGATCTCTCCGCAGAGAACAGTCTCATCGACGATGGGCTTGGTGACGTAGCTGTCGAAGCCGGCAGCCAGGAACCGCTCTCGATCACCGGTCATGGCATGGGCGGTGAGGGCCACCACCGGCAGGGCCCGCAACGTCGGGTCCTGCCGGATCCGCGCCAGCACCTCGATGCC
Organism: uncultured Actinomycetes bacterium; assembly: GCA_963719935.1. Taxonomy (GTDB): domain Bacteria; phylum Actinomycetota; class Acidimicrobiia; order Acidimicrobiales; family CAVRDY01; genus CAVRDY01. Next base: position 240,997 of record CAVRDY010000001.1, on the reverse strand, counting down.
GTCCATCCCGGGCAGGGATATGTCGAGCAGCACCAGATCGGGCGGTGATGCTGCGAGACCTTCGAGCGCGGCTGCGCCCGAGTCGTATTCGACCACCTCGTACTCGTCGCAGAGCAACGCCTCCAACAGGAGGCGGTTGTCCTCGTTGTCATCGACGATTGCCAGCTGCTTCATGGGGTGCCTCCTGTCAGAGAATGCGCCGCCGGCCGTCAGCTCGACGACCGGAGGGCGTCACGGATCTCGGTCAGCAGGTCGACCTCGCTCGGGCCGGCCTCCTCGGCAGGGGCTTCCTTCTTCAGCGAGTTGTATCCCTTGACGAACAGGAAGATGGCGAAAGCAACGATCAGGAAGTTGATCATGACCGTGAGGAACGAGCCGTAGAGGATTGGCGTATCCGAGATCTCGAAGGTGAGCGAACTGAAGTCGGGCTCTCCGACGATCGCCGCCACCAACTGCATCAGAATGTCGTTGGTGAACGAGTCGACCACGAGGGCGAAGGCCCCTCCGATGACCACCGCAACCGCCAAGTCGACCACGTTGCCCCGGTTGATGAACTCCTTGAACTCCTGGACCATGTCTGTTTCCTCCATGCTCGTCTGTCGTACCAATGGAGAGCATGCCGTGGTGGTGAGCACACCACAAGGGGCCGGCGGTGTCCGTTGACCCGAAGTTGACGGCACGTCGGTCCGGTTGATCCTTCATTGACGGACACAGTTACCACTTCCAGTGGTAGCGGACCCGTGCGTCGGCCCGTGGTCCGGCCCTGCCGCCGGATCGGGTTTGATCACCTATCCTCGGAGCCTGATGGGGGAATCACCTTGCACACCGGGGACATGAGGCGTGGCAGGCCCGCTTCCGCCTGATCGCCAGGACCAGCTCCTGAGGACAGCCATGGGTATGGCTGCCGATGCGGTGGTGCTCCTCGACGAGCAGAACGAGGTCGTGTGGCAGCTGAGCCTCCATCCCGACCTCGGCCAGGACACCGACAGCCTCGTCTCCCGGATGCATCCCGACGATGTACCAAAGATGTTCGCGTTGCTGGGCCGTGCCCGCTCCGATCCCACCGAAGCGCACACGAACCGCTTCCGGGTCCGCCACCCGGAACTGCCCGGCCGGACGATCATCTGGGAGGCGACGGTGCGGTGTGTGGAGGCTCCCGGTGGGGGCCAGGGGGTACTCATCGTGGCCCGAGTCGACGAGACCGGCCCTTCGGTGGAAGGCACACAGGCGTCCTTCGAGACCCTGGCGCAGGTGGCGCCCGTCGGCATCGCGGTGATCGGACCGCTTGGCAAGGTCGGCACCGTCAACGAGGAAGGCCGTCGGATGCTGGGCGCCGACGTAGAGGACGATGAGCTGGTCCCGGTGCTGGGATTCGGTGCTGTCTCGACCTGGCCCACCAGCAACCCTGTCGACAGGCTGGTTCGCGTGCCTGGTCCCGAAGGCAGGTGGCTCGCCCTCAGACTGGCACCCCAGCCGGGTCACGACGGCGCGCTGACCGGATGGATCGCCGCCTTCTCGGATGTCAGTGAGCTCGTGTCCACCAGGGAGCAGCTCGCGGACGCCAGAGACAACGCAGTGCGCGCCAACCGGGCCAAGAGCGCCTTCCTCATGCAGATCAGCCATGAGCTCCGCACTCCTCTGAACTCGGTGATCGGCTTCGCCGGATTGCTCGCGAAAGACCCCGAGCACCACCTGGTACCAAAGGAGCGTGACTACGTCGAACGGATCCGCCAGGCGGGGGTGCACCTGCTCACGATCATCGACGACCTGCTGGACATCTCGCATATGGAGTCGAAGCAGACGGAAGTGGGCCTGGCCCGCACCACCCTCCCCAGCCTGGTGGAGGAAGCCATCGCCATCCTCAGGCCCGAGGCGACCGCCGCGAATACCGACCTGCTCGTCGACCTCCCTCCGTCGATGCCCGAGGTCCTCACAGATGGCCGCCGCTTCCGCCAGCTCCTGGTGAACCTCCTGTCCAACGGGGTCAAGTTCAGTCCGGGGGGCACGGTCTCCACACGACTCGACCTGTCCGACCCGACGAGCTTCAGCATCGAGATCACCGATGACGGCATCGGTATCCCCAAGGACCAACAGGATCACATCTTCGAGCCCTTCGCGCAGGTCGAATCCGGGCCGGATCGCAGAGCCGGCGGGGTGGGCCTGGGTCTGTCGATCTCCCGGGCCCTGTGCGGACTGCTGGGCCTCACCCTCGAGGTCGAGAGCGACGGCGAACATGGCTCCACCTTCACGGTCAGAGGACCGATCCTGCCTGCCGAGGCAGACCTGGACCCGGCTGACAGGCTGCGCGAGTAGGCGCAGCCTCAGCGGTTGGGGCAGGGGCCCCGACCGCACCGCGATGAGCCCCTCGGGGCGAAGAGCCGATTAGCGAGGCTGCGCGAGTAGGCGCAGCCTCAGCGGTTGGGGCAGGGGCCCCGACCGCACCGCGATGAGCCCCTCGGGGCGAAGAGCCGATTGGTCGGTCGTTGTTCCGGCGTTGACGTGATGGCGCGTCGTGGTTGATGTGGGCTTCCTAAGTTCCTCTCCATGAACACCACGGCGCGAATCAACACGAACTTCCAGACCCGCGAGTACGACTTCGGTTACGGCCCCGTACCCGCTCACCGACACGCCAACCCCGACGGGAGCACCGGAGGCTGGGTTGCGGAGACGGCGGACGTCGACCCAGAGGCCACGGTAGGCACCGAAGCACTCGTCTTCGGCAACGCCCGTGTGTTCGACGGCTGCTACATCCTCGACTCAGCCGTCGTGTGCGACTATGCCCGTGTCTCCGAGGGTGCCATCATCGCCGGCCAATCCCAGGTTCGCGGCAGCGCGGATGTGAGGGGGGCGACGATTCACGAGCACGGCGCCGTGATGGGGCACGCGTTCGTGGCCAACCGGGCGGTCGTGGAGGGTTCGGCGATCGTCGGCGGGTCGGCGCGCCTCGCAAGGGGAGCCATCGTTTCAGGCGAGGCGCAGGTAACAGGTGCGGCCTGGGTCGGCGAGGACGCGCTGGTGACAGGTTTCGCCCAGGTCGAGGACGTGGTCGCCCCAAGGGGCCTGCGCACCGAGTTGGGTGAGACGGCCGGTCTGAGTGCTACTGCCTAGTCCGGGCTGGCCGGCAGCTGCGCCGGCGATCCCCCAGGGAGGGTGAACCAGAAGGTCGAGCCCTCCCCCACTTCGCTGCGAACACCGATGCTGCCTCCGAGGGCTTCCACCAGCTGCGCACATACGGCGAGTCCCAGCCCGGAGCCGCCGTGACGGCGCGCCGGTGACTCGTGGACCTGCACGAACGGCTCGAAGAGGTGCTTCTGCTCCTCCACACCGATCCCTGGTCCGGAATCGACGACCTCGACCAGGAGATCGCCCGCGCACCCCGAGCCGGACAACCACGGGCCCCGACTCGTCGAACTTGACGGCATTTCCGACCAGGTTGCTGAGGATCTGGCGCACGCGACGGGCATCGGCCTCGACCCGCCGGGGGACCGACTCGTCCACCTCGATGGTGACCCTTCCCTCGCCCGGCGCACCCCCGAACAGCTCGACGACCTCCTCTGCCACGGCAACGACATCGATCGCTGCGATGTCCAGCTCTACGTGTCCGGCCTCGATGCGCGAGTAATCCAGCACATCGTTGACCACGTGCAACAGGTGCTCCCCTGACCTCCGGATGATCCCTGCGAAGCGCTCCTGACGCTCGGGGAGACCCTCGCGCAGCAACAACCCGGACATCCCGATGATTGCGTTCAAGGGAGTACGGATCTCATGGCTCATGGTGGCCAGGAACGCAGACTTCGCCCTCGAGGCTGCCGCCACGCCCACCAAGGCCTCCCGCAGGTCGGTATTCACGATCCCCAGCTCGATCTGAGCCATGACCAGGCCCGCAAGGGTCCGGAGGGCTTCGGTACTGTCCTCGTCCAGTTGACGCGGCACCTGATCGATGACGCACAGCGTCCCCAGGGCGTGGCCGGACCGTGTTACCAGAGGTGCCCCCGCATAGAAGCGGATGAAGGGTGCCTCGCGAACCAGGGGGTTGCGCGCGAACCGGGGGTCGGTGTGAGTGTCCTCGACGACCATCAGCTCTGAGGGCCTGAGGATCGCATGGGCGCAGAACGCGAGGTCCCTCGAGGTCTCGGAAGCCTCGAGCCCGACACGGGACTTGAACCACTGCCGGTCGGCGTCGACCAGGCTCACCAGAGAGATAGGTGTCGCCGCGATCCAGGAAGCCAGGCGGGTCACCCGGTCGTAGATCTCCTCGGGTCGGCTGTCGAGGATCCCGGTGGCGTGCAGCTCAGCCAGACGTTCCGCCTCGTCATCGGGGAGGGGGGCCGCCACGATGCCACCTCCCTCGCGACCGTGGCCGTCAGGACCGTGGTCAGCGGTCATGAGCCGGTCCACCCGCCCATGCACCCGAGGTTCCGCCCCCAACGCATCGCACGAAGCACGGCGCCAAGGCTAGCGAGCTCCGCGCCCAGTTCGACCAAGCGGTTCGAACAGGATGCAGCAGAGACGTTCGGGGCACTCGTCCGGCAGGACGCCGAGTTGGTCGGGGGTTGATCCAGGCCCGGTCGTCCATTGATCCCGGGCCCGTACCTTCGAGACATCAGATGGACCACCACGACTGGAGCCGGACCGATGAACACAGCCACGACCATTGAAACCAACGACTACGCCGAGCTCCGCGATGCCACCCGATCAGTCCGTCGGGCATTCGCCGGCCTCGACGACCCGGGTGAGGCCAGGTTGGTGATCACTGTCGGACCCGAGCTCAGCATCGAGCTGGACGAGACCGACGACGTCGCGGCCCGGCGGATCCACCGAGTGTTCGCGGCTCAACTCCGCGCCAACGCCGGCGTGGGCACAACCAGGGCGGGCGTCGCCGACCCGGCCACCGGAGCTTCAGCACGCCGGCTGAGGGACGCTGTTCGCTCCAGGCCCAGGCCACCTCTGCCCAGGGCAAGCTGATTCGAATCACCCTCGGTGAACACGCCGACGGCGGGTTCACCTCGGCCGGACACCATCGGATTCGGCTCAGTCCCACATCCGGGTAGCCTTCGCCCGGGCCGTGGAGCGAGCAGGCCCAGGAGGTGGTCGTGGACGAGGTGGCCGTGGAGACAACCGGCGCTCGCGTGCTGGTCGCGGGTGCCACGGGCTACCTGGGTCGCTTCGTGGCGCACGCCTACACCCAGCGGGGTTACCGCGTCCGTGCCCTCGCCCGCGACGCCAGCCGGCTCCGCTCCCGCGGACCGTTCGGCGCACCGGGCATCGGTGAGGCCGACACCGACGACGTGTTCATCGGCGAGGTCACCGACCCCGCCACTCTCGGCGGCTTGATGGACGGTATCGACATCGTCTTCTCCAGCGTCGGCATCTCACGCCAGCGCGACGGCCTCACCTTCGACCAGGTCGACTACGGGTGCAACCACGCGCTGCTCGAGATGGCCCAGGCAGCCGGCGTGTCGAAGTTCGTCTACGTGTCGATGCAGGGTGGGACCGAACCACCCATCGCAGATCTGGCCATTGCCAAGGCCCACGAGAAGGTCGTGGGCGAGCTGGCCGCCTCCGGCCTCCAGTACCGCATCATCCGACCCTGCGGGTACTTCTCCGACATGGGAGTGCTGTTGAAGATGGCGCGCCGGGGTCGCTCGTTCCTCGTGGGCGGGGGAACGAACCTGATGAGCCCGATCCACGGGCGCGACCTGGCCCAGGTGTGCGTCGATGCCACCGAAGGCGATTCTGTCGAAGTGGAGGCCGGAGGTCCGGAGACCATGACCCAGCGCCAGGCCGCCGAGTTGGCGTTCGACGTCCTGGGCAAGCGCCCCAAGATCACCTCGATCCCCCTCCCGGTCGTTCGAGGCCTGGGCCGGGCGGTCGGAGTCGCGTCCAGGCAGTTCGGCGACCTGATCGAGTTCATCGTCGTGGCGGGCGAGGTCGACGGCGTCGGTCCCCCGCTGGGTACGACCACGCTGCGGAGCTACTTCGAACGCCTGGTGGCCGGGGATCCCGACGCTTAGGCGCTTGCCCTCCTGAGATCGACAATTCGTTCGCGATGTGGCAAGCGCCGGCCGGCGGCGCGACCGCTAGGGAGCCCGCCGGAGATGGGGAGCATCCCGAGCGCCAGCGAGGGAGCGTGGGGGCGCAGCCCCCCAGGCAGCCAGGCGCTTGCCCTCCTGAGATCGACAATTCGTTCGCGATGTGGCAAGCGCCGGCCGGCGGCGCAACCGCTAGGGAGCCCGCCGGAGATGGGGAGCATCCCGAGCGCCAGCGAGGGAGCGTGGGGGCGCAGCCCCCCAGGCAGCCAGGCGCTTGCCCTCCTGAGATCGACAATTCGTTCGCGATGTGGCAAGCGCCGGCCGGCGGCGCGACCGCTAGGGAGCCCGCCGGAGATGGGGAGCATCCCGAGCGCCAGCGAGGGAGCGTGGGGGCGCAGCCCCCCAGGCAGCCAGGCGCTTGCCCTCCTGAGATCGACAATTCGTTCGCGATGTGGCAAGCGCCGGCGATGGGGCACATCAGGGAGTGACGATCGGGAAGATGCGGTCGAACACGTCGACGGCACCTACGAGCCGTTCGACGAAGTTCACATCTCCGGTTACGGCCAGCCCGCTGACGTCGAACCCGCCGTCCGCGATGCCGATGAGGTCTGCGACCGTGCAGGCCACGGTGGCGACGGCCCCGTCGTCTTGCCGGCCACCGGTGTGGAACAAGGTGCGGTTCGAGATGCCCACGGTGTGGTGCTCGTCACGGTCCGTGATCGTCCAGTTCAGGGATCCGGACATGCCTGCGAGGGGTCCCGGGACGAGGCGCACCGCGATGGCGTCGAAGAGCATCTCGGTGGTCATCGCCGGCGCCAGCCCGCCCAGGTCCGCGTTCCCGAGGCTCAGGTGCCCGTGCCGGAGCTCGTGGGCACCGGACAGGTAGAAGTTGCGCCACACGGCGGACTCGGCCTGGTACCCGAGCTGCTCCAGAGCATCGGCCTGCAGTTCGCGCGGCATCCGCGTTGTCGGGCTCGGCGAACACGACGTGGTTGACCACCTGGGCGACCCAGCGGAAGTCGCCCGAATCGAAGTCGGCGCGTGCCCGCTCCAGCACGGCCTCGGCTCCACCCATGTACTCGACCAGCTTCTCGGCGGTCCGCGCGGCGGGATGGGGATGCAGGTTGGCGGGGTTGGCGTCGAACCAGCCGAGGTAGCGCTGGTAGACGGCCTTCACGTTGTGGTTGACGGTGCCGTAGTAGCCGCGCACGTGGAACTCGCTCTCGAGTTCGGGCGCCAGGTCGAGCTCCTCGGCGATCTCGACGGGGGTGAGACCCCGGTTGGCGAGCCGCATCGTCTGGTCGTGCAGCCAGCGGTAGAGGTCGCGCTGCTGGGTGAGGAAGGCCCTGACGTCGTTCGGCTCCGAACCGGGGCCAGTGGTGGCTGGCGAAGCAGATGTCGGTCTCGTCGGCGAAGAGCTCGATCGACTCGTGGATGTACTTGCTCCACGCAAGCGTGTCGCGGACCAGTGCCCCGCGGGGCGTCAGGAGGTTGTGCATCGTGTGCGTGCAGTTCTCGGCCATGCACAGCAGCCTCAAGTCGGGGAAGTGGAAGTTCATCTCGGCCGGCGCCTCGGTGCCCGGCGTCATCTGGAACACGATCCTGACGCCGTCGACGACCAGTTCGGTGCCGGTCTCGCAGATCTCCTCGGTCGGGGGGATGAGCCCTACGGTGCCGACGGCGGTGGTCTTGCCGAGCCCGGCGTCAACCTGGCCCCTCTCACCCGTGGCCAGCAGGGGGGCGAACATGTACAACGAGCGGCGCAGCATCGCCGGGCCGGCGATCACGTTCTCACTGACGGCCTCGGCCAGGAACCCCTCGGGAGCGATTATCCGGCAGCGGCCGGCATCGACCTCCTCCTGTGACGTGACCCCGAGGACACCTCCGAAGTGGTCGAGATGGCTGTGGGTGTAGATGACGGCCACGACCGGCCGCTCACCGAGGTGCTGGCCCACCAGTTCCAGCGCCATGGCCGCGGTCTCGACCGACGTGAGCGGGTCGATCACGATCCAGCCCTTCTCGCCACGGACGAAGGTGATGTTGGAGATGTCGTAACCCCGGACCTGCCAGACTCCGTCGGTAACCTGGAACAGCCCGTGGACGCAGTTGAGACGCGCCTGTCGCCACAGGCTGGGGTTGACCGTGTCGGGAGCCGCTGGCTGCTCCCGACAGAAGTCGTGGCGGTGGATGTCCCAGACCGTGAGCATCCCCCGGGTGACCGTCCCGGTCGGGTGCTCGGCCACGAACCCGCGTGTGGCCCTCGACAGATCGGCGTCGTCGGCCAGCGGCAGCCGGTCGGCAAAGCCGGCGTTGGCCGCGACCGTTGCGGGATGGGCGGGCTTCTGGGTGGTGTCCACGTGATTCCTCTCTGGGTTCTTCGGCTTCTGTTGCCCGTGGCGGCGCGGGCGGGTTCGGGCCCGGTTCGCTCAGGGACTCACGCCTGTGAACGCGAACTGGAGATAGGCGAAGAAGAACCTCCCGGCGGCGTGCAGGTCCTCCATCTCCTGGAACCAGGAGGTCGCCGGCTCGGGCCCGACGGTGGGATGGATGGCAGCGAAGTCTCTGATGAAGCCGACCATGGCCTGGGCCATGGTGCCCGGCAGGAGATCGGTCGCCCAGAAGGCATGACCGGTCGGAACCACATCGACGAAGCCGGCTTCGCGCATCGACGGGCCGAGCGTCCTGGGGAGCGCCGGATGCACGAGATGATCGTCCCAGGCCGCCAGCACCGCCGCGGTCCGTTCCGGATCGATGGAGTGCAGCGACACCGACGACCAGTCGCTGTCCCATAACACGACGCGTCCCCCGGTCGCAGGACACGGGAGATCTCCCGCAATGCCCTGGGAATGTCGTCGACGTACTCCAAGACCTGCACGCACACCAGACAGTCGGCCCGGGCGTCATCGACGGGGATCTCGAACGCCGTGCCCGGGCACAGCTCGGCAGCTCCCGCCCGCTCCGCAGCCCGCACCAGGGCGTCGGTGCTCGGATCGACACCGATGACGAGGCCGGACGCTCCCACCGCTCTCGAAAGTGGCTCGAGGTAGAAGCCGGGACCGCACCCCAGATCGATCACCGTCTCGCCCGCCCGGACCTGCGCCGCATCCAAGGTCAGGCCCTGGCGACGCCTCATCCCCTCGGAGCGGTAGAGCCCCACGAGCTTGTCCGTCGTCTCAGCATCGAATCCCGAGCTCATGCGATCGGAGACTACCCACCGAGTGCTGCAACCGTCGGTCCGACGCGCCAGGATGGAGGTGTGTACGTGATCGTGGTGGGGGCCGGTGAGGTCGGTTCCTATGTTGCCGACCGGCTCAGCCGAGAAGGCGTGGACGTAGCCGTCATCGAGGGAGATCCGGAGCGACTCCGGGCCGTCGCCTCGAAACTGGACGTCCTCACCATCGAGGGCAGCGGCACCCACCCCGAGGTGCTCGAGAGGCCGGGGCTGCGCATGCAGATCTGCTGGTGGCGGTCACCAACGTCGACGAGATGAACATGATCGCGTCGCTGGTGGCCAAGCAGGTCGGCGTCGAGCGCACCATCGTACGGATTCGAGGCCCGCGAGCTGCGCGCGACGCCCGTGCCACGAACGTCCACTCGGCCATCGGCGCCGACCTGATCATCGACCCCGACGAGGAGGCCGCCCGCGACATCATCGAGCTGCTCGAGTTCCCCGGCGCCAGCGAGGTCGAGGTCTTCGGCGGGGGTGAAGCACTCGTGATCGGGGCCGTGCTGCACGACGGACTCACCGCTGGTGGGGAAGACCCTGCTCGAGGTGGCCCAGGAGCACGAACCCAACTGGGAGTTCCTGTTCGGCACCATCTCACGTGGACGGCGACACCATCATCCCCCGAGGCGACCAGGAGCTGATGGCCGGCGATCAGGTGCGGGTGCTGTGCAAGCGCAGCGCGGCGACGCCGCCTGATGGGGCTGCTGGGCCTGGCCCGGCCGCTCCCCAGGAGGGTGATGCTGCTCGGTGGAGGTCGAACCGCCGAGCTGGTCGCCGAACCACTCGCCAAGCGGGGCGCCGAGGTGGTGATCGTCGAGCGGGACGAGGCCCGGGCCCGTCGAGCTGGCCGAGCGGCTGCACCACGTCACGGTCCTGCTAGGGCGACTTCACCGACACCGACGTGCTGATCGACGCCGAGGTCGGCCCGCTTCGACATCGTGGCGGCCTTGGCGGGACGAGGACGACGCCAACATCCTCGCCTGCCTCTTCGCCAAGTCCCAGGGTGCCACCGAGACCATCGCCATCGTCCACCGCCTCGAGTTGCTTCCGCTGCTGCGCCAGGCCGGCATCGACGCCTCGTTGTCACCCCGGACCGCCACTGCCAACGGGGTACTGCGGCTCGTCCGTGGAGGAGTCGCCGGCGTGGCCACGTTCCTCGAAGGGGCCATCGAGGTCCTGGAGTTCGAGATCGCCCCCGGGAGTCGGGTCGACGGAGCCGTCGTGGCCGAGCTCGCGTCTCCCTCACGACATGCTCATCGGCGCGATCGTGCACGACGGCGAAGCCGAGATCGCGAGGGGTCACAGCAAGCTGGTCGCCGGCGACCACGTCGTGGTCTTCGCCATGTCACAGACGGTGAACGAAGCGAGCCGGCTCTTCTCGTGACCACGCCGGGTGGAACGGGGATGACCAGGGCCAGGCCCCGTACCCGACCTCACCTCCGCTCCGCCCACCCGCGCCGGCCCTCGGTCACCGCCAACATCGTCGCTGTCACCCTGGTCGTCTGCGGGTTCGGACTGATCAGCTCCAGCCTCGTCGACCTGGTCGCCAACGGCGACGACGCCGCTCGTGCTGGGCGCGGTCGGAGCTGGTCGCCCTGGCGTCGGGTGCGGCCTTGCGGTGGTCGATACCCATGCCCGACCACGTGCCGCCCCGCGTCGCCCTCCGCTCGGTGTTGGTCGCGGCGTTCACGATGATCGTCGCTCTCGTCACGTCGCCTACCTGGCCACCGGGACCATCGGCCGAGGAGACGACGCCCTGTTCGAGTCGACCGCCGGCTTCGCCACCACGGCGCTCACCGTCATCCCCGATCTCGAGACGCTCGACCGCGGGATCCTGTTCTGGCGGGCGCTCACCCAGTGGCTCGGCGGGCTTCTTCGGGCTGGCCACCATCGTCGCCGTACTGCCCGTTCCTGGGCGTGGGCGGACCGCGCCCGTCGGGCGCGGCGGCGCCGGTCGGGGCCAAGCACCTCTTCTCGCCCCACGTTCGTCGGGCTGCTGCGGCGCTACCTGGGGCTCTACGCGATGCTCACGGCCATCGGCGCCGTGCTGTTCCTCATCGGCGGCATGGGCTCCTTCGACGCCGTGACCTATGCCTTCACGACCATCTCCACCGGCGGCTTCGCCAACCACGACCGCTCCTTCGCCCACTTCGACTCCGCAGCTGATCGAGTGGCTCGGGGTGGCGGGCATGTTCCTCGGGGGCCTTTCGCTCCCGATCGCCTGGTGCGCCATACGAGGGCAGTCCCTCTCTGCCTTCCGATCCGTCGAGCTGGCCGCCTACCTGGGACTCATCGCGGGGACGACGGCGATCCTTTCCTTCACCGTCGAAGAGGGCAACCTCCACGACACGGTCCGTACCTCCGCGTTCACCGCGACCTCGGCCGTCTCGACCACCGGTCACTGGGTGACCGACTGGACGGGCTGGGTCGAGCGGACCGCAGATGCTGGTCCTGCTGCGTCGTGGGCGTCGGCGCGATGTCGGGCTCGATGGGTGGTGGCTTCCGCATCATCAGGGCCCTGGCCCTGCTCAGCTACATCGGCCGGGAGCTCCGGCGCCAGCTGTCGCACCGCCTCGTGGCGGTACCACGGGTGGGTGGCACCGTGATCGACGAGCAGACCGTCGACCGGATGCTCGGCTACCAGGTCCTGTTCATCGGCACGGCGACCCTCGGCTTCCTCGGCCTGGCGCTGACCGGTTCCGACCTGGTGACGGCCATCTCGGGCGCGGTCAGCGTGCTGGCGACCTTCGGACCGGCCCTCGGTGAGCTCGCTCCCGGCACTCCTCTCACCGAGGTCACGCACTGGGCTCTCCTGGTGCTGATGGTACTGATGCTGGCCGGGCGGGTCGAGTTGTACCCGGTGCTCAACGCCGTCGTCACGGTGGGCTCCCTACCGGCCCGGGCGTGGAACCTGATCGTGGGCCGCTACCGGCACGACCGCACGAGGCGGGTGCCGATGAGTCCGGGGGAATCGCACCGCATCATCGGAGAACACAGGTCGACCTCCGCGCACATGGCGGCCTGGCGCTGCTCTTCACCGGGGCAGGCATGGTCCTCTCCGCGGTCGTCGACATCCTGAGCGGCGGTAGCGCCGTCGCGGCCTTGGTGGGTGCAGCCGTGCTCACCGGTGGCGATCGGGTGGACGCTCCGTGCCCTGACGACGATCCCGGCGACGATCCCACCCCGGGCGGTGTTCGCCGCCGTCACCTCGTCCTGGCTGGCCATGTCCGTCGCCGGCGCTCTGCCGTTCCTGCTCGCGGGAACGTTCGACACGATCGACGAAGCCCTCTTCGAGTCGATCTCCGGTTTCACCTGCACCGGATCGACGGTGCTCACCGCCGAGGACTTCGAGACCGCCAGCCCGGCGATGCTCTACTGGCGGCAGCTCACCCAGTGGTTCGGCGGCATGGGCATCATCGTCCTGGCCGTCGCCGTGCTGCCCTTCATCGGCGTGGGCGGGCTGGAGCTGATCAGCGCCGAGGCCCCCGGTCCCGCAGTCGGACCGTCTCGCGCCTCGGGTCAGCGAGACGGCCAAGCGCCTCTGGCTCGTCTACCTCGGGCTTCACCGTCGTCTCGACCGTCGCGCTGATGGTCACCGGGCTCACGCTCTACGACGCCTCCGGGCACGCCCTGGCGCTGGTGTCGACCGGGGGCTTCTCGCCGAACGCCGCCTCGATCGGCGCCTACGACTCGGTGGCCGTCGAGCTCGTGCTCATCATCGGCATGATCATCGGTGGAGCATCGTTCACGCTGCACTACCAGTTCCTGCGCGGGCGCGGGCGCCTACCGCACGCAACTCCGAGTTCCGCCTCTACCTGTTCGGAATCGTGGCAGCGTCCCGTCGTCGTGGCCGCTGCTGTTGGCACGTGACGGAACCGGGATCGGCGCCGTCGCTGCGCGACGCCGCTTTCAACGTCGTGACCCTGGCCACGTCCTGCGGCTTCGGCAACGCGCAGGGCGCCGGGTCCCCGGGCGACTTCGTGCTCTGGGTACCGGCGGCCCAGGTCGTCCTCTTCAGCTTCATGTGGTCGGGGGGCATGACCGGGTCGACCTCGGGAGGCATCAAGGTCCTGCGGGTGCAGGTCATGGGTCGGCTGGCTTGGCGTGAGATGCTGCGCGTCCGCCGACGTGCGTTCGGTGCTGCCCGATCAAACAGGGGGCGGGTGGTCGTCGACGAAGAGACCGTGGCCCGAGTCGCCGGGTTCGTGCTGCTGTACTTCGTGCTGGCGGTCGTCTCGGCCCTGGTGCTGACCTTCTCCGGTACCGACATCATGACCAGCATCTCGGGAACGGTGAGTCGCCATGGGCAACATGGGTCCGGCCGTGGGCGACGCCGGACCGACGTCGAACTTCCTCGTCTATCCCCGTCGAGCCGCATGATCCTGGCCCTGCTCATGCTCGTCGGTCGCCTCGAGGTGTTCCCCGTCGTGCTGGCGGGTGTGGCTCTGGTCCGGGGGGCCCGGCCGGGGAGGCGGCTGCCGAAACCGACAGGTCGAGGTCTCCTCAGCTCCGCCAGCCCTGGGGGGTGGAGGGGAAGCGCGGGTCGGCCACCCAGGGGATGACGTCGCTGGTCACGGCCAGATGCTCGAAGAGGGTCGCCTGCAACCCGGACGCGCTTGCCGAGAGGTCGACACCGGCGACCGACCCGGCGGCGACCGGCCCAGCGGCGAGGAGGTTGGTGGTCTCGTCGGGGTCGGCGATGCGGTCGTACAACTCGTCGGGTTCCTCGGCCCTCCACACGTAGGCCCATTCGGGGGTACGTACGCACATGGCCAGGCCGACCAGTTCGGGGCGGTCGTGCTGGAGTCGGCTCTTGGGCTCGTAGGGACCTGTGGCCCGCTCGAGGAGGTGTGCGTCGCGGGTGCGGAAGCCACCCTCGCAGAAAGCGAACTCACGCACGGTTGCCGTCGGGTCCTCCAACAGGGGCACCAGACTCCGCCCGAAGTGGGTGTGGGTCGCTTCGATTCCTGCCAGCTCAGCCACCGTCGCCAGCACGTCGATCGACTCCACCGGCGAGGTCGCCACACCACCTTCGGGCATCCCGGGCGCGACCACGATCAGCGGGTTGCGCGTCAGCTGGGGATCGAGTCCGGAGGGCCACTTCTCCACCAAGCCGTAGTCGCCCAGGTACTCGCCGTGGTCGCTCGCGAAGACCCAGGCCGTGGAGGAACCGTGCCCGGCCGCGTCGACCGCTTCGACCACCCTGCGCAACTGGGCGTCGACACGGGACACCATCCCGTCGTAGGTGGCCACGATCTCGGCCAGATCCTCGGGGCTCAGGGCGTCCCAGCCGTAGGCCTCGCGGTATGCCGCGACGAACCCCGCCTTGCCCACCGCAGCCTGCGGAGCCAACGGTGTCCGCCGGTCTGCCCGGTCGTGCAACGAGAACCAAGGCTCGGGAGCGGTGAAGGGAACGTGCGGGTAGACCAGCGGGACCCACAGCGCCCAGGGCCTGTCCCCGGGTGCACCGTCGGCCAGCCAGGTCTCGGCGGTTCGGATCGTCGCCTCGTCGACATCGACGAGAGGTTCGGCTCGCAGCGGGCCGTGCCAGAAAGCCCGGGTCAAGGGGTCGCCCGCCGGACGGGACGGCACCCAGCCCGCCACCATGTCGTCGGGGTCGGGAGGGTCGATCCATCCGCAGAAGTCGGTGGAAGCCTCGGTGACCCCGGGGGCGAAGATGTCGCCCCGGTTCCCGGCCATGGCCACCACGTAACCCGCGCGCGCAACATCGCCAACAGGTTCGGTTCCCAGGCCTTGACGAGGTTGTCGAGGGTCCTGTGCCCGGCCGTGTGCGGGTACCAGCCGGTCATGAGCGACACACGACTCGGCCCGCACACCGGGTGTTGCACCCAGGCGTCCGTGAACCGGGTGCCCCGGGCTGCCAGGGCGTCGATCGTCGGTGTGTGGACCTGGGGGTTCCCGAAGCAGCCCACGGCGTCGGCCCGCAGTTGGTCGGGCATGAAGATCACCAGATTCGGTCGGCTCCCGGACACGCCACCTCCTGGCGTCCACGGACCACACTCCGGGCGGGTCGCGGTCGACTCGCCACACTACCGACGGACACCGGTGCCCCCCGGGACCGACTGGATCGCAGCAACGTCCGGGCCTGCGGACCTCGGGGCCTCCCGGGCCGCTGGTCAGCCGGCCAGGAGTTGTACGGCCTTGAGCAGGAGGGTGTCGTTGGTGCCGTCCATGACACGCAGCATGGCCGCGTCCCGGGCGCACTTCTCCACCGGGTACTCCTTGGTGAGCCCGTATCCACCCAGCACCTGGACCATGGCCGTGGTGTGGCGCACCGCCTGTTCGGTCGCGTGGATCTTGGCTGTCAGGCTCGTCAGCAGGTCACCGGGAAACTCGAGCGCCGAGTGCCAGCTTCCCTTCCACAACAGGGCACGCGAGGTCTCGATGGCGGCCTGGGCCTCGAAGATCTTCTGGGCCACGAGCTGGTGCTCGATGATGGGCCTGCCCCACTGCACCCGTTCCCGGGCGAAGGAAAGGGCACTGTCGAGTGCTGCCCGCATCAACCCGACGGCCAGGTAGCCGGTTCCCAGGTTGCCCACGGTCAGGATGGCGTTGTGGAGGTCCGGGTAGCTGTCACCCGGCGGGAAGATGAGGTGGTTCTCGGGTACCTCCACCCCGTCGCAGTAGACCGTCGCCTGGGACAGCGCCCGCAGCCCCACCCGGTCCTCGGTCTTGCCCCGCGACAGGCCGGGTGCGTCACCGGGGACGACGAAGGTGCCCGACCCGCGGATGCCGAGCTCGGGTTCCAGGCAGGCGAAGAGGACCAGGTTCCTGGCGACTCCGCCGTTGGACACGAAGCCCGACTTGGCCCCGTTCAGCACGTACCCGCTGCCGGTGCGTTCGGCTCTCATGGAATGACGGACCGCGGGGTCGTCGTAGTTCTTGCCGTCCGATCCGATGTTGGGTTCGCTGCTTCCCCATGCTGTCAGATGGGTTCCTGTGGTGTCAGCGGTGTAAGGCAGGACGTAGCGCTCCACCAGGTCGCGGTCGTCGGCGGCCAGGAAGGCGATCAGGCCGGGGACGACCCCGCCGGCCATGAGGCCCGCTGTGAACCCGGGGGCGTGGCGGGCCAGCTCCTCCCACACCATGCCGGTCGTGACCGGGTCGAGGGCCAGGCCACCGAAGTCCTCGCGGAGGTCCATCTTGTGAAGGCCGAGGGCGAAGGCCTGAGCCATCGCGGTCCGGAAGGTATCGGTCTCGAAGGGGCCGTCGTCCACCGCCATGGCATCCAGGGCGAGCTCGGCGGGCGCCAGGACCTGGCGACCGAGGTTCCCGACGACCTCGACCATCTCGAGCTGGGTCTCGGTGGGGGCGAAGTCAATCAAGGCCCCCTCCTCCCACCTCACCCACGAAGAGGTCGGTCATCTTGTGGTAGTGGGGCAGGAACTCCTCGCCGTCCACCTCGGCGAGCACCTTGCCGGGCAGCATGGTGTTGTTGCTCTCGATGGCGAAGGCGAAGCTCACCTCGAGGTCGCCCAGCACCGACCAGGGGTCGTAGGGAGAGGGATGGAGGGCCAGGGTGCCCCCACCCATCTCACCTCGCACCAGCTCCACCTCGGTGACGTGGCTGCACAACAGCACCGGGCCGTCGAAACCGGGGCGCAGGTCGATGCGGGGACTGGCCTTGAACACGTAGCTGGGACCGGCGGGGGGCACGGCAGGGAGCTCGTCGGTGAGGTTCACCGAGAGCTCCACGAAGCGCACACCCTTGCGTTCGACCCACCCGGTGACCTGGGAGCCGGCGCGGTCGATACCGATGGTGGCCATCTTCTTGGGCAGGCCGAAGATGTCGCGGCCGTTGACCATCCTGGTCTCGTCGTCGATGGGCATCGACAGGCAGTAGCTGCCGTCTTCTCCCTGGAACCGGCAGCGCAGGAACAGGGCCGCCTCCCGGTAGCCGGGCCCGAGGTTGGTCGTGGGGTACTCCGCGATGAACATGAGCCCCCCGGGGCTGGAGGACTGTTCGAGGGGCGCGGCAAGAGCGAGGCGGTGACGTCAGGGTCGGCCTCGAAGACCGCTCCCATCATCCGTGCCCCCTCGAAGGTCCGCACGCCTAGGGCGTAGTAGCGATCCAGTTCCTCTGTGGTCTTCACGAACGAGGTCCGAGGAGACCGACTGCTCGGGTCTGCCATCCCTCGATGTTAACCGGGCGCCCAATCAAGGCCAAGCCCGGCGGTCTTGTGGGGGGCTACTTGTGCGCCTTGGCCCTCAGCTCGGCCACGATGTCCGCGAAGTGGCCGGGGTCGGGGCTTCGGGCGTTGACGATGCCGATGTCCACGTCCAGGCCTGCGGTGCGTTCGAGCAGAAGGTCGGCGATCTCGTCGCGGGGCCCGACCACCGAGATGGTCTCGAGCATCTCGTCGGGGACGAGCGAGATCATCTCCTCCCACCTGCCCTCCTTGGACAACTCGTTCAGCGTCGGCTGAAGGTCGCCCCACCCGTGCAGGTCGAGGGTGGGACGGTAGGCGGGTGTCGAACCGTAGAAGGCCAGCTGGCCCTTGGCGAGGGCCAGGGCGCCCGCCCGTTCCGACTCGGTCTCCCAGGTGACGACACTGGTCACCCAGACGATCCGCACCTCGTTCCGGCTGCGACCGGCAGCCGCCATCGGACCCTCGACGGCGGGCAGGGTGAGCTCTTCCATCGAGCGCCGGCTGTTGAACGGATGGACGAACACGCCGTCGGCCACCTGGCCGGCGACGCCCAGCATCCGGGGGCCGAACCCGCCGATGAGGATCGGTGGCGGACCGAAGGGATTGGGACCGGGGTCGAACACCGGTGTCATGAGGGTGTGGGTGTAGAACTCGCCACGGAAGTCGAGGTCGCCACCGGTCTGCCACGCGTCCCAGATCGCCCGGATGGCCAACACGAGCTCGCGCATCCTGGCCGCCGGCCGTCCCCAGGTCTCAGAGAAGCGCTTCTGGATGTGAGGCCGGATCTGGGAGCCCAGACCGAGCACGAAGCGTCCCTCGGTCAACAGCTGGAGGTCGTGACCGATGTTGGCGAGCACCATCGGGTTGCGGGCGAATCCGATGGCGACGGCCGTCCCCAGCTCCAAGGTGGAGGTCTGCCCTGCCGCGACCGCGAGGGGAAGGAAGGGATCGTGGCTCGACTCGAACGAGAAGGCGGCGTCGTAGCCGGCCGCCTCGATGTCGCGGAACTGGGTGGGCGCCTCACGAGGATCGACGATGGGCACCGTGATGCAGATCTTCATACGGCCCATTCAAGCGCGGTCCGGCCCTGGTCGTTCCCTACCGGGAGGCGTCGCAGTACTGATTCGCAGGGGCGCACTACGGTGCCCGACATGAACAACGCCCGGGCCAAGGCCTTCCCACCGAACAGCGGCGCCCCGAGGAGCGGCCGTCCTGGGATCGGCTTGCTTCTGGCTGCTCTGATGGTCGCCTCCTGTAGCAGCGGTGACAGCAGCGCACCCGATACGTCCGGGCCCGATACGTCCGGGCCCGGCAGCACTACGCCGGGAGACTCGACGCCGGCCACCAGCACCACCACCAAGGCCGGTGGAGGCACCGCAGATGTCTACGAGGTGCCGGCCCAGCACCCGAGCGACTGGGGTGCTCCCGACGTCGCTCTGCCCGACGTGCCCCTGCCCTACGGTCCCAGCCCCGAGGCCACCGCCGACCCGGCCTTCTACGACGTGGCCACACTCGACGCCGCCGCGGTCGGCGAGGCCCGACCCGGCGACGTGTTGCGCAGCGAGCCCGTCGAGATGACCGGCCCGCTGGACGGGGTCTCGGGATGGCGGATCCTGTACCGCTCGACGGCCGCCGACGGCAGGCCCGAGGTCGTGAGCGGCATCGTGCTCGTGCCCGAGGGTCCAGCCCCCGAAGAAGGGCGCCCGGTCGTCGCGTGGGCCCACGGCACCACCGGGATCGCCGACCGGTGCGCGCCCAGCACCACCGGCAACCTCTTCTACGACGACTACGGCGCCGAGGGCCGCCGCCTGGTCGACCAGGGCTTCGTGGTGGCCGCCACCGACTACCACGGGCTCGGCACCCCCGGGGTGCACACCTACCACCACAGCGAGGAGTTGGCACGGGCCACCATCGACTCGGTCTCGGCCGCCCACGACCTGGAAGAAGCCGGGCCCCTGAGCCCCCGGTGGGCGGTGGTCGGCCACTCCGAGGGTGGGCTGGCCGCGCTTGCCGTGGACGAGCGCTCCCAGGACATGCCACCCGAGCTCGACTACCGGGGCTCTGTGGTCGCCGCTCCCACCCCTCGTCTCGAAGATGTCGCGCCGCTGATGTTCGTGGTCGAGGGACGGGGCTATGGAGTACTGCTTCTCGAAGCGGTCGCCGAGGTTGCTCCCGAGTTGGCCCCACCGGTCGCGCTGGGCGCCGAGGCCGCCGGCCGCGAAGCCCTGTTGACCCACGGGTGCTGGGAGGAAGCCGTCCCGGGTTACGACGACATCCCCCCGGACCAGATGCTGGCCAGCCCGGCCATCGGTGAGCGCCTCAGCGAGGTGCTCGCCGATTGGGCCGCCTATGACCCCACGGGCGCGGTGGGTCCTCTCCTGGTCGCACAGGGTGAGTCGGACGAGTCGGTGCCCCCCCCTCTGACCACACAGCTCGTCGACGAGCTGTGTGAGCTCGGTGTTCCCGTCGAGTACCACACCTACGAGGGTGTGAGCCACGACCCGGTCATGGAGGCCTCAGCCGATGATGCGGCCACCTGGCTGGCTGCGCGGATGGCCGGTGATCCCCCGGCCACGAGCTGCTCCTAGTACGGGGCAGGGCCCCGACCGGAGCGTTCAGGCGAGCTGCTCGACGATGCGACCGGCTTGGCGCCGCGCGGCACGAGAGTGGGTGGCCGGGAACCCAAGGTGCTGCATGGTCACGTTGTGCTCGGCAAGGCACACGATCAGGTAGGCGGCGTGTCTCGCCGCAGTGGTGGAGATCGAGGGTTGCTCCCCACCGATGAGGCGGGCGAGCTCGCCCACGAGGAGCTCGTACATGGCCTTGATCCGTTCCCGCGTCACCGAGTCACGTACTGCTTCCTGTAGGAGCACGTCGAGCGCGCGGTCCTCGTTGTCCATCTCCGAGATCCAGCTGTCGCTGAAGAGGACATCGAGGGCGCGATCGACCGTGGGGGCATCTCCGACCGCGGCGCGGACCAGATCGGCGTAGCGCTGGGTGAGGACGTCGACGGCGGCTCGCACGAGATCGGTGCGGTTGCCCACGTAGTGCCGGACAACGCTGCGCTGCATCCCGGCGGCGGCTGCTACGTCGTCGAGGGTGACCCCCTCCAGGCCTCTCTCGGCGATCAGATCCACGAAGGCGGACAGGGCCTCGCTCCGGCGATCTGCTGCCAGCGAAGGCCTGCCGACCCGCGACCCCTGCCCTTCGGATTGCCGGCTCATGCCGACAACACTACATTGTTCTTCATGATGATGAACCAAGGGAGCAAGGGGAGGCTCTCCCGCCGCTCCTTCCTCGCCATGATCGGTGGCGCGGCGGTCACCTCGTCCTGCTCGGGTTCGGGCGACACGTCCCCGAGAGCCGTCACCACACCGACCGTGGGAACCAAACCCACCAGGCTTGTCGTCGACGACGGAACCTCCGCCGTCCCCGACCCGGTCCCCGGCGATGTCGATCTGGTGGTGGTCGTCGGCGCAGGTGTTGCCGGGCTCACCGCGGCACGGGCGCTGCACCTGAGCGGGGTGCAGACGGTCGTCGTCGAGGCTCGCCACCGCACAGGCGGGCGGATCGACACCGCCGACCTTGCCGGGGTGCCCGTCGACATGGGAGCTGCCTGGATCCACAACGGATCAGGCTCACCGATGCTGCCATTCGTCGACGAGCTCGGGGTCGAACTCAGCCCGGCGAAGCTGAGCGAGATCATCATCGGCGCTTCCGTCCTGGACCGGACCGATGGTCGCTTCCCCGACCCGGAGCTGGGCCTCGAGCTGCTCCAGGGCCTGGCTGCCCTGGAGGCGGGCGGGTCGGAGCTCGCCCAATCGGTGGGCGACACGATCACCCTCGAGCAAGGGCTCGCACAGCTCATGGGCACCTCCGGGGGGTCGGCGTTCGAGACCACCAACGCTCTGCTCGGGCTGTTCGACGCCCAGCCCACCCACCAGCTCGGGTTCGGGACCTTCGCCCAGTTCTTCGAGGAAGAGGGAGACCCAGACGATGTTCTTCCCCGTGGCGGGTATCGACGGGTCATCGAGGCCCTCGCCGAGGGGCTCGATGTCCGCACCTCCACCGTGGTCACCGCCATCACCGACCGCGGCGACACCGTGACCGTCTCCACCAGCGACGGTGAGATCGATGCCTCCCACGTCGTCGTGACGCTTCCCGCTCGGCGTCCTCAAGGCCGGGGACGTGACCTTCGATCCACCTCTGTCCGACACCAGGCGAGCGGCGATCGACGGCATGGGCTTCGGCGCCTTCGAGAAGGTCGCCCTCGCCTACGAAGAGCCCATCTGGCGCATCGACGACGAACCGACCCACATCATCGTCGCCGACGACAGCCGCCGACAGTGGCCCCTGATCCTGGATCTCAGCACCTGGCACCCACAGCCCGTGGTAGTGGCGTTCACCGGTGGTGACCACGCTCGGGAGCTGCGCCGCGCGCCCCTACGAGGAACGTATCGCCGAGGTCACCGCTGTCATCGCCGAGATCGCCGGACCTGCCGGTCTCGAACCCGATCGCGACCAGAGCGACGGGATGGACCGTCGACCCGTTCTCCAAGGGCTGCTACTCCACGATCCTCGGCGCCGGTGACAACGGCGAACGCCTCGCCGACCCGGACACGCTCGCCTCCCCCCACGGGCGGGTGCTCTTCGCCGGTGAGGCCACCTCGGCCCAGGCCTACGGTCTGGTCGACGGAGCCTGGCTGAGTGGCGTCCGAGAAGCCAAGCGCCTCCTTCAGCGGCGGTCGGTACCGGTTCTCTGATCCTGAAATGGCGGTCCCAGAAGGCTCGCGCCTGTCGGTGACGTGGAGGTGAACCCTGCCTCAGTCACGTGTCACCAGAGGCGTGACCTCGAACCCTCCTACATCACTCGTCTTCTTCCGCCTCTCGACGCAGGGACCAGAGCGCCACCGGCTCGTCGATTCCCTTCAGTTTGCGGTGCCCGGCCGGCTCGAACATCCACCCCTCGGGGAGGCTGTGCGTGCCGTCGCGGACGCGACGGGTCACCAGGACCTCGCCGGCGACGGCTTCGGAGGCGGCACGGGCCGCCAGGTTGACGACGGGTCCGAAGTAGTCGCCACCGCGGGGAACCACCGCACCGCACGCCAGTCCACCGCTGGGGGTCAGACCGGGTCGGTCGATCCCGAGGGCTTCCATGACTGCGACGGCGACCTGGACTGCGTGCTGCGGCTCGACGGCGGCGTACATCACCTCGTCGCCGATCAGCTTGATCACCCATCCGCCGTTGGCGTTCACCCGCTCGGTGGCCAGGGCTTCGAACTCGTCGAGGACGGCCATCAGCTCGTCAGAGGCAACCTGCAGTGAAAGTGACGTGAAGCCCACCAGATCGATGAAGCCGATGGACAACTCGGCATGACCGGCGCCCGGCACCTGGCTGGCCCGCAGCCGAAACGCAGCCTGGGTCATGTGGCGTTTCAGGACGACCTCCAACGCACGGACGTTGGCGTCGAGCATCTGGGCGCTCATCGCCGCCAGCTGCGCCCGGGCCAGCTCACCGATCTGGGACGTCTCCATGTCGGTCAGGTACATCTGCACCAGCGCGTCGGCCAGGCGCGCCGAAGAGTTCCCGGCGGCCCTCAGCAGCTGCATGCGGCTCTGGTCCGGGAGGAGCGTCAGACCCGGAGTCATCGCGGTGAGGAGCACCGCCTCGTCTTCGCTGAGCACCGGTCGATCGGGGTCCGGAAGGATCAGGCCGAGCGCCGTCCACACCGACAGGGTGAAGTCGACGGTCACTCCGATCCGCGTTGCCAGATCGCGAAGTGACACCGTCGGCTTGGGCATCGCAGCGATGGACGCCAGACCGGGTAGTCCACCGGGTAGGTCCTTGACGTTGGCCATCTCCTCTGGCGTGGCGCCCAGCTGGAGGAGGAACTCGACGAGACCCAGGCGCTCGTCCGCCCCCGGTGCTTCGGGGTCGTAGACGCCGAGCTCGATGCACCGGTCGAGATCAGAGGGCTTCACCGACTCTGCTCCGCCCGGGCCTCGTCGACCGTGGCCTGGGCCAGGAAGAGGTGCCCGGCACGGCCGAACGTCGCGGCGGCTCGCGCGTACCACTCCTGTGCCCCCGCCTCGTCACCCAGAGCCCTGCGGCAACGCGCCTTCTCCCGCTCAGCGGTCGCCAGGTCGTCGGTGTCGGGCTCGACCATGCCCCACACCGCCTCGAGGAGCGACTCGGACCGGGCCGCGTCGCCATCGAGGCGAGCCACAGCCGCCGTCAAGGTGTGGCTCTGGGGGACGAGCGGCAGGGTGGGTGGCGCGTCGACCAGAAGCTCGGCCACACGCTGGGCGGACTGGCGGGCGCGGTCGCGCTCACCGCTTTCGACCAGCGCCTGACCCACGAGCACGTGCATTCCGGCCAGATCCCAGGGGTGAAGCTCGGCCGCGGACGCATCCATGGCCGCCACCGCAGCCGAGCTGCGTCGAAGGGTGGTCTCGCCATCGGAGCGGTAGCCGGCCACCAGGGCTGCCAGGGCCAGGTCGAATGGGGCCGCGCCCTCATCGGTGTCCAGGAGAGCCTCCGCTGCGTCCAGCTCACCCCGGTATACCTGGACCTGAGCCAAGGCACGGCGCACGTGGGGTGCCTCGTCGAGTCGATCGGCGACCAGCCCGAGCCAAGCCGCGGCACGGTCGGGATCCCCGCACTGCAGGGACCCGATGCCGCCCTGGTAGGCCATCGTCGTGGCGGTCTCGGCCCCCAGCACCTCGTTCGCCAACGTCCACCGAGCCGGGTCGTCGAGCACCGCCCGGAGCCGTTCGACCGTCGTGGCGGGATCGCCGTCGAGGAAGGCCTCTTCGGCGCTGACCATGGCGCGTTGCACGGAGGCGATCTGGTCGGAGAGCTCTCCAAGATCCTCTTCGCCGACCACCAAGACCTCGCGGCCGAACGCGAACGCGGAGGTGTCAGTGGGCAGATCGGGGAGCATCTCGGTCAGGCGGGGGAACCGCGCGCTCAGCTCGTCCTCTTCCCATTCACCACCACGCGGACGGGCGCCGACGAAGGAACCGGTGCCAGCCTGACGGTCGGGGTGCGAGGGGAGCCACGAGCCGGTCAGCTGCTCGTGGGCCACGCCGGCGGCGTAGAGCAGGGGCTCCCCTTCACCGGCCTCGCGCTCGGCGAGGACTTCCCAGGGGTCCTCCTCGTCGTCCTCGGCGGACCCGAGGAGCTCCACCAACCAGGCTTGGGGATCGGCGCTGACCTTCTCGACTTCGGCGCGGCCCTGCCCCACGACCCAGGCCCGGAAGTACTCGAACCCGTCGTCAGAGCACCCTCCCAACATCAGGTAGGCCACGCCCCAGACATCCCAGTGGTCCAGGGTGTCCATCACCTCGTCGAAGCGGTGACCGAAACCGACCGTGATCTCGACCCCTGCGTCCACCAGTGCCGCCGTCAGCGCGTCGGCGTGGGCTGCCACTCCACCCCGGGCGGGCCGGTTGGCATCCACCAGCTCCCAGAACTCTGACCACTCCACAACAGGATGGTGTCACAAGACCCGCGAACGGTGGGAGGAGCGGCGTGACCCGAACCCTACAGGCGACCGTTCGGCAATCCCATGAGCCCGGCAGCCCACACGCAGGCCACGGTCTCACCGGCGACGATCCTCCAACGATCCGAAGCAGGACCAGGCTGGGTAGCGACTAGATGACGCGGCAGATCAGATCGGCAATCTGGTCGGCGGTGCGGATATGGCACAGCTGGTCATCGCCTATCTCAACGCCCGTGATCTCCTCCAGGTGGACCACCACCTCATAGAGCATCAGCGAGTCCAGCTCGACTGACGGATCGGCGAAGTCCACACCGATGGCGCTGCCGATCCCCACCAGCACATCCTCCGGTGACCTGCCGCCATGGCCCGCAACGCCCAGCACGCGTCGCTTCAAGCGGCCAACCGAGTCCGAGCGCCTCTGGGCGGATCAGAGTCGCGAACCGGGCGTGGCCATTGCGCAGGTCCGCGCTGTAGATGGCGCACACACCGAGTGGTCCAACAACCCCGGAGAGCTCGACGTTGGCTTCGACCATGAACTGGACGAGCACCCCTCCCCACAGACTGCTGCCGTACTGCTCCGGTGGGGCAGTGACGGCCGCGCTGGCGATACCGCTGCAGGTAGCCGTCGGTGTGCTCAAGCGCTCGCAGGAACGCGTAGTCCGCGACCTCGACCGGGCGAAGGTGGGTTCGTCGGCCATGAAGCTCGGGGAGCACTCAGCCCTCCTCGATGTTGGCGGCATCGTTGTCCGGCTCCACGCCTGGTGTGCCTTCGACAGCCCACCCAGCGACGATCGCTGCGGCCTCGTCAAGGGACTGAAGCGGTCGGATACCATCACCCACGCTGGCAGCTGAGACACGACTGGGCCCACTTGTCTCATCGCCGGGGGCACCGACCTCGATCAGAGTGACGGCCCCATCCATGAAAGCCGCACGAGCAACCACTGCCCTGTCCGGCACGCCGTCGGAGCCGACGATCGCGACCTCGAAGTCCCCACTGGGGGGAAGCAGGATTGTTGCCTGCCGGTTTGCCTCAAGCGTACCCCGATACGAGACACCCTCGGGCGTGAGAATCCTGATCTCCGTGTCCGCGGTACGGGCGGATTCGGCTACCTCGATGATCACCTGCCTGCTGACCATGCGCGCGATCTCCTCGGGCGGAGCGATGTCCGGATCAAGTGGACGCTGGTCGACGGGCAGATCGTGCCACGCGAGCGTCGCGTCCTCCGCTGGGTCGACGTTCGGTCTGGTCGCGCCGATCAACGGGCCGTCGAGACCGCTCTTTGCGGACTGGATCGCTTCCACGAACGACGCTACCAACAACGCCCGGTCGCTGCGGCTGACGCCGCCCCCGACGTCTCGCATCTCGTCGAACCACCCGTTCAAGTTCTCTGCTTCGGCGCCGAGGAACGCGAGCCGGCCTTCGTCGTCCTCAGAGAGCGCTGCCTGAAGGTTCCAGTTGGTACGAGCCAGCTCAGACTGCATCGAGTTGGGGCTCCAATCGAGGACCACGAGCACATCCCCGTCGATCGTGCCATCGCCGAAGGAGTCGAGGATGAACTCACCCTCGGTCGTGATCGCCTCGAACGCGACGACGCTGCCCCCCGGCTGTGCAACAGGTGCTTCGCTGCCTTCCGGGTTCGAGGAGAACGCGAGCACTTCGCCTATCTCGAGCTTGTACACCCGGTTCTGGGTGGGGCCGAACTCGAAGTCGGACTGCCGCTCGATCGAAGTGACTCCCACGATGGCATCACCGCGGAGGACCATCTCGATACCGCCACCGAGGAAGTTGTGGTTGTCAGCCTCAGTCGAGGTGGCACACGCGCCCGCCACGAGCGTCAGCGACGCCGATGCGACGAGAACTCCCAGAGCACCCACGCGCAGGCGAGCACCCTCAGGCTGCCGGCTGGTGCGTCGCCCCAAGGGGCTCATCGCGATGCGGTTGGGGCAGTTGCCCCATCCTCCTGGGCTGTGCCTACCCACGCTGCCTCTTGACTGTCGGCTTCTTGTAGACCTTCAGCCGGATGTCGACGCCTTCCCAGCTGGCTGCGCCTTGCCACGACGAGGGAAGATCAACGTAGTTCCAGCCGTCCTGCACGCTCACGGTACGAGGCTGACCGACATCAACGTAGCTGGAACCGTTCGGATAGGTCGGCGCTGTGTTGAGGTCGAGATCCGGGACGTGTTCACAGTCCGAGCCTGACGGGTAGTCCAATCGGCGAGCCTGGAGCTGCAGCGTGATGGTGCCCGACACATCGGCGTTCGAGGCCTCCCAGTACGTCGTGTTGAGCGCGTTCCACCACTGCGCACCTGTCACCCAGTCGGTCTGGTAACCCGACCAGTTGCTGCCAGCGAAGATGAAGCCAAGGCTGTTGTCGTCACAGGCCCCAGAACCGTGACGGTTCGGGAATGCCTCAGCCATGTTCGGCACAGCCAGAGACGCTGCAACAAGCGCGGCCCCCACCCCAAGGCGCCGACTCCGACGAACCAAGCTACGCCACCGACGCGACTCGGCGCTCTGCGCGGCACGACGGCCGCGCCGATTCATCCGCAGAGCGCAGCGACCCCGGTACGCCTCAACTGTCCTCCCAGCGACGCGTCGACCGCCCACAGCATGGCCACCCTTCTCTGTTGTCCTGCTACCTGTACCCAGGTTTCCAACAGACCCCCCCCGTCAAGGAACGGCGCGCCGTCGACCCCTGAAGCGATCGGCTTCGTCTGGGAGCGACCCGGTTCGGTACCGTGACCCCACCTATGGCCCCCGCTCCCGACTCCTCCGCCACCCCCCTGGCTCCCGGGGCCCGGCGGGTACCCGCCAAGCCCTCCCTGGAAGGGCTCGAAGCCCGGTGGGGGGACCGCTGGCACCAGGAGGGGACCTACCGCTTCGACCGCACCCGGCCCCGGGACGAGGTGTTCTCCATCGACACCCCGCCCCCCACCGTCAGCGGGTCCCTGCACGTGGGCCACGTGTTCTCCTACACCCACACCGACACCATCGCCCGCTACCAGCGGATGCAGGGCCGTGAGGTCTTCTACCCGATGGGTTGGGACGACAACGGCCTGCCCACCGAACGGCGTGTCCAGAACTACTACGGCGTGGCCTGTGACCCGACCCTGCACCACGACCCCGACTACGCCCCCCCCGCCGAACCCCACGACCCTCCCGTGCACATCAGCCGGCCCAACTTCGTGGCCCTGTGCCACGAGCTCACCGCCCAGGACGAGCAGGCATTCGAAGAGCTCTGGCGCACCCTGGGCCTTTCGGTGGACTGGGAGATGACCTACGCCACCATCGACGAGCGCTGCCAGCGCATCGCCCAACGCGCGTTCCTGCGCAACCTGGCCCGGGGAGAGGCCTACCAGTCCGAAGCCCCTGTGCTCTGGGACGTCGACTTCCGGCACCGCGGTGGCCCAGGCCGAGCTGGAGGACCGCGAACGGCCCGGTGCTTACCACCGCATCGCCTTCTGGCGGCCCGGACCCGAGGGCACCCCCGGCACGCCGGTGCACATCGAGACCACCCGACCCGAGCTGATCCCCGCCTGCGTGGCCCTGGTGGCCCACCCCGACGACAGCCGCTACCAGGCTCTCTACGGCACCACCGTGCTCACCCCGCTCTTCGGTGTGGAGGTGCCGGTGCTCGCCCACCCCCTGGCCGATCCCGACAAGGGATCGGGCATCGCCATGATCTGCACCTTCGGTGACGTCACCGACGTCACCTGGTGGCGCGAGCTCGACCTGGACACCCGGGTCGTGCTCGAACCCGACGGCCGACTGCGGGCCGAGGTTCCACCCTGGATCACCGGCGATCCGGCCACCGCCCACTACGCCGAGCTGGCGGGCCGCACGGTCAAGGCCGCCCAGCGCCGCATCGTGGAACTGCTGACCGACTCCGGCGACCTCGAAGGTGAACCCCGCCCAATCACCCACCCCGTCAAGTTCTACGAGAAGGGCGACCGGCCACTCGAGATCCTCGGCTCCCGCCAGTGGTACATCCGCAACGGGGGCCGCGACCCCGAGCTACGGGCCCGGCTGCTGGCCCGCGGGCGCGAGCTGGGATGGCACCCCGACTACATGCGGGTCCGCTACGACAACTGGGTGGAGGGCCTCAACGGCGACTGGCTGATCTCACGCCAGCGCTACTTCGGGGTTCCCTTCCCGGTTTGGTACGGCGTCGACGACCAGGGGGCCGTCGACCACGAGACCATCCTCACTCCCGACGAGGCCCGCCTGCCCGTGGATCCCTCCTCGGACTGCCCCGAGGGCTTCGAGGAGTCCCAGCGGGACCAACCGGGCGGGTTCGTCGGCGACCCCGACGTGATGGACACCTGGGCCACGTCCTCGCTCACGCCCCAGATCGCCACCTTGTGGGAAGAGGACCCCGACCTGCACGCCCGGACCTTCCCCATGGACCTGCGGCCCCAGGCACACGAGATCATCCGGACCTGGCTGTTCTCGACGGTGGTGCGGGCCCACCTCGAACACGGCACGCTGCCCTGGTCCCACACCGCCATCTCAGGGTGGATCGTCGACCCGGACCGCAAGAAGATGTCCAAGTCCAAGGGCAACGTGGTCACGCCCATGCACCTCATCGAGCAGTACTCCGCCGACGCCGTGCGCTACTGGGCAGCGTCGGGACGGCCCGGCACCGACACGGTCTTCGACGAAGGCCAGATGAAGGTGGGGCGCCGCCTGGCCATCAAGATCCTCAACGCCTCCCGGTTCGCCCTGGGCCTGGGAGCCGAGGGAGAGAACAGCCCCGGACCCGCCCCGGTCACCGCCGCACTGGACCGCTCCATGCTGGCCCGCCTGGCCGCCCTGACCGATGACGTCACCGGGGCCTTCGACGGCTACGACTACGCCCGGGTGCTGGAGCGCACCGAGACCTTCTTCTGGCAGTTCTGCGACGACTACCTGGAACTGGTCAAGGCCCGCGCCTACGGCGAGCAGGGTCCCGAAGCGGCCGCATCGGCCCAACGGGCCCTCGAAGTGGCGCTACCCACCCTGTTGCAGCTCTTCGCCCCCTTCCTGCCCTTCGTCACCGAAGAGGTGTGGTCGTGGTGGCACGACGGATCGATCCACCGCTCGACATGGCCCTCGGCCGAAGCCCTGCGAGACCTCGCCGGCGACGGTGACCCCGAGGTGTACCCGGTGGCCGCGTCCACCCTGGCCGAGATCCGCCGGGCCAAGACCGAAGCAAAGCGCTCGTTGCGTTCCGACGTGGAACGGGTCGAGGTGGTGGACACCCCCGCCCGCCTCGCCCACCTGGAGGCGGCCCGGGGCGATGTCCTCGACGCCGGGCGTGTCGCCACCCTGGTGATGCGAGCCTGCGAGGCCGACGAGCCACCGTCGGTGACCGTCACCCTGGCCCCCGCCGACTGACCCGGTAGCCGACCAGCGGGCTGACCGGCTCAACCGGCTAACGTCCCGGCGTCGTCCCGATCACCGTCACCACCAGGAGAACCGCCGTGCAGGTCGAGATCAAGTACAGCCCCGCCTACGCCCTGGCCATCTGCCGGCTCACCCAGGGTGAGCAGCTCAAGGCAGAGGCCGGCGCCATGTGCTCCATGACCGCCGACATCACCATGGAGACCAGCACCCAGGGCGGGATCATGAAGGGCCTGAAGCGCTCGGTGCTGGGCGGCGAGTCGTTCTTCATGAACACCTTCACCGCCCAGGCCCCCCAGAGCGAGATCACCTTCTCGCCCGCCCTGCCCGGCGACGTCGTGCACTGGCCCCTGTCGGGCCAGACCGTGTACCTCCAGTCGGGCTCCTACATCGCCTCGAGCGTCGGCATCGAGGTGGACTCCTCCTGGGGGGGCTCCAAGACGTTCTTCTCCAAGGAGGGGCTCTTCGTCCTCAAGTGCACGGGCACCGGCGACCTGCTCGTCTCGTCCTACGGGGCCATCCACGCCGTGGACCTCGCTCCGGGCCAGCAGTACGTAGTCGACACGGGCCACATGGTCGGCTGGTCCGAAGGGGTGACCTACGAGGTCACCAAGGTGGCCCAGGGCTGGAAGTCGACCCTGCTCGGCGGCGAGGGCCTGGTCGTGCGCCTCACGGGCCCCGGTCGCATCTACCTCCAGACCCGAAGCCCCGAAGCCTTCGTGGGCTGGCTCACACCCCAGCTACCGACCCAGCGAGCCTGACGCGACCCTCACCCGGGAAGACCCAGTCCTCAGGGTCTTCTACTCTGGGTCACATGAGGCGGCTCCATGGGCTGGCAGGAGTAGTCGTCGTAGCGGCGACGGTCCTCGTGTCGGTCGGATCCGTCGCCCACGGCACCGTCATCCCCCAGGTAGCCGACCTCACCCCATCCCGCGGGCCCAGCGCCGGCGGCGAAGTCATCACTATCCACGGGTCGGGCTTCTCGGATGCGACCAGCGTCCGCTTCGGGCCGGCCAGTGAGGCCGGCTTCACCGTTGCCTCCGACACCGAGATCCTCGCGACCGTTCCCGCGGGCGTCGATACACGTCTGGTTCACGTGCGGGTCACCACGCCCGGTGGCACCAGCGCGACGGGAGCCATGAGCACCTACTACTACGTGGACCCGCCGGTGGTCACCAGCATCGAACCCCGGACCGGTCCCACGTCGGGCGGGACGGTGGTCACCATCACCGGCACCGGCTTCAACCACGCCAACAAGGTCAGGTTCAACGGCACGTGGAGTCATGTCGACGTTCTCGAACCTGACTTCACGGTTCTCTCCGACACCCAGATCGTCGTCACCTCGCCACCGTTCGAGGAGAACTCCGGCGAAGTACAGGTGATCGAAGGCTTCCATCACAGCCCCCACCTCACAGCCGCCACCTTCGGATGGGTTGGGTCCATCCCCCCCTACGAAGGCAATCCCGGCTCTCCCCGACTGGCGATCCTCGGGGATTCGATCACAGGACTTGCTTCGACCAGCCTGCGCGACGCGCTCACACCCGACCACGAGGTTGCCATCAAGAGCCTGGGGAGCTACCGCATCGCCCAGTTCCAGTACTACGCGGAGCAGTTCGCTGCTTCACCGGAGCCGCCACAGCGGGCGGTTATCAACCTGGGGACCAACGACGTCATCCACAGCGACCTCGCGAGCCAGGGTGTCCCCACGGTCCCTCCGATCACGATGTCCCAGAGCCTGGCCGACCTGGCCTCCATGGTGTCGGTGTTCCCCCCCAGCACCTCATGTGTCGTCGTCGTGACGGTCAACGGCGACGTCGCGTCCGACGGGTCACTCGGGGCCACTTTCAACAGTGGCCTTGCGGACCTTGCTGCTTCAGCGGCAGGCCGGGTGCAGGTCGCCGACTGGAACGGCTCCCTCCAGGACCACGCCTCCCACCAAGACGAGGAGGGCTGGGCTCCGTGGCTGTTCGATGGGATCCACCCCAACCTGCGAGGTGTGGCCGAGCTGACCCGACTCATCGACGAAGCTCTCGACCGTTGCCATCCGGCTACTCCCTCTGTTGCCGACGTCTCCCCGGGGGTCGGACCGTCCCACGGAGGCAATCAGGTGGTCATCACCGGAAGTGGGTTCACCGGCGCTACCGGGGTCCGCTTCGGGCCCGCACGGGAAGCAACCATCGTCTCGCTGAGCGACACCGAGTTGGTGGTCCAGGCTCCCGATATCAGCGGTCCTGCCCTCTGCCATGTCCGGATCGATAACCCCTTGGGCACCAGCCCGACCCACGCGGGCAGCCTGTACTACTTCCGACCCTGACCATTCGATGCTGTGGCGTTCGAGCCTGCGGACTCGCGACCTCCGGTAGCATGCGGCGGTGGGAGTGCCGTCCGTACTCGGGATGCGCCTCGGCCTCGTCGTCGGCAGCGGGATCGATGACCTCGGCCTGGCCGGCAACACGACCCCGGTTGAGCTCACCGTCGAAGGCGGCTCAGGGGGAAGCGTCGAGGTCGTGCTGGAGGACCACGGACCCGTGGTGGTCCTCCGCCGGCACGGGACCGCCGGCGCCTCGGTGCCCGCGCACCTCGTCGATCACCACGCCAACGTCCGGGCTCTGGTCGAGGCCCGCTGCGACCGGGTCCTGGCCCTGGCCTCGGTGGGGTCGCTGCGACCCGACCTGCCCGTAGGACACGTCGTCGCCCCCGACGACTTCCTCGCCCTCGCGGTAGCCCCCAGCTTCCACGACGACACGAGGGGCCACACCGTGCCCGGCTTCGACGCCCCCTGGCGGGCTCGGGTGGTGGCCGCGGCCCGCACCGCTCTGGGCGAGACGCTCATCGACGGCGGCGTCTACGCCCAGACCCGCGGTCCCCGCTTCGAGACGCCGGCAGAGGTGCGCACGCTGGCCGCCCATGCCGATGTGGTGGGCATGACCGTGGCCGCCGAGAACATCCTGGCCGGCGAAGCCGGCCTGGCCTACGCCGCTCTGTGCCACGTCGACAACCTGGCCAACGGCGTGGCCGGCACGACGCTGAGCGTCGACGAGTACCGGGCCAACACCGAAGCCGGTCGGGCGTCGTGGCTCGACGCGATCAGCGCCATCGTGGCTTCGCTGGTCGAAGCGGACGACCCGGGAGGATCGTGAGCGATCCCGGGCCCATCCCCGGGGCCCTCGCGATCGTCGACGCCCGGCTCGACGGTCTTCCCACCTCTTTGCGTGCCGTCGACGGGACAATCGTGGCTCTCGGCGCCGACGTCGCCCCGGAACCGGGTGACGAGGTCCTCGACGCCGCCGGCATGGCCCTGGTGGGGGGGCTGGTCAACGGGCACAACCACGCCGCCATGACCTTGTTCCGTGGCTACGGCGACGACCTGCCCCTCATGGAGTGGCTCCAGACCAGGATCTGGCCCGCCGAGGCCCGCCTGGAAGCCGACGACGTGTACTGGGGCACCCGCCTGGCCTGCCTCGAGATGATCCGTACCGGCACGGTCCGGTTCTTCGACATGTACTGGCATCCCGTGGCCGCCGGGCGAGCAGCGGTCGACAGCGGCCTGCGTGCGGTCATCACCCCGCCCGTGTTCGACGGGGGTGATCCCGCCGCAGGCGACCGGACGCGGGCCGAAGCCATCGAGGCTCTCGACGCCCTGGCCACGCTCGGCCCTCTGGTGGAGCCCTCCATCGGACCCCACGCCATCTACACCGCCAGCCCCGACACCCTGCGGTGGGCAGCCGAGGTGTCAAGCGACCGGGACCTCGTCCTGCAGGTCCACCTGGCCGAGACCAGCACCGAGGTCGACGAGTGCCGGGCGGCCCACGGCACCACCCCCGGCCTGCACGCCGACGCCTGTGGGCTGCTCACCTCGCGCTCAGTCCTGGCCCACGGCAACTACCTCAGCCCCGCCGAGTTCGACCTGGTGGCCGAACGGGGCGCCACGATCGTCACCAACCCGGTGTCGAACCTGAAGCTGGCCAACGGGTTGGTGTTCCCCTACCCCCAGGCCACCGCCTCGGGCGTGACCCTGGGTCTGGGCACCGACGGCGCCTCGTCCAACAACAACCTGGACCTGTTCGAGGAGATGAAGTTCTTCGCTCTCCTCCAGAAACACGCCGCCCGGAACGCCGCTGTGGCCCCCGCCCACGAGGTGCTGGCCCTGGCCCAGGGGCGCGGTTCACCGCTGCTGGGGGGCCGGCCGGTGGC
This sequence comes from uncultured Actinomycetes bacterium, assembly GCA_963719935.1. Lineage (GTDB taxonomy): Bacteria > Actinomycetota > Acidimicrobiia > Acidimicrobiales > CAVRDY01 > CAVRDY01. The sequence goes on along the minus strand of CAVRDY010000001.1, from coordinate 206,486 downwards.
GGTCGGTGAGCCCTGTGACGTGCTGCTCGTCCGCACCGACCTGGTCGAAATGACCCCCGGCAACCTGGAGGCCGACCTGGTCTACGCGGCCAACGGACACGTGGTCGACACCACCGTGGTGGCGGGGCGGGTGCTGATGCGCCACCGCAAGGTCGAGGGTGAGGAAGAGGCCCTCGCCCAGGTGCGGGAAAGGGCGGCCCGACTGACCCGCGCCGGCTGAGGGGTGCAGACGGTTGTGATCAGACGCTGCGGGCCGGGATGGCGCCCAGGCGTCCGGCCTCGTAGTCCTCGAAGGCCTGCACCAACTCGGCCCGGTCGTTCATCACGAAGGGACCGTGACGGGCGACGGGTTCACCGAGGGGTTCTCCGGTCAGCACCAGCACCTCAGCGGGCATCGCGGCCTCGGCGTCCACCGAGACGACCAGGTCGGCGGCCTCGTCGCTGGGGGCGAAGTGGACGAGTTGGGTGTGACGGGCGGGCACACCCTCGGGACCAAAGCGGGCCGCGCCACCCACCAGGTAGGCAATGGCGGTGTGGCCGGCGGGGGCGGGCAACTCGACGCGCGCTCCCGGTTCGACGCTGGCGTGCAGGTAGGTGATGGGGGTGATCGGGTCGACGTCGCCGCCGCGGCCGTCCAACTCGCCGGCCACCACCCGGACGGTGGTGCCGGGACGGATGACGGTGGGGATGCGCTCGGCGGTGAGGTCGCGGTAGAGCGGCGGGGTCATCTTGGCCCGGGCGGGAAGGTTGACCCACAGCTGCACTCCGTGCAGACGTCCACCCGCCTGCAGTAGCCCGTCGGAGGGACGCTCACGGTGGACGATCCCCGCCCCGGCGGTCATCCACTGTGCCTCGCCGGGACCGATCAGCCCGACATGTCCGAGCGAGTCGCGGTGCTCGAGGGCCCCGTCGAGCATGTAGGTGACGGTGTCGAAGCCCCGGTGGGGGTGGTCTCCGGTGCCCTTGGCCTCGCCGGGACCGAAGTCGCGGGGCCCCATCTCGTCGAGGAGCAGGAACGGGTCGAGCTGGTCCAGGCCCACCCGGGGGAAGGGTCGGTGAACCAGGAACCCTTCGCCTTCGATGGCCTGGACGCTGTCGAGCACCCGCAGGACGGTTCGTGTGGGCATACCCACGACAACGTCCTTGCGTGAGCAACTATTCCGCGGGGGTGTTGGTGGTGGGCTCCCACGGGCGACACACCTGGCCCCGCAGGCTGGGACAGGGGGGCACGTCGGTCACCACCGCTTCGGGCACCTCCACCCCGGGCAGTGCGAGCAGCACCAACTCCGAGGCGTGCTCGCCGCCGACGCCGATCGTGTGGTGCACCTCGCCGTCGTAGATCGGGTTCTCGAAGGACCACAACGGCATGTCACGGCCCGGGTCGTCGATCCGCAGCACCAGGCGCGAACCGGGACGCAGCAGATGAGCGAAGGGGTAGATGGGCACCACGGCCTCGGTCCACTCACCAGGCACGGGTGCCACGAAGTCGTCCTCGGAATAGGTGGGTTCCCGCTCGACCCCGCTCGACAGCTCCTCGTCCATGACCACGTGACCCACCCGTAGCCATCCACCCTGGATGCGCACCTCGGTCCCGTCGGCCCGCACCTCCGAGAGGGTGGCCTCGACGGTGAGGTCGTCCACCTCGGGACGCACCCACAGCCGGAGGTGGCCGGCACCGGCCAACACGGTTGTCTCCTCGACGGGGTCGCCTGCGAACACGACTGCTGACCCCTCGGGTGGGCGAGCCCAGTCGAAGGGGATCGACGGCTTCTGGAAGTCGTAGGCCGAGGCATCGGTGTAGAGCGTGGGGCCGGCATCGGGATCGTGGCGGTAGGCCACGTCGGCCGACGTCGAGGGTGCCTCTGCGACCAGCGTGCCGTCGGACCCGAGGAACCACGACGCCGCCTCACCGGCCGGTGGGGGCCACGAATCGAAGGTGGCCTCGAAGGTGGCCTGGGGAGCGCCCGGTACTTCGGGGTGGCCCCACCCCGACTCGAAGAGCACCCGGACCTCGGGCTCGGCCTCGTAGGCGGCGAGCGCATCCTCGTAGTCCATGCCCGCGAAGCGGTCCTCCTCGAAGCCGAGACGGACTCCGAACTCCTGCTCGAACACCGCCGGCGCGGCCGCCTGCACCAGATCGGACAGGTCCGGGGTGCGCCGGGCCACGTAGAAGGACAGGAACTCGTACCACCTGGTCAGCACCAGCGGCGTGTACCCGTCGGGGTGGTGGCCGTTGAACAGGGTGAAGCGGCGCACCGGCGCCTGGTCGAAACGATCCAGCATGGTGGCGAACTTGGCGCCGGTCTGCTCGTCCTGCCAGGCCCCTGTCAGGTAGACGGGCACGTCGATGTCCGACACCAGCAGCGCCAGGCGCCGATTGTCGGCGTCGCGGGGGCGGAACTCCAGCGCCCGGGCGAACGCCTCGAAGTCGGGGTTCTGGGAGCGCAGCTCGACGTTGTCCGCGCAATGCTCGTCGCCTTCTTCGATACGGGTCGCCACCCACGACGACCCGTCGGGGGCGTTGGCCCGGTCGCGCTCGGTCAACCACTGCTTGGTGAACCCGCCGTTGTAGACCCCGCCCGGCCACTGCATCAGCCACGGGTCCTCGATCACCGAGAGCGGAGCAATGGCCGCAAGGGACGGCGGAGCGGTGGAGGCCGCGTAGAGCTGGCCGATGCCCGAGTAGGACAAGCCGATCATGCCGGGGCTGCCGTTCAGCACCCAAGACTCGCGGGCGATGGCCTCGACGACGTCGTAGCCGTCGGCCTGCTGGGCGGGGTTGAACGTGTCGAACACCCCTCCCGAGCACCCGCTGGCCCGCATGTTCACCCCCACCGTGGCGAAGCCGAGCAACATCGCGATGCGCGACCCCGGCTCGCCGTCACCTTCGGGGTTGGACGGCCCGTAACCCGAGTACTCGATGACCGTGGGGTAGGGCGGATCTCCGTAGAGGCCCGGATCGGGGAGGCGGATCGTCGCCGAGAGGGTCACACCGTCGCGGGTCTCGATGTAGGTGTAGCAGCGCCGTGTCTCCTCGAAGTCGGGGCAGTCGGCGGTGAGGTCCTGTTCGTAGAAGCCGGGATCGTCGGGCACGTCGTCACTGTCGAGCACCTGAGAGGGTTCGCTCACCTGGGGCGGGTCGCTTCCTTCGACCACCACCCGGTAGGTGCCCGGCGGCAGCACGCCCCCCTCGGTGGTGGGCAACCCGTTCTGCAGACCCCCCTCCACCTCCAGGTACTGGTCGGGGACGTAGGCGACGTGGAGCTGCCCGGCGTCGTCGGTGGTGCCGGTTACGATCCGCACACCGCCGCTGGTGAGCAGCGTGAGGGACTGGCCGGCTTCGGCCCCGGTGACCGTGAGGGTCTCCACCCCCGGGTTCACCTCGAAGGTCACCGGCTCGAGATCTCCGTCGAGGTCGACCCGTCCCCCTCCACGGTCGGCTTCCGGGTCGATGCCCGCCGGACCTCCCCCCACTGCGGTGGGCACGGTGGTGGGCAGCGAGGAAGATCCGTCCTCTGCATCGTCGACACCCCCAGAGCTACAGGCACCGGCCAGAGTGGCCAGAACCACCAGGGCCGCCAACGTGCGCACCGGGTGCGGCAACGCAGCGGGTGCGCCGGGTGCGCGCCGACCACGGACTGATCGACGCGTCGGATGTCGCATGGATGCTCCCCTCGGTGAGTCCCCCCGGACACACCCCCATGGGCGGTGTCCGGCCACGGACCCTAGGGCCCCCAAGCTATGGCAGCAGTATGCGATGCTTGGCGATCGTGACGACGCCTCTTCCCCAAGGTTCCTCCACACCCGCCGATCACCACGGGGCCCACCTGGCCACGAACCTGCCGGGCATGGACCGGCGTGGGTTCCTGGCCGCGGTCGTGGCCACAGCGCTGGCCGGGGCCTGCAGCTCCGGCGAAGGCGACCAGGAAGGGACCGCCCCGACCACCGCGGGCAACGGCGAGAGCACCACGACCGGTCCCGCCGCCTCACTGCCGGTCCCCGACCTTCCCGGCGATCCCTTCACCTTGGGGGTGGGTTCGGGAGACCCGCTGCCCACCGCGATCGTGCTCTGGACCCGCCTGGCCCCCGAGCCGCTCTCGGGCGGCGGGATGCCCGACGTCGAGGTCCCCGTCACCTGGGAACTGGCCACCGACGACACCTTCGGGGACCTCGTCGCCTCGGGCACCGCAGTGGCCACCCCGGCCCTGGGCCACAGCGTCCACGTGGACGCCACCGACCTCGAGGCCGACACGTGGTATGCCTACCGCTTCCGGGTGGGGGATCACACCAGCCCCACCGGACGCACCCGCACCGCCCCCGCCATCGACGCCGACGTGGCGCGCTGGCGCTTCGCGGTGGCCTCCTGCCAGGCCTACCAGGACGGCTACTGGACCGCCTACCCCCACCTGGTCGACGAGCCCGACCTCGACCTGGTCGTGTTCCTGGGCGACTACATCTACGAGAGCGGAATCAACGAGGAGGCCGTCCGCCAGCACAACAGCGACGAGGTGATCACCCTCGAGGACTACCGCAACCGCTACGGCCTGTACCGCAGCGACGAGAACCTCCGCGCCGCCCACGCCGCCTGCCCGTGGGTGGTGGTATGGGACGACCACGAGGTCGACAACAACTACGCCGGGCTGGTTCCCGAAGACGGAGCGCCCGTGGGGCCCGACGCCTTCGCCGAACGCCGCGCCGCGGCCTACCTGGCCTGGTACGAGCACCAGGCCGTGCGCCTCGACCCCCCCGAGGGGGCCGACCTGATGATCCACCGGTCGTTCCGCTGGGGTGGCCTGGCCGAGCTCTTTGCTCTGGACTCGCGTCAATACCGCAGCGACCAGGCCTGCGGTGACGCCACCTTGGACATGGAACCGGCATGCGAAGAGTCCCTCGACCCCGAGCGCACCATGCTGGGCACCGAACAGGAGGGCTGGCTGATCGACGGGCTGTCCGCCTCGCCGTGTGCCTGGAAGGTGCTGGCCAACCAGGTCGTCCTGGGCGATGTCCGCCTCGGTGAGGCCGTCATCAACTACGACCAGTGGGACGGCTACCCCGCCGCCCGCCAGCGCCTGCTCGACGCCGTGGTCGCCAACGACGTCACCGGTCTGGTGGTGGTCACCGGCGACATCCACTTCTCGGCCGCCGGTGACCTGCGGATCGACCAGGCCGACCCCGCCGCGCCCATCATCGCCTCGGAGTTCGTCGGTACCTCGATGGGTTCGGCCATGGCACCCAACCTGGTCGAAGCCATCGCCGGCTTCGCCGACCTCTTCCCAGACGTCCACTACTCCAACGCTGCCCTGCGGGGCTACATGCTGTGCACGGTCACCCCCGAGCTCTGGACCACCGACTACCGCACGGTGGAGACCACCATCACACCGACTTCACCTATTGACACCGACGCCTCCTTCGTGATCGAAGCGGGCACCCCCGGGATGCAACCAGGGTGAGGGCTCCGGGTCGACGGATCCCTAGGCGGCCGGCGACGGCCGCACTGGCCGCCGTGGTGACGGTGATGATGGGTGGGTTGGCCCTGAGTTCGTGTTCGGATTCGGACTCCGACGCCGACCGCGACACCGGCAACGAGGAAGGCCGCGCCACCACCACCGACACACAGGACGGGACCAGCACCACCACCGTGGTTCCCCTGCCCGACCCCGTCCTGGAGGATCGCAGGTGCCCGGCGAACCTGGACGTGGCCGATGCAGTGGTGGCCGAATGCCACTGGCTGGTCGTGCCCGAGCGGCGCGACGCATTCGACGGCGACACCCTCCGCCTGGCGGTGACCGTGCTGCACACCCCCTCGCCCGATCCCCGACCCGACCCGGTGGTGTACCTCTCGGGGGGGCCCGGCTTCCCAGGCGGTACCCCCCGGTACTGGTCCACGACCCCCTTCGTCGCCGAACGCGACGTGATCGTGTGGGATCAGCGGGGCACCGGCGCCTCCGAACCCGACCTCGAGTGCCCCGAGATGGAAGAGGCCGTCTTCGAGGTGTTCGGCGACGCCCGCCCCTACGAAGAGGAGCGCGACCTGGCCCTGGAGGCGATCGCCGCCTGCCGGGACCGCCTGGTCGCCGAGGGGGTCGACTTGGCCGCCTTCTCGACACCGGTCAACGCCGCGGACCTCGCCGACCTGAGGCTGGCGCTGGGCTACGACGAGTGGAACCTGCTCGGCGTCTCCTACGGGTCGCGCCTGGCCCAGGAAGCCGCCCGCTCCCACCCCGAGGGAATCCGTTCGGTGATCCTGGATTCGACCTACCCCACCGACGAGGCGTCTGCCACCGAGCTCGTCGACGGCGCACAGCGGGCCCTGGACCAACTTGCGGCCGGCTGTGCCGCCGACCCGGAATGCGCCGCCGTCCACGGTGACCTGACCACCGGCCTGGAAGAGATCGTGGCCCGATTCAACACCGAGCCCTACCGCACCTCCTACGACTTCGGTGACGACGGAGGCGTGCGGCCCATGGTCATCACCGGCGACGACATCGTGGCCGGGTTGTTCACCGCCATGTACGACACCGAGCTGATCCCGGTGCTGCCCGCCTTCGCCACTGCGCTGGCCAGCGGCCAGACCGGGCTCATCGACCAGGTGGCAGGCCAGGGAATCCCCTTCATCAACGACGTGGCCGAAGGGATGGCCCTGTCGACGAGCTGTGCCGACGCGGCGCCGGTGGCCGAGGAGACTGCGGCCACCGACGCCGGGCTGCTGGCCGACCCCGGCAGGTGGTCCACGATGCTCACCGTGTTCTCGCCCGCGTTCTGTGAGTCCTGGCCCGCGGGCTCGGCCGGAGCGGACTTTCCCGAACCGGTGAGCACCGAGATACCCACGCTGGTCCTGTCAGGAACCTATGACCCGGTGACCCCCACACCGGGAGCCGAACAGGTGGCCGAGGCCCTGCCGAACAGCCTGCTGGTGGTCTTCGAAGGGATCGGCCACGGCGTGTGGAACGCCAACCCCTGCGCCACCACCATCACCGAGGCCTTCCTGGAGGACCCGGGCACCTGGCCTGACACGAGCTGTCAGGAAACGGTGGGGGCACCCGACTTCGCCTAGCGGTGTGCACTGCTTCCCGCTCGGGATGCGATTGGCGGGCCCCGGACACGGGGCCTAGGTTCCCTCCGGGCGCAGAAGTTGCGGGTGGCTGTGTACAGCTGGCGTCGTTGGAAGGCTCCTTGCATGGTGAGTTCGAGACGTACCGCTGCCGCCGCCGCCCGGAGGCCGATCGGGGCGATGGCGGTGATCGTCTGGCTGGCCTCGGTTGTGGCATTCGTACCCGCTGACCCGGTTGCCAACGCGGGCGCCGGGCCTCTCAGGGTCGGAACCGCCCAGGTTCTCTTCGACGCACCGGGCGATCCCGCCCGCTACGGACCCAACGAGGCGATAACGGCCAACGGGGTGATCAGCTTCATTCCCGACTGCGACAAGCGGGCCGCCCGCACCACCGGCATCAACGACGTGTTCCAGCCTTGGGCGGACGTGTACATCGTCCCGGCAGGCCAGGGGTTCCTCGGCAACCAGCTCAACGATGTGTCGGGTGTCCCCAACGTGGTGTTCGGCGGACTCGGTGGCGGCTTCATCTTCCAGACCTTCGGCTACACCGCCCCCGGGGGAACCATCCAGGCCGGCACCTACGACGTCGTCGTCGACGAGTGCCAGGACCGCTTCGTCGACATCGAGGACACCGTCTTCCCATCCGCCATATCGGTCACGGTGCCGATAGGAACCAAGCCGGCCGTCGTGGGTGATGGAACCAAGGCCCGGGCACGCACACTGGCCGGAAACGCCCGCGAGGCGTACCTGGCGTGGGACGCGATCCTGCGAGCCGTCTCCGAGAAGAAGGTCCGCGGCAACATCTCGCTGTCCTTCGCGTCCGACCTCAGCATCGGGCTCTTCCAGGTGCTGGCCGGGAGTGCGCTACCCGATCCCCGGCCGGTCGCCCGGACGGCGATATTCCAGATGCACAAGGCCCAGGCCGGGCTGGCCGCCGACCCGCCCGACCCGGACTTCCAGGCCCACGCCGCCCTGATCTCGACCGCCGTCCCACCGGCCACGAGCGACGAGCCCCTCGAGGTTGCCATGGTCGACGCGGCGCGGGCCACCGCCGTGGATGCCGCGCTGCTCCAGGCGCTGGTCACCGCGGTCGAACGCCAGCAAGGTGCCGCCGAGGTGGGAAACGGCGACTGGATGGCCGCTCACGCTCGCGACGCGATCGAGCTGATCGAACTGGTCCAGAGCCGCACGACTGCCACATCTGACGCCATGCGCGACGTCGTTGACGCCTGGACACCCAACGCCGTGATCTACCAGCGCTACGCGGAGAGGTGGGCCGGCCGGGCCGACGACTACCTGTCGTCGCCGAACTGGGCCGTCCCTGACCAGCGCGACGGCCAGAACCGCGGTCTCACCGCAGAACAGGTCCACGCCGAGATGGTCGCGCTGCTCGAGTTCGAGGAGATCCGCGCGACGTTCAAGACATACCTGACCTTCCCTGACCTGGTGAACGACTACGCAGACGACCTCGACGCCCAGATGACCGACCTCGATTCGCTGAAGGCCGACCTGGAAGACGTCATCGCCGCCGTGGCGGCTGAAGGACGCGACGCTCCCCGGCCCACAGCGGATGCCGGTGGACCCTACGTGACGACCACTGGCACCGCCGTGATCGTGGACGCGTCCGCCAGTTCCGGCCCGGCGCCCCTCACCACCCTCGAGTGGGACCTCGACCTCGACGGCAACTTCGACGACGCCACCGGGACGACCGCTGAACTCGTCCCCGCCGTGTCGGGTGACACCGTGGTCGCGCTCAGGGTCACCGACGACACCAACCGCAGCGACGTGGCCTTCGCCCCCGTGACCGTCACCCAGGGAGACCTCTCGCCCCTCATCGATTCGTTCACCCCCGATCCCGCGGTGGTCGAGGTGGGGCCCGGCGACCCGGTCGCCCTCGGGGTCACAGTGTCGGACCCTGAAGCCCAGCCCCTCGACGTCGAGTGGTTCAAGGACGGCGTCCCCGTCATGTCCGGTACCGCCTATGCGGGCGTGGCACCGGCCAGCCCCGGCACATCGCTCATCGAGGCCGTCGTGACCGACCCCGGCGGCAACGCGGCCGCACAGCAGTTCGTCGTCACCGCCTTCGGTCCCGACACTGACGGCGACCTGTGGAGGGTCCCCGGTGACTGCGAAGACGGCGACCCTCTCGTCAACGGCAGCCGTCTCGAGGTCACCAACAACGGCAAGGACGACGACTGCAACCCCACGACCCCGGACGCGAGCGATCGGCCCACGGTGTGGGCCCCGACGCCTGTCTTCGAGCTCGGTCCACGGAGCCCGTTCCAGGAGGGCGACCGACCGACCTTGTCCTTCACCTGGTCCCACCCCTTGCGGTATTCGGGGGAGGAGTTCCCCTACGAGATCGACTGGGGTGACGGCACAACCGAGGCCGGCGTCCTGGTGGGCGCCACGCCCGAGGAAACCGCCCTCGTGCTCCCCCACACGTTCCGCCGCCAGGGTTCGGTCTCCCCGGTCGCGTGCATCACCGAACCGGGCGGCAAAGCGGGCTGCAACCCCAGGCCCCCGACGCCGATGGAGGTGCTCCCGTCCGAGCCCGTGATCCACCCTGCCGACATCACCACGTGGGCGAACGAGTACGTGGGCGAAGGTGACCCGTTGGGCACGGCCGGCGGTTCGTGGCGGACGTCCTCTGACGGGTCGATCGCCCAGTCCGACAGCAACAGCAACTTCCCGTACCTCCTGATGAGCGACTTCGAGCTGCCCGACCAGAGCCGCATCGGCTTCCAACTCGGCTCTGTCAGTCCCTACGACGATGACGCCATGGGCGTGGCCTTCGGGCTACAGCCCGGCGAGACGACGACCTCGGGCGCCGACTGGGTGGCGTTCACCCTCAACCCCGGATTCGCTCCGCCCAGCTGCACTCCGTCGCCTTCCCTCCACACGGCCGAGACAACCAGGCTCATGCGCTACCGCGGCTGGGGCACCTACGACGAGTACTGGTACGGCCACACCTTCGACATCCCCTCGGCGAGCTCGGACAAGTGCAAGGACGACCAGGGCGGAGAGGTCCTCGCAGACGTGGTGCTCCCCGAAGCCCTGGGGCGTGGCACCTCGGGCTTCTACCGGTGGCGCGTCCCCGGTTCGGCAGTGGATCCTCTCTACAGCAGGCCTGATCTCTACGACGTGTTGGTGGAGTACTCGGCCGAGCACATCTCGGTGTGGCTGGACGACATCCTCGTGCTGGAGGCCGACGCCCACCCCGACGATCCCTTCCCGCTCGGACGGGTCGCTCTTCTGTCCCAATCCCAGGAGCTGGTCGAAGGCGTCGGCCAGGTGCCTACACCACACTTCGAGGTGGACGAGGGCTCGGTGGAGTCCTTCGAGACCCAGGTGGCCGACGGCGGGATCACCGATGTCGTCTCGGCGACGATCTCTTTCGGTGACGGCACCCCGGCGGCGGAGACCGCCCTGGCCGAGGTCCGGCCAGGGTTGTGGGACGCTGCCGCGGAGCACGCCTACGCGGACAACGGCGAGTACGAGCTGGAGGTGTGCGCAGAGGACGCCACCGATGGACTGACGCACTGCGAGCCGATGGGCGCGCGCGTGGCGAACGTGCCGCCAACCGTGGACGCCGGCCCCGACGTCGTGTCCGGTCCCTCCTTCGTGCTGGACGGGGCGTCGTATGCGGATCCGGGGACGGCGGACACCCACACTGCGACTGTGGATTGGGATGACGGGTCGCCGGTGGAGCCGGTGGCGGTGGAGGGCTTCGAGGGTGCCGGCCTCCTCACCGGTGGGTCGCACTCCTATCTCGACGCCGGCACCTACTCGGTCGAGGTCTGCGTGACCGACGACGACGGCGACACGGGCTGTGACACCTTGGAGGTCGAGGTGGTTGTCGCGAACTGGGCACCGCAGGCCCTCGTGGTCGACGACGTGACGGGTGTCGAGGGCACCGAGGTGGCGCTCGGCGCGGGGTTCACCGACGCCAACCCCCAGGACACCCACACGGTGACCGTCGACTGGGGTGACGGCTCGGGCCCCGAAACGGTCGAGATCCAAGATGGCGGCCTGTTCGGTTCGGGCCAGGGCCGCCACGTCTACGGCGATGACGGCACCTACGAGGTCACCGTGAGGGCTTGCGACGGCAACGAGGCGTGTGACGAGGCCGCTGCTCCGATCGAGATCACCAACGCAGTCCCCGAAGTGGGGGAGGTGTCGGTGTCAGATTCCGAACCCCGAGCCCGCGACCTCACCGCAGTGGCCACGTTCACCGATCTCGGGGTCGACGACACCCACACCGCCACCGTCGATTGGGGTGACGGAAGCCCACCGTCTCCCGCGACCGTCGAAGGAGACGACACCGGAGGTGGCACCGTGACGGCCACCCATGGCTACACGACAGCGGACACGTTCACCGTCGAGGTGTGCGTCACCGACGACGACGGCGCCACTGGCTGCGCGAGCGCCCAGGCCGCCACCGACGTGCCCTCGCCACCCCTCGACGTGTCCGCCATCGGTGGCGACGGCGACGCCGTCGTCCGATGGGACACCCCACTCGACGACGGAGGATCGGCGATCCTGGACTACGAGATCGAGACCACCCCCGGCGGCGCCACCCAGACCACCGGCGGACCGGTGGTCGAGGACCTCGTCGAAGGCCTCACCAACGGTTCCGACCACACCTTCCGGGTGCGTGCCCGCAATGCCGTGGGCTCCGGACCCTGGTCGCTGCCGTCCAACACCGCCCGACCCCGCGCCGGTTGCCTGGGTGACGCATTCGTCGACGTCACCGCACTCCACCCCTTCTGCCCCGAGATCCAGTGGATGGCAGACAGCGGCGTGTCGACCGGCTTCCCCGACGACACATACCGTCCCGTCCGCGCCATCACCCGCCAGGCCATGGCCGCCTTCACCTACCGCGTCTCGAACCCGAACACCACAGCACCGCCGTGCGTCACCGCGCCCTTCCCCGACGTTGCTATCACCCACGCCTTCTGTGGTGAGATCGCCTGGATGAAGGCTGAGGGCATCTCCACCGGGTTCCTCGACGGCGGGTTCCACCCCGCAGACCCCGTCGCCCGCCAGGCCATGGCGGCGTTCCTCTACCGCCTCACCGGCAGCCCACGCGGCGACGACCCGATCTGTGGACGTGACGAGTTCACCGACGTCACCACCTCTCACCCGTTCTGCGGCGAGATCGACTGGCTCGTCGACAACGGCATCGCCGCCGGATTCCCCGACGGCAGCTACCGCCCCACCGACCCCGTCACCCGCCAGGCCATGGCCGCCTTCATCTTCCGATACGACGTACTCACCGACAGCCTCACCGAGGGGTAGGCAGGGTCTTCGGTCCAGACCTGCGTGAGGCCGACGGTCGAGACCTGGGCCTAGGCTGACCGTCCGTGACCCACCTGCTGTACCTGGACGACGCCTACCTGCGGTCCACCGAGGGACGGGTGGTGGCCCGTGAGGACGGTGCGGTGGCCATGGACCGAACCGTCTTCTACCCGACCGGGGGTGGCCAGCCCCACGACACCGGCGAGCTGCGCTGGAACGACGGGCGGGCCGGGGTCACCGCGGTCCGCAAGGACGGCGATGTGGTGTGGCACGTCCTCGACGCTCCCGGACCGGCCGTGGGCGAGGTGGTGACCCAGGAGATCGACTGGGAACGCCGCCACCAGCTCATGCGCACCCACACCGCTCTGCACCTGCTGTGCGGTGTGATCTGGCAGGAGTGGGAGGTGCCCGTGACCGGCGCAAGCATGGAACCTCTCGCCGCACGCATGGACTTCGAGTTCGGTCCGCTCCCCGAGGGATTCAAGGAACAGGTAGCCGCTCGCGTGAACGCCGAGGTGGCCGCCGACCGGCCGATCCACGTGTCGTTCCTGCCCCGGGACAAAGCCGCCCTCGACCCGGCTCTCGTCCGTACCAAGACCAACCTCGTGCCCGATTCCGTGAGAGAGGTACGGGTGGTCGACATCGAAGGCCTCGACCGCCAGGCCGACGGAGGCACCCACGTGCGCTCCACCGCCGAGGTGGGACGCATCGAGATCGACAAGACCGAGTCGAAGGGCCGGGGCAACAAGCGGGTACGCCTGCGGGTGCGAGACGCCTGACCGGCGATATCCGAACGTGACCGACCAGCACCGCTTCCGCCAGTGGGCCCGCGACGAACAGGACCGCCCCGCCACCCGGCTCATCCCCGCAGCCACCGTGATCGTGGCCCGCGACGGCCCCGATGGCATCGAGACGCTCATGTTGCGCCGTGACTCCAAACTGGCCTTCGCCGGAGGAATGTGGGTGTTCCCCGGCGGGCGCCTCGACGACGCCGACCACAGCACCGGCGAGACCGGCGGGACTGACGATTCTGGCGGGACCGGCGAGACCGGCGACACGGAGCTGGACCCCTACCGGCGGGCAGCTGTGCGCGAGGCCATGGAAGAGGCCGGGATCACCCTGGCGCCCGATGGGCTGGTCCCCTACAGCCACTGGGAACCACCGGCCATCACCCCAAGGCGCTTCTCGACCTGGTTCTTCCTGACCGAGGCCCCCGAGGGAGGCCGGCTGGACGTGGTGATCGACGACGGCGAGATCCGCGACCACGCCTGGCTCCGCCCCGCCGACGCCCTGGCCCGGCGCGAGATCCTGGAAGTCGAGCTGTCCCCACCCACCTGGGTCACCCTCTTCGAGTTGGCCGCTCACGACGACGTGGCCACCGCCGTGGCCTGGACCCAGGGCCGCACTCCCGAGCACTTCGCCACCAAGGTGGCTCCCGTCGAAGGCGGGGTGGTCGCCCTGTGGCACGGTGACGCGGCCTACGGGGAAGACCCGGCCACGCCGGGAGAGGACCCGCACCGCCCCGGCCCTCGCCACCGACTGGTCATGCTCGACGCGGGCTGGCACTACGAGCGCCGGCCAGAACCGTGACCGGCACAACCGGCCCGAGCCGCCCGCTTCCCTCCAGCCTCGACGACCTGGGCTCCCACGCCCGAGACCTGGCCATCACGACGCTGGCCTGGTGTGACCAGTGGTGGGACGAGTCCCGGGGGCTCCCCCGGGCACCCGACGGCCACGAGGCGGTGCTCACCGCCAGAACCGCCGACGGTCCGCGACACCTGCACATGGTCCCCCAGTCCGCCTGGTACTCGGCCGGCCTGCTTCTGCGCGACGGGCCCGGCGACCGGGACCGAGCCGCCCGCGTCCTCACCGAGCTCTGCGACCTCCAGTACGACCGGGAGGGCACCGACTGGCACGGCACCTTCGCCATGTTCGCCGAGTCACCCACCCCACCCGTGAGGTCCCCGGTGATGTGGGAGGACTACGACCCCAACTGGCGCCAGTTCCTTGGCACCGCGTTCCTCGTGATCCTGGCCGGATGGGAGGACCGCCTCGACGCCGGGCTGGTGGCCCGCATGGATCGTGCCCTCCGCCTGGCCGTCGTCGGTGAGCCCCCGCACCGGGTTCCGCCCTCCTACGCCAACATCGCCCTGATGCAGGCCTGGCTCGAGGTGGGGGCCGGGCACCGGCTCGGCGAATCCGACTGGGTGCGGGCCGGCGAGCGGCACGCAGCGGCGGTCACTGCGCACTTCAGGCGCCACGGCTGCTTCGAGGAGTACAACTCACCCACCTACTACGGCGTGGACCTGTGGGCACTGGCAGGTTGGCGGGCTTTGGCCCCCTCAATAGAGCTGGCAGCGGCGGGCCAGGAGATCGAGGACGCCCTGTGGGCCGACATCGGCCGCTGGTGGCACTCCGGTCTGGGCAACCTGTGCCCACCTCACACCCGCACCTACGGGATGGATCTGCACGCCTACGTCGGCAAGCTGTCGCTGTGGCTGTGGGCGGCGGCGGGCCGGGACCACGCTCCCCTCCCCCGCCTCGACCCCGCGGCCCGCCACGGTCACGACCTGTTCGCCGGGGCGGTCACCGCGGTGCTGGCCACCGCCTCGCCCAATCCGGGCGCCACCGCGGTCGCCACGGCGGCGGCACCGACCGGGGTCCGCTCGGTGAACCAGGTGGTCTCGTCCGCCAACGATGGGGCCGTCAGCGACGGAGCGCCCGGCGATGGGGCGTTCAGCCCCGACCGCCGGGCCACGGGGTGGTCGGAAGAGAAGGTGGCACTGGGCGCAGAGTCCTGCTCGGTCGACCTGTCGTGGTGGGACCAGTACGTGGGGGCCGCCGCCCTGTGGGCCAGCCCGGGGGGAGTTGGATGGCTGGTGGCCCGCCGGGACGGACCCTCCCGAGCCGTCGCCGAGGCGGGCACGGTCCGCCTGCCCCGCGCCGAGGGCGCCGGGGCGTCGGTCACGCTGACCCTGTACGTCCCTGGTCTGGATGGCGCCGACCTCGACGCCGTGCTCTCCGGCGGAGCCCGTTGGCACTTGCCTGGCCTCGACCTGGCCGTCTCGGGCGTGCAGGGCGTTGTCCGAGGCCCGACTGCGGAGCCTGCCACCCCGCTGGGAGACGCCCCCGCGTGGGTGCTCGACTGCCCCGGCGACCTGGTCCTCGACCTGGACTGAGAGCGCGCCGGTTCAGGAGGTCGGGCGGCGGCTGACGGAGAAGAGCTCCCAGAGGACCTCGGTGGCCGAGATGTCGGGGGTGGTGGCCCCGAACTGGGGAAGGTCCACGACCGACCCGGGCCAGGTGTGACCACCCCCCTCGACGATGTAGAGGTGGGTGGGGGCGTCACAACCCGACCAGGAACGGTGCACTACCTGGGTGCCGATCCGCTCGTCGGTCGGCTCGGCATCACAGCCGTTGTGCTCGGCCCAGGCCTGGGAGGAGAACTCGGCGCTGCCCGGTCCGGGCTCGCCGCCGGGGCCGGGCACCGGACCCAGGAACGGCACGACGGGGTCGTCGGTGCCGTGGAAGTAGGCGTAGGGCATCGGAGGTGCTCCCGAGCAGGCCCGCTCGGCGTAGATGGTGGCGGTCACCGGGCCGGCGGCTGCGACCCGGTCGCCGAGCTCGCAGGCCACGGCTGCGGACATGTAGCCGCCACTGGACATCCCCGCCACATAGATCCGGCTGGGGTCGACGCACAGCTCGTCGCCGACCGTGTCGAGTGTGTCCTCGAAGAAGTCGAGGTCGCGGATCCCCTCGATGCCCGCCATCCCCCCGATTCCGAAGGGGCTCCAGCGTCGGGGCTCACCCAGCGCGTCGGGGGCGACCACGAGCCAGCCGTCGCGATCGGCCAGGGGACCGAAGCCGCTGTACGCGAGCTGCTGTTCCTTGTTCGATCCCGCGCCGTGGAAGGTCACCACCACAGGTGTGGGCACGTCGGGGTCGTAGCTGTCGGGCACGTAGACCAGGAAGTCCCGCTCGCCACCGGCCGAGGGGATCCGGCGGGATACCACGTTGTGGTCGTCGACCCCGGTCGGGGTGGTGCCACAGCCCGACGTGCCCCCCGCTCGTGGGCCCGTCACGTCTGGGGCGGTCGTGTCTGTGCTCGCCTCGGTGCTGGGCACCGGGCCGGTTGAGGGATCGACGGTTGTCGCCGGCTCGGCTGCCCCGCCGGCCGGTGACGGGTTCCCGGACGCGCGCTCGCCCTCACCGCAGGCTCCTGCGCCCAAGAGGAGGAGGACGACCACCAGCACCCGGCTCGTTCCACTGCACGACATCTTCGGGCCACCGTAGCCACGACCCCGTTTGGTCGCCGTAGCGTGACCCGGTGGGGTCGGGGATCCGCTCCGGTAGGGTGAGCCGTCGTTCCGCACCGGACCCAGGAGGCACACCGATGGCCATCGAACTTCCAGCTCTGCCCTACGCCCAGGACGCCCTGGCCCCCCACATCAGCGCCGAGACGCTCCAGTTCCACCACGGCAAGCACCACAAGGCATACGTCGACAAGCTGAACGCCGCCATCGAAGGTACAGACGACGCGGGCAAGAGCCTCGAAGACATCGTCGCCGGCGCTTCGGGAGGAGTGTTCAACAACGCCGCGCAGGTCTGGAACCACAGCTTCTACTGGAGCTCCATGACCCCCAACGGGGGCGGGGCACCCGCGGGTGCGGTGGCCGACGCCATCGGCTCGGCCTTCGGCGGCTACGACGCCTTCCGTGAGCGCTTCACGGCCGAGGCCCTCGGCCACTTCGGTTCGGGCTGGGCCTGGCTGGTCGACTCGGGCAGCGGGCTGGAGATCATCTCCACCCATGACGCCGACCTGCCCCTGCGCCACAGCGCCAAGGCACTCATCGCATGCGATGTGTGGGAGCACGCCTACTACATCGACTACCGCAACGCCCGCCCCGACTACGTGGCCGCATTCCTCGACCACCTCGTCAACTGGGACTGGGCCAACCAGCAAATCGCCGGCTGATCGGCCGCAGAGGGCAGCACGACCGGGCCACCACGGTCAGACAACTGGTGGGGTCAGACGAGTGGTGGGGTCAGACGACTGCTGGGGCCCGGCGCAGCCCGAGGGGAAGCCGTCCCGCCACCAGCACCCCACCCAAAGCCAGTGCGACGGCCAGCCCGAAGACGGCCACCAGCGACCAACGCAGATCGACACCGGCAGAGTCACCGGCAGCCACCACAGCACCGGCAAGTCCCGCGCCCAGGGCGACGCCGAGCACGTCGGTCAGCTGGAGCGCCGAGGAGGCCCGGCCTTCGGCCCCCGGAGCCGCTTGGGCCAGGGTGGTCACCGAGATCGTGGCATAGGCCGGGCCCATGGCCAGCCCGGCCAACCAGAACGACCCCAACAGGACGGGCACGGGCACCTCGAGGGCCAGTCCCGTCGCTGCCCCCGCCCACGCCAGGGCCAATCCAGAGAAGCCGGCGCGGACGAGACGGCGGGGTCCACGCCGGGCCAGGGTCCGTTCCTGCAGCCAGGCCCCAGCAGCCCAGGTGAGAGTCATACCGGTGAGGGCGGCTCCCACCACCCAGGCTTCGGTTCCCCGGACGCCACGTAGGGCGAGAGACACGAAGGTGTCAGCCGAGAAGAACGCTGCGGTGAGAAGTCCTCGGGCCGCCACCGTCGCCGGCAGACCAGGGCGGGCCCGGAGCGTGCCGGGAGGCGTGAGCCGGCGAAAGGGCACGGTGGCCCCGACCAGGGCCAGGACCGCCACGGGCAGGCCCACCACCCACACCTCGGTGGTCAACCCCGCCAGGGCCACCGCGGCAGCCATGGCCAACATCACCGCAGCCCGCAGGGTCGCCGGACCTGCGGTCGCGGGTGGGGTCTCGGGTGGGGTCGCGGGTGGGGTCGCGGGGTCCAGTACACCGCCAGGGGGGGCGGCACCCGCTGTGTCGGGGATTCCCGAACCCACGGCCCGCACCGCGAACGTCCCGGCGCCGACCACGACAGGTAGCAGGCCGAGGAAGACCCAGCGCCACCCCCATCGGTCGCCCACCACCGCCGCCAACCCCGGACCGAACAACCCGGGCACCACCCAGGCCGTCGACAGGAGGGCGAACATGCGGGGGCGGGACTCGGGCAGGTACCCGTGTGCGATGCACACGTAGGCCGTCGCCGGCAGCGCGCCGGCGCCGATCCCCTGGGCCACTCTGGCCACGACCAGCACCCCCATTGAGCGGGCCGAACCGGCTGCAAGCAGCCCGGCCACGAACAGCGCCAGCCCGGCGGCGAAGGGGCGCCAGGGATGCACCCGGTCAGCAGCCCTCCCGGCCACGACGATGCCGACCAGGTTCCCGAGGAAGAAGCCCGAGAAGACCCAGCCGTAGAGCCAGCGCTCACCGAGCTCGGCCTCGACTTCGGGCATCACGGCGCTGACCGCCAGAGCCTCGGTGGCCACCACGGTCACGGTCAGGATCAACCCGGTGGTGAGTCCACGCCGGCCCGGGGCCCAGACACCGTCCCGGCCGCTGCCAGCCTCGGCCGAAGCACCGGTCACCTCCGGAGCGTACCCCCGCCCCCTCCAGCGCTCTCCACCGAGCCGTACACCACCGAGCCGTTCTGGGGCCTGCAGCGTTGCGGAAACCGCAACGCTGCAGGCCCCAGAACGTCTGTGTCGCGGGCGGGTCAGCGCAGGGAGGCTGCCGCGGCCACCAGTTCGGCCCGCACCTCGGGGTGGGCGATCCCCGCCAGGGCCCGAGCCCGCTCGCCCACCGTGAGGCCTGCCACCTCGGCCGCGCCGTACTCGGTGATGACCACGTCGACCTGGTGGCGGGGCGTGGTGACGATCGATCCTGCCGGCAGCTCGGCCACGATCCGCGACACCATTTCGCTCTCGACGGTGGCCGTGGCGGGCAGGCAAAGCAGGGAGCGATCCTCCAACTCGAGGCCGGCACCCGCCACGAAGTCCTCGTGGCCACCGATACCCGAGAACTGCGTGGCCCCCACGGTGTCGGCCACCACCTGGCCGTAGAGGTCAATGCTGATTGCACCGTTGATGGATACGAACCGGTGGTTGTCGGCGATCACCTGGGCCGAGTTGACCACCTCGACGGGCAGGAAGCGCACGAGCTCGCGTCCCTCGCCGGCCAGCCACTGGTACAGCTCGGTGCTACCCGCGGCGAAGGTGGTGATCGAGTAGCCCTCGAACTCGCCCTTGTGGGAGTTGGTGATCTTCCCGGCCTTGTGGAGACGCATCAGCCCGTTGGTGAACATCTCGGAGTGCACGCCGAAGTCGCCCCGCTCACCTTCGGCCAGCACGGTCGCCACTGCCGAAGGGATCCCCCCGATGCCCGTCTGCAAGGTTGAGCCGTCGGTGACGAAGGCGGCCACGTGGCCGGCGATGGCCAACTCGACCTCGCTGGGCGGCGGGTCGTCTATCACCACGGGGGCCCGATCGGTCTCGATGAGCACGTCCACCTCGTCGAGATGCAGCCGGTGCGGCCAGCGAGGGGGCAGGCCGAGGGTGGGCGGGTAGTTGGGGCTGACCTCCACCATCAGGACCCGGTCGGGGTCGGCTCCGGCCCGGTGCAACTCGCCCACCGTGGCTCCCGCGTGCAGCGAGAGGCTCAGGTGGCCCTCGGCATCGGGCAGGGCCGCTGCGGTGGCCAGCACCCGGGGAGCCATCGCCTCGAGGATGGGCCCGAAACGGCGGAAGTCGCCCGGAACGAATCGGATGTCGGCGCCCGATGCCGCCAGGAAGCGCTCGGCCGGACCGAAGAACCCCGAGCGGAACTGCACGCCGGGCCGGGTGAACAGCTCGTAGAGATCGGTGAGCAGCGCGCCGCCCACCTGGAGGTTCTCCCAGTCGTCACGCGCTCCGAGAGCATGCAGCAGACCGACGGGATGGCCTGGACCCAGGGGAATCCCCAGGGTGTCGGTGCGCTCCAACCTGGAGGCGGCCTCTTCGGGGGTCAGGTGTTCGGTAGCCATGGGGCCGAACGCTAGCGAGCAGACAGCAGGCCCCGGCACTGCCGAGGCCTGCTGTCTGCTGGTTGGTGGGGGTGAGGGGGGGTGAGGGGGGGTGAGGGGGGTTAGGGGGGTTAGGGGATGGGGGGTGGGTGGGGGGGGTGGTGAGGACCCCAGATGCTCAGCGTCGTCCCCTGGGCCCTGGGCGCTCACCGAAGCGATCCCCGAACCTCTCGCGCAGGAGCTCTCTCAGGGTGCCGTCGTTGAAGGCGGCGAGCATCTCGTCAGCCTCTTCCTGTGTGAGGCGTCCGTTGGCGACGGCCTGGTCGAGGCCGGAGGTGAACACCGCCAGGCGTCCATCGGACAGGTCTTCGACGCTGATGCCCAGCGCGTCGGCCAGCGCCTGGTCGAAGGCGGCCCGGCGGGCGGCGCGCTCCTCGTCGCTCGGCGGGTCGTCGCGATCGATCTCGCCGAACTCGGCCACGACGGCCTCGTGGGCGGAATGGCGGGCCGCTTCGAGCTCGTCGACGCTCACCCCGTACTGCTCGGCGAGGGCAGCCTTGCGGTGCTCGCGCCGTTCCTTGCCCGCGGGGTGACGGTCTTCGGATGCGGACGGGGCGTCGCCTCCTTCCTGCGCAGCGGCGGGCAGGATGCCCAGCGCTCCGATGGTGAGCAGCCCGGCGGTGCCGGCGGCGACGAGACGGTGGGTTGACTTCATGGGACGGCCTCCTTGGTCGTCAGGGGTGCGGTGACAGCATCAGGATCCGCGCCGACTATGTGACAACCATGAGATGCGCCTTAACTCCCGATGAGATCGCGCTGGCTCCACTGCCCCGATGGGATCGGGACACGCCCGATGTCCGGTGCCGCTTTCCCGTACCCCGGTCTAGCCTTGACCGGAGTCTCGTCGACCACCGTCCCTCACGACCCCGGAGCGCCTCCCATGGGCCTGTTCCGTCACCGCACCGAGCTCGACCTACCCGACGCCTCACGTGCCCTTCCCGGGCGAGCCGAGGCGATACCGGTCCCCATCCACCATGCCGTGCTCGGCAAACCTCTTGTACCCCCCTTCCCTCCGGGCCACGAGACGATCCAGGTGGGCATGGGTTGCTTCTGGGGGGCCGAGCGCCTCTTCTGGCGTCAGGAGGGCGTTTGGACCACCGCGGTGGGTTACGCGGGCGGCGCCACCCCCAACCCCACCTACGAAGAGGTGTGCTCGGAACGTACGGGCCACACCGAGGCCGTCCTGGTGGTGTTCGACCCCCAGGTCCTCCCCCTCGCAGAGGTGCTGCGGGCGTTCTGGGAGGGCCACGACCCAACCCAGGGCATGCGCCAGGGCAACGACTTCGGCACCCAGTACCGCTCGGCCATCTACTGGAGCGACGACGCCCAGCGCAGGGCCGCCGAGGCAACCCGTCAGGGCTTCCAGGAGCGCCTGCGGGCCGCCGGCTACGGCGACATCACCACCGAGTTGGCCCCCGCCGGGGCCTTCTACTACGCGGAGGCATATCACCAGCAGTATCTGCACAAGGTGCCCCGCGGCTACTGCGGGCTGGGTGGCACCGGGGTGACCTGCCCGGTCGGGCTGGCGACGAGCGACTGACCGGCGGCGTTCTCCTGGTTGCGGACAGGGCGGCGGCAGGTCAGACCACGCCGGTCACCAGGAGCATCCCGGCCAGGGCGGCGATGGCGAGACGGTACCAGGCGAAGATGGCGAGGTCGTGGTGCTCGAGGTAGGACACCATCCAGCGGATGGCTGCCACCGCCGACACGAACGCAGCCGCGAAGCCCCACAGCGGTGCGGCCAGCCCGAAGGCCTCGACGATGAGCGCCCCGTCGACGACGGCTTCATAGGCGGTGGCCGCGCCCAGGGTGCCCAGACCCAGCAGGAAGCTGTACTCGACCGCTGCACCCATCGCGTACCCCAGGGCCAGGGCGGCCAGGATGGTGACCAGCGAGCGGCTCACCCCCGGCCACAGCGCCAGCGCCTGGGCCAGCCCGATCACCAGACCGTCCCGCACCGTGAGTGACTCCAGGGCCGCGGTGCCCTCGCGCCAGCGGGGCGCCAGCACCAGGATGGCCACCGCCCCCACCAGCCAGGCGATGGCGACGGGACCGACACCGAAGAGCCGTTCCTTGATGGCGTCACCCAGAACCAGGCCCAGGATCCCCGCGGGCACCATGGACGCGACCAGGACCGCCGCCAACCGACGACCCTCGGCGTCGCGACCCACCAGGCCCCGGGCCAGGGCCCGGATCCGGTGGTGGTAGAGCACGACCACCGCCAGGATGGCGCCGGCCTGGATGGCGATGGCGTAGGCGTCGGCCGCGGGCCTCTCGGCAGCGGTGTCACCGATGCCGAGCAACCGCTGGGTGACGGTGAGGTGGCCCGTGGAGCTGATGGGCAGGTATTCGGTGACACCTTCCACGACACCGAGGAGCACGGCGTCGGCAACGGTCAGCTCCGAGGGCGTGGCCACCGAGGCGAACACCAGGAGGGCCACCAGGACCACCGCCACAACCGCCCCGAACCAGACGAGCCGCACCCGCGCCGGGGTGTGCCGGTCAGCTGGAGGGCTGGTCGGGCGAGGCACCGCCAGAGCGTAGGGGCCTGGTTACCGCTTCCGGGGCACCCGGTAGGCTGCCCAGCCATGCGCGTGGTGGTGTGCCCCCAGATCGGACCTGTCGAGTCACTGCTGGTCGAGGAACGACCGGACCTGGTACCCGGAGCGGGCGAGGTGGTGGTCGACGTCGAGGCCGCCGGAGTCAACTACGTCGACGCCCTCTTCGTGCAGGGCGAGTACCAGATCAAGCCCCCGACGCCCTTCGTCCCCGGCGGCGAGGTGGCCGGAATCGTGCGAGCGGTCGGAACCGGAGTCGATGCAGTTGCTCCTGGCGACCGTGTCATCGCAACGGTGGGCCTCGGTGGCTTCGCCGACCAGGTGCGGGCCCGGCCCGAGCAGGTGGTCGCGATCCCCCCGGCGATGACGGCCACCCAGGCAGCCGTGTTCGTGCAGTCGTACTCGACAGCCGTGTACGCCCTGGAACGGCGGGCGCGGCTGCAACCCGGCGAGTGGGTGCTGGTCCTGGGGGCTGCCGGAGGTGTGGGACGAGCTGCCATCGACGTGGCCTTGGCCGTGGGAGCCCACGTCATCGCGGCCGCCTCATCGGCCGAGCGCCTCGTGGCCTGCCGGGAGGCGGGGGCAGAGGCCACCGTCGACTACGGCAACGAGGACCTCAAGACCCGCGCCCGGGCCCTGGCCGCCGAGGGGGGAAGCACCAGCGGCGGCGTGGACGTGGTCGTCGACCCTGTGGGTGACGCCCTGGCCGAGCCGGCCCTGCGGGCCCTGGGCACCACCGGCCGCTACCTGGTGATCGGCTTCGCCGGGGGGGCCATCCCCAGCTTGCCCCTGAACCAGGTGCTGCTACGCAACCGGCAGGTGCTGGGGATCGACTGGGGAGCCTGGATGCTGGGCAATCCCGGCGAGCAGCGGGCCCTGTTGACCGAAGCTCTCGATCGCGTGGCCGCCGGGCGGCTCCACCCTCCCGAGCCCACGGTACGTCCCCTGGCCGAAGCTCCCCGGGCGCTGGCGGACCTGCTGGCCCGGCGGGTCACCGGCAAGCTGGCCCTGGTGCCTTGAGTGACGGTGCCCGGAGCGGTACCCGCCGGGCACGGCCGGCCTGCGAACGCCGGGGAGATGCGGCGGTGACTACGGTCACGACCATGAGCACCCGCCGCCGAAACCACGCGCTCGCCCTCGCTGTCGCCTTCGCTCTGGCCGTGGCCGCCTGCGGAGGCGGCGACGAAGGTACCGACGCCGCTGACACCACCGATCCCCCGCCCGCGGGCACTGCCCCCGGCAGCAGCGGCACTGCCCCCGGCAGCAGCGCCGCCCCCGGCAGCAGCGCCGCCCCACCTGACACCGACGACTCCGAACCGACACCCACAACGACCGCCGCGGGCAACGGCGACACCGCGGCTCCCGCCGGCAGCGAAGACTGGGTCTACCCGGACCCCGAGTGGGCTCACCTGGACCCAGCCGAGGTGGGGATGTCCGCCGAGGGCCTCGAGACGCTGGCGACCTACCTGGAGGGCACGAACTCGAACTGCCTGATGGTGGTCAAGGACGGGGTGGTGGTGGACGAGCGCTACTGGAACGGCACCGACGCCGGCAGCAACCAGGAGATCTTCTCGGCTTCCAAGTCGGTCAGCTCCACCCTGGTGGGCATCGCCCAGGACCAAGGTTTGGTCGACATCGAGCAGCCAGCCTCGGACTTCATCGGTGAATGGCAGGGCACCGACAGCGAGACGGTGACCGTACGCAACCTGTTGTCCAACGACTCGGGCCGCTACTACGACTTCCGCACCGACTACGTCGAGATGGTCACCGCCCCCAACCGCACCGAGTTCGCCGTCGGCCTCGACCAGCAGTTCCAGCCCGGCGAGCACTGGGAGTACAACAACTCGGCCATCCAGACCCTCGAGCGGGTCCTGGCCGAGGCCACCGGTTCCAGCGTGAACGACTTCGCCGCCGAGCACCTCTTCGAGCCGACCGGGATGACCAGCGAGTACTCGACCGATCCGTCGGGAACCGAACCCACCTTCATGGGAGTGCAGGCCGGCTGTGACGACATGGCCCGTTTCGGCTACCTGTTCCTACGGCAGGGGTGGTGGGACGGAGCCCAGCTGGTGTCGCCCGCCTGGGTGGCCGAAGCCACCACAGCCAGCCAGGACCTGAACCCGGCCTACGGGTTCCTCTGGTGGCTGAACCCACCGACCGGCGCGCTACTGCCGGGGACGGGCCAGGTCATAGATGGCCCGTTCTGGCCCGACGCACCCCCAGATGCATACGCCGCGTTGGGCATGGGAAACCAGATCGTCCTGGTGCTCCCCAGCCAGGACATGGTCGTGGCCCGGGCCGGGTCCTTCGGGGGCAGGGCCTCCCCGGGAGCCGAAGATCCGGTGTCCAGCACCAGCGTGAGCGAGGTGGCCCGCCTGGCGGTTGCCGCGCTCGAATCCGGCGGCTGAGCCCACCAGCTCCAGAGCCGGCTGAACCGACCAGGGGCCGAGCCGGCTAAAGCGGCAGCGCCGCCGGCCGACAAGGAATACATGGAGGGTTTCGGAGGACAGGATCCGGGCGAGCGCACGGTGGCCGAGTTGGCCTCCGAGTTGGGGATCAGCGTGAAGGAGGCGATGGCGCTGGTCACCGTGTCGGGGACGGCGGCAAGGGGTCCAGACCACCGCCTCACCGCCTCCCAAGTGCGCAAGGCCCGGGAGGTGCTGGAGGGCAAGGCCAAGATGTCGGCCCCCAAACCGGCCCGCAGGCCCATCCCCATCAAGGTTGTGGGCGCGGTGTTGGGCGTGTCGGCACTGGTCGGCATCATCGTGGTCGTGGCCAACTTCATGAACCAACCATCGACCATCCGGGTCCAAGCCGGGGACTGCTTCGAGAACCCCGACATCGTCGCCTTCAACCTCGATCCGGTGCCCTGCTCCAGTCCCGACGCCGACTACAAGGCGTTCGCCATCCTGCGTCTGGCCGATGTCTTCGGCGACGAGTATCCCGGTGTGGACGAACTGCTGAGCCACGGCGAGGACCGCTGCGCATCCCTGGCCCCTCCCCCGATGCCAGTGCCGGGTTGATGGTCCAGCAACTCGAGTTCTTCTTCCCCAACGACCAGAAAGCCTGGGAGAGCATCAGCGCCCGCAAGATCGTGTGCGCCGAGAAGGTCTGAGGCCCCTTCTTTGCCCCTGTTGACTCCTGAACGAACGTTTGCTCAACTCGGGGGATGTCCCGCACCGCACCCCGAACCCTCGACCTCTGTGACCCCGGCTTCTTCGACGACCCGTGGGAGGACTACCGCTGGCTCCGGGCCAACGCCCCCATCTATCGCGACGAGACCAACGACCTGTGGGTCCTGAGCCGCCACGCCGACGTCTTCCACGTGTCGCGCACCCCCGAGACCTACTGCTCGGGCTACGGAGTGCGCCCCGTCATCGCCGGCGACATGTCGATCATCACCCTCGACGGCGAGGAGCACCTGCGCCAGCGCCGCCTGATCAACCAGGGCTTCACCCCCCGCCGGGTACGTGAGCTGATCCCCCACGTGCGCGAGCTGACCAACAAGATCATCGACGAGATCGCCGACCGGGGCGAGATCGACTTCGTCGAGGACTTCGCCATCCACGTCCCGCTCATCATCATCTGCGAGCTGATGGGCCTCGACCCCGACCAGCGCCTGCAGATGTACCGCTGGTCCGACGACATGATGGCCGGCGACGGCCACGTCGACCCGACCGCACCCGTGCTCCAAGCTGCCGCCGAGTCGTTCGGCGAGTACGCCGACGATGTGCCTCGGACTCATCGCCGAGCGCCGCGCCAAGCCCACCGGCGACGACCTGATCGGCGTCCTCACCCAGGCCTTCGACGCAGGCGACCTGACCAAGGACCACATCGCCCTCCAGGGCGTCGACGAAGAGGCGGCCGCCCGCCTGCTGGCCGAGCGGGGCGAGCTCGACGACGACGAACTTCTGGCCTTCCTGGCCGTGTTGCTCGTGGCCGGCAACGAGACCACCCGCAACGCCATCTCGGGAGGCCTGCTGGCCCTCAGCCTGTTCCCCGAGGAGCGGGCACGGCTGGTCGACAACCTCGACGACGACGCCTTCGTCGACATGGCGGTCGACGAGCTCATCCGCTACGTGTCGCCGGTCATGGGCTTCATCCGCACCGTCACCCACGACCACAACTACCGAGGGGTCGACTTCACCGAAGGCGACCGGGTCCTGCTGCTCTACCAGTCGGCCAACCGCGACGAAAACGTCTTCGACCGGCCCGACGAGCTGATCCTCGACCGCGACCCCAACCCCCACCTGGCCTTCGGCATCGGCCCCCACTACTGCCTGGGCGCCAACCTGGCCCGCATGGAGGTCAAGACCGTGTTCCAGGAACTGCTCGGCCGCCTCCCCGACATCACCGTGCCCGACGCAGTGCCGCTCGAGCGGGGAGACTCGTCCCTGGTGCTGGCCCTCCAGCACCTGCCGGCCCGCTTCACCGCCTGCCCGGTCACCCACTGAGATCCACCGATGGCGGCCGACCGTCACCAACCAACGCGAGCGCATCCTCGACAACGCCCTGACGCTCATGGCCGAGCACGGCGCGGGGGCCACCTCGATGCGCCAGCTGGCCCGCGCCTGCGACCTGAACGTGGCGGCCATCTACCACTACTTCCCCTCCAAGGCCGACCTGTTGCGCTCGGTCATCGAGGAACGCCAGTACACGCTGCGGCTCCAGGCGCCGGCACCCGTCGACCCCACCCAGCCCCCCCGGGACCGCCTGGTGGCCCTGGTGCTGGCCCTGTGGGAGGGGGCGCAGGCCGAGGAGCCGATCTGGCGCCTGCTCGTCGGCGAGAGCCTGCGGGCGCGAGCCCTGCGCGCTGGCGGTGGGGCGTGAGCTGCTCGACACCGTCGAATCGGCGCTCCGCGCCTGGCTGGCCGACCTCTACGGGGGCCCCGGCGCGCCCACCGT
This sequence comes from uncultured Actinomycetes bacterium, assembly GCA_963719935.1. Taxonomy (GTDB): domain Bacteria; phylum Actinomycetota; class Acidimicrobiia; order Acidimicrobiales; family CAVRDY01; genus CAVRDY01. The sequence continues at coordinate 178,690 of CAVRDY010000001.1, read as the reverse complement.
CCCCCTCGACACGCTGGTGCCGGTGGTGCTCAACCAGCTGGTGTCGTCCTTCCTCACCCAGCTCTACTGGCCGGGTGAGGCAGGACAGGCAAGGGCCCTCCACCAGGCCGCGGCTGTCGCCGACCTGGCGTTCGGCTAGCTGTCCGGGGGCCGACGGCACCGGCGCGATGGTCGGGTTCGGGTGCGACGCCAGTACGATTGAGCCTTCGTGCCCGGAAGCACCGGGTACCCGCTGAGGTCGTGCCGTGCTTCCCGTCGAGTCCCTGCGCAACATCGCCATCGTGGCCCACGTCGACCATGGCAAGACCACTCTTGTGGACGCCATGTTGCGCCAGTCCGGCGCCTTCGGCGACCGCGTCGAACCCACAGACCGGGTCATGGACTCGATGGACCTCGAACGCGAGAAGGGCATCACGATCCTCGCCAAGAACACCGCCGTCACCTGGAGGGGGACCAAGTTCAACATCGTGGACACGCCAGGCCACGCCGACTTCGGGGGTGAGGTAGAGCGGGGCCTGACGATGGTGGACGGCGTCGTGTTGCTGGTCGACGCCAGCGAAGGCCCCCTGCCCCAGACCCGCTTCGTCTTGCGCAAGTCCCTGGCCCTGGACCTGCCCCTCGTCCTGGTGGTCAACAAGGTCGACCGGCCCGACGCCCGCATCGCCGAGGTCGTGGACGAGGTCTACGAACTGTTCCTGGACCTCGACGCCGGCGAGCACCACATCGAGTTCCCCATCGTCTACTGCAACGCCCGGGCCGGCACCGCCACCCTCGACCCCGCCCGACCCGGCACTGACCTCGAGCCCCTCTTCACAACCCTGCTCGACCACCTCCCCGCGCCCACCCACGACCCGGCCCACCCCTTCCAGGCCTGGGTCACCAACCTGGACGCCTCTCCCTACGTGGGCCGCTTGGCGCTGTGCCGCGTGCGCCACGGCACCGTCAAGAAGGGACAGAACGTGGCCTGGTGCCGCACCGACGGGCAGGTCGAGACGGCCCGCATCGGCGAGCTCTACGTCACCGACGCCCTCGAGCGGGTCGCCGTCGAGTCGGCCGGGCCGGGCGAGATCATCGCGGTGGCCGGCATCCCCGAGATCACCATCGGTGAGACCCTGGCCGACCTCGACCACCCCGACCCGCTGCCGGTCATCACCGTGGACGAACCCAGCCTCTCGGTGACCATCGGCGTCAACACCTCGCCCCTGTCAGGGCGCGACGGCGACAAGCTCACCGCCCGGCTTCTCAAGAGCCGCCTCGACAGCGAACTGGTGGGCAACGTGTCGCTGCGGGTGCTGCCCCTGGACCGGCCCGACGCCTGGGAGGTCCAGGGCCGGGGCGAGCTGGCCCTGGCCGTCCTGGTCGAGCTCATGCGCCGAGAGGGCTTCGAGCTGACTGTGGGCAAGCCCGAGGTCCTCACCCGCGAGATCGACGGCACGCTGCACGAACCCACCGAGCGAGCCGTGATCGACGTACCCGACACGCACCTGGGCGCCGTGACCCAACTGCTGGCCAGCCGGCAGCGCCGAGCTGGTGCAGATGGTCAACCACGGAACGGGCTGGGTGCGTCTCGACTACGTGGTGCCCGCGCGGGGCCTGATCGGGTTCCGCACCGAGTTCCTCACCGAGACCCGGGGCACCGGGGTGCTGCACCACCAGTTCGAGGGATGGTGCCCCTGGAAGGGTGAGCTGCGCAGCCGGCGCACCGGTTCGCTGGTGGCCGACCGTGCCGGCCGGACCACCGGCCATGCCATCACCGCCCTACAGGAGCGGGCCACCCTATTCGTCGACCCGGGCACCGAGGTCTACGAGGGCATGATCGTGGGCGAGAACAGCCGGGCCGACGACATGGACGTGAACATCTGCCGCGAGAAGAAGCTGACCAACATGCGGGCCGCCGGCAGCGACGACACGGTCCGCCTTGAACCGCCACGGCGGCACAACCTGGAGCAAGCCCTCGAGTACCTGGCCGCCGACGAGTGCGTCGAGGTCACCCCTACCACCCTGCGGCTACGCAAGGTGGAGCTGGCTGCTCCGGCCCGGGCCCGCCAGCGCAAGGCCCGGCGCACCGACCGCAGCTGACCGGGGGCCATCTTCGGGCGCCTCCCCCGCTCCGACGCCATCGGGGCCCGGCCGCGCGGTGACTCGAAGTCGGGCGGCTCGGCAGTTCCCGTTTTCGGGGAGGCTTGCTGGTCACACGAACGACAAACCTCCCAGAAGGTGTTCCCACCAGTAGGCCTGAGGGAAGGGACTGGGGGGAGGAGCACCGAACCCGGCGCGAATCGAGACCCACCCCAGGAGACCCACCGGAGAGCTCTGGAGCAACCTAGGATGCGACAGTGGCGAGTGGCGGTACGACGAGGGTCCTCGTGGTCGAGGATGCTCCCGAGTTCGTGGCCATGATCGTGCCCGTTCTCGAGAGCGAGGGCTACCAGGTGCGCTCGGCCGCAGACGGCAACACCGCGCTGGACATCGCCCGCTCCTTCGCTCCCGACGTGGTGATCCTGGACCTCACCCTTCCCAACCGCGACGGCCTGGAGGTGTGCCGAGAGCTGCGTACCTTCTCCGATGCGTACGTCATCATGGTGACAGCCCGCACCGAGGAGCTCGACCGCATCATCGGCCTGGAGGTGGGGGCAGACGACTACGTGGCGAAACCCTTCTCGCCCCGAGAACTGGTGGCTCGCGTCCGCGCCATGCTGCGCAGGCCCCGCACCGCAGAGACGGTCCCGGGCGGTAGCAGCCGGGTCGGCGACATCGAGATCGACCCGTTGGGCCGAGAGGTCCACGTCGGGGACGAAGCGGTGAACCTGACCCGCATCGAGTTCGACCTGCTCGCGGCCCTGGCGGGCCGGCCCGAGATGGTGTTCTCCCGCCAGATGTTGCGCGACCAGGTGTGGGGACCGGACTGGTTCGGTGACGACCACGTCGTCGACGTGCACATCGCCAACCTGCGCCGCAAGATCGACCGGGGGGGGCCGAGCCACATCCGCACCGTGCGAGGCGTGGGCTACCGGATGGAGACCGACTCGGACGCCTGAGATCACCGTCGCGGAGATCACAGTCCGGGCCGAACCGGTCCGGATCAGGCGCAGGCCTCACCCACCGCCATCATCGGCCTCGGACGGTCCGGCGGGAGCGGCATCGCCCGTGTGGAGAACAGGCAGCTGTCCGGCCATTATCGGTCGCGCCTCCGTACGGAACAGCGTCACGAACCTCACAAGTCAGGAAGCCATCCCCTTCTGAGCAAGGTCACGGGATGAGCGTGAGGTGAACCCGACACGCGGCTACACGTCCTGGATCGGGACCGATCCACGAACAGAGCTCACGACCTGGCTGATGTGGGCTCGATTCGAGGTGACAACCGCATCGTTGCGACGCATGGCTCCTTCGGCCACGGCCACATCCGCGATGTCGTCGAGGCCGCACTTCGCGACAAGCGCGCCGACCCGGCGTGCCTGGGCCTCGCTCAGATCCTCGACCTTGCAGCCCTTGAGCAGCATCGAGAGCCGATGTTGGGGTCCGCCGCGCCAGGCCTCTGCCAGCACGCCCGCAGGCACCGTCGGAGGTAGCCCTCGGGAGATCGCAGCACGGTGCAGGGACCACATGAGACGATCGTCCCTCTCGGCGGCGATCAGGGCCCCAGTGTCGTAGGTGAGCCCAGCGCTCATGTGCTCCTCGCCGCCCGATCAGCGAGCAGTCGGTCGAGAAGGGCTTCGCCCGCCGCACGCTCTTCAATCGTCAGCGCACCAGCCTCGGCCTCCCACTCGCGAACACCACGAAGGCCGTCACGCACCAGCAACTTGTCCTCCGCCGCGCTGGACAGCCACGCAGAGAAGGACGTGCCGTCCTCGTCGGCTGCTCGCTCCACGCGGTCCGCCACGGTGTCGTCGATCGATACTGATCTCTTCGTCACGCTCATCGCGTGCACGGTAACACCATCGGTACTACCTGCCACGGTCCGGACGACACGCACCGTCACGAACCGCGCCAGTCGGGAATGCGACCCCCTCCATGCCCACCCATTTCACAAGCTGGCACGCCATCGGATCCGAGATCGAGGGGGGTTGTCGTGCACGGGGATCCGTGGGACGATGCATCGCTTCCCCGAGCACATCCGTTCGAACGAGGTGAGGCCCGTGACCGTCGCAGACGAGATCCATCGCGTGACCGCCGACGAGTACCTCCGCATCGTTCGTGACTTCGGTTGGGAATCAACCGAGCTCATCGAGGGAGTGGTGTACGACGTGACACCTGAGTACAGCCGCCACATGGCCACCGTGAGGCGAGTCTTTCGTGAGCTTGACCCGCACATGCCCGAGGGCACGACCTTCCCGACAGGAACCGTACGGCTCAGCCCGTTGTCAATGGTCGACCCTGACGTGCTCGTTATCGACGGCGCGCGTCCACTTGACCCAGAGGATGTCGTGCCGGCGTCGGTCCTGGCTCTCGTCGTCGAAGTCAGCGTTACGACGCAATCACGTGACCGGGGACCAAAGCTCATCGCGTACGCCAAAGCAGGTGTGCCCGAGGTCTGGCTGATCGATCCGCGTCCCGAAGCCGGCGAACTCGTGCGCCACCGCGATCCCGAAGGGGCGTCGTACCGCACGATCGACCGATTCGATGTAGGCGAGAACGCCGAGCGTCTCGACGTCGCGGTGATTCTCGAGCGCTGAGGCTCGCCACCCACCACCGTCACGAACCTCACAATTCGGGAAGCCATCCCCTTTGGACGGCCTCGACTACGAGGCGAGGTGGTGGTCGGTCAGCATGTGGGCGTTGCCGCGACCGAACCGCGAAGTGCTCGGACGTGGACAACCCCGTCGTCGATGTCGACGACTTGCGCGACGGCACGGGCATCACCAGAACCAACGACGATGAACCGTCCCGGCGCGACCACCGACGGGTCAGCGGCAGCATCGAGGAACGCCCAGGGGAGACCCGAATCATCAATGGTGTTGAGGTCGACGGGGAGGTCGAGTCGGTCTGCTTCGGTCATGGTGGTCACCTCCGGTCACTCGCTGGGTTCCCGGTCATGATACGGGTTCTCGACCACACGGTGCCCGAGCTCAGCCAAGGCGAGCAGGTGCAGTTCCAGGTCTCCCGAGAACGCCACCGTCACGTGCGGCGTCCGAAAGGTGGGCACGACCTCGAAGCCTGCCTCCACCAGCGTCGCCATCTCGAACACGGCCAGCACGGGGAACCGCTCGAGCTGGTCGGCGGCCAGGTCGTCGACTTCGGCGTCGTCGCGGGCGTAGTAGGCCGACAGTCCATAGCGTTCCCAGTCCGGGAACCGCCGAAGGAACGACACGGCCTGGTCTCTGCTCGTGGCTGGCTCGAGGTCGTCACCGCGGACGACCAGCACTGCGTCGTCGGGGATCCCTGCCCGCCGGATGCGCGGCGCTCGCAGAGGTGTCGGATCGGTCATTGACACAGCATCGCGTCTCCGGGTCCTCCACTCGTGCCGGCGCTCACAAGCGACTCTGGGTGGCCGGGGACCAGATGACACGCACCGTCACGAACCTCACAAGTCGCGAATACGCCCCCTTCGGTTCGGCCTCGACTACGGGCGCTCCTCGTCAAGCAGGCGCTCGAGTTCCGGCAACGCCTCCTGATCCTTTGCACGCCCGGCGTATCGCTTGGAAGCGATGAGGTCGCGAAGACCGACGACGTGCACATCGATGCCGATCACCTCGACCGCGAGCGCCCGTTGCGACAGGTTCTCGAAATCCAAGCGCTCACCGTCCTCGGCACGAAGGTGGCGGAGGACGTCGACGTCGCCGGCAGCCGTTCGCCACGTCGAGATCTCCATGCCTCGGAGCGCCTTGCCGTCGATGACGGTCGGAAGCGAGCGCGCCTCATCGTCGGTCAAGCCGCCGACCCGCAGGTAGGCACCCAGCTCCACGAGAGCCGCGGCCAGCCGGTCGAGGTTGTCCTCGTCCGATCTGGGGAGGAGATCGAGGTCCAGGGTTGGACGGTGCGCACCATGGAGCAGGGCGGCGACACCTCCGACGAGCAGGTACTGAACCCTGTGGCGGTCGAGAACCTCGATGACCTGCTCCGCGTGGAGCGGAGGGTGATCATCCACGGCGCTCGGCTGCCCCATCTACCCCTACTCGACCGCGCCGGAGATCCTCGAAGAACTCGATCACCACGTCTGCGGAGTCCAGCCGCCGGCCATCCACCGTGATCGAAACGTCATCGATCGTTGGTGGCGGGCCCCCTTCGAGAAGAGCATCCAGCTCTCCCGCTTCGAATCGTCGCTTCCCGATGGCCACGGCAGGAGTCTACCGACGACTCCCGCCGGGCCCGGCTCGTCACCCGGCGTGGTCCGGACCAGATGACACGCACCGTCACGAACCTCACAAGTCGCGAAGCCAACCCCTCCGCGGGTGTGGTCGTCGGTAGCCGGGACGGACCTTCTTGATCACGCAGCGCCGCCAACACGCCAAGGCCGCAGGGGTCACCAGCATTCTTCCGGCGGGTAGCTCTCACCGGACTCGCCCGTGACCTGAGCACCCAGGGGAGCTACGAGAGCGACCAGCTCGTCGACCTCTTCACCGTCGACGATCGCCAGGCGAACGACGATCTCGCCATGGTCCAACCACCGGAGGTGAGCCTCGGCCCCGGGGTCCAACGCTCGCCGCCATATCACCTTGTTCGCGCCCGAGGCCTCGAGATCTGGCGTCTCGGCCACGAAACGATCCCACTCCTGCCTATCGATTGCACCACCTGGCCGCCTGACGAAGAACTCGTACCCGAATCCCATGTCCGCCACCTTGCCAGACCGAGACCGCGATCAGATGACGGGAAGCGCGAAGCCACCCTCATGGAGCGTCTGGATGAGCTCCAACTCCTGAGGCGCGGTCTTGGAACTGATGTCGATGTTCACCAACGGGTCCCACACGCGCCCGTTCATGGCTTCCCGGATCACCATGCCGACCGTGCCTGGAAGATCAACGTCTGCGAACACCGCTTCGGACCCTTGCATGGACGAGACCGTGATCACCGCCTGACGCGACGCGTCGATACGGATCTTCTCGGGTGGTAGATCACGGATCATCGAGTTGCGGAACCTCGCGCCGCTCACATCCAGCACCCAGTCGGTCGCGTGGTGATGCTCGGCATTCTCTGCCACGATGGCGTCCCATCGTTCGGACGGGAGCCATCGGGGCCCGGGAAGTCGGGATCGGATCCTCAGGTTGCGAAACTCCCCAACGAGAACGACATGCGTCATTGCACAGTGATCGAGCCAGAGCGTCCCACGGAAGTCGGAAACCTCCAACATTCTTCGAGCAGGCTGGCGCACACGGTCAACATGTCGACCTGGCACCGCTCCAGGCTCGCCCGACGAACGATCGGTCGAGCATCGTGCGACCAGTGCTCACCCGGGCTCGGCATCAGGTTGATCGAATCGAACGAGCATCGAGTCCATTCCCGATCCTCGATGACCACACCCGCGCCAATCCTTCGGCATGCACGTCGGTCGTACGAGTGGCCCTCAGTCCTCATGGTCGACCTCCGCGTTTCGGGCACACTGCAGGTCGAGAGACCTACATCGCGACGCCGCCCGGGGACTCGGATGCAGGCGTGCGGATCATGACACATGGGCGGGACATGAGCCCGTGTGATGTCGGCCATCGCTCGCACCACCTCGCTGAAGCCTCCGCCGCCTCCTACACGAGCACGACCGACCTGACCAACCTCACAAGTGGGGAAGAGGTTCGCCAGACCGGGTCGCCGATAGCGGCGCGTGGCTGAATGCCTCGACTATGAAGCGAGGTGGTGGTCTGTGAGCATGTGGGCGTTGCTCGCGACCGAACCGGGAAGTGCTCGGACGTGGACAACACCGTCATCGATGTCGACGACCTGCGCGACAGCCCGGGCTGCGCCAGAGCCGACGACGATGAACGATCCCGGCGCGACCACCGACGGATCAGCGGCAGCGTCGAGGAAGGCCCACGGCAGGCCTGACTCATCGATCGTGTTCAGGTCGACGGGCAGGTCGAGTCGATCTGCTTCGGTCATGCTGGTCTCCTCCCGATCACTCGTCGGGCTCCCGGTCATGATACGGGTTCTCGACAACGCGGGGATTGAGCTGCGCCAAGGCGACCAGGTGCCGTTCAAGTTCCCCTGAGAACGCCACCGTCACGTGCGGGGTCCGAAACGTGGGCACGATCTCGAAGCCAGCTCCCACCAGTGCCGTCAGTTCGAACACGGCCAGCACGGGGAACCGCTCGAGCTGATCGGCCGCCAGATCATCGACCTCGGCGTCGTCACGGGCGTAGTACGCCGACAGCCCGTAGCGTCCCCAGTCTGGGAACCGCCGAAGGAACGACACAGCCTGATCTCTGCTCGTGGCGGGCTCGAGATCATCACCGCGTACGACCAGGACCGCATCGTCGGGGATGCCCGCCCGCCGAATTCGCGGTGCCCGCAGCGGTGTCGGTTCGGTCATCGCCACATCATCGCGGCTCAAGGTCCTCCGCTGGGCCAACACCCCTGCACGGGCACCGCTCGGCGTTGAGAGCTTTCCGCCGGACGACGCGGGCGATCGTGCGCCAAAGGCAAGAGTGAGGTGATGAAGCCGGCGGGCCTACTGGCCGACCTTGGACCAGATGACACGCACCGTCACGAACCTCACCAGTCGTGAAGCCACCCCCTTCGCCCGGTGACGCTGACGCTGGCCGCGCGCTATTGGTCGTCAGGCTCGAGCAGGCCCTCCAGCTCGGGCAGTGCCTCCAGATCCTTTTCCCTGCCGGCGAACCGCTTGGAGGCGACGATGTCTCGGAGTCCGGCCAGATGCACCTCGAGGCCATTCACGAGGATTCGCACGGCCCGCGGCTCGAGATCCGAGAATGCCAAGCGGCCGCCGCCTTCGTCGCGGAGTGTCCGGAGTACGTCGAGGTCCCCTGCACTGGTTCGCCAGGTGGACACCTCCATCCTGCGGAGGGCTTGGGCATCCAGGACCACCGGGAGGGCACGCGCCTCGTCGTCGCTCATGCCACCAACGCGGAGAAACGCCTCGAGATCGCGCAGCGCCGACGCAAGGCGGCCGAGATTCTGGTCGTCATCCCTCGGTAGGACGTCGATGTCTTCGGTTCGTCGTTCCGAGCCGTGGAATCGGGCAGCGACCCCTCCGATCAGCAGGTACTGGACGCCGTACTGGTCGAGCACTCCAACGACGCGGTCGACGTCGAGGGCGGGATGATCACCCACGGCTACCGGAAGACTGCTCGGCACCGGCCTGCTCGTGTCTCAACTCCTCGAAAAACGCGACGACGGCCTCCGCAGAGTCCAAGCGGCGGCCGTCGTTTGTGATCGACACGTCGTCATCCGTTGCCGGTCCGCCACCTGCGACGAACGCAGTCGCTTCACCCGGTCCGAACACACGCTTCATCACGTCCATCGTCCCGAGTGTACCGACCCGCCCAACTCCCTCGGCCCGAGGCTCACCAACGAGCCGCACGTGTTGGTCCAATCTCGTTGACGTACGGGACGTGCAGGTTGTCCACGTCGACCAGATGACACACACCGTCACGAACCTCACAAGTCGGGAAGCCGCCCCATGGCGAACACCCAGGAGGATCGGAGGCGTGTTGCTCGCTGGCCGGGTTGGGGGCGACTCGGTCGGTCAGCACGCGCACGAGACGGCGGGCGCTCGCCATCGATGCCCGCGCCTCTTCGGTACCCGGCTAGCAATCGCGGTCCATCCATTCCGACAGGTGGAGGATGGCTGCGTCGACCTCGGGCCGTTCGAAGAAGGTCTCTACCTCGCTCCCGCTACCGCTCTCGACGGGCAGATCAAATGCGCCCGCCAACACCTCGAGGCTGTCGGCGACGTCGGTGGGAAGATCGCTCGCAATGGCATCGACCTCGGCTCGCAGCAGGGCGAATTCGTCGGCACTCAAGTCACCAGCCTGAACCGACACGATCAGGGCAGACATTCGGACTGCGGCGCTGACCTGCTGGCACGGGTCACCGTCCTCGGCCAGGTCGGTCAGTTCCGACACCAGGTCCGCGATCTCACCAGGGGAGGTCGCATCCTGGGGTTCGCCGAGGCCAGAGGGCACGGAGGTCCCAGGTTCCCCCGACGGCTCCGACGTTGCCGAAGTCTCTGATCGAGGAGCCGAGCTCGCCACGCCGGAGGATGGCGAGCTCGCGGACGTGACCTCAGTCGGCGTCACCTGCGATCTGGCCCCCTCCTGGTCGCCGGCGGCGCACCCCGCGACGGCGAGGACCAGGCAAGTCACAACGGGCCACCAGAACTGACGATCAGATCGTCCCATCAGATTCCCTTCGGGCGAATGTGCCGGTCCAAAGTGCGATGCAGGCCGCTAATCCGAAGCATCCACCAATCATCAGGCTCCCAGCGAGGCGCTCTGGGCTGGAGGTACCGCAAGCCTCGGCGCCTTCAAACCCGCAGGTGAGGTTGCCAGACCAGAACACGATGAGTCCCGCCACCAGGGCTCCAGTGGCAGCTATCAGGAGGCTGATCAGCCATACCATCGCTCGGGCGACCGGGCCCTTCCGTGAGAAGACTCCAGCGATGGCGCCTCCGGCTACTGCGACTGGCAACATCAGCATGGCCGCCAATCCGACCGTCTCGACGACCTCACCCCGCTCTCCGATGGACGCAGGCGAAGCGGTACTCGCTTCCACTACTAGGAGCGCCGCCAGGAGGAGGCCGCCTGCGTACCAGGGGCGCCGCCTTCTTTGCATCCCATCGGGGTGCTCCATCTACTGCTGTTCGATGTCTTCACCTGGTCCGCCTACCAGGATGTCGGGGCCAGGTCCACCGATGAGCGTGTCCGCACCGGTATTGCCGAGCAATACATCGCTGCCGAATCCCCCTTCGATCATGTCGTCGCCCTCGCCTCCTGTGAGGAGATCCGCGCCGTCTCCTCCCTCCAGGAGATCCGATCCGGCACCCCCGAAGAGGATGTCCGACCCGAGGGCGCCAACGATGGTGTCCTCTCCTCCTCGTCCCATGACGATGTCCAGCCCGCCGAGCCCGCAGATCGTGTCGTCGCCGGCAGTGCCGACGAGAAGGTCAGCGCCCTCAGTGCCGACGATGGAGCACAGCTCCGCGAAGTACGGTTCGCAGTCCGCTGGGGCTCCATCGACGTTCGTGGACTGGCAGTTGTCCGCGAGCAGAAGTCTCGGTTCATCGCCGGGGGTTTCTAGGGTCACATCGACAAACCGGGCGATGCCGCCACCGATGTCGCTCGCCAGAAGCTGGATGCCCTCAGAATCTGGTCCCCTGGCGCGGATCGTTGAGGACGAAACCTCGATCACTCCGCCTCCGTAGTCTTCATCTCGGACCGCACCGACCCGGACATTCACCGCAGTTGGGTAGTCAAGCGTGCTTCCGGCGATCTGCACGGAATCTGTTGAGTCGAAGAGCGTGATCGTGAGTCGTCCGGATCGTCCGGTCAGAGTCGAGTTCAGGATCTCAACGCGATTCGCGCCCGGCGAGTCGTCGTCCCGGATCAGCAACCGATCGGAGGTGAGGGTGACGCCTTCGATCCGAAGCGCGCCGGCCGGTCCGAGCAGAATCTGGCAGGGTCCGTCGATGTCAACGACCTCGTCCGTGGCGACGACGGGCGAGTTCACCTGTACCACCCCGAGTCCGTCCGCGTCGACATTGGCCTCGCACACGTCGGCCAACTCACTGAGAGTCGTTGTCGTTTGGGCAGAGGCGCCTGGAGGTGTGCCGTACACTCCCAGGACTCCAAGTGACAGCATGATGACTGCAGCCATACGAGCAGCGCGGGCCAGTTTCATGGGAGTACCTCCAAGACCGCATTCGCTTGCGCATTGGTACCAAGACCATTGGGGTGAGGATCGAAACGCGCCTGTACCTCGGGGGTTCCATCCTCACCGAATGCTTCGATGACGCCGCGAATCGAACACTCGTAGCCGAACACCCAGCTCTCATCGTCACCGGCAGAATGGCCTTGGAATGCTTCGTGGAAGTCGGCGAGCAGGAATCCTGAATCGGCAGTTCGGGACTCGAGCTCCTCGTTCAGGTTGCCTATGACGCTGTCCGCAACAGCGTGCATGGTGCCGCAGCCATAGGGGTTGAAATAGTTCGCCACGACGATGTCGGCACCATTGTCCCGGGCGATGTCGAGAGTGTTGAAGAGAACGTCTAGTTCGTCGTCCAAGTCCTCAAGATGGTCATTTGCGTGGCCGTTCGATTGACCAGTACGGAACTGCCATGCCCAGTGATACACATCCGAGAAATGCATATCGTTGGCGCCGATTGAGACAGTGACCAGCTGTCGGGCATCCTCTGCAGCCACCAGCTGCGGTACCCAGCTTCCATGAGCGAGCTGGTAGTCATCAAACCAGTAGGCGTCCCATTCCTCGACCATAGTTTTCAGGGTCGTTCCCCATACGCCGACTCGGTTCAGGTCGTCGTATGGGGGGCCCGCACGCTGCGCGACGAGCTCTGGATACGGGGTGGCGGGGATCCCGCTCGAGTCGTCACAGCCATGCTTGTCCCTGGATAGTTCGGAATCACACTCGGGAATGCTGTGTCCCGTCGTCGTCGAGTCGCCTATGGCAACGTAGAGATTCCGACCCTCCGTGGTTACCTCATCGAAGTACTGGATCGCACCGACACGGTCGTCCAGCGTGGTGAGATTTCCACCGGTTTCCAGGTTGTATCCGCCGAACGTCGACTCGACAGGTGGCTGGAACGGAAAAATTCCGGGCGCGGGGTCGGCCTCGTCGTAATGTCGGATGACTGGACAACCGTTCGCGGTCGACGACACCCGGTTGTTCCAGTAGCCATCGTTCCCGTAGAGATCGAGGCCCCCGCCGTTACATGGACCGCCGACGACGCTGAAGGACTCGCCAGAGTCCGGAGGGATGAATGGCTCGTCCTCCTCCTCAATGCCCGTCAGGTCGTAGTGGCTGCCGATGATGCGACTGGTTTCGAGCTCCAGAGCGGTGACGCTGAAGGGCTGCGCGAGCGAGCCATCGATCTGCCCCCCGGAGGCCTCCGCTAGCACCTCGCCGTACGTGCGGAAGCACCGTTCCGACGAGACTTCGAAGAATCCTTCTGGAGTCGTGCTCAGGACATCGACATAGCAGTGGTCATAGCCCTCGGCCGGGCGATCAGAATTGAACGCGTACTCGCGGACATCGGGCAGCGGCTCGACGCTGGGCGGTTCACCTGCCGCTCCGACGCCCCCTCCAGCACCCAGCACGGCAGCTCCAACCAGGACCACACCCGCGAGCCCTCTCGATCGCCTCGGTCGCCAACTCCCCATCGCTCCCGCTCCCCTGTAGCTCGTGACTGCGAGGTCATCGACCTGCGCCCACGCCACGCCCGCCTAGGACCACGGAGGGTAGTCGGGATTGCTGTTTCCTTCAATCGCCTCAACGTCGATCCGTCGACACCTACATTGCTGAAACGAGATCCTGCATCGAGCGCCCGGTCCGCGCCCTCGACGGGGTGGGCCTGAGAAGGGGCACCAGCCGCCAGCGGGATCGACGAGGCATGGCCCTTCGAGTCGCTCACCAGAGGTCGATACCGAAGTCGCCGGCGACTGAGGGCGGCGGCTGTTCGAGGGCGTCGAGGCTCGCGGTGACCTTGGCGACCTGTTCGGCGAGTTCGTGCTCGATTCCGACCGGATCGGGGCGGGTCGGCCGCCAGGTCAGCGGGCTCTGGGAGCCGGTCGAGGAGATCGTCGCCCGAGGTCCCGGTCGGGTTCGGGGAGGTTGGCGAGCAGCTCGTTGGCCAGGTGCTGGGATCGGTCACGTGAGAGTTCACGCTCGACGTGTTCGATCAGTGGCTCCCGCTCCCGGCTGGGCCGGGTTGGGGTCGAGGAGGGCTTGGAGGTCTTCGTCGGGGGTGAGCATGTAGAGCCGGTTCTCGACGCGGCCTCGTGGACAGCGCGGTGTAGGCGGCTTGGCGGTCGAGGTCGCCGTCGTCGCCCAACGTGAACACCCGATCGGCGGTGGCGCCTTGGGTCTTGTGGTTGGTGCGCGCGTAGGCGTGGTCGAGACACCCGGCTTCGAGGCGGTCGGTCGGCATGGTCCGTTCCTCGCCGACCCGTTCGCTGTGGAAGGTGACGGTGCGGCGGGACGGGTTGATGTGGGTGACGGTGCCGAGGTCGCCGTTGAGGATGTCGAGGTCGTAGTGGTTGCGGCCGGTGGCCATGACCTGATCGCCGACAGCGAACTGCCGGTCTGCGACGGTGAGCCTGAAGTCGACGTGAAGACGGCGGTCCCCGAAGTGGCCGGCCTGGTCGAGGAGGGCGCGGGCTCGGTCGTTTAGGTCGGCGACGTCGGCTCGGCGGGTGGCGATCATGACCCGGTCACCATCAGGTGGCGGCGAACCAGTCGTCGACGAGGCGTTGGCGGAGAGCGTCGGCGTTGTCGGCGGTGACGATGCGGCCGTTGGTCGTTGTAGGCGGCGACGGCTTCGGTGATGTTGCCGTTGCGGAGGTCGTCGAGGGCGTAGCGCTCCCATTCGTGGATCTGGCGTCGGTTCTCGACCAGCACCGCGCGTCGGCGCGCTCGGTCAGCGCCCGGAACGATCCGCCGGCGTCGATCTCCGGGCAGCTGCGCGACGTCACCGACCAGCACCAGCTTCGCCCCGGCCGCAGCCGTGTGACGCGAGAGCTCGATCGAGGGTGCGGGTGCCGACCATGCCGCTCTCGTCGACGATCACCACGCAGCGGTCTCCCAGCATGAGCCGGCCGTCGTCGAGCTGGCCCAGCAAGCGGGCGATAGTCGATCGACGGGGATCCCCGACCCGGCCCGCAGCTCCGCCGCCGCCCGCGCGGACAGGGCTGCGCCGAACACCTGGTAGCCGGACGCTTCCCAGGGCGTCGCGGGTGGCGTCGAGGGCGTAGGTCTTGCCGGTGCCGGCAGTGATGGTGATCGACTGCAACATTTGCGGGCGGTGTTGCCGTGTGAGGTGGCGGTGACCGCCGAGTTGCACCCGTTGGTGGGTCTTCGGTTGAGGGCGTCGTCGTTCTCGCGGAAGGGGTCCGAGTGGTTGTTGGTGGTCGACCTCCCGGATGGGTCGCCGGGGATGATCTCCGCGGCGGCGACTGACATCTTCGGTGACCAGCCGGCACGGGTGTCTCCTCGGACGGTGTTGACCGTGGAGGGAGTCCGGGAGCTGCGGGTGGTGGCGGCGGCGATCGGGGTGCCGAAGAGGCGCAGGGCCCCTAAAACGCGCAAATAGGCTCGCCTTCCTTAACCACGTGCCAACGAAGTCAAGGAGGTGAGCCCTTTGCGGAGGGTCATGTTAGTCGCGCCTGTGCAGCTGGGGTTGGAGCTGGACGGGATCACGGCCGCGCCCACGGATCGGTGGTTGTCGCTGCCCGAGCCGTGCCGTCGCGAGGCGTTGTTGTTGTTGGCCCGGCTGATCAGCCGGGACGTGTTCGAACCCGAAGACCAAGAAGGAGAGTGTGATGGCTGAGATGTCGAAGATCGGCCCAGCGCATCTGCGCCGCGACGCGTACGTGTATGTGCGCCAGTCGACGATGGTGCAGGTCCGCGAGAACACCGAGAGTCTCGAACGGCAATACGAGCTGCGTGAACGAGCGGTCGGGTTGGGGTGGCCCGCTTCGCAGGTGGTCGTGATCGACGCGGACCTCGGCCGCTCGGGCGCCGACGCGACCACACGCGATGGTTTCCAACGTCTCGTCGCCGAGGTCGGTCTGGGCCACGTCGGGTTGGTGTTGGGGATCGAGGTGTCGCGCCTCGCTCGGAACAACGCTGACTGGTATCACCTGTTGGATCTCTGCGCGGTGACTGACACGTTGATCGCCGATGGCGACGGGCTGTATCACCCCGGCGACTACAACGACCGGCTGGTGTTGGGGTTGAAGGGCACGATGTCCGAAGCGGAGCTGCACTTGCTGCGCGGTCGACTCAACGCCGGGCTGCGTCACAAGGCCGCCAAGGGAGAGCTCCGCAAGGGTCTGCCCGTCGGGTTCGACTACGACGACTCGGGCGCGGTTGTGATGAGCGCCGATGAAGCAGTCCGCGAAGCGATCGCGACGGTGTTCCGCCGGTTCGAAGAGCTCGGCTCGGCCCGCCAGGCGTTGCTGTCGTTGATCGACGACGGCTTGTTGATGCCGCACCGCCGCAACGGTTCGAAACGGGTCACGTGGACCAAGGCCACCTATCCGACGATCCATCACTTCTTGACGAACCCCGTGTACGCGGGGGCGTTCGTGTTCGGACGGACCCGCACCGACAAAGTCGTCGACGCCGACGGCCGGCTGGCAACACGCCACCGAAACGTCCCACGCGAGGAATGGGAGGTGTGCATTCCCGATCACCACCCCGGCTTCGTCGACTGGGACACCTACCTCAGGATCCAGGACCGGTTGCGTTCGAACTGGCGGGTCTCCTCCGGTGAGGGCGGCGGCCCCGCCCGCGAGGGCGGCGCGTTGCTGCAGGGGCTGCTGCGCTGCGGTCAGTGCTCACGGATCATGCAGGTCGCGTACTCGGGCCGTGCCGGTTCCGCACCGAACTACCGGTGCTATCGGGGCCGCCAGCTCTACGCGACGACCGCAACGTGTCAGACCCTCGGCGGTCGAGGTGTCGAGAACCATGTCCTCGCCGAGGTGTTCACCGTTCTCGAACCAGCGAACCTCACCGCCACGATCCACGCCCTCGACCAGGCCGAAGCCCGTCACGAACAACGCGTCGCCGCGTTCGAACTCGCCGCTGAACGCGCCCGCTATGAAGCCGAACGAGCCCGCCGCCAGTTCGACGCCGTCGAACCCGAGAACCGGCTCGTGGCCCGCACACTCGAACGAGCATGGGAGGAAGCACTCACCGAGCAACGCCGAGCCGAGACCGATCTCGCCACCCAGCGAGCGCGCCGCCCGCTGTGTCTCACCGACGACGAGATCGAGTGGCTCAACCGAGCCGGTGTTGACATCCGAGCGATCTTCGAAGCCGACACCACCACCAACCGAGAACGCAAGCAGTTGCTGCGCCTCCTCATCGACGAGATCATCATCACCATCGACCGTGAACCGGCGGTGCCGATCGCGACCGCGACCATCATCTGGCAAGGCGGCGCCACCACCGACCTCGAGATCCGCATGCGGCGAACCGGCGGCCGGGCGAACCACACCGACGAAACCACCGTCGACCTCATCCGCCGACTCGCCGAACACTTCGACGACACCACCATCGCCCAAACCCTGGCCCGCCAAGGACGGCGCACCGGCACCGGGCTGACCTTCACCCGAGGTCGCGTGGCCAGCCTCCGAAACAACAAGGGCATCGCCCGCTTCGACCCCGAAAATGTCACACCCCCCGGGGAAGATGTCCAAGTGACCTCGGTCTGCGACGCCGCCAAAATCCTCGACGTCTCCACCCACACCATCTACCGGTGGCTACGCGACGGGTTCATCCACGGCGAACAACTCACACCCGGCGCGCCCTGGCACATCCGCATCGACAACGACCTCCGCGACAAGCTCGTCCCCCAAGTCCCCGACGGCTGGGTCGGCCTCAACGAAGCCGCCGCCACCCTCAGAATCGCACGCCAAACCGTGTTGCACCGAGTCCAACGCGGAGAACTCGCCGCCGTGCACGTCACCCACGGCAAGCGCAAAGGCCTGCGAATACAGGTCACACCCGACCAACCTGGACTGTTTGACCAACCCCAATGAAAGGAGAGGGCAGTGTTAACCACGACCGGCCGCGCCGATCACCACGATCGATCCCCGCACCCGACATGGTGAGGTGGCGGACCATCGCCGCCTGCTCGGCCGATGATCGACGGCCGTTCGACCGAGCGCGCAGGTCGACCGCCAGCGGGTTGGCGACCCCGGCCCCGGCGTCGTTGGAGGTTGCGTGCGCTCGGTCGACCAGGTCCCGTTCTGTGGCTGCAGCAGCTCGCTGGTCGTCCAGCGGGTTCGCCGGCGACGTCGCCGACCTCGACCAGGCGGGTGTCGGCGAGGAACGCGTCGGCCAGGTCCTCGATGATGGTGACGTCGCCGCCGTCGGGCATGCCGCTCGGCGATCGCCCGCACCACGTCACGGCGCTCGAAGGTCGACGCGTGCTCGGTGACCCCTTCGGCCGAGGCGAGGTCGTCGAACAGCGCGCCGACCGACCACAGCTGCGGCTCCCGGGTGATGCCCTCGGTCGAGGAGGTCGGCGACCTCGACGGGACCGAAGCCGAGCGTCGTCGGCGCGCTGGGCCCAGTCGGCTCGCAGGGCGGTGGCGTCGACGTCGTAGACCTTGGCTTTGCGGGTGTCAAGCGCGGCGATCTGCGCGGCTCGTGGCGGAGTGCTCGGCGCGGGCTTCCATGGCGTCGAGGATCTCGGCCCGCCGCTGTCGAGAACACGTCGATGACCGGTCGGGGGATGCCGGCGACATCCGCGCACCCGTTCTTGACGGGCCCCCATTCGACGCCGAGACGTCTGGTGAGCTCGGCCCGCAGCTGGGCTTGGTAGAGGAACCCGGCGGTACGGGCATGGTCGTAGATCGGCCGCGCCGTCCAACGCCCCCCAGCGGCCATCGGGGGTGCGGGTGGCGTTGGCGACCAGGACATGGGTGTGGAGGGTCGGATCGCCGGCCCGCGAGGTCTGGTGGCGGAACCCCGCTGCGATGAACCCGTCGCCCTCGACTGGGGGTGATCTCCCCGCCGATGCGCCGCCGGGTACGACACACGGCGTGCTCGAGGTAGCCGATCGCCGCGTCGACTGCAGCCTCATGGGCGGCGACCACCTCGCCGGTGACCGTCCCGGCTTCGCCGAGCCCGTAGAGGATGCGACACCGACTTGGGTGCCCGGAACGTCAGGTCGTAACCCGGCAAGCGGGCCTGGTTCAGGCGCTCACCCGTCGCCGGGTTGTGGTGCTCCAACAGCGCGGTGAGATCCGCGGCGTCGACGCGGCCGACGAGACCGAGGTCGGGCGCCGACGCGCCGAACCATCGACCCGGGGCTTCGCCGTGGCCGGTGTAGTAGTCGTCGACGCGGGCCAGGTCGAGGTAGTACCTCTGCTGGCCGGCGGCGAGCTTCCCGATGTTCAACATGTCGCGCGGACCTCCATCTTCTCTTCCCCACCCCAAAGCCGGCGCGCGTCCCCGAATCTCTCGTGGTCATTCGGTCACACCAGCCGGGCCGCCGGCCGCGAGTCACTGGCAGTCACAACTTGGGTCGTTGCTCAGCGCTCTGCGAGCAGTGACTTCATCGCACCCGGCAGTCCCGGGATCTGTCCCGACGTCGGGCCCGGTTCCAGTCCCGGTCCGTGTCGCCGATCACCGCACACGGTCCCGTCGTCCCCGGTGCGCCGCGCGCGCTCTCAGCGGTCCGCCCCGATCCCAACCCGCAGGGCGGGAGCTTCGCTGAGGCGTGCGGACGGAACAACACGAGCCGGCACGACCCGGCTCCCGGTCCCGTTCCCGGATCGGTTCCCGGTCCCGTCCCGGTCGACGGGCGGGATAGTCCCGGCACGACGCCGTGCAAGTCTGTGCCGCGCTGGTTGGTCGGTCCCGGAAGGCGGGCGTGAGTTGCTGGACGTCGTAGGCATCGAGCGCGTCGTTGAACGGTGCGCGGTGTCGGTCCTGGACGGCGGTCCTGGGCTGGGCTGGGCTGGGCTGGGCTGGTGCTCTGGAGCGTTTCGGTCGCGGTGTCGCGTGCTGGCGGGCCCGTGGTGCCCGTCGGCGGGGCGCACCTGCGTTGGAGGGGGCCTCGTGTGGTGAGCACCGCAGCGTGCGCGGCTGGGTCGAGGCCCGCCTGGGTCGATCTCGGGCGTCGCTGGACATCGCCGGGGGATGCCGCGGTCGGCCCGACCAAGCGTGGTCGTCGGGTCATCGGGGACGACCGGTTGGCCGCGACGACGTCCCGGTGTGGTTCCCGGATCTCTTCCCGGTTGAGTTCCCGGATCGGTCCCGATGCCTGGTCAGAGGGGGTGTCGGTCCGGCGCCAGCGGCGCTGGTCGAGGCTCGGTCCCGGGAAGAGATTCTCGGATTTCTTGTGATCCGGGAACTGATCCGGGACCTGATCCGGGAGTCCCGTTTGCGATGGTCGACTCGTGACTCGCCCATCCCGCCGCCAGCAGCCCACCCCTCGCCCTGCCGGGCCCCAGGGCGTACCCCAGGGAGTAGGTCAGGGAGTACCTCAGGGAGTAGGCGGCGCTTGCCACACGAATTTCGGTGTTCTATCGGCGCGCAGGGCGTACCTCGGGTCCTATGTCAGGGAGTACCGATCGCCACGGTGGCGGCCGTGACCTCCTCGACGGACCGGACCTCGGCCACGACGCCGCGCCCGGTACCCCGTGAGCGCGAGGTCGATCCGGCGGTGGTGGCGTGGGTGGTTGCCTCCTGTGAGCGCCAGGGCGTCCCGGTGAAGGTCACCGACGCGGCGGTCGTCGCCCGCATCGGGGTGCTGCTCGGCGCACCCGACCCCCCGGTCGCGGCAAGCAGACCCGGCGGCGGCGACACCGCCACCCCACTGTCCGCGTAGCGCGCCGGGGCTGGACCGTCAGAGCCGCCAGACCGGATCGACCCGGTTGGGGTCGAGTTGGCGGGCGCCGGCCACGCCCGGTGCGACGACGGCGTGGTCCATCACGGCGGCGATGATGGCGTGTTGGCGGGTGAGGATCAGGTCGTCCCACTGGCCGCGCAACGCGGTGCCGTTGCCGACCAGGCCGGTGAGGGTGTCGGTGCGGGTCATGCGGGCCAACCGTTTCTCGGTGTCGGTGATGCGGTCCTCGATGGGGCGGCGGGCGGCCATCCATTCCCGCACACCGATCTGGCGGTCGGCGTAGAGGCCGGCGAGCTCATCGAGCTGGGCTCGATCGGCTGCGATGGTGTCGGCCAGGCCGGCGGCCTGTTTGTCGGCGCGGTTGCGGCCCGACAGGGTGTCGGCCAGTTCGGGGGTGTCGAGGCGGTACAGGACGGCTTCGGTGATGAGGTCCTCGAGGGGCTCGGCGACGACGGTGAGGCGCCCGCAGCCGCGGTGGTCGGGTCCCGACAGGCACACGTACCGTCTGGTGGTGGCTCGTGCCGACGAGTACAAGGTCGTGCCGCACCGCCCGCAGCGGAGTAGCCCTGACAGCAGGTACCGGCGCGGGGTGCGGCGACCGGAGGTTTTGCGGGCTTCCATGCGCGCCAGGATCTTGTCGCGCTCCGCCAGGCTGATGATCGGGTCCCATACGGCGTCGCCGATCACCTCGCCGCGGTGCTGGCGCAGTCCGGCGATCCGCGGCGACGCCAACATGGCGTTCAGGGTGGTGGTCCGCCACGGACCGCCCGCCACCGTCTTGACGCCTTCCTGGTCGAGCCAGGTGGCCAGGGACCGGATGCTTTCCCCGGCGACGAACCGGGCTGTCACCGCCCGGACCACCTCGGCTTCGTCCTCCTTCACAGTGATGCGGTCGTCTTCGTAGCCGAACGCCCGGTAGTGGCCGCCGTGGGGCCGTCCGGCGGCGGCTACTTCGTCGAGCTTGCGGCGCACCCGCCGGCTCTTGGACGCCGACTCGTTCGCCGCGACCGCGGCCAGCATCCGCAACACCAACAGACCGTCGCCGTCGCCGACATCAACGGGGCCGCCGGCCACGAACCGCACCGGACACCCGCCAGCGTTCGTGAGCACCTCGACGAACTGCTCCAACTCGATGGGCCGCCGGGTCAGGCGGTCGGGGTGGTACACGATCACCCCATCCCGGAACCCGTCGGCCAGATCCTCGAGCATCCGCTCATAGGACCGACGGTGCTTGCCGCCATAGGCGGAGATGTCGTTGTCGACATACTCCTCGGCGACCTTCCACCCCAGTTCGGTGGCGAGACGCCGACAGTCCCGGACCTGACGCTTCACCCCGAGCGCGGTGCCGTCGTCAGAAGAGATCCGTGCGTAGACCGCCACAGCTCGGGGTTCGCGCATGGGGGCATATTAACGACTAGTGGACAACCTCGATCTGCTGTGTAACCACCTTCCGCTGCCCCCCACGGCACGCCCGAGCGACGCTTGGACGCTCCGTCGTCAAGCCGCCTCAAGGCCAGGTAGGCACGCCCGCAGCGCTTCGGCAGCCTGGACGGCGGACCTGGCCACCGCCTCGACCTGTGAGGCCACATCGGTCTCGGGGTCTCTCACCGCGCGCTCCAACTCTTCGCAATGCGACGCCAGGTCGGTGGCCCCCAGCGCCCGGCTGGTCGACTTGAGCGTGTGGGCGGTGCGCTCCAGGGTCATGCGGTCACCCTGTGCCAGGCTGGCCTTCAAGGTGGCCAACCGGCCGTCCAGCTCGCCCAGGTAGGTGCGCACCACCCGTGCGGCAATGGCCTTGTCGCCCACCTCTCGCACCAGGTTGGCCAGCACCCCGTCATCCACCACCTCGGTCACCGGGGGCACGTCTTCGGTGGGCAACCAGCGGTTCACGACCGCGGCCAGGGCATCCAGGCTGACCGGCTTGGCAAGGAACCCGTCCATCCCAGCCTCCTCTGCCTGTTCGGCTGCCCGTTCCGCCGTGCTGGCCGTGAGAGCCACGATGGGCAGGTGGGTCTCACGACCGTGCTCCCGAGCCCTCCAGACCCGCGTGGTCTCGAGCCCGTCCTGGCCGGGCAGGCGCCAGTCCATGAGGACCAGGTCCAAGGTCACTTGCTCCATCAGCACGAGCGCCTCGGGTCCCGAGGGGGCCAGCACCACCTCGCACCCCAGACGCTCGAGCTGGCGCTCGAGGAGCATGGCGTTCACCGCGGCGTCCTCGACCACCAGCACCCGTCCCCGAGCCACGTGCCGCGCCCGGCCCGGCACGCTGGCCAGGGCTTCGGGGGCTGAGGCCACGGTGGGCAGTGTGAAGGCGAAGACCGAGCCCCGGCCCACCTCGGAGTGCACCTCGACCTCGCCACCCATGAGCTGGACGAGTTGATTGGTGATGGTCAGCCCGAGGCCAGTGCCGGGCTGGCCCAGGCCCGCCGCGGTACTCGCCTGAACGAATGGTTCGAAGAGCCCGTCGACCTCGTCTGCGGGAATGCCCACCCCTGTGTCGGCCACCTCGAAGCGCAGCAGGTGCGCCTGGCCCAGCCGGCGTTCGGATGTGACGGTGACCCGCACCGAACCCCGGTCCGTGTACTTGACGGCGTTGCCGACCAGGTTGACGAGCACCTGGCGCACGCGGAGGTCGTCGGCGTTGACGAAGGCGGGTACCGCCGGGGCAACGCTCCCTTCCAGTACGAGGCCTTTGTCGGCCGCCTGAACACCGAGCATGTCGACGACGTCGGCAACCAGCCTGTGGGGTGACACCGGTCGGGGGCTCAGCTCCAGCCGGCCCGCCTCGAGGCGGGAGGCGTCGAGGAGGTCGTTGATCACCAGTTCCAGGCTCTGAGCGGAACGGTTGATGGCGTCCACCAGCCGGTGAGCGTCGGTGTCCAGTCGGGCTTCGGCCAGGAGCTCGGACAGGCCCAGGATGCCGTGTATCGGGGTACGGACTTCGTGACCGACCTGGGCCACGAACTCTGCCTTGGCGGCCAGCGCGTCCAACGCCTGGCGGTGCGCGGTGCCCAGCGCCCGCTCGATGGCCTTGTGGGCGGTGATGTTGCGGCTGGTCAGCACGACCCCCCGGACGTCGGGGTCGTCCAGCAGGTTCACCGCGGTGACCTCGACGTCCACCCAGGCGCCGTCGGTGTGCTGCAGGAGGAACTCGCCGCTCACCTCTTCGCCGGGTCGGGCCCGGACCTCGTCCTGGAGGTCCCGAGCCCGCTCAACCTGATCGGGATGCACCAGCTCGGCAACCAGCCGACCGGACCAGGCGCCCTGGGGGAGCCCCAGGATCTGGCGGGTGGCGGTTGTGGCCAGCATGACCCGGCCCTCGGCGTCAACCAGGGTGATCGTGTCGGACACGTTGGCGATCAGCTTTCGGAAGCGCCGCTCACTGCGGGCAGCAGCCTCCCGGGCGCGATCCCGGTCGGCCAGGTCCCGCACGTTCACGACGATCCCGTCCACCGCGGGATGGTCCAACAGGTTGGTGGCCGCAGCTTCCAGGTGCCGTTCAGCGCCGTCGGGCAGGATGCTGCGGAAGTCGAGGGTGACCGTCCCGCCCGCTCGGTGGGCGGCATCCAGGAACAGGGAGGCGACGGCCTGGCGGTCGTCGGGGTGGATCAGGTCCACCACGTTGCAGCCCAGGAGCTCGTCGGGTGGGTGCCCGAACAGATCGGTGGAGGCCGGGCTGGCGAAGCGCACCCGAACCATCGAGTCCAACACCAGCACGGCATCGGAGGCCTGGGACACGAGCGAGGTGACGTAAGCCTCGCTACGCAGGAGATCGGCCTCGATCCGCTTGCGGTCCGTGATGTCGTGCCCGGTGATCAGGTCGGCGCCCACCGCCGGGTCCTCACGGCGATCGACCAGGCGCAGGGCATGCCAGCGCCACCGGCCGGGGTGGCCCAGGCGTGCGTCGATACGGGCCCCTTCGCCTGGCGCCAGGCTTCTCAGGGCATCCAGGAGGATCGCGACGTCCTCGGGGTGAACCAGGTCGGCCAGGTGGATGGTGCGATCGACCCCGACCTCGTCGCCGGGAGGGAACAGATCAAGGCGGGTGGCATCAGAAGCCGCCAACACCTCGCCACCGGCAGCCACCACCAGGGCCAGGTCCACGACGTCGTCGGTGATTCCCCCGAACAACGCCTCGCCCGCTCGCATCTCCCCTCCTGTCGGTCGCATCGGTCCCTCCATGACCCCTGCGTAGGCAGGTGCTGTCCGGTCAGCCTCCGGCCGGGAAGCCCAGGTCCGGCCCCAGGCCCTGGGGATCGGCCCAGCGGGCGGTGACCACCTTGGTGCGGGTGTAGAAACGGATCCCGTCAGGTCCGTACACGTGCGTGTCCCCGAAGAGGGACTGGTTCCAGCCCCCGAATGGGTAGAAGGCCAGGGGAACGGGGATGGGCACGTTGATCCCGACCATACCGGCCTCGACCTCTACTTGGAAACGGCGGGCCGCGCCACCGTCACGGGTGAACAGCGCCGCCCCGTTTCCCCACGGGTTGGCTGCCACCAGGGCCATGGCCTCCTCGAAGCTGGGAACCCGGACCACGCAGAGCACGGGCCCGAAGATCTCGTGGCGATAGACGTCCATGGACGGATCCACATGGTCGAACAGGCAGGGGCCCAACCAGAAGCCCCGACCCCGGCCGCCCACCCGCAGTCCGCGACCGTCCACCACCAGCGCCGCCCCCTGCTCCACTCCGGTCGCCACAGCAGCCGCCACCCGGTCGCGATGCTGGCGGGTGATGAGCGGACCCATGTCCGAAGACGTGTCCATCCCATCACCCACGACGACGGCCCGGGTCCTTTCTGCGATGGCTTCCACCAACCTGTCCCCCACCGGGTCCACGGCCACCACCACCGAAACGGCCATGCAGCGTTCCCCCGCCGAGCCGTAGCCGGCGGACACCGCGGCGTCTGCGGCCTGGTCGAGGTCGGCGTCGGGCAGCACCACCATGTGGTTCTTGGCGCCTGCGAGAGCCTGCACCCGCTTGCCGTGGGCGGCGGCCGTCTCGTAGACGTGGCGTGCCACCGGCGTGGAACCCACGAAGCTCACCGCAGCCACCCCCGGATGAGCGAGCAGCGCGTCGACGGCTTCGGCGTCGCCGTGGAGCACCGAGAACACCCCTTCGGGCAGGCCAGCCTCGGCCAACCACTCGGCGATCAGCATCGAGGCGCTGGGGTCGCGCTCGCTGGGCTTGAGGATGAAGGAGTTGCCACAGGCCAGAGCCAGAGGGAACATCCACAACGGCACCATGGCCGGGAAGTTGAACGGGGTGATCCCGGCCACCACCCCCAGGGGCTGGCGAATCGACCAGGTGTCGGTCCCGGTGGAGACCTGCTCGGAGTAGCCGCCCTTGAGCAGGTGCGGTAGCCCGCAGGCGAACTCCACGACCTCGATCCCACGGGTGATCTCCCCGTTTGCGTCGGCCTGCACCTTGCCGTGCTCGGTGGTGATGGCACGAGCCAGGTCACCCCGGTACCTGCCCAGCAGCTCCCGTACTTCGAAGAGCACCGCAGCCCGCCGCAACAGCGGCGTGTGGCGCCACTCGTCGAATGCGGCACGGGCCCGGGTGACGGCGACGTCGACGTCGGCGGTCGAGGCCAGGCGCACCTCGGCGCTGACCTCGCCGGTGGCTGGATTCGTCACGGGAGCCGTGCGCGTCATATCCCCATCGGGCGCGGGGAGACCTTCCCAGCGCTTGCCGCCCACCCAATGGTCGATGGTGTAGGTCATGGCGTGACCCAGTCCGGTTCCGCCGCCACTTCCCGTATCGCCTCGTCCAACCGGCTCGCGCCCTCCGCGGTCTCGGCGGCCGTGATGGACATTGGCGGGGCGATACGCAGGCAGTTGCCGTGGATGCCACCTCGCCCGATGAGCAACCAACGAGCCTTGGTGGCCTCCAACACGGCGGCGGCCGCTTCTGGCGCAGGGGTGCGCCCGTCGGGTCGAACCAGTTCGACACCCACCATCAGTCCCCGACCCCGGACCTCGGCCACCATGTCGAGGTCGGCGGCAGTGGCCGACAGGGCTTCACGCAGCTCGGCCCCCCGCTGGCGGGCGTTGGTCTGCAGGTCGTGGGCGAGCAGGTGGTCCAGGGTGGCCAGGGCGCCGGCGGTGGCCAACGGGTTGCCGCCGAAGGTGGAGATGTGCGCGGCCTCCAGGCAGTCCATTATCTCGGCGCGGGCCACCACCCCGCCCAACGCCAGACCGTTGCCGATCCCCTTTGCGAAGGTCAGCAGGTCGGGTTGGACGCCATGGGCCTGGTAGCCCCAGAAGTGGTCGCCGGTGCGGCCCCAGCCGGTCTGGACCTCATCGGAGATGTACAGGATCCCGGTCTCGGCCAGCACATCCTGGAGAGCGCCGTAGCAGCCGTCGGGCGGCACGGTGAAACCCCCCACCCCCTGGATGGGCTCGGCGATGAGGGCGGCCACGTCACCGGCGGCCTGATAGGTGAGCACGTCACGCAGGTCCCCGACGCAGTGGGCGGTGTAGGTGGCGTCGTCGGCGTCGGGCCATGGTGAACGTAGGCGGTAGGCGCCCTGGACGTAGTGGACGACCAGGGGCGACAGGCTCGAGGGGGACCAGCCCCGGTTGCCGGTGACGGCCATGGTGGTCAGCGAGCCCCCGTGGTAGCCGTTGCGCAGGGCCACCACCTGGTTGGATCGCCGGTAGGCACTGGCCAGCAGGAGCGCGGCGTCGTTGGCTTCGGTTCCCGAGGTGGTGAAGAAGACCTTGGCGTCGGGAATGCCCGAAAGGGCGGCGATCCGTTCGGCCAACTCGACCTGGGAGCGGATCAGGTACAGCGTGGAGGTGTGCAGGAGCCGGGCGGCCTGCGCGGATACCGCCTGCACCACCTCGGGGACGGCGTGACCGACCATCGTGGTCAATATCCCGCCCCAGAAGTCGAGGTAGCGGTTTCCCGCCCGGTCCTGGACCCAGCATCCCTGCCCCTCGACGAGCTCGATGGGTTCGTCGTAGTAGAGGGACTGCCACGCCGGCATCACCCGGCGGTGCCGGTCAGCCAGCTCGCCGGGGTCGACAGGCACGGAGGTCCGGAGCGAATCGACCTGTGACCCCGGGGCAACGGATTCGATGGCGATTGGAGCATTCTGCCACTGATTCACGCACCGATGCACAAGATCAACGGCGGTTCGCTCGCCAACGGGGGACCTCGGTATGGCTGGGACGGGCCGGCACACGTACCATCCCGACGTGGCCCCACCGACCGTCATCCTTGCCGAGGACTATCGCGAGACGGTGCTGTGGCAGGAGCAGGCACCTGCCGCGCGCTCACCCCACCCGGCCCCTTCCCCGCGAGGTGGACACCGTGATCGTGGGCGGCGGGATCGCCGGACTGGCCGCGGCGGCCACCGCCGCGGGTGCCGGGCAGGCCACCCTCTTGGCCGAGCACCACCAGCTCGGCTGGGGTGCCTCCACCCGCAACGGCGGGATGGTCATACCCGAGCTCAAGGCTGGTCCCGCCTCCCTGGAACGCCAGTACGGGCCTCTGGGCCGCCGCCTGTATACCGCGGTCCAAGGAGCCTTCGACTGGACCGAGCAGCTGATCGCCCGCGAGGGCATCGCCTGCGACTATCGCCGCACGGGCCAGCTGTACCTGGCCCACCACCCCCGGGTGGTCCCTCACCTGGTGGCCATGGCCGCCGAGCACCGGGCCCAGGGCGAGGAGGTGCGCCTCGTCGAGGGCGAGGAGCTGGCCGCCGAGCTCGGCTCGTCCGCCTACCCCGCCGGGCTCGTGATGGAACGCACAGGCGGGTTGCACCCGGGACGGTTCCACGCCGGCCTGGTCCGCTTGGCCGCAGAGCGGGGCGCGGTGCTGCACGACCACACCCCCGTGGTGGGCGTCGAGCGCCGGGCCGGTGGCTTCACCGTGATGACGCGCCGGGGCCAGGTGCGGTGCCAGAACGTGATCGTGACCACCAACGCCTACGCCGACCGGTTCCTGCCCGGCCTGCGCCGCAAGGTGCTACCCGTTGGATCTTTCATCATCGCCACCGAGCCGTTGACGCCCGCGCTGGCCGAGTCGGTGAGCCCTCGGGGCCGGATGTTCGTCGACACCAAGAACTTCCTGTTCTACTGGCGCCTCACCCCGGACCGGCGCCTGTTGTTCGGGGGCCGCAAGAGCCTCTCGGTGCCCAGCCTCGGCGACGCCCGGGACTTCCTGTACGCCTCGATGCTGCGGGTGCACCCGCAACTGGAGGGGACCGCGGTGACCCACGCGTGGGGTGGGTCGGTGGCCATCACCCTGGACCGCCTCCCCCACATGGGCCACCTCGACGGCGTGGCCTACGCCACGGGATGCAACGGTTCGGGGGTTGCGCTCAACACCTGGATGGGCGCCCAGCTCGCCGAGTTGGTGATGGGCGGGGACCCACCTCCCTTCACCGAGCTGACCCACCGGACCATCCCTCTCTACCCGCTGCGCCGCCTGTACCTGCCGGTGGTGGGTTGGTGGTTCCGTTGGCAGGATCGGGGCTTCGGTCCGCTGCCGGGCCCGCTCTGGCGTGTAGGCTCGGTGCCCGGAACAGGAGGACGCCATGTACCGCCAGATCCTGGTCGGCACCGACGGTTCGGAGACCTCTCTGAGGGCCGTGCAGCGAGCCGCCGAGCTGGCGGTGAGCCTGGCTGCCGAGTTGCGGGTGGTGGTGGTATTCGAACCGGGCCACGGCACCGAGTTGGCCCCGATCATCGCCCGGGCCGGCAGGTCCCCCGAGCTGCTGGCCGCCACCGATGCCTACACCCGGTCCCGAGGCTCGGAGGCAGAGTTCCACGTGCTCACCGGTGAAGCCGCCGAGCAGGTGCTGGCCCTGGCCGCCGACCTGGGCGCGGATCTGGTGGTGGTGGGCAGCCGCGGGATGGGCGGGGTGCGCGACTCGCTGAAGGGCTCGGTACCGACCCGCATCACCAAGGGCGCCGGCTGCGACGTCCTCGTGGTCCGCACCACCTGACCCGCCACCACCACCCCCACCACCCCTCCCACCTGCCCGCCCAGGCAAACCGTCGGTTCCAGTGTGCCCTTTCGGGCACCTACAGCCGACAGAATGAGGAGAGGGGCCCGTAGGTGTCAGGTCGGCGGGTGACCAGCAGCGGGAACAGATCGAGCCAGTCACGCCGGGCGTCGAGGTCCAGGTCGGTGACCAGCACCGCCGGCTCGTCCCCGGGGGCCTCGACCAGGATGCGCCCGTAGGGGTCGGCCACGAAGGACGATCCGTAGAAGGTCAGCGCCGGTCCGGACGCGGTGCCGGGATCTTCGGTGCCGACCCGGTTGACGGCGAGCACGAACATCCCGTTGGAGATGGCGTGGCCCAGCATCACCTGGCGCCACAGCGGCTGGGTGTCGAAGTGCGGGTGGTCGGGCTCCGAGCCGATGGCGGTCGGGTAGACCAGCACTTCAGCGCCGGCCAGCGCGTAGATGCGGGCCAGTTCGGGGAACCACTGATCCCAGCAGGTGGGGAATCCCACGACGGCGCCCTCGACCGGGGACGGGGCGGTGGGCGCGGCGGGGGCGGCGGGGGACGGGGCGGCGGGGGCGGGGGCGGGGGCGGGGGCGGGGGCGGGGGCGGGGGCGGCAGGCGAGCCCGGT
Organism: uncultured Actinomycetes bacterium; assembly: GCA_963719935.1. Lineage (GTDB taxonomy): Bacteria > Actinomycetota > Acidimicrobiia > Acidimicrobiales > CAVRDY01 > CAVRDY01. The sequence continues at coordinate 148,612 of CAVRDY010000001.1, read as the reverse complement.
ACAGCCACCACCGGGTAGCCGGTGTCGCCGGGCCGGAACCAGCGGTCCTCGTGGTAGCCGGCGGTGACCGGCAGGTGCAGCTTGCGCGTGCGTGCCACCAGCGCACCACTGGGAGCCACGCAGATCGCGGTGTTGTAGCCCAGCCCGCCGTCGGTCGCCTCCTCGTAGAGCGATGCGTGCACGTGCACTCCATGGCGTGCGGCCTGGGCGGATGCGAAGCGGTGGGTTGGACCGCCGGGCAGCGCTTCGGGCTGGACGGTTCCCGGCCCGGGACCGGAGGGGTCTACCGCCATGTAGGGGCTGAGGGTCAGTTCTGCCAGGCACACCAGTTGGGCCCCGGCCCCTGCCGCCAGAGCGATGCCTTCGGCCAGGGCCGCCTCGTGTTCGGCTGGGTCGGGGTGCCAACGGTGCTGCACCGCACCCACCCTCCAGGGTGCCCGCGTCGGGGGATGCACCCGCGCCGGCGAGTCGGGGACGCCCTCGGCGACGATCAGGCGCACGCTGCCACGCGAGAGCTCATCGGGTGGCGTCCAGGGCGGCCGCGAAGGCGGCCAGGCCCCGGGCGATCTCGGCCTCGCTGACCACCAGCGGCGGCATCCAGCGGACCACGTTGGCGTCGGTCCCACAGCTCATCAACAGCAGCCGTGCCTCGGTCCGGCAATGCTCGATCACCGCCGCGGTGCGGGCCGGGTCCGGCCGGGCTGCGCCCGCGCCTCCCGACGGCTCGGTGGCCAGCAGTTCGGCACCCACCATCAGGCCCGGTCCCCGCACATCGGCCACCACCCGATGGCTCTCGGCGATGACCTCCAGGCCCCGGCGGAGCTGTTCACCTCGGGCCACGACCCCGTCGAGGAAGCCCTCCTCGGTGAGCACCTCGATGGTGGCCAGTGCCGCGGCGCACCCCATGGCGTTGCCGCCGTAGGTGCCCCCGTGCGATCCCTGGGGCCAGCGGGCCATGACGTCGGCGCGTGCGCCGATGGCCGAGATGGGGAACCCCGAGGCCAGGCCTTTGGCCATCACCACCACGTCTGGGGCCACGCCGGCGGTCTCGATGGCGAACATGGTGCCGGTGCGGGCGAAGCCGGTCTGCACCTCGTCGGCCACGAACAGGATTCCGTGGTGGCGGCAGCGCTCGGCCAGCCCGCCCAGGAAGGCCGGCGGGGCAGGCAGGTAGCCACCCTCGCCCAGCACCGGCTCGATCACCACCGCGGCGGTCTCCCCGGGTGCGGTCTGGGTGGCCAGCAGGCGGTCGAAGCCGGCCAGGCATCGCGCCACCGCGGCATCGGTGCTCTCACCGGTGCGCAGCGCGTAGGGGAACGGGGCCACGAACACCCCCGAGGGCAGGGGCTGGTAGCCGGCCCGGTAGCCGGTCTTGGAGGTGGTCATGGCCATGGTCATGGCGCTGCGGCCGTGGAAGCGACCCCTCGAAGACCACGATGTTGGGACGCCCGGTGGCCTGGCGGGCCAGCTTCACAGCAGCCTCGGTGGCCTCGGCCCCGGAGTTGGCGAAGAAGAAGGTGTCGATTCCCTCGGGGGTGATCTCGGCCAGCCGGTCGGCCAGGGGGGCCAAGCGGTCGTGGCGGTACACGTTGACCTGGGCGTGCAGGAACCTGGCCGCCTGTTCCTGCACGGCGGCCACCACCCGGGGATGGCAGTGTCCGGTGGAGGTCACCGCGATTCCGCTGGTGAAGTCGAGGTACTCGGTGCCGTCTGTGGTGGTGACGGTGCAACCCGACCCCGACACCACCTCCAGGTCGGTCACCTGGAACCACACGTCGGCCAACCGGCCCGCTCCGCGACCCCCTCCGGTACCCGCTCCGCTACCCCCTCCGCTGCCCGCTCCGCTGCCCGCTCCGCTACCCACTCCGCTACCCGCTCCGCTCAAGGGGACACCTCCTGGACGGCCCCGTCCGCCACGGGGATCTGTTGGGTGATGCAGTGCACGCCCCCGCCACCGTAGGCCAGCACTGCGGCGGGCACGCCCACCACCTCGCGGTCGGGAAAGCAGGCGCCGATGGCGGCCAATGCGTCGCCGTCGGCCGGATGGCCGGTGACGGGCACGACCACCCCTCCCTCCACGATGGCCAGGTTCACGTAGGGGACCTCCACCACCTCGTCGAAGCAGGCCACCCGTGGTAGCACCTCCAGCTCGACCACCTCCAGACCGGCTTCGCCCAACAGTCGGCGGTTGGTGGCGGCCACGGCGTGGTCGGGGTCGTCGGGGTCGTCACAGCCCTGGAGCAGCACCCGGTCGGAAGCCACGAAGGCCACGGCGTTGTCGACGTGGCCGTCGGTGCCCCAGTCGTCGGTGAGCGCGTCGGGCAGCCACACCACCCGGTGGACACCCAGCCAGCGAGCCAGGGCCTCCTCCAGGTCGGCCCGGTCAAGGGAAGGGTTGCGGTTGGGGTGCAGCAGGCAACGTTCAGTGGTGACGACGGTGCCCGCGCCGTCGCCCACCACCGACCCGCCCTCCAACACCAGGGGTGCACGCCGGCAGGAGATGCCCAGATGGTCCAGCACCCGTGACCCGAAGGCGGCGTCGGCATCGTAGGGCGATTGCTTGGCTCCCCAGGCGTTGAACTCGAAGTGCACCCCGACCCGGGACCCGTCGGGAGCACGCACCACGACGGGACCCGAGTCACGCGCCCAGGAGTCGTCGATCGGCCAGCTCTCGATGTCCACGGGGTGCACGGTGTCACCCACCAGACCGGCGGCCTCACCTTCCTGACCCGGTTCGGTGACCAGCAGCACCGGCTCGAAGCGCGCCAGGGTGCGCACCACACCGGCCCAGGCATGCCGAGCCTCGCCCAGGTGCCCGCGCCAGAAGTTGGTGCGCGGTGGTGGTGGGCCAGGCCACCACCGTGCACTGGTGGGGTTCCCACTCCGCGGGCCAGCGCCGAACCCCGGGCGACGGCGTGGCCACGGCTTCCACCGGCTCGAGGCCCGACCCTGGTCAGCCGGCTGCGGCCAGCGCGGCGCAGAACGAGCCGAGAAGACCTCGACGTAGCGGTCGATGTCGGCCTCGGTGTGCTGCACCGACAGCGTCCACTGCTCCTCGTCGCCGGGGGTCATGAAGATGCCCCGGTTGAGCGCCCACGGGAACGACGCCGCGAACAGCTGGGGCTTGGTCTCGAGGAAGTCGCGGTAGTTGCGCGAGCGGCTCCGGGCGGAACGACACGCAGCCCTTGGCACCCGAGGTCGACCGTGTGGGCCGGGATGCCGGTGCTCGTCGATGGCGGCCTGGCAGCCCTCGGCCAGGCGGGCGCCCGAGCGTCGGCGAGGTGCGCGTAGGCGTCGGGGGTGAGCACCTCGGTGAGGCAGGCCAGCCCGGCGGCGGCCACGAGCGGGTTGCCGTTGAACGTGCCCTGCTGGGCGGCGCCGTGTTCGATGATGTCCATCACCGCCGGCTTCGCCGCCGAAGGCCGCCGCCGGGCGTGCCGCCGAAGAGCGCCTTGGCGAAGCAGGCCAGGTCGGGCTGCACGCCGTAGCGGCTCGATGGCCCCGCCGGCGTGCGACGGTGGCGCCCGCACTTCACCTCGTCGAAGATCAGCACGACGCCGTTCGCGGTCGCAGATGTCGCGCAGCGCCTGCAGGTAGCCGGGCTCGGGCTCGATGATGCCGATGTTCATCATCACCGGCTCGAGGATGAGGCAGGCGATCTCGTCGCCGTGCTCGGCGACATGCGCCTCGAACGCGGCGGCGTCGTTGAACGGCACGACCGCGGTGTGGTTGGCCACGTCGGCCGGGATGCCCAGCGACATGGGCGTGGTCGGCGGCTGCTCGCGGCCGCCGATCGTGTCGGAGTTGGGCAGCACCGAGAACATCACCGTGTCGTGGTGGCCGTGGTAGCGAGCCCTCGATCTTGACGACGTCGTCGCGGCCGGTCGCCGCCCGGGCGACCCGGATGGCGTCCATGGTCGGCTCGGTGCCCGAGTTGGCGAAGCGCACCTGGTCGAGGTCGAAGCGCCGGCAGAGCTCCTCGGCCAGGCGCACCGTGACCGGGGTGGTCGCGGCGAAGTGGGTGCCGGTGCGCGCGGCCTGCTCGATGGCCTCGACGATCTTGGGGTGGGCGTGGCCGACACGCTGCACGCCGAAACCGCCGTGGAAGTCGACGTACTCGTTGCCGTCGACGTCCCAGACGTGGGTGCCCTCGCCCCGGTCGATGTAGATCGGGTACGGGTCGCCGGCCTGGAAGCGAGGAGGCGCACGCCGAGGGGCAGCGAGCTTGCAGCGCCCGCTCGTACGAGCGCCTTGCGATCCCGGTGGTGTCGGCCGAGCAGCGTGGCGCATCTCGCTGCGTCGGCGATCGGCTCGCGGCACGGCGCGTGCCGATGGCGGTCGGTCGTCGGTGATGCGGATGGCGGTGCATGGTTGTCGCGCATGTCGGTGCATCAGAACTTCACCATCACGTGCTTGAGCTCGGTGTAGTGCTCGATGGCGTAGATCGACATGTCCTTGCCGTAGCCCGACTGCTTGAAGCCGCCGTGGGGCAGCTCGGACACGATCGGGATGTGGTCGTTGACCCACACGGTGCCGAACTGAGCGGCCGGCTCATGCGCATGGCCCGGCCGACGTCGCGTGGTCCACACGCGGCGGCCAGGCCGTAGTCGACGCCGTTGGCCCACGCGAGGGCCTGGTCCTCGTCGGTGAAGCGCTGCACCGATGACGACCGGGCCGAACACCTCGCGCTGCACGATCTCGGCGTCCTGCGCGGGGTTGGCCACCACCGTCGGGGCGTAGAAGAACCCGGGACGGTCGAGCACGCTGCCGCCGACGATGACCTCGGCGCCGCCTCGACGGGCCCGGTCGACCATGCCCGCCACCCGCTCCTGCTGGGCGCGCGGACACGACCGGACCGACCGCGGTGGCCTCGTCGAGCGGGGTCGCCGGTCACGATGTCGCCCACGGCGCTCGGCAGGCCGGCCACCAGCGTCGTCGTAGACGCCCGGGCCGGCGATCACCCGACACGGGGCGGTGCAGTCCTGGCCCGAGTTGTAGTAGCCGGCCTCGGCCAGGGTGGCGACCAGCGGCTCGAGGTCGGCGTCGTCGAACACCACCACCGGCGCCTTGCCGCCGAGCTCGAGGTGCACCCGCTTGAGCGAGTCGGCCGCGTTGCGGGCGATCAGCTTGCCGGTGGCGACGTCGCCGGTGAGCGACACCATCGCCACGTCGGGGTGCGTGACGAGGGCGTCGCCGGCGGTCTCGCCCTGGCCGGTCACCACGTTGAACACGCCGGGGGGGAAGATGTCGGCGGCCAGCTCGGCGAGCTGCAGCGCGCGTGAGCGGCGTGAGCTCGCTGGGCTTGAGGATGAAGGTGTTGCCGGCGGCGAGCGCGGGGCCCAGCTTCCAGATCGCCATGTTGAGCGGGTAGTTCCACGGGGCGATGCCGACGCACGACGCCGAGCGGGTCGCGGCGCAGCATCGAGGTGTGGTCCTCCAGGTACTCACCGGCGGCCTGGGCCTGCAGGCGTGCGGGCGGCGCCGGCGAAGAAGCGGAGGTTGTCGACGGTGAGGTCGAACTCGAACTCGATGATCGACACGGGCTTGCCGACGTTGCGCGATCTCGAGGCGCTGTGAGCTCGTCGAGGTTGGCCTCGATGGCGTCGGCGAGCGCCAGCAGCTTCTCGGAGCGCTCCCGGGGCGTGGTGCGGCCCCAGGTCGCGAAGGCCGCCGTCGGCCGCGTCCACCGCGGCGTCGACGTCGGCGGCGTCGCTGGACGCCACCTCGGCGATCACCTCGCCGGTGGCCGGATTGACCACGTCGTCGGTGCGACCGCTGCGGGCCGGGCAGCTTCCACCGATGAAGTTGTCCGTTGCCACTCCGGCCTCCCCTGGTCTTGGCGCAACCCGTCCCCGTTGAGGGGACGACCCCGCCGCACGGCGGTGTCCGTCAGTGTGACCCAGCATCCCCTTCATGGCAAGCGGATCCGTCGGGCAATGACAAACTGACAACCGAATCAATCGTTTGTGCCCAACCTTCCGCTTGGTTCATCGAGACAGCCGATGACCGTGAGCCCGCTGTCCAACCAGGTCAGGGGGGCTGACCCTCAACCGTGTCGAGGAGGGTGGTGACCCTCGACCATGTCGAGGAGGGTGGTGACCCTCGACCATGTCGAGGAGGGTGGTGACCCTCGACCATGTCGAGGAGGGTGGTGGTGGTCTGCCAGTTGCGGATGGTCATCCACTGGTACTCGGGCTTGGAGACCAGTCGCGAACAGGTGACTCTGAGAGCGCCGCGCCCTGGACCTCTGGAAGTACAAGACCCCGGTGCCGACCCACACCTGGTCCACTCCTTCCCGGGTCGTGACGGCGTCGATGGCCCTGCTGGCCACCAGCGGTGACCGCAGGAAGACCACGTCGCTCAGATAGGCGTCGGGATCCGAACCGAAGCCCCCGGGTGCCTGGGAGACCAGGGTGTTCATCTGGCGACGCGAGCGGACCACCACAGGAATGGAGAACCCGAACTGACGCTCGAGCATCGCCTCGATGACCGCTTCGAGGCCGGTTCGCGCGCGCGAGGTACAGAAGACGACGTTGCCGCTCTGGATGTATGTGCGGACGTCTTCGAAGCCGGCGTCGTTGAATGCGGCCCGCAGATCGGCCATCAGCACTCGCCGGCGCCCCCCGACGTTGATTCCCCGCAGCAGGGCAACGGCACATGTCACAGCCACCTCCCTACCGTACCGGTGGCCAGGCAACCGATTCCGTTGCAGGCGCGTGACGAGGCAAGCGAAACGCTTGCCAGCGGCCGCCGCAGGTGGCAGGGTTCGATCGTGACCGACGAGGGGGAAGGTCCCGGCCGCGCGCTGGCCGGTGATCGAGCTCGACCACGTGCACAAGCGACTTCGGCGACTTCGTCGCCGTGCAGGACGCCCACTTCACCATCGCCGAGGGCGAGTTCTTCTCCCTGCTCGGGCCCTCGGGCTGCGGCAAGACCACCACCCTGCGCATGATCGCCGGGTTCGAGACACCGACCTCCGGGGCCATCCGGCTCGAGGGCGATGACGTCTCGCGCACCCCGCCCTACAAGCGCAACGTCAACACCGTGTTCCAGCACTACGCGCTGTTCCCCCACATGACGCGTGTGGGACAACGTCGCCTTCGGCCCCCGCTCCAAGCAAGGTGGCCAAGGCCGAGATGGCCACACGGGTCGACGAGTTGCTCGCGGTCGTGCGCCTCGCCGACTTCGCCCGCCGCAAGCCCGCTCAGCTCTCCGGCGGCCAGCAGCAGCGGGTGGCCCTGGCCCGGGCCCTGGTCAACTACCCCGCGGCCCTGCTGCTCGACGAACCCCTCGGGCGCTCTCGACCTCAAGCTGCGCCAGGCCATGCAGATCGAGCTCAAGCGCATCCAGCGCGAGGTCGGGCATCACGTTCGTCTACGTGACCCACGACCAGGAAGAAGCGCTCACCATGAGCGACCGCATCGCGGTCATGAGCGAGGGCGACGTCGAGCAGATCGGCACCCCGACCGAGATCTACGACGAGCCGGCCACGGTCTTCGTGGCCGGCTTCATCGGCCAGGCCAACCTGTGGCCCTGTGAGGATCGCCCGCACCAACGGCTCGGGCACCGAGGTCACCGCCGTTCGGCCGCCGGCTCGCCGCGGCTGCGGCGCACCGGGCTGGACGCCGGAACGCCCGTCACCCTGATGGTCCGCCCCGAGCGCCTGCGGGTGTCGATCGAGCGAACCCGACCACGACGCCCGCGGTGCCGGCACCGTCACCGACCTGGTGTTCCAGGGACCGGTTCGTCCGGCTCAGCCTGGCCGCCGGCGACGGCACGAGCTGGTGGCCCACGTCGGGCACCGACGCCGACCTGCCCGCTGCTGCGGCCCGGCGACGAGGTGTGGGTCGGCTGGGAGTCCCGACTCGGCGCCGGCGTGCTGCCCGGCCGGCCGCCGGGGATGAGCGCCGAGGACTACTTCGACGAACAACTCGCCGAGGACTGGACGGGATGACCCACCCACGGGTCAGCCGAACCGAGAGGAGCAACACCATGACCAACCACGACCTGGACCGCCTGGTACGTGCCGAGGTTGCCCGCCGCTCGGAGCCGGCGGTGCTTCCTGGGCAGCATGGGCGCCGCCGCCGGCGCGGCTGGCCGTGGGCACCGCTGCTGCTCGGTGCCTGCGGTGACGACGACGAGGGCGCGGGAGGCGGAGGCGGAGGCGGCTCCGCCACCACCGTGGCCCGCACCGAGAGCGACACGCTGCGGATCTCCAACTGGCCGCTCTACATCGACGAGGAGACGGTCACCTGCCTTCGAGGAGGCCAGCCGGCTTGACGCGTCGACTACAACGAGAACGTCAACGACAACGAGGAGTACTTCGCCAAGATCCAGGAGCACGCTCGACCGGGGACAGGACATCGGCGCCGACCTGTTCGTGCGTCACCGACTTCCTGGTCGGCCCGACTCATCGGTCTCGGGTGGCTGACCGAGCTCGACCGGCCAACGTCCCCAACATCGCCAACCTGCGTGCGACTTCGCTGACCGCGGTCGACTGCGATCCCGACCGCGCACGTACTCCCTGCCCTACTTCTCGGGCTTCAGCGGGCCTCGCCTACAACAGAGGTCGACCGGGCGGGAGATCACCAGCATCGACGACCTGTGGGACCCCGAGTTCAAGGGCAAGGTGTCCATGTTCTCCGACGTCCGCGACGGGCTCGGCATGGTCATGCTCGCGACAGGGCAACTGACCCGCCGACCCCACCGAGGAGGCCGTGCAGCCGCCGCCGACCTGGTCGAGCGAGGCAGAACGACAACGGTCAGATCCGCCGCTTCACCGGCAACGACTACGCAGGACGACCTGGCCAGCGGCAACGTGATCATCGCCCAGGCCTACTCGGGCGACGTCGCCCAGCTCCAGCTCGACAACCCGACCTGCGAGTTCGTCGTCCCCGACGGCGGGTGCGCATCCAGTTCGTCGACAACATGGTCATCCCCTCCACGACCGAGGAACAGGTGGGCGCCGAGGAGTGGATGAACTTCGTCTACGACCGGGCCAACGACGCCCGGCTCACCGACTGGGTGCAGTACATCTCGCCGGTCGGAGGGTGTCGCCGAAGAGCTGGAGAAGATCGACCCGACCCTGGTCGACAACCCGCTGATCAACCCGTCCGAGGAGGACCGCGCCCGGGCCTACTCCTTCCGCCACCCTCACCGAGGAAGAAGAGAGTCGCCTACACCGAGATCTACACCGAGGTCACCGGCGGCTGAGCGGGCCGGGCCGGCGCCAAGGAGCGGGACGAGGACCAGGATCAGTTGGCCGGGACCGCCAGCGGAGGCAGCCGCCGCAGCCGGTGGGGGCCCTACGCCCTGATCCTGCCCGCGCTGGTCGTACCTGGTCGTGTTCTTCGTCGTCCCCCTCGTCACGCTGTTCAAGACCTCGCTGTCCGAGAACGTCGGCTCGGTCTACGACCCCGACCTACGACCTTCACCTGGGAGCTGGGCCAACTTCGGCGACGCCATCGCCGAGTACGACGAGCAGATCATCCGGTCCTTCAGCTACGCGGCTGTCGCCACCGTGCTGTGCATCGCGTTGGCCTACCCGCTGGCCTACGTGATCGCCTTCCGGTCGGGACGGTCGAAGAACCTGCTGCTCGGGCCTGGTGATCCTGCCGTTCTTCGTCACGTTCCTCGTCCGTACGCTCGCCTGGAAGACGATCCTGGCCGACGACGGGCTGGTGGTGGGGTTCTTCGACACGCTCGGGATACCCATGCCCGACGGGCGGATCCTGGCCACGTCGTGGGGCAACGTGTGGGGACTCACCTACAACTTCCTGCCCTTCATGGTGCTGCCCATCTACGTGAGCCTGGAGAAGATCGACCTGTCGCTGTTGGAGGCGGCCAACGACCTGTACTCCACGTCCTGGCGAGGGTTCCGCAAGGTGGTGCTGCCCCTGTCGCTGCCCGGCGTGTTCGCCGGCAGCCTGCTCACCTTCATTCCCGCCGCCGGCGACTTCATCAACCAGCAGTACCTGGGTTCGGCCAACACGACCGATGATCGGCACCGTCATCCAGAACGAGTTCCTCAAGACCAAGGACTACCCGACCGCGGCGGCCCTGTCCTTCGTGCTGATGGCGCTCATCCTGGTGGGCACCCTGGTCTACGCCCGCGTCCTCGGGCACCGAGGACATCGTGTGAGCACCACACCGTGAGCACCACCGTGAGCACCGCACCATGAGCACCGCACCATGAGCAGCCCGAGCGGCACGAGCGTCACGGGACGGGGAGCACCCCCGTGGCTTCGACGGGCCACCGGCAAGGTGCTGGTCGTCTACGCCGGGTTGGTCATGGCCGTCATCCTGGCGCCCATCGCGGTGGTCGTGGCCTTCTCGTTCAACGAACCGGTGGGCAAGTTCAACTTCGTTTGGAAGGGCTTCTCCCTCGACGCCTGGCGGGACCCGTTCCGCTACGACGCCCTGGTGGACGCCATGACGCTGTCGCTGCGGGTGGCGGCGGTGTCCACCCTGGTGGCTGCGGCCCTCGGCACCCTGGTGGCCGTGGCCCTGGTGCGCTACCGCTTCCGGGGCAGCGGGGCCATCGACACCTTCCTGATCCTGCCCCTGACCACCCCCGAGATCGTGCTGGGCTCCTCGCTGTTGGCCCTGTTCCTCGACCTCAGCCTCGAGCTGGGCTTCTGGACCATCGTCATCGCTCACATCGCCTTCCAGGTCAGCTTCGTGGCCGTCACCGTCAAGGCCCGGGTGCGGGGCTTCGACTGGACCCTCGAGGATGCCGCCATGGACCTGGGGGCCGACCCGTTCCGTACCTTCTGGAAGGTGACCTTCCCCCTCATCCTGCCCGGCATCGTGGCCGCCGCCCTGCTGTCCTTCGCCCTGTCGTTGGACGACTTCGTCATCACGCTGTTCGCGGCCGGCAACGAGACCACCTACCCGCTGTACGTGAACAACGCCACCAAGACGGCCCTACCCCCCCAGATCAACGTGCTGGCCACCATGGTCCTGATGGCCAGCCTGGCCCTGGTCGGTCTGGGCACGGTGTGGAACCGCTGGCGCACCCGGGGGACCTTGGTGTGAGCCCGCCCTCCGAGCCTGTCCAGCCCGTCCATCTCGACGAGACCGACAAGGCCGTCATCCGCGCTCTCCAGGTGGACGGCCGCCTCTCCTACGCGCAGCTCGGCCCCCAGGTCGGCCTCAGCCAAGCCGCCGCCCGCCAGCGGGTGCAGCGCCTCATCGAACGGGGCGTCATGCAGGTGGTGGCCGTCACCGACCCTCTCACCCTCGGCTTCCGGGTGCAGGCCATGGTGGGCCTGCGCATCGACGGCGACGTCCGTTCCGCCGCAGCGGCCCTGGCCGACTTCGACGAGATCGACTACGTGGTGGTGTCCGCGGGCCGCTACGACATCCTGGTCGAGGTGGTGTGCGAGGACAGCGACGAGCTGCTCCGCCTGGTCAACGACACCATCCGGGCCCAGCCCGGAGTCCGGAGTGCCGAGATCTTCAGCTACCTGCACCTGGAGAAGCAGACCTACTCGTGGGGGACGCGCTGAGGGGCTGGCTGTCCGAGATGGAGCCAGCCCGCTCGATGCGGACCAGCATGGCGGCCGACGGCACCACCTTGCCGCCGGCGTAGGTGCTCATCCGTGAGGGGCTGGTGCCCACCAGGCGGGCAAACTGCGCGGCAGTGCATCCCGACCGGGCGATCGCGACCCGTACCCGGGCCGCAACCTCGGCCTGCTCGTCGTCCTCCGCCCGCTGGCGGGCCCGCTCGATGGCGGTCACCAGGGCCTCGTAGGGCCAGGTGGTCACCGCGTCGTCGGGGGAAGCGTCGACGTTGCCGAAGCGCAGCGCCATCAAGCGCCGCCCCCCTCGACGCCGAGGTGGTCGACCAGGGCCACCACGTCGAGATGTCGACGAGCCCGACCTTGCAGAAGGTCCTCGAATCGGCGGCCCACCTGCAGGTGGTGGTCCCCGACGCGGTGCTGGTGGGTGGATCGGCCGCCGCTCTCCGAGTTGTCATATCCGATAACTCAGCCGGGGTCGTCCCCCACTACTCCTCCGACCGCACCCTCGACCGTGCTGGCCAGCAGGTGCGAGGTGGACACGGCCACGTCCACCCCCCAGGAGTCGTCGAACAGCCAGTGGTTCTTGGGGTTGTTCACCCGGGCCACCACCCGCGCGACACCGAACTCCATCTTGGCCAACAGCGAGATGACGAGGTTGTCCTCGTCATCTCCGGTCACTGCCACCACCACGTCGGCCCGTTCGGGTTCGGCGGCGGCCAGTTGGGACACCTCGCAGGCGTCACCGATCAGCCAGCGGACGCCCGGAGGTTCCCCGGTGGACTGCATGCGGCTCACCCGGTCGAGATCCTCCTCCACCACGACCACGTCGTGGCCGGCCTGGGCCAGCTCGGCGGCCACGAAGGTCCCCGTCTTGCCGGCGCCGGCGATGAGCACCCGCATCAGCGCCACCTCCCAGAGGTGAGTCGTTCGTCGAGACGGCCCAGTTCGGCGGCCGGCGCCGCCAACCAGACCACGTCTCCCGTCTCGAAGACCTCCGCGGCCCCCGCCACCCGGGACTCGCCCAGCCGGGACACCGCCACGACCCGCAGCCCGGATTCCTCGACCTCGTCCACGCGCTTGCCCACCCAGGCGGTCGGCACGCTCCGCTCGGCCAGGCACACCCGTGCCGTCGGATCGACCCAGGCCACCGGAGAGGTCTCGGGAACCAGATTGCGCATGACCCGGTCGGTGGACCAGGTGACCGTGGCCACGGTGGTGATGCCCAGGCGTTCGTAGATGAGCGCACGCCGTGGGTCGTAGATGCGCGCCACAACCCGGGGGATCCGGTACACCTCCTTGGCCACCCGCGCCACCACGATGTTGGAGTTGTCCCCGTTGGTGACCGCAGCCACCGCTCCGGCTTGAGCTATTCCGGCCTCGGCCAGCCGGTCGCGGTCGAAGCCCAGGCCGTGGATGCGCCGACCCCGGAAGTGCCCGGGTAGACGCTGGAAGGAACGCGAGTCCTTGTCGATGATCGACACGCTGTGGCCGGCCTCGGCCAGGGCCGTGGCCACCGAGGACCCGACTCTCCCGCACCCGACCACGACTGCGTGCACGATCACCTCCTCGGCTCGCCGGCCTGTGCCGGTCTGAGTGGATACGGCATGCTAGGCGCGCTCTCCTCCGCCGACCGACGGCGGGTCCCGCCTGCGAGGCCCCGTGCCACACACCACCGTTCCCGCTTCGACACCAGCCGAGTTGGCCGAAAGGCTACGGCGGGCCGTATCGGACCAACTCGAAGCGCTCCACCGGGTCCACCTGGGCGGGTGGCGCCTGCCGGCGGTGCTGGCCGGGCACCGGGTGGGCGCCGACACCCGGGCCGACCTGGCCTTCACCCTGGTCCTCGCAGACCGGGCCGGCGTGGGTGAGGTGGCGGGATCGGTGACCAGCGAGGTGGCCCGGTCGGTGCTGGGTGAGGTCGACGCCGACGCCACCCACACCTTCGCCTCGTACCGGGTGGCCGAGGCCGTTGCCGCGCTCGGCGGCCTCGAGGGCTTCGATGCGGCCCAGCGCACACGCCTGGCGAACGCCACGGATTCCACCGGGTGGGTGTCGCTGCTCGACGCGGGTCTGCCCGCCAACTACGCGGCGGTGCTGGCCCGCTGCGAACTGGCCCGCCAGGGTTTGGGCATCCCGGTCGACACCGGGTTGCTCGACGACCTGCTGTCCCGCACCGCGGCGCTGCTGGGTTCGGCGGGCCCCCACGGCTTCGTCGACGACGACCCTGCCGGCGGAGGCCGCTACGACATCTACTCGGTGGACCTCTACCTGTTCACCGAGCCCTTCGCCGACCGGCTCGAGCACTGGGCCGACGGGGTGCGGGCGGTGGCGGGCGCAGTGGGGGACACCGCCGGTCGCCTGGGGGCCGTGGTGCCCTGGGGGCGCTCGACAGGCCTGCTCGGTCTCTGCCACACCATCGAGTTGGCGGCGCTCGCATTGGACCGCGGCCTGACCGACGAACCCGAACGGTGGATCGCTCACGCCGCGGGGGCCGCCGACCACCTCGACGGCTGGTTCGCCCACGGGTTGACCACGGCCCACCAACACCGCTCGCCCTACCGCTACCGGGGTCCGGCCCGCCGCATCCAGCTCACCCTGGACGCGCTGGGCAAGCTGGCCTGGTCGGCTGAGGTGCTGGCGCGCACCGCCGGGCTCGGCGACACCCCACGGGTCGGCGACACCGCCCGCGCGGGCGAGACGGCCGACACGGAGGGGACGACCGAGCGCTGGGTGGCCTTCGAGGACCGGCGGCCTCTGGGTGTGTGGATCCACCGCTCCCCCAAGCTGGGGTTGGTGGTGCCCGTGACGGGGACGGTGTGGAGCGACTACCTGCCCGCTCCCCGCAACCCGGGCCTCTTCGAGACCCCGGTGGACCGACCCCTGGTGGCGTTCGGGCCCACCGCCTTCTGGGGCGAGGTCGCCCATACCGCCGCGGGTGTCCCCCAGCGCGTCACCCCGGGGCCTGGCTCCCTGGAGCTCGACTACGCCGGTTGGACCCCCTTGGGAGACCTGTCGTCCCCGACCGCGCCCGTGGCGTCGGCCGGGGACGAGGGTGACGGCCCGGGCGCCGGGCGCCGGCGTGTACGACTGGCGGTGGAGGGCCGCACGCTGCGGGTCGACGAGCAGTGGAAATTCGCGACCCTGCCCGACGCCCTGGTCATCCAGGTGCCCGAGACGCCGGGACGGCCACTGGTGGTGGAGGTCGAGGCACAGGATCCCGCAACCCACACCGTTGACACAGTCGACACAGTCGACACAGTCGACACAGTCGACACAGTGCACACCGTCGATACCGACGGGCTGTCCGAGTGGCGCAGCTTCTGGGGACCGCTGCCCCGGGTGCACCAGGTCGAGGTCACTCCCGCCGCTGCGGTGTCGCTGTCGTGGTCGGTCACCCCGGCCCTGACGGTGGCCACCGACGGCCACCACCACTGGTACCACCGCAGCCTCTATGACCCGATGGTCCCCTGGGTGCGGGACCGTCCCCTGCACCGCGACCGCTTCGAGGGGGCCGGCGCGGCCGCCCTGCTCGAAGACGTCGACGTGTACCACCTGCACTGGCCCGAGTGGGTGTTCGACACCGACGAGGCCGCCGCCCGCCGCTTCGTGGACCTGCTGGCCAGCACCGGCACGGCCCTGGTGTGGACCCAGCACAACCTGGTGCCCCACCGCGAGGGCGACTTCGCCGGCGTCTACGCCACCATCGCGGCGGCCGCCGACGCCGTCATCCACCACAGCGCCTGGGGGAGAGACCGGGCACAGGCCACCTACACCTACGGTGCACACACCCGCCACGAGGTGATCCCACACGGCCACTGGGGCCGCCTCATGGACACGACAACAGCCGGTACCCGAGCCGAGGCCGAGGCCGAGTTGGGCCTGGCCCCGTGCGCGCTGCGCATCGGGATCGTGGGTGCCCCCCGGCCCGGCAAGGACACCGTGGGGTTCCTCGACGCGGTCGTGGCCTCGGGCCGTGACGACGTCGCTGTGATGGCCCTGTCCCTGGAGGACCACGAGCTGGCGTCGGTGCCCGACGACCCCCGGGTCCACGCCGCCGTCTACGAGTTCGTGGACCGTGCGACCTGGGACCGCCGCCTGGCCGCCTTCGACCTGCTGGCCTTTCCGTTCGCGCTCGACACGCCCATGCTCACCACGGGCGTGTTCGCCGACGCGGTGGGAGCGGGGCTGCCCGCGCTGGTGAGCGGATGGGGCTTCCTGGCCGAGGTGCTGGGCGACGCGGGCCTGCCCATGGGCGACACCCCCGAGGAGTGGGCCCGTGCGGTCGCCGCGCTCGACGCCGAAGCCGTGGCCCGGGCTGCGGCGGTCTCGGCCGAGCTACGGGCCACCTACGACTGGACGGTGATCGCCCAACGAACGCGGGGCCTGCTCGACGACGTGGCACCCTCCTGGTGAGGGCGGCGGGTACCATCGGCAGCGGTGCGACGCCGCGATCCCTTCGACGTGCTCGACCTCTCGCTTCTGGCCACCCTGGAAGAAGCCCGAGCCGCCTACCGGCGTCTGGCCGCCATCTTCCACCCGGATCGTTTCGCTGACGCCCGCGAGGACGTGCAGGCCGAGGCGGCCAAGCAGATGGCCTACGTCAACGAGGCCTGGCGTTCGCTGGAGGCCCGGCTGCGGGCCGAAACCGCCGCCGACCGGGCCGACCGCCAGGCGGCGGCCGCCGCCGCCGAGGCCCAGCCGGCACCGTCACCGGAGCGCACCCGCCGCGCCACTCCCGAAGGACCCGATCCGTTCTCCAGCCGGGCCCGCCACGCCCGCACCAAGCAGAGGGCGTGGCAGAAGTCAGCCGAAGGGGCCAAGCAGCGGGCCGGCCAGCGCCAGAGTGACGTCGAGGCCGAACGGGAGGCGTTCGTGCGTGAAGCCCGCCAGCGCCTCGCCGAGGAAGAAGCCGCCCGCCAGGCTGGGGACGCGGGGAGCCCGGCCCGAAACCAGGTGACCGCCGACCCCGGCTGAGCGCCGGTGTCGGATGAGGCGTGCTGGTGGCACGCGGCCCCCGACACGGGCACCGTCTGACCGCCCACTGTCGACTGCTCCATCGGCGACTGCCCTGCCGGCGGCGGCGGACGGTAGCCTCGACTCCACCATCCACCCGCCCCCGGGGGGTCCCCATGACCGACACCGCCCAACCCGACACCGCCCCCGCAGCTGCCGCAACCGGCACCGGTGCCGCTCCCGCCGGCGACGGCCACGCGGCAGCGGCCGCTTCCTTCGCCGAGCTGGTGGCCGGCCTGCGGGCGACCTACGCCACCGGACGTACCCGGTCCCTGACCTGGCGCAAGGACCAGCTTCGGGCGTTGCAGACGATGATGGTCGACCACGAGGACGAGCTGGTCCGGGCCATCAAGGACGACCTCGGACGCCACGACCTGGAGGCCTACGTGGCCGACCTGGGCCACGCCAAGCTCGAGGTGGCCCACATGCGCAAGCACGTGGCCGCCTGGGCCAAGCCCCGCCGGGCCCGCCTGCCCCTCACGGCTCTGCCGGGCAAGGGGTGGATCATCCCCGAACCCCTGGGCGTGGTGCTGGTGATCTCGCCCTGGAACTACCCGGTGCAGCTGCTGGTCGAGCCGCTGGCTGCCGCGCTGGCCGCGGGCAACTGCGTGGTCGCCAAGCCTTCCGAGCTGGCTCCCGCCTCCAGTGCGGTGCTGGCCCGCCTGCTGCCCCGCTATCTGGACGACAGCGCCGTGGTGGTCGTGGAGGGAGGCGTGCCCGAGACCACCGCCCTGCTCGAGCAGCGCTTCGACCACATCTTCTTCACCGGGTCCACCAACGTGGGCAAGGTGGTCATGGCGGCAGCCGCCAAGCACCTGACCCCCGTCACCCTCGAGCTGGGCGGCAAGAGCCCCGCCATCGTGACCGCCGACGCCGACCTCGAGGTCGCCGCCCGGCGCATCGCCTGGGGCAAGCACCTCAACGCCGGCCAGACCTGCATCGCCCCCGACTACGTGCTGGCCGACGCCACCGTGCGCGACCGCTTCGTCGACCTGCTGGTGGGCGCCTTCAACGACTTCCACCGCCGTGACCCCAAGGCCAGTCCCGACTACGCCCGCATCATCAACGGCCGGCACCTGGACCGCCTGGCGGGCTACCTCGACGGCCACGGCGGCACCCTCGCCCACGGCGGAGACGTCGACGCCGACCAGCGGTTCCTGGCGCCCACCGTCGTCGTCGACCCCGAACCTCGACAGCCCCCTCATGCAGGAGGAGATCTTCGGGCCGATCCTGCCGGTGCTGGCCGTCGAGTCCGTCGACGACGCCATCGCCTTCGTGAACGGACGCGACAAGCCGCTGGCCCTGTACGTCTTCGCCAAGGACGACGCCACCGTGGACAAGGTCTTGGAGCAGACCTCTTCGGGTGGGGTGTGCGTGAACCACACCCTCATGCACATCACCCCCGCGTCGCTGCCCTTCGGCGGAGTGGGGCCTTCGGGCATGGGCGCATACCACGGCAAGGCCGGCTTCGACGTGTTCACCCACCACAAGTCGGTGCTGCGCAAGCCCTCCCGGCCCGACCCCTCGATCCTGTACCCGCCCTACACGGCCCTGAAAGAGAAGCTGGTCCGCAAGGCGTTCTGACCCCCCACGGGTGGTGGGCCGCGCTCAGCGACGCTCGGGACGCCATGCGAACACGCCGCCGCGACGCCGCCACGTGTGCGCGTCGAGAGCCGCGTAGCTCACATCCCACCAGCGGCCGTCGAGATACCAGTGACGCTCGAAGCGGACCTCGACGTCGAAGAGGTCGTCGCGCAGCATCGACGCGAACTGGGCCCGGTTGAAGTCGGGTACCTCCACGTAGATCTTGCGCAACGCGAACGTGTAGAACGCCTGGGAGATGAACAACGCCACCGACTCGGCCACCTCGGGCAGGCGATGACGGTCCGGGCGGTAGACAGCCGCGAGATGACCGATCCCGGCCAACTCGTCCACGTTGTACAACGACACGCAGCCGATCAACTCCTCCAGGGCGTTGGAAGAGGCGACACACACCGCGTGCGCGTCGCGTTGGACCTCGTTGTAGAGGACCTCAGGAGGAGGTAGACGACCACCGAAACGCCAGTGCGGCCCCACCCGCTGATCGACCAGCAACCGGTACAAGAAAGCGGCGTCGCCGGGCAGGAACGGCCGCAACGCCGAATAGACGCCCTGGGACCCGACCCGTTCGGTGCCCGGTCGGGCCAACACGCCCAAGTCCTGATCGGTGGCCACCCTCACCAACACGTCCACCAGCTGATCGCAACTGTGGTGGACCAGCGCCCCCTCCGGATCCAAAGGAAGCTGTACTTCGAGGAGATCCTCCAACGCCACCACCAACTCCAGGACCGCCAGGGAATCCAGACCGGCTTCGGACAAAGGCACCCCAGAGTCGGCCAGCGCGTGGCCTGGGCCGGCCAGAGCGTTGACCAGTTCCAACAACGCGTCAGGGGTGATCACCCGCACGCGCGGTCCTCGGCGTGTTTGAACCGGGCCAAGACGTGCAGGTCCGCGAACCTGCCGTCGCGGAACACGTAGTCCCTCAAGGTTCCTTCGGTCACGAACCCGGCGTGCTCACACAACCCTGCCGCCGCCGAGGAGTCCAGGACCTCGACCAGCACCTTGCGCAACGCCACCCGACCGAACACGAACTCGACGTAGGACCCGACCAGCTCCGCTCGCTCTTCGACACCCAGATCCCCCAACTCCACCATGTGCGCATAGGCCGTGCCGTTGTGAGCCACCACAGAACCCAACGCCAACACCGCCCGCACCCCACCCCCCCGAACCCCCACCGCCACCTCGGACACGTTCGCGGCCAACTCTACGAAGAACTGCTCCACCGTGGCCGCCACCGGCCGACACGAACCGGCCAGATCACACACCTCAGCCCGGTCCCGCACCGCCTCCCACACCAACACCCGCACAGCGGCGTCCAACAACACCAACCCGCCACCCCACCCAGCACTCACCCCTTCGACGCGAGCGGGTTCAACCGGGCCGATCATCCCACCCAGCCGGGACAAACTCCAGACCCCTTCACCCCGGAGGCTCCAACACCAACGACGGTTCCGTCAACGTCCCCCCTACCCTCACCGTGGGTGCGAGGCCGGGCAGCTCTGTAGCCGTGATCTCCAGCTCGGCAACACGGGGCCCGTCAAGGCCCTCGGAGATAAACAACGTGACGCCCTCTCCCTTTGGGTGATGCGCGTCAACCGTGAACTCGGTCTTATGACTCGCGCTGGACATGCGACACGTGTTCAAACCCAGCGACGTCAACACACAGAACCGCATCTCCTCTCTCGTCCAACCCTCAGGCACCACGACCCTGATCTGTGCCCATTCGAGGGACGCCCGCACCTCCGCTGGTGCCCCTTCGATCGAACGCTCATCCACGGGCATGTCAGCCCAAGTCAGGGGAGGTGGGACGAAGAAGTCTACGAACTCCGTGACCAAGGGTCCGGCCGGGTCCGCAACAAGTGCCTCAACAAGCCCGAGACCCGTATCATCACGGCCGGTCTCATCTAAGAACCGCTCGATCGCGTCCGTGGTCCGATAGGCACAGTGTCCGGCGAACACCAGCGACTCGTCTTCAAGGACCAGGGCCACCCGACCTGCGGCCCATAGACCACTTCGAGCGGCGTCGTCGTCCCATGGCCGCAACTCCTCCAGAGGGGCAGCCGAAACCAGAACTCTGGCCGTCCTTTCCTGGCTGATGGCGGAGACCTCTTTGAAGATGTCCGCAGGAACCGAGAGGACCGCACCCTCTGGGATTGCCCTTGCTCCTTCGAGTGCCATCGGCTCTGTCAAGGTGACGGGCACTGCCGGGATATCGTCGAGATTGGTCTCTTCTTCCAAGACGCGACCGTGCGCTGGGCTCACATCAGCGACTTCGATCAGCCCTTCCGCTAAACCCCAAGCGTCGTTCCGACTCCACAGGTCTGGATAAGGATTCTCCGATTCGATCTTCCAGTCTTCAGGGCATGCGCCGATCGCAGCGGGATCTATGCTCTGGGCAACGGTGGCTCCGTCGTCCGTGCCACACGACGACAAGAACCACACAGTCGAGGCCGCACCCAGGAGCAGGGCAACTCGTAGTCTAGGCATTGACACCCACTCTCAGATTGTCGATCTGTACGGCAGCCAGATCTCCGTTCTGCTGCAACATGGCACTCTGAACTGTCACCCGAGCATCCATTCCGTCCTTCGCGTTCGAGACAACGATCTCTCCTGAGTCGTACTCGTTCCAGTAGTCCGCGCTGGGCGTGACATCATGTTCTTTGATCTCCGTCAGAGCAACTGGTACGGGAGGTGCATCGCGGAGCCCACAAGAGATGTCGAGGTCGGTGTGGTCACCGTTCGGGTAGTTGAATGTGCCCACTTCGATACGGATGGTCACCCACTTCGTGTCCGAGGCGTTCTGTCGTTTGAACCAGCCACCCGCCTGCACACGGAACCCGTCGTTGCCGTTGTCGTTCACTCGTGTGGTTTGCCAGACCTTGCCGTCGTTCACACTGGTAGGCGTCCACTTGAGATAGAAGGCACCACCAAGAACGCCTCCGGCTTTGTACTCCGGGGTCTTGGAACTCGCGAATCCCCAGCCCCGGCCGTTGGGAGATGCTTCGAAACCCGGATTCATCGAAGCACCGACCCCACCATCCAAGAAGAGATTGTCGTCCTCGTAGGTCTGCGCCTGGATGTCGTCCTTCGAGAGCTGCCTCGCCGCGTTCTGCGCGACAAAGCAGGAGGACATCAACGGGATCTTGTTGTCGGCTGTATCCTCATTGCCAGTATGATCAAGGCCCAGTTGGTGCCCGAACTCATGAGCAGCGACAGTGCGGAAATAGTTGGAAAGCGTACCGAAGTTGCCAGGGATAAGATTCGTGGCGAACTTGATAGAACGTGAGCCACAGGAGGAAGCGGCTGGAATGTCTGCGGGCATGGCACCCCATTTGAGTTCTACCGACCCGGATCCACCTGCCTCGGTGACCGGGTTGATGGGCTGGCCCTGGTGGTTGACAGCTGCTGTCCACCACGCGATCCCGAGACGAGCCTCTTCACGAAACGAGATACCGCTCGGTCCGATCGCGTCCCACTCGGATTGACCGCTGAAGTGGAACTTCGCAGCGGGATCGCCGTCCCAGCAGTCAGGATCCTCCGGGAACGCCGCAGCCAAGTCTCCCGGAGCGACGAGCCCTGTCGACACTCCCAAAGCGACCGCGACCCGGCTGGACAGCCTCGGCAGACCAGACGAACGAGCCGACGACCGCCGACCACGCGCCACTGAAAGCACGGTACCTCCCCTTCGCGGGCCCCTGCTACAGGCCCTGTCTTGCTTCAACCACGGTACCCCCCCCCGCACATGTGTCAACGGCGGACACCAGGACCACCAGGACGTTGCCGGCTCGACAGCCACGATCACCTCGGTGACCACGATGTCTGGGTTCGTAGCGAGCACCGCTCCAGGTGCTTCACCCGGCGGCGAGCGCCCGGCGGCGCCGGAAGCGCAGCTCCTTGACCATGTCGATCGTCATGTTGCGATCGAAGGGGAGGATGCCGGAGTCGAGCTCGTCCCCGAGGTCTGAGAGGTGGTCGACCAGGTGGTCGAGAGCCGAGGTCGCGGCGCGTGGCCGGAGGTCGACCGCATCCGCGAACTCGAGCAGGTGGCGTCGGGCGATGCCCTGCCGGCGCCCCGCCATCGACAGGGCGGCGCTGCGATCGCCGTAGGGAACCGTCGAAGGCAGGTCGTAGGCCGGCGAGGCCCGCCACTCGCCCTCTTCGGTCGCCAGGATCGACAGGTTCTTGGCGTGGATGTCACCGTTCCCGGTCAGCCAGCCGAAGCAGAGCTGCTGGAAGAAGGTCCGGGCCGCCACGGCCCGAGCCGCACATCGCTCGGCCAGCGCGGTGACGACGCGCTCCGCGGTGTGGTTGTACTTGTCAGCCGGCCAGCGGCCGAGCACCTGGCAGCCGTCCTCGCACGCCAGCGCGAGGGTCGACCCGTCCGGGCGGGGCAGGCGGTCGAATCGACGCACCAGCAACCCGGAGCGACCCTCGACGTCATGCACGATCTCGGCTCGGGCAGTCTCGAGGCCGGCGCGAGCGGCGCGGGCGAGGAAGTAGGCCTCGTTCTCCACGAGGTGGGGATACTCGGGCGGGTCGACCTTCAACAGGTACCGCTCCCCCGCCCGGGCCACGGGCACCGAGATCATGCGGGCCGACACCTTGTCCTGTACCCCGGGAAGCCCGACACGATCCACGATGCCGGCTTCGTCCAGCAGGTCGGCGAAACGGACCTGGGACCAGTCGCCGGACACCGATACCAGCGGTGGCGCCTCGGTGAGCGGCGCACCGGCGGGGACCACCTGTACGTCTCCGATGACGTCGCGTCCCACCGCCAGCACCAGGGACAGTTCGTCATCGGCCGATGTCTTCACCGCCCGTCGCAACCCCGACAGGCGACGGCCCTCGGGGAGCAGGCCTGCGAAGAACGGCGGCACCGCCCCCGCTGAGGTCACGACCGGTTCGGGGCGCACCGGCAGGGTGGTCGCCACCGCCGGACCACCCGCGGCGATGTACTGGGAGTCGTAGGCGAAGATGATCCCTTCGTCGGTGCGCTGCAGCCGGGCCGCCCGCCGGCCGGCCTTGTACACGTCGGCGGCAGCCACCGTCGTGAGGGCCTGGAGGTCGTCGAAGCTCACCGGGTGACCCGACGCACGACCACCAGGTCGAGGCCGAGCACCTCGAGAAGGTCGATCAGCTTGTCGATGCGAACAGTCGGCTTGCCCGCCTCGACGGCGCGCACGAACCGGGGGGAGCACCCGGCCAGGTCAGCGGCTTCGGCCTGGGTGAGACGAAGGTCTCGGCGTCTACTGCGTACCATCCCGGCGATGCCGGCGGAGCCGGCTTCCTCGGTGATCATGGTGGCCTCCATAGGCACGATCATGCCTGATCAGCCAGGATAGCCCCGGATCGCGACCGCCTGACCCCAATTCGGCACGTTCGTGCCGCATTGGGCCTTGGCCAAGCCTGCTTGCGAAGGCCCGCTCCGCAATCGGCACGATCGTACCTGTGAGGTCAGGGCCGGGTTGGCAGCGGCTCACCCATCCGACGCGAGGTCCACGATCTCGGCGGTGGGATCCTCACCAAGGGTGCCCGTGAACTCCACGGCCAGACCCGCGTTGTTCGTCATCCACAACTCCTCGGCCGACGAGGCGAGGCGTGCCACCTCCTCACCGGTCAACTCCACCGACGCGAACACCTCCGCATCGAACTCCGAGTTGGCCCGCACATGAACCTCCATGCCCGCACCCGGCTCCTGATAGGCCTGCATCGAAATCGGGTTCCGCTCGTGCATCAACCAGTAGCAGTAGTTGTGACCCACGTCGTTTCGGCTGCACAAAGACCGGTCCGTACCCAACCACTCCCCCGGCACCACCACCCGGAACGTGACCAGATCCAACCCCGCCAGAACCTCCCCAGGCGCGAAACCCGGATCCAACATCCGCTCCCCAGGAGACAACTCCTCCCAGGACAAGGGATCCGGGGGTCGTTGAGCCTCCCGGTAACGCCTGAACTCTGCGGTGATCTTCTCGTCTCCGGTGACCATGCCCAACACGATGTCCCGCGCTGTCCACCCCTGGGCCGTCGCCGCTTCCGACGCTGCGAAGCCGGCGTAGGTGTCGGTGAGACCATCCGTGCACGTCCCGAGGAACCGAGCGCTGCCGGACGCTGCCAGTGCGACCAGGACGTTCACCGGACGAAGTCCCGGCCGCTCATCGGACCTGACATACACCTCGTCGCCGAGGATGCCCATCAGCAGCGAGTCACCCGCCTCTATCGAGGCAAGGGCCACATCGACCAGGTCTGCTCGCATCGCAACGACGTCCACCGCCTCAGCGAAAGCCCGATCAGGTACCTCGCGTAGAGGCGTACTCCCCGAGGTGGTCACCAGGATCTGCGTTGACGGGTGAATGACCTCGAAGTCGCTCAAGGCCACCGCGACCCACTCGTCCTCTCTGAAGCGAGCGGGCGATCCGGAAGAGCGCTCGACGCTGACATCGCTGGCGACCTCGATACCGGTCACCTCGACGAATCCCCACGTCGGCTGGGGAGATAGAACCCTGTCCGCTGAGATCGGGCTGCTGTCGGAGCCATCACAGATCGAGGGCAGCGAAGCACCCGTTGAAGTCGCCCCGCTGACCTCGACCTCGGTCGCGTCACCACCACACCCCGCCACGAGGATCCCGGACACCGCCGAGGCGACCACGAGCCGCCACCACCCCGGACCGGGCCTGGTGCTCATGGCCTGATCCCCACCCTCAGGTCATCGATGGCGGGCGGGAGGGCATCGCCGCGATGGTACCGGCAGGCCGGGGCTCAGGTGGCGGCGGAAGAGACCACCGGCCCGATCGGTAGGCTCCGGCGATGACCGCCGCCGAGGACCTCTTCGCCCGCTGGGCGGACATCGCCGCACTGGAGTCGGCCATGGCCACCCTGGGTTGGGACCAAGAGACCCACATGCCCCCGAGGGGCCGCGAGGGCCGGGGCCGGGTGCTGGCCGCACTGGCCGGGATGCGCCACGCCAAGTTGGCCGATCCTGCGCTCACCGAAGCGATCGAGGCGGCCGCGGCACAAGCCACCACCGAGACCGCCACCGAGACCGCCGGCGCAGCCGCCGAGAACGGTGAGGTCAGCGACCTGGCCGCCCAGGTGCGCGAGGCCCGCCGGGTGGTGCGGCGGGCCACGGCGGTGCCCGAAGCCCTGACCCGGAGGATGGCCGAGGTCGAGAGCCGGGCCCTGGCTGCCTGGCAACGGGCCCGGGCCGAGGACGACTTCTCGCTGTTCACCGACGACCTCGAAGAGACCGTCGAACTGACCCGAGAGGCCGCCGATGCCCTGGTGGACGCCGGGATCGCCACCACCCGCTACGACGCTCTGCTCGACGCCTACGAGCCGGGGGCCACCGAGGCCGAACTGGCCCCGCTGCTCGCCGCGCTGGCCGACCGCCTGGCGGTGGTGGTGGCGGCGGTGTCCGACTCTGGCATCACCGTCGACGAGTCCTGTGTCCGGGGAGAGTTCCCCGCCGCGGCCCAAGAGGCCTTCGGTCGCCTGGTGGCCGAGACGATGGGCTACGACTTCGACGCCGGCCGCCTCGACGCCTCCGCCCACCCCTTCTCCACCACCCTGGGCCCGGGCGACACGCGCATCACCTGGCGCTGGGACACCACGGACTTCCGCCCGGGCCTGTTCGGGATCATGCACGAGGCTGGTCACGCCCTGTACGAGCAGGGCCTGCCCGCCACCTGGGCGGCCACCCCGCTGGGGGAGGCCGTGTCGCTGGGCATCCACGAATCCCAGTCGCGCCTGTGGGAGAACCTGGTAGGCCGCAGCGCCAGCTTCTGGACCTGGGCCCTGCCCCGCTTCCAGGAGACCTTCGGCGGCGTCGAAGGCATCGAAGGCCTCGACCTGGACACGCTCCTGCCCGCCCTGCACGTGGTGCGCCCCAGCCTGATCCGGGTCGAAGCCGACGAGGTCACATACAACCTGCACGTCGTGGCCCGTTTCGAGATCGAGCGGCGCCTCGTCGCCGGGGACATCGCGGTGGCCGACCTGCCCGAGCTTTGGGACACCACCTACCACGACCTGCTCAGCGTGCGGCCCAGCGGGGCCGCCGACGGCGTCCTCCAGGACATCCACTGGTCGATGGGGGCCTTCGGCTACTTCCCCACCTACGCGCTGGGCAACCTGGTGGCCGCCCAGCTGATGGAGGCTGCCCGCCGCGACGTCACCGACCTCGACGCCGCGATCGCCGCCGGCGACCTGGCACCGCTGCTGGGCTGGCTGCGCCACCACATCCACGCCCACGGCCGCCACCACGACGCGGCGGACCTCGTTCAGGCGGCCACGGGCCGACCCCTGGCCGCCGACGCCTTCCTGGCCCACGTGGACACCACCGTCGAAGCCACCTACGGGATCCGCCCACCCGGCCCTGCCCCGACGCTTTGAGCGTGGGGGGACGGCAATCGCCCCCGGAATCACCGGTCAGCGGCAGTCAGCGCCCCGGCGTGGAGGCCTGGCTCCACCAGGACTCGACCGCCGCCACGAACCGATCGGCGGCAGCCAGGTAGCGAGCAGCCTCTTCAGTGGTTGGGGGCAGGAAGTTGCCTATCGGCGGGTACTCGACCACTTGACGTTGTCGACCGCTTGGAACAGCCGGCTCTTCTGATACGGGACCGACGACTGCTCGGCCTCGAGGTCCATCACCACTCGCATGGCTGGGACAGACCGTGGCCAACCGGTGCCCTTGGTCCTTGCGTTCGGTCGTCGCGGAGGGGGTGGAGGCGGAATGCGCTTCGCTGATCGGGAAGCACCCGTCCCGGCAGACGGGTCGGTCACGACGCCACCGCCGTGAGCCTACGGACCGTCACCGTCGGTCCCGCACGAAGCTGGGCCAGCGCCTCGTTTCCCTTGGGGTTCGACCAGTCCTCCGGGGTCGCCGAGAAGGCGTCGACCAGTCCTCCGGGGTCGCCGAGAAGGCGTCGACCCCCATGTGGATCCGCTCACCGAGAACCCGCTGGAACTGGAACAGCTCTCGGGTCGACAGCGGGGCGGCGGCAATCAGGACGACGTCGAGGTCGTTGGGTGGCAAGCCGGGTTCCCCGTGATAGCGGTGAGCCCATGAACCGAAGACGTGTGCTTCCTCCACGACCAGCCACTCCGGTTCGTCGAGCAGCGCGGCGAAGGTGGTGGATCGGGCCGACCGTCTGGTCCAGCAATTCGACGAGCGGGCCCACCCACGGTAGGTCCGGGTTGGCTGCGACGAGCCGGAGCTGGCCCTTGGCACGAATCGTGGCCAGACCAGCGTCGGCAAGTCGGTGCACCTCCCGACTGGCGGTCGACATCGGCACGCCGGCATGATCCGCAAGTTCGCTGATCGTCCACTCCCCGCCATACAAGTAGAGCGACGCCAGGACCCGCCCTCTGGACCCGAACACGCGTCCAAGCGCTCGTTCGAGGACACCCCGGGCTATTCGGCCAGCACTGCGGCGGCCAGCTCCTCGTCGGAGGGAGGGTGCCCGGAGGAGGCGATGCGCTCGGCGATGAACCGGCGGGCCGCACCGCTGGCCCGCCAGCCGACCACGGGCCACACCCGATGGTCACCCGAGGGGCTCACCGCGTCGACGGTCCAGGGTCGGCGGAACAGCACCCGGCCCACGAGACCCGCCACGGCGACGACGACCAATATCACCAACTCGCCCAGCGCGATCAGCAACGGGATCCCGACGAGGGCCACGAAAGCGACCACGACCACCACCATCACTGCGATGACCATCCCCTCGGCCAGGTCTCCCACGCAGCCCGGGTCGGCCACATCGCCCAGGTCGGCAGCCCGGCGGCCGACCCGGCCGAACCGCTGACGGAACCGCGCCCACAAGGTCTGGGATCCGAGGTGACGGGGGGCCCACCGCCGACGCACATGCCAGGTGCCCGCCTCCGTCAACACCTTCACCCCATCATCATCGCCCACTCCGCTCCGGAGAGAGGCGCAACGCCCGAAGCGTCGCCGTGTGGTGATCGACCCAGGCCGGTCTCATCGCCCGGGGCCGGTAGTGTCCCGTTCCGATGACCACGGCCACCCCCAGCTCCGCGGCCGCCCGCTCCGCCATGTCTGCCCGCTCCGCCATGTCTGCCCGCTCCGCCAGCTCGGCCCGCTCCGCCACCTCCGCCCGCCCGCCCACCGCCATCGACGTCCGCGGCGAGGTGTACCAGGCCAACCGGGCAGCCATGCTCGACGCCCTGGCAACCCTGGGCGCCCACATGGCCGAGGTGGCCGCCGGGGGTGGGGCCAAGTACGTGGACCGCCACCGCCAGCGGGGCCGCCTGCTGATTCGGGAACGCATCGAACTGCTGATCGACCCCCACTCGCCGTTCCTCGAGCTGTCCCCCCTGGCGGGGTGGGGAACCGACGACCCGCTCGGCGCCGGGCTGGTGGTGGGTATCGGACTCATCGAGGGCACCGAGTGCCTCATCTCGGGCAACGATCCCACCGTGCGGGGCGGCACGTCGTCACCCTCCAGCATCGCCAAGTCGCTGCGGGCCCAGGAGATCGCCCGCCGCAACCGGCTCCCCCTCATCAACCTCACCGAGTCCGGCGGAGCCGAGCTGCCCAAGCAGGCCGAGATCTTCGTGCCCGGCGGCGCCGCATTCCGCAACCTGACCCGCCTGTCGGGCGCGGGCATCCCTACCGTCACCCTCGTGTTCGGGTCCTCCACCGCCGGGGGCGCCTACGTGCCGGGAATGAGCGAATACAACATCTTCGTCCGCGACCAGGCCCGGGTGTTCCTGGGGGGCCCTCCCCTGGTGAAGATGGCCATCGACGAGGACGCCGACGAGGAGGAGCTGGGCGGCGCCGAGATGCACTCGCGCACCTCGGGCCTGTCGGACTTCCTGGCCGCCGACGAGCGCGACGCCCTGCGCCTGGGACGACTGGTGGTGCGCCGCCTGCGGTGGAACAAGCTGGGTCCGGGCCCCACCGAGCCCGCCGAGCCCCCCGTGTTCGACCCCGACGAGCTGTTGGGTGTCGCCTCGGCCGACGTGCGGGTGCCCTTCGATGTGCGCGAGATCCTCTGGCGGGTCCTCGACGGCAGCGCCTTCGACGAGTTCAAGCCCCTCTACGGCGGCCAACTCGTGTGCGGGTGGGGATCCCTGTGCGGCTTCCCCGTCGGGGTGCTGGCCAACAACGGGATCCTGTTCTCCGAGGAGTCCCAGAAGGGCGCCCAGTTCATCCAGCTCTGCAACCGCTCCGACACACCTCTGATCTTCGTGCAGAACATCACCGGGTTCATGGTCGGCACCCGCTACGAGCAGGGCGGCATCATCAAGCACGGCTCCCAGCTCATCAACGCCGTGTCCAACTCGGAGGTCCCCCACCTGACCTTGATGGTCGGCGCCTCCTACGGAGCCGGGAACTACGGCATGTCGGGACGGGCCTACGCCCCCCGCTTCGTGTTCACCTGGCCCAACCATCGCATCGCCGTGATGGGACCCCGCCAACTGGCCGGGGTCATGTCCATCGTGCAGCGCGCCGCCGCCGAACGGGCCGGACGCGAGTACGACGAGGACGCCGACGCGCTCGATGCGGGCCGCCATCGAGGGCCAGATCGAGGAGCAGTCAACGGCCCTGTTCGCCACCGGGCGGCTGTGGGACGACGGCATCATCGACCCCCGCGACACCCGCACCGTGCTGGGCCTGGCCCTCTCGGCTGCTCACTCGGCCCCGGTGGCGGGCACCGGACGATTCGGGGTGTTCCGCCTGTGACGACCGTTCCGCCTGTGAAGACCGTGCCGCCCGTCAAGACCCTGCTGGTGGCCAACCGCGGCGAGATCGCGTCGCGGGTCTTCGCCTCGGCACGGGCGCGCGGCTTGCGTACCGTCGCCGTCTACGCCACAGGCGACGCCGACCTGCCCTTCGTGGGCCACGCGGACCTGGCCGTCGAGCTGGCCGGCCACTCCGCAGCGGAGACCTACCTGGACGTCGAACTCCTAATCGAGGCAGCGGCGCGCAGCGGGGCTGACGCGCTGCACCCCGGCTACGGGTTCCTGTCCGAGAACGCCGACTTCGCCCGGGCCGTCATCGACGCCGGGCTGGTGTGGGTGGGCCCGCCCCCCGAGGTCATCGCCGCCATGGGCGACAAGGTACGGGCCAAGGCCATCGCCGCCGAGGCCGGGGTGCCCCTCTTGGCGGGCACGGTCCTCGAAGGCGACGACCCCGAGGGTTGGCGGGCCGCCCTGGACGGTGCCGGTCTCACCTACCCGCTCCTGGTCAAGGCCGCCGCAGGCGGGGGCGGGCGCGGATGCGCGTAGTCGCCGATCCCGGTGAGGTGGCCGACGCCGTGGCCTCGGCCCGCCGCGAGGCCCAGGCCGCCTTCGGGGACGCCACCGTGTTCGCCGAACACCTGGTGGTGGGCGGCCGCCACGTCGAGGTGCAGATCCTGGCCGACACCCACGGCGGGGTCGTCCACCTCCACGAACGCGAGTGCTCGATCCAGCGCCGCCACCAGAAGGTCGTCGAGGAGGCCCCCTCGCCCGGGATCACCGACGCCGTGCGCCGGCGCCTGCACGAGGCGGCGGTGGCCCTGGCCCGCCACATCGGCTACGTCGGGGCCGGCACCGTCGAGTTCCTGGTGGAGGGCGCTCGCGGCGGCGAGGCCCGCATCGCCTTCCTCGAGATGAACACGCGCCTTCAGGTCGAGCACCGCGTCACCGAGCTGATCACCGGTCTCGACCTGGTCGACCTCCAACTCGACGTGGCCGAGGGCCGCCCGCTGCCCTTCGACCAGGAGCACGTCGGGGTGCGCGGCCACGCCATCGAGGTGCGCCTCTACGCCGAGGATCCCGCCGCGGGCTTCGCGCCCACCTTCGGGCACCTGGCCCGCTTCGAGGTGCCCCACCTGCAAGCCGACGGTGGACGCGCCGCAGGGGGACCGACCGTGCCCTTCGGCCCGGGCCCAGCCACACCGGCGGTGCTGGTGGACGCCACGGTCACCGACGGCTCCCAGGTGGGTACCGACTTCGATCCCATGCTGGCCAAGGTCATCGCCTCGGGCACCGATCGTGACCAGGCCACCTCCCGGCTGGGCCGCGCCCTGCGCACTGCCCGCGTGCACGGGGTCACCACCAACCGCGACCTGCTGGTGGCCGTGCTCGACCACCCCGCCTTCGCCGCCGGGGACACCACCGTCGACTTCTTCGACCACCACCCCGAGGTGCTCGCCCCGGCCACCGATCCTGCCACCCGGGCCGTCCACGCCGCGGCCGTGGAGGCCGTACGCACCCGGCAGGCGGTGGACGCCAGCCCCTGGTCGTTCGCGCCGCCGGGGTGGCGCACGCTTTCCCAACCCCCGCCGGACCCGACGCCCGATGCCGGCCCGAACACCGGTGTCCGCTCGGTCGACGCCCACCCCCGACTGGACGACACCTGGACGGTGGTGGTGCTCCACGGCGGGCTCACCCACCACGTCGACGTGCACGTCGAGGGCGACACGGCCTGGGCCAACTCAGCGGACGGGGAGACCTGCTGGGTGGACGAACCCCGCCTGCCCCCACCCACGGCTGCCGCGGCCACCGGCGGCGGTCCCCTGGCCCCCGTGCCCGGCACGGTGGTGTCGGTCGCGGTCACCGAGGGCGAGGAGGTCCAAGCCGGTCAACTGCTCGTGATCCTGGAAGCCATGAAGATGGAGCACCGCATCGAGGCCGCCGCACCGGCCACCGTGGAAGCCGTGCTGGTCGCCCCCGGCGACCGGGTCGACGCCCACCAGATCCTCGTACGATTGGACACCCATGCCTGACCCGCTGCGCATCGCCAACTGCTCGGGCTTCTACGGCGACCGCCTGGCGGCGGCACGCGAGATGGTCGACGGCGGGCCCATCGACGTCCTCACCGGCGACTGGCTGGCCGAGCTGACCATGCTGATCCTGGGCAAGACCGCCGCCCGGGGCGGGCCCGGCTACGCCCGCACCTTCCTGGCCCAGATGGAAGACGTGCTGGGCGACTGCCTGGACCGGGGCATAACCGTGGTGTCCAACGCCGGGGGTCTCGACCCCGCGGGCTGTGCCGCCGCGGTCACCGAGCTGGCCGAGCGGCTCGGGCTGGCCTGCACCGTGGCCCACGTCGAAGGCGACGACCTGGTGCCCCGCCTGGACGACCTGGCCGCCGAGGGGATCGACCTGGTCAACATGGACACCGGCGAACGGCTGGCCGACCTGGGCGTGAGCCCCCTCACCGCCAACGCCTACCTGGGCTGCTGGGGAGTGGCCGAAGCCATCGGCCGGGGCGCCCAGGTGGTCATCACCGGCCGGGTCACCGACGCCGCGGTTGTGATGGGTCCCGCCGCCGCCCACTTCGGTTGGGGCCGCCACGACTGGGACGCCCTGGCCGGCGCCCTGGTGGCCGGCCACGTCATCGAGTGCGGGGCCCAGACCACCGGCGGCAACTACGCCTTCTTCGCCGAGGTGCCCGGCCTGGAGCACCCCGGCTTCCCCATCGCGGAGATCCACGCCGACGGGTCTTCGGTGATCACCAAGCATCCCGGCACCGGCGGGCTGGTGTCGGTGGGCACCGTCACCGCCCAGCTCCTCTACGAGATCGGCGACCTGCACTACGCCAACCCCGACGTGGTGGCCCGCTTCGACACCATCACCCTCGACGACGACGGACCCGACCGGGTACACATCTCGGGAGTGCGGGGCGAACCCGCACCCGAGCAGGTGAAGGTGGCGGTCAACTCTCTCGGCGGCTACCGCAACACCATGACCTTCGTGCTCACGGGCCTGGAGATCGAGGCCAAGGCCGAGCTGGCCGAACGGAGCCTGTGGGCCACGGTGCCCGGGGGCCACGACGCCTTCGACGAGGTGGACGTGCAACTGCTGCGCTGGGACCGCGAGGACCCGGCCACCACCAGCGACGCCATCGCCCACCTGCGGGTCACCGTCAAGAGCGCCGACGAAGCCGTAGTCGGCCGGGCCTTCTCCAACTCCGTGATCGAGATGGTGCTGGCCAACTACCCCGGGTTCCTCACCACCAGCCCGCCCACCCCCGGCACCGCCTTCGGCATCTACTGGCCGTGCCTGATCCCAGCCGAGGTGCCCGACCACGTGACCGTCGTCGGCGGCGAGCACGTCGCCATCCCCCCCACCCGGGCCACCGACGCTCCGGACACCGCCGACCTCCCCCCGGCACCCGACGCTGAGGCCGGGACGGCCGGTGGTGGCACCGGTGGTGGCGGTGTCGCGGGCGGTGGCGCGGTGCGACGGGTCCCCCTGGGCCTGGTGGCCGGCGCACGGTCGGGCGACAAGGGCGGCAACGCCAACGTCGGCCTGTGGACCCGCACCGACGAGGCCTACCGGTGGCTGTCCGCCGAGCTGACCGTGGACCGCTTCCGCCAACTCGTGCCCGAAGCCGCCGCTCTGGAGGTCGAGCGCCACCCGCTGCCCAACCTGCGGGCCGTCAACTTCGTGGTGCGCGGCTGGTTGGGCCGGGGGGTGGCCGCCTGCACCCGCCTGGATCCCCAGGCCAAAGGACTCGGCGAGTACCTGCGGGCCCGGCACGTGGAGGTACCCGTCGCCCTGCTGCCCGCCGAGACCTGAGCGACGTCTGGCCGAGCTACGTCTGGCCCAACCGGGCGGCGATGGCCTCGGCGAAGCGGGTAGCAGAACCGGGGGCGTGGGCGTGGAACAGCGACGGTTCGGTCACCTCCAACTCCAACAGGACCGGTTCACCATCGGCACCGGGGACGAGGTCCACCCGGGCGTAGAGCAGCTCGCTGCGTTCCACCCCGGGCACGCAGAACTGAAGCGCGTCCAGGACCTGGTCGGCCACCACCAGCTCGGCCGGGTCGGGGTCGCGGGCGGCCATCTGCTCACGGCGGTACAGCCCTTGCACCATCTCCACGCCGGGCACCAGCAAGGCACCCTTGCGTAGGGCGTGGGAGAAGCGGTCGCCCAGGTAGACCAGCGCGGTCTCGCCCTGGGACTCCACCCCGGCCAGGTAGGGCTGCACCAACACGGCCCGGCCGGCGCCCAGCAGCGCGCCGGCGTGGGCGCGCGCCCCGGTGGCATCGGCGAGGTCGAACCGCTCGGTGTCCCGGGCCCCCGCGGACACCACCGGCTTGACCACCACCGCCGCCGTGGCACCGGTGGCAGCCGACGACAAGGCCCGGTCCCAGGCAGCCTCCCCAGCCCGGCCCCTGGTGGCGTCCCGGTCGTCGCCGGGTTCGAGCACCGTGGTGGGCACGACCGGCACGCCGTGCGCGGCGAGTTGGGCCAGGTAGCGCTTGTCGGTGTTCCACGCCAGCACCGGCAGCGGGTTGGCCAGCGTCGTGACCGACGCCACCTTCTCCGCCCAGGCCAGGAACGCTTCGAGTTGGGTGGTGTAGTCCCAGGGGGAACGCACCACCACCAGTTCGAAGCGGTCCCAGGCCATGGTGGCGTCGTGCCAGTCGGCGATGGTGACCGCCGCCCCGAGCGCCTCGAGCGCGGCCGCCAGAGGGTCCAGGTCGTCATCGAGATGGCGGTGGGCGCCCGCAGTGACCAGGGCCACCCGCCGCCCTCGCAACTCGGGAGACACCTCAGCCGGCTTGCCAGACCCAGTCGACCGCGACCGCCGGGTGATCCGAGAGGTCCTCGCCGGCGGCATCGACGAAGTGACCCTCCCAGCGGAACTCGACCGGTTCGAGGCGGAGCCCGTCCCCGTCACGCCAGGCCACCTTGTCGATCGTGCCCTCCTCTGCGCAGGTGACCACCGAGCACACGTCGGTGAGTCCCAGTTCTTCCAGGAAGCCCTCCCACAGGGGCCGGTCGACGGCCTCCTGGTCGTGTCCGGGTTCCAGGTGCAGGTTGGTGTCACCTGCCACCACCACCGCCCGGCCCGCCGACCGCTGCGCCATGTACGCGGCCAGGGTGTTGACGTCTTCGGCCTGGAGGGGCTGGTCGTCGGGCCCTTCACCGGCCTCGACGTGCAGCGTGTAGACGTCGACCTCGACGCCGTCGGCCAAGGTGACGGTGGTCGCCAGGAAGCCCTTCATCGCCAGGCAGTCACCGGCCCCGCCGTCGCTGGTGTCGGCCCCGCCGAAGCAGTGGGGCCAGGGGACCCGCTCGACGTCGGCGATCTGGAAGCGGCTGAGCACTCCGAGCCCGTCGCCCACCAGGGGCATCGGGCGGGCCGGGTCGCTGCCGTCGATTCCCACCGCATCCGGTCCGGGGTGGATCTCATTGCGATGGGCATGGGTGGTCTCGGCCCTCAGGCGCTCGTGGTAGTTGACGAAGTCCAGACCGGCCAGCGCCTCGACCCACCAGTCGAAGTCCTCCTGGGTCACCACCAGGTCGTAGTCGTCCAGCAGCGGGCTGATCAAGGGAAGGTGGTCCTTGGGGTTCTCGCCGGAAACCTCCTGGGGGAGCCCGGCGACGTTGTAGCTGAGCAGCGAGAACGCGCCCCCCTCACCGGCGACAGTGGTGGTTGGGCCACCCGCTCCGGTGGTGACCGACGATTCCGGCACCCCGGTATCCCCGGAGTCCTCGCCGTCGTCGCCCCCGCAGGCACCCAGCACGAGGGCGACCATCAGAGCCGGGATCAGGGCCGGGATGAGGGTCAGGCGCGGGGTCGGAATCGGGGCCGGGAAGGCCCCGGATGTCCCCGCGCCGGAGAGCGGATTGCGACGAGCCATGACATCCCCTCACGGTGTCGGCTGAGCGGACAGCCTACATCGGCCACAATGTCAGACGTGATGTGGACCCCAGAGCACGACATGTTCCGTTCGACGGTGCGAGAGTTCGTCGAGCGGGAGATCAACCCGCAGGCCGACGAGTGGGAAGCGACCGGAACCTTCCCCGCCCACGACCTGTTCCCCAAGGCCGGCGCGCTCGGTCTGCTGGGCCTCGAGTACGACCCGGCCTGGCGGCGGCCAGGGCGCCGACCACACCTTCACGGCCATCCTCGGCGAGGAGCTGGGCCGGGCCGACTGCTCGGGAGTCCCGATGGCCCTCGTTCGTGCAGACCGACATGGCCACCCCCGCCCTGCACCGCTTCGGCTCCGACGAGCTGAAGGAGCGCTACCTGGCCCCTGCTTTGCGGGGCGAGATGGTGGCTTCGATCGCCGTCACCGAACCCGACGCCGGCAGCGACGTGGCCGGCCTGCGCACCCAGGCGACCCGCGACGGCGACGAGTGGGTCATCAACGGCGCCAAGCTCTACATCACCAACGGCTGCCAGGCCGACTGGCTGTGCCTGCTTGGCCCGCACCTCCGACGAGGGCGGCTACCGGGGGATGTCCCAGATCGTCGTCCCCACCGACGTGGCAGGGCTTCGCGGTCAGCCGCAAGCTGGACAAGCTGGGCAACCGCTCATCCGACACCGCCGAGCTGTCGTTCGTCCGACGTTCGGGTACCGGTGTCCAACACCATCGGTGAGCCCGGCCGGGGCTTCCAGCAGCAGATGTCGCAGTTCCAGCACGAGCGCCTGATCGGTGCCTACGGTGCCCTCGGCGGCACGCGGCGAGCCCTGCGAGCGAACCATCGCCTATGTCAACGAACGCCAGGCGTTCGGCGGGCCCGCTCGGCTCGCCAGCAGTACGTGCAGTACCAGCCTGGCCGAGCTCGTCGCCGAGGTCGAGATCTTCCGCGAGTTCTGCTACGCGGCGGCCCAGGCCGTGGCCCGGGGCGAGGACGTCACCCGCCATGCCACCATCGCCAAGCTGAAGGCGGGACGGCTCGACCGCGAGGTGGCCGACTGGTGCCTGCAGTTCCACGGCGGCATCGGCTACATGGAAGAGACCTGGACGGCGCGCTACTTCCGCGACAGCCGGCTGATGTCCATCGGCGGCGGGGCCGACGAAGTGATGCTGCGCATCATCGCCCTGCTCGAGGGGATCGGCGGCTCGTGAAGTCAGTGGCGGGCCCACCGCCCGCCACCCACCGAGGAGGTCGGGCCCGCACGGCTTCGCCGGCGCGGCCGGCCGCCGGGGCGACGACCGCACTCGGGCTCGCGGCCCTATTCGCTGTCACCGTCACAGCCCTGGTTCTGACTCTGGCCACTACGGGCACCCTCACACCTGCTGGCGCCCAGACCGCGGAGCCGCCACCCGCCGGGGGCGGGGGCGGGGGCGCCGGGGCGATCGACGATCCCGAGACGATCTGTGATCCGACCGACGAGCGCGCCGTCGGAGAAGACGTGGGCACCGTCCAGGACGCAGGCCCCATCCGGGTGGAGGTCACCAACGCCAGCTTCTCTCCCAAGCTCGAGGACTTCTGGAACGAGGGCTACCTGGTGGTCGAGTTCAACCTGACCAACCGGGGCGACGATGCCGGTAGAGTACAACGGCTACTTCGACTGGGGGCTGCTCGACCTCCAGCCCGGGAAGGTGTCCCGACGCCCTTCGACACCGCCTCCAGTGTGGCCGCCGTCGAGCTCGCACCGGGCGACAGCCTCCAGGGCCGGGTCAGCTTCCCGGTCGGGTTACGGAGGAGGCGACTACCGGGTCCGCTTCGAGCGCGAGGGCTTCTGGGGGTCCGACGACGAGGCCTGGTGGCGGGTGCGGGTGGAACCTCACGAAGGCAGCCCCGGCGCGGCCGGGCTCGCCGTACCCGAGGTCACCACCGAGGGATTCGAGAACCTCCAGTCCTTCGACGTGACCATCGACATCGACGAGGCCGGGCTCGCCCACGTGACCGAGACCATCGAGTACGACTTCGACACGCTCGAGCGCCACGGCATCTACCGCGACCTGGTGCTGCGCCAGCGGTGCAACGACCGCTACGACCGTGTCTACCCGCTGTCCGACGTGGCCGTCACCAGCCCCACGGGTGCACCCGACGAGTTCACCATCGAGGATCTCACCGACGGCAAGCGCATCAAGATCGGCGACCCGGACCGCACCATCTCCGGAGAGCACACCTATGTCGTGACCTACACCCTCGAAGGCGCCCTCAACGGGTTCCCCGACCACGACGAGCTCTACTGGAACGTCATCGGCGACCGTTGGACGGTGCAGCTCGCCGACATCCACGTCGTGGTCAACACCCCCGGAGACGTGACCCGGGTGGCGTGCTTCGCCGGTGAACTGGGTTCGCGCACACCCTGCGAGAAGGCGGTGGTCGGACCAGACGGCGACGGACGCTTCCGGCACCCGGTGCTCTACCCCCGCCAGGGCCTCTCGGTCGTGATGGCCTTCCCGTCCGGGCTGGTGACGACGCCCGAACCGGTGCTCGACGAACGTTGGAGCCTGGCCCGGGCCTTCTCACTCACCCCCGCCACCGTCGGTGGTGCCGCCGCCCTCTCGGGAGCGCTCGTGCTGGGGCTGGGAATGCTGGGGTTCTCGGTGGGCCGCGACCGTCAGGCCCTGGGCTCGGCCACCGACGTGGCCTTCGCCGAGGCGGGCGACGGAGCCGGCGGCGGGACAGGCGGCGGAGCGGGCGATGGCGTGGCGGTCCCCCTGTTCGACCCCACCGGTAACCCCGTCGAGTTCATCCCACCAGACGGCGTCCGGCCCGCCCAGTACGGGCTTCTGCTGCACGAGAAGGTCCGCCACGTCGACGTGTCGGCCACGATCGTCGACCTGGCCGTCCGGGGCTACCTGCGCATCGAGGAGGTGGGTGAGGGGCGCAAGCGCGACTACCGGTTCGTGCGGTTGCGCACCGAGGCCGGCGGCCTCCTCGACTACGAGGCCGCCCTCTTCGATGCCCTGGTACCACCGTCACGCACCGAGAAGATGCTGTCCGACCACAAGAACAGCTTCTCCTCGAAGATGGCCAAGGTCATCGAGAAGGTCTACGAGGACGGCCAGAAGCGGAGATGGTTCCGCCGACGCCCCGACCATGCCCGGGGCCACTGGTACGGGCTGGGTGTGCTGGCGACACTGGTCTCTGCAGGTGTGCTGGTGGCCGCGGCGATCTTCACCCACCTGGCACTGCTGGCCGTGCCCCTGGTGCTGGGGTCGGTGGGCCTCCTGTTCCTGGCCCCGCACATGCCCGCGCGGACACCGGTCGGTACGGGCCTGACCCGCCGCGGCGAGGGGTTCGAGATCTTCCTGCGTGACTCCGAGGCCCCCCGGGCCCGCTGGGCCGAACAGAACAGCATCTTCTCCGACTACCTGCCCTACACCATCGTGTTGGGCTGCGCCGACCGGTGGGCCAAGACCTTCGAGCCTCTCGGCGATGCCGCCACGGCCGCCACCTCGGCCTGGTACGTCGGCAGCCACCCGTTCAGCACCGCCGACCTGGCCACCTCGACGTCGTCGTTCGCCGGCTCCGCTTCTTCCACTCTCACCTCCACCCCTGCCTCGTCAGGCTCGAGCGGGTTCAGCGGCGGGGGTGGCGGTGGGTTCAGCGGGGGCGGCGGGGGCGGTGGGGGTGGCGGCTCCTGGTGACCCCGATCCCTCAGGCCGGCGGGAACAGCCGCTGGCGATCGGGGGCGACCTTCAGGATCACCCGCTCGCTCTCGATGGTGTTCGGGTAGTCGTCCACACCCATGTAGCGCTTGGTCAAGGCGTCGATGTGGGCGCGGGCATCGGGGCCCCGGACCTCGCCCACCACCCGGCCGCGCACCTCGGCATGGCGGTACCAGGTGCCTTCCTGGAGCACCAGCACCGTGACCCGGGGGTCGCGTTCGAGGTTGCGGTAGCGCTGGCGGTGGACCTCGGTGTTGATCAGCACGTGCTCGTCGTCGGCATCCACCCAAAGCGGGGCGCTCTGGATCGATCCGTCGGGCATGTGGGTGGACACGATGGCGTAGTTGGCACCTTGTGCCAGTTCCTTCACAGCGGGGTCGAGCATGGATCCTCCTCGTGGCGGGCGACCATCGAGTATGCCGTGATCGCCCGGCCAACCCTCGCCCAGGTGGGGCTGGGGGCCGAGATGGGGCTGGGGGCCGAGATGGGGCTGGGGGCCGAGATGGGGCTGGGGGCCGAGATGGGGCTGGAAGTCGAGATGGGGCAACGAATCGGCGGGAACCGTTTTCCAGGAGCTTTGTCGTTCCCACGAACAAGAGACCTCCTGGAAACGAGCGCGGCGAGCCCGGCTACCACGCCACCTCGTCACATCCCCGGTGGGTGTCGGGTTCCACCTGGAGGGTGGCATGGTCCAGGCCGTAGCGCTCCGCCAACAGCGATCTGGCCTGGTCGAGCACCGAGTGGGTGTCGGTGCCCTCGCACACCATGAGGTGGGCGGTGGCCACGTCCATCTCCGAGGTGAGCGTCCACACGTGCAGGTCGTGCACGTCGACCACGCCGGGCACCGCGGCCAGGTCCGTGGCCAGGGCGTCCAGGTCGATGGCCGGCGGGGCCGCCTGTACCAGCACCCGCAACGCCTTTGCCCCCAGGCGCACCGTGCGGGGGAGGATGGCCAGGCCGATGGCCACACCCGCGACAGCGTCAGCCTGATCCCAGCCCGTGGTGGCCACCACCACCGCGGCCACCACCACCGCGACCGACCCCAGCGTGTCGGCCAGCACCTCGAGGTAGGCGCCCTCCACGTTCAGGCTCTCGCGAGAACCTCCTCGCAACAACAAGAGCGCCACCACGTTGGCCACCAGGCCCACCAAGGCAACCACCAGCATGGGCCCGGCCAGCACCTCGGGGTGGTCACCGAAGCGGCGGACGGCTTCGACGAGCACCCAGGTGGCCACCCCGAAGAGCAGTACCGCGTTGGCCAACGCGGCCAGGATCTCCAGGCGGTAGAGGCCGAAGGTGCGGTGCCGGCGCCGCTCGGGACGGTCGGCCAGGTGGATGGCAGCCAGGGCCATGGCCAGGCCGAGCAGGTCGGTGAGCACGTGGCCGGTGTCGGACAGCAGAGCCAGGGAGTTGGTGGCCCACGCCGTCACCCCCTGGGCCACCGCCACCGCTCCCAGCAGCACCAGCACCCACACCAGCCGGCCCCGGTGGCGGCTGCCGGCCCGGGCCAGGTGCCCGGCGTGGTTGTGGGCGTGGTCCTCCCCGGTCACGACCCGACGATCCCCAGGTCGGTAGCCATGGTGGAGCGGCGCACCTTACCGGTGGCGGTTCGGGGCAACTCGTCGAGGACCACCACCTGCTTGGGGCACTTGTAGCCGGCCAGGTGTCCCCGCGCCCAGGCCACCACCGTTGCGGGGTCCAGGTCGTCACCGACCACCGCCGCGCACACCCGCTGACCCCAGGCGTCGTCGTCGACACCGAAGACGGCCACGTCGACCAGACCGGGTAGGCCGTGCAGCACGCGCTCAACCTCGGCGGGGTACACGTTGACACCCCCGCTGATCACGAGGTCTTCTCGGCGGCCGTCAAGGTAGAGGTAGCCGTCGGTGTCGAGGCGGCCCAGGTCGCCGACGGTGAAGGCATCACCCCTCCAGGCGGCCGCGGTCTTGGCCGGATCGCGCCAGTACTCGAAGCGGGCGTGGGGAGGCACCGAACACCAGATGACCCCGTCGTCGTCGACGTGGAGGCGCCGGCCGGGTCGGGCCCGGCCCACAGTGCCCGGACGTTGCGACCATTCAGCCGCCGGGCAGGCGGTGAACTGGCCCTCGGTGGACCCGTAGAACTCCCACACGGTGGCCGCTCCCGCGCGTTCGATCACCCGCCTCCGCAGTGGTTCGGGGCAGGGCGCCCCGGCGTGGGCCACCAGGCGGAACGAGCCGAGGGACAGGTCGGGTTCGTGGGCCAGCAGGCGTTGGAGGTGGGTCGGGGCCACGAAGGTCGTGGTCGGCTGGTGGTTAGCGATGGCCCCGACGGTGGTGGCCGCGTCGAAGGGGGCCACCACCACCACGTCTCCGCCCGCCAGCAGCACCCCGGCCGAGAAGCGGATCGGCGCAGAGTGGTGCATCGGAGCACAGCACAGGTGCACGTCGCTGGGCCCGAAGTCCCACAGGTCACGCTCTTCGGCCACGAGGGCCGCCGCGGACAGCGTCGTCGAGCAGGCCCGAGTAGACGCCCTTGGCCACCCCGGTCGTGCCCGACGTGTAGTGCATCGGCCGGGCGAGGGGCGCGGGCGCCAGGTCGACGAGGCTCCCGCCCACGCTGGCGCCACCCGTCGCTCCGGTGGAGGCCGAGGTGATCCGGGCACCCCACTCGGCGACGCCGGCGTCGTCGAGCACCAGGGAGACCTCGGCGTCAGCGATGAGTGCCTCCACCTCGACGGGGAGAAGCGCAGGGTTGACCACCACCGGCACGATCCCGGTGCGCAGGGCAGCCAGCACCAGGCACAGGAGGTCTGCCGAGCCGTGGGCCACCAACCCCACCCGGTCCCCCGCCCGCAGCCCCCGGCGGGCCAACGCAGCAGCCAGGTGGTGCTGGCGGGTCTCGGCGTCTGCGGCGGAGAGCCGCTCCAGGCGAACGCTCGCATCGCTGCGCACCATCGCTGCGCAGCCTAGGTGGCTACCGCCGTGCCACCCGCCCGGCACGCCGTTCAGGCGAAGATGGCGGGCACCAGGAACTCGCGCAAGGCACGCTCCTGGTCGGCGGGGCCCGAGATGGAGGGCTGGGGGATGGTCAACAAGGCCACGGTGACCAACATGACCCACTCGGTGGCCTGCTCCCGGCCGATGCCCGGCCGCAACCGGCCCGTGGCTTCGGCCAGATCGAACAGGGGCGCCATGGCCTCGGCGACCGCGGCGCGGATCGTCGTGGACCCGCCGGCGATCCGGCTCGTGGTGCCCGCCGACGCCGGTCCGTAGAACGCTTCGAAGCAGGTGTCGCGGCGCAGTTCGGCCAGGCCTCGGACCACGCCCTGGACCAGCATCTCCGCCGGGTCGTCGATCCTGCCCAGGACCCTTTCCAGGCGGGCGGAGATCAGCCGGGCGCGCCGCACCAGCACCTCGCGCACCAACTCGTCCTTGTCGGCGAAGTACCGGTAGATCGTCGCCCTGGAACAGCCAGCCTCCCCGGCCAGATCTTCGATGCGCATCCGCTCGAGGCCGGCGCGCTCGATGTGGCGCTCGGTGGCATCGAGCACCCGGGAGCGCATCTGGTCGTAGACCTCGGTGCCGGGCTCGGCCCTCCAACCGGGGTCCGGCGACGGTTTGCTCACACCGCCACGCCAGCCATGGCCGCAGCTGCCTGCACCCATGGGTTGTCGGCGACGGTCCACTCGTCTGGGGTG
This sequence comes from uncultured Actinomycetes bacterium, assembly GCA_963719935.1. Lineage (GTDB taxonomy): Bacteria > Actinomycetota > Acidimicrobiia > Acidimicrobiales > CAVRDY01 > CAVRDY01. Next base: position 105,479 of record CAVRDY010000001.1, on the reverse strand, counting down.
CCGGCCATCACGTCGGGCCGGTGCATCAGGCGCACCATGATCGCTGCGTAGCGCAGCGCCGCCCACGCCAGGTACCAGTCCATGTCCTCGAGCGGTCGGCCGGCCCGGGCTTCGTAGATGGCGATGCCCTCGGCCTCGGCGGGGAATCCCGGGAGGTTGGGAAGGCCCAGCACGTCGCTGAAGCAACGGATGAAGTAGAAGAACCATCCGGCGTCGACCTCGGGGACGGCAAGGGTGGCCATCTCCCAGTCGAGCACGGCCACGACCTCGAAGTCGCGCACCACCATGTTGCCCAGACGGGCGTCACCCCAGCTCAGACCGACGGGCCGATCAGCCGGTCGGTCGGCCGGTCGGTCGCGCAGGAGGCGCGACAGGACCCGGTCCAGCACGTGGTGGCCAGCTCCTCCGGTGGCGAAGTCGAGGTAGCGGTTCACCTGGTCGAGGTGGTGTTCCAACCGGGAGGTGTCGGGCGGCATCGGATCGACGTCGCCCAGCCCGGCACGCTCGACATCGATGGCGTGGATGTCGGCCAGCACCTCCACCGCGGAGCGGTAGAGGCGTCCCTGGTCGGCCGGGGAGGCATCTACCAGGAAGCCGTCGATGGTGTAGGGGAGGTTGTCGGGTGGCACCTCGCCTTCGACCCGGTCCATGACGAAGAACGGCCGGCCGATCACGCCGGCATCGGGTTCGTGCCAGCGCACCCGGGGCACCGGCACCTGGCTGGCCGCCGCGACGGCCTCCATGCAGCGCACCTGGAGCGCCAGGTCGTAGTCGGGGAAGGCGCGGAAGCCGGTGGGCTCAGCCCGCAGGACCAGGCGTTCGGGAGCGCCCGGTTCCCCTGCGTGGGCACCGGGGGCGCCAGTCACGGCACCGGTGGCACCCGTGGCGTCGGTGGCGCCGCTGGGCTCGGGGACGACGTCGAGCAACAGCGTCTCGCTGGAGTAGCCACTGGCGCCGGGGGTGGACAGCGACACCACCCGGGTCGGACGGCCGTACCGCTGGCTGAGCCAGGGCTCGATCTGGGCGATCGTGCGGGCCGCGTCCGTATGGGGTGTGGTCTCGTCCTCGGATGTGCTCATGAGGGTCCTATTCGCCGGTGAAGTTCGGGGGGCGCTTCTCGACGAAGGCCTTGGGCCCTTCCCGGGCGTCCTTGCTGGCCATGACGCCCATGCCGATCTCGAACTCGCGTGCGAATGCCTCCTCTTCGTTCAGGCCGTCGGCTGCCAGGGCCGATGCCTTCACCCCCTGAACGGCGAGAGGACCGTTGGCCAGGATCACCTCGGCGATCTCGCGGGCGGTGGCCAGCGCCTCGCCGTCGGGGACGGCATGACCCACCAGGCCGATGTCCGCTGCCCGGGTTCCCGAGATGGGAGCGCCGGTGAGCATCAGCTCCATGGCATGGGTCCAGGGGATCTGGCGGGGTAGACGCACGCTGGTGCCGCCCATGGGGAACAGACCCCGCTGCACCTCGCTCAGGGCGATCCGGGCGCCCTCCCCGGCCACCCGGACGTCCATCGACATCATGATCTCGAAGCCCCCGGCGTAGCAGGCACCCTCGATGGCGCCGATCAGAGGCTTGGTCAGCTGGTACTCCTTCAAGAAGCCCTTCATGATGATGGAGTAGTCCTCCTTGACCCGGGCTTCCCATTCGGTGGCTGGATCCTCACCGCGCAGGAGGGCGCCCACCAGGCGGTCGAGGTCGGCTCCACCCGAGAAGTTCCCGCCGGCACCGGTCATGATCACCGCCCGCACGTCTGGATCGGCGTCGATGTCCTGGTAGGCGTCGTAGAGGCGACACAGCGACTCGGCGTTGAAGGCGTTGCGCTTGTCGGGCCGGTTCAGGGTGAGGATCACCAGGTGATCTTCCCGTTCGATGAGCAACGCCGGTTCCTCGGCCATGGAACCCCTTTCGTGCCGGATGCGATGAGATGATCTCGGGAATTGTCTCACGGGGCCCAACAGCGCACCAACGCCAGGCGCGATGTCGGTTCAGGGCTGTTGCCGGGGCATGATGTCGGTAGTGGACACCGATGTGAGCCGGGACATCCCGGAGGGGCCCGGCACCGATGGTGGTTTCCCGCCCGCCGGCCCGCCCGCCGGCCCGCCCGCTGGCCCGCCCGCCTCCCGCAGAGGCCTGAGCCCGCGGGCCCGCAACCTCGTGGAATGGGTGGTGGTCATCGCCATCGCCGTCGGTTCCACGCTGGCCATCCGGGCCTGGGCCTTCCAGACCTTCTACATCCCGTCGCCCTCGATGGTGCCCACTCTCCAGGTGGGTGACCGGCTCGTGGTGAACAAGCTGAGCAACGACTTCAACCGGGGCGACATCGTGGTGTTCGAGCGGCCCGACACCTGGCAGGCGGCTCACGACGTGCTGATCAAGCGGATCATCGCGCTGGAAGGTGAGACCCTCGAGATCCGCAACAACATGGTCTACATCGACAACGACCGGCTGGTGGAGCCGTACCTGCCCCCGGACGTGACCATGCCCGACTACGGCCCCTTCGTGGTTCCCGAGGGGGACGTGTTCGTGATGGGAGACAACCGGGTCGACTCGTCGGACAGCCGCGCCAACGGACCGGTGCCCCTGAGCGACATCATCGGCCGAGCCGCCCTGCGGATCTGGCCCCTCGGCGACCTCGGCGGCCTCTGACCCCCCCCGCCCGCAAACCGTCGGTTCCAGTGTGCCCTTTTGGGCACCTGTGGCCGACAGAATGCGAAGAACAGTCAGATGTGGTGTCACCGGACGCCCGAAGGGCGCCTCACCTCCCGGTGCCCTACTCCCCCCGGTGCCTCACACCGAGGGTCGGTTGAACTCCATCCATCCGAGGGCCTGGCGGCCGTCGTCCAGTTCGGCCCGGCACATGGCCCGGGGGAACCACCCCCGCCGCCCATCGTTGGCGACCAGCAACAGCGGGGCCCAGGCCAGGGGCGTCACCTGCGCCCTCACACCGTCCAGCTCCCAGGTGACACCGGTGACCAGGCCGTCGTCGAGCTCGGTGTACTCGACGGGGAAGTCCTCGACCTCCACCGGATCTCCTCCGGCGGGACCACCCTGGCGGTAGCCGGTCATGAAGGTGAACTCGGGGCTGAGGGGAACCGAGTTGCCGAAGAGGTGCGTCCCGTCATCGACGTGGAAGGCACTCCACACCCAGGGGAACTGCCACCAGTCCCGCGCTCCCCACGAATGGTCGCGTTGGCCGATCGTGTCGACCTCGATGGTCTCGTCACCCACCGTCACCTTTCCGTGCACCCGGCAAGGGACCTCGTAGCGGTCGGTGATCGTGTATCGGAAGGGCGCGCCCTCGCTCTCCCACTCCATCTCGAGGCCGAAGGGCACCTGCTCGCCGCGGGGCTCGTCGACGAGAGCGTCGCGGGCGTCGTCGAGCCGCAGGCCGAAGGACTCGAGGCCCAGGCTCCAGCGGGCGAAGGGCTCCTCGCAGTTGTGGTCGGCCCAGAGCCCCGTGGTTCGCACCTCCAGGGAAGGAGAGGCCGGAACGGGCACGCTGTGGTCCTGCACCAGGATCAGCGGCTGGCCGGGACCCACCAGGCACGCCCAGTACCACGCCACACCGAGGTTGGGGTAGATGCCCAGACGGACGTACCCCCCTCGGTCTCCGCCGGGCGACACCCAGTCGAAGTACCAGGACTCGCCCCACCAGGTTCCCTCACCGTCGGGATGGCGGAGCTCGTCGGAGGCAGGCATGGCGATGAATGTCATGGCTCCAGCCTCGCGCATCTCAGCACGGTCCTGTTCCCCGCCGGCGGTCGGCGGCGGCGGTCGGCGGCGGCGGTCGGCGGCGGCGAGGCCTAGGCTGTGCCGATGTCCAGCCCCACGGACCACCTGGCCCACCTCCAGGGTGTGCGCCTGTTCTCCGAGTGCACGCACCACGATCTCGAGATCCTCGACCGCCTGGCCGACGAGATCGAAGTGGAACCCGGTACCCGGTTCGTCACCCAGGGCCACTACAGCCGCGACGCCTACATCGTCGTGAGCGGGCAGGCCGTGGTGGAACGCGACGGCAAGCGCATCGGCACCGCCGGGCCCGGTGACACCATCGGTGAGCTGTCGGTGGTCGAGCCGGGGCTGCGTACCGCCACCGTCACCGCTGAGACACCGATGGTGGTGCTGGCCATGAACAGTCCGCAGTTCCTGACGGCCATCGAGGACGTTCCGCCGCTGTCCCGAAACATCATGCGCTCGATGGCCAAACGCCTGCGCGACAACCTCGACGACCCGCTGGTTTGACCTGCCTTGGCGTGACCCGGTCTGACCTGTCCCGGTCTGACCTGACAGTGCCGCCCCTGACCTGACAGTGCCGCTCGCTCAGGGCGCGTCGGTGAGAGCGTCGCGCAGGTGGCGGAGGCTGGCGGTGAGGCGGGCCAACTCGGCAGCAGAGAGGTTGGCCGACAGGACGGTGTCGATGTCAGCCAGGTGGGCCGGAAGCACCGACTCCACCCGAGCAAGTCCTTGTGGGGTCAGGACGGCGAAGGCTCCCCGCCGATCCTCGGGACACTGCTCGCGGCGGACCAGGCCTTCTACCTCGAGCCGGTCCACCAGGCGCGTCAACCCGCTGGGGGTGATGCTGGTCATGGCCCGGGCCAGTTCCGCCATGCGCAGGCGATGGCCCGGCGTGCGGGCCAGGCGGATCAGCGCCTCGAAGCGTTGGGGGCTCAGCCCAGCCTGCTCCAGCGTCGGGGTGAGAGCTGCTGCCACCGCGGCCTGGGCTTCGAAGAGCAGGCCCACAGCGGTGATGCGATCGTCGTCGAGCGAGGCCTCGGAGCGAGCGCGGCGGGGGCGAGGGGCCCGGGTGGGAGAGGTCATCGGACAAATCCTATCCGGATGTTTGCATCGGCAAGTTCTTCGGGTAGATTCTTGTTGCATTCACAACTGTTGTGTACGCAATCTGCTACTTCTTCCCACCATCACCAACCCTTCCGGAGGTACTGCCATGACCGCCACCGCAACCTCGTCCACCGCCACGAACCGCAGCTTCGCCGGCGTCGAGATCCCCGTCGCGGGCACATACCATCTCGACCCCACCCACACCAGCGTCGGCTTCGTGGCCAAGCACCTGATGGTCACCAAGGTGCGCGGCCGCTTCACCGAGGTCGAGGGTTCGGTAACCGTGGCCGAAGATCCCATGGCCTCCTCGGTCGACGTAACGATGCAGGCGTCCTCCATCGACACCCGCACCGAGGACCGCGACACCCACCTGCGCTCACCCGACTTCCTCGACGTCGAGCAGTTCCCGACCCTGTCCTTCCACAGCACAGCAGTCCGCCACGCCGGGGCCAACGAGTTCGAGGTGGACGGCGACCTCACCATCAAGGGTGTCAGCCGACCCGTGACCCTGGCGATGGAGCTCGACGGCGTCGTCGGCGACCCGTGGGGTGGTCAACGCCTGGCCTTCACCGCTTCGACCGAGGTCGACCGGGAGGAATGGGGACTCACCTGGAACGTCGCCCTCGAGACCGGCGGCGTGCTGGTCTCCAAGAAGGTCAGGATCGAGATCGAAGGCCAGGCCGTCAAGGCCTGAGCCGGAAACACAGCCAGGCCGTCAAGGCCTGAGCCGGAAACACAGCCAGGCCGTCAAGGCCTGAGCCGGAAACACAGCCAGGCCGTCAAAGCCGAGCCGGGACGCGGCCGTTGCGAGCAGACACGGGGTCGGGCCATAGGTCTCACATAGGCTCGACCCCGTGGAGTTCCTCTCCAACGAGTGGATCGCAGCGCTGGACGGCGCCTTGCGGACCCATGTCGGCAGCAGTCGTTCCGACGCATCGGAGGGTGACGCCGTCGTGATCGAACAGCACGTCACCCGGCCCGACGGATCCGAGGTGGTTTACCACCTCGTTCTGGGACCCGACCCCCACGTGTCGGTCGGCCCCGGCCCCGACGCGGCGGTCCGCTTCACCACCGACGAGGCCACCGCCGCCGGCGTGGCCCGGGGCGAGCTTCCCGCCCAGCGGGCCTTCATCGAAGGGCGGCTCCGGGTAGGGGGGGACGTGAGCAAGCTGCTGTCCTACCGCGAACGGCTGGGCGCCCTCGACGACGTATTCGCCCTGGTGCGGGCCCGCACCCGCTGGTAGCGAGAACGTCCCGGGCCATGCCGGAAGGCCATGCCGGAAGGCCATGCCGGAAGGCCATGCCGGAAGGCCATGCCGGAGGGTCCATGGGTGCCCATTGGGAGATCTCATGACCTGCCTTCCTCTGCCGAATCGCGCCCGCCCTTGACCCCGTCCCACAGCGCCGCGACCGGGACCGCCCACATCCGCTCGCCGAGGCGCGCCGTCAGAGGACCGGTGTGGAACAAGATGCCGCACTGGAACCGATCACCGAGGCGCTCTCTCAGGAACGTCAGGGCCCTCGCGTCGCGCTGGTTCACGGTTCGGGCAGACTTCACCTCGATCGCAACCGCAGCGCCATCAGGGCGCTCGATGATGACGTCGACCTCGATGCCGGAGCGATCCCGGAAGTGGGCGAACGTCAACGCCTCGTCGATCGCAGTCGCTTGACGAATCAGCTCTGCGAGCACGAATGAGTCGAAGCTGAGGAATCGTTCCGCTTCAACTTGCATGATCGTCCCTGACGTATCGACAGGATCGTCCGCCCGTGCTCCTGCCAGACGCCGTCGGCTCCGCCGGAGAACCAGCGATCGGCATGCCATCATGGGATGAGGCCGAGCTCGCGCACCGTGTCGCGCTCCTGCACGAGCCAGCGGCCCACGTCAGAGGCCCATGTCAGAGGCCCATAGGAGGGCCATGCCGGAAGGTCATGCCGGAGCGCCCATGTCCGAGCGCCCATGCCGGAGCGCCCATGTCCGAGCGCCCATGTCCGCCTAGCGTGAAGCCATGCCCGAGCTACCCGAGGTGCGGGCCCACGCCGAGCGGCTGGCAGCCGCCCACGCCACAGCGGTGCTGGCCGACTTCCGGCCCCTGTCCTTCACCGCCCTCAAGACCGCCGAACCCGCACCTGCGGAGGCACATGGCCTGCCCCTGGTGGCCGTGACCAACCGGGGCAAGCACCTGCTGCTCGCCTTCGGCGATCCGACCCCGACCATCACCTTCGTGATCCACCTGATGCAGGGCGGGCGGTTGCGCTCCGACCCCAAGGCGGCCCTCCGGCCACGCGGTGGCCTGGCCCGCTGGACCTTCGAGGAACCACCCGCCCTGTTGCTGACCGAGGCGGGCACCGAGAAGAAGGCCGGGATCTGGGTGGTCGCCGGCGACCCCGAGGGCCAGGAACCCCTGGTGGGACTCGGCCCCGACGCCGACCGGGTCGACCGCGAGACGCTGGGGCACCGGCTGCGTTCGCAGTCCAAGCGGCTGCACACCGCGCTGCGCGACCAGCGCGTGCTGGCGGGCCTGGGGCGGCGGCTGGCCAACGAAGTGTGCTTCCGGGCCCGCCTGTCACCCTTCGCACCGACGGGCACCCTCGACGACGAGGCCGTTGCCTGCCTCCACGACTCCATCGTCACCTGCGTGGCCGAAGGGCTGCTCTTCGAGCGTGACCTAGACGACATGTCCAGCGCGAAGCAACGACCCGGCGCGGTCCACCACCGCCAAGGCCGACCCTGCGAGGTGTGCGGCGACACCATCCGCACCGTCACCTACGCCCACTACACCGTCGCCTACTGCCCCCGGTGCCAGACGGGCGGCAAGATCCTGGCCGACAACACCACCAGCCGCTTCCTCAAGTAGCGCTACGCGGCCTCGATCACGGAGGAGATGATCTCGAGTCTGTCCTCCATGGGCTCGAGCACCAAAGACCACGCCACGACCACGCCACCGAGCAGGAGGAACCACCCGATCATCTCCGGAGACCACCATGGCACCCCTGCCCACAATGTCCGGCGTTCGCGCCAACGGTCTCGGATACCTCGGGTGTTGACGGGGTGGCGATCACCCTCGACCTTCCCGAACCGGTCGCCAAGGGTCGCTATCGACACCGTGCCCTTCCACAACGCCACCGGCGCCAGCAGCGTCGCAGCGACAAGGGACCAGGTGTAGTCACTCCTGTCCTCCGCCCGGAGCGGCCCCGCAGGCTCCCCCGCCGGGCCGAATGAGACACCCCACCCGATCAACACCGCCACCATCCACCCCACGACCATGACCACCCGGAGCACGTGGAGCAGTCCCCGACGCAGGGGACGAGGACCCCCCGTGACGCCATCAGGCCTCCCCGCACTCGCGTTCTCGGTTGCAGGTGCGATGCGTGACGAGGGGGTAAGCCGAGCACTCCGACGACTCGATACGGCCCGAGCGGCCCGAGCGGCCCAATACAACAGGGTCGCAAACCAGAAAGCCAGCGGCAGCGTCGACGCTATCCGAACCTCGGGTTCAATGGACCCTCCACCCAGGTTGGACACCCTCTTGGCGACCACAAGACACAGGATCATCACCAAGCCAACCAACACAGCCCGCCGCGCCCTCGCTGCTTCCCCGGCGGCCAGAGGGAGATCTCCACCAGGACCGGGATCCGCAATGAAGGCTGCCTCCGACGACCCGGGCGGGGGGATCGGGGGGGTCCACAGCTCCCACAGGGGTTGGTGCGACGAGGCTGGGGGCTCGTCAGGGGGCTCGCCGGTGGAACTGGGGCGGGGGGTACGGCGCGCGGCGGCGAGCGCGGCGGCGAGCGCGGCGGCCCGGGCACCGACGGCGCCGACGACCGCGAAAGCCGCCAAGGCCTGGATCTCCGACGACCTCGGTGGACGCCGGACCGCCCCGAGCGCGAGCAGTGCCAGCAGGAACCACAGGAAGCCCCGAGCCGTTGGCTTCGGACGGGACGCCACGACCACCAACACCGCCAAGGCCACGGGAGCCGCAACGAGGAGCCACTCCCACCAGCTCCTCTGGTCGTCCCCGACACCCACTGCCAGGGCGGCACCCAACAACGCCAGGTACGACAGCGACGCGACGATCTTGGCAGTCGACACCGGCCCCAACGGTACCGAGCGAAGCCGACCGCCGCCGGAGAACCGGCGGTCGGTGTGCCCTCAGGGGATGAGGCCGAGCTCGCGCACCGTGTCGCGCTCTTCCACGAGCTCGGCCACCGTGGCGTCGATCCGCTGGCGGGACAGCGCGCCGTGGGACAGCCCCTCCACCACCGACCACTCGCCACCGCTGGTGGTCACCGGGAACGACGACAGGAGCCCCTCGGGAACGCCGTAGGCGCCCTCGGAGCAAACGGCCATCGACACCCAGTCGCCTTCGGCGGTGCCCAGCACCCAGTCGTGCACGTGGTCGATCGCCGCGTTGGCCGCCGACGCCGCCGAGGACAGGCCCCGGGCCTCGATGATGGCCGCGCCCCGCTGCTGCACGGTGGGCAGGAACGTGTCGGTGATCCACCCCTCGTCGCCCACTGCCTCCGCCGCGGTCCGGGTGCCGTCGGTCGTGCTCACCTGGCAGTTGTAGAGGTCGGGGTACTGGGTGGCCGAGTGGTTGCCCCAGATCGTCATGCGCGTCACGTCGGTGACGGCCACCCCCAGCTTGGCGGCCACCTGGGCGATGGCCCGGTTGTGATCGAGGCGGGTCATGGCCGAGAACCGGGTGCGGGGGACGTCGGGGGCGTTGTTCATGGCGATCAGGCAGTTCGTGTTGGCGGGATTGCCCACCACCAGCACCCGCAGGTCGTCGGCTGCGTGATCGTTGAGCGCCCGGCCCTGCACGGTGAAGATGGCCCCGTTCGCTTCGAGGAGATCCTTGCGCTCCATCCCCTTGGAACGGGGTCGCGAGCCCACGAGCAGGGCCACGTTGGCCCCGGCGAACGCCACCGCAGGGTCGTCGCTGGTCTCGACACCGGCGAGCAGCGGGAAGGCGCAGTCGTCGAGCTCCATCACGACGCCCTCGAGGGCCTGCATGGCCGGCGTGATCTCGAGCAGTTGCAGGATCACGGGCTGGTCGGGGCCGAGGAGCTGCCCGCTGGCGATGCGGAACACGAGGCTGTAGCCGATCTGGCCGGCGGCTCCGGTGACGGCAACTCGTACGGGGGTGGGGCTCACATTGACTCCTCGGGCATGCGATCGAGCGCTGGCACGGCGAATCTAGCGATCGGCTCCGCGGCCCCCGAAATCGCCCGCTTCCCGGGCCGTGCTCGGGCTCAGGTCGGGAGCTGGAGCGACTTGATCTCGAGGAACTCCTCCAGGCCGAAGCGCCCGATCTCCCGCCCGTTGCCGGACTGCTTGTAGCCCCCGAAGGGAGCCTGCGGGTTGAAGGCAGCCGCCGTTGATGTCGACCTGACCGGTGCGCAGCCGGCGGGCCACCCGCTCGGCCCGGTCGGGATCCGCCGACCACACGCCCCCGGCCAGGCCGTAGACCGTGTCGTTGGCGATCCGCACGGCGTCGTCCTCGTCGTCGTAGGCGATGATCGACAGCACCGGCCCGAAGATCTCCTCCTGGGCGATCGTCATGTCGTTGGTGACGTCCGCGAAGACCGTCGGACGCACGAAGTAGCCGCGTGTCGAGATCTTCGGGTGCATCGACCCCACCGGTGACCAGCGTGGCGCCGTCGTCGATGCCCTTCTGGATGTAGCCCCGCACCCGGTCGCGCTGGGCCGCCGACACGAGCGGGCCGAACTTGGCGTCGCTGTCGGCCGGCGCCCACCGTGTAGGTCTCGGCGGCCGCCGCGGCCCGCTGCGGCGGCCTCGTCCATGCGGTCGCGGGGGACGAGCATGCGGGTCAGCGCCGAACAGGTCTGGCCCGAGTTGAGGTAGCAGGCCGACACGCCCTTGGGTACGGCCTGGGCGAAGTCGGCGTCGTCGAGGAGGACGTTGGCGGACTTGCCGCCCAGCTCCAGGTGCACGCGCTTGACGGTCTGGGCGGCCACTTCGCTGACCCGCCGTGCCGGCCCGGGTGGAACCGGTGAACGACACCATGTCGACGCCGGGGTGGGCGGCGATGGCCTCCCCGACCACCGGGCCGGTGCCCGTCACGAGGTTGAACACACCGGCCGGCAGCCCGATCTCGTCGATGATCTCGGCGAGGATGAAGGCGTTGAGCGGCGCGACCTCGCTGGGCTTGAGCACCACCGTGCAGCCCGCGGCCAGCGCCGGTGCGACCTTGGCCATGATCTGGTGCAGCGGGTAGTTCCAGGGGGTGATGCAGCCGACGACGCCGACGGGCTCGCGCACCACCAGGGAGTTGCCCAGCCGCTCCTCGAAGGCGAACGAGTCGAGCAGGCCGGCGTAGTAGCCGGTGTTCATGGTGGGCAACCCGGTCTGGATGAGCTTGGCCATCTTGACGGGCATCCCCACCTCACCGGCGATGACCTCGGCCAGCTCGCCGCTGCGGGCCGCCAGGGCTTCGGCCAGGGCCTGGAGGTGACCGCGGCGTTCGGCCACCGGGGTGGTCGACCAGGCATCGAACGCGGCCCGGGCGGCCGCCACGGCCCGGTCTACGTCGTCGGGCGTCCCCTCGGGGATGGTGCCCATCACCTCCTCGGTGGAGGAGTCGATGACCTCGATTGTGCCCTCACCGGCGCTGTCGACCCAGGTACCGTCGACGAAGAGCCGGTCGTAGGTGCGGATGGTTGTGCTCACTGGTTCCCCCAGGGCTGCAGGACTCGGCGCGCCCACGCTACCGGGGTGACGGCGACCCACCGCAGCCCGCGGGTCGCAATACCGGCGGTCTCTAGAGCGACGAGTCGGTGAAGCGGTCGCCGAGCAGCTTGGAGAACACGGCACGCACCTCGTCGATGTCGCCGTTCTGGAGTATCCAGCGCTGATGGTCTCCGCCGGTCATCTCCAACAGCAACCGGTGGCCGGTGAAAGGCTTGACCAGCTCGACCGACGCGATGTCGGCCAGCCGGATGACCCGGACCCCGTCGGTTCCGGCCGCCTCGTCGTAGGGCAGGCGCCGAGCCTCCTCGGCGGCGCGGCGCTGCTGGAAGCTGAAGATGAGGGTCTGGGCGGGCAGGAGGGCGATCACCTCGTCGTAGACCACGCCCAGGCCGGGGTTGAGGGCGAAGCCCAGCGAGTTCATGGGCGCCACGATGCCCAGATAGCCCACGGGCAGGATCGACTCGTCGACGTCGGGGTTGAGGGGCTCTTCGGTCATCAGTGCTCGCTCGTCACCTTCATGCGGTCACCCCGTCTCCAGGCCCAGGTTCAGGTAGATCTCCCGGGTCGCGGTGGAGCGATTGAGGGTGTAGAAGTGCAGGCCGGGAGCCCCGTGGTCGAGCAGGTCACCGCACATCGCCGTGGCCGCCTCGACCCCTATCCTGCGTACCGCCTCGGGATCATGTTCCGCCGCATACAACCGTTCGAGCAACGCCTGGGGGAATGTTGCTCCGGACATATCGGCCATCCGTTGGACGGACTTGACGTTGGTGACGGGCATGATGCCCGGGATGATCGGCTTGTCGCAGCCCAGGGCGCTGAGCTCGTCGACCATGCGCAGGTAGTGACCGGCCTCGAAGAAGAACTGGGTGATCCCGAAGTCGGCCCGGGCCAGCTTGTCGGCCAGGTGGCGGCGGTCCGAGGCCAGGTCGGGTGAGCGGGGGTGGCCCTCGGGGTGCGCGGCCACGCCCACGGAGAAGTCGCCGAGGCTTCCGATCAGCTCGACCAGCTCGATGGCGTGGGCCAGATCGCCGGTGGGCAGGGAAGGGTCGGTGGGAGGGTCGCCGCCCAGAGCCAGGATGTTGTCGATGCCGGCCTGTCCGTAACCCTCGACGATCTCGGCCAGTTCTTCGCGGCGGTGGCCCGTGCAGGTGAGGTGGGCCATGGCCGTCATGGACGTGTCGTGGTGGATGTGCAGCACGACGTCGCGGGTCTTGTCGCGGGTGCTGCCCCCGGCGCCGTAGGTGACCGACACGAAGGAGGGGTGCAGGGGTTCGAGGTCCTGGAGGGTCTTCTCCAAGCGTGCGCTGCGCGTCGTCGTTCTTGGGCGGGAAGAACTCGAAGGAGAACGTCGGCCCCGCCCCCAGGCGATCGCGGATCTTGACCATCGCAGCCAGGCTAGGTGCTGGTGAGGGCGCGGGCGCAGCCAATGGTGTTGGCCAGGAGCATGGCCACCGTGGTGGGGCCGACCCCGCCCAGCCGGGGGGTGATCCACCCCGCCACCTCCCCGCAGGCCTCGTCGACGTCGGGCACCAGCCGGCGGCCCTCCCAGGTGATCCCGCCCGACACGACCACCGCGCCGGGCCGGACCATGTCGGGGGTGACCACCGAGGGCTGCCCGACGGCCGCCACCAGGATGTCGGCCTGGCGGGTGTAGGCGCCGAGGTCGGCCACCGCGGAGTGCACCACGGTGACCGCGCAGTTGGCGCCGGGTTCCTTGAGGCTGAGGATGAGGGCCAGGGGCCGGCCCAGGGTGGGTCCCCGGCCGACGATTACGGCGTGACGTCCGGCGGTCTCGATGCCGTGGTGCACGAACATGGCCTGGATGCCCGCGGGGGTGGCGGGGCGGGGGCCGGGTTCCTGGAGCACCAGGCGACCCAGGTTGGCGGGGTGCAGGCCGTCGGCGTCCTTGGCGGGATCCATCGCCAGGTAGGCGGCGTTGAAGTCGAACTGCTCGGGCACGGGGTACTGGATGAAGAAGGCGTGCACGTCGGGGTCGTCGTTGAACCGGCGCACGGCCGCGACCAGGTCGTCCTGGGTGGCGTCCCCGGCGATGTCGACGTGGTGGGATGCGATTCCCACCGCCTGGCAGGTCTCGTGCTTCTTGCGGACGTAGCCCGCGCTGGCCGGGTCGTCGCCGACGAGGATCGTGCCCAGCCCGGGCGTGATCCCCCGGGCCCCCAGCTCGTTCACGGCCCCGGCCACCTCGGCCAGCACGGCCTCGGCCACCGGCCCCCCGGCCAGCAACTCCGCGCTCATCGCTCCTGCCCGTCCATCGCGGTCACCCTAGATGACCGTGTCCGCCGGCGGCCGCCCCTGCGGACGCCGGACTGAGGCGTTCTGGGGCCTGCAGCGTTGCGGCTTCCGCAACGCTGGAGGCCCCAGTTCGACTCAGTGCTCGACGGCAACCCTCCCTCACCTGCCCAACGAGGCGTTCCGGCCCGAACCAAACATCTGCCTCCCACACCTCCACGACCTCGAAACCGGCCCGGCGAAGTCGGTCGACCCTGGTCGCGTCATCGGATCGGGCAGTTCGGGTCGCATGCCACAAGTCACTCTGCACCTCGACGACCAAGGGGAGAACACGGTGTCGGAAGTCGACCCGACCTATCCAGGCATGGGTGTCACCGACCTCGACCTGACGATCGAAGCCACCCAGGCCCGCCTCTTCCAGTAGCCGCTGAACACGACGCTCCAAACCGGAATCAGCCGGTCTGTACCCCGGCCCGCGTTCCAGCACGAGCATGCGGGCAACCTGCAGACCCGCGCGTCCACGCCCTGACATGCGAGCCAGCACCCGGTCCAACTCGTCGAAGTTGACCATCCGCCGGGCCCAGAAGTGGTCGAGCAGGCGCTCCAGCCGACCGGTCGGCATCGAAGCCGCTAGATCGACGAACGTCCGGGCGGGTGTCGTCACGGGAAGGCCACGGAGCTCGACGATGTGCTCTTGGGGGATACGCCGACTGCGATGCTGGACAGCCGCCCGATTGGGATGTCGGGTGCGGTTCCGCAACCTCCAGACTCGCAACGGTTCGAGGGGACATCCCGGCGCCCCCCACAGGGCGGCAGCGGAAGTATGGGACAGGCAGCCCCCTACTCCCGCGTCGAGCACCGCCACCAAGGCCCGCTGCTCGGGGGTGTCCGGCGTACCGGACAGTTTGAACACGTCGGGTGCAAGCGACTGCCAGCGACCGCTGGTGACCCGTCTCCGAATGGCGAAGCGATCCAATCCCAGCGCAGATGCCTGCTGACGTGTGATGAGACCGTGGTGCGCAGCGGCCCAGAGAGCAACGTCCTGGTCGGGAGATCGCGAGATATCCATGACCACAAGACCACCACGAGGGTGGGACACAAACCCTCGCCCCACACCTCACCCCTCAAGACGGAACCCTGAGCCATTCTGGGGCCTGCAGCGTTGCGGATTCCGCAACGCTGCAGGCCCCAGTTCGACTCAGTTCGACTCAGTTCGACTCAGTTTGTCGTGGTCGGCGGCATAGCGGTGGTCGGCGGCGTGGTTGTGGCTGAGCGGACACCGTTGATGTCCACCACCACCTGCTCGCCATCATCTTCGAGGAACACCTCGTAGCGGGTCAGGCCCTCGCCGTCGGGGGGGAACTCGGCGCCGTCGCACTCGTCCACGAACACGCCCTCCTCGTCGGACCAACGCAGGAAGCAGTCCCGGGCGGCGCCGGGCTGCTGGGCGGAGAAGGCCACCCAGCCCTCGTCGGGTTCGTCCCCCAGGTGGTTCAGGTAGAGGTCGCGGGTGCCGCCGGCCACGTCGCTGTAGAGGATCGGGCCCCGGTCGGCGATCTCGGTGGCGATCCGGTCGGTGCGGCCCGCCTCGAACACGTCGTCACCCAGGCGCACCTCCACCTTCCCGGTGCTGGACAGCCAGGAGAACAACAAGAACAGCCCGCCCGCCAGGACCGCGGCGGTGACCCCCAGGATGAGACCCGAGCGGGTGTTGTAGCGAGGTCCTCGTTCGACGGGCATGGGCGGATTCCGGGGGTCGGGGGTCGACTGCCTAGTATCGCCGCCCGTGGATCTCTTCGAGTATCAAGGCAAGCAGTTCTTCGCCGGCTTCGACATCCCCGTCAGCGACGGGCGGCTGGCCACCACCGTGGACCAGGCCGTGGCCGCGGCCGACGAGCTGGGCTGTCCGGTGGTGGTCAAGGCCCAGGTGCACACCGGTGGCCGGGGCAAAGCCGGCGGCGTCAAGCTGGCGTCGAGCACCGCGCGAAGCCCGCCAGCACGCCGAGGCCATCCTCGGCCTCGACATACGGGGCCACATCGTGCGGCGCCTGTGGATCGAGAAGGCTTCCGACATCGCCGAGGAGTACTACGCCAGCTTCACCCTCGACCGCCGCGCCAAGGCCCACCTGGGGATGCTGTCCGCCGAAGGCGGCGTCGAGATCGAGACGGTGGCCGAGACCAACCCCGACGCCATCGCCCGCATCCACGTCGACCCGGTCGAGGGCCTCACCGAGGCGGCCTGCCGGGCCTGGGTCGAGGCCGCCCGCCTGAACCCCGCCGCCACAGACGGGGCGGTCGACATCCTACAGAAGCTGTACCGGGCCTACACCGAAGGTGACGCCGACCTGGTGGAGATCAACCCGCTCATCCTCACCGAGGACGGGCGGGTCCACGCCCTCGACGCCAAGGTGACCCTGGACGACAGCGCCGACTTCCGCCACGACTGGGACGAGTACGAGGCCACCCAGCACCGCGACGACCGCGAGCAGCAGGCCCACGACAAGGGCCTCCAGTACGTCGGCCTCGACGGCACGTCGGCATCATCGCCAACGGCGCCGGCCTGGCCATGAGCACCCTCGACGTGGTCAACGAGGTCGGGCGGCGACGCCGCCAACTTCCTCGACATCGGCGGTGGGGCCAACGCCGACGTCATGGCCGGCGCCCTCGAGGTGATCAACAGCGACGAGAACGGGTCCGCTCGATCTTCATCAACATCTTCGGGGGCATCACCAAGGGCGAGGAGGTGGCCAACGGCATCGTCGAGGCGCTCGCTCGGGTCGACATCACGCTCGCCGATCGTCATCCGCCTCGACGGCACCAACGCCGACGAGGGCCGGGCCATCCTCGCAGCCCCACCTCGGCGACAAGCCTCCAGATGGCCCCCACCATGGTGGAAGCGGCCCGCACGCCGTCGAGCTGGCCGCCTCGGAAGGAACGTCATGAGCATCTTCGTCGACGAGACCACCAAGGTCGTCTACCAGGGCCTCACCGGCAGCCAGGGTCGGTTCTACGGCCTGCGCAACCGGAATACGGCACCCAGGTGGTGGCCGGCACCAACCCCAGCAAGGCCGGCACCGACGTCGAGGGCATCCCGGTGTTCGCCACCGTGGCCGAGGCGGTGGCCGACACGGGCGCCAACGCCAGCTGCATCTTCATCCCCGCGCCCGGGCGTGAGGGCGCCGTCATCGAGGCCGCCGAAGGAGGCGTCGAGTTCATCGTCGCCATCACCGAAGGTGTGCCCGCCCACGACGAGGCCTGGTTCTTCAACAAGTTGCGCCGCGACTTCCCCGCGGTGCGCCTGCTGGGCCCGAACTGCCCCGGCATCATCAGCCCCGGCAAGTGCAACATCGGGATCACCGCCGGCCACATCGCCAAGGAGGGGGGGCCGGTGGGCATCGTGTCCCGCTCGGGCACCCTCACCTACCAGGCGCTCTACGAGTTGGCCCAGACAGGACATCGGTGTCACCACCTGCGTGGGAATCGGCGGCGACCCGGTGCCGGGCACCAGCTTCATCGACTGCCTCCGAGCCTTCGAGGCCGACCCCGAGACCCGCGCCGTCATGATGATCGGTGAGATCGGTGGGTCCGCCGAGGAGGAGGCGGCCGAGTTCATCCGCCACCTCGATGACCAAGCCCGTCGTCTCCTACGTGGCCGGGGTGACCGCCCCGCCGGGCAAGAAGATGGGCCACGCCGGTGCCATCGTGTCGGGCGGGCAAGGGCACGGCCCAGGGCAAGATGGACGCCCTGGAGGCCGCCGGTGTGCGGGTGGGCTCCAACCCCACCGCGGCCGGGGCGCTCATGGTCGACGTCGTCCGCTCGCTCTGACCCGACGGGGTCTCCAGTCACTCGGACCCGACGGGGTCTCCAGTCACGCTGACCCGACGGGGTCTCCAGTCACGCTGACCCGACGGGGTCTCCAGTCACGC
This sequence comes from uncultured Actinomycetes bacterium, assembly GCA_963719935.1. Classification (GTDB taxonomy): domain Bacteria; phylum Actinomycetota; class Acidimicrobiia; order Acidimicrobiales; family CAVRDY01; genus CAVRDY01. The sequence goes on along the minus strand of CAVRDY010000001.1, from coordinate 87,746 downwards.
TGACCCGACGGGGTCTCCAGTCACGCTGACCCGACGGGGTCTCCAGTCACTCGGACCCGAGGGGCAGAGCGCTCACGCTGACGTGACGGGGTGACGGCCGGGCCAGCACCATCAAGGTCAACGGGACGACCACGTTGGTCGCCAGCCCCAACAGCGACGCCGCCAGTTCGCCGGCTCCGTAGGGCTCGGGGTGGGTGGCGTGGTAGAGCAGGTGGGGCACCGAGTAGACGAGCCACACCACGGCGGTCACCCGCACCAGCAGCGGGGTCAGGGTCACGAGCGCCCACACCGTGAGCACAGCCAGCGCCAGGTTGAGAGCCCCGACGTCGCCCACGAGGTGCCGGTTGTACGGCCCGTCGGCGGCGACCCAGGCCTGCCCTCTGACAGGGAACGAGTCGTAGAACGAGCGGGGAGCGACGGTGGCCCAGCCGCCGACGAGCAGCGCCGACCACACCAGAGCTGCCAGCAGCACCCGTGAGAGGAGCGGTCGGTTCATGCCGCGATACCCCCGCCGATCTCGGCTGCCACCGCCCGCAGGGCGGCCCCCACGTCGGGGTACTGCGGCCGCCACCCCGTGGCCTCACGGAAGTGGCGGTTGGCTACCCGCTGGCTGCGGGCCAGCATCTTCGCTCCCACTCCCCCCAGGGGCCGGAGCCGCTCGGCCAACCCCCGCAGCCCGCGGGCGGCCCACCAGTTCGGCCAGCACGGCCTCCTGTTGGGCCCTGGTGAAGGGCTCGTCGTCGACCACGTTGTACACGCCGGCGCCCGCACCCAGCGCGGCCAGAACTGCCGAGCGCGGCGTCGTCGGCGTGGATCGACGCCTTGTAGGCGCCGGGCGCACCCATGATGGCGCTCATCCCACGCCGGGCCAGGGCCACCAGGTCCCGGGTGAGGTGGCCGTCGGCGGCGACGAAGGCACCGAAGCGCAGGACCACGCCGGTGCTGCCGGCGGCGGTGAAGCGGGCTGCTGACGCTTCGGCCACCGACACGGAGTCCACCGGCGGTGCCAACTCGAGCGGGCTGTCCTCGTCGAGCCACCGGGCTCCTCCGTCGCGGTAGGCGAAGGCCAGGGACTCCTGCACGAAGACCCGGGCGCCCGCGGCGAGGGCGGCGTCGACCAGGTTGGCGGAGCCTTCCCGGCGGATCCGGTCGTTCACGGCCCACGAGCGGGCCAGCGCCGCCCGGGAGCTGCGGGGTATGTGGGTGGCGAGGTTGCACACGACGTCGTGCCCGGCCACTGCCGCTGCCAGGGTCGGAGGGTCGAAGAGCCCGGCCTCGACAGGCTCTGCACCCCAGGCGCGCACGGTGGCGGCCTTCTCGGGAGATCGGACGAGCACTGTGACCTGATGGCCGGCGGCGACCAGACGCGCCACCGCCCGGGAGCCGATCACGCCGGTTCCGCCGGCGACGAAGACCCGGCGACCGGAGGCCGAGGGCGCGCCGGTCGGCCCAGGATCGGGTCGAGGGTTCATGGGAGCACCTCCTGGAACCAGGCGAGGCCCCGGGCCTGGGCGTCTGGGTCGAGCTCGGCGAACATGGCGTGGACGGCGTCTTGGATGGTGGAGGACTCGAGCTGGTGGCGCCACGCCGACTCGGCGCCGTGCATGACCCGGGCGATGCCGCACACCGGCGAGTAGCTCTCGGGGTTGACCGCGGACGGGCCGCGCTGCCGGATCTCCTCGCAGCGGAATGCCCGCACGTCGGATTCGACGGCGACCACGACCTGCCAGAAGGTGATCTCGGCGGCAGGGCGGGCCAGGCGATAGCCGCCGCGCCGCCCAGGCACTGAGACCACGATGCCCGCGGCCCGCAACGCCTGGAGGTGCTTTGCCAGGTAAGCGGGGGGAAGCTCGTGGAATTCGGCCAACCGGTTGGAGGGCAGCGCCCGATCGGGGGGCAACAGGGCCAGGAGGGTGCAGCAGTGCAACCCCCACTCGACGCCGTCGCTCAACCGCATACTCGGATATTAGATATCCGAATATGCGGCGTCAACCCCCCGGATGCTGCTCGGGTGGATACCAGCGGCCGTCGGATGCCAACCACCAGCCCGGCGCCGGCGTGTCTGGGGCAGCCATCGGCGGCGCGTCCGGCATCTGCCAGGGGTCATCACCGGGACCCCCGGCCGGGGGCTGCTGATCCCAGGACCAGGGCTCGCCGACCTCGGCGTCCCCTGCGGCTTCAACACCAGGGAGCGGGACGACCAGGGTCAGCACCACCCCCAGCAACGCCAGGGCGCCCAGACCGAAGGCGACCGGTACGCCCGGACCCAGGTACTCGGTCTCGCGGACCAGCTTGAAGCCCAGCGCACCCAGGGCCACCAGTGAGGTCACCACCGCCACCGCTCCAACCAGGCGCCGGCCCGCAGAAGGCCTCCGGTGAGCCAACAAGGCCATGGCGCAGGCTGCGGTGGCCACTGCGGCCAGCCCCGCCACCACTGCGGGACCCAGGTTCACGCACTCCACCGCCGTGCATTCGACTGCCTCGTCGCCCGCCAGGCGCAGGTCGATGCGGTGCCAGGGGACCACCAGAAGCGAGAGCGCCAACAGCACCGACGCCAACAGGCCCAGCATCTCGCCCAATGGGGGCATTCCCGCGGCAAGCGGGCCGGCGGTCGGCAGTCCAGCAGCAGCCGGGCCGCCGGCGTCATGCCCGTGGGCCGGGTAGGCGAGGGCGTCGGGGTTCACCCCGCCTGGTTCGTGCACCCGGCCATGGTGTCACCTCGGACGCGCAGACGACCCGCCGAGAAGCGGGTCGTCGGTCGCGCCGCCCGGAGGCGGCCCTCAGCGGGGAAGGGCGAGCAGTATCAGAAGGCCTGTGGTGGGGCGGAGCTGCCACCGGCGGAGGCACCGCCCCCGGCGCCGTCCTCCTGGAACTTGAGGAAACCACCTGCGGCCATGGCCCCGGCGGCGATGGCCGCCACGAACAGGCCCCAGGACCGATCGATGACGTCCTCGCCGATGAGCAGCTTCACCACGACGAGGAAGGCCGTGAGGCTTCCCAGGCCGAGGTGGACCTGGCCCCAGGTGACGGGGATCTCGGGGAGCTCGACCGACGAGAAACGGTCGAGGGCGATCTGGGCCACCATGATCAGCCCCAGCAGGAAGGGCAGGGTGCTCCACATGAAGTCGACGTCCCATCCGCTGGCGGTCGCCGAACCGAAGCCACCGAAGTCGAGCTTGAACCACGGCAGGAACAGGCTGATGAAGAACGCCAGGAAACCCCCGGCCACGACCTTGTCGGCGTTGGTGAGCTTGTCGAAGTCCACTGTGTCATTCCTTCCCTCGGGATCCACGGTGCGCCGTGTCCCCGACACCGTAACGCACAGGGATGGGCCCATCGGGCATTCCCACCGTCGTCGCGGGGGCACACCAGCCGCTAGGTTCGTCCCGATGCGCACCGCCGTGCTCGCCTCGGGAACCGGCAGCCTGCTCGAGGCCATCCTGGAGGCCGGTGTCCCGGTGGCCGCTGTTGTCACCGACCGCCCGTGCCGGGCCCTGGAGGTCGCCGCCGGCCACCAGGTGGATGCCGTCCTGGCCAATCGGGCCAGCTTCGGCGCCGACTTCGACCGCGACGCCTACACCCGCGAGGTCCTCGACCTGCTCCGGGTCCGGGGAATCGACCTGGTCATGATGGCGGGTTGGGGCACCGTGTTCGCCAAGCCCATCTTCGACGCCTTCGACGGACGCATCCTCAACACCCATCCGGCCCTGCTGCCCGCCTTTCCCGGCTGGCATGCAGTGGAGGACGCCCTGGCCTACGGCGTGAAGGTCACCGGCTGCACCGTGCACGTCGCCACCCTCGAAGTGGACGCCGGGCCGATCCTGGCCCAGGAGGCCGTGCCGGTGCTGGCCGACGACACCGTCGACAGCCTGCACGAGCGCATCAAGGCCGTCGAACGGCGACTCTACGTCGAGACCATCCAGCGCATCCTGGCCACCGGCACGGTGGCCTGAGCCACCATGCTGTGGGGTCGGCTTCGCTCAGGGGAGATCGAGGATCACGGCGATCGCTACAGACCGTCCTGGACCTGGGCCACGATGGCGTTGAGGGCGGGGCTGGGCCACATGACCGCAGCGGTGCGCTCGGGGTCGGGCAGGTAGTAGCCGCCCAGGTCGACCGCAGGGCCCTGTACCGCAGCCAGCTCGCCGAGGATGACCGCCTGGGCTTCGGCCAGCGCCGCGGCCACCGGCGCCAGCCGTGCTGCCAGCTCGGCGTCGTCGGTCTGGGCCGCAAGCTCCTCGGCCCAGTAACGGGCCAACCAGTAGTGGCTACCCCGGTTGTCGAGCTCTCCCACCTTGCGGGACGGCGAGCGGCCCTGGTCCAGCAGGCTTCCCGTGGCCCGGTCCAGAGCATCGGCCAGGACCTGGGCGCGATCGTTGCCCGCGGCGCGGGCCAGGTGCTCCAGCGAAGCCGCCAGCGCCAGGAACTCGCCCAGGGAATCCCAGCGCAGGTGGTTCTCCTTCACGAGCTGCTGCACGTGCTTGGGCGCCGACCCGCCGGCGCCGGTCTCGAACAGTCCGCCTCCGGCCATCAGCGGCACCACCGAGAGCATCTTGGCGCTGGTGCCCAGCTCGAGGATGGGGAACAGGTCGGTCAGGTAGTCACGCAGCACGTTGCCGGTCACCGAGATCGTGTCGGCCCCGGCACGCGAGCGGGCCAGGGTGAACCGGGTCGCCTCCCTCGGGGCCAGGATCTCGATCTCGAGACCGGACGTGTCGGTCCGGGCCAGCTCGTCGCGCACCTTGGCGATGACCTGGGCGTCGTGGGCCCGGGTCTCGTCCAACCAGAACACCGCCGGCGTACCGGTGATGCGGGCCCGGCTGACCGCCAGGCGCACCCAGTCACGGATGGGGGCGTCCTTGGCCTGGCAGGCCCGCCAGATGTCACCGGGGGCCACGGTGTGCTCCATGACCGTCGCACCCCCGTCGTCGACCACCCGCACCACCCCGGCGGAGGGGATCTCGAAGGTCTTGTCGTGGCTGCCGTACTCCTCGGCCTGCTGGGCCATGAGACCGACGTTGGCCACCGACCCCATCGTGGCGGGATCGAAGGCGCCGTGGGCTCGGCAGTCGGCGATGGTCTCCTCGTAGAGGGCGGCGTAGCTCGAGTCGGGGATGACGGCCTTGGCGTCCTGGGGGTCGCCGGCGGCGTTCCACATCTGGCCCGACGTGCGGATCATGGCCGCCATCGAGGCGTCGACGATCACGTCGCTGGGCACGTGGAGGTTGGTGATGCCCCGGTCGGAGTCGACCATGGCCAGAGGCGGACCCGACCGCAGAGCCGCCTCCAGGTCGGCCTGGATGGCCTGACGTTCGCTGTCGTCCAGGTCACCGAGGCGGTCCTCCAGGTCACCGAGGCCCTGGTTGGGATCGACCCCGATCCGCTCGAAGGTCTGCGCGTGGGTGGCGAACACCTCGGCGAAGTAGGCCCGCACCACGTGCCCGAAGATGATCGGATCCGAGACCTTCATCATCGTGGCCTTGAGGTGGACCGAGAACAGCACGTCACCCCGGTCCCGTGCGTCGGCCAGCTGCTCGGCCAGGAAGGCGTCGAGATCGGCGGAACGCATCACGGTGGCGTCGACCACCTCGCCGGCGCGCACCGGGATGGCCGTGAGCACTTCGACGTCACCGTCGTCGGCCACCGAGTTCGACCCGCAGGGTGCCGGCTTCGGGCACGGTCACCGACTGCTCGTTGGCCCGGAAGTCGCCGCCGTCCATGGTGGCCACGTGGGTGCTGCGAATCCGGCGACCACTCCCCCATCGAGTGGGGGTGGCTGCGGGCGTACTGCTTGACCGAGGCCGGGGCACGGCGGTCCGAGTTGCCCTGGCGTAGCACCGGGTTCACCGCCGAGCCCTTCACCTTGTCGTAGCGGGCCCGGACCTCCTCCTCGTCGGGGCTGGCGGGCTCCTCGGGGTAGTCGGGCAGCGGGTAGCCCTTGGACCGCAGCTCTGCGACAGCGTCCTTGAGCTGGGGCACCGACGCGGAGATGTTGGGCAGCTTGATCACGTTGGCCTCGGGTCGGGTGACCAACGCCCCCAGTTCGGCCAGGTCGTCGGCCACCCGTTGGTGCTCGGCCAGGTGGTCGGGGAAGGCGGCCAGGATCCGGGCCGCCAGGGAGATGTCGCGGGTAGACGACCTCGACGCCGGCGGCCCCGGTGAAGGCCTCGATCACGGGCAGGAAGGACCAGGTCGCCAGGTAGGGGGCCTCGTCGGTCCAGGTGTAGACGATGGTGGCTGGTGGCTCGCTCACGGGCCGCGACCGTACCGGACGGCGCCGGGCGCGCTGACTTCGGGGATGGCGGGTCACCTGTCCCGGGAGGGTCGGGAGCCTGTCCCAGGAGCGCCGGCCACTTGTCCCCGGGAGGGTCGGCGCGCCAGCCTTGCCCCATGACGCGCACCGCCCTGCTCTCCGTGTACGACAAGACCGGCATCGTCGAGGTGGCCCGGGCCCTGCACGACCTGGGCTGGCACCTGGTGTCCTCGGGGGGGACGGCCCGGGTGGTCGCCGAGGCGGGGGTGCCGGTGGTCGACGTGGCCGATCTCACGGGGATGCCCGCCATCCTCGGGCACCGGGTGGTGACCCTGCACCCCAAGGTGCACGGCGGGCTCCTGGCCGACACCTCCGACCCCACCCACACCGCCGACCTCGAGGCCTACGGCATCGAGCCCATCGACCTGGTGGTGGCCAACATCTACCCCTTCACCTCGGACCCTTCTGTGGAGCTGATCGACATCGGCGGGCCCGACCATGATCCGAGCGGCGGCCAAGAACCACGACCGGGTGGGGGTCGTCACCCGACCCGAGGACTACGACGTGGTGCTCGACGAGCTTCGGACCAGCGGTTCGTTGTCGGCCACGACCCGGCTGCGCCTGGCCCGTACCGCCTTCGCCCTCACGTCGGCCTACGACGGCGCCATCGTCGAGTGGCTCGACGCCCGGGATGCGGACCCGGCCGGACCAGACGGCATCGACGACGGCCTGCCCCGCACCCTGCACCTGGCCCTCGAACGCGCCCAGGACCTGCGCTACGGCGAGAACCCCCACCAGACCGGCGCCCGCTACCGCCGGCTGGGAGCAGATTCGTGGTGGGACCGGGTCACCCAGCACGGCGGGATGGCCCTGTCCTACCTCAACATCTTCGACGCCGACGCGGCCTGGGCGCTCGTCCACGACCTGGGGGCCATGTCGGGAGGACCGGCGGCGGCCATCATCAAGCACGCCAACCCCTGTGGAGCCGCGGTGGCCGACGAGCTGGCCTCCGCCTACCAGCGGGCCTTCGAGTGCGACGAGCGCTCGGCCTTCGGGGGGATCGTCGCCCTCAACCGCGAGGTCGACGAAGCGACGGTGGCCGCACATCGAGGCGGCCGCCCAGGCCGACGTGATCATCGCCCCCGGCTACGCCCCGGGCGTGGTGGAACGCCTGGCGGCCCGAGCGCAAGAACACCCGTGTGCTGAGCGCTCCTCCGCCCCTCGGAGACGCCCTCCAACTCCGCCAGATCAACGGCGGGTTCCTGGTCCAGGACGCCCACCACTTCGCGGCCGGCCGCGACCGGTGGCAGGTCGTGACCGAGCGCCAACCCACCGAGGCGGAGTGGGCCGACGCCGTCCTTCGCCTGGCGGGTGTGCGGGTGGGTGACCTCCAACAGCATCGTGCTGGCCAAGGAAGGCGCGGCCTGGGGCATCGGGGCCGGCCAGCAGAACCGGGTGGAGTCCGCCCAGCTCGCCGCGGCCAAGGCCGGGGGGCGGGCCGCGGGCGGGGCGTGCGCCAGCGACGCCTTCTACCCGTTCCCCGACGGGATCGAGGCGGCCGCGGAAGCCGGCGTGGCCGTGGTGATCCAACCCGGAGGCGCCATGCGCGACGAGGAGAACATCGCCCGCGCCGACGAGCTGGGCCTGGCCATGGTCTTCACCGGCGAACGCCACTTCCGCCACTGAGCCCCGGGCCAGCCGAACCGAGCCGAACTGAGCCGAACTGGGGCCTGCGGAACCGAGAATCAGGCGAAGAGGGCTTTGAGGGCGGCCCGCTGGACCTTGCGGGTGCCGGTGCGGGGAAGATCGTCCACGACCAGCACCCGGGTGGGAACCTTGTAGTCGGACAGATGGCTCCGCGCCCAGGCCAGCAGTGTGTCGCCGGTGACCTGCGAGCCCGCTGCGAGGCGCACCGCGGCCACGGGCACCTCGCCCAGGCGTTCGTCGTCCATGGCGGTCACCGCGGCCTCGACCACCTCGGGATGGGCTTCCAGGGCCTCCTGCACCTCGAGGGCGTAGACCGTGTAGCCGCCGCGGATGATCACGTCCTTGTCCCGGCCGGCGAACAGCACCGAGCCCAGCGGACCTCGGCGGGCCAGGTCGCCGGTGCGCAGCCAACCGTCTTCGGTGACCACCGCGGCGGTGGCCTCGGGGGCGTTCCAGTAGCCCCGCAGCACACCAGGGCCCCGCACCCACAGCTCGCCCACCTCGCCGGCGGACACGTCGTGGCCTTCGTGGTCCACCACCCGCATCCGGTACCTCGGCAGCGGGAAACCTAGCGACTCGCCCAACCCCAGCGGCAGCCACGGCGGTGAAACCTTGGCCGCCACACCTCCGCCCAGCTCGACCATCCCGTACCCCTCGGCGAAGGCCGCCTCACCCAGGCTGCCCAGCCCGGGGATGGTCACCGTGGCGCCCATCCGCTTGAAGCGTTGCGCCAGCTCGGGGGGCATCACATCTGCCCCCGAAGCCCAGACCCGCACCGACCTCAGGTCATAGGACTCGGCCCCGGCCTCCAGCATCAGGCGGTACATGGCCGGGACCCCGACGAACAGGGTGGCGCGGCGCGACTCGATGGCGGCCAGCACCTCGTCGGGATGGAACCGGGGCATGAAGTACGCCGGGATCCCCGCCACCGCAGTGCCCAGCAAGGTGACGAAGCCCATGATGTGGGCGATGGGCAGGCTCACCACGGCCTCGTCGCGGCGCAGCCGGTTGGGGTAGAGCACCCCGGCCACGGTCTGGCCCACCAGGGCCCGATGGGTCAGTTCCACCCCCTTGGGCCGCCCCGTGGTGCCCGACGTGTAGAACAGCGCGGCCACGTCGTCGGGGTGGGCGGGGTGAGCGTCGAGGAGAGGGGCGGCGTCGTCTACCTGGTGGCAGGAGCGCAGCACGAGGGCAGCTCCCGAGTCGTCCACGACATGGCGGACCTCCTCGGCGCTCATCTCGGCGTTGACGGGTACGGGCAGGCAGCCGGCCCGCGAGGCGGCCAGGCAGAGGAGGAAGGTGTCGTAGCCGTTACCGGTCGCCACCACCACCCGGTCGCCGGGCTCGGTCCGGGCGCGGACCCCTCCCGCCCAGCGGGCCACCCGCTTGGCGGCCTGCACGTAGGTGCAACGGAACCCGGCGGGCTCCTCGACGAGGCGCTGTCCGCCGTGCACGTCGGACAGGCGGTCCAACAGGACCCCCAAGGTGATGTCGCGCCGCAACGCCAGGTCGGCCTTGCGCAGGGTTCGCAGGGTCATGCCGGCGACACGGCACCAGTTCTGGGTGGGAACCCGCGGGACATCGAGACTGAGGTATACCCCGTACAGTCAGACGGTGCCAGTTCCGGCTGCCAGCTCCGGCTGCCGCTGGCCAGGCGGTTCAGGGGCGATCGACCGTGGGGTCCGCGATATCGGGACCATGGACGGGAGACTGGAGCCTAACTCTCCCACGCACCTTCGAAGTCGGCTGTCGAGAGGTCGACGTAGTCCTGGAAGGATGCTGGGGGGCCGTAACCACCCGCCTCGTCTCCCTGTGTGAATACCTCGCGATCGCCAGCGTTCGCGAGCGCCCAGTCGCGAAGGCTGAAGCCAGGCGTATTGTACTCCTCAACGGTGATCGGGCCTATGTACATCACGTAGTACCCGACCACCACCCCGCTCTTGTCGACGATCTCGACGGACTCACCATCAGTAGCGGTTTCCCACCACTCGGTCGGCACGAACAACTCATAGCTCGAATCGCGTCCCAACCACGCCGAACCGACCCGCAACAGCCCTGTCTGATTCGCCCGACTCATCATCTCGTAATACGAGGCTTTGGGATCATCGGTGCTGTAGTAATCGGCCTCGGCATCATCGGTGGAACCAGCCCTTGCGGGATCTGGACCCTCGACGCCAACGGCTCCCGATTCGGCAGTGCTGGCCGACCCGTCCGAAGGAGTTAGCGCGACCGTGGACAGAATGCCGACAGCCATCGCCAGACAGGCGAGAACCCCGTAGAACACCCAATTCCTTGTCTCCGATAGCGTGCCCACGCGGGATCCTCCAGTTCGATTCTGACTTGTGTCACGACTCCGAGATCTACTCACATGAAGTGCGGACCATGGAAGGACCCATTGTCGGCCCCATCGCAAGCTAGCAGCTTGCCGTTCGGATCACACGGATCGAATCCTTCCCACCAGCAGTCACCTGCAATGCAACCGCCTACTTCGACGAGGACAAAGAAGGTCTGGCCAGCCGAACATAGGGTGTTGTCTGCATCAGCAATTCGGGCAGTACTAGATCCCCAGTCTTTGTGCGCATGTCCGCAGAATCCCTCGATCGGCGACGAGAGTGTTGCCTCGGCACGCATGACAGCAGACACGTTCGCTCCGTCACAGCTTGTTGAGTCATCCTCGGTCCACGACAATGCCCGCCCATCCCGACCACTGTGGTGCAGCTCACCGCGCCCACACTGGTTGTATCCGCCCGAATCCCGGTAGTTGAAATTCGAGCCGACAGAAAGGCCGGCATATGCCTGACCGGCAAAGACGCCAATGAGTAGGCACGACACACCCACAGCACAAGGTGTTCGAGTGCTTCGTTTCCGGGTCATGTCGCCACGCGAGAGCACAGATACAGCTTTGTCACAAGGCAAGGTAACCAGCCCCCCCCCCCCGTTGTCAAGGAGAAAGCGAAGGGTGGGCGAGGACTTGGGCCAGCCCCCAGCGTGGACTGCACCTCAGAACTTCTCGAGAGGAGCCCAGGAGAGCAGGAGGCGTTTGTCGCCCATTCCTGCGAAATGGACGACGGCCTCGGCCTTGTCGCCGGCCCCTTCGATGGCCAGGATCACCCCTTCGCCGAAGGTGGTGTGGCGGACGTCGTCGCCGACCTTCAGGCCGAGCTGGTCGGCCCCGCTGGGCGTGGGGCCACTGGGGCGCAGGGCAGCCTCGACCTTACGCTGGCGGGCCTCGTCACGCCGCGACCAGCCCTGGACCTCGCCACCTGCGGCCGCCCCACCGGCCGAACCCGACCCACTGCTCCAGCCACTGCCCCAGCGCTCGCCCGACCAACGCTCGCCCGACCAGCCCCCGTCGCCTCCCGAGCGCCGTCCCCGGGCGGCACGGCGCTCGCCTTCGATCTCTTCGACCAGGTGGGCGGGGATCTCGTCGAAGAACCGGCTGGGCGGGTTGTACTGGGTGGCGCCGTACAGGGTGCGGGCCCAGGCGTGGGTCAGGTAGAGCCGCTCCATGGCCCGGGTGATGCCCACGTAGGCCAGGCGCCGCTCTTCCTCGAGCTCGTCGGGCTCGGTGAGCGACCTCATGTGCGGGAAGACGCCGTCCTCCATCCCCACGACGAACACCGCCGGGAACTCGAGGCCCTTGGCCGCGTGGAGGGTCATGAGCACCACTGCGCTGTCCTCGGGGTCGTAGTCGTCGGTGTCGGCGACCAGGCTCACCTGCTCCAGGAAGGCGTCGACCGATTCGAACTCGCGGGCCGATCCGACCAGCTCGGCCAGGTTCTCCAGCCGACCCTCCGCCTCGATGGAGTGCTCGGCTTCCAGCTCGTCGGCGTACCCCGAACGGGCCAGCACCGCCTCGATCAGGTCTCCCGGGCCGGTCTCGGCACCCGCGGCCGCCTCGACCAGGTCGTCGAGCAGGGCCAGGAAGCCCTCGATGCCCCGCACGGCCCGACCCGACACGCCCGCGTCGTGGTACCGGCGCAGGGCCTCGAGGAAGGTGAAGTCGTTCGCCCGGGCCCAGGCGTCGATCTTGGCGACGCTGCTCTCGCCGATGCCCCGCTTGGGGGTGTTGAGGATGCGTTTGAGGCTCACCTCGTCGGCGGGGTTCACCACCGTGCGCAGGTAGGCCAACGCATCCTTGACCTCGCGCCGGTCATAGAAGCGGGTGCCGCCCACCACCTGGTAGGGGATTCCGACCCGCATGAGCTGCTCTTCCACGACCCGGCTCTGCGCGTTGGTGCGGAAGAAGACGGCGCAGTCGCCCCACCGGTAGTGCAGCTCGTCGTGGAGGTGGTGCAGCTGGCTGGTGACGTACTGGCTCTCGTCGCCCTCGTCGTCGGCGTGGTACCTGACGATGGCCACCCCGTCGCCCTTGTCGGACCACAGCTCCTTGGGTTTGCGGTTGGGGTTGTTGGCGATGACCGCGTTGGCAGCGTCGAGGATCTTCTGACTCGACCGGTAGTTCTGGTCGACACGATGACCGTGCAGTCGGGGAAGGCCTGCTCGAACTCCAAGATGTTGCGGATGTCGGCCCCGCGGAACCGGTAGACGGACTGGTCGCTGTCGCCGACCACGAACACGTTGCGGTGCACTCCACCGAGCATGAGCACCAACTCGTTCTGCACCCGGTTGGTGTCCTGGTACTCGTCGACGAGCAGGTGCTAGAAGCGGCGCTGGTAGTGATCGAGCACGTCGGGGTTGCTGCTGGAACAGCTCGACAGTCCGGCCGAGCAGGTCGTCGAAGTCCATGGCGCCCGCCCGGGCCAGACGGACCTGGTACTCGCGGTACACCTCGCCGACTTTGCGCTCGGTGATGACCTGGGCCCGCTCGAGGAACGCCTCGGGCCCCGACCATCTCGTTCTTGGCCGCCGCGATCTGCGCGTGCACCGACCGGGGCGGCAGCCGCTTGGTGTCGATGCCGATGTCACGCTCGACGTAGCCGACCAGGCGCACGCGAATCGGCCTGGTCGTAGATGGTGAAGCTCCGGGGGAAGCCCAAGCGGTCGGCGTGGCTGCGCAGGATGCGCACGCAGGCGGAATGGAACGTCGACACCCACATCTGGCGGGCGACGGGACCGACGAGAGAGCCGACCCGCTCCTTCATCTCGTCGGCTGCCTTGTTGGTGAAGGTGATGGCGAGCAGGGCGAAGGGGGACACGTCGAGGCGATCGACCAGGTAGGCGATGCGCCGGGTGAGCACCCGGGTCTTGCCCGAGCCGGCACCCGCCACGACCAGCACGGGCCCTTCGGGGTGGGTGACCGCCTCGAGCTGCACCGGGTTGAGCCCTGCCAGGAGGGGATCGCCCGCGTCGCGCCGGGGCCACCCCGGGGGGAGGGCGCCGTCAGGGGGCTCGGGCCACTCGGGCGGCGCAGGGAACTCGGGCGGCTCGGGTGGCTCAGGGAGCTCGGCGGACTCAGCGGGCATCGGGCCAACCCTACCCAGCCCTTGTGACAGCCAAGGTCGCCCGACCGCCGGGCGTCCGGCAATGATGGGCCCATGGCCACCGCGCTCCCCGATCCCGACCGCCTGGGAGGGATCGCCTGGCTGGAACGCACCCGGGGGGCCCTCACCGGAGCCGAGCGCCGGAACCTTCTGGGAGCCCTGGCCCGGGCCCAGGTGGCCAATGTGGCCGGGCGCGTCCGCCTGGCTCGGGGGCGCCGCCCGGTCGCTCTGGCGTGCCTGGAGGGCACCGCCCTGGATCCCCCCGACAGCCGGTTGGCCCAGGAGGCCGAGGCCTGCGGCCTGCAACCACCGGTGCTGGTGGCCCACAGCTACCGGACCTGGGCCCTGGGTCAGGCCCTGGCCCTGATCGACGGCGTCGCCGTGGATCGCGAGCTGTTGTACTGCGCCTGCCTCCTGCATGACAGCGGGCTGGTGGAGGTCGTGACCGGCGAGGACTTCACCCTGCGCAGTGCCCGCCAGGCCACGGAGGTGTGTCAGCGGGCGGAGCTCGGTGCCGAGACGGCCCGCCGGGTGGCCGACGCCATCGCGGCCCACGCCACCCCGGGGTGAGCGTCGAGGCGGATGGCGCCCTCGCCACCTACGTGCAGGCCGGGGCACTGGCCGACCTGGGGGGCCTGCGCATCTGGGACCTCCCGGCGGCGACGGTGGAGGCTCAGCTCGCCCGCCATCCCCGCACCGGCCTGGTCACCGACATCTGTTCGCGCATCCGGGCCGAGGCCCGGGCCGTGCCCGGCGGACGCTTCGCCCTGGCGTCGCGCTGGGGCCTCCGCCTGGCCATCCGGATGGCCCCCTTCGCTTAGCCAACCCCTCGGGGCGGAGCACCAGCCGGCAACATCACCGGCTACCCTGGCGGGCTCGCGCCCTGCGGCGAACTTCCCCGGCCAACCTTGCCTGCCCAGAGGAAGTCCGTCACCATGGCCCTGTCCGAGAAGTCCCGCTCCCACCTCTACCAGGCTCTCACCCAGCTGGTCGACGAGGAGGCCGTCTCCGAGATGCTCACGCACTTCCCCACCCGGGGCGACGCCGAACCCGTCACCCGCGAGCACCTCGATCGGCGACTGGCCGAACTACGCAGCGAACTCCACGCCGAGCTCGCCGGTGTCCGCACCGAGATCTCCGACCTGCGCGGCGAACTCCGCACCGAGATCGCCGGGCTGCGCGGCGAACTCCACACCGAGATCGCCGGGCTGCGCGGCGAACTGGGGGCCGAGATCTCCGGCCTGCGCGGCGAGCTCCACGCCGAGATCGCCGCCAGCGCCAACCGCGTCATCGTCTGGGTGGGAGGAACCATCGTGGCCACCGCCGGCGTGGCTCTGGCCCTGGCCGACCGCCTGGCGAGCTGACCGGGCGGGATGCCCCGACCATGGACACGACACCCCCGCACCACCCCTTCGCCGAACTCGTGGGCTACACCGTCGACATCGTCGGCCCGGGTCGCGCCCACGCCACCCTCGACGTAGGCCCCGAGCATCACAACCCCAACGGCGTCGTCCACGGGGCGGTGCTCTTCGCTCTGGTCGACACATCGATGGGGGGAGCCACCATGAGCATCCTCGACGACGGAGGCTTCTGCGCATCCATCGAGGTGCACCTGCGCTTCCTGCAGCCGGTGAACGGCACCCGGTTGGTGGCCGAGACCCACGTGGTGCGCGCCGGGCGCCGCGTTGTGCAGCTCGAATCCAAGGTGTTCGACGGCACGGGCGATGCCACGCCGGTGGCTACCGCCACCGGGTCCTTCGCCGTGCTGGGGCCCTCCACCGTCTCCTGAGCCCCGGCTCAACCGGTGACCGCGACGGACATGGAACACTGGATGGGTGCGCGTGAACCGGGCTCTGGCCGTGGCCCTGACCGTCAACCTGGGTCTCGCGGCGGCCACCGCCTGTGGTGACGACGAGAAGGAACCGGTGACCACCGACGTCACCGACACTTCGGCCACGACCCGCGCATCGGCAACCACCGAAGTCGACGGAGAGCAGGTCGACACCTTCACCTTCCGCTTCTCCGACTCGTCGGTCCCCCCCGAGTACCACCGGTCCTGGACCGTGGAGATGAGCGCCGATGGCGCCGGGACCTACGTGGTGGACAGCTATGGCGACGTCATCAGCGAGGGCACCGTCGAGCTGGACGACGAGACCTGGAGCCGCATGCTGGCCACGATCCCCGACGTGGACGGCGAGGTCGGTGAAGGCTGCGCAGGTGGAACCAGCCGAGCCTTGACCGTCTTCGCCGACGGGGCCGTCGTGCGGGAAGGTCGGGCTCACGACTGTGGGGGCGGTGAGGGCTTGGTGGAAGAGCTCGACAGTTGGATCGCCCCTGTCGAAGCCCAGATCGACCTGACCTAGGCCGGCTGGGACTGGCGTTCGCTCACCCCGCCGGGAGCATGTCGACGTACCAGGTACCGTCCGAGGTCGACTCGCTGTAGCCCCACTCGCCGGAGACCCGGCAGGCGTCGGGATCGAAGTACCCGTCGATGAACACACCTGACTGGTTGGCCGAGATGTGGCCCTGAGGGCCGATCTGGACCTGCCCCGTGAGGGGTCCGCCGTTGATCGACTCCATGGTCGCCTGCAGGCTGATGTCGAGGGGATCGATGGAAGCCGTCACCGTCGACCCGTCGATGCTCGCCATGATGTTCCCGCTGTAGACGCCTTCGAACCGGCCCTCGTAGTCGCCGTCGCAGTCGGGCGGCGCGACGAACACCTCGACCGGCACGGACTGGTCGACCTCGATCGTCGTCGGGGAGACCTGTGGCGCATCCGGGATGGTGGTGTCGGTCGACGGAACGGTCGACGGAACGGTCGACGGAACGATCGACGGAACGGTCGTCGTGGTCGCCCGCACGGCATCCTCCTCGCACCGATCCTCAGCGACCTGGCCGTCAGGGTCCTGGCTCGGATCGACCTGGCCGTCCCTGCACTGCACCGGGGCCTCAGGGGCCGCCTCCCCGTCGAGTGGCACCGCTCCGGTACCGACCTGCTGGGCCGGCTCATCAGCGCCCCGGTCGATCTGGAGGCCGACGAGGCCGGCCCCGCCGACACCCAGCACCGCCACAATGAAGATCGGTCGAATCACCATCGCCGAGTCCTTTCGTAGTTCCTGCACACTGTGACGCTCGAAGCAGGTGTCCGGTTGACAGGATTCGCTGATCGGTCAGGGAGGGCTCAATCCCGGACCACTGCACCGTCGCGCAGAGTGAGCACACCCACCGAGGGGCGCACACCGAAGCGGATGCTGGGCGCACCCTGCTGCTCGCGCCCCACCCCGGTGGACACGTAGATCCGGTTCCCGTCCAAGTCGTGCAGGCCACCGGCCGCCACGTCGCGGGGCACGTCCGAGAGCGTCATGAGCGGCCCCAGACCCGGTAGCTGCACCTGGCCACCGTGGGTGTGGCCCGCGACGACGAGGTCCACCCGGCTGTCGGGTTCCAGGTGCAAGGCCCAGTCCGGCCGGTGGGCGAGCAGGATGCGCACCTGGGCACCGGGATCGCTCTCGAGGCGGCGCACGACCTCCAATCCCCCCGGGGACGGTTCCAGGGACACACCGCCGATCTGCACCCGGCGATCGCCGACGTCCACGGTGACCACCTCGTCGGTGAGTACCCGCACCGGGGTGCCCGTCACCAGTTCCTCCAGCACACCGGCCGAGTCGACATCGCCGGGCACGAACCAGGCACCTCCGGGTGCCTCCAGCGGGGCCAGCAGTGCCCACAGCGCCTCACGCTGGGAGGTGTACTGAGCGGCGGTGCCCTGGAACAGGTCCCCGGCGACGAGGATCAGGTCAGGTTCTGCCTCCAGCAGCCTGTCCACGGCCGCTCGCTCGTGGCCGGTCACCGCCACCGTCTGGATGTCTGACAGCACACCGACCACCAGCGGGTCCTCACCTCGACGTCGGCTGGCCAACTCGACGTCGACCCGGTCGGTGCGCAGCCGGTAGGGCTCGAGGTGGGTGGCGTAGTAGCCGACGGCCGCGGGCACCAGCGCCAGCGCCGCCAGCACCAGCGCCGGGCGGGTGGCGGCCGGACCCCGTCCCCGGCGATGGGCGACGGCAGCGGCCACCAACACCCCTGCTCCCACCAGGGGCACGGTCACCACCAGATCGAGATAGACGACAGACATGACATCCCACATGTCGCCTCCGACCACACCGACGACGACGGCCACCTGCACCATCCCCACACCCACCGCCACCCAGCCCACGCGCACAGCATCCGCAGCGTGCACCGTGACAACCCCGGTCGTTTCCCACCGGCGACGAGCCAGGTACCAGACCACCGCCCCCAGGAGCCCCGCGGCCGCGGCCGCCAGGATCAACGCCAACGTCGAGGTGGCCACTCCGCGACGCTCCTGACCTCAGCCCGCGTCGACCAGGCGGTACACGCCGTCGAGGGCCAGCACCAACACGTCGGCGCCGACCTGGGGTCCGACGCTGAGGACCGCATCGGGAGTGGTGGAAACCACGACCGGATCCCAGCCCCCGACCCCGTCGGGCACCAGTGCTCTGAGGGACCGTTCGCAGTAGTCGCCGTAGATGTACGCGCCCTCGAGGCCGGTGATCTCCGCCGAGCGCACCACCACGCCACCGATGACCGCACAGCCCGGTCCGTGGGGATACTCGTGGAGCGGGTCCACCAGGCCGGCCGACTCGGGATCGGGTCCGGGCTCGGGTTCGAGTTCGGGTTCGGGCTCGGACGCCGGATCAGCGCGTTCGCTGGGAACGTAGGGGTGGCTTCCCTCCCGCAGGCTCCAACCCAGGTTGGCCCCAGCCTCCTCCCCGGCGGGAAGCCGGGTGATCTCCTCGAAGCTGCCCTGACCCACGTCGGCGATCCAGAGGTCGGAGGTGTCGGGATCCCACGCGGAACCGCCAAGGGTTGCGCAGCCCGTAGACCCACACCTCGGGGGCGCCATCCGCACCGTCGGCGAAGGGGTTGTCGGCCGGGACGGCATAGCCACCGGCGGGATCCGGATCGATGCGCAGCACCGACCCCGGCCAGTCCGTCGGATCCTGGCCGGTCCGGTCCATGTCGTCGAAGGGCCAGCCGTCACCGACCGAGGTGTAGAGGTAGCCGTCGGGCCCGAAGGCGACCGCACCTCCGTTGTGGACCGGCTTGGCCTTGTCCAGGGTCAGGATCGTGGCGCGGCTGGCCTCATCCACCCCGCCCTGGCCGTCCAGACGGTAGGCCTCCACCCGGCGCACCACGGCCCGCTCGTCGTCATCGGGATCGGACGTGGGGACGGCGTCGCTGACATAGAGGTGGCCGCCGTCGGGAGCCACCGCCAGGCCCAGCAGTCCCGCCTCCACGAACTCGGCGGGGTCGCCGGTCTCGCCCGTGCGGTCCAGGACCTCGGTGGTGGTGGCATCGGCCGGGTCGACCAGCACCACCCGACCCTCCTGGGTGCCCACGTAGAGCCGGCCGTCGGGGGCGGGGGTGGCCACCACGGGCCGCTCCAGGGCCACCATCCGATCGAGGGCGTAGGGCGGCGGGGAGGGCGGTGCGGTGGTCGCGGTGGTGACGGTCACGGTCGCGGTGGGCCCGTCGGTGTCGCCGTCGCTCCCTCCACGCTCGCCGCTCCCGCAGGCTCCGGCCAGCGCCACCAGGAGCGCCAGGACCGCCAGCGTGACCAGGGAGACCGGGGGCCTCACGGGCCGACCAGCAGCCGTTCGCTGAAGAAGTCGAGCACCTGGCAGAGGGCGTCGTGGGTGGGATGGCCGGGTTCGTCGACCAGGTCCTCGGTCACCACCGAGTGGGCGAGGCGACGCAGCCCGTACGGGTTGCCCGGTGACGAGTCGATCTCGACCCCGATGAAGGCGTCACCCAGTTCGCGCCGCAACGTCTCGAACCGTTCGCCGGGCACCAGGCGGTCACCGGTGAAGCGCATGCCCAGCACGCAGGTGCCCGCCGCGGCGCGTTCCTTCACCGTCTCCAGGTCCTCAGGCGAGAGGTGGACATCGGCCCGCGCCCGGCGGCCCAGGGGCCCGGGCAGAGCCAGGGGCAGAGACGGTTGGGACAGCACGGGGGCCAGCATGCGGTCGTCGACGGCCATGGCCAGGGCGAACCCCCCGGTGAAGCACATGCCGATGGCCCCCACCCCGGGACCGCCGCACTCGTCATGGGCCCGGGCGGCCAGGTCGCGCAACCAAGCCGTCACCGGCGCTGTGCGCCCCGTGGCCCAGGCCGCGAACTCAGAGGCCACGCACGCCGGTGCCAGTGAGGACACCGCGTAGGACGTCGATGGGGCCCGCCCGGCCTCACCGAAGAGCACCGGCATCCACGCCGTGCAGCCCCGGTCCACGATGCGGCGGGCCACGTCGGCCACCGCCGGGGTGATCCCGGGGATCTCGGCCATGACGATCACCGCGGGGCCCGCTCCCTTGGCGAACACGGTGCGTCCGGTTCCTTCGTGGGTGTGCTCGAAGCAGGTGAAGTCGTCCAGGGGGTCATCGGCGGGGTTGGTCACGGGCGCACGTTACCCAGCCGCCACCCTCGAAGGCAGGCGGGCCGGCCGGGGCACCACTAGGGTCCGGGGTTGATGAGCGACTTCACACCGCCACCTGTGGACCCGCCCCGCCTGGAGGGAACGGCCACCCGCGACGAGGCCACCATCCGCCACGTGGAGTGCGAAACCGACGAGCACGGCGGGTTCCGCGAGCTGTTCGTGGACCTCGACACCGAAACCCTCGACTCGCACGAGCAGCTGCGCATCACGGTGTTCGACGACACGGCGATGCACTACGACCGGATCCTGCAACTGGCGGGCTGGCGTCGCTGGATCGATCTGGCCCGGGCTCTGCGCGACGCGGGTGCACCCCTGCCCAGCCAGGGAATCACCCGTGCCGGCACCCAGGTGCGGGTGGCACCGTTCCACGACGGCGAGCGGCTCCAGGGGCGGGTCCACCTGGCACTGGAGTGCACTCTGGACGCCCTCCAGGGCGAGGGTCGCCACGTGGCCGGCCACTGGGAAGCCCAGTGGCCCGGCAGCCTGTGGGTCGCCGGGGCGGTGGTTGGTGTCGGACAGGTCAACCGGGCCTTCGTGATCGCCCGCACCGGGTTGCTCGACCAGGACATGTCGTGGTCGGTCTACGCGGTGGGAGGCATGGACACACCCTTCGTGTCCTTCGGCCCCGGCGAAGGACAGGCACGGGTCACCTGGCGCCAGGGTGGCTTCGTGGGCATCGATCTCACCGACGACTTCCGTGCGGTGCGCTGGGGTGACCTCGGCGACGCCGTCTTCGAGGCTCAGGCTCTGCCCCGCGGTGCCGGCGAGGACGCCAGACCCGCCCGCCTGGCCGTACCGGTCACCGCCCGCTGACCACATCCCGCTCCTGCCTGTCCGTCTCACCTGCGCCGACACCCGACCTGCGCCGACACCAAACCTGCGCTGACATCCGACCCTCGCCGACACCCACAGGTGCCTCTCCCATGAGCGTCCCCACCCATCCCTTCCGCTTCACCGTGCAGTGCCACGGTCCCGCCGACCGCGACGGCTGGCGGGCCCAGGCCCGGCGGGCCGAAGAGCTGGGCTACTCGGAGCTGACCGTCCCCGACCACCTCGACGCCGGGCTCGGGCCCGTCGCCGCGCTGATGGCCGCGGCCGACGCCACCACCACCATCGGGCTCACCGCGCTGGTGTTCTGCAACGACCATCACCACCCTGCGGTGCTGGCCAAGGAGGCGGCCACCCTCGACGTGCTCACCGGTGGGCGCCTGACCCTGGGGCTGGGGGCGGGCTGGCAGGCCACCGACTACGCACGCAGCGGCATCGCTCTCGACCCTCCCGGCGTGCGGGTGGACCGCCTCACCGAGGCCGTGGCTGTCATGAAGGGCCTGTTCGCCGACGAGCCCTGCACCTTCCACGGCACCCACTACCGCATCACCGACCTCGACGGCCACCCCAAGCCCCTCCAGCGTCCCCACCCGCGCCTGCTCATCGGAGGCGGGGGGCGGCGCGTGCTCTCGTTGGCCGCCCGGGAAGCCGATGTGGTCGGGCTCAACATCGACCTCCGATCGGGCCGGATCGACGAGTCGGCGGGCCCGACGGCCACCGCCGAGGCGACCGACACCAAGGTGGCATGGATCCGTGAGGCCGCCGGCGACCGCTTCGCCCGCCTCGAGCTCCAGGTGCGTATCCACCTGGCGATGGTCACCGACGATCGCGACGGCGTGGCCGAGGCCGTGGGCCCCGCTTTCGGACTCACTCCCGACGAGGCCAAGGTCAGCCCGCACGCCCTGGTGGGCACCGTCGAAGAACTGGCCGACCAGTGCGAGCAGCGTCGGGCCCGATGGGGAATCTCGGTGATCGGCGTGGCCGACGACGCCATGGAAGCCATGGCCCCCCTCGTCGAGCGCCTCACCGGCCACTGAGGTGCGGGACCAGAGGCGACCGAAGGCTCCGATCTCGGTGACGGGGCTCTGATAGCCTGCTGCGACAACCTCGGGGCTGATCCTCCACGTACCAGAGCACGTACGACGACTCGTACGAAGGCACGAGCGGGGCAACGAAGCTGGGCACGGGGCGGAACCGGACCCATGGCACGCAAAGCGGGACTCACCAACGACCAGATCGTGGCCGTGGCCGCGATCCTCGCCGACAGCGAGAGCCTCGCGGCGGTCACCCTGGCCCGCGTGGCCGCCGAGCTTGGAGTGCGCCCACCTTCGCTCTACCACCACGTCGACGGCCTCGAGGGCCTGCTGCGGGCCCTGATGTGCCACGCCTACCAGCAGCTGGGCCATATCGCGGCCGAGGCCCGGACAGAGCATCGCGGCCCCGATGCCGTCCGGGCCCAGTGCCACGCATACCGCACCTTCGCTCAACGCCATCCGGGCCTGTACACCGCGATGAACCGCACCGAGTTGACCCGCGACGACCCGGATCTGCGCTCCGGGATGGAGTCCTCGGTGGCACCCCTGCTCGACTCCCTGGCCGACCTGGGTTTCGACGGCGACGAACGTTGGGAGGCTCTCCGTCTGTTCCGGGCCGCCATCCACGGGTTCCTCACCCTGGAGCTGCACGGCTCCATGACGATTCCGATGGACCTCGACGTCAGCTACGCGCGCCTCGTCGACAGCCTCATCGCCGGCGTGCAGACCACCTACTCTGACCACCTGCGCGCCAGCCCCACCAGCTGAGGCGGATCACTCCCACTCGATGGTGCCGGGCGGCTTGGACGTGATGTCGTAGGCGACCCGGTTCACACCGGCGACCTCGTTGATGATCCGGCTGGACATCGTGGCCAGCAGGTCATAGGGCAACCTCGCCCAGTCCGCGGTCATGGCGTCCTCGCTGGTGACGGCCCGGATGATCACGGGGTGGGCGTAGGTGCGCTCGTCGCCCATGACGCCCACCGAGCGGATGTCGGGCAGCACCGCGAAGTACTGCCACACCTCACGGTCGAGCCCGGCCCGCCGGATCTCCTCGCGGACGATGTGGTCGGCGTGCTGGAGGATGGCCACCTTCTCGGGGGTGACCTCGCCGATGATGCGGACCCCCAGACCCGGGCCGGGGAACGGCTGACGCCACACGATCTCGGCGCGGCAGGCCCAGCTCCTCGCCGACCCGGCGCACCTCGTCCTTGAACAGGTTGCGCAACGGCTCGACCAGACTCGAAGTCCATGTCCTCGGGCAGTCCGCCGACGTTGTGGTGGCTCTTGATCCGCGCCGCGTCCTTGGTGCCCGACTCGATCACGTCGGGGTAGAGCGTGCCCTGCACCAGGAAGCGGGCGTCCTCCACCCCGCCGGCGGCATCCTCGAAGACCCGGATGAACAGCTCGCCGATGGCCTTGCGCTTCTCTTCGGGGTCGGTCACGCCGGCCAGCGCATCGAAGAAGCGGTCGGCGGCCCGTACATGGATCAACTCGATTCCCTGTGTGCGCCGGAAGGTCTCGACCACCTGCTCTCCCTCGTCGCGACGCATCAGGCCGGTGTCGACGAACACACAGGTGAGCTGATGGCCGATGGCCCGGTGCACCAGGGCGGCGGCCACCGCCGAATCGACGCCACCGGACAACCCGCAGATGGCCCGGCCCGAACCGACCTGCGCTGCGGATGGCGGCCACGGAGGTGTCGATGATCGACGCCATCGTCCAGGCGGGCTCGCAACCGCAGGCCTCGTAGAGGAAGCGCTGGAGCATGGACTGGCCTTCGGGGGTGTGCACCACCTCGGGGTGGAACTGCACGCCGTAGCGGGCGCCGGCCACGTCCTCGAAGGCGGCCGCAGGGGTTTCGTTGGTCGAGGCCAGCACCGTGGCCCCCTCCGGCGGTCGGGTGATCGTGTCGAAGTGGCTCATCCACACGGGCTGCTCGTCGGGCAGGCCGGCCAGCAGCCGTCCGGGTCGGCTCACCCGCAGGGACGTGCCGCCGTACTCGCCCCTACCGGTGGCAGCCACCTCGCCTCCCAGGTCACGGGCCAGCAGCTGGGCGCCATAGCAGATGCCCAGAACCGGCACGCCCAGTTCGTACACGTCGGGGTCGATGCCGGGGGCTCCGTCGACGTGGACCGAGCGGGGCCCGCCGCTGAGCACGATGCCGGCAGGGGCCCGGGCGGCGATCTCGGCGGCGGTGATCGTGTGGGGGACGATCTCGCTGTAGACCCGGGCCTCGCGCACCCGCCGGGCGATCAGCTGGGCATACTGGGCGCCGAAGTCGACGACCAGGACCGTGTGCTGACCGCGGTGGCGGTGGCGGGACCTCATGTGGCGGGGCACCGGCACGAGCACGGTGCGCTCAGCGGTGCCCCATCCCCACACCCTGGGCCCGCTGGAGGTTCTTGCCCTCGGTCTGGAGGGCCGGGGCCACCATCACCTCGGCCTTCTGGAACTCCTTGACGGTCTCGTAGCCGCACGTGGCCATGGAGGTGCGCAGCGCGCCGAACAGGTTGAGCCGGCCGTCGTTCTCGTGGGCGGGGCCTACGAGGATCTCTTCGAGGGTGCCCCGCACGCCGACCTGCACCCGCGCCCCGCGGGGCAGGGTGGGATGGAACGTGGCCATGCCCCAGTGGTGGCCCCGGCCGGGAGCCTCGGCCGCCGCGGCCAACGGTGAGCCGAACATTACGGCGTCGGCTCCGCAGACGATGGCCTTGGCCACGTCACCGCCGGTGCCCATCCCGCCGTCGGCGATCACATGGACGTAGACGCCTGTCTCGTCGAGGTGGCGCATTCGGGCGGCACGGGCGTCCGCGATGGCGGTGGCCTGGGGAACGCCGATGCCCAGCACCCCGCGGGTGGTGCAGGCGTGGCCCGGGCCGACACCCACCAGGATGCCTGCCGCCCCGGTTCGCATCAGGTGGAGTGCCGCCTGGTAGCTGGCGCAGCCGCCCACGATGACGGGGATGGGCAGCTCACGCACGGTCTTCTTCAGGTTGAGGGGTTCCTGTTGCTTGGAGACGTGCTCGGCGGACACCACCGTGCCTTGGATGACCAGCAGGTCGAGTTCGGCTTCGAGGATCTTGGGGAAGAAGGCCTCGGTGCGTTGAGGAGTGACCGACCGCACGAGATCACGCCGGCGTCTTTGATCTGGCGGATCCGTTCGGCCCACCAGGTCGATCTCGACGGGCTGCTGGTAGATGTCCTGCATGCGCAGGGTGGCCTTCTCGGGGGTGAGCTCGGCGATCTCGGCCAGCAGCGAGCTCGGGATCGTCGTAGCGGGTCCACAGGCCTTCGAGGTTCAGCACCCCGACACCGCCGAGGCGACCGATCTCGATGGCGGTGGCCGGGCTGATGACCCCGTCCATGGCGGCGCCCATCACGGGGCAGCTCGAAGCGGAAGGCGTCGATCTCCCAGGAGATGTCGACGTCCTCGGGATCGCGGGTGCGCCGGCTGGGGACGATGGCGATGTCGTCGAACCCGTACGCCCGGCGTCCGGACTTGCCGATGCCGATCTCGATCTCAGCCACGGCTGCGTTCCCTTTCGTGAGGCCCCTGGACTCCGCTGGAAGTTGGCAGTCTACCCAGACGCCACCGGCTGGGGAACACCCCGAGGGCCGGCCGGGCCTGGTGCGTGCCGGGTCAGCGCCCGCGGGTCAGGTTCCGCAGGATCCCCTTGGCCACACCGGCGTTCATCTCGTAGACCACCTCGCCCGCAGCGCGGCTGGCCCGGCGCAACACCGATCCACCCGACAGCTGCTCGACGGTGGCCAGGCCGTCGAGCAGGGCTTCGCGGGAGGTGTCGGTGGCCTTGTAGCCGAGATCGGTCAGGCCTCGGACCACGTCGTTCTGGGCAACGGGTTTGGGGGCGGCGGCGGCGATGAGACGCAGGGCGTCCTTGGTCAGGTCGGCTCCCTGGCTGATGGCCTGGGCCGCGGACAGCGAGCCCTCCTCGTCGGCGGCCTGGGAGGTCAGCCAGCGCTTGACCTGGCTGACGATCTCCTGGTGCGTCTCCCCCTCGAAGATCACCTTGGGCATGGGCCCAGGGTACCGGGCCGGCACAGCCCGGCTGGCACAGTCGGGCTGGCACAACCCGGCTGAAACAGTCCGAGGCGTCAGATCCCCGGGACGTGGCTACCGCGGGTGCCGGTCACCACGGCCAGCAGGTTCACGAGCATCGCCGCGGTGGCGCCCCAGATCGTGTCGCCCGGGACCTCGAAGAAGTAGACGGGGTAGTTGAGCCCGGGCATCCCCCA
Source organism: uncultured Actinomycetes bacterium (assembly GCA_963719935.1). Classification (GTDB taxonomy): domain Bacteria; phylum Actinomycetota; class Acidimicrobiia; order Acidimicrobiales; family CAVRDY01; genus CAVRDY01. The sequence continues at coordinate 61,708 of CAVRDY010000001.1, read as the reverse complement.
GCTCTCGGACCGGAAGGCGTCGGGGTGCATGAGATCCCGCAGGGGCAGACGCAGGATGGCCTCCACCTCGGCGGGGTTGGCGACCAACTCCGGGCGGCCCGGCAGCAAGCCCACGTAGGGCACGATCACCGACCGGCTGGTCACCGTCATCAGGTGGTCGAGCTCGCCCACCAGGCGTACCGAATCGGGTGCCAGGGCCGTCTCCTCCCAGGCCTCCCGCAACGCGGTGTCCACCAGGGTGGTGTCGCCCGGATCCTGGCGTCCACCGGGGAAGGACACCTCCCCGCGATGGGCCCGCAAGTTCCAGGACCTCCGAGTGCAGACCACGTGAACCTCACCGCCGTCCTCGTAGAGGGGGGCCAGAACCGCCGAGGAACGGGCCACACGCCCCAGGGCGTTGCGCCGCGTAGGTTCGGCCGCTTCCAGACGGGCGGTCACCGCATCGAGGCCGAGGTCGAGCCGGTCGGGGTCGAGGCCCTGCCAGGGCGGCGGTGGACCCGGCCGCGCCCGGGGAGGACGGGGGATGTGCTGGCGGCCGCCGCGGTCTGCAGGCTCCATCGCGGTGACCTGCGCCGGTTCAGGCCGGCTCGTCACCAGCGCCCGCCGCGAGCTCGGCCAGCAGGTCGGGGAGTCCACCGGTCTTGAGGTCGGCCATGACCCTGCCCGGTGTTGCCTCGCCCCGCTCCCATGCCTGCCAGGAGGCCAGCAGCTTGCGAGGGTCAGGGGGAGGTCGGTCCATGCCGGAAGGATACCGGTGCGCGCCGGTCGGCCGTGCTGGCTGGGGCCGGGTCGGCCGTGCTGGCTGGGGCCGGGTCGGCCGTGCTGGCTGGGGCCGGGTCGGCCGTGCTGGCTGGGGCCGGGTCGGCCGTGCTGGCTGGGGCCGGGTCGGCCGTGCTGGCTGGGGCCGGGTCGGCCGTGCTGGCTGGGGCCGGGTCGGCCGTGCCGGCTGGGGCCGGGTCGGCCGTGCTGGCTGGGGCCGGGTCGGCCGTGCTGGCTGGGGCCGGGTCGGCCGTGCTGGCTGGGGCCGGGTCGGCCGTGCTGGCTGGGGCCGGGTCGGCCGTGCCGGCTGGGGCCGGGTCGGCCGTGCTGGCTGGGGCCGGGTCGGCCGTGCTGGCTGGGGCCGGGTCGGCCGTGCTGGCTGGGGCCGGGTCGGCCGTGCTGGCTGGGGCCGGGTCGGCCGTGCTGGCTGGGGCCGGGTCGGCCGTGCTGGCTGGGGCCGGGTCGGCCGTGCTGGCTGGGGCCGGGTCGGCCGTGCTGGCTGGGGCCGGGTCGGCCGTGCTGGCTGGGGCCGGGTCCCCGACTGGTTGGGCGTCGGCCGCCACACTGGCGATGTGGAGCCCTCCCCGCCACCCGATGCCGGCCGACCACACGATGAGGCGCGGCCTGATCTCTTCGGGGGCGGGGCACCACGCTCGTTCCGTGAAGCCCTCCGGCGCACCGACAGCTACGGGTTCCTGCTGTTCGTGCTCATGGTGCTGATCTGGGGTGTGATCCCCGCAGGGGGCGACGCCGAAGGGATGAGCCTGGTTACGAGCACCCTGGTGTTGTGGACCATCGCCATAGCCCTGCGCTCGTCGGACGCCTCTCGCCGTCAGCAGGTGGCCGCCCTGGCGGCAGCCGTCGCCGGCTTCGTTCTGGTCGCTACGGGGAACCTGGGCGAGCGGCCCGGCCTCGAGGCAACCGGGCGGGTCGTGCTGGCGCTCCCCTGGCTGGCCGCCGCCCGGATCGTCCTGGGCCGCGTGTTCTCCCACAGGGTGGTGACGGACCGCACCATCGCGGGTGCCGTGTGCGTCTACCTCATCGCCGCTGCGGCCTTCGCTCAGATCTACACGGCCATCGACCTGGCCGATCCCCAGGCCTTCGCCCCGGGGGCGGAGCCCCTGGGGGGTGCCAACCTCCAGTACTTCTCGCTTGTCACCATCGCCACCCTCGGCTACGGCGACATCACCCCGGTGTCGACCTGGGCGCGCACCCTGGCCACCCTGGAGACGGTGGTGGGCCAGTTCTACCTGGTGGTGATCGTGGCCCGCCTGGTGTCGACCTTCGGCCAGGAACGCGGCGGAGGCGGCACCGAAGTGCCGCCTCCAAACCAGTGATCGACAGGGGGACTGGGCTACATCATCCCGCCCATGCCACCCATGCCACCCATGCCGCCCATGCCGCCCATACCGGCAGCTGCGGCGCCCGCGGACTCGTCCTCGGGCTTGTCGGCGATGAGGGCCTCGGTGGTCAGCACCATGGCCGCGATCGACGCCGCGTTCTGCAAGAGCTGCCCGGGTGACCTTGGCCGGGTCGATGACGCCGTCCTTCAGCAGGTCGACCATCTCGCCGGTGGCGGCGTTGAAGCCGGTCGCACCGGTCTCGGCCTCGACCTGGCGGACGATGACCGCACCTTCGTGACCGGCGTTCTGGGCGATGAGCCGGGCCGGGGCCTGCAGCGCCGAGTGGACGATGCGGGCACCGGTGGCCTGATCTCCCTCGAGGCTCTCGACGACCTCGGCCACCGCAGCACGAGCCCGCACCAGGGCGGTGCCGCCGCCGGCCACGACGCCTTCTTCGATGGCGGCACGGGTGGCCGACAGCGCGTCCTCGATGCGGTGCTTCTTCTCCTTGAGCTCGACCTCGGTGGCCGCGCCGACCTTGACGACGGCCACGCCGCCGGCCAGCTTGGCGAGGCGCTCCTGGAGCTTCTCGCGGTCCCAGTCCGAGTCGGTGTCGTCGATCTCGCGACGGATCTGGGCGATGCGACCCTGGAGGTCCTCGTCTGAACCGGCACCCTCGACGATGGTGGTGTCGTCCTTGGTGACGACCACCTTGCGGGCGGTGCCCAGCAGGTCGAGGGTGGTGTTCTCGAGCTTGAGGCCGACCTCCTCGGAGATGACCTGGCCACCGGTGAGGATCGGCCATGTCCTGGAGCATCGCCTTGCGGCGCTCACCGAAGCCCGGGGCCTTGACGGCCACCGAGTTGAAGGTGCCGCGGATCTTGTTGACCACCAGGGTGGCCAGGGCCTCGCCCTCGATGTCCTCGGCGATGATCAGCAGCGGCTTGCCCGTCTGCATGACCTTCTCGAGCACCGGCACGCAGATCCTGCACCGAGGTGATCTTGCCGTTGACGAGCAGGATGCGGGGATCTTCGAGCACGGCCTCCTGGCGCTCGGGATCGGTCACGAAGTACGGCGAGAGGTAGCCCTTGTCGAACTGCATGCCCTCGGTGAAGTCCAGCTCCATGCCGAAGGTGTTCGACTCTTCGACGGTGACCACGCCGTCCTTGCCGACCCGGTCGATGGCATCGGCGATGACCTCGCCGATGGCCGGGTCGGCGGCGGAGATGGAGGCGACCTGGGCGATCTCGGACTTGTCGTCGATCTCCTTGGCCTGCTCGGCCAGGGAGGCCGACCGCGGCGGCCACGGCCTTCTCGATGCCCTTCTTGAGGGCCATGGGGTTGGCGCCGGCGGCCACGTTGCGCAGGCCTTCGTGGATCATGGCCTGGGCCAGCACGGTGGCGGTGGTGGTGCCGTCACCGGCGATGTCGTTGGTCTTGGTGGCCACCTCCTTCACCAGCTGGGCGCCCATGTTCTCGAAGTGGTCCTCGAGCTCGATCTCTCGGGCGATGGAGACGCCGTCGTTGGTGATGGTGGGAGCGCCGAACTTCTTGTCGAGCACCACGTTGCGACCCTTGGGGCCGAGGGTGACCTTGACGGCGTTGGCGAGCTTGTCGACGCCGGCCTCGAGACCCCGGCGGGCCTCCTCACGGAAGCGCAGTTCCTTGGACATCTGGACTCCTTACTTGACGATGGCGAGGACGTCGCGGGCGTTGAGGATCAGCAGGTCCTCGCCCTCGATGGTGATCTCGGTGCCGCCGTACTTGGAGTACACGACGGTGTCGCCGACCTTGACGTCGCATAGGGATGATCTCGCCGGTCTGGTCGGACCGCTTGCCAGGGCCCACGGCCAGGACCTCGCCCTGCTGGGGCTTCTCCTTGGCGGTGTCGGGGATGACCAGGCCGCTGGCGGTGGTCTCCTCGGACTCGCCTGGACGGACGACGATGCGATCATCGAGGGGCTGAAGGTTCATTAGGTTCGCCTCCGTAGAAGACGGGCCGCTCCCGCGGCGTTAGCACTCGGACGGGTTGAGTGCCAGAAACCCTAGCAGTCTCGATCGCCGAGTGCTAACGGCGGCCGGAGAAAATTCTCGGGAGCGACCCAGCCGTCGAGATCCCAGCAGTCATGTCTACTCCCCTGTGCCCAGGCGGGTGCCCTCAGCTACCCGCGTGATGGGGCGGCACCCCAGCACCCAGAACCAGGTTGGGGTCGGCTCCCGTGTCAAGAGGTGAGGGACCCAGCCGCTGGTAGCTGCCACCAGCCGACCGCGGCGACCATGGCGGCGTTGTCGGTGCACATGGCCGGGCTGGGGCCAGCACCCGCCGGCCGAGCGCTCCCCCTCCTCGGCCAACTGCGACCGCAGGCGGGAGTTGGCCGCCACGCCACCGGCCAGGCACACCGTGTCCACCCCCACCGTGTCGGCTGCCCGCAGCGCCTTGGCCACCAGCACGTCCACCACGGCAGCCTGGAAGGAGGCGGCCACATCGGCGGTGTCGACCTCGGCGTGGTGGCGCACGTGGTTGACGACAGCGGTCTTCAACCCGCTGAAGGAGAAGTCGAGGCCCTCATCGCGCATCGAGCGGGGGAAGTCGATGGCAGCGGGGTCACCCTCGGCGGGCCACCCCGTCGATAGCCGGACCGCCCGGATAGCCCAGTCCGAGGAAGCGGGCCACCTTGTCGAAAGCCTCGCCGGCGGCGTCGTCCAAGGTCGAGCCCAGCACCCGGTAGCGGCCGTGGCCCTCCATCACCACCAGCATCGTGTGGCCCGCCCGACACCAACAGCACCAGGTAGGGGAAGACCAACTCGGGTTCGTCCAGCACGGGCGCGTAGAGGTGGGCCTCGAGATGGTTGACGGCCACGAAGGGCACGTCCCAGACCAGGGCCAGCGCTTTGGCCGCCGACGACCCCCACCAGCAGGGCTCCGACCAACCCCGGCCCCGCGGTGGCCGCCACGACCTGTACCTCGCCCTCACGCCGGCCGGCCTCCACGAAGGCCTGAGCCACGGTGGGCGTCAGCACCTCCACGTGGGCCCGGGAGGCCACCTCGGGCACCACTCCGCCGTAGCGGGCGTGCAGATCGACCTGGCTGCTCACCACCGACGCCAGCACGTCGCGGCCCGACGACCACCATCGCGGCGGCGGTCTCGTCGCAGGACGTCTCGATGCCGAGCACCAGCCCTTCCGCCGGCGACTCGCCAGCCCGGGCTTCGGTCGCGCTCACGATCGCCACCCCACCACGTTGGTGCTCGCCCGCCAGGGCGCGGCGAGGGCGTCGAGCCGGGCCGAGTAGTCGGCGCTGTCGATGGCACGAGCCCACATGATCACCGCGTCCTCACCCATGTCGCGGTAGTAGTCCTTGCGGACACCGGCCTCGTCGAATCCGAACCGACCGTAGAGGGCACGGGCCGCCGCGTTGGAGGACCGCACCTCGAGGGTCATCGCCGGAGCCCCCTCCGGGCGATCGCCTGTCGGGCCAGCACCACCAGCAGTCGGGTGGCCACGCCCTGGCGGCGCCAGCCGGGGTGCACGGCGACGGTGGTGACGTGGACGTCGTCGACGGCGAACAGCTCGCCGGCGAAGCCGACCACCCGGGATCCCGCCAGGGCCGCCGACGTACGACACGGGCGTCGCCGAGGCGAAGTTCGCTCAGGAACAGGCCGAGCGACCACGGGCCGGTGCTCGTTGTGGGCCTCGATGCGCAGCACGCCCCGCAGGTGCCGGCGCCGCAGCGGCTCGATCCGCAGGCGCTGTGGCGGTGCTCCGTCGACCACGCCGGTCTCGCCCACCACCCCCTGGCGTCCGGGACGGGTGCTCACGACGCCTCCCGGTGCACGCCCTCGCGGGTCTGCCAGTTGATCTCGGCGTCGGGCTGGCGAAGGTAGATGGGTTCGAGCTCCCAGTGGGGCACGAAGTCCTCGCGCATGGCCCGGGCGTGGGCGAGCTGCACGAGACTGCCGGCGTTGGGGTAGGCCAGGCCGGCGTTCGGCCAGCTCGACGTGGGTGACCGCCTCGAAGTGACCGGCATAACGCCGTGCCCCGTCACCCACCAGCAGCAGATCCTCGCCGGTGGCCGCCACGTCGGTGGCCAGATCGTCGGGCCGGGACACCGCTGCCTCGCTCACCCGCTGCACCCCGCCGGGAACCTGGCGGTAGCAGGGCGTGGAACACCTCGCCCCGCCGGGCGTCAACCGCAGCCACGATCAGGCGGTTGCTGGTACGTACCGAGAAGGCCAGCAGATCCAGGCTGCGACACCCCGATCATGGGCACCCCCGAGCGCGTAGGCCATGGCCTTGGCGGTGGCGATGCCCACCCGCAGGCCCGTGAACAGGCCCGGCCCCACGTCGACCGCGATCGCCCCCAGCTCGTCGAGGGAGACCTCGGCGTGGGAGGCCACCACCTCGATCATGGGTACCAGGGTCTCGGCGTGGCGGCGGGCCCGGGTGTGGTGCGCCGAGGCCCGCACCCCCTCGTGGCCGCCGATGGCGCAACCCACCTGGGTGGTGGCGGTCTCGATGCCCAAGATCAGCACGGCGCCTCCCCGGTGTCGGCCGCCCAGGGGGCGAGCGCCTCGGACAACCCGCGGGAGCGGGCGGCCCAGCGCGGACCGACGGTGGTGCAGGCAATGATGCGGTCGTCGTCTCCCGCGCCGAAGCCGAGACGGATCTCCAGGTAGTCGGCGCCCAGCACCGGCGCTATGGCGTCACCCCACTCGACCAGGGTCACCCCGTCACCGTCGATGAGCTCCTCGAGGCCCAGTTCGGCGGTCTCGGCCAGGTTGTCGAGGCGGTAGATGTCGAGGTGGTTCACCTCCAGGCGACCCTGGTAGCGGTTGGCCAGGGTGAAGGTGGGGCTGGTCACCGCCACGCTCACCCCCAACGCCGCGCACAGACCCTGGGCGAAGGCGGTCTTGCCCGCTCCCAGGTCGCCGGCCAGCACCACCAGGTCACCGCGAGCCACCAGGGACGCCAGGGCCGCGGCCAGGTCCTTGGTCTCGGCGACAGATCTGGTGGCGGCGGTCAACACGGGGGTCACGGGTGCGAGGGGTCGTTCACGAACGGGACAGGGCCAGTTTCGCCCGAACCAGGTCCGATCGCATCTTCGCCAGGGGCTCGGCTCCGCCCCGCAGTGCGTAGGCGGGATGGAAGGTGGGGATGAGCACACCGTTGCGGAAGGGATGCTCGCGGCCCCGCAGCCCACTGATCGCCTCGGAGCTCTCCAACAGGACCTGGGCGGCGAACTTGCCCAGGGTCACCACCACCGCCGGGTCGAGCAGCTCGATCTGGCGGTCCAACCACGGCCGGCATGCGGCGATCTCGTCGGGCTTGGGGTCGCGGTTTCCGGGCGGGCGGCACTTCACCACGTTGGCGATGTAGCAGTGGTCTCGGGTGACCCCCAACTCCTCGGCCAACAGCCGGTCGAGCAACTGGCCCGAGCGGCCCACGAAGGGCAGGCCCTGGCGGTCCTCTTCAGCGCCCGGCCCCTCGCCCACGAACAGCAACCGGGCCTTCGGGCTCCCCATGCCGAACACCACCTGGGTGCGCCCCTCGCACAGTCCGCACCCGGTGCAGGTCGAGGCGTCCGCCGCCACCTCCTCCAAGGTCGAGGCCAGCTCCGGCATGGTCCGAGCCTATGCCGATCCCATCCCCGCACCACGGTCGGCTCAGGAGCGGGCTCGACGGGGGAGGCTCCGGGACCGGTTCCCGGGTCGCCTCGGGCGCCGGCCACACAGAGAGACGGCCTAGCCTCGTCACCGCGATGTCCGATCCGATCGCAGCCAACCGTGCCAACTGGGACGACCGCGTCCCGATCCACCTCGCCTCCAGCTTCTACGACGTCGAAGGATGGCTGCGGGAACGACCCGGGCCGTATCCCTGGGAGTTGGAGCTCATCGGCGACGTCGACGGCCTCGACGTGGTCCACCTCCAATGCCACATCGGGCTCGACACCCTCGCTCTCGCCAATGCCGGGGCACGGGTGACCGGGCTCGACTTCTCCGGACGCGCCATCGCCGCGGCCCGAGCCCTGGCCGACCGGGCCGGTTTGGCCGACCGTGCCCGCTTCGTCGAAGCCGACGTCCACGAAGCCGTCGAGGCGCTGTCGCCGCAGAGCTTCGACCTCGTCTACGTGAGCCTCGGTGCCCTCTGTTGGCTACCGCGGGTGTGGGCCTGGGCGACCCAGGCGGTCGGACTGCTGCGTCCCGGCGGCCGGCTCTACATCCACGACGCCCATCCACTGGCCTGGGCGTTCGCCGACGACGACGTGTGCGTGGCGTACTCCTACTTCGAGGAGTCCGAGCCCTACGTCGACGACGTCGAGGTGACCTACACCGACGGCGAGGACCGCCTGGCCAACACGCGGGTCTACGAGTGGAACCACTCGATCGGCGAGATCGTCACGGCGCTCCTCGGCCGAGGCCTCCGCCTCGATGCCCTGGTCGAGCACGACTGGACCAAGTGGCCCCGGTTCCCGTGGCTTGCCGAGACCGCCGATCACCGCTGGGTGGTGCCACCCGACCGGCCCCGGGTGCCTCTCTCCTTCTCACTGCTCGCCACTGCGGGCCCAAAGACCCGATCAGACGCCGGCCTCGGCCGGTAGCCGTCCGTCGGCCACCGCCTGTTGATGCGCCCGATGATCCGCCGCGTTCTGGTCGGCGTAGGTGCGGGCGAAAGCCGCGACGGCCCGGTCGAAGCGGTCGCCTGATCCCAGGTATCCGGCGATGGCTCGGGCGTCGGCGCTGCGGGAGTGCGCACGGGCCAGGGTCCACGCGCAGACCTGGGAGTAGATGTCGAAGCCACGAGGTCGCATGGTGGTGATGTCGGCGGAGCCTTTCATGTCGCGTAGTTGCCGCCAGTAGTAGTGGTTGCCGTCCAGTCTGGACGCACTCCAACCCAAGAAGGCGTCCGATGCCGCCTGCATCAACCGCTGCCCCTCCACCACCCGCTGGGCGTGGTTGGGGTAGGGGGAGGGCGCCAGGTGCGGTTCCAGCACCGAAGGCCCGGCCTGCTTGAGCTGCAACATCAGGACGTCGCGCTCGGAGCGGCCGCGCAACAGGACGATGAAGGCTCGGGTGCCGACACTCCCCACGCCCACGACCTTGTGGGCTACGTCGACGATGCGGTAGCAGTCGAGGAGGACCTGTTGGTGGTCGGGCAACGAGGCCCGGTACGCGGCGAACACCTCGGTCACGGACTGGCGCAACTCCTCGGCAGTGTGTGTGCCGGCGAGCTCTCCCAGCGGAACCACCAGCGGCCAGTCCGCCACGATGCGCATCTCGCCGTCCACGACGCTGGTCAACTTGGCGGCAGCTTGCAGGCTGGTGCGAAGCCTCGCCCGTGATGCTTGCTTCTCTGCACGCTGCACCAAGGGCTTGGCCACCCGGCCCCTGAGGCTGGCGATCAGCTCGTCGACGTTGATCCGCTGGTACCAGATGTCCAGCTCCCCCATCTCGGCGAACTCGCTCATGGCTCTGCGGTAGCGGGCGACGGTCCGGGTGACCGTTCGCTGCGTGGCGCGGGGTTCGAGTCCGAGTTCCTGGGCAGCGATCACCACGCTGGCCGCCAACCGTTTGACGTCCCACTCCCAGGGACCACGCAGGGTCTCGTCGAAGTCGTTGAGGTCGAAGAGGAGTTGGCGTTCGGGGGAGGCGAACAGGCCGAAGTTCGACAGGTGCGCGTCGCCGCAGATCTGGGCGTGGATTCCGCTGGTCGGGGTGGCGGCCAGATCGGCGGCCATGATCGAAGCTGCTCCCGGAAGAAGGCGCTGGCGCCCATGCGGCCGTGACGGATGGGAACCAGCCGGTGGGACCGCCCTTCGTCGTCGGCTTCGAGGATGGCGATGGGGTCGACACCGACCGGACGGCTCCACGCTTCGTGCGAACTCCTCGGTGCCTGCTTGCGGGCAGACGCGGCCGAGTGCGGCAGGAACAGGCGCGACAGGTACAGGGCCGGCATCAGGCACGGGGATTGCTCCGGTTCTAGAGCACGGTCGGAGGGGTCAGCACGTCGAGCCTATGGCGACACCCATCCGGTGCGCCGGTTGTGGGTCCCGTTTCGATGCGCACCAGTGCACCGAAACGGTCGAATCGTGCACATCAAACCTGCGCTGGCCTGCCAACCGCGGGGCAGATCCCGTTTCGATGCGCACCAGTGCACCGAAACGGTCGAATCGTGCACATCAAACCTGCGCTGGCCGGCCACCCACGGGGCCGATCCCACCGGCTCAGCTTCGATGCGCACCAGTGCACCGAAACGGTCGAATCGTGCACACCAAACCTCGCGGCAGTCAGGGCGGACCGGAGGGTTCCTCCGCGGTGAGGGGGACAGCGCGCACCGCGTCCTCGACCGCCCGCGCCGCGAGGGCACGCACCAGGTCCAGAGGAGGAGGCACCGCCGCCTCCCCGGTGGCCGCCGCCCCTCCGGTGGCCGCCGCCAGCAGGGCGTCGCCGTCCATTCCGGTGTGCACCGGGTCGATGGCCCGGGCCAGCCCGTCGTGACCGCTCTGGGCGACGAGGAAGCAGCCGACCTTGTCCAGCACGGCGTTGGTGACGATCACACCGATGGTCGTGGCCAACCCCCGGGTGGCCCACGAGGGCGGACCCAGGGGACGCCGCTCGCCCACATAGCCTGCGGCGTTGAGAGCCACCAGAGCGGTGACCAGCACGTCGCCGTGGCGCACAGAGGCCGCACCCAGACCCGCTCCCAGCCGTTCGGTCGGATCGTGCCACTTGCCAACCGTGCAACCCGCCCCCGCTCCGACCGGGCCGACCAGGACTGCCGGCGTGCCACCCGGCGCAGAGGCGGCCACGGCGGCATCGCAGGCGGCCGCACCCTCGGTCGGTCCGGGCCGGACCGTTCCGTCCCCTACACCGAGGTCGAACACGGCCAGGGTGGGCACGATGGGAACCCGGTGCCCAGAGGCCAGGAACCCCTCCCCCCGCTCGGCCAGCCATCCCATCACGCCATCGGCCACCGACAGACCGAAGGCCGACCCCCCGGTCAACACCAGGGCGTGCGCCTCGGTGATGGTCCGCTCGGGAGCCAACAAGGCCCACTCGCGGGTGGCCGGAGCATTTCCCCGCACCTCACCCGAGACCACGGTTCCCGCAGGCAGCAGCACCACGGTGCACCCGGTACGGGCCAGCGGATCGGTCCAGTGTCCGACCCGCACCCCCGCCACGTCGGTCGGGCCACCCGGGTCGGGAACACCGCCCGAACCGCCCAGACCGGCCGAGCCCTCACCGGCACCCGCACCGGACTGCCCGTCGTGACGGTCCCCGTTCATCCCCCCGGACCGTACCGCCTGCCAACCAGCCGGACCCCCCAGCCGGACCCCCCCCAGCCGGACCCCCCGGCATGCCGACCGGCATGTCCGGCTGCCACCGACCCGCACGTGCCCGCTACCGGCCCGCCACCCGAGCCAAGCCGTCGTCGTAGCGCGGTGCCACCTGTGCCCACGAGAACCGGTCCATCGACTCCCGCAACCCGGCCACCGAAGCCCGGGCGGCGGGTAGGTCCACCAACAACGCCCTCAGCCGGTCCAGAGTCTCGGGGGCCCGGTAGAGCACGGCGTCGTGCCAGCGGTAAGGAATCAGCTCCGGGTAGGCCAGCCGGGCGGGCAGCAGGGGCACGGCGCCCGCCGCCACCGCTTCCACGACAGCCACACCGAAGCACTCGTGGCGGGCGGTGCTGAACACGACATCGGATCGGGCCAGGAGAGCCTCGTAGTCCGCGCGTTCCAGCGGGCCGAAGTGCTCCACCCGCTCGGCGAGGTGGGCGCGGGCCTCGAAGAACTCGCGCGGCTCTCGACGTTGGTTGGATCCGGCCACGGCCAGGCGGAACGCCACACCTTCGTCGGCCAGCACCCCGAGCAGGTGGAAGAACCGTTCGGGGGCCTTGTCGGGATCCCACCGGTGGTTCCAGAGCACCAGAGGCGCCGGCGGCACCAGAGGCACCGGCGGCGCCGGAGGTGCCGGAGGTGCCGGAGGTGCCTGGGATTCTGGAGGCACCCGAACGGGCACGGTGGGGTGCGGTGCTGCCAGAAGGCCGTCCAACTCCACGCCCACCGGCTCGACCCGGGTGCGGGCCAGCACACCCTCCAGCCGGTGGGAGTGGTCGTGATCGGGTACCGAAGCCAGGAACCCGGGAAGCACACCGGCCAGCACGTCGAGGTGGTGGCGGGAGTTGCACCAGACCTCGTCGGCCACCGCCATGCCCAGCCAGTCGATCAGCGCCAGGGAGGCGTCGGGTTGGCGCCCGGCCACGGTCGGGTACACCAGTTGACTCTCGTGGCGGTACTGCACGACCGGCAACGGGCCCAGGGTGCGCCGGGTGAATCCGAGGAAGGCCGGAAGGTGCAGGTAGGAGCTGGCCAGGACGACGTCGAAGGCTCCGTGGGTGGCCACGGCCCCTTCGGCTGCTTCGGCCATGGTCAACGCCGATCCCCGCAGCCGCCACCGCCAGTGCCTGCCCTCGTGGCCCACCACCACCACCTCGTGGCGGCTGTGGCGGGCGTAGCCCTCGGCCCACGCCCGGTGCGAGCCACCCAGCCACGGTTCGACCAGCAGCACCCTCACCTGGGCCCGCACCCCCAGGGCAGGCCGGCGTTCACGAGTCCAGGTACGTCCGGGGCACCCGGGGCCCGATGCGGGTGACGACCTCGTAGCCGATGGTGTCGAGGAGTCCGGCCCATTCACCGGCGGTGACCTCGTCGTCGCCCTGGCGGCCGAGGAGGACCACCTCGTCGCCGACCTCGACCGCAGAGCCCGCACCGCAGTCCACGACGAGCTGGTCCATGGTGACCGCACCGGCGATCGGAGCAGCGCCGGCCACCCACCAGCACCTGACCACCGACCGCACCCAACCGGCGGGGCACCCCGTCGGCGTATCCCACCGGGACGGTGGCCAGGACGGTGTCACAAGAAGTGGTGTAGGCCAGGCCGTAGGAGACCGACGTGCCGGCAGGCACCTGCTTCACGAAGGAGACCTCGGACACCAGCCGCATGGCGGGCCTCAACGGCAAGCGTCCCGCCAACCGGGGCTCGGGGGGGATTCCGTAGAGGGCGATCCCGCAACGCACCAGGTCGTAGCGGCTGGCCGGATGCACGATGGCGCCCGCCGAGTTGGCCGCATGCACCACCGGTGGGCGAAGACCCTCAGCGCCCAGGGCCCGGCGCACCTCCTCGAAAGCGGCGAGCTGGGCGCCGGTGTCCTCGCGGGCGGGTTCGTCGGCGACTGCCAGGTGGGTGCACAGACCCTCCAGGCGCAGGCCGAGGAGCACCGGCCACGGCACGGGCCAGCGCCAAGGCATCTGAGGGTCGAGCCCCGACCCGGTGCATGCCGGTGTCGACCTTGAGATGCACGGGAAGCTCGGCCCCCACTGCCCGGGCCGCGCGGTCCAGGGCCTCGATGCCCGCGAGGCTGTAGACGGTGGCCGCAGATCCCCGCGCGACCAGGTCGGTCACCGCCATGGGGTGGGGGGCGGAGAGCACCAGGATCGGTTCGGTGAAGCCGGCGTCGCGCAGACTCGACGCCCTCTTCCACCAGTGCCACGCCCAACCAGGTGGCTCCCGCATCCACGGCTGCTGTGGCCGCGGGAACCGCTCCGTGGCCGTACCCGTCCGCCTTGACGACCGCCAGTACCGCCGAGGGAGCGACCTCTTCCACCAGGGTCGCGGTGTTGGCGCGGATCGCCCCCAGGTCGATCTCGGCGCGGGTGGGACGCAAAGGACTCCGGCTAACCGACCTGGTTGCCCTGAACGATGGCCCGCAGGATGTCGCCCCGGGCCACGATGCCCACGAGCTGGCCGTCACCGTCGACCACCGGCAGGCGCGACACCTCGTGGTCGTGCATGAGCGTCGCCGCCGTCTCCACCGTGTCATCGGGCGCCGATCGCCACCACGCCCTCGTGCATGACCTCGTCGACCGTGGCGCCCAGTGCCTTGGACACGTCCTCGTCGAAACGACGCTTCTCCGAGGGGAGCTCGAGGGTGGCCCCCAGGATGGAGATGACCGTGGGGATGTGCCAGCGCGACTCCCGCACGATCAGGTCGGTCGTGGACAGCATGCCACCACCTGGCCCTCGTCGTCGAGCACCGGGCCAGCGTCGACGCCGGCGTCGACCATGCTGGCGCGCGGCTTCCTCACCGACTGATCGAGCGTGAAGGCCACCACGTCCCTGGTCATCACCTCGGCTACTGGCGTCTGGCTGGGCATCGCACCTCCACGGTCGGCTGCGTGGCGGACATGGTGTCCAACCGGGCCAGAGCCGAGGGCAGCGAGGCGACCAGGTCACCGGCCACCAGGCCGCGCCGCCAGCCTAGGCGGCCGGCAAGACCGTGGAGACCGGCCGCGGTGCCGCGGCGGCCTCGAAGGGGGCGAGTCCCTCCGCCAGCCAGGGCGCCCACCACGCCCGCCAACACGTCGCCCGACCCCAGCGTGGCGAGCCGCTCGTCACCCAGCCGGGATGCCAGTACGCGGCCGTCGGGCCGGGCCACCACCGTCGATCCGACCCTTCAGCAGGACGACGGCGCCGGTTCCGCGGCCAGCACCGGGCGGCCTCGAAGCGGTCAGGACCAGGACGGTTCCCGGTGAGGCGCTCGTACTCGCCGTCGTGGGGGGTGAGGATCACCGATGGTCGGAGGGCGCAGCGGTCGTCTACCGATCCGTCGAGAGCAGCGTCAGACCGTCGGCGTCGACCACCACCGGACGATTGATCCGGCCGCCACTCGCGCAGCCTCGGGCCCGTGCTCGGATCGCAGGCCCAGCCCGTTGCCGATCGACCAGTGCACCCGAACCGATCGGCGTCGGCCAGCGCTTCGCCAGCCCATTCGCGTGCTGGCAGCGCGGTGCCAACCACCTCGGTGGGCTTCGCAGGCTCGGCGGGACCCGCCCGGGACTCGCTCCAACGCACGTAGCCCGCTCCGGCCCGGGTGGCGGCGGCCGACGGCCAGCACAGCCGCCCCTTCCAGACCCGGGCTGCCGCCGATCACCCAGACCGCGTGCTGCCACTTGTGGGCCGTGGGTCGACGCTCGGGTAGCCAGCCGCGGCCAGGTCGGTCTCTTCCAGAAGGTGAGGCACGGGCGCGCTCCGTGGCGAGGCCGATGTCGGCGACCTGCGACCTCACCGGCCAGGGATGCACCCGGTTCGAGGACCAGGCCCGGCTTGAGCGCGGCGAAGGTGACCGTGGCTGTTGCCGGCAGCACTGACGTCCCGTCCGCCACTCGCACCGGTGAGACCATCGACGCCTGAGGGGATGTCGACCGCCAGCACCGGGGCATCGACCGCTGCGGGCGCCTGCCAGGTGCCCCGGAACCCGGTGCCGTAGGCGGCGTCGATTACCAGGTCGGCGGCAGGAAGCCGCTCGGGGGCTCGGCCGCGTCGATCACCACGATCCGCACTCCCCGACGCGCGGCAGCCGACGCGGCGGCCTCCCGGCCGTCGTTGCCGTTGTTGCCCTTCCCGGCGACGACCACCACCCGACGACCGTACGTGCCCCCGAGCAGCGACGAGCGCCGCGCGGGCCACCGCCGACCCGGCCCGGCCGATGAGCACCTCGACCGGTTCGGGGGCGGCCGCGTCGATGGCGGCCATCTCCTCGGGTGTGACGATGGGCAGCACCCCGGCATTCTGCCCCACCCGGACGCCGGCCGGGCAGGGCGCCGGGCGGGCAGGGCGCCGGGCGGGCGCTCTCAGGCCAGGGCAACCACCGTGGCCTGGGCCAGGTGATCGGTGTGGGTCAGTGACACCAGCGAAACCCGAGACACCTTGCTCGGCCGCCACCTCCGATGCCCGCCCGTGCAACACGACCGAAGGGGCTGCCCGACGCCTGGGTCACCACCTCGATGTGACGCAGCCGCACCTGGAACACCCCGCGTCCCAGCGACTTGAGCACCGCCTCCTTGGCCGCGAACCGGGCCGCCAGACCGGGAACGGGGTCGCGGCGACCGGCCACGGCTCGCTGCTCGGACTCGGTGAAGACCCGGTCGGCCAGACGGGGGGTGCGCGCCAACACCCGGCGGAACCGGTCGATGTCGACCAGATCGGTGCCCAGGCCGATTACCGGGCCGGGTCCGCCCGAGATGTCAGGTCGTGGGTTCACGGGCCCTCAGGGAGTGCGCCAGCGGTCGGCCAGCTCATAGATGGAATCGGAGAGGAGATCCACCACCTCCACGTCGGCGAGCAGGTCCTCGCGGAAGGTGGGCTCGGTCTCGCACACGGCGTCACGCAGCGCCGAGTAGCGGTTCCGGTAACCCTGGAGCGCGCCGCGCACGGCGGCCAGCGGTGCGTCCTGCACGAAGCGGACGTGCACCAGGGTGAGGCCCACGGTGGTCCGGTCCTTGACCTCAGGCACGATGACGATCGGCCGGCCGTCGCCGCGGCCCTTGGCCACCAGCAGGCGGCGCTCGGCCGCCACCCGGTTCTTGGTGCCGCGCAGTCCCGGGGCTCGATCGGTGCGAGACGGGATCTGACGGGCGATGCCACCCTGGTCGACACCACGATGGCCACCGCGGTGCCGTCGTCGGTATCGCCTTCGATCCGGTAGCGGGTGTAGCCGAGCACCTCGTCGACCACCGGATCGAGGTCGGCGAGGGTGCGCAGCGACTCGTAGGACAGCGAGTCCCGCGGGGCCCCGGCGGCCAGGATCTGCCGCTCACCAGGGGACCTGCAGCAGCGTCTCGTCGGAACGGGAGATGCCGACGGTCACCGTCTTGGCCTGGTGCTTGATGGCGTCGATGGGCCGGGTCAACTCCTCGATGGCCCGGGTGAGCGCCGCCGTGAGGTCTTCCAGCACGACCCCGGGCGTACCCACCTTTCCGTGCTCGATCTGGTAGGCGTCGAGGGGGACCTGACCCAGGGCGTAGCGGAGCAACGACGAAAGGCGCACCGCCGAGGACTGGCCTCGAGGTGACCGTCGTACTCGCTGGCCCGCAGACCGTCGAAGAAGCGGGTGGCCAGGGGCTCGAGCGTGTCCTGGATCGCCTCCAGGGCGGCGTCCGCTGGCGCAACCCGACGGCCACCGCCTCCTCGATGGCCGCCCCGGCATTCACGCAGGGGCCGGGCCTGGGCGTCGATGGCCAGTGCCGTCTCGTAGCCGAAGAGGTGTCCGACCATGGCCGAGAGCACGAAGTCGAGCCGGGGATGGACGGCGGGGACCATCACGGCGTGCAGGGCCGCTCCGAAGCGGTACTCGCCCTCGCTGGCGATCACGACCGGGGCCGCCTTGTGGGCCCGGTAGATGGCCACCTCCTTGGCCACGTCGTCGGCGTTGGAGCCCGTCAGGCCCGCTGCGCACACCAGGATCAGCGGCTCGGCCGAAAGGTCGATGTGCTTCTTGTCCTCGGTGATGTCACAGGCGATGGACTTGTAGCAGAGCTCGGACAGCTTGATGCGGATCTCGCGGGCGGCCACGACGTTGGGGCCGTTGCCCACCACCGCCCAGTAGCGGCGGCTGGCGGCCAGCTGGGCGGCCTCGACCAGGTCGGGGCCGCAGCTCGAGCGTGCGGGCCATGGCGTCGGGCAGCTCACGCAGCGCATGCGAGCCAGCGCGCCCGGTCGGCCACCTCGATGGCCGGCCGCGTCGAGGATGGCGAACGCCAGCAGGACACCGGCGGCCACCTGTGCGTAGAAGGCCTTGGTGGAGGCCACGCTCATCTCTACGTCCCGCCCGTCGGAGGTGTAGAGGACCCCGTCGGCCTTGTCGGTCAGGTCCGCTGTTGCGCCGGTTGACGATGGCGAGCACGGTCGCACCCCGGGCGCGTACCAGGTCGACGGTGCGGTTGGTGTCGGTGGTGGTGCCGGACTGGGTGATGGCCACCACCAGCGTGTCGGACATGTCGTCGCGCAGGTCGAACCCGGACAGCTCGGTGGCCGGTACCGCCGACACGACCAGCTGTCCCGTCGGCCAGCTCGTCGAGAACCGAGGCCAGGCTCATCCCGGCCACGTGGGCGGTGCCCTGCCCGATCACCACGACCCGGCGCACCGCGCCGGCAGCGCAGGCGGGCCCGCAGGTCGGTCGGGGAGAGCCGAGTCGGGAGCACCACCCGTAGCTCTTCGGGATCGGCGGTGTCCCCGGGATGGTCGATCAGGTGACCCCGCAGGGTCTTGCGGAACGAGTCCGGGCGCCTCGCTGATCTCCTTCAGCAGGTAGTGCGGGTAGTGGCCCCGGTCGATGTCCCGGGTGGTGATCTCGGCCCGGACCACCTCGCCGGCGTCGACCGGCAGCGCCGTGCCGTCGTAGCGAGCCGGGTGACGCCCTCCAGGGTGCCCGCTCCCTGGGCGTCGAGCAACAGCGATCTGCCCACGGCTGGCGTTGGGGTTCTCGGGGTTGGCCGGGGTCTCGCCGTCCATGCGCAGGTACGAGGCGGTCTCCTCGACTATCCCGTAGGGCTCGCTGGCCACCACGAAGGCGTCCTCGGCCAGGCCCACGTAGAGCGCCTGGCCGCTACCCCGGAGCGCCAGCAGCAGTCGTCCGGGATGATCGGCGGAGCAGCGCGGCGACGGCCACCGAACCTTCCAGGCGTGCCACGGTGCCCCGGAAGGCCTCGTCGAGGGCAGCCCCCTCGGCCAGTCGCCGGGCCACCAGGGTGGGGATGACCTTGGCGTCGGTGGTGATCTCGTCGGCGATCGACAGGTCCTCGACGCCACGCAGGTCGGCGTAGTTGTCGACGTCGCCGTTGAGCACCCCCGTCACGAAGGGGACCGCCGCTCCCCCGTCTGTCTCCTCGCTGGAGTCGAGGGGGTGGGCGTTGGGCTCAGAGATGATGCCCACGCTGGCCCAGCGGGTGTGGCCCAGCACCACCGCGTGGGTCCGTCCCCGGCCAGGGCCTGGTGCAACAGGAGATCGTCGCGGATGGCATCCCGCAAGGCGGCGGTGTTGTCGCCCAGCTCGCCGATCTCGGCGGCTGCCTTGTAGACGAAGACCAGGTGACCTACGGGTGCAGCGACCGCATGCGAGCGGAACAGCGGATCGTGACGGTCCCTCATCCAGGCCGCTATCGCGGGGGTGTCCAGATCGAGGCCGTGACCGTGGACCAGCACCTGGAGGCCCGCCGAGTCGCGGCCGCGGACCTCGAGGCGGTCCAGGGCCGAGAGGGCCTGCTGGATGGAGGTGAACGCAGCGATGGCGGCCGGGGTGGGGTCGGGGCCGGCGAGGTCGGCCACGGCCTGAGCGGTGCGCAGCCGGTCGCGCTCCACAGCCCAGAGGGCGTCCTTCAACCGGATCACCGCGGCGTTGAGCTCCTCCAGGCCATCGGCGGACACCTCACCGGCGTCGAGGCGGCCTTCGACACCCGCGACCGCCAGGCGCAACTGGGAGAGGCCGGCGCCCAGGTCGGCCAGCAGCACGCCGTCAGCCACCAGCGCACCGACTCCGGGAGGTCCGTACACCAGCCCCTCGAGTCTCTCGAGGGGCTCGGTCACCGCCGTCAGAGCGGCGACGTCCAGGTCTCCCGAGAGCGCCGGCGCAGCCGCGGTGGCTTCGGCTAGGCACTCCCGGATCCTCTCCGCGGAGGGTGCGGGCCGCTCGGAGGGGCGGCGCAGGATGGCGATGATGCCGCACACGGCCAGCGGGCCTCCTGGTCGCAGGGGTCGGATCGAGGACGACGCGGGGCGCCGTTGCCACCGCCGGAACCCTGGGAGTCTAGGTCCGCTGGCCAGCGGTGCCCGCCACGGCCCCGGACCGGGTGATCGTTCTCAGCCGGCCAGGCGGGTGACGGCGGCCACCAGGCGGTCGGCCGCCCCTTCGGCGGCCAGGTATGAAGGGGCCTCGACCATGACCCGAACGAGCGGTTCGGTGCCACTGGGCCGCACGAGTACCCGACCATCACCTCCCAGCAGGGCCTCCTCGGCCACGATGTCGCCGAACAGACGCTCGGCCACATCGGGGATCTGGCGGGTCACGGCGACGTTGCGCAGCACCTGGGGGTAGCGGGTCATCGCGCTTGCGGCCAGGTCCGAGAGGAACCGCCCGGTGCGCATCAGCAGGTCACAGACCTGAAGGCCGGTCAGGATCCCGTCGCCGGTCGTGGCCAGGTCGCGGAACACGATGTGTCCGGACTGCTCGCCACCCAGCGCGTAGCCACGCTGTTCGAGGACCTCGAGCACGTAGCGGTCGCCGACTGGAGTCTCCATGACCCGGATGCCCCGGTCCGCCATGCCCCGGCGGAATCCGAGGTTGCTCATCACCGTGACCACCACGGTGTCCTCGGGCAACAGGCCCCGGTCGCGACGGTCGATGGCACACATGGCCATGATCTGGTCGCCGTCGATCAACGTCCCGTTCTCGTCGACGGCCAGGGCCCGGTCGGCGTCACCGTCGAAGGCCAGCCCCACGTCCCAGGTGCCACCGCCCATGGCCTGGCGGAGGGCGTCGGGGTTGGTGGAGCCGCACTCCTCGTTGATGTTGCGACCGTCGGGGTCGGCGTGGATGACCTCTACGGTGGCACCCAGAGCGGTGAACACGTCAGGGGCGAGGGTGCTGGCTGCTCCGTGGGCGCAGTCCAGCACGACCCGCAGCCCGTCCAGACCCATCTCACAGGTGTCGAGCAGGTGACGCCGGTAGTCGGCCACCAGTTCGGGCCGTTCCAGCACCAGGTGCTCGGGGTCCTGTCCGGACGCGGTCTCGGCCTGGTCGGGTGCGGGACCCGCCTGGTCGGGTGCGGTCTCGGCCTGGCCGGGTGCGGGACCCGCCGATGCCTCGGACTCGGACCCTCCGGACTCGGACCCTCCGGACTCGGACCCTCCGGACTCAGCCGACAGGGCCTCCTCGAGAGCGGCCTCGATCTCGTCGGTCAGCTTGCGTCCCCCGGGGAGGAACAGCTTGATGCCGTTGTCGGACCACACGTTGTGCGAAGCCGAGATCATGGCCCCGGCCACCCCGTCGCTCGCCAGGTGGGCCACACCGGGAGTGGGCACGACACCCAACAGGTCGACCCGGGCGCCCCCGGCTGACAGCCCGGCAGCCAGCGCCGTCTCGATGCGGGACCCGGACCAGCGGGGATCGCGACCCACGACCAGGTGGCTCACCCCCAGCACGCCGGGCACAACTCGGCCCAGAGCATGCACGAACTCGTCGGTCAGCTCTCCCTCGGCATCTCCCCGTACCCCGTCGGTCCCGAAGGTCAGCGTCATCCCCCGTGTCCTCCGGTACCCCCGACCAGCCTGTCCCTCAGCGCTTCGAGTACTGAGGAGCCTTGCGGGCCTTCTTGAGACCGTACTTCTTGCTCTCCTTCTTCCTCGGGTCGCGGGTCAGGAAGCCCTCCTTCTTCAAGGAGGGTCGGAGTTCAGGATCGAGAGTGGACAGGGCCCGGGCGATACCGAGGCGCAGAGCCTCGGCCTGGCCTGTGGGCCCGCCGCCGACGAGGGTGGCGTCGATGTCGTAGACCTCGTCGGTGCTGGTGATGCGAAGCGGTTCGGTCAGCACCATGCGATGCGTGGCCGAGGGGAAGTAGGCGGTCACGTCACGTCCGTTGACGACGATCTGCCCGGTGCCGGTCCGGACGCGAACCCGGGCCACGGCACGCTTGCGGCGGCCTGTGGACTGAACGAGAAGAGCGGACATGGTGTCCTCCGTCAGGCCCGGGAGCGGGCGTGTTCGATGACCAGGGGCCGGGGCTTCTGGGCGAAGTGGGGGTGGTTGGGCCCGGCGTAGACCTTGAGCTTGCGCAGCATCTGTGCCCCCAGGCGGTTCTTGGGCAGCATCCCCCTCACCGAGCGGCGGACCGCCTCGGCCGGCTTGGCGGCCAGCAGGTCGGCGTAGCTTCGCGACCGCAGGCCCCCCGGATAGCCCGAGTGGCGGTACACCTGCTTGGCCTCGGCCTTGCCGCTGGTCAACACGACCTTGTCGGCGTTCACGATGACGACATGGTCACCGGTGTCCAGGTGCGGGGCGAAGGTGGGCTTGTGCTTGCCCCTCAGCACCCGGGCCACCTCGGTGGCCAGGCGACCCAGGACCAGGCCCTCGGCGTCGACGACGTACCAGGAGCGCTCGATCTCACTGGCTTTGGGACTGTAGGTACGCACGGGATGGACCTTCGATGCTCGGCTGGGACCGGCGCCGGGTGGCGCCGAGGCGACCGACAACGATACGGGCAGATACCCCGGACCGGCAAGCCGCACCGGCAAGCCGGCACGCCGAGCCAGCCGGGACCCCGAGTCAGCCGGGACCCCGAGCCAGCCGGGGCCACCGGTGCACGGTGTCGGAGGGGGGACTTGTACCATTTCCCCACGCGCATTGCGGCCGGGCCGTTACGAAGCGGTGGCGTAGACGGGGCTGGTCAGCGGGCGGCGCGAACCCAGAGATCCGCTCCGCTTGCATGGCAATCAGAGCAATTCGATCGGGCAGTTGATGCCTGGTGCGTTGGCCAATCGGGTGTCGGTGGTGAGAAGGGCAGTCGCGCTGGTCATCTCAGCGAGGGCGACGTAGGTGGCGTCGTACGCGGTGAGATTGTGCCGGAGAGCCCACATTCTTGGTCGGAGCCAGTCGGCGGGGAACCGGGTCAATGCAAGAGCAGTGAAACCTTCCAACGCGGATGCGCCTTGCTTCTCGGTCAGGAGCTTCTGGCCGACGAGACGCCGAAGGACGTTGGTCACTTCGCTGTCGATGAGGTGTGGAACGGCGAGTTCCTCGTCGCCGAGACGATCGGGGTCAAGGTCGTTCGCGACGAGTTCGACGATGACGCCGGCGTCGACGACTCTCAATCGCCGCGCCCCTCGTGCAACGCGGTGAGGATCGTGTCTCGATCGACACGGCCTCGAACCTTCGCCTGGGTCTGTCTGATCACGGCGGCGTTCGCGTGCACCGCCTGGGTACGTTTGGCCAGGTGCTCCAGTTCGCGCAGCATGTATCGGGTCAGGGAGAGACCCTGGGCCTCAGCCGCACCAGCCAGGGCATCGTGCACGTCGTCGGGAACGTCTCGGATCTGGATCACTCTGGACATGGCCGCCACGATAGCACCCCGATGGGTGCATACTGCACCCATCGGGGTGCTAGGTTGCTCCGTCACCCCCGGTTCCTCGACGAGGACCACATCGACGACACATGCCAGGTGCTCGCAGGTGCGTCCGAGGGCGATCCAGATGCCGAAGAACGGAACATCGCACTCCGAGCGGCAATCAAGGCTCGCGACAACAAGCTCGAGCGCTACCAGAGTCTCCTCGAACAGGACGGCGACGTTGCGATCGCAGCCAAGTGGATCACGGAGGCGCAGCGAGAACGACGCGAACTAGCGGCACAGCTCGGCCAAGTGGTCCCAGGCGGCAGGATGACCGCAACGCAGGTCAAGGCACTGGTGGCGGCGCTTCAGGACATCGTCAGCGTGCTGTCCGAGGCCGACCCGGAGACGAAGGCGCAGGTCTACGGTAAACCTCGGCGTGACGCTGGAGTACACCCCCGACGGGATGGTTGCCGTGCAGGCCCACCCGCGTGGCGTAACCGTACGTGTCGGAGCGGGGCCTTAAAACCCGACCCCAACGCTCATCGTCGAGACGACCTGGCCGATGGCGGCGTAGAAGTACGCTGCACCCGCTGGCCGGGCGGAGCGAGGAGACGGGGGGACCGCTCTTGTGCAGGAACGCGAAATCCTGCTCGCTGCTTGGCACCGATCCTCGGATGTGGGACGCCTTCGCCCCACTTCGGCTCCCTGCCGACCTGACACCGTCGATCGACACCCTCGCCTCAGCCATCCAGATGACCGCACAGGGTCGGATCGACTCCGCCGTGGCGCTACTCGGCCAGGTGCCCGATACGGCGCTACGGGAGTGGTACGTCGAGCACGCCCAGAACGCTGGGCGCCACCGTTCACGGGTCTTGCGGGTTCCTCGACCAAGTCCGTACCAGCCCGACATCGACCCTCGCAGCCGGCCAGACTCCGCCACGAGTCGAGCCATCCTCGAACGCGACGGCTACCGCTGCCGGTACTGCGGAGGCAAGATCATCGCTACGAAGGTGCTCGCGGAGTTCGCCCGAGCGCTACCGCTCGGCGCCTTCACCGCAACTGGCCCCGGTAACGACCATCGCAGCGGAGCGGCCCTTGTGTACCGGGGTGTGCTCGACCATGTCGTCCCTCGGTCCCTTGGCGGTCGGACCGACGAGTCCAACCTCGTCACATCCTGCTTCCCATGCAACTTCGGCAAGGCTGGCTTCACCATCGACCAGATCGGCATACGAAACCCCTTCGATCAGCCGCTTCAACCCTCAACCTGGGGCGGGCTTCTCGAACACCTAGATCGGCTCCGAACGACGACGAGATCGACCTGACGACACCGGCCCGGTGCGAACCTCACGCAGTGGCGACATCCGGGAGTGCTCGCCTCAATCCACCAGGCACCCGAGGCGGCCACCACGGCGCAGCCATCACGGCCATCGCCACGACCACGGGTCTGTCGTGTCGGAGGGGGGACCTCGACCCTTACCCCACGCGCCTTGCCGACTGGCCAGTACGAGGTGGCGTGAAGGCTTCCCTCCAACGTGCTGGAGCCGAATGTGAACCGACGCCTACTCGGGCCGGCGAAACACACAGCCGCTCACCGGGGCACCAGGATCGTTGGCGGTCATGGCCTCCGCGCAGTCGTCCGCGACCGGGTCCCCCGGACCGTCCTCGGGTGACCGAAAGCCGCCCGGGACCGTCAACAGCTTGAGCGTGTCACCGCCGGCATCCAGGCGGATCACGACGGGCCCCTCCTGGATGCCGTTGCGGTCGTCCTCACAGGTCGACGCCACATGCATCACCGTCCCGCAGGAATCGGGCTCACCAATCCTCGCGATCACTCCCATGCACTCGAGGGTGTTCCCGCCCGGCCAGAACAACTCGACGGTGCTGTCGTCGGAGATGGTGATCGAGTACTGGATCGCCCCCTGGCCATACGCACCCCAGACCCCTTCGACCTCGCGGGAGCTCGTGGTCGGATCGCTTGCCGGCCAGGCGACGCCAGTCGCCGATACCGGCGCGCCATCTCTTGAGTAGAGCCGATCCCCTTGATCGAGGTGCTGAGCTTGCTGCCACCGATTGTCTGTAGAACTCCAGAAGGGATGGTCCTCGGTGGTCTCGATCGTGCCGCCCCCATCCAGGACGAGCTGAGCAAGTTGATCAACGTGAGGCCGAATCGCGGTGACCTGGCGCGGCCCTGTCTCGCGGGTCAACGGATCTGCCGACACAACGTAGTCACCCGGCTCTATCTCAGCGATCGAACGGTGCGAACCATCGGCAAGGACGACCGGGGTATCGGGTGAGAAGCTGAGTAGTCCGCAGGCTCGAGCTGCCGCTTCGGCAAGTTCGTCAGAATGTCTGCCGGCAGCGACGAATTCGTCGCCGCGTCGGAAGAGCAGCTGCGTGAGTTCGTCGCCGTAGCGGCCCCCGTACTTGAGGACGTCGGAACCGGGAAGGAGGTCGGCGAGACAGAAGGCGGCGCGGGCTGCGGTGCGGTCCCAGGTAACAGCCGAGAGGCAGTCGAACCCGGGGAGGACACTGGCGACAGTGTCGATGACCGTGATGATCTCGTCCTTGTATTCGCAGACGGGTTCCCACATCCAAGAGATGGCGCAGCCGCCGAAGACGAAGGCCCCGCATCCGTTGGCCTCTCCGACTTGTTCGGCGAAGAAGAGCTCGCCGCCGTCGATCCAGCAGTCTTCGATCTGGGAGAGCTGGTCCTGGTTCCAGAGCAGGCTGGGTGCCTGACTGAACATCCCGGAGGGGTCGACGAGGTTGGTCGGTTGGTTGCCGACGTACGCGTAGGGCGGCGGGTCATTCGGCTTTGCCGACCCCGATTCCGGCATCGGCTACGCCTACGCGATGAACCGCGGTGGGTACTCGCTGCCGACAGACCCCCGCGAGCTCGCGCTACGCGACGCCCTCTACCGCAGCATCTGACGGCAGCGCCTCGCGAACGGCTCCGGCACGGAAGCGAACTGTCCTCTCAACCCCAGCCCTCATCGCTCGGCTCGACACTTCTCGAGCGCCGGGCGATACCAGGCAACATGAGCCGACCGCTTGGGCCGTCGGGGCTACTCGTGAGCGGCCGATTCGGTGCTCGCATGCAGCCGCTCTGCGGCGAATGCCGGAGCCACGCGGGTTTCGGGTCGCAATCTGCTACAACTGTGGTATACAACGACAAGAGGGCCACGATGAGCAAACCAGTCTCAACATCGACCAGGGTCGCCGGTGACGTGGTCGCCATCGCGTCTGCCGTCGCTCCCGGTGAGCACCGAACGATCGCCGAGCAGATCAACTACTGGGCCCGCATCGGCATGCAGGTCGAACGGTCCGGTGCAGTCGCCACCCGCAAGGTCCTCCTTGTCGCCGCCGGCGAAGCGCAGTTCTCGACACTCGACCCGCAGGAGCGTGAAACCGCCCACGCGCTCATCGACGCTCAGATCGCTGAGCGGGCCGCGAACCAGCGCTTCGGCCCGGCTGCGCGGGCGGCGGGCCACACCACAGTCTCGCTCGATGACGGCGGCAACCTCGTCGAGATCAGTGCTGAGGGAACCACCCGGCGTTTGTGAGCCGCCTCGACCTGATCGCCGGCCCCAATGGCGCCGGGAAGACAACGCTCTTCGAGCGTGTCATCTTCCCGGGGCGGCCCGGCCTCCCGTTCGTGAACGCCGACGACATCGCTGCCGCCCGCTTCGGCGACGCGGCCGCCCGCATGAGCTACGCCGCGGCAGAGATCGCTGCCAACACCCGGGCCGCGCTCATCGAAGCCAGGCTCGACTTCTGCACCGAGACCGTCTTCTCTCATCCCTCGAAGGTCGACCTGATCGATACCGCCATCGCCGCTGGCTT
This sequence comes from uncultured Actinomycetes bacterium, assembly GCA_963719935.1. Classification (GTDB taxonomy): domain Bacteria; phylum Actinomycetota; class Acidimicrobiia; order Acidimicrobiales; family CAVRDY01; genus CAVRDY01. Next base: position 34,826 of record CAVRDY010000001.1, on the reverse strand, counting down.
CGACGTCGTCCTCCATGTCGTCATGGTCCCCGTTGAGCTGTCCGACCACCGGGTCGCAGCTCGGGTAGCCGCCGGTGGTCACACCGTGCCGACCGACAAGATCATCGCCCGGTATGCACGGATCTGGCCCAACGTCGTTCAAGCGGTCAGCCGGTGCCGCCGGAGTGTCTTCTACGACAACTCCGACGATGCCGGACCCATCGAGGTTGCTGCATTCCGTGCCGGCCTCTCGGACTACCCGCCGAGGTGGCCGGACTGGTCACCCGACGAACTGCGCGCCGCGTTCCCGTAGACATGCTTCACGCTGCCCCGGTTCGCCAGCCGAACGCCATTCGCAGGAGCGCAGGGGACCTCGAAGACCGCGTCGCTGTGGACGTACAGCGGGTCCGCGGGACCGGCGGTCGGGTTTCGCTGCACCCGATGCGCACCACGCGATCCGCTCAGGTGGCACGCGGCGAGATCATCAAGCTCGGCCGCGAGCGTGTTGCGCGGTTCCTCGTCACCGAGCGACCACCGGGAGAGAATGCCGGCTGGAGCTCGTCGACCGCAGCGGGAACATGATCGAGATCAAGTTGTACGAGGACCCCACCGAGTACCGCGCCAGTGAGCGCCTGCGGGTCCACCGCTGACGCTTGGCCCCGCCGGTTTCCGATGATGTCACCCGAGGCGAGAAGCGAGCCCTCGCCGGCGCCATCCCTTGATTGAGCGCCGCCACCCGTGCTCTCCCGCGACGCTGCACGCGCACTGCTCCGGCTGTTGCTACACGAACAACGCAAGCAGCAACGCCAGCTCGCCGATCCCACGTCACCGCGCCGCAGTCGTGGGGGGCGGGACAACTCGGAGGGGGACTTGAACCCCCACGACCACCCAACCCGCTGACGAGCACAGATTCGGCCGACAAGATCGAGCACCTCCGACCCGCAGCCTCGCACACCCCCGCTGACCAGCAGAAGCACGCGGTGTAGTTGTGTCGGAGGGGGGACTGGCCCAGCCGACACACTCGCGGTGCGATGGGCGCTATACAGGCTCTCCGCGTTTCAGTGGGGAGAGTGGCGTGAGCGGATCCGTGGGGGTCGGGGTCGGTCGGGCCAGGTGATGCCGCCGGTGTGGAGCAGGACGCGGAGCCGGTAGTGATCGAAGGACCGGAACCCGTGACCGCAGCGTTTGACCTTCTTGACGCACAGGTTGAGCCCTTCGGTCGGTCCGTTCGACGCGCCGGTGTGATGGTAGGCGAGGATCTCGTTGCGCCACTGGGCGAGTGTCTGACCGAGGGAGCGGATCTCTTCGACCTCATCGTCTGCACATCCGGCGATAACCTTGTCCAAGAGCACCTCAGCTTCGTCGGGGTCGTCGGTGAGGTACACGTCGCGAACGGATTCCTTCGCGAGCCATGCGCCGAGCACCTCGTCGTTGGGATCGCCGACACGCAGGCCCAACAGCATCCGGTCATAGCCGGCCTCGTCGAGTCGTTCGAAGCCCGAGAGCAGGATCTTGCGGATCCGATACAACGGGTCTTCCTTGCGGCCCCGGTGTCCGAGCGTCTCGTTCTGCACCCGTCGTCGTACCTTGTCCAAGCATCGGTTGGCGACGCGCACGACATGAAACGGATCTGCGACGCGGGTCACGTCGGTGAGGTGAGGCGACAGCCCAGCCCGGTAGGAGTCGGTGAGGTCGGTGGCGACCACCTCGATGCCACCCAACCACCCAGGGTCGGCCTTGGCCGTCCATTTGCGCAGGTCAGCGGCCCGGTTGCCACGGACCATGTCGATCATCGTGTGGCCCTCGACGTCGACAAGGCCGGTGACGTAGACGGTGTGGTGGTCACGGTTGGCGGCCAGGAACGAGGTCTCGTCGACGCCGAGGTGGGCCACGGCCCCCACCCGAGCCGGGTCATCGACGAGGCGAGTACCGTGCTCGATCACCGCGTTCATCACCGTCCACCAACACACACCGAACTCGGCGGCGACCTGCGACACCGGCCGGGGTCCCTCACCGACCTGGCGGCACACCTCCACCTCGGCCCGCCACGTCATCAGATGCCGGGGCAACACCGCCTCGTCGACTTCGGTCCACGTCTTGATGTCGCACAGCGCTTCTCGGCACCGCCACCGTCGCTTCTTCCACACCAACCGCACCGGCCGCCCGAAACACGACAGATCCCGGATCGCGAGCAGTATCCGATCCTGCGCCTCGGCTTGCACACCACAGGATGGACAACCAACCACCGACGCTGTTGTCTCGACCGTGACCACCAGCTCCTCGGGATCCTCGACCACGTCGAGCACCGCGAACCCCTCCAGTCCCAACATCGCCTCCGCCAGACCAGTACCGTCACTCATCGCAGGGGTCACCTCCGTCGTTGCTGTCCTCAGATAGCCGCAACGATGGCGGGACCCCTGCCCCACATGGTGGACCCCCCACAATCTCACTCCCCACTCAGACGCGAAGAGCCGCTATACATCGCGTGATTATACGAAGAGCAGCGGAGTCCTCGGCCAGCACTTCCTCAGGTTGGCCGCAGAAGGGCTTCAGTCCGTCCTATCCTCGCCCGAACTGAACTCGCTGAACTTCATCAGAACCCAAACGGTTTCGCCGTGGACAAACTCAGGTGGAACCTCTTGAGCGAACCGTACAGCGTCAGCCCATCGATGCCGAACATGTGCTACCCCGTCGTCGGTCGAGTTGCCCTCCCGCAATTGCTCCAGCTCATCGCACATCAAGCTCGCGATGGCTTGCTCAGTATCGTTCTGGAGCCCTTTGACTCCATCTACCTGGCGCCCGATCGCCAGAACTCGATAAAGGTGTTTGGCAATCGCGAGAGCTGAGTTCGGCCCAACTTCGTCGGACCCGCTAGGCGCCGCCATCGCGTGCGCTAGGTCAGACAATGATGGCTCCCGAGATTCTGACTCAGCGATGCCAGAGACGGCCTTGATCAGGTCCTGAAGCTCCTCGGGGATGTGGATCCGTGCCTCTCCCACGCGGTCGTCACTCTGGGAACGCAGTGCATCGATAATGTCGACGATCTCGACGCTCGTCGAACCGCGTTCGTCGGCTTTGGATCGTGCTCGATTGCTCAGGCGATCTTCTGGCGTCATGGCACTTCCCTCGATCCATTCGGACCAGACGGGCTACTCCCTTGATCTGACTAATGCACTATCGATACGCAAGCTGCACACCGCTGGATATTAGGAAGATGCGAGCCAGAGCCAGCGTTGAGCCGACGAAAAGCAGTTGGGCGACGATCTCGACAAATCTGTTGCAGTCGCGGATGCACTCATTAAATCCAGGTCGCTCGATCCCGCGTCGCACACAATCAAGGATGCAATCGGCCAGCAGATCCTCTTTGGGCCCCCTCCCGGTGGGATCGACCAGCGATGTTGGGCGGTCGCCCGAGTACTGGTAGGCACTCAGGGGTCCGGTCCCGCGGCACACCGTAGGCTTCAGGTAGCTCGCGACCAGGCCCTGGCCACTCCGAAGTTCGGATCTGTCTCGAATGAGCGGGTCCGCCGAAAGAAAGCGACCATTCTGAGGCTCGTACATTCGCCGCGGAGGTTGAGCAAACCCGAGGCATCGGTCTGCTGTCCCGTGAAGCCGAAGGAACTCGGCTGTCCTGTGGACGTTCGCAACGCACCATATGCATCGAAGTTGGAAACGCCGACGGCGCTTCCACCTGAGTTCGAGACGACCCTAGTTGACCCGAGCGCGTCGGCAAGAGGGAAGTAGGCTTGTCCGCCTGCCCACTGAGTCAGAAGCGTTCCCCCGGCATAGGTTTGGGTGGTCGAGCCATCGTTGATGAGCAATGGGAGTGGGCTGCTGATGTCCCAGAGCTGGGATATGCCATTCACCTGGGTTCGGATTCCGTCCGCGTTGTACTGGTAGCTCTGAGTTCCAGCAGCTCCGATAACGCCAACGAGTTGGTTCTGGCTATTCCAGTGGTAGGTGGAGCCGTTGCCGTCGGTTGTCTGGTTGCCATTACTATCGTAAGTAAGGGTCCGGACACCTGTTGGGCCGCTGTAACCAGTTAGCTGGTGTGCGTCGTCGTAGGCGTAACTGGTGCTCCCGGCATTGGCTGTGCCGGTGATGGTCATGGTGAGGCGGTCGCCGGCGGGGGTGTAGGTGTAGGTGGTGGTCTGCCCGCTGTCGCTGTAGTTAACGGCGACGAGCCGATCTAGGTCATCGTGGGAGTAGGTCTCCGTCCAGGCCTGCCCGTTGACGATTTGGTCGACTTCGGTTCGGTTGCCGTTGCTGTCCAGCCCATAGTGAAATTCGGCAAGGACGCCGGTCGCTCCGGCATGAACGATATCGGTGAGCCGGCCGCCGAGGTCGTAGGAGTTCGTGGTCGTGAGGCCGTTGGGTCGAGCAATGGTGGCGGTGCCTGCCCAGGTGGAGGTGAGGGTAGTGGTGCCTTCGGGGCCGGTGACTGAGTTGAGGCGTCCTGCGATGTCGTATCCGTAGGCAAAGGTGGCGGCTGAGGTGGTCATGCCGGTGCGCTGATACCCGTTGTAGGCGTAGGTGATGTTGCCGGCGGGCGAGGTCACAGCGGTGATGCGATCGAGCGAGTCGATATCCCAGTGGGTGTGACCGGTCTGGTCGAACAGGTCGGTGCGTTGCCCAGCGGCGTCGTAGTCATGGGTGACGACGCCTTCGGGGCGGGCTTCCGTGATGAGGTTGCCCCCGGTGTCGTAAGTGAACGCGGTCGGAGCGCCGCTGGCGTCAATTCGGGTGCGAATCTGACCTTGTGGAGTGTACGTATACGTCGTGGTGCGGCCGAGTCCGTCGGCAGCGGTGAGGACTTGTCCGCCGGTGGCGTAGGTGAAGGTTCGGGTGGAGCCATCTGGGTCGGTGATGCTGAGCAGATCGCCGGTGGCCGGGTCGTAGGTGAAGCTGGTCTGTCCACTAGTCGTGTCGGTGATGACCGTCGGCTGACCGTGCACGTTGTAGGCGATGCTGGTGGCGTGGCCGTTCGCATCGACAAAGCCCGTCACGTTCCCCGAGGCGTCGTAGCCAGACGTCCAGGCGTTCCCATTGGGGTCGGTACGCGACGTGAGCTGATCGCGCTCATTGTAAGTGAACGTGCTGTCATGGCTGATGCCATCGAAGACGTCATTCACGCCGGTTTCGTTGCCGCGTTGGTCGAAGGTGGAGAGGGTGGTCTGGCGTCCGTCGGGCGAGGTGACGAGTTGGGTGCGGTCGTCGATGTCGACGGCGATGTCGGTGCGCTTGTTGTTTGCGTCGATGATCGCGGTGAGGCGTCCGTCGGCGTCGTATTCGAGGGTTTGGTAGGGGTTGCCGAGCGGGTCGACGATCTGGGTGAGGGCGTGGTCGGTGTAGTCGAAGGTGGTGGTGTGGTTGTTGGCGTCGGTGACGGTGTCGAGGTCACCGGCGGGTGTGTAGGTGTAGGTGACGGATCGGTCGTCGGGTCCGGTGACGGTGGTGATGCGGTCTTGGGTGTCGCGGGTGAAGTCGATGTCGGGGCCGAGGCTGAGCTGTGGATGCCGGTGTCGTCGATGGTGACGGTGTTGCCGTTGCGGTCGGTGGCTTCGACGAGGCCGGTACCACGGTCGAGGGTGTAGCGGGTGCCGTCTTTGGCGACGAGGACGAAGCGGGTGGGGTTGTAGGTGGTGGTGTAGTTGAAGGGGTCGTCGTAGAGGTTGCCGTCGCCGGACCAGCCGAGTGCTTCTTGGCCGGGTGCGGGTTCGAGCCGCGAGGTGGTGTTGGGTCGGCCGGTGTACTTGGCGATGCCGGCGCCGCCGAAGAAGCTGGAGAGCCCTTGGGGGGTGAAGTCGAAGGTTTCGGTGTGGCCGTCGGGCCAGGTGACGGTTACGTAGTGGCTGCGGGTGGTGCGGTAGCAGTATTGGACGAAGATGATGCCGCCGCCGCAGACGTAGCGTTCCCAGCCGGCTTGGCCGAGGGGCCGGTTGACCTGGACCCGGAAGTCGGAGACGTCGAGGGTCCAGCCCGCTCCGAAGTCGCCGACCTCGTTCTTGTTCAATGTGTCGTAGGTGCGTAGCACTTGGATGGGGATGCCGCCGACGGGGACGGCCATGTCTTGGTAGGTGATGTGGTAGCGGCCGAGCTTGAGTTGCCCGTCGACCACGATCGAGGTGTCGATGGTGGTGGTGCCGCCGTCAGAGCCGGTGGCGGTGATGGTGACGATCCAGATGCCGTCGTCGATGAGGGTGGGGTCGAACGTGCCGAGCGGCGACGGGTGGGGTGCCGGTCCCGGTGGCGATGACGACCGGTTGGGTTGTGGCCTCGGCGTCGGCGGGTCGGGCGGTCACAGCCCAGGTGTCGATGGTGGTGCCGTCTTTGGGGGTGAGGTCACAGGTGATGGCGGTGGGGGTGGTGATGGTGGCGCCGTCGTCGGGCGTACAGGCGTCGATGGTGGGCCCAGCGGTGCCGCCACCGCCGGAGCCGGTGAGTTGGGTGACGGTGGGGTCGTCGAGCACGGGCGGTGTCGGGGTCGTCGGTGACGAACGCGGTGAGGTCGGGTGAGGTGATGGTGCCTTGGGCGGCGATCTGGCTGGCGGTGGCGTCGGCGCGGATGGTGACGTCGAAGGCGATGGTGGCCGAGTCGAACGGGCCGAGCGTCCCGAGGTCCACGACGACGGTGGTATCGCCCGGCGAGTTGCCGGAGCTGATGGTGCCGGTAGTGGCGGTGACCGTCCCGGCGGCGAGCGCGCTGTTCGGGTCTGGGGTGAGGGTGAAGGTGACGTCGGTGACCGGGGCGTTGCCGGCGGGGGTGATCTCTGCGGTGTAGCGGAGCTGGTCGCCGGGGCCGGCTTGGCCGTCGCTGTTGGTGTCGATGAACAGCGCGTCGGCCAGGGTGGCGTCGAGCGCGGGGGCGGTGCGGATGATCGGGGTGATGGTTGGGTCGGTCGGCCCGAAGGTGGCGGGGTCATCGGTGAGCGACCCGGGGGCACCATCCGCGGTGACCGTTCCTTGCGTGGTGATGTGGGAGAGCCCGTCGGGGAACGGGGCGTTCACGGAGACCGCGAAGGTGACGGTGACGATCTGGCCGGCAGTCATCGTTCCGAGGGCGACGGCGACGGCCGGGTCGCCGGGTGTGTTGCCGGTAGTGATCGTGCCGGCGGTGGTGGTGACCGATCCGGTCTCGAGTGCGGTGGCGGGGTCGGGGGTGAGCGTGAACGTGGCGCCGGTGACCGAGGTGGCGGTGGTGTTGGTGATGCGGGCGGTGTAGGTGACCTGGTCGCCGGGGCTGGGCTGTCCGGAGCCATCGCGGTCTTCTCCGAGCGCGTCGACAAGCGTTGCGGCGAGCACCGGTTTGGCGCCGACGCTGCTGGCGTAGCGCGCGTCGGCCGGTCCATAGGCGTTGCCGTTGGCGTCTGACCATTGCGTGAGGATCGCGGCGGTGAGGGTGCCGCCGGGGTGGGTGGCGGGCACCGAGTAGGCGATCTCTCCGGTGGCGAGGCCCGCCGCGGCCAGCGTGGCGGGCACGCCGGTGACGGGGACGGGGTTGGCGTCGATGGTTGCGTCGGCGGTGAGTTGGTCGGCTGTCGCGCCGCCGGTGTTGGCGAGGGCGAGGGTGAAGGTGACGTCGCTGCCGGCGGGGGTGCTCGCGGGTCCGCCGAGCGTGGGGCGAACGATCGGCACGTGCCGCGTGGAGACTGCGGAGGCCTGAGGAGCGAGGACCAACCCGACGCCGCCGGTCGCGGTGGCGGTGGCGACACCGACGTGGGAAGTGCCATCGAGGGTCTGGAGTCGGTCGAGGTACGCGGCGGTGGTTTCGGTGGGGCCGATCGGCGCGGGTACGCCCATGTCGGTCGAGACATCGATGGTGGCGCTGGCGCCCGGGACGAGCGTGGCGAGCGCGGGGGTGGTGGTCTGGTCGTAGAAGCGAGCGTTGCCGTCGGGTACGAGCAGGGTGACGTGCGCGTCGGTGAGATCAGCGCCCTGGCCGCGTAGTTCGGGGGCGAGGTCGGCGCCGAACCGGTGGAGCTGACGAACCGGCACACCGGTCGGATCGACTGTGAGCTCGACACGGGTACGCACAGCTGAGGTGCGCAGCGGGTCCAACAGCATCTCGATCGTTGCGGGCGCGACGGTGGCTTGGAGTTGGGTGCCCCAGGTGGCGAACCCGCCGGGATCGATGACGGTGCCGGCGAACGGGTCAGCCCCGCCAGGGGTCGGGTAGGTGACGGCGGGGTGCGGGTTCGGGTCCGCCACCACGGTCACTGGTGCGGTGGTGGGAACGGGGAGCCATGCCGCGTCGGCGATCGAGTAGTACTCGAAGCTCAACTCGCCCGCGGTGATCGTGGCACTGTCGGTGGCGGAGAGGTTCTCGAGGCCGGCGATGCCCGGAGCGAGCACAACAGCGTCGGCGTTGGTGATCGTCGCGGTGTCGGCGAGGGTGTCACCGGGGATCACCGCAGCGGGGGCCTGGTCAAGGGCGATGCCGAGGCGGGGGACCAGCATCGGTGTGACCGCGCCCGCGGCGGCGGGTGGGGTGCAGTCGCGGGCAGCGACGCGGGTGCCGGTGCCGTTGAGCCGGATGGTGTCGCCGATGATGCCGCAGTAAAAGGTGTGGTTCGTGCCGGCGATCTCGATCCCGCCCGACGTGGCGTGGACGTAGCCGGCGAACGTCGACCCTGACCCGGACACGTCGATCGCCTTGGCGGCCGACGACGAGGTGACGAACAGAGCGCCGTCGATGAAGGGCTGGTAGAAGTTGCCGTCGCTGCCGGTGACCTTGATCGTTCCCGACGTCGCGATGGTGACCGGCCCGGCCGCGAACCCGGTCCCGGTGACGATCACATCACACGGCACCCAATACAGGCCCGTGGCGAGCGGTGCCGTTGGTCGCCAACCCTGCTTCGAACACGAGGAAGTCATGTCGTGGTAGGCGGCGCCCGCTTCGATCGCGGCGCGGCCGCCGGGCTGGTAGTCGCCGATCGGCAGGACGACCGTCAACGCTTCCACCGGTGACTGCGTCGCGGGCGGGTTGAAGGTGTGTGACCCGTTCACCGTCAACTCACCCGAGTGTGTGGTGGGGCCGGTGAAGGTCTTCTGGGCGCCTTCGACGCGTAGCTCCCCGTTCGTATGGGTGTCGCCATCGATGGTTTGGCTGCCACCGGAGACCCAGAGCGAGCGTTGCCCGTTCGAGTTCGCGAACAACGCCACCGGCGCCGACAATGGCGACAGTTGTGACGGCGGCGGTGGAGGTGCCGCCGTCGTCATCGGTCACGGTGATCGTCACCGTGTACGAACCCGGGCCCGTGTAGATGTGCGAGGCGACGATGCTCCCCCACCCCGCACCTTGCGCCGCCGGGCCGGTCGTCTCGGTCGGGGTGCCGTCGCCCCAGTCGATCGTCGCAGTGTGCGTGTCGACGAAGCCGGAGTCGGTGAACGAACCCGACAGCAAGGTGACGCCGCCCGCGTCCGCGGGCGCCAAATCGGCGGTCACAGCGGGCGCGGCGTTGGTGACGGTGACCGTCGTGGTGTCGGTGGAGGTCTCGCGGCCGTCGGACACGGTGAGCTCGAAGCGGTAGACGCCGTCATCCGCGGTCGCGAACGACACCGTCGGCACGGTGGTGGACGTGAGCGTGATGGGCGGTCCCGCCGCGCCGGTGATCCGCCACGTGTAGGTGAGCGGATCGCTGTTGGGATCCGATGACCCCGAACCGTCCAGGGTGACCACGCTGCCTTCGGTGACGGTCTGATCAGCACCTGCGTCGGCGACGGGTGCGTCGTTGGTCTGGCCGATCGTCAGGTCGTACAGGACCGGGGACTCCCCGCTGCTGGCCCGGCTGAACGCGACACGCACCCTCAGGTAGCGGCCCGGGTCGACCCCGGGCGCGGTGCCGCTGGTCGCTTCGACCTCGGGCCCGAAGTTCACTCCATCGGTCGAGGACGCCGCGAAGACCCGCAGCGAGCTGTCGCCGGGTTTGTTCGCGGTCCAGTTCAACTCGGGCCAGGTCGATCCGGCGGTGCCGGCGTCGTAGGTGGTGGTCCAGGTGCCCTCGTCGGGTCGGCCGGTCAGCGTCGAGCCGGTCATGTCCGAGTAGTTGTACGGCGCCGGGTTCGCCAGCCCGGCGACCTTCAAGTTCACGGTCAGATCGGCGGTGTTGGTGGCCGGGTCGATCCGACTCGCCGAATGCGAGTTCAGGTTCGTGGACCACACCTTGCCGTCGCGGTCCACCGACACTCCCGTCGGTGTCGTGCCGACGGTGATGACGGCCTTGATCACGCCCGCGTTGGAGAGGCGCGAGACTGTGTTGCCGCTGGAGTTCGCGACCCAGATGTCGCCATCGGCGGTGGCGGTGACGCCGCGGTCACCCGACGCGCCGCCGGTCGAGAACGTCCCCAGCAACACCCCGGCCGGGGAGATCTTCTGGACCGAGTTGTTGTGGTAGTTGGTGACCCAGATGTTGCCCGCCGGGTCGATCCCCATCCCGTAGTTGCTCCGACCGGTGTTGACCCGCGTGACCAGGTTCGGGTCACCGTTCGGTCGGCTCGGGTCGACGCGCACCACATAGGCCGGCCCGTTGTTCGTCGTCCACAACACCCCGTTCGGGTCGACGAGGCCGCCGTAACAGCAATTCGTCGCGCTGGTCTCACCGGTGTCGGCCGGCAACGCCATGTTGATCGTCCGGGTGATGACCCCCGCGGGGGTGAGCAGGTTCAAGATGCCGCTACCCCACGGCCCGCCGACCCACACGTCATTGGTCGGGGTGACCGAAACGTGACGCACGTTGCGGGCGTTCGTGCGCACATACGCGATGACGCACTCATCCGTCGCGGTGTCCACCCCGCCGTCGTTATCGGGCGATGGCGAGGCGTTGGGCCACGAGCGGATGTCACCGAGGCCGTTCGAGGTGTCGATCTGACCGTTGTGGTTGCGGTCCTCGCACTGGCTGTTCTCCTCCAATCCGAGATGCACGACCGAACCCTTGCTCGTGCCGCCGACCGAGGAGGACTCGTCGCGGTTGCCGACCCACACGTTGCCGTCCTGGTCCACCGTGGTGCGCGACGGATTCTTGCCGCGGTTCTGTGGCGCGGACCAGTACTCCCCGAGCACCTGCCCCGTCGAGGTGTCGATCTTCGCGACCGTGCCCCGCGACGAGAGCGCCACCCAGATGAACCCGAACGTCTCGGTCGTCTCCGCCAGCTGCAACTGGTCCGGGGTGGCATGATCGACGTTCACCGTGGTGCCCTCGTCGAAATCCGCGGACGTCGTATACGTGCGCTCGGGGAACACTGCCGCGGTCGCTTGCGGTGGTTGAGGCTCGGCAAGGGTGAGCAGCGTCGCTGCCAGCGAAGCGGTGAGCAGCACGGCGACGCGGCGCCGCCGTCGAGTGCTTCGAGAAGATCGCATGGTGCTCCCCCAGAGATCGCCCGGGACCACGTCCCGCCACCCCGACACGCACGCAGGTCGGATCTGCCGCAATCTAGGCCGAAAGCACTATGCGTGCAAGCGGCGCCACCCAGCGTCCGTGAGGGCCCGGCTGGCGTCCGGTGCGACGGTGTAGATGCGACAAGGCCCGCATCACCACAGATCGATGCCCAAGCCGTCGTCGATGGCGGGTGGCTCCTGGAAGCAGTCGAGTTGTGTGGTCATGTCGGCGACGTTCTCGGCGAGCTGGCGGTCGTCGATGGGGCCGGGGAGGCCGGCGAGGAGGTCGTCGGCTAGCGAGCTGCGTGTGCGTCGGGGATCGGGTTCGGGGAGCTCGGCGAGCAGCGCGTCACGACCGACACCGACCGGTGCCCCGTCGGGTTCGGGGAGGTTGGCCAGCAGCTCGCTGGCGAGGTGCTGCGACCGGTCGCGTGAGAGCTCACGCTCGGCGTGCTCCAACAACCGGTCCCGCTCCCCCGGCCGCTTCGTTCGCTGCGGGTTGGGGGCGAGGATTTCCCACACGTCCTCGTCGGGGGTACACATGTAGAGGCGGTTCTCGATGCGGCCGCGTGACAGCGCGGTGTAGGCGGCCTGGCGGTCGAGATCACCATCACCGCCGAGCGTGAAGATCCGATCTGCGGTGGCGCCCTGGGTCTTGTAGTTGGTGCGCGCGTAGCCGTGGTCCAGCCAACCGGCCTCGAGTCGGTCGGTGGGCATGGTGCGTTCCTCATCGACACGTTCGCAGTGGAAGGTGACGGTGCGGCGGCGTTCATTGATGCGCGTCACGGTGCCGACGTCGCCGTTGAGGATGTCGAGGTCCCAATGGTTGCGGCCCACGGCGAGGACCTGGTCGCCGACCGCGAACTCCCGGCCCGCGACCTGGATGCGCTTGTCGATGCGGAGCTCGTGGTTCCCGAACCGGCCATCGGCATCCAAGAGCGCGCGTGCCCGGTCGTTGAGATCGGCGACATCGGCGCGGCGGGTGGCGATCATGACCTTGTCCTTGTCGGGAGCATTGAACCAGTCGTCGACCAACTTCTGTCGGAGGGCGTCGGCGTTGTCGGCGGTGATGATGCGGCCGTTGTTCCCGTAGGCGGCAACGGCTTCGGAGATGCGGCCGTTGCGGAGGTCGTCGAGCGCGCCGATCTCCCACTCGGTGATCTGGCGGCGGTTCTCGACCAGCGCGACCGACGGCGCGTGGATCGACATCGCCCGGAACGAACCGCCCGCGTCGATCTCGGGGAGCTGCGCGGTGTCACCGGCGAGTACCAACTTCGCACCGGCTTCGGTGGTGTGACGCGAGAGCGCATCGAGCGTTCGTGTCCCAACCATGCCGCTCTCGTCGATCACCACAACGCAGCCGGCATCGAGGACCAGGCGGCCTTCGTCGAGCTGGTTGAGCAGCCGGGTGATGGTCATCGACGCGATCCCCGACCCGGCCGATAGTTCGGCGGCCGCGCGCGCCGACAGCGCCGCGCCGAACACCGAGTAACCCGACGCTTCCCATCCTTCGCGGGCCGCATCGAAAGTGAAGGTCTTCCCCGTGCCCGCGGCGCCGACGGCAACATCGATCCCGGCACCCGACAAGGTGAGGTGACGAACCATCGCCGCCTGCTCATCACTGATCGACGGCCGCGCCGCGATCGCCGCCTCGACAGCCTCGGGTTGCGCGACTGCGGCCCCGACGTCGCGCTGGTTGCGGGAGCGTTCAACGACCCGGTTCTCGGTCAGCAACAGCTCGACGGTGGTCCATCGGGGTTCGCCGCCGACGTCGCCGACCTCAACGACGCGACGCTCAGCGAGGAACCCGTCGGCGAGGTCCTCAATGGCAGTGACATCCGCGCCGTCGGGCATCCGCTCGGCGACCGCCCGCACGACATCACGACGCCCGAACGTCGACACCTGCTGCGTGACGCCTTCAGCTGAGGCGAGGTCGTCGAACAGCGAGACGACCGACCACAACTGCGGCTCGCGGGTCACGCCCCGGTCGAGAAGCTCGGCGACCTCGACGGGACCGAACCCCAACTCGTCAGCGCGCTGGGCCCAATCGGCTCGCAGCGCGTCGGCGTCGACCTCGTAGACCTTCGCCTTGCGGGTGTCGAGCGCGGCGATCTGCGCCGCCTTCGCCGAATGCTCCGCTCGCGCTTCCATCGCGTCGAGGATCTCGGCCCGCCGCTGCGAGAACGCGTCGATCAACTCGCGTGGGATGCCGGCGACATCCGCGTAGCCGTTCGTCACCGGTTGCCACTCGACACCCAACCGGCGGGTGAGCTCGCAGCGCAGCTGAGCTTGGTAGAGGAACCCGGCCGTCTTGGCGTGACGGAACATCGGCGGCGAATGCAACGCCCCCCAGCCGTCGGGCATGTGGGTCATGTTCGCGATGAGCACGTGGGTGTGCAGCGTCGGATCCCCCGCCCGGCTCGTCTGGTGGCGGAACCCGGCGGCGACAAACCCGTCACCGGGCACCTGGTGCTGGACCCCGTCGGTCCGGCGGCGCGACAGGCACACCTGGCGCTCGAGATAGCCGACCGCGGCGTCGACGGCGACCTCGTGCGCGGCGACCACCTCCCCGGTCACCGTCCCGGCCTCACCCAACCCGTAGAGCAGCGAGATCGACTTCGGGGCCCGGAACGTGAAGTCCAGACCCGGCAGCTTCGCTCGCGTCAGGCGCTCGTCGCTGCCCGGTGCGCGGCCTTCGAGCACCGCGGTGAGGTCGGCTTCGTCGACGACGCCGTCGAGGCTGAGGAGCTGCGCGCCGTGGCCCAGCCATCGGCCCGGGGCTTCGCCCCGACCGGTGTAGTAATCCTCCACGCCCTTGGCGAGGGACAGGTAGTAGGTCTGCTGACCGGCAGCCATCAACCCGATGTTCAACATGCGCGCGCACCTCCACTTCTCTTCCCCACCCCAAAGCCGCCGCGCGTCTCCCGATTTCCCGTGGTCGTTCGTCACACCACCCGGTCGCGAGTAGGTCGGCTCGTTGCTCGGGTCGCTCAGCGCGCTGGCGGGAGTGACTTCATCGCGCATCACAGTCCCGGCTTCGGTCCCGGGATCGGTCCCGACCCGTGTCGCATCGTCCCGGTCACGGTCCCGTCGGTCACGGTCCGCCACGAGCGTTCGCCGGCACCCACGACCCCTACCAACGGGAGCGAAGCGACCGGAGCGGCTGGAGCCCGACCGGAGCGAAGCGCAGAGCGGGAGCATCGTTGGCATGCGGACGGGACGGCACCAGCCGGCACGACCCGTTCCCGTTCGCGTTCCCGGTTGGGTCCCGGGGTACGCCCTGCTCGGCCGCGAGCCAGTCTGTGACCCTATGTTCGGTGTCGGTTCGCGAGCCGGTGCGTCGGGCGGCGGTCGTCGATGTGCGCACCGTCGGGTAGGTCGCTGGTCCTGCTATCGCGGCGCTTCTGTGACGGTCGCGCGGGCCGCGACCTGCAAGGCTCAGGGGACTGAGTTCAGCTCGTGGATCGTCGTGGCGCGCCGCCGGGACCGCCCCTTGATGGCGCGGACGTACGCGACGGAGGCACGGGTGCGGTAGCCGTAGTCGTCGCCAGGTTGGTACGACCGGGCTGCTGCGATCGCCGCCTGCATGGCGTCCTCCAACGCCTCGTCGACGGTACGGCCGTTGGTGCCGTTGCGTTCGATCCAGTGGGCGATCTCGAAGCGGAGTTCCTCGCGGAGTTCGTCGATCGCAGACGTCCCAGGTTCTCCTTCCTCCACCGCGGCGACCCGGACAGCCAGAGCGTTCCAACGCTCGTCCTGAGAGCGGATGCGCTCCTCGCTTGCCGCGCCCTCGACAACGGCCTCATCAACCTCTTGATCCCGCTGGGACCTATCCCATTCCGGTGGCCTCGGGCCGCCGAGCTCGGCAAGCCGGTCCAGCTCGCTCTCGCCGAGGACGGGGGTCTTGGGGTCGTCGGGTGGAAGTGCATCGCGTAGGGCCACCCACTCCTCCGCGAGCGGCCGAGGGTCGATGCCGGCGTCGGCGAGCTGGCGGGTGTACGGCGTGTTGGTAGCGAGGGCGGCGATCACATCGGCCAACTCACCCCCGGCGCGGCCGTTTCGGCTCGCGGGGCGGGTCATGTGAGCGGCGAGAGCCGCTAGATCAAGGGCCGGGAGCGCTGGCGCCGGGCTGGGAATCGTCACTGCGTCGTTCGACTCGCGATCGCGGGCGTGATCGGCCCGCCTCGCCTCGGCCCGCTCATCCACCCCGGATCCGAACTGCTCTACGTCGACGTCCGATGGTTCGAGAGCCGGCAGGGTGACCAAGCCGAGAGCCGAGGCAGACCTGACGATGTCGATGGCGGTGAACGCCGGCCGGCCGGCGCTTCGAGCGACCGTGCTCGCGAGCCTCCACACTCGCGCCCGATCGTCGAGAAGTGGTGTACCAGCCTCGCTGTCGTTGTATTGGCTCAAACGAGTGATCCGGCCTCCCTCGCATGTGGCGATGACGCACGTCGGCGCCGCGATCCTGAGACCGCCGGCGTAGGTGCCGTGGAGGACCTCCTCGAGCACGAACCCGTCACTCAGGGCTTCGATCCGCAAGACCTCGATGCGGGGCTCGGCAAGGCGCTCATGGCGGTTCCGAACGAGGCTCAGCAGCTGCTCGCGATCGGTCGGCCACGGCGACGTGTTCGAGTACACGACCACGCCGGGGTCGAGGCACTCGCGGAGGGCCGCGAGATCGCAGCTCTCACGGGCCCCGACGAAATTCCGTCCGAGATCGAGGAGCTGCTCCTTGGGGTCACGGTCGGCCATCGCGACCATTCTTCCAGCAAGCTGAAATGGGTGCGCTCGTGGCAGGCGAACATCCATCGACATCGGCACTCGCGCCGCGGGTGATGACGGGCTGGCACAGATCGGTTCAGGCCATCCTTGGAGTTGGCCCCGGGCTTCCCGGTGTCGGTCCCGGTCTTGTCCCGGTGATAGTCCCGGCCGCAGCTCAGAGGCCCTTTCCCGGTCCCGATCGCCACGCCGACCGGGCATCCGTCCCCGCGAAGAATTTTCCAGGCTTCTTCGAACCGGGAACTCGAACGGGACCGATACCGGGAGTCCCGTTTGCGATGGTCGACCCCGTGAGTCGTCCATCCCGGCTACCGAGGCACCGTCGAAACCCCGCGTTGGTCCCGTCGGCCGCGCAGGGCGTACCCCAGGGAGTAGGTCAGGTCGTACCTCGGGTCAGTTGTGCCGGATGCCACGCAGATTTTCCCGGCTGGATGTCCGGCAGGGTGTACCTCAGGTCGTATGTCATCCCTGAAGGAGCGCTCGATGTCAAGAGCCTCGGCGTAGCCGAGTCCGTGTGTGTGGTGGTTGGTGGTGGACGCGGAACTGGCCCCGCGGCGCGGTCTGCCGGGGGCGGGTCGTGGTTCTCGAGTTGTTAGGTCACGGGTGGTGGTCGTGCTCCTTTGTGGTTGGGGTAGGACGCTGCGGGCCCACTTCAGGTCCCGATCCAGTCGGGGAGCAGCCCGGAAGCTCGGGTGCTGGTCATCCCTACGTCGCGGCGAGGCGAGCATGAAGTGGTTCGGCCGCAGCCAGGCGGGCTCAATCAGGTCGGCGGCCGTCGAGATCGAGGCCATGACATACAACGAGCACGCGTCCTGACTGCGTCCGAGCTCTCACACCTCCGCCTCGGCCAGGCAGCGGATCTCTCCGTCGCGGAGGCCGTAGTAGACGAGGGTGAGGACCTTGCGGGCCACCGCGACCCGGGCGATCTTGTTGTTGTTGCGTCGCTCGGCGATGCGCCGGAAGTCGCTCTTGAGAAACCCGCCGGGCTTGTACGCGGCCTCGACCGCAGCCCACCGCACCAGCCGCGAACCCTGCTTGGTGATGCGGCCCCGGACGACGGTGGTGTCGGACTCGTGATGCTTGGGAGTCAGACCCGCCCACGAACACAGGTGCCGGGCAGAAGGGAACCGGGTCACGTCGTCGATCTCCGCGACGAACACCGCACCCAGCACCGGGCCGACCCCGGGGATGGCCTGCACAGCCTCCCAGCCGGTATGGCCGTCGAGAGCGGTTCGGACTTCGCGGTCGAGCATGGCGATCTGGTGGTCGTGGACCTCGATGAGATCGCAAAGCGATTCGATTCGGATCGCGTACGCCCGCCCAAGAGGCACCTCGTCGAGCAGCTTGCGGCCGGCGACCCCGAACAGGTCCGTCATCGGGACATGCACACCCTCCTTGGCCAGCACGGCATGGACCTGGGCTTTGAGCCCCGACCGCAGATGGACCAGCTTCGCTCGATACCTGACGAGCTCTCGCAGCTCGCGGGTGGCCGGCGGCGCGATCCACGACTCCGGCAGCCTGTTGAGGCGCAGCATGTCGACGAGGTCGGTGGCGTCGATCACGTCGTCCTTGCGTCGACGCTGCCCCCAGTTCAGTCCCGACGGGTGGGCCAGATGCACGTTGGCGCCCATCTCCTGGAGAACGTCGACCGCCCAGTACCACCCATAGGTGGCCTCGAGCACCACCTCGGGATGCTCACCGGCCTTGGCCACCTCGGCAGCCAAAGCGATCGGGTCGTTGTCGATCCGCACCGTCGAGACCAGCTCGCCGTGCTCGTCTCGCCGCACGATCACCGACCGGCGCCGGTGCAAGTCGATACCCACGTACTGTCGTTCCATAGGGGTCTTCCTCCGTTGTTGAGGGGTTGGTCTGGAAACCCCGAGTGTTCCAACACTCGGACCCTCACGACGGCGGGAGACCCCTCCCTTCGACGAACCGGCCATCGGGCCTCCACGAACAACGGCGCCCGACTCCACACGAACCGGTCACGCAGGAACGACGCTGCGCTCCTTCATCCCATCAGGTCGTATCGATCGTCACGGTCTGGCCCATGACTTCCCGATCCGGCCGTGCGACGGTCGCTGTCGAGCTACCTGCTGAGCTTCCGCCGATGACGGGCGCGGCGGCGCGGGTGCTCGCGGCGATGGTTCGCGACGCGGCCCGCGATGCGTTGGTGGTCGAGCTGCGAATCGGTCCTTCCGTGGACGCGCCCGAGGCCGTAGCGTCGTGACCATGTCGAAGCGCTTCGCGTTCTACGGCCGGGTGTCCACCGAGGACCAGCAGGACCCCGCGTCCTCGAAAGCGTGGCAGCTCTCGCGGGCCACCCAGATCATCGAAGGCCACGGCGAGGTCGTCGCCGAGTACTTCGACATCGGGCAGTCCCGATCCCTGCCGTGGAAGCGCCGGCCCGAGGCGTCCCGCCTCCTCGATGACCTTCGCCGTCGTGATGACCGGCCGTTCGACGCGGTGGTGATCGGCGAACCGGCCCGGGCGTTCTACGGCCAGCAGTTCGGGCTCACCTTCCCGACCCTCGTTCACTACGGCGTCGAGCTGTGGGTGCCCGAGGTCGGCGGCCGAGTGGATCCCGACAGCGAAGCGCACGACCTCGTCATGTCGCTCTACGGCGGCATGTCCAAGGGCGAGCGCAACCGGATCAAGGTCCGAGTGCGCACCGCGATGGCGTCACAGGCCGCAACCGAGGGCCGCTACCTCGGCGGCCGACCGCCCTACGGCTACCAACTCGCAGACGCCGGCGCCCACCCGAACCCGGCCAAAGCCGCCGACGGGAAGCGCCAACATCGGCTCGAGCCCGACCCCGAGGCTGCGCCTGTGGTGCAGCGCATCTTCGCCGAGTACCTCGATGGTCACGGCCTCCGCTCCATCGCCGAAGCGCTCACCGCCGACGGCATCGCCTCCCCCTCGGCACACGACCCGGGCCGCAACCGTCACCGCCAGCACTCCGGTGGCGCCTGGGCGCACTCGGCAGTGCGGGCCATCCTGCACAACCCCCGCTACACGGGCCACCAGGTCTGGGCCCGGCAGCGCAAGGACGAGGACCTGCTCGACCCCGAAGACGTCGCCCTCGGACACCGCACCCGGATGCGGTGGAACGAGAAAGGCGAGTGGATCTGGTCGGCTGAGATCACCCATGAGCCGCTCATCGACATGGAGACCTTCGACCAGGTGCAGGCGATCATGGCCTCGCACGTGCGCGTCGCCCGCCCCAAGACCGTCATGCCCACCGAGCGGGCCTACCTGCTGCGGGGGCTGCTGTTCTGCGGGGTCTGCGGCCGGCGGATGGGCGGCAACTACAACCACGGCAAAGCCCACTACCGGTGCACCTTCCGCGAGCAGTACGCGCAGAAGAAGGGCGTCGAGCACCCCCGCACCGTCTACCTGCGGGAGGACAAGGTCGTCCCCGCTCTCGACGAATGGCTCGGGCGGCTGTTCGACCCCGACAACCTCGACGCCACCTGCGAGCAGCTCGCCGCCGCCTACGAGCAGCACGAGGACACGTCACGAGCCGAGCAGGCCCGCCAGACCATCGCCGACTGCGACCAGCGCCTCGCCCAGTACCGGTCCGCGCTCGATGCTGGCGCCGATGCTGCGACCGTCGCGGGTTGGATGGCTGAAGTCACCGCCGAACGCAATCGCGCCGACATGGCGCTACGCACCGCAACCCCCGCCGACGCGCCCACCGTCGCCGACCTGCGTGGGCTCATCGAAGGACTCGGCGACATGGTCGCCGTGCTCGCCAATGCCGACCCCAAGCAACGAGCTGAGCTCTACGAGGCACTGGGGCTGCGGCTCACCTGGCACCCCGAAGACAAGAAGGTGCTGGTGGAAGCCCAACCAGCTCGTGTGCTGGCTGGCGGTGTCGGAGGGGGGACTTGCACCTCGGCTACACGACGCCGTGATCACCAGCACACTCACCCTTCCGGCCTAGTCCGCTCACGTTCGGCCACGCACCCACCACGAGCAAACGTGCGCGATGGTGGGCACAGTCCGGTACACGACCGCTCTGATCTCGCTTCGTCCGGACCTCGAGGTGCTCCCCGGTTACATCGTGCTAGTCAGCCGCATCTCCCTGGGAAAGCTCGGCGACCCGACGTTTGAGGAGAAGGGCGAGCAAGGCTCCCACGAGGAACACGAGGAACGCGGATAGGTGGCTATCAACTGAGCCGAGCACCAGAAGCCCCGCTGCCGCCACGACAGACAGCACCAGTGCCGCCGGTGACCAACGATGCTCGAACCAGGGGACCACAGCTGCGACCGCGAGTACCAGAACGACCGCTGACGGCGGATCCTCCTGGGCAATCCACAGCGCCTGGACGGCCGCGAGGCCAGCGAAGACGGACCAACCGAGGCGGAGCGCCACGGGGAGCGGCCCACTGAATGAGACTGGCGCCGTCAAGAGCGATCGTCCTCCGGATCAGCTGACCAGAAGGTACAGCCCGACACCGAGCGTACCGAACATGGCGATCGCCGCGATGGCGATCTGGCATTGCCTCAGTGCGGCCGGCATGTCGCGCGCTCGCCACGCAGCTCGCAACGCGATCGCCGGAAAGACCGCAAAGGCGATCGACAGCCAGCAGCCCGAAGATGGTGTTGCTCATCGGAAGCGGCCTCCCATCACCGCGCCATCAACTCCGAACGACTGTGAGCTCCATCTGTCGATCACCTGGACAGACGACCCGTTCGGTCGACGAGCGGGTCAGGCTCTGATCCAGCAAACCGGGGTTCTTCCAAAGAGCACACAACCGAGGTAGGTCACCGCCGTCGACACCATCGCGATCTGGGAAGCCGTCAGGCCACCAGGAGGCTGCCAGCGATCCAGATCATCAGAGCAATGCCAAAGCTCAATGAGATCGCAGCGACCACGCGGGTCACCTTCGGGTAATCCTTCTCCTGAACCCGAAGAAGCTGACGGAACAGGATCACACTGTTCACCAGAGCGATGAATGCACCGAACACCTGCATAGCCTGCGCCCACCTGGGGGATGAATGAACGAGGCGGTCGCTGGGCGTCTTCCGTGTGCGCGGTCGACACGCTGCGGAAGACCCGTCACTGTCACCACGCAGAAGCGATCAACCGAAGCCCGACGAGAACTGTCACGAGCACTCCAGCGCTGGCGGCGATGCATTCGGCGATCCGAGCGCTCTGAGGTCGATCCTGACGTTTCCAAGCGCGAACCAGGACGCGGAGGGGTAGGAGGGCGAGTGCCAAAAAGGCGACTCCCAGCAGAGCGTTCAGCATTGTGTTGCCCAGAACCCTGCGGCAGCAAAGCTGAATGTGAGTGCGCCGTAGATGCCCAGGGCCGCAGCTAGGGCCACAGCGCCGCCTCGCAGGTTCGTCCACTCGGCCATGTGCATCGGCAGCAGCACTAGATCTGCTGCGACCACCGTCATCGCTGCCAGGTACAGCGCCTCGATGTCTTCAGGACAGAGTTCCTCGCGCAACGCATCGAGCCAGCCCTGCTGTTCCTCGTCAGCACGCGCCGCCGCAGGGCCAAGCGGTGCGATGAGGCTCGCCGCTTCAAGAAGGACTGACTTGCCGCTCGGATCCGTAAGGCTGGCCGGGCTTCCGAGTGCATAGCCATAGCGCGACATGCCCTGAGTGCCCGGACCGGACAACTGCATACTGTCAGCAGACAGGAAGGTGCCGGTGGTGGGGTCGTACTGGCGCGCACGAAGGTGTAGGAGGCCTGTGGGATCAGCCACCTCACCCGCGAAGGATGTGCGCGATGCCACCCCGCTGGGAGACCTCGGAGTACCGAACACGGTGTAGTCCGCTGACCCGGTCACGGCTCCAGTCGCATCGCTCACAGCTCGCGTAGAACCTAAAGCGTCCGTGAGGGTCCACAGAGATGCTCCGCCGTCGCGTTGTTCGAGGCCCGGAAGGAATGTCGAGGATCCATCCGACAGGAGCTGAGGGAGACCTACATTTCGATCCCACAACCAGGCGTCGCCGTCTACCGCCACCCGGATCCCGGCCGCGTCGTACTGGTAGGTCTGAACGACGGTGCCGACGCTGGCGGTAGCCATCATGTTGCGGCTCGTCCAGGTGTAGGCGTCGCCTTCGCTAGTCGAGCTGAGGTTGCCGTTTCCGTCCCAAGTGAAGTCGACGGTTCCGCTCGGCGAGGTGAGTGTGTCGAGGCGCCCGGCCGCGTCGTACTCGTAGCTGGTTGCGTCTCCGTTTAGGGACGATTCGGTGCGGTCGCCCGCAGGGTTGTAAGCGAAGGTCTCGGTGTCGCCGCTGGGGTAGGTCACGGCAGTGAGGCGGTCGAGGTCGTCGAGGGTGTAGGTCTCGGTGCCGTCGGTCGATTGGATGGTCGTGGGGTTGCCGTTGGGGTCGAGGGAGTAGTCGAAGTAATCGATGAGTCCGCTGGGTCCGGCGTGGTCGATGCTCGTGAGCCGGCCGGCGAGGTCGTAGGTGTTGTCGGTGGTGACGCCATTGGGTCTGGTGATGGTGTCGATGCCGCCGTAGGAGTGGGTGAACGTGACAACGCCGGCCAGGGTGTCAGTCAGAGTGGACAGTCGGCCTGCAGGGTCGTAGTCATAGGACGTGGTCGAGTGCGGGGTGGTCATCGTTTGGCGACGTCCGTCGGGACGGTATCCGTAGGTGATTGTGCCAGCGGCGGCAGCCGAGGAGGTGACGCGGCCGGCGTTGTCGTAGCCGTAGGTGGTGGTGCCGGATGGGTCGACCATGGTGAGCATCCGGCCGCCGTCGTCATAGCTGTACGTGACGGCCCCCTCGGGTCGTTGCTCGCTGGTAAGGCGCCCTGCGCTGTCGTAGCCATAGGTAGTCGTGCCAAGCGCGTCGACCATGGAGGCGACTCGGCCGGCCGACGTGTAGGTCCAGGTGCGGCGGAGATCGAGGTCGTCAGATTGGGTAAGCGTGTCCCCACGGCTGTTGTACGTCCAGGTGCGGTGGCGCCCAACTGGGTCGGTGAGGGTGGTGAGGTTGCCGCGGGTGTCGTAGTCGAACGTGACGGTGCCCCCGTTCTCGTCCACCACCGCTGTCGGGCTCCCGTAATCGTCGTACTCAAGGGTGGCGGTTTGTCCCTTGGCGTCGGTGAACGCCGCTAGGTGGCCATGGTCGTCGTAGTCGGCGGTCCATGTGTGGTTGTTGGGGTCGGTCCGAGAGGTGACGAGGTCGCGACCGTCGTCGCTGTACGTCCGTGACGAGATGTGGTGAGTTCCGTCGAAGATGTCATCGCGGGCGGTCTCGTTGCCACGTTGGTCGAAGCTGGAGAGGGTGATCTGTCGTCCATCGGGTGACGTCACGGTCTGGGTGCGCGAGCCAACGCTGGTGGTGATCTCGGTGCGGTTGTTGTTGGCGTCGACAACGGCTACAAGGCGCCCGTCCTCGTACTCGAGGCGCTGGAACGGGTTGCCGAGCGCGTCGGTGATCTGGGTAAGGGCGTGGTCGACGTAGTCGAAGCTGGTTTCGTGGTTATTGGGGTCGGTGACAGAGTCAAGGTCGCCGGCAGGTGTATATCCGTACACCGCGGCCTCGTTGTCGGGGCCGGTGGCGGAGGTGATGCGCCCGAGTCCGTCGCGTGTGAAGTCGATGTCGGGTCCGTTGCTGCTGTGGATGCCGAGGTCGTCGATGGTGACGGTGTTGCCGTTGCGGTCCTCGGCTTGGATCAGGCCGTCGTTGCGGTCGAGGGTGTAGCGGGTGCCGTCGTTGGCGACGAGCACGAACCGATCGGGGTCGTAGAGGGTGCCGGGGGTGAAGGGGTCGTTGTAGAGGTTGCCGTCGCCGGTCCATCCGAGGTTGGCGCCGCCGGCCGGTTCAAGAGTGGATGTGGCTGCTGCCCGGGGGGTGTAGGAGGCGATGGCGCCGGCCCCGAAGAACGAGGTGAGGCCTCTGGGGGTGAAGTCGAAGGTTTCGGTGCGGCCGTCGGGCCAGGTGACGGTGACGTAGTGGGAGCGCGATGTGCGGAAGCAGTAGTTGACGAAGATGATGCCGCCGCCGCACGCGTAGCGTTCCCAGCCGCCGTCGCCGAGTGGCCGGTTGATTTGGACGCGGAAGTCGGAGACGTCGAGGGTCCAGCCGTTGCCGAAGTCGCCGACGTGGTCCTTGTTCAATGTGTCGTAGGTGCGCAGGACTTGGATGGGGATGCCGCCGACGGGGACGGCGAGGTCTTGGTAGGTGATGTGGTAGCGGCCGAGCTTCAGTTGGCCGTCGACGATCACGGAGGTTTCGGTGGTGCCGAGCCCGCCGCCGGTGTCGACGACTTCGATCGCGATGATCCAGATGCCGTTGTCGATCACGGTCGGGTCTATGACGGCGATCGTGTCGGGGTCGGTGGGTGGGTTGCCGGTGCCTTCGGCGAGGATGATCTTGTCGTCGGGTTGGTCGGCGGGGTGGGCGATGATCTGCCAGGTGTCGACGGTTTCGCCCGGCGGTGGGGTGACGGTACCGATGGTGATGGGGGTGGGTTCGGTGATGGTGGTCCCGTCGTCGGGGGTGATCCCGTCGATCTGAGAGCCGGGCCCGCCGCCTGATCCGGGGGGTCCGGCGGTCCAGTCGATGGTGTTCGCGTTCGAGTTGAGTTGGTGGCCGGCGATGGTGGCGGAGGCTTGGAGGAGGTCGTTTCCGGCGGTGGTCGCGGTGAGGGTGAACACGGCGATGCCGAAGGTGTTGGTGACCGCGGTGGGGGTGGTCGGGTGTGCGCCGGTGACTGTGAGGGTGACGGTGACGCCGACGGCGGCGTTGCCGGCGGGGTCGGTGGCGTAGACCGAGACTTCTTCGGGGGTTCCGGTGGTGGCGGGGATCTCGAACGCCGGGGACAACACGAGGCCGCCGGGCGGGGCGATGGTTGTGGTGGTGGCGTTGGTGAGGGCGAGGCCGTCGACGTAGGCGCCGGGGGCGGGTCGGGGAACGCGCCGAGGAAGGTGCCGTTGAGGGTGTAGTGGGCGACGTCGAAGTGGCGGCCGACCCACA
Organism: uncultured Actinomycetes bacterium; assembly: GCA_963719935.1. Taxonomy (GTDB): domain Bacteria; phylum Actinomycetota; class Acidimicrobiia; order Acidimicrobiales; family CAVRDY01; genus CAVRDY01. The sequence goes on along the minus strand of CAVRDY010000001.1, from coordinate 9,738 downwards.
GGGTGTCATCGGCAGGGTCGTAGGCGAGGCCGCCGGTGAACTCGCCGGTGGTGCGGAACAGGTTCGAGGTGACGGTGCCGGTGTCGGGGTCGACGGTCTGCACGAGCCCGCCGTTGTCCTGACATGGGGTTTTCTTGCAGTAGGAGACGTAGAGGACGTCGCGGGCTTCGTCGTAGTCGACGCCGATCCCACCCAGGGTGCCCAGGACGGTGTCGGAGGTGGGGAGGTTGTAGACGGCTTCTTGGGTTTCGGTGACCGGGTTGATCTTGCGGAGCCGGTTGTTGTTGTCGATGCGCCACAGCCGTTGGCGGGTGGTGTCCCAGGCCAGGTCCTCGGCCGCGGTCCCCGAGGTGCGGGGGATGTTGAACGTGTCGAGGACGGTGGTGCCGTCAGCGGAGCGGGCTTCGATGTTGCCGGCGTTGTCGCCGACGTAGAGGCGGGCGCCGTCGTGGGCGACTCCGGTGCGGGGGGTGGCGGGGAGTTGGGTGAGGACAGCACCGTTGAGGTCGGTTTGGAAGACGTCGCCGACCATGTCGTTGCCCAACCACAACGACCGGGCCTGCCCGGCCGATGCGGAGAGGACCAGGGTCAACGTGTCGTCGTTGGTGTCGAAGTAGTCGAGTTCGAACGGGTAGTCGCCGGGGGCGGGGACCGAAATGGTGACCTGGTAGGCGACGGGAACCGGGGTCGGGGTGTTGTGGGCGGCGACCACATCGAACCCTTCGAACGCGGTGGCGGCCGGGGCGGCGACGAGCTCGCCCGCGACGCGGGTGGCGCTGTCGATACCGAGCACGAACCCGGCATCCGCGGTGACCGTCAGGTTGTGGGTGCCGGCCTCGGCGAAAGTCAGGGTGCCGTCGAAGACGGCTTGGAACTCGGCCAGGTCGCCGACGCCGGCTTCCTCGCCGTTGCCTTGGGCGACGACGGTGCCGGTGGCGCGGCCGTTGGCGGCGATGGCGACGTTGGTGAACGGGCGGGTGGTGTCATCGATCCCGGCGGGTTGGGCGGGGATGGTGCCCTCGGCGGGGTTGAACACGATCGCGGGGAACGCCTGCTCGAAGATCGGCGTGTCTGCGGGTGTGGCGGTGAAGGCGGTGTGGGTGGCGGTGGCGTCGAAGAACCGGCCGGTGACCCCCGAGATGGTGACGCCGCCGGCGGGGGCGGTGTCGACTTCGGAGGTTTGGGAGAAGTCGAGGGGCCCGTAGGTGTTGGCCGCTCCGTCGCCCCACGTGACCCGCGACAGAGCGACCACTGGTTCGAACCGGTCGGTGGGCACGAGCCACGACGCGGTGACGGTGGCTGATTGTCCGGGGGCGAGCGATGCGGGGACACCAACCAAGGGGAGGGGCCCGACGCCGGCGATAGCGATCTCGACAGCTATGGCGGTGGCGGGGGCGGTGCCGGTGTTGGTGATCTGGATCGCCCAGTTGGCGACGGCTGCGGCGGCGACGCGTTCGGGTGCGGTCACTGCGGTCTCGAGGACCGGGAGGCGCACGGTGGTGAGCGTCGCCTGTTGGGGGGCGAGGACGGGGCCGATCGTCGCTTGGCCGTGGGCGAAGCCGGTGGAGACCAGCACGGTCCCGTCGATTGCGGCGAGGCGGCTGGTGTAGTCGCCGGGTGATTCTTCGGGGGCGGGCGGCACCGGCGCCGCGACTGCGTAGGCGGAGGCGACGGTGGCGGTGTCGCCGGGGGCCAGGGTTGCGAGGGCGGCGATGGTGGTGGGGGTGTGGATGGTTTCGGTGCCGTCGGGGAGCCCGACGGTGACGTTGGTGTCGTCGATGTCCGATCCCAGGGTGCGGAGGGTGTCGAGGAGCTCGGGGTCGAAGCCGATGACCTGGCGGGTCGCGAGCTGGGACGGCGACACCGTGAGGGTCGCCGATGCCCGTAGGCCCGACACCTGGGCGGGGTCCAAGAGCATGGTCACCTGGGCGGGGTCGAGGTTGATGACCGCGGCGGCGGCCCACGACGCCGGGGCGCCCGCGTCGATGGTGGTGCCGGCGATGCGGTCGCCGGTCGTCGGGTAGACGACACCGTCCTCAGGTGTCGGTTCGGACGCGAGGGTCGCGGTGGGGGTCGGCCCGGTGTTGGTGCCCAGCGTGACCCAGTTGGAGGTGACCGCGTCTTGGTATTCGACAAGCACGGTCGCGCCGTCGATGGTCGCGGTGGCGGTCGAGTCGAGGTTGCGGGCGGCGATGATCCCGGGGATCACCAGGGTGGTTCCGTCGTTGGTGGTGTCGGTCGTGTAGGCGATGGTCTGACCGGGGGCGACATCGGCACGGTCCGCCGTGTGGGTCAGGTCGAGAGTCGGGACCCACAGCGGTGGGGCCGGGACCGCGATCTCGTCGATGGTGGTCCCGGCGGTGCCGCCTGGGCATCCCGCCGCGTCGAAGGTGCCGCGTGACCCGGTGATCTTGATGGTGTCGCCGATGAGCCCGCAGGTGAAGGTCTGATCGGATCCGGAGACGTCGATGCCGCCGTCGGGGGCGTAGAAGAACCCGGTGAAGGTCCCGTCGGACCCCGACGTCTTGATCGCGGAGCCCGACGTGTCGGCGGAGATGAACAACAGGTTGTCGATGTAGGGGGCGACGAAGGCTTGGGCGTGCCCGGAGACGTGGATGTCGCCCGACGCCGCGATCGTGATCGGCCCCGACGAGGCGAGGTGCCCGGAGAACTGCACATCGCACGGCACCCAATACACGCCCGGGGCGAGGGTGCCCGACGGGTTCCACTTCGGGCCGCACACAGACGACATGTCATGGAAGTCGGCGCCCGCCGCGAGGGCGGCGCGGCCGCCGGGCTGATAGTCAGCGATGTCGAAGGTGACCGGCGGACCCGCAGCGGGGACCTGGACGACGGGTGGGGTGAAGGTGTGCCCCGACCCCGAGATCTGGGCGGAGGTCACATATTCGGTGGCGCCGGTGAACGTCTTTCCGGAACCGGTGACCTTGAGCTCATGGTTGGTGTGGGTCACCCCGATGATCGTGTGTCCGGAGCCGGAGATCTGCAGGGTCTTCTTGGCGGTGGTCGAGTCGGCCCACAACGCCACCCCCGACCCGGGCAGGACCACAACCTCGGTGTCGGTCGCTTCGACGCTGATCGCCTCCGCAGTGTCGGTGCCGCCGTCGTCGTCGGACAAGGTGACCGTGACCGTGAACGTCCCGTCGGTGGAGTAGGTGTGCGCCGCTTGGACTTCGCCCCACCCGGTGCCCTGGGCCAACACCGGAACCGACACCGGGTCGGTGCCGTCACCCCAATCCACCGTCGCGGTGTGGGTGTCGACCACGCCGGGATCGGTGAACGTCGCGGTCACCAGAGACACACCCTTCTCGGTCGCGAAGCTGACCCCGCCCGGCGACACGACCGGCGCGGCGTTGGTGACCGTGACCCGGACATCGTCGGTCGAGCTGTGGCCGTTGGGGGCGGTGACCGTCAGCCGGAAGTCGTAGGTGCCGTCGTCGACGGTGCGAAACGACGGCGACGCCACCCCGCTCGAGGACAAGGTGACCGGCGGGCCCGACGCCCCGATCTGCTCCCACCGATACGACAATGGGTCCGGGCACGCCGACGCGGCGGCCGACGCGTTGTGGCGGACGTACTCCCATTCCGACGCACCCCGCGCCGCCGGTGAGATATCTCCGAACGCGATGCGGGGGTCGGTCCCGTAGTTTCCGGCGGCGGTGAACGTGTGGCCCGAGATCAACAACGCCCCATCGCGAAACACCCGGATGGCGCCGTCGGCGTCGACCTCGACCCGGAAATCGTGGAAGGAAGCGGTGTCGACGTTCGCGAACGCGCCCTGCGTGTTCGCCGCCGACAACAACAACACCCGGTCGTCGCCGATATACACCGTGTTGCCCACGTTGGCGCCCACCGCGATATCGATCGCCGCGCCTCGCCGGACCTGGCCAGCAGTGTTGGTCGACGACGTCTCACGCATCCGCGCCTCGATCACCAACGGGTCCGGTCGTGGCGCCAACAAGTCGGCGCCTACCTGGGAGTAATAGGAATCGTTGGAGTTCGTCGACGGCGTCGAGAACCGCAACGCCCCGTTCAACACATAGGGCTCCGGGGCGGTGGTGTCGGTCAGCGTCCACGGCGGACACACCTCATCAGGCAGAACCCGCCGGGCGGCGTCCCACACCGAGTTGAACCCGGGCACCGTGTCGATGTACCCCAACGCCGAGCCGGTCGCGTCCAGGGTGGCGACCTCGGCCTCGATCACCGACTGGTCGGGGCCCGCGTTCGCGATCGGTGGGAGCTCCTGGTTGGCGGTCTCGATGCACGTCGTGAGTAGCGACTCCAGCAGTGGGCCGGCGTCGTCGGTGAAATCGCCGATCGGGAACAACGCCCCCCGGGTCTCCGCGGCGAGGCTTCCCGCCTCGGGTCCGTAGTCGACCTCGGAGGAACCGTCGGTGCCCACCGCCCCAACGAACACCGCTTCGCGGGCCGCCAACGCGGCCAGAGCGTCGTTCTTGGATTCGGGGAAGTCCGGGTCGAACTGGCTGTTGCCCGGGCCATCCGCGTCCTCATCGGAGATCAACACCTCACACGTCCCCGCGTCGGGTCGGTGGCCGAGCGCGTCGGACATCGCGAACACGGTCGCCGAGAACCCTGCCTCGGGGTTCGCTCCGTCGAGGTTCAACTGGTTCACCGCCACCGCGAAGGCGTCCATGTCGTCGGTGAGCGGCGAGTACAGGCGGTTGCCGCCCGCGTAGCCGACCAGACCCAATCGGAAGTCCAGCCCGGATGCTTCGAGCTGGGCGACGATGTCACCCAGGCGGGCCTGGACCTCGTCGATCTCGCCCGCCATCGAACCCGACTCATCCACCACGAACACGATGTCGCCCTGAGGTTGGGCTGGCGCCGATTGCGCCACCGCGGCCGGTGTCGGCGGCGCGACCGCCAACACGGCAGCCACCAGCGCAGCCACCACCAACACAATCGTCGCCCGAGTGCTCCCGGACCTACCCGCCCGACGGCGACCGGTCCGCACCGCGCCGCCCTGTATGACTTCGTCCCCGCGCCGCCGCATGACCCCTCCCCCATGGATTGGGCTGTCAAATCGCCAGGGAGCATTGCACAACGCGCAGCGACCCGCACGAAGAGTGCGGACGCAACCACTGGCCGCATCCAACCGGGACGGCCCACGCGGGCACCCTGATTCGGCCCCTCACCACAGGTCGATCCCGAAGTCGTCGTCGGCGACCGTTGCCCGGTGCTCGAGCGCGTCGAGGCGTGCGGTGACCTTGGCGACCTGCTCGGCGAGGTCCTCGTCCACGGGGCCCGGCTCGGGGAGGTCGGCGAGGAGGTCGTCGGCCAGCGAGCTGCGCTCGCGTCGGGCGTCCGGTTCGGGAAGCTCGCCGAGCAACGCGTCACCACCGACCCCGACCGGGTCACCGTCCGGTTTCGGGAGGTCGTCGAGCAGCTCGCTGGCGAGGTGCTGGGAGCGGTCGCGTGACAGTTCACGTTCGGCGTGGTCCATCAACAGCTCCCGCCCCTCCGGTCGCTGCCTGCGTTGCGGGTTGGGGGCGAGGATGTCCCACACGTCGTCGTCGGGGGTGCACATGTAGAGGCGGTTCTCGACCCGGCCCCGTGACAGCGCTGTGTAGGCGGCCTGGCGATCGAGATCACCATCGCCGCCCAACGTGAAGACCCGATCGGCGGTGGCGCCCTGGGTCTTGTAGTTGGTGCGGGCGTAACCGTGATCCAAGAACCCGGCCTCGAGACGATCGGTGGGCATGGTCCGCTCCTCGTCTACCCGTTCACACTTGAAGGTCACGGTCTTGCGGCTCTCGTTGATGCGGGTGACGGTGCCGACGTCGCCGTTGAGGATGTCGAGGTCGTAGTGGTTGCGTCCCGTCGCGAGGACCTTGTCGCCGACGGCGAACTCGCGGCCGGCCACCTGGATGCGTTTGTCGATGTGCAGCTCGTGGTTCCCAAACCGCCCGGCGGCGTCGAGCAGGGCGCGTGCGCGGTCGTTGAGGTCGGCGACGTCGGCGCGGCGGGTGGCGATCATGACCTTGTCGTCACCGGGTGCAGCGAACCAGTCGTCGACGAGGCGTTGCCGGAGGGCGTCGGCGTTGTCGGCGGTGATGATGCGGCCGTTGTTCCCGTAGGCGGCGACCGCTTCGGAGACGCGGCCGTTGCGGAGGTCGTCGAGCGCGCCGATCTCCCACTCGTGGATCTGGCGGCGGTTCTCGACCAGCACGGTCGACGGCACGTGCAGCGACATGGCCCGGAACGAACCGCCGGCGTCGATCTCGGGCAGCTCCGCGGTGTCACCGGCCAACACCAACTTCGCTCCCGGCTTCGGTGGTGTGGCGCGAGATGGCGTCGAGGGTGCGGGTGCCGACCATGCCGCTCTCGTCGATCACCACCACGCAGCCGGCGTCGAGGAGCAGGCGGTCTTCGTCGAGTTGGTTGAGCAGCCGGGTGATGGTCATCGCGGGGATCCCCGACCCGGCCGACAGCTCGGCGGCCGCCCGCGCCGAGAGCGCGGCGCCGAACACCGAGTAGCCCGACGCTTCCCATCCGTCGCGGGCGGCGTCGAAGGTGAAGGTCTTCCCGGTGCCCGCGGCGCCGACGGCCACGTCGATCCCCGCACCAGAGGTGGTGAGGTGTCGGACCATCGCCGCTTGCTCGTCGCTGATCGACGGCCGTGACGCGATCGCCGCCTCGACCATCTCGGGTTGGCGACGATCCGGCCCCGGCATCGCGCTGGGTGCGGGCACGTCGACGACCGCGGTTCTCGGTGAGCAACAGCTCGACGGTGGTCCATCTCGGTTCGCCGGCGACGTCGCCGACCTCGACAAGGCGACGCCTGGCCGAGGAACCCGTCGGTCAGGTCCTCGATGGCGGTCACATCGGCGCCGTCGGGCATCCGCTCGGCGATCGCCCGCACAACATCACGACGCCCGAACGTCGACGCGTGCTCGGTGACTCCGGTCGCCGAGGCGAGGTCATCGAACAGCGTCGCCGACCGACCACAGCTGCGGCTCCCGGGTCACGCCACGCTCCAGCAGCTCGGCGACCTCGGCGGGCCCGAACCCCAGCTCGTCAGCACGTTGGGCCCAGTCGGCTCGCAGCGCGTTGGCGTCGACCTCGTAGACCTTCGCCCGGCGGGTGTCGAGCGCGGCGTTCTGCGCGGCCTTCGCCGAGTGCTCCGCGCGGGCTTCCATCGCGTCGAGGATCTCGGCCCGGCGCTGGGAGAACACGTCGATGAGGTCGCGGGGGATGCCGGCGACATCCGCGTAGCCGTTGGTGACCGGCTGCCATTCGACGCCGAGACGGCGGGTGAGCTCGGCGCGCAGCTGGGCTTGGTAGAGGAACCCGGCGGTCTTGGCGTGATGGAACATCGGCGGCGAGTGCAACGCCCCCCACCGGCCGTCGGGCATGTGGGTCATGTTGGCGATGAGCACGTGGGTGTGCAGCGTCGGATCCCCGCCCGCGACGTCTGGTGGCGGAACCCCGCGGCGACGAACCCGTCGCCGGACACCTGGTGCTGGACCCCGCCGGTCCGACGACGCGACAGGCACACCTGGCGCTCGAGGTAGCCGATGGCGGCGTCGACGGCGGCCTCGTGCGCGGCGACCACCTCACCGGTCACCGTGCCGGCCTCACCCAGCCCGTAGAGCAACGACACGCTCTTGGGGGCCCGGAACGTGAAGTCCAAGCCCGGCACCTTCGCCCTGGTCAACCGCACGTCGCTCCCGGGTGCTCGGCCTTCCAGCACCGCGGTGAGGTCGGCCTCGTCGACCATGCCGTCGAGGCCCAACAGGCCGGCGCCCACGCCCAGCCAGCGGCCCAGGGCTTCACCCCGACCGGTGTAGTAGTCCTCGACGCCTGTGGCGATCGACAGGTAGTACGTCTGCTGGCCAACAGCCATCCGCCCGATGTTCAACATCCGCGCGCACCTCCATCTTCTCTTACCCACCCCTGAGCCGCGCGCCCGTCCCCGAACTTTGCGAGGTTCTTCGTCACACCAGTCGTGCCGGCGTCGACACAAGTCGTCGGTCAGGTCATAGCCCGGGTCGTTGGTCGGGGCGTCTCACACGGTGGCGGGAGTGACTTCATCGCGCATCGCATCCCGATTCGGTCCCGGTTTCGGTCCCGGCCGTGTCGCATCTTCCCGCACACGGTCCCGTCGTCACGGTGCGCCGCGCGTTCGCCGGCAGCCTTGACCCCAACCCGTAGCAAGCGAGACACGGAGGGCGGGAGCCCAACCGGAGCGAAACGGAGGGCGGGAGCATCAGTGGCGTGCGGACAGGACGACACCAGCCGGCACGACCCGTTCCTGGTAACGTTCCCGTATGGGTTCCGGTCCGGTCCCGGGAACGCCCTGCTCGGCCGCGAGCCAGTCTGTGACCCTGATCGTTGGTCGTTCATCGGTCGATCGATTCGGCCGAGAGCTTCATGGGGCGCTGAAAGGTCGTTCGTCGGGATGCGCGTGTGCGTTGGGGGTCGGCGCGGTCGAGAAGTGGGCGGTACCGTCTCGGTGTGGCTGAGCGTGCTCCCCTGGTTGGCGGCAGGGTCCTGATGGGCGGTGGTACGCCCCGATCGATGACCACGCGACGCCGGTCCGCGCCGACCGGGATCGACTGGCCGAGATCGCCGTGCTCGTGAACTCCGGAGCGCTCGCCACCGCGCCATCGACGAGATCGTCGACGATCCCGAACTCGCCGTCCTGGTACCCGGCCGTGGGCACTCCACGTTGTCGTCGGCCCGGCGGCAATCATCGAGCCAAACAACTACACGTCCGAGACCATCGCCGCCGCCCGCCATCTGGCGCGGTCGTGCGAAATCAGCGAAGGCAACGACCGCGGCCCATCCGCGACCAGGCCGGCGTGGCACCTCGGGCAGAGCCCGAACGAACTCACCCGATCGCGTAGCGCACCGAGGGACACGTCCCGCCACCAGTCCCGGGACCGTCACGGTTCCAGTCCCGCTCCCGGTCAGCAACGTAGAGCACCTATGGGTGCTCGCCGGGGTGAGCGAAGATTGTGGTGTGGCGCTCACCCCGTTCTGTTGGTTGGCTGTGAGGGGTGCGGCGGTGTTGGGGGTCGGTGCCAAGAAGGGGGCCAAGGTCTGTGTGCGGGTCGCCACGTCGGGGAGCCGGCGCACGCAGGAGACGGTGACCAGTTGGGGGGCGATGACCAACCAGATCCTGGCCCTCCGTGAGCACCTGGTCGATGAGCAGGTGTCATGCGCGGTGATGGAGGCGACCGGGGACTACTGGAAGCCGTTCTACTACCTGCTCGAGGATGCCGGCTTCGAGGTGGTGCTGGTCAACGCGCGCCGCGTCAAGAACATGCCGGGCCGCAAGAGCGACGTGTCTGATGCCACCTGGCTGGCACAGCCGGTGCCCACGGTCTGGTCCGAGCCTCGTTCGTGCCACCCGCGCCGGTGCGCGAGCGCGGGACCTGACGCGCACCCGCACCTCGATCACCAGGGAACGGTCCCGCGAGATCCTGCGGCTGGAGAAGCTCCTCGAGGATGCCGGGATCAAGCTCTCCTCGGTGGCCTCGGACCTGACCGGCGTCTCGAGTCGGGCGATGCTCGCGGCCCTGGCCGAGGGCCAGCGCGACCCGGCCGTGCTTGCCGATCTGGCACACCGGCGGATGCGCGCAAGATCCCGGCCCTAACCGAGGCGCTGACCGGCCGGTTCAGCGAGCACCATGCGTTCCTGACCCGGATGCACCTGAACTTGATCGACCAGCACACCGCCGCGATCGCCGAGCT